>NZ_JBNNSF010000001.1:1505306-1825818 GCF_050277495.1 Chitinophaga sp. NPDC101104 | reverse complement strand
AAAGCTGCTCCTAAAAAAGCCGCTGCTAAGAAAGCCGCTCCGAAAAAAGCTGCTGCTAAGAAAGCTGCTCCTAAAAAAGCCGCTGCTAAGAAAGCCGCTCCGAAAAAAGCTGCTGCTAAGAAAGCTGCTCCTAAAAAAGCCGCTGCTAAGAAAGCTGCTCCTAAGAAAGCCGCTGCCAAGAAAGCTGCTCCTAAAAAAGCCGCCGCTAAGAAAGCTGCTCCGAAAAAGAAAGTTGCTAAAAAAGCAGCTCCCTCTGCTCCTGCAGCTCCGGCCATGTAAGATCGGATTTACAAACTGTAGCATAAAGAACCTCGATGAAAATCGAGGTTCTTTTTTTTGTTAACTTACACCCCTATGGATAACTACGTCATCGCCGATAATTTCTCCCTGCTCGCCAAACTCATGGACATCCACGGAGATAATCCCTTTAAAGCCAAATCCTTCGCCAACGCGGCTTTCCAGATAGAAAAACTCACCGTTCCCCTCCAGGAAACGCCCAGAGACGCTATCTTCCGCATTAAAGGCATCGGCGAATCCACCGGTAAATCTGTTTGCGAAATGCTCGACACCGGCGCCTTTACCCTCCTCGAAGAATACCTCGCCAAAACTCCCGCAGGCATTCTCGACATGATGCGCATCAAAGGCATCGGGCCCAAAAAGATCGCCACCATCTGGAAAGAACTCGAAATCGAAACCCTCGGCGAACTCCTCTACGCCTGCAACGAAAACCGGCTCACCCTCCTCAAAGGGTTCGGCGCCAAAACGCAGGAATCCATCCGCCAGAGCATCGAATTCTTCCTCTCCAACCGCGAAAGGTTCCTCTTCGCCGAAGTAGAGCCCTTCGCCAAAGAACTTCTCACACTCCTCGAGAAATCCTTCCCCGGAACGCCCGTCTCCCCCACCGGCGCCTACCGCCGCCAGCAACCCGTTATCGATGAACTGGAATTCGTTGTAGGCACCCCCATCGAACTGGTGTCCGATACTTTCCATGCACTCGATGGATTCGAAAGGCTCGGCAATACCGACGATTCCATCCTCGTTCAATTCCGTGAACAGGTCAAAATACGCCTCTTCGGCACCGCACCCGAACATTTCGCCACCAAACTCTTCACCACCACCGGCACCGATGCCTTCCTCACCGCGTTCTTCGCGCGTGAAGGCGCTGCCAACGGCGGCACCGAAGCCACCGAAACCGAAATTTTCACCCGCGCCGGCCTCCCGGACATCGCGCCCGCCCTCCGCGAAACGCCCGATATCCTCCTCAAAGCCGCCGCCGGCAAACTCCCCACACTCATCCAGGCCAGCGATATCAAAGGCATCATCCACTCCCATTCCCAATGGAGCGATGGCGCCAGCTCACTGGAAGATATGGCCAAAGCCGCCAGGGATAAAGGTTTCGAATATCTCGTCATCTCCGATCACTCCCGCTCCGCATTCTATGCCAACGGCCTTCAGCCCGACCGCATCCTGGCGCAGCACGCGCAGATCGATGAGCTGAACAAAAAACTCGCGCCCTTCAAAATCCTCAAAAGCATCGAAGCGGATATTTTGAACGACGGCAGCCTCGATTACCCGGACGATATCCTCCGCAGCTTCGACCTGGTCATCGCCTCCGTGCACTCCAACCTCAAAATGCCGGAAGAAAAAGCCATGGCCCGGCTGCTGGCAGCCATCGCAAACCCATATACGACGATCCTCGGGCATATGACCGGCCGCCTCCTGCTGAGCCGCAACGGTTACCCCGTAAATCATCCCGCCATCATCGACGCCTGCGTGGCCAACCAGGTAGTGATCGAACTGAACGCGCACCCGCGCCGGCTCGACATCGACTGGGAATGGATCTCCCTGGCCATCGGCAAGGGCGCGATGCTCTCCATCGACCCGGACGCGCACACGATCGAAGGGTTTGCCGACATCCGCTACGGCGCGCTCGCCGCACAAAAAGGCGGTCTCTCTGCAGACAAAAACCTGAGCAGCTTCAGCCTTTCCGAACTGGAAGCCTGGCTGGCGGCCCGGAGACAATCCAAAGGAATCTGACATGTTAATGAACGCATTCGCCCTGGCTGTAGCGCCGGGGATCGCCATCATGCTGGTCATTTACGCGCTCGACCAGCGCAACCGTGAGCCCCTGGGCTTGCTGGTCCGTTGTTTCCTGTTGGGCGTGCTCTGCGTGGCGTTGCCGCTTTTCGTGCAGACGGCGGCCGC
This sequence comes from Chitinophaga sp. NPDC101104, assembly GCF_050277495.1. Taxonomy (NCBI): domain Bacteria; kingdom Pseudomonadati; phylum Bacteroidota; class Chitinophagia; order Chitinophagales; family Chitinophagaceae; genus Chitinophaga; species Chitinophaga sp. NPDC101104. The sequence continues at coordinate 1,823,613 of NZ_JBNNSF010000001.1, read as the reverse complement.
CATCCGCGGCTGGCGGCCTTCCGGCGACGGTTTGCTCAGCAGCGCGATTTATGCTTTCCTTATCGTGGGCCTCAGTGAAGAAGGTGGAAAATACCTCGTGCTGCGGTACTTCGCTTACCCGAAAAAAGCGTTCGACGAGCCGTTTGACGGTATTGTGTACTCCGTGATGATCGGGATGGGCTTCGCCACGGCGGAAAATATCAGCTACGTGTACCAATACGGGATAGCCACGGGTTGGGCGCGGATGTTCATTTCCGTGCCGGCGCACGCCTGTTTTGCGATTTTGATGGGGTATTATGCCGGGCTGGCGAAGTTTATCCCCCAGCACAGGGGCACGTTGCTGTTCACGGGGCTTTTCTGGGCGGTGATGTTCCATGGCGCGTTCGATTTCTTCCTGTTTATCGGCGACAGCATCTTCCAGGTACTGGCCGCGCTGGTGTGCCTTTTTATCGCCGTTCGCCTGTCTATCCGCGCGATCCGGCAGCACAGGGCTACTTCCCGCGAGTGGGAAAGGCTGCGGCAGGAAAATGAAAACGCGGTGAACATGGAAAAAGAGCGGGACCCGGATTGACGGGTGCTTTTATCAGCCGCTATTCACCGGTTAATAACCGGATCGACACCGGGCTTTCGCCGGTCGGTCATCAAAAACAATGCTGGACGGATGCATCGAACGGATGGTCTGTCCAGCATTATTTTTAAGTTCGATTTTCGATGGAAGACCAGCTGGATGCGCTTCAACGGAACTTGTGATTCACTGCTTCTATCCGGAGCATCGACCGGTGACCGGATAACGGTCATCGAATTTTAGCAACGAAGGGGGAAATAAGCCGGATTACAGGCCTATCACGGCTGAAATCAAGGGTCAGACTAGTTTGACGAACATATCGCCGGATCAGGATTGATTTTCGGAAATACTCTTCCGGGTTAACCAGAAATAGAGGCCGTATCCCAAAAAGGGTACAAAAAATACCAGCATGAGCCATTTCAGGTGATAAGGGCGGTTGTTGTCGGTCCTTTTAAAAGTATGAAGTACCACAAAGCGGACCACCAGCCACAGGTGGGCAAGAAACAATATCATGAGCAACACTTCCTCATTCATGGTTATCCGGTGCATTGGTATGTTTTAAATCTAGCGATTTTTCGGAAAAAAGCATAAAAAAAGAGGCCCGACTTGACAATCAGGCCCATCCTCCAAATTAACTAGTAATGCAAAGTGGATATAAAAAGTTTGTGAAAGCAGATGTCGTTGATTTTCAGGAAAGGGCCATGGCGAAGCGTTTTCCTTCTCTGTAAATCTACAAAAAATTAATTATATAGTTAGGATTACTAAACTATTTCTGTAAGCCCGGCAGAAAATTTTCTGGCGGAATGATAGTTTAAACGGAGCAGTCGGAAAGGGGTAAAATGAAAAGAGCCCGATAAGACAACCAGGCTCGTTTTTCTCCAATTTAGCTTAAGACAAAAATCCCTTATTCCCTAATAAGACTCTTTGAAATGCTTTTCGCAAGATCGCCGAAAGAAAAACTGAAAATAGAGCCCGACACGAACATCAGGCTCGAATTTTTCTCCAATTTAGCTTAAGACAACTCTTACTGCCTTTGCGTTGCCGCATCGACAAATATCTTTGATGATTAAAATCGGAATCGTGTTGGAAAGAACTTTGGTTGATCACTAAACAACAGCCTCACTTACGGTGTCAATCTTTAAATCAAATCTAATTTAAAAAAATGAAGATTCAAAACCTTCACGTTAGGATAACTAACTATTAACCAAAATAAACCTGGATAAACAACTATGAAAGGCGAGGCAAAACATGTCGTGTATGCTTGTTCGGGAGTATATACGTAGCTGGATAAATTTCAGATGCAATAACCTGAATATTTATTTCACTAATGTATAAAATTTTATCCGTTAAAGCAATCGGGGAGCCGGTTTTTTATCTTTCTGGAGGCTGAACCGGTAATTCAGCATCAGTTCGTGCGATCCGCCCTGCATGCTCTTCAAATGCGTGTTCGACGCAAAATCATACGAATACCCGAACTGGAAGTTCTTCGACACCTGCACCTGTACCGTTGCACAGGCCGATTTCTCCGTTCTCCAGGTAGCACCCGCCCATAACACGTCCTTCAAGATGAACATCGCATTGATATCTGCCTGCACACCGGCCCCGCTCACCTGGCGCAAAACCACCCCCGGCTTAAATTTCAGGAAGTCGTTGATCTTGGTGATATATGCCCCGTGCAGGTACATATGCCGCTTGAACTCCACTTTGTTCACCGAGCCGCCCAGGTCAAAATTATGGAACGAGGGGGCAGAAAAGCCAATGAACCACTTGTCGGAAAACAACACGAAGCCGAAACCGACATCGGTTTTCCAGTACGACTGGTTATTGGCGAACACCGGATCGTCAGGACTCCCAAGGTGATCGTTGTTTTCCCGGTACTGCTCCATCCCGCCCTTCAGGCCCATCGCCAGGTAGAGTTTGTCATCCAGCTTGACCTTCTGGGAGATGTTCAAATGGTAGCCCGTTTGGGAATATACCGTGATCTCATCCTTCAGCGCCATGAAACCTACGCTGGTGCCCGTGGAGCGGATAGGCGAATAGAAGGAAAACGTCGCAGTTTTCGGCGCGCCTTCCATCCCCACCCACTGGTTGCGCATCACCACGGTGGCACTGCCGAACTCGTCCATGGAAGGATATCCGGGATTGATCACCATCCCGTTATACTGATACTGCGCATACAGCGGCTGTTGCTGGGCGGCAGCTTCCCCGGCCACGAAGAGCGCGGCCAGGGAAAGGAAAATCTTTTGAATGCCTGTTTTCATCTCAAAAACATTTAAAGCTTATTGGGCGGATTTCAGTACGATATAGCCGGTGAAACGCGTCATCTTACCATCTGCGCCCCAGACCTGGAGCACGTAGAAGTAAGACCCGTCGGGCAGCAGGCTGCCATTGCCACCGCCCCGGTTAGCGATGCCTTTGAACGCGTTGTTCTGATTATGATAATTCGTGGTCTGGAAAATGGTACCTCCCCAACGGTTCACGATCGCGATCTCGTTGCGGACATACTTTTCGATGTTCTCGATCACCAGCGCATCGTTTTTCCCGTCTCCGTTGGGCGACAGTCCTTTATGCACACGGATCTCCATATCGGGGACCACATCGTCGTTCACGATGACGCCCACCGCAATGGCGGCCGTACCCATCGTGGGCACATTCTGCGAAGAAGCCACCACGGCCGCTGTCAGTTTCACGGCGAAGAATTCGTCTTCTTCCACGTTCACATCGCCGATGACCGGCACTTCGATCACTCCTTCCACTTCCCCTGCCGCGATCACGATCTTGCGCGTGGCATCCTGGAAGTCTTCGGCAGGCTTCGCGCGCTGCGGGTCCTTACCGGCGCCCTGGCCCTCGAACGCATCCGCGAACGCGTATTGCAGCTCGATCGGGCGCGTGCTCTTCCGGCTCAGCGTTACTTTGAAAGCCAGCATGGCCATCCCGGAATTGCCTTCGTCGATCCGCGCGCTGTCTGATGCGAAACCGATCACCAGTGCGTCGTTGTCTTTCACCGCTGTGCTCGATTTATCGGCCGTTCCTACGCCATAAGGCTGGCCTGCGCCGCTGTGGGGCAGGATGGCGAGGTTGATGTACCCGTCGTCGTCGTTCGTATCGTTTTCGTCGGATGTGAGCTGGAAGGTAACTTCCGTCTGGTTCGCCGGCATGGTCACGGTGAGCGTGGTGCCCGTCCGTGGTGTGGCCGTGCTCACGGTGCGCACGGCGTCGTGCGTGAGCGTGATCTTCACGGGAATGGCCGTGGGGAAGGCTTCCGACGAACGGAGCTTGGCCGTCATATTGCCGCCTTCGGTGATTTCCACCGGTGCGGTCACTTCCATTTTGATCTGGTCATCGTCGAGGAGGTTCACCGTGGCGGTGTTTTGAGCGGCAATGGGCCAGGTGTAGCTGCCGATCGGTGCGGAGGCGGCCGAGAGCGTGATTACGACGGTTTCCGTGCCTTCGAGGATGAGGTCGTTGACAGGCAGTATCGTGATGATGGCTTCTTTCTGTCCGGCCGGGATGTCGATAGAACCGGTGAGCACCTGGTAATCCGCGCCTGCGGATGCGGTGCCGCCGATGTTATAGGTCACGTTCACCGGCACAACCGTTGTTAAACCGGTATTCGCGAAGCGAACGCGCACGCGGCCCGCCGTGGCCGGTTCTGCTGCATCGGCGATCTTTTCGATGAGGATGCTCCGGTCGATGTTCCCATCGTCATCCGCCAGCGTCATGGAGATTGCGCCGGAGGTGGCGATGTTCACGGGAACGGTGGCGCCCAGGTAATCGAAGCTGCCGGAAACCAGGGTCATCGTTATGGTTTCACTGTTTTCGAGGATTTTATCGTCCAGCACGCTCACCGGAACATTCACGCCCGCATCGCCCGCTTTGATGACGGCGGTGCCGGATAATGCCGTGTAATCTTTCGTGGAAGTGGCGGTACCGCCGGTCGTGTACGTCACGGTAATATCGGCGGGTGCCGTGCCGGTGGCCAGCTGGATGCGGAAGGTACCGTTAGACGAGGGTTCCGCCGCATCGGCGGTTTTCGTCAGCGTAACGCTCAGTCCGGGCGCGGGCTCACCGGGAATGGTGATGGTAGTGGCCGGCGAGAACGTATACCCGGTGGCGGCGGCGGTGATTTGCAGCACTTCGGCTACTTCGGCGATCATATCCTGAACGGCGGTGAGCTGTACCGTTACTTCCTGCTGGCCCGCACCGATGGCCACGGGGAGCGGCGAGATGGAGAAATCGGCCGCTGTAGCAGTTTGTGCGGCGTTCGCTCCTACCGTGATGGTAATGGGCAGCGCCGTGGTGATACCTGCGGGCAGGGAGAATTTCACTTTCGTGGCATTCCCTTCATGCAGTGTGGTAGAATCGATGGTGATGGTAATGAGGCGGTTGGCGGGGATAAGGCCCGTTCCGTCCGCGATTTCGATCACACCTTCTTCGAAGCTGAAGCCTGCGGGCGGATTTCCGCTCACACGCAATATTTCAACCGGTTCCAGGATGCCATCCGTAGCGGCCGTGATGGCGAAATCGGCGCTGGAAGCAGCCATCGCGGGGATGGTCACGAGTGCGGGGATAGCGCCGTGATCGGTGTCTGCCGCGGTGGACGTAGCATCTACCTTGGAAAGCTGCACCGCGATATCGGTGCTGGAAGTGATGCCCGCAGGCAAGCTGAGCCTGAACTGGCCCGCCGTTCCTTCCGCGATCCGTGCGCCGGCAGGCAGCATCGAAATCTTCGTGTTGGCGGGATCGAGGCTGGTCGCGTCTTCCAGGCTGATGCTGATGCCGTCTACCGTAAATCCGGCGGCGGCACCTTCCAGTTGCAGCGATTCGAGCTGTTCGAGTATATTATCCGTAGCCGCACTGATCGTGAAAGTTGCGGAATGCTGTCCGTCGCCGATGGTCACGGAAGCGGGCAATGCCGAGTGATCCGTATTTGCGGCGGTGGAAAGGGCGTTTTTCGAGATGTTCACGACGATGTCGCTGCCCGCGATGTAGGTGCCCGGCAGCGCAACGGTGATCGTTGTGCCGGAGGCGCCTTCGCGGATGGTAGCTGCCGTTGCCGTCATCGAGATGTTGCCGGTTACGGGCGCATCGTGGATATCGATCAGTACAGACTTATTGAAAGTGAAGCCTCCCGGTGCCGAGGGCACCAGTTCCAGTTTCTCGACCGTTTCTATGCGGTCGTCCGATTTGATATCGATGTCCAGCGTTACGGAAGGCGAACCTGCCGGGATGGTCACCGAAGCAGGGAACCCTCCTTCCACGTCTGCCGCAGCTGCCGCCGGTGTAGCGGTACCTTGCGCCAGGTTGATGACTACAGGTTGTTCGGAAGTTACGCCCGCCGGCAGGCTGAACGTCCACGTCACGGTATTCCCTTCCACCGCCGTAGCCGGACCGGCCACCGTGATGAGTTTATTGGAAACATCGGTGATCGTGATGTCTGCCGATTTGCTGGTCGCATAACCGAATACATTCGCAGATGCCGTGACCTGCAACAGTTCCGCGCTTTCGATGATCGCATCCGCCGCGGCTTCTACTTCGAAAGTCTGGCTATTGGCACCTGCAGCGATCGTTACGCTGGCAGGTAAAATATAATCGCCCGCCGTCAACGCAGCTGCGCTTCCTGCGCCCCTGGCGAGCGTTACGGTAATGGGCTGCGTGGTAATAATATTGGCAGGCAGCGCCACCGTCATCACTACTTTATTGCCTTCCGCAACCGTCGTTACGGCCGGCGTGAGCTGCAGTGTCTTGTTGGCGTTGGTGCCGGTTGCGTCGGTCACGGTAAGGGTAGTGCCGGTTACGGGGATATTCGGGTTGGCCGTGCCGCCGATCACGAGCGTTTCCGCAGGTTCGAGCAGCAGGTCGGTGTTGGTGGAAAGGGTGAACGTTCCTTCGGTGGAGCCCGCCGGGATCGTGATCACGCCCAGCGCGCCATGTTCCGTATCAGACAGGGTCGACGCCCCACCTTTCGCCAACGTCACCGTAATGCCGGATGTCGCCGTTACGCCGCCGGTGAGGGTGGCTTTCACTACCGTGCTGCCGCCTTCCGCAAGGCTGGCGGGCGCCACTGAAAGCGTGATGCCCGCGGCGGCAAGGTCGCCGTCTGTGATAGCAAACGATGCAGGTTGGGAGAAAGTGAACGTTGCGGCCGAGGGGCTCAGGATCAGCGTTTCGTCCGGTTCGATGAGCCCGTCCGCCTTCGCGGTGAACGTAACGTCAACGAAGGGTTGTCCTGCCGGGATTTTCACCACGGGCAGACCGGTCAGATCGGCGAGCGTTGCCGTAGCGGCCGCATCCACCGTCAAACCAATAATAATATCGCTGGAAGCGGTTACGCCGGCCGGCAGGCTGAAGCGGTACGTTATGCCGCTGCCTTCCGCCACGGTGGCAGGACCGGTCACTGTTATATGTTTGTTGGAAACGTCGGTGATCGTGATGGCGGATTTGTCGGTCGATGCAAATCCGAACACCGTTCCGCTGGCTACCAGCTCGAGCAGTTCGGGGCTTTCGATGTTGCCGTCTGCGATCGCCTCTACGTCAAACGTGGCGCTGTTCGTCATCGGATCGATGGTAACCGTTGCCGGGAAGTTGTATTCACTGGCCGCGAGCGATGCGGAGCTGCCAGCGCCTCTTGCCAGCGTCACTACGATTGGCTGGGTAGATTGAATACCCGCAGGCAGCGCAACCATCATCGTTACCTTTCCGCCTTCCATAATGGTGGCGGTGGCGGGCGTGAGTTGCAACGTTTTGTTGGCATTGGTGCCGGTGGCGTCGGTCACGGAAACCGTTACCGGCGAAACCGGGATGGCCGGGCTCGCCGTGCCGCCGAGCACCAGTGTTTCGGTGGGTTCCAGCAGCAGGTCGGCATTGGTCGTTAATGTGAACGTTCCTTCCGTATCGCCGCCGTTGATCTCGATGGTGCCCAGGGCGCCGTGCTCGCTGTTGCCGAGCGTGGAAGCGCCGTCTTTCGTAAGGGTGATCACGATCTTGTCTTTCGCCGTAACGCCGCCCGTGAGCGTCGCTTTGATCACCGTTCCCGCGCCTTCCGCGATGGTGGCGGGCGCAGCGGAAAGCTGGATGCCTGCGGCTGCGAGGTCGCCGTCGGTGATAGTGAAGGTAACGGGTTGGGCGAAGGTGAACCCTGCGGCCGAGGGGCTCAGCATGAGCGTTTCCGCCGGTTCGATCTGCAGATCGGCCTTCGCGGCGAAGGTGACGTCTACGAACGGCTGGCCGGCCGGGATCTTCACAACGGGCAACGCGGTGAGATCGGCCAGGGTAGCGGTAGATGCCGCATCCGCCGTCAATGTAATATTGATATCGCCAGCTGCCGTCACGCCGGAAGGCAGGCTGAAGCGGTACACGATGCTGCTGCCTTCGGCAACTGTCGCCGGACCGCTCACCGAAATGGTTTTGTCGGAAACATCGGTGATGGTGATGTTGGAAACCGCAGTCGATGCAAAGCCGAATACAGTGCCGGCCACGTTGAGCTCGAGGGTTTCGTTCGCTTCGATATTGCCGTCCGTCAGTGCCGACACGTCAAACGTTTTGCTGTTGCTGTTCGCGTCGATGGTGACGGTAGCGGGGAAACTGTAGTCGGAAGCCGTCAGCGATGCGGAGCTGCCCGCACCTTTCGTGAGGGTAACGGTGATGGCTTGTGTCGTGATAATATTGGCCGGTAATGCGATCGTCATCGTCACCTTCCCTCCTTCCGCCACGGTAGCGGTGGCAGGCGTGAGCTGGAGGGTTTTGTTGGCGGTGGTGCCGGTCGCGTCCGTCACCGTAACGGTAATGCCGGTTACGGGAATGGCATTGGTAGCCGTGCCGGTAAGCACCAGCGTTTCGGTGGTTTCGAGCAGCAGATCGGTATTGGTCGTGAGCGTGAACGTGCCTTCGGTGGCGCCCGCGGGAATGGTGATCGTGCCCAGTGCGCCGTGCTCGGTGTTTCCGAGGGTCGACGCGCCGTCTTTCGCCAAGGTCACTACCACATCGTCTGCCGCTTTCACGCCGCCGGTAAGGGTGGCTTTGATCACGGTGCTGCCGCCTTCCGCTACGCCCGCCGGCGTGGCCGAAAGGGTGATGCCTGCGGCTGAAAGGTCACCGTCGGTAATGGAGAAGGTAACGGGCTGGCTGAACGTGAACCCTGAAATGGTGGACGGGTTCAGCACCAGTGTTTCCGCCGCTTCGATCAGCTGGTCGGCTTTGGCGGTGAAAGTAATATCGGCATAAGGTGCACCGGCGAGGATCTTCAGGGAAGGGATACCCGTCAGGTCTGCCAGGGAAGCCGTGGAGCCGGGGTCTGCCGTCAGCGAAATATTAATATCGCTGGTGGCCGTAACGCCTGCCGGTAGTTCGAAACGCCAGGTGATGGCGCTTCCTTCGGCCACGGTGGCCGGACCGCTTACGGTGATATGTTTATTCGAAACGTCAGTAATGGTAATATTAGATACGTCGGAAGAAGTATATCCGTACACGGTGGCGGTAGCCGTCAGCTCCAGGAGCTCCGGCGCTTCGATGAGCGCATCGGCTACTGCCGTTACGTCGAACGTTTTGCTGTCGCCGCCCGCATCGATGGTAACGGAGGCGGGGAAACTGTAATCGGAAGCCGTCAGGGACGCGGAACTGCCCGCCCCTTTCGCCAGGTTAATGGTAATGGGGCCTGCCGTGGTGATGCCCGCAGGCAGGGAAACCGTCATCGTCACTTTGCCGCTTTCCACGATGGTGGCGGTTGCGGGCGTGAGCGAAATCGTTTTGTTGGCGTTGGTACCGGTTGCGTCGGTTACGCTGAGCGTGGTGCCCGTTACGGGGATGGACGAAGTCGCCGATCCGCCGATCACGAGTGTTTCCGTGGGTTCCAGCACCGCGTCGGTATTGGTGGTCACGGTCACCGTTCCTTCCGTTGCGCCCGCCGCGATGGTGATATTGCCCAGCGCGCCGTGCTCGGCGTCTCCGAGCGTAGACGCACCGTTCTTCGCCAGCGCAACGGTGATGCTGCCTGCGGAAGTGACGCCGCCTGTCAGTGTTGCCTTGATCACCGAACTGCCGCCTTCCGCCACCGTGGCCGGTGTGGCCGACAGCGTGATGCCCGCCGCGGCGAGGTCGCCATCTGTAATGGAGAAGGTCACCGGTTGGGAGAACGTAAATCCTGTTGCGGCTGCATCAAAGATCATCGTTTCTCCAGGTTCAATCAGCTGGTCGGCCGGTGCGGTGAAAATGATTTCCCCGAAAGGCTGTCCGGCCGCGATCTTCAATGCGGGCAATGCGCCAAGGTCGGCCATGGTAGCCGTAGAAGCAGCATTCCGCGTCAGGGTGATATTGATATCGCTGGTGGCGGTTACCCCAGAAGGCAGCGCGAAGCGCCAGGTAATATTATTGCCTTCCGCAACGGCAGCCGGGCCCGTCACCGTGATATGTTTATTGGATACGTCGGTGATGGTAACTTGCGAGGTGGCCGTGCTGTTGTTGCCGAACACGGAGGCGTTGGCTTTCAGTTCCAGCAGTTCCGCCGCTTCGATCTGTCCGTCGGTATTGGCATGCAGGATAAATTTCGCGTTGTTTTTTCCGGCTTCGATGAGCACGGTAGCCGGGAAACTGTAATCGGTGGATGTGAGCGAAGCCGCGCTGCCCGCGCCTTTCGTCAATGTTACGGTAATGTCCTGCGTGGTGATGATGTTCGCCGGCAGGCCAACGGTAATTTCCAGATCGCTGCCTTCCATCAACGTGGCGGTCAGCGGGGAAATCTGGAGGGTTTTGTTGGCGAGGGTGCCGGTAGCGTCGGTCACGCTGAGGGTGGCGCCGGTAATGGGGATGGCGGAAGTCGCCGTTCCCGTGATCACCAGCGTTTCGGTCGGCTCGAGCAGCAGGTCGGTAGTGGTGGTCAGCATGAGCGTACCTTCCGTATCTCCTGCGGCGATGACGATATTGCCGAGCGTGCCGTGCTCGCTGTCGCCGAGGGTCGACGTGGCGCTTTTCGCCAGCGTTACCGTAATATTCCCGGCAGTTGTCACGCCGCCGGTGAGGGTAGCCTTGATCACCGTGCTGCCGCCTTCTGCCACGGGGCTCGGGGCAAACGACAGTGCAATGCCCGCTGCGGCGAGGTCGTTATCCGTAATGGTGAACGAAACCGGTTGCGTGAAAGTGAATCCCCCGCTGGCGGAGGGCGTGAATTTGAGCGTCTCCGTGCTTTCGATCAACTGGTCGGCCTTCGCGTTGAAAATGATTTCACCGAAAGGCTGCCCAGCTGTAATCTTCAGCACAGGCATGGCCGTAAGATCGGCCAGGGTGGCGGTGGATGCGGGATCGAGCGCCAATGCGATATTTATGTCGCTGGTCGAAGTAACGCCCGATGGCAATGCGAAGCGCCAGGTGATATTGCCGCCTTCGGCTACGGTTGCCGGGCCGGTCACCGTGATTTGTTTATTGGAAACGTCGTTGATGGTGATATCCGATACATCCGAAGTGGCGAATCCGAATACCGTTCCCGAAACGCTTACCTGCAGCAATTCTGCCGGTTCGATAATGCCGTCGGTATTGGCATCCAGGCTAAACTGCACATCATTGCCCATCGCCGGGATCACTACCGTGGCCGGCATCGTGTAATCGGAAGCGGTGATGGCAGCTGCGCTGCCCGCGCCTTTCGTGATGGTAACGGTAATGGGCTGCGTGGTTTTAATACCAGTGGGCAGGCTCACTGTCATCGTCTGCTGGCCGCCTTCGTTCACGGAAGCGGTTACCGGCGTGAGTGACAGCGTTTTGTTGGCGTTGGTGCCGGTTACATCTTTAATAGTAATGTCTTCTCCTACTACGGTGTAGGTGGAAGTTCCGCGCACGGCGATGAGCTCATCGGGCTCCAGCAGCAGGTCTGATTTGGTTTGCAGCGTGAAGGTGCCGGAATTGGCGCCGGCGTTGATGTGTATCGTGCCCAGGGGATCGTAGTCGTCGGTGGCCGTTGCGGTCGACGACCCATGCGCGCTCAGTACCACATCAATGGCGGAAGTGGCAGTGAAGCCGTCGAGCGTAGCGGTGATCACGGTGGCGGCGCCTTCGTTCAGGGTGGTGGCCCCGGCCGTCAGCCGGATCTGGAAGCCCGCGGGGTCGGTGTCTTTCACGTTCATGCCGATTTGCTGCGTGAAGGTGAAGCCGTCGGTGGAGGAAAGCGTCATCTCCAGTCTTTCCATCCCTTCCACGATATTATCCGCTTTCGCAACGAAAGGCACATCGATATAAGGTTGTCCTTTCGGAATGGTGGCGGTAACCGGGTATCCGCCCGTGAAATCCGCGCCGGTGGTCGTGTTGCCAACCGTTGCCACGGCGATGTTCACCACGATGGGTGTTTCCGCCGTAACGCCCGCCGGCAGCGCGATGCGCCAGTTACCGGTGAACCCTTCCGCTACTTCGGCAGGGCCGGTCACCACCAGTTGCTTCATGGCAGTAGTGCGCACATCTTTAATAATTACGTTGCCCTTGCCGGTTTGCGCGGTCCCCCAAACGGTGGCGGTGCCTTCGATCTCGAGCAGTTCATCCGCTTCGAGCACATTGTCGGTATTGGCATGCAGCGTGAAGCTGATCTCGTTGCCCATGGCGGGGATGGTCACGCTGGCCGGCATGGTGTATTCCGATGTCTGCAGGTCTGTGCTGCTGGCCGCGCCCCTTCCCAGGTTCACGGTGATGGCCGTTGAAGTTTTGATGCCGGAAGGCAGGCGCACCCAAACGGTGAGGTCGCCGTTTTCGTTCAGCGTGGCCGCCTGCGGCTGGATGCTGATCTTCTTATTATTAACGTTGCCGTTTTGCAGATCGGTGATCTGGAACGTCAGTCCTTCGAAAGTATAGCCGGTGGATTCGCCGCTCAGTTCCAGGGATTCCTGGACTTCGAGGAGCTGATCGTCGGTAGCGTAAATCGTGAAAGTGCCGCTTTGGCTGCCGGCCGGGATCTTGATGGATGCCGGCGTGGTGGTGAAGTCGGCGGCTTCGGCCGTGGAGCCGCTGCCGATTTTGAGCGTGATGGGAATATCCGCGGCAGCGGTGCCGTATTCCAGCGATGCGGTGACGGTGATGCCGCCGGGCCCTTCCGTGAGGGTGAGCGGCGTGGCGGTAAATTTGATTTTGGTGGACGGGGGATCGAGGATGGCGATCTTCGCGGTGTCGGACACTGCCGGCGTGAGGGCGATGGTAGCGCTTCCCACGATCTTGAGCGTATCCGCCGGTTCGATGAGCGCGTCGGTTGCGGCGGTCATCGTGATGGAGGCACCGTTATCGCCCTGGGGGATGATGATCTTAGTATCCGGCAGCGTGTAGTCGGCCGGGATGGCGGTGGAGTTGTCGAACGTGAGGTCTACCTGCACCGCGCCTTTATGTTTCAGCGTCGGTTTGGCGAGCCTGGCGGTGATGGTGCCGGTGTTGCCTTCTTTCACATCCGCCGGTGCTTCCACGATGAGGCGGAGGTTGTCGGGGTCTGCCGCGGTTTCATCCACGATCCTCACCATTACGTCGTTGAGGAAAGTGAAGCCCAGTTTGGAACCGGTCAGGTACAGCTTTTCCATTCCTTCGAGCCAAACGGGATCGTTGGGGATCGTGAAAGTGTATTCACCATAAGATTCGTTTTCCAGGATCTCCACTTCAAAATTCCCCGTATACGCGATATCGTTTATATCCGCATCGGTAGCAGGGTCAACGGCTTTGATCTGGATCGGGAACCGCAGGCCGCCCGGAGGCGCAACTGCGAAACCGGTCATCTCGAACAGGACCGTTACCTGGCTGCCATTCTCCCTTGTAAGCGTGGGCGTCATTAATAATACGTTGAGCTCCCTGCCCATCGGACTATCTTCTATTATCAACGTGCCCGGCATCACGGTGAATGCGCCGTCGTGGTCGGAAGCCGATCCTTCGAAATTCCAGTATTCATAGAAATCCTCCATCACAAAGTCTTCCTCGAGGTACATGCTGTGCTCTTCCGAATTCCCGTATGCGGGGATGGTAATGGTAGCAGGCATGGTACTTACGTCAGATGCGTCGGCCGTGTTGGTGGGGTCGCCCGCCAGCAGGTCGATATTGACGGTGATGGGTTTTTCTGTGGTAACACCCGCAGGCAGACTGGCTTTCACGGCAACCGTTTCGCCCTCTTTGCCCTGCGGCACGGCGAGGGTGATGATGCGGTTGTCTGGATTGAGGCCGGTCGTATCTATGATGGTGAGTGTCACTTTGTGCGTGCTCGTTTTTGTGGGGAACACCGCAGTGGCTTCGATATCGATTTTTTCGTTTTCTTCCAGGATGCGGTCCGACGTGGCCGTCATCTCGAAGAAAGTTTCCCACTGGCCGGCCAGGATGGTCACGGAGCTGGGGATGCCGGAGTAATCGGTTGTTTCGGCGGCGGGCTCCCCTACCGCGGGTTTCGTCAGCGTCACCGTGAGGTCGCTGGCGAGCGGGGTAACGCCGGTCACTTTTACTTTCACTCTTACCTTTTCTCCTTCACGAACGGCTGTAGACACCGGTTCCAGGAAAACGCGGTTCTCATCGTCATCAATTATCGTGTATTCGACTACGTTATTAGGCCCGATCGTCAGGTGCGGCGAGCAGGTGAGCGGCCGCAGTTCCACACGGAACTTGCGGTCGTTGTCGACGATCGTGTTCCCCTTGATTTTAATCGGATCGATAGCTACAACGGAATCCCAGTACCTGCCTGGTTCGATGATGATTTTTTGACGGACCACTTCATAATCGGTCCCGGGAACGGCATTGCCGGCCCCGGCTCCGAGGGGGGTGGCCACTACTTCGAGGATCTGCGGCAGGTTGAACTGCCCGCGGCCGATCATCAGTTCGAGCCCTGTGATGGCATGGTCGCTGTTCCCCTCCATTCCTTCCGGCGCGGCAGAAGCGAAGTTGACCGTGGCATTGAAGATCCGCATGGGATCGTCTTCCACGCCCGGCGCGGGCACCGGCGGATCTACGGGCGTCACGCCGTTGATTTCCGCCCGGTCGAAGCCGACAACGAATTGCTTGGAAGCGTGCCGGTAAGTGGTTAGATCCAGGTGGGGAACGATCTCTACCGCCTTGTGAACGGTGATCCCCATGTCGAGCGGCACATTATCGGTCATGACGTTGGAAAGCAGGAAATCGCCATTCCTGTCGTCGCGGCTGATGAATGGGCGCGATGCGAACGATGAAAACGGCGCTTCCGTTTTGAAAACGTGCGTGCCGGTCACGGGGTTGGCACAGTCGCCGGCGGAGCGCGTCACCCCTACCGTGCTGTAAAAATCGACCACGGCCCCGCTGGAGCTCGTCATGGAATAATAATGGTCCATGGTGCTGGGGGTAATGCCGTCCTTGAACCCTTTCGCACAGGCGCTTCCATTCATGAAAGCGGCTTCCGACAGGTAAAAATGCAGCCAATAGGTCCCCCCGTTGGTACCATCGTGCGCGGTTTCGCTGGAGGTTACCATGAAATCGATGGTGTAATACCTGTTCCCGGCTACGTATTTATAAGTGGTGCTGATGAAATAGTCGTATCCCCGCTTGTTATGGATGCTCGATTGCGCCACTACCCGCCAGGGGTTGGCGGCGGAGCCGTCTCCGGAGACTTCGGAGATCTCGCAATGTTTCAGGTATTGGGGATTTATGTCGGCCGGTACCTTGGGCCCCATCTCCTGTTCGAGGGAGAAATAAGTCCGCAACCCGCCCCTGGCGTACCGGTCCAGCATCGGGTCGAGGGAAAACTGGTCGGCGCCGTTATGCCTTACCTGCACGCTGGTGTCGGTGATGGTGATCCTCAGGTCGTTACCGCCTGCGTTGCCGCCCGTAGGATTGATGGTGACAGGGGTAACCTGTGCCATGGCCCCGCCGGAAAGAAAGAGGAGGGTAAGTACGATCGCGACGCACCGGGATGCATGGGCGAAACGGATGACCGCTTTCATAGGATAGGATAGGACTAACATAAAAAACTTTAAAATTTCTTTACATACATACTTTTCCGCCTGAAACTGGCGTTTTTTGACTCCGGAAGCTAAGGACTGCACCACCGGCGGGAACTGTCGGCACGATAACCAATGCCACCACGGGCACCCCTGGGAAGGTACCACGCTCCTACTTCAATGACTCCGGATACTGAACTGATAAGTGGACGGAATCCACCTATCGAAGCAAATGTATAATAATTATAATATTAAAACAAGTAATAATTATACTTATTTATCTATATATAATTACGAAATGCAGGTAAATAACCATTCAAACTGATGCAGATATGAGGGGATTTTAGTTTATGGGAATAGGTAAAATAAAGGTAGATTTGCAAAAAATTATTGGAATGTCAACGATAACGAAATCCAAGATTGATTTGAGCCTCAAGTACAAAGTCGCAGATATGTCACTGGCTGATTGGGGACGCAAGGAAATCCAGTTAGCGGAAGCTGAAATGCCCGGCCTTATGGCCCTGCGGGAAGAATACGGTAAATCCCAGCCCCTCAAAGGCGCCCGCATCGCCGGCTGCCTGCATATGACCATTCAGACGGCCGTGCTGATCGAGACCCTCGTAGCCCTCGGCGCTGAAGTGCAATGGTCTTCCTGCAACATCTTCTCCACGCAAGACCATGCCGCCGCCGCCATCGCCGCCGCCGGTATCCCGGTATACGCCTGGAAAGGCATGAACGAAGAAGAATTCAACTGGTGCATCGAGCAGACGCTGTTCTTCGGCTCTACCGACCGCCCCCTGAACATGATCCTCGACGACGGTGGCGACCTCACCAACATGGTGTTCGACGTATATCCCGAGCTGATCCAGCACATCAAGGGCCTCAGCGAAGAAACCACCACCGGTGTTCACCGCCTGTACGAGCGCATGAAAGCAGGTACCCTGCCCATGCCCGCCATCAATATCAACGACTCCGTTACCAAATCCAAATTCGATAACAAATATGGCTGCCGCGAATCCTGTGTAGATGCGATCCGTCGCGCTACAGACGTGATGATCGCCGGTAAAGTGGCTGTTGTGGCTGGTTTTGGCGACGTAGGCAAAGGCTCCGCAGAATCCCTCTCCGGCGCAGGCGCCCGCGTGATCGTTACCGAAATCGACCCCATCTGCGCCCTCCAGGCCGCTATGGAAGGTTATGAAGTGAAAAAAATGGCTGACGCCGTGAAAGAAGCCGATATCATCGTAACCACCACGGGTTGCCGCGATATCATCACCGGCGAGCACTTCAAAGCCATGAAAGACAAAACCATCGTCTGCAACATCGGCCACTTCGACATCGAAATCGACGTTGCCTGGCTGAACAAGAACTACGGCAATACCAAAGTGGTGATCAAACCGCAGGTAGACAAATACACCATCGACGGGAAAGATATCATCCTCCTCGCCGAAGGCCGCCTCGTGAACCTGGGCTGCGCCACCGGCCACCCGTCTTTCGTCATGTCGAACTCCTTCACCAACCAAACCCTCGCCCAGCTGGAGCTGTGGACGAACACCGAGAAATACGAAAACAAGGTGTACGTTCTCCCCAAGCATCTCGACGAGAAGGTTGCCCGCCTCCACCTGAAAAAAATCGGTGTGGAACTGGACGAGCTCACCACCGTTCAATCCGAATACCTCGGCATTCCCGTTGCAGGTCCCTTCAAACCGGAATACTATCGCTACTAACAGCGGTTTTACCGATATCACGAAGCAGCCTCCGCAAGGGGGCTGCTTTTTTTATCCACCAACACCCCTCATCACCCCGCCAGTTACGCTCGTCATTTTTATCCCCCACATCGCCGCGTTCCTCCCCTATAAATCGTAATTTTGCGGCATGACTAAGCTGAGTGTAAACATCAACAAGTTTGCGACGCTGCGCAATGCCCGCGGCGGCAATCTTCCGGATATTTTGAAAGTAGCGCAGGATTGCGAAGCATTCGGCGCAGACGGGATCACTGTTCACCCGCGGCCAGACGAGCGCCACATCCGTTACCAGGACGTCCGCGACCTGAAACCGCTCGTCACCACCGAATTCAACATCGAAGGCTACCCTGCCCCCGATTTCATGGACCTCGTGCTGGACGTAAAACCCCACCAATGCACCCTCGTCCCCGATCCGCCGGGCGTCCTCACTTCCAATAACGGGTGGGACACCGTCACTTACCAGTCGTTCCTCAAAGACGTCATCGGCACCCTCAAAGCCGCCGGCATCCGGGTTTCCATCTTCCTCAACGCAGACGTCAGCAAAGTGGAAGGCGCCAAATCCGCCGGTGCGGACCGCATCGAGCTATACACCGGCCCCTACGCGGAAGAATACGCCAACGCCCGCACGCAACCGCAGAATTTCAGGCTCTTCAACGATTATAAAGACACGGCCCGCGCCGCCACCGAAATCGGGCTGGACATCAACGCCGGTCACGATCTCAACCTCGATAACCTGCGCTTCTTCAAACTGCACATCCCGCAACTGAAAGAAGTGTCCATCGGCCACGCCCTCGTTTGCGACGCACTGTACTATGGCCTGGAAAACACCATCCAGCTGTACAAACGGCAATTGCAGGACTAACCCCCTCCCACCAACGAAAACAGGCAGCGCCCACGCACTGCCTGCAACAATATCCAGAAAGCTGACGGCCGCCCGTCAGCTTTTTACGTCTTTCCAACCCGATTTCCGGTAAGAACCGTACAGCAGGTAAAATATGGCGGCGGATATCACCGCAAAAAGCGCCACGCTGCCGAAATACAGGACCGGCGTTTCCTTCCCCACAAACCCCAGCAGGAAATGCGCCAGGCCGATGATCCCTGGAATGGTCATCACCAGTAAATTACGCATCAGTTTCCCGGAACTTCCCGCCAGATCGGGCGCAGCGGAAAACGGCAGCTCGCGCAGCACGATGAGCGCATACAGCAGGCTGATCACCAATACGTTGATGAAACCCAAGATGAGGTCTGGCAGTATCTTCAGGCCCCAGATCGCCGCGGCGAACACGGAAACGCCTGCATATACCGGCAGCAAAAACTTCACCAGTGCGGCTTTCCAGGCACCCACGAGAATGGGCCCCGGCGCTTCCAGCGGCGAAGTAAAATACACCCAGGCAGCCTTGTATTTTTCGGAATACACCAGTTGGGAAATAGCGGTAATGAAAATGAAACTGCTCATGTAGATGAGGAACAGATAGATCGGCGTATCCCGGATCTGCCCCCATTTCTGCTGGAACGATCCGCGGTCGGAGAAGAAAACGATCCCCACGGTGATGACGAACACATACGCGATCGAAGGATATACTTTCAGCTTGAATTCCCGCGTGCGCGCCGTCAGCAGCCATACCAGCTCGAACGACAATTGTTCCTGGCCACCTTTGGCAAAAAGGCGCGACATTTTCCGGTAAAACGGCTCCTTCCCGTCCACGGCCTTAACCGTTTTCACGACCGGCGGCGCGGGATCGCTGGCGCCCATTCCCGCGATCTTCCGGTTGAAGCTCGGCGCCAGGAACCGCGCTACCACCCACAGGCACACCATGGGCGTCAGGAAGGCCAAAGCGATACTGAGCGCGGTGTTCGCCCGCCATCCGTCTACCAGCCAACTGAACGATCCCGCAAACCACCAGGTTGGCGCAAAGGGCAGCCAGGGAAAATCTTCGCTCCTGAACACGCCCTCTACCTGGATGTTCCGCAACACGCGCGGCCCCAGAAAGTACACGCCGAACATCACGATGGAAAACACGATCTGCATGGAGTTGATCACTTCCTTGAACCTTTCGGCCGAGGTGATCCGCAACACGAGCAAATAGGCGAGATTGATGAGGAATATCGCCAGGAAAGTCAGCATGAGCGCCAGCAGCGCAAACCACAGCCCCGGTAACACCCCGAAGAAATAACAGATATACAGGAAAGGCGATAAGCCCATCGGCACCGCGAGCTTCGAAATATGCAGCGCAATGTGCAGCAACCGGCTTACGACCAGCGTGCGGTCGCTCACAGGCCGCGGCAGCAGGATGTAATTGTCGCGGGGGTCGATCAGCACGTACGAAAAATCGGTGATGAGCGTGATGCACATCGTGAGCAGATAGGCGGAAAACCAAAGGAACGATTGCAGCCGGATATCGGTCCCCACCGTAAAAACCGACAGATAGATCATCCCGATGAAAAACGACAGCACCATCGTGAGAATGGCGCTGTTGCGCACCGGCTTCGTTGAGCTCTGCCGCGAGCCGCGGTTGTAGACGTTGGGACGGCGGTCGTCTATGCGCAGCTTGGTGTCGAGGATAGTGCGGAGTTGCATGACATCCACGCCCAGCATGCGCCAAAGTGGATTGAAAAGCGATACCATCGCCAGCATTATTTTATTCATGGGCGCGGTATTTTATTGGCCGAGGGCGTTGATGAACTGGTCTGCCTGTTCGCTGAGGCGCTGCTTGCCGGTGAGCCGGGCAAACACCTGCTCGAGGGTTTCGGTGCCGGATTGCTGCAATTCCCGGAAAGTGCCGTCGGCCACGATGCGGCCTTCGTCTATCAGCACGATGCGGTCTGCCACTTTCTCCACCACGTCCATCATATGCGAGCAATAGAAAATGGTTTTGTTCTCTTTTTTGAGCAGGGTGATGATTTCCTTCACGATGATCACGGCGTTGGCGTCCAGCCCGGAAAGCGGCTCGTCGAGGATGACGATCTGCGGATTGTGGAGCAGGCCGGAAATGATGAGGACTTTCTGCCGCATGCCTTTGGAGAACGTATCCATGCGCTGGTCTTTGTTCTCCAACAGTCCGAACGCCTGGAGCATACGCTGGGCGCGCTCTGCGATGGTTTCTTCATCAAGCCCGTACAGTTTGCCGGTGAACGACAGGTATTCCATGGGCGTGAGCACTTCATAGATCTCCGCGTTTTCGGGCACGTATCCGGTGAGGGCTTTGACGGCCAGGGTGTTCTCGCGCAGGTCGTGCCCCATCACGCTCACATCGCCTTCATAATCGCCCAACAGCCCGATGAGGATTTTCACGGTGGTGGATTTACCGGCGCCGTTGGGACCGATGTAGCCGATCACTTCACCCGGACGAACTTCCAGGTTGATGTCCATCAATACCTGTTTCTTTCCGAAATGCTTGTTTAAATGCCGTATGGCGATAACTGGTTGCATATGCATGTTGATGAAAGATAATGCGCCGGGAAAATCCGGGTCAACGCCCCGCGCGCCCATCGAAAATACCGATTCCTGCCCATTGTTGCAAAGGAATACTGCAACCAATGTGATGAAAGCCCACCGCCCGCTGGTACCAGCTTCTCGCATACCGCAGCTGGAACTTCTTCACCACCACGCCCACGCCCAGCGAAAATCCGCTCATGCCGCGGCGCTCCGGCAGCGAGAGCTCCTGCCGCCGTAAATGATTGTAGGCGCCGGTGATCTCCAGGTATTTGCCGATGTTCCATTGCGCAGCGAGCACGAAATGCCGGAAAAGGTTGTCGATCCCAGATCCGCCCGCGCGCAGGGTATCGCCGTTCTCGATGCGGATATCGTCGCGCAGGTCGGGGCCGCTGTAGCGGATATCGAACTGGTGAAGATGATGGATGGTGGCAGACAGCTGGATCGGCACATGCGCGAGTCGCTTCGAAATACCGACCTGGAGGTCAAAAGGCAGGGTTGCGCTTTCGCTAGCGGCGTATTTTGAGAACTGCGTGCCCATGTTCATGGCTACGAGCCCGGCCTGCCAGCCCCGCGCGGAATCGGTGAACGTGATGCCGACGTCGGCCGCGAGGCCGGTGGAGCTGTAGTCGAAATACCTGGAGCGGATGTATTTCAGCGTGAGGCCGTAATGCCATTTTTCGAGGTAGCGGCGGGAGGCGGTCAGCTGGAAGGAAAAATCCACCGGCCGGAAGGTCCCCATCACATTCCCGGTCACATCGGTATGCTGCATCTGCCCGTACCCCACGTACTGAAGGCTCGCGGCGAATGAAGTCCGGATCCCGGGCGCATACGCGCCGAAGGCGGCATGCCCATACTTGATGCCACCGTTGTACCCGGCCATGTTCACCTGCAACTGCCCGCCCATTTCGGGCCGGAGCAGCCCGGGGTTAAGTAGCGCCGTGCTCACATCATTGCCCTGGATGGCCACGTTGGCGCCTCCCAGCGCGGTGATCTGCGGCGAGGGCGGCAGTTCCAGGAAAGCGTACGAGCTCCGCCCTCCCAGCAACTGGGCGGCGGCGGCGAACGGCAGGAACAACCATATGAGGAGGAACCGGATCTTCACAGGAAATGGCAAAGGATTACGGCCGTTAAGTTACAACTTGGGCCGAATAAAAAAGAATAAAGCCACCCTTCCCGGATGGCTCTATTCAAACCCTTAAACAATCAACATGCGCTCACTTTTTCAAGTGAACTTGGTGGCACGGTTGCGTCAGGAGTAACGGACCGTGCGTCCTACCTCTTCAATAACGCAATTTCGAGCACTTGGTTCATTTCGCGCACATAATGAAACTTCAGCCCCTTGATATAGTCGGGGTTGATGTCCTGGATATCTTTTTCGTTCTGCCAGCAAAGGATGATCTCCTTGATTCCGGCGCGCTTGGCGGCGAGGATCTTTTCCTTGATACCGCCCACAGGCAACACCTGTCCACGGAGCGTAATCTCGCCCGTCATGGCCAGGTACGGTTTCACGCGGCGACCGGTATACACCGAGGCCAGCGCCGTGAGCATGGTAATACCCGCGCTGGGACCATCTTTCGGTACCGCTCCTTCCGGAACGTGGACGTGGATGGTCTTTTGCTGGAACACTTTCGGATCGATCTTGAAGTTCAGCGCGTTGGCCTGCAGCCAGCTGAGCGCTGTTACGGCCGATTCTTTCATCACATTGCCCAGGTTACCGGTCAGTTTCAGCTCACCCTTCCCGTCTGACAGGCTGGATTCGATGAAGAGGATATCCCCTCCCACGTACGTCCAGGCCAGGCCCACGGCCACGCCGGGAGGATTGCCCGTTTTGTACATCTCGTTGCTGTACTTCGGCTTGCCCAGCGCCTGCGCGATCCTTTCTTCGGACACGGCCTCTTTCGGCGTTTTGCCAAGTGCCACGTCTTTGGCGAGGGAGCGCATGATGGCCGCAAACTGGCGGTCCAGCTCACGGACGCCGCTTTCACGGGTATAATTGGCGATTACTTTTTCGATCACTTTATTGGCGAACGATAACTTCACGTTTTCGAGCCCGTGCATTTCCTTCTGTTTTGGCAGGAGGTGGCGCTTGGCGATCTCCACTTTCTCCTCGATGGAATAGCCGCTCAGGTCGATGATCTCCAGGCGGTCGCGCAGGGCGTGCGGAATAGCGCCGAGGTTGTTGGCCGTGGCGATGAACAGTACCTTGCTCAGGTCGTATTCCAGCTCCAGGTAATTATCGTAGAAGGTGCTGTTCTGCTCGGGATCGAGCACTTCGAGCAGCGCCGAAGCCGGATCGCCGCGGAAGTCGTTGCCGATCTTGTCGATCTCGTCGAGGATCATCACCGGGTTGGAGGATTTCACCTTGCGGATCGTTTGCAGGATACGGCCGGCCATGGCGCCGATGTAAGTTTTACGGTGACCGCGGATCTCGCTTTCGTCGTGCAGCCCGCCGAGGCTGAGGCGCGCGTACTTACGGCCGATCGCGTTGGCGATGGAGCGCCCCAGCGATGTTTTACCGATGCCCGGAGGGCCCACGAAGCAAAGGATCGGCGATTTCATGTCGCCTTTCAGTTTCAGTACGGCCAGGTATTCGAGGATGCGGTCTTTGATCCGGTCCATCCCGTAATGATCCTGGTCGAGCACTTTCTTCGCCTTCTTCAGGTCGTAACTGTCTTTGGTATAATCCTGCCAGGGCAGGTCGAGCATCAGATCGAGGTGATTGTACACCACGGAGTAATCGGGCGTGCTGGGATGCATGCGCTCCAGCTTCTCGATGCCTTTGGTGAACAGGTCGCGCGCGGCATCGGGCCATTTCTTGGCTTCCGACTTGCGGATCATTTCCTTGATCTCGCGGTCGTTACTGTCTCCGCCCAGTTCTTCCTTGATGGATTTCATCTGTTGCTGGAGGAAGTAATCGCGCTGCTGCTTGTCGAGGTCCTGCTTGGTTTTGTTATTGATCTTGTTCTTGAGTTCCGCGAGCTGTAATTCCAGCTGCAGGAGCTTCATGAGCACTTCCGCACGCTGGCGGAGGTTGCTGATCTCGAGGATGCGCTGCTTTTCTTTCACGTCGCTGTTCAGGTTGCTGGACACGAAGTGGATGAGGAAAGGTGCGTTCTCGATGTTTTTGAGGATGATGCTGGCTTCCGACGGGAGGTGCGGGCTGAGGGCGATGATCTGCCCTGCCAGGTCTTTGATGGAGGAAACATAGGCGTCGAACTCCGAATCGCCTTCTTCCACTTCATCGCTGAGGATGTCGTATGTAGCCTTGAAATAGGGGTCTTCCGTCACGATTTCCTTGATACGGAAGCGTTTGCGGCCCTGGATGATGATGGTAGTGCCGCCATCCGGCATTTTGATCAGCTTCACGATTTTGGCGACCGTACCCACTTCGTTGAGGTCCGTCACCGCAGGTTCTTCGACATTGCTGTCTTTTTGTGCGACTACACCGATCATTTTGTCAGTCTTGTACGCATCGTTCACCGCCTTGATCGACTTGTCGCGCCCAACGGTGATGGGGAGCACCACGCCGGGGAACAGTACGGTATTGCGGAGGGGTAATAGTGCCAGTTCTTCGGGAATCAGGTCTTCTTCCTGCCCTTCTCCGTCTTCATTAAGCGGAATGATGGGCATAAACTCCATCTCTTCCTCTGTATTGCCCAAGAAAAATGTATTCATCTGTTAGTTTTAAGTATCGGGACAGAATGTCAGGATCCCCCCGGCAAAAGTCCCTGAAAATAGAACAAGCCTATATAGTCAACTTTAATGCCATTGCTGCGGGCATGCCAAAATAGGAAACGCGGGAAAGTGGTTGGGGGTTGCCCCGGGGCAAAAAAAAGACCGCCCCGTTTCCGGAAGCGGTCATCGCTCAGTTGTAGGTAAAACTTAGAGGGTAATACCTACGCCCAGTTGAATAGATTGATTCTTCCACTTGTCGGGGTTAGTACCATTTGAAAGAGAAATATCATTTACGTTGGACAGACCTACTACGTAACGAGCACTGATGTTGATGATCGGAAGCTGGAGCCAGAGGCCGCCCACCGCGCCGAAGTCGCCGCTTTTAAATGCCTCTTTTCCTTCCTGATACACGTTCCTTTTCTTACTTGTCATGATGCTGAACTGGGGGCCTACCTGCAGTTTGAAGCGGGGAGAACCCAGGTCGATGTTGGCGAGCACCGGAATGGAAAGATAATCCAATTTTGGCTTGTTTTCCTTAACGCCGTTTAATTGGTTGTTTAATTGAAATTCGTTTGTGTTGGTCACTTCGGTTTTGGAGCTGGAATAGATCAGTTCGGGCTGGATGCCGAATCCTTTCACCAGGTTGATCTGCGCGAAACCGCCCAGGTGCCACCCGAGTTTGAAGGCGTCGTCATACCCCGTTCCGTCGATCTTCCCCAGGTTGGCGCCGCCTTTGAAACCGAAACGGACCATTTTTTGGGCTTTTGCGGAGGATACGGTCAGGCCGGAGATTACAACAAGGGCCAAAAACAGTTTTTTCATATTCGATATTTGTTTAGTGTTAAGCAGCTAATTTATCTTGATGGGCTTGATTGCGAACCACTTCCGTCCATAAAGACGTACCCCGGGCCCGCAACCCCTACGCTCGTTGCAAAATCCATGCTAAAAGAAGGCTTGATCCGTTTTCAAAACGTAACGCTCACGTTGGCAGTGAAGTATCCCGATACGGAAGTGTCCGGGCCCTGCAACATTTTGAACAAAGTGAAAGATGGTGATATCGCAAACTTGCCGATGATGTAAGACACCCGCAGCCCCAGGTCCACCGCCCGCGGCTTGAACGCGCTTCCGTCAGACAAAATGGTTTCCGTAGCCTCCGCAACAGGCGCTCCCGGTCCGCCGCCATTCCCGTTGCCATTTCCATTCCCGTTCCCACGGCCATTATTCTTCTTTTCGCTGAATTTTTTGATGGCACTTCCCCGTGTCGCGTACCGGAAGCTTCTCATGCTCGAAAAATATTTCGCGGTACCGGTGGTCAATCCCGCGATGGGCATGATCAGCAGGCCATCGTCCGCCGTCAGCACGTCCATCAACAAAAACGGATGGCGAACGTCCACGATCACGTTGAAATCATTTCCGTGTTCCCTGGCGGTTACCGACGCTTCCTCCCGCTTGAGGCTCCCCCAGCCGAAATCGAGGCTCAGGCCGGGTTGCAGCCACCATTTGCGGTAAATGAAATAGGCGTACAATTCGTTTTTGATGGGCGTTTGCGGTACGTCGGAGCTATCGGCGTAGATGTACCGCGTGTAGGAAATCCCCGTCATCAAATCCCGGTTGCGCGTGTAGTCGTACCCGCCGCCCAGGTCGAATTCGAACCAGGGCCTGTTACCGCCGCTCAGCAGGTAATACGCCGCCGCATTGGCGAACAGGCCGCTTTTATGCGTGTAGGTGACGGAGGGGGAAAGGAAAGGCTTCATGTCTATAGGCCGGAAAGCATCCGCCGCTTTACCGCCGTACGCAGGGTTGTTGCCGAACCCCACTGCCAGGGTCACCTCGCTTTTATAACGGCTGTCCAGCAGCGAATCCAGCTGTCTTTCCAGTTCAGCGAGACTTTGCGCCCGGGCGAACGAAACCGGCAGCGTAAAAATGAAGATGAGGGCGACGAGGTTTTTCATCACTTGCAAAATACAGAACTTATACGAGTTCGATCACGGTGATCTCGGGAAGGATGCCCACGCGGCCGGGATATCCCAGGAAACCGAAGCCCCTGTTCACATACAGCCGTTGCTTGCCTTCCTCGTACAGTCCGGCCCACTGCCGGTAGATGTATTGCGCCGGGCTCCATTTGAAGAACGGGATTTCCACGCCGAACTGCATGCCGTGCGTATGGCCGGCGAGCATGAGGTCGATGTCGGGATATTCGGTGCGGACCTGTCCGTCCCAGTGCGTGGGGTCGTGGGAAAGGAGGATTTTGAAGGGAACTTCTTTGGTGCCTTCGTACGCTGCTTTCATATCGCCGAGCCGCGGGAACCGGGGGTTCATGCTCCAGTTCTCGACGCCCAGCAGCGCGATCTGCTGCCCGTCTTTTTCGAGGATCTTATTTTCGTTCATCAGCAGGCGCCAGCCCATTTTGGCGTGGATGCCCTTGAGGGTTTCGAGGTTCTGGGCCTTGAGGCGCGAGCGGCGGTTGTTATCGTAATCCGGCCAGGGATAATAATCGCCATAGTCGTGGTTACCGAGGGTGGAAAACACGCCCATCGGGGCGCTGATCTTGTCGAACACGTCCATGTAATCGTCCATTTCGAGGGAGCGGTCGTTCACCAGGTCGCCCGTAAAGAGCACAAGATCAGGCTTTTGCGCCTGGATGAGCTCCACGCCGCGCTTAACGGCTTCCTTGTCGTTGAAGGAGCCGGAATGGATGTCGGATATCTGTACGATTTTGAGGCCCTTGAACGCCGGAGGTAAATTCGGGTAGGCGAGCCGGAGCTTTCGGACGTGATAATTGTATTTGTTGGAAAGTCCGTACAGCAGCGTGCCCATGAGGGTGCCGCCAACGAGGAAGCCGGATTTGAGGAGGAACCGGGAGCGCGACATGCCATCGGTTTCGCGGTTGCCTTCTTCCCGGGCCTGAACGGCGGCGGCAACGGCCGGGGCGGAGCGGACCTTTTCCACAACCCACATCACGGCGCGGCGGCCATCGTCGATGAAGAGGAAGAGCGCTACCATGAGTTTTGAGAAGGAGAAGGAAAAGGCGAAGGTGAGGTAATAGGCCCTGGCCTGCATGAATTTGGCCCAGGGGATCTTGCCGTAGAAGACGATGGAGGCCATCACCACGGCGGAAAGCACCCAGTAAAGGGTGAATACGACACCCCGGAGCCTGGGAGCGGCGTTGGCCATCAGGGAACGGAGGGCGTAAAAAACGTAGGCGTCGAGCGCCAGCATGATGATGACGAGGAGTATGGTAGAGAGTAAATTGGGTCCGGCTCGCATAATATCGTATGGATCAATGATTTAATTATCGAAGCAATCCTGTAAAATTAGCACAATCGGGCTGATGGGGATGGCTTCCGTGGTAAGGAAGACGAATATCTGACCAAAAAATTGCAAAGTAAAACCTAAAAAAATGTGATTTTTCCCCAGCCGGCGGTGTGAATAAATAAATAGGGAGCATGGCCCGTTATTAGGTGATTCGTTGTATTTTTGTCCGATTAGGTCATATTATTATATCATTGCAATATGAAATTCACCTATTACGGGCATTCCAGTTTTGCGGTGGAAGTGAAGGGGAAAAAGATCGTGTTCGACCCGTTCATTACACACAACGAGTTGGCAAAATCCATTGACGTTGAACGTATTGAGGCGGATTACATATTCGTTTCCCATGGCCATGCCGACCATGTGGCCGACCTGATGGCGCTGGCCAGGCGCACGGGCGCCACGGTGGTGGGGGCTTATGAGTTGACGGAGTGGGTGCAGAAGCAGGGTCATGAAAAGGTGCACCCGATGAATACGGGCGGCAAGTGGCATTTTGACTTCGGTACGGTGAAATGTACCGTTGCGCATCATTCCAGCGGTTTGCCCGACGGCAGTTACGGGGGCAACCCGATGGGTTTCCTGTTCATGACCGGTGAGGGGAATTTCTATTATTCGGGCGATACGGCTTTGACGTTCGATATGGAACTGATCCCGCGGTGGGCGAAGCTGGACTTTGCGGTGCTGCCGGTGGGCGACAATTTCACGATGGGGGCGGACGATGCCGTGATCGCAGCAGAATTCATTGAATGCCAGCGCATTATTGGAGTACATTACGACACATTCGGATATATCAAGATCGATAAGGCTGCTGCACAGCAGTTATTCGAAGAAGCGGGGCTCACCCTGCTGCTGCCGGGGATCGGTGAAACCATCGATGCCATCGGCTGATATCCTATTTTATCCTATTAAACCTGGAATTTAAGACAAGACAATGGCAAGAATCATCGCAATCGCCAATCAGAAAGGGGGCGTGGGGAAAACGACCAGCGCCATCAACCTCGCCAGCAGCCTGGCGGTACTGGAGTACAAAACGCTGCTCGTGGACGCTGACCCCCAGGCCAACAGTACCACAGGGCTGGGCTTCGACCTGCGCAATATCCAGCAGAGCCTGTACGACTGCATGGTGAACGACGTGCAGGCCCGGGACGTGATCCTGGAATCCGACACGCCGAACCTGAAAGTGTTGCCTTCGCACATCGACCTGGTGGGCGCGGAGCTGGAACTGATCAACCATCCCAACCGGGAGCGGGTGATGAAGCAGGTGATTGACACTGTCAAAGACGAATACGACTTTATTATCGTAGACTGCTCCCCTTCGCTGGGCCTGATCACGGTGAACGCCCTGGTGGCTTCCCATTCGGTGATCATCCCGGTACAGTGCGAGTTCTTCGCGCTGGAGGGCCTGGGCAAGCTGCTCAATACGATCAAGATCGTGCAAAGCAGGCTGAATACGGACCTGGAGATCGAGGGTATCCTCATGACCATGTACGACGGCCGCCTCCGCCTCAGCAACCAGGTGGTAGACGAAGTGAAGCAACACTTCGAGGAAAGCGTGTTCAACACCATCATCCATCGTAATACCAAACTGGGCGAAGCCCCGAGCTTCGGCAAGTCCGTTATTATGTACGATGCCATGAGCACCGGCGCCATCAACTACCTGAACCTGGCGAAGGAGATCCTGCAGAAGCATAACTTTACCAAGATCAATCAAGAAGACAAAATATTAGCAATTAACGATGACCAATCCGAGTAAGAAAGAGGCGTTGGGCAAAGGCATCCGCTCGCTGTTACAGAATATCGACACAGACCTGAAGCAAACCACCGGTGCGCTTGCCGAACAAGTGGTAGCCCAGGCAACCGGCATCGAGCGGATCGCGCTGGATTTGATTGAGATCAACCCCAAGCAGCCCCGCCGCGATTTCGACGAGCAGGCGCTGCAGGAGCTGAGCCAATCCATCAAGCTGCACGACATCATTCAGCCCGTTACCGTTTCCCGCATCGGCAAAAAATACCAGCTGATCGCCGGGGAACGCCGTTTCCGCGCCAGTAAAATGGCCGGACTGAAAGATATTCCCGCGTATGTAAGGCAAGCCAACGACCAGGAGCTCCTGGAACTGGCGCTGCTGGAAAACCTGCAACGCGAGAACCTCAACGCCATCGAGATCGCCCTCAGTTACAAACGCCTCATGGAAGAGATCGACCTCACCCAGGAGCAGGTAGCCGAAAGAATGGGCAAGGAAAGGAGCACCGTTACCAACTACATCCGGCTGCTGAAACTGCCACCGGATATCCAGGTGGCCGTTCGCAACAATAAACTCAGCATGGGCCACGCCCGCACGATCATCAGCATCGAAGACGTAGACAAACAACTGTTCGTTTTCGGCGAGATCATGAAAAATGGCCTGTCTGTCCGCCAAACGGAAGAACTCGTCCGCAAGGTGAACACCAACGACAAGGCCAATGCGAAAAAACCGGCCAAAAACCTCCTGCCGCCGGCTTACCAGAAAATCCAGGACAACCTGTCGTCCCACTTCTCCACCAAGGTCAACCTGGCCCGTGGCAAGAACGGGAAAGGCAACATCCAGATCGAATTCTATTCAGACGAAGAACTGGACGCCATCCTGGAAAAATTATCATTGTAAGTGAAAAACAGCGCCCGTTTCCTGCTTTGCTGCCTGCTGCTCCTCCCCTTTTCGGGGCTCCTGGCGCAGACGGATACCGCCAACGGCAACCGTGTGTTGATGGACTCGCTCAAACGCAGGCCCACCACCACAGAAGTTGGCGTAGACACCGTATATGCCAGCCCGGCAGACAGTATCGTGGCCAATTACAAGCCACTTCACAGTCCAAGGAAAGCGGCGTTTTACTCCGCCGTGCTCCCGGGCCTGGGGCAGATCTATAACCGCCAATACTGGAAAGTACCCATCGTTTACGCCGCTATCGGCGTCAGCACCGGGGTTTTCCTTTTCAATATGGACAAGTACCGCGAGTTCCGCGGTGCCCTCCGCGCCCGCGTCGCCAATCGCGACAATCCCGACTGGGCAGACCCGTATAAGCGGTACCCGGACGGAGATCTGTCGTACCTCCGCGACGCCTACCGCCAGTATGTGGATTATTCCGTACTCGTGTTCGTGGCCGCCTACGCGCTCAATATCGTGGATGCCACGGTGTTCGCGCATTTAAGGCAGTTCGACATCTCCAACGACCTGAGCATCCGCGTATCGCCCAAAATGTTCGACAAACGGACCATCGGCGTGGGGCTCACCATCACCCTCAACCCGCAGCGGCAACGCTCCGGAGGGTTTTCTTTCAAATAATCACAGTATCCTCTTACAGATATGAAAATCGCACTCATCGGGTACGGCAAAATGGGCAAAGCCATTGAAGCCATCGCCACCAGCCGCGGGCACGAAGTAATTCACCGCATAGACATCAACAGCAGCCACCTCCTGGAGAAGGAAAACCTTTCCCAGGCAGACGTTGCCATTGAATTCACGACCCCCGAAACCGCTTACCACAACATCCTGAAATGCTTCGAAGCGGGCGTACCCGTGGTGTGCGGCACCACCGGCTGGCTCGAAAAGCTGCCCGAAGTGAAAGCCATCTGCCTCGAAAAGCACCAGGCCTTCCTGTACGCCAGCAACTTCAGCATCGGCGTGAACATCTTTTTCGCGCTGAACCAGCGCCTGGCCGAGCTCATGGCGGGACAGACCTCCTATTCCGTACGCATGGAGGAAATCCACCATACCCAGAAGAAAGACGCACCTTCCGGTACGGCGATCACCCTGGCGGAGCAGATCATCGACAAGCTGCCCGGTAAGAAAGGCTGGGTGAACGATGCCACGCAAGACCCTTCGCAGCTGTACATCCATTCCAAACGGATCGATCCCGCCGCAGGCACACATATCATTGATTATCATTCCGCTATCGACGATATTACCATTACCCACACGGCGCATTCCCGGGAAGGCTTTGCCGCCGGGGCGGTAACCGCGGCAGAATGGCTGAAGGGCAAGAAAGGGATCTTCAATATGAGCGACGTCCTCAACCTCTGATCTTCCCCTCCCCGCGAAAGCTGCCGTTTTTTGTTATATTTGTACAATTGAGAGTGCAAAAATTACTGGAGACTAAGGAATATGCTGTCTAAAAAAACACAATATGCGTTCCATGCCTTGATTTACCTGGCAGAGAATGTGGATAAAGGTCCTATACTGATTTCTGAAATCGCTTCGGAAAAAAGCATCTCCATCAAATTTTTGGAGAACATCCTGCTGGAGCTGAAGAATGCCGGTATCTTAGGCAGCAAGAAGGGAAAAGGCGGTGGTTATTATTTAATGCGCACGCCCAAGGAAATTCCGCTGGCGCGCATTATCCGCCTGCTGGACGGGCCTATCGCCCTGCTTCCCTGCGTGAGCCTCAATTATTACGAGCGCTGCGAAAATTGCAAGGACGAAGCGGTCTGCGGCCTGCACGAAGTGATGAGCAAAGTGCGCGACGCCACGCTTAAATTGCTGGAAAACAAATCTTTGAAAGATATCCTCACAAGGGAATAAATCATTCTCAGGGTTATAAGTACAGAGGCTGTATCGATGCGATACAGCCTCTTTTTTATTGGCGCGATTACCGCCTCAGGCTAAGAAATTACCAAATGAGCGGGGGATTTTGCGGGTTGAGTGGACGGATTTTCACCCAAACCCATAGAAAATACTCAGAAGTGAGTATTGTCAGAAGTTTCGGGGGCCGGTACCTTTGTTGCAACGGATATTTCTCCGTCAATGTATACCTGTTGTCATGGAAACAGCGCAATACCAGCTACCCTATTCAACGTGTATACTTTTGATTTCCAACCCGCTTACATTGCTTTCGCAGAGTTTTTTCCAGATATGACGTTCCCCAGAAAAGTCGCCGAAGGGCTCCGCAGGACGGGGCTCTTCCCTTTTTACGAAAATTAGTCTATATTTTTTATAGACTTTATGTATTTTTGCTGAACGGACACTCAGATAAGGATATGAAAGATTTAACGGGCATCATTGCCCAGCAAACGGACATCGCCACGGGAATACGCATTTTGACGGAGGAATTTCCGGGAGCAGTGGTTTTTTCCACCTCCTTTGGGCAGGAAGACCAGGTGCTGGCAGACATCATCTGGCGCAACGCCCTGCCGGTGCGCGTTTTCACGTTAGACACCGGCCGGCTTTTCCAGGAAACGTACGACCTGATGGACATCACCAGGGCACGTTACAAGCAGCCGTTCGATATCTATTTCCCTCAAACCGCGGCAGTGGAAAACCTGCTGAAGGAAAAGGGCACCAACAGTTTTTACGATTCCGTCGAGAACCGTAAGGAGTGTTGCCATATCCGGAAAGTGGAGCCCCTGGGCAGGGCGCTCCAGGGCGCCAAAGTCTGGATCACCGGGCTGCGGGCCGAACAAAGCGAGAATAGGACGGATATGCCGGTGCTGGAGTGGGACGATCATCGCGGTCTGTACAAGTACAACCCCCTCATCCACTGGAGCTACGAGCAGATGATCGCCTATCTGAAAGACAATAACGTGCCGTACAACAAACTGCACGACAAAGGATTCATCTCCATCGGCTGCGCGCCCTGCACCCGCGCCATCGAGCCCGGAGAACATCCCCGCGCCGGCCGCTGGTGGTGGGAGCTGTCCAAAAAAGAATGCGGATTACACAGTTAAGACTTATAACAGCAAGATATGAGTAGCATACAATGGCAATTTCCAAGGGCCCTCGAGGACGAAGCGATTTACATCCTCCGGGAAACCGCCGCGCAATTCGAACGCCCGGCGATCCTCTTCTCCGGCGGTAAAGACTCCATCACCCTCGTGCGCCTCGCACAGAAAGCCTTCTATCCCGGAAAGATCCCCTTCCCCCTCCTCCACGTAGACACCGGTCATAACTTCCCCGAAACCATCGAGTTCCGCGACTGGCTCGTGGAATCGCTCGGGCTCGAACTGATCGTCCGCAATGTGCAGGATTCCATCAACCAGGGAAAAGTGAAGGAAGAAACCGGTAAATACGCATCCCGCAACGCCCTTCAAACCGTAACCCTCCTCGATGCCATCGAAGAACTGAAATTCGACGCATGTATCGGCGGGGCCCGCAGAGACGAAGAGAAAGCCCGCGCCAAAGAGCGCATCTTCTCCGTCCGCGACGAATTCGGCCAGTGGAATGCCAAAATGCAACGCCCCGAGCTGTTCGACATGCTCAACGGCAAAATCAACATCGGCGAAAACGTGCGCGTGTTCCCCATTTCCAACTGGACGGAGCTCGACGTATGGAATTATATCCGCGAAGAAGAACTCGCCATCCCCTCGATCTACTTCTCGCACGAACGCGAGATCATCGAGCGCGACGGCATGTACTGGCCCTTCTCGCCCTATCTCAACACCACCGAAGAAGAAGTTCCCTTCCGTTCGAAAGTGCGCTTCCGTACGGTAGGCGATATGACCTGCACCGCCGCTGTATTGTCTGAAGCCGACAAGCTGGAAGACATCATCGAGGAAATCCTCGCAGCGAAAATTTCCGAGCGTGGCGCCCGGATCGACGATAAACGGTCGGAAGCCGCCATGGAAAAACGCAAACAGGCAGGCTATTTCTAACAATCACCGATAACCGCAACGCAACATATGGACGTTTTACGTATCACCACATCCGGCAGTGTAGACGACGGCAAAAGCACCCTCATCGGGCGGCTCCTCTACGATACCAAATCCATCACGCAAGACAAAATGGAAGCCCTCCAGGCCGCCAGCAAAAGAAAAGGGCTCGATTTCACCGACCTCTCGCTGCTCACGGACGGGCTCATCGCCGAGCGCGAGCAGGGCATTACCATCGATGTGGCGCACATCTATTTCAGCACACCCAACCGCAAATACATCATCGCCGATACCCCGGGGCACTTCGAGTACACCCGTAACATGGTGACCGGCGCATCTACCGCGCAGGTTTCGCTCATCCTCATCGACGCCCGCAAAGGCATCGTGGAGCAAACCTACCGCCACTTCTTTATCGCCTGCATGCTGCGCATCCCGCACCTCGTGGTCTGCATCAACAAGATGGACCTCGTGGAATACGACGAAGCGCGCTACAACCAGATCGTGGAAGATTTCCAGCAACTGCTGCCGGGCTCCTTCTACGAAGGAAAGGAAGTGAAATGCATTCCCATTTCCTCGCTGTATGGCGAAAACGTGGTGACGCGCACCGAAAAGATCAGCTGGTACAAAGGGCTCCCCTTGCTGGAGTTCCTGGAAGAAATCCAGTTCGACCGCAACGACCGAAACCATCCTGCCCGCTTCCCCATCCAGTACGTGATCCGCCCCAAAACGGAGCAGTTCCACGACTTCCGGGGCTTTGCCGGCAAGATCGCCAGCGGGAGCTTTTCGGTGGGAGATACCATCGTGTCGCTCCCCAACGAGCAAAAAAGCAAAATCAAATCCATCGAGAAATTCGGTGAGCAACTGCAGGATGCGCATGCCGGCGAAAGCGTAGTCATTACGCTGGAAGACGAAATCGACATCAGCCGGGGCAACCTGCTGGTGAAGGAAGGGCAACCGCAGCCCGAAGGGCTCCGCGAAGTGAAAGCGCAGATTTGCTGGATGGACCAAAATAAACTCACGCCCGGCAAGACTTACCTCCTGCAGCACGGTCCTACCCGCATCAAATCCAAGGTGCAGCAGATCGCGAGCGTAACGGAGGTGACGACCAACCGCATCGAGGAAAAAACGGAAATGGGACTGAACGATATCGGCCGCATCGTGCTGAAAACCGCCCAGCCCGTGTTCGCCGACAAATACGAGATCAATCCCGCCAACGGCACGTTCATACTCGTAGACGAGTTCTCGAACGCCACGGTGGCCGTGGGTTTCATCGAATAACGCGCACCATCTGTCAACTAAAATAAAAAAGCCGGGGACCATTGCCCCGGCTTTCCCGTTTTATAGCATTTTAGCGTCTCATTTCATGTTATTGGAAGCGGCGCCGGCCATATCATGCCCCTCGGTTTTGCGTTCCGGCACCTGCAGCCATACCAGTTTGATTTCCCTTTTGTTGCCGGGATTGCGCTTCAGGGTTACGAGCGTACGTTTCACGGGGTCGTAGTCGCTGAACGCGAAAAGGGCTACTTGGCGGTCGGTTTCCGTGTTGAAAACGAAATCGCGCTGCGGCACGGGTTCTTTCCCTTCGAGGGCGTAATAGAAACCATGGCAGTTGCTGATATCGCGGATGGCGGTCTGGCGCGAGGGATCGGCGGCTTTGCGGCGCGCGTCGAGGTCGTTGATGAGGATGTATCCGGGGATATAGGTGAACAGTTTGTACTGGTCTCCCCATTGGAAGGGCGCGTTCACGTTTTCGCGGACTTTGAGGTAGAAGGGTTTCATCACCACGCCCTGGTTGATGTGCCTGCGCGGGATGATCCAGCTGTTGATTTCCTTGCCGGTGCTGTCATAATCCACCACGGCCACGTTGGCGAGCACGGTGCTCACCACGGTGGGCGTATTGTTCATCATGCGGATGTGGTTGTCCAGCTCTTCGAACACGATGCTGTAGCCGCCGTCTGCCCGGAAGAACACATTCTGCGGTACGCCATTGTAATCCGTTTCCGAACCGAATGCTTCCTGCTGCTTCTGGTTTACGCCCCAGAAGTAAATGTCTTTGGCGAAGGAAATATTCAATGCGGGGAGTTGTACCACGGAGCTGCGTGTCAGGATGCGCTCGGTTTTCTTTTCCGTTTTCTTTACGGCCTGGAGCAGCAGCAGCTGGCGGGTTTGCGGGTTATATTTGACGAAAGCCCCCGTCACTGCGGCTTCTGCGGGGAAGCGGAGATCGTGGAACTTGAAAAAGATCATGCCGCTGTCGAGCGTAGCGAGTTTCATGACGAGGCTGTCGCCCGATTGGCCTTTATTTTCTTCCATGCCGAGGATGCAGAGTTTTTCTTCGCCGATGACGGCCATGTCCCAATACCGGAAGGGTGCGCCGTGATCGAAGTTTTTGAACCGTGCGCGGCTGATTTCGCGGTGATGGGCGGAGAAGTGGACGATCTGGTATCCGGCGTCGGACTCATCGTCGGTGTTGAAGTACATCCAGACGGCGTAGCTGCCGGAGTGGGGATCGCGGATGATGAGGAAGTCTGAGCTGGCGAGGGATTTCTTCCGCAGGTCAACTTTATCCTGTTCAGCGATGACGCTGTCTTCGGTGAGGAGCCCATTCGCTGCGCTGATGGTGAGCCGGCGGAGGAGGGGATGCCGTTTGGAGCGATCGCTGAGGAAGATGGTGGCGTTGCCGTTACCGGATTCGAAGGCGGCGTCGAGCTGGGCGTTTTTATAGGTTTTCCAGTCGGTAGTGGGCGGCAGGGTGTCGATACGCCGGTGCTGGCGGTCGAACAGTTGCAGCTGGAGGCCCTGCTTCGGGGTGAAGTGGATGAAGAGGGTGTTGCCGTTCGTTAGCTGGAGGATGCGCGCGTTGCCGTCTCCGGGCTCCTGGAATGCGGGACTTTCGGCGATGGTGGTGAATTGCGCGCGGGCCTTGCCGGCACCGAGGGCCAGCAGGCAGAGGATCAAGGTTTTCTTCATAGGATCGGGTGGCGCGGGGCCGATACAAATATAAGTATTTTGTAATAAGAAAAGTCACGCTGTTAGCAATACACACGACTTTTCAGCTTGATAAGCTATTGATTATCAAAGTAAATAATAAAAATTACCTTATTAGATTTATTGCTACATCGTTTTTTTTCACTAATTTTACAACGAGTCTGAATGGGACATTGTTCCCGTAGTAGGACTCCCCCGGTAGCGAAAGCTACCTTTTTTTATTGCTATAACTCCACGATACCATAAGGATAGCGTGGGGATGCTACTTTCAAGATCACATTTGAAAGTCTCGTGTAGAACCTATCCCCTCCTTTTCTCCGCATGTAGCTATTCGGCTCATACAATTGTCGGGCACAGTATGCAACAACATCATTCATTTGATGCATGAACGAAAACTGGGAATCTCTTAATACGGGATCTTCAATTATGTAATTAAGTTTGATATTTCTTGATCCCCCAAACATGCTCGGAATCATATTAAAATGGCGCATTTTTCTGACGAGGCCTCTAAGTTTGTTTCCATCTGTATTATCTGAAAATACCATTCCCATATCCTCCGCATTTCTCGGCCCAGGAAAATTCTTGTAGCTCAATGTGTTTTCAAATCTCATTAACAGTGCGTTCCAGGCATGAGAAAAAACATCGTAACCTGCAGCTTTTCCCTGTTTGTCTATTACGACTGAAATAATACTCATTTCAGCCTGAAGATTTAGCCAATCAATGCACTTTTTAATAATATCCAGCCGGTCATTTCTTTTAATCCTTACCAACTTACCTGGATTATTGATGAATTGAGTGCAATGGATTTCTTCCCGGATTTTAAGTCCTTTACGCCGTTTTAAATCCTGCCTAAATGCAACTAAATCCTGCAATGTTTGCCGCCACCTCAATTCGTGTATGACTATTGCCGACAAAATAAAATATCGAGTCGGACTAGATGGCGGAAGACCAATATCCCCACTTTCATCAACGTATAACAAGTACATGTATATTATTTCGAATTATAAAGTTTTATTGAAAAGCAGCATTCTAAAAAATCACATCAATTACCTGTGATATGCTACAACGAACAGAGTGAACTTTTTCCATAAGGGGTGAACAATTTCCCTGTCGTTCATCATTTTTCCACCCAACAAAAAACCCCGGCAAAAATGCCGGGGTACAACCTATAGTAGTGTTAAAATGAGATTACATGCCTTTCTGGGCCCTGAGGTTTTTGAGCATGTCCGCCGTCATTTTCTCCAGGTCGAATTCGGGTTTCCAGCCCCAGTCTTTGCGGGCCAGTTCGTCGTCGATGCTTTGCGGCCACCCGTCTGCAATGTGCTGGCGGTAATCGGGCTCGTAGCTGATGGAGAATGTGGGGATATGTTCGCGGATGGCGCCGGCGATCTCTTTCGGCGAGAAGCTCATGCCAGACAGGTTGTAGCCTGAGCGGACGGAGATTTTCGCGCTGTCTGCCTCCATCAGTTCGATGGTGGCGCGGATGGCGTCGGGCATATACATCATGGGCAGGTACGTTTCTTCCGACAGGAAGCATTTGTAGCTGCCTTCCTCGAGGGCTTCATGGTAAATTTCCACCGCGTAATCGGTGGTACCGCCACCGGGAGCGGATTTGTAGCTGATAAGGCCCGGGTAGCGCAGGCTGCGCACGTCGATGCCGTACCGGGTATTGTAATATTCGCACCAGCGCTCGCCGGCGAATTTGGAGATGCCGTAAATGGTAGTGGGTTCGATAATGGTGTGCTGCGGCGTTTCCTTCTTGGGGGAATTGGGGCCGAACACGGCGATGGAACTGGGCCAGTAGATTTTATCGAGCCCTTCTTCCTTCGCGATATCGAGCACATTGAGCAGGCTCGCCATATTGATATTCCAGGCCAGCAGCGGGTTCTTTTCGCCGGTGGCGCTGAGGATCGCTGCGAGCAGGTAGACCTGGGTAATGTTATGACGGATCACCAGTACGTGCAGCATCTCCTTGTTCATCACGTCCAGCGAAACATAGGGGCCGGTTCCCTTCAGCAGATCGTGCTCTTCGCGCAGGTCGGATGCGATCACGTTGGAATCTCCATACATCTTGCGCAGGGCCAGTGTCAGTTCCACACCGATCTGGCCGCAGGCGCCGATAACCAGAATCTTGTCT
Source organism: Chitinophaga sp. NPDC101104 (assembly GCF_050277495.1). Classification (NCBI taxonomy): domain Bacteria; kingdom Pseudomonadati; phylum Bacteroidota; class Chitinophagia; order Chitinophagales; family Chitinophagaceae; genus Chitinophaga; species Chitinophaga sp. NPDC101104. The sequence goes on along the minus strand of NZ_JBNNSF010000001.1, from coordinate 1,784,245 downwards.
TTCTTCATATAGCGATTAATAAAAATGAGTGGCCAAATTTAGCTTCAAGTCGCAATATTACCTGAATTACCCATCCAAACAATGACAATACCATAACAATTTGAACGAACGCCTGTTGCCCTTCGTAACGCGGGCATCAGCCATGTCGAAAATTAGGCCTAATTTTGCGCCGTGCAACCCCGTGCGGTAGCACACCGATTTTGATTTAACAGTCTAACAGATAGCAATGAAAACTTTACAATCGCTTTTCAAAGAGCAATATCATCCTGAAAACTTTTTCCTCATCGCAGGCCCCTGCGTGATCGAAGACGAAGACCTGGTAATGGGCGTGGCCGAAAAAGTGTCCGCCATCTGCAAAAAACTGAATATCTCCTACGTCTTCAAAGCCTCCTACCGGAAGGCCAACCGCACTTCCATCAATTCCTTCACCGGGATCGGCGACGTGGAAGGGCTCGACCTCCTGCAGAAAGTCGGCAAAACCTTCAACGTACCCGTTACTTCCGATATCCACTCCGCCGCCGAAGCCGCCATGGCCGCAGCTTATGTGGATGTGCTCCAGATCCCGGCGTTCCTTTGCCGGCAGACGGACATCCTGCTTGCTGCCGCCGACACCGGTAAATTCGTGAACGTGAAAAAAGGACAGTTCCTCAGCGGCGAATCCATGAAATTCGCCGTGGAAAAAATCCAGCAGGCCGGCAACGACCAAATCCTCCTCACCGAGCGCGGCACTACCTTCGGGTACCAGGACCTTGTGGTGGATTACCGCAATATCCCCGTCATGAAAGGCCTCGGCGCACCGGTGGTGATGGACTGCACCCATTCCCTGCAGCAGCCCAACCAACCCGGCGGCGTAACCGGCGGCAACCCGCAGATGATCGGCACCATCGCCAAAGCGGCCATCGCCACGGGGGCGGACGGGCTCTTCATCGAAACCCATCCAGACCCCGCCTGCGCGAAGTCTGACGGCGCCAACATGCTCCGCCTCGACCTCCTGGAGCCCCTGCTCGAAGAACTGGTACGCCTCCGCGAAGCAGTGTACAAAAAGTAGCTATAACAAGGCAGGGCCACCGCGGTTCTGCCTTTTTTACTTTTTAGTTCCCCGGATTTCCGTTAAATTCATAGCCATACTGAATTCGATAAGCAAAGTTTTCAAACCCAAAAAACACTGCACTATGATTCATTTGCATGATTTAAAGACAGGCGATCTTGTGCTGGCAAAATTCGAGGAACAGTTATCGGAAGGGCCTGTCCTCCAGATAGACCGCGAGCTGGGGCAGGCCTGCGTGCTGGTAGGCGAACAGGAAAACTGGTACGAGCCGGCGGATTTATTTCCTATTCCGTTGACGGTGGAACAGTTGCTGAAACTGAAATTCAAGAAAGCGGAAGAAACCACTATTAACGGCGCCGCCGAAACGTACGTCCGCGGCCCGTTCTCCGTTACCCTCCAAAACGGTTCCGATCCCCACACCATCCTGCATTACCGCGACGAAACGCGGAACATCGCCGGGCATCTTATGGTACATCAATTGCAGAACCACTACCACGGGATGACGCTTATCCATCTCGAATAATACCGACCCAAACATGACCGCATAAAAAAAGAGGTTGCCCGTCGGCAACCTCTTTGTATGTAGGAATCACTCGTGGCGGAAACCACTTAAATCACTATTTCTTTTGCAGCCGAACGGTATCTACCGTCGTGATCTGCCCCAGCACCACCGGCACCGCGTTCTTCACGGCCGGCAGGAAGTTGGTGTCGGTCGAGATGAAATGCAGGCTGTAGGCGCCGGCGGGGATGCCGCGGAGCAGGTAGCCGCCGTTCAGCGAATACGTGCTGGCAACGGTATCTGCGCCCTGGATGGCAAGCACGGCCGTTTGCACGGAATCAGGCAATACACCGCCCTTGATGTTGCCGCCAACGGCTTCGAGCACGGCGCGGATCACGGGCTTGAGGATGTATTTACAGCTGTTGCCGGCTTTTACGATGGATTTGGCGACGTCGAAATCAAGGGTGAGCTTGTTGATGATGCCGCCGATAACAGCCTGGTTGATGTTGAGCTTGAGGCCCGACTGCTGCGCGCTGGGCGTGGTGAGGGCGATGCGCTCACCTTCGTTGGTGATGAGGTAGTTATTGTCTCCCAGCACAAGGCGGATCTGGGAGATTTTGCCTGTGGGGATCTCGGCATCGGCCAGCACGGTGTCTTTGTCGTTCACGAGGTCCAGCAAATTGTAGGCACCAGCCTTCACGCCTGCCAGGGGAACCCAGTTCTGATCGTCGGCATCGGAGGCATTAATGCGGATCTCTTTCACATCGATCCATACTTCGGAGAAATCTCCCGGATCATCGGTCAGTGCGATTTGCAGGCGTGCCTTTTCAGGTCCGCCATTCGAGTCGGTGTTAGAGCAGGCTGCCAAGGTTGCGATACCGCCCAGCATGAGGGTGCCGAGGGCGAGGTTTTTCCATGTGTGTTTCATCATGATGGTTATTTGAAGTTGAGCATTTGGTTAGGTAACTCAAATAACTTTGATGAATTGAAAATGGAAAAGTTTAATCGACAGATTAAAAATAATTTACTGATGTAAGAAAATGTGGGGTAAGATGCAGAGGATCAGAGGTAACGAAGGGGGTTGCGGCGGGCGTTGGTGATGTAATGCTTGATGTTCATCCAGAATGCAAGGATCATGTACACGATCAGGGGGGAGCCCATCGTGAGGAAAGTAGCATAGATGAAGAACAGACGGATGCGGGACGTGGCGATGCCGAGCTTCTCCCCGATGGCGGTACAAACGCCAAAGGTCTTCCACTCCACGAAATCTTTGACCTTATTCATATATCAAATTTATTGCAATCCAACAAATTTAACAAATGAAATTGACCCCGTTAACAAGAGTTTTAACTTTAAAAAAAGTTCGGAAATGATTAACTTCGCCGTGCAAATTTTAATGTAACCGCTCTTAAATTATTTATTTCCATGGTGTTTGATATTGACATGATTAAAAAATTGTATGCGGCACTCCCGGGTAAAGTGGAAGCTACCCGTAAGATGTTGGGCCGGCCGCTTACACTGGCAGAAAAGATCCTTTACGCGCACCTGTACGAACCGACGACCACACCGTACGAAAGAGGGAAATCCTATGTGGAATTTGCTCCGGACCGTGTGGCCATGCAAGACGCAACCGCGCAAATGGCTCTGCTGCAATTCATGACCTGCGGCCGCGACCAGGTTGCCGTTCCGTCCACCGTTCACTGCGATCACCTGATCCAGGCGAAAACGGGCGCAGCGCAAGACCTTGCCACCGCGATCGACACCAATAAGGAAGTATACGAATTCCTGTCTTCTATCTCTGACAAATACGGTATCGGCTTCTGGAAACCCGGCGCCGGTATCATCCACCAGGTTGTGCTGGAAAACTACGCTTTCCCCGGCGGCATGATGATCGGTACGGACTCCCACACCCCTAACGCAGGTGGTCTGGGCATGCTGGCCATCGGCGTTGGCGGTGCAGATGCCGTAGACGTAATGGCAGGCCTGGCCTGGGAACTGAAAATGCCGAAGCTCATCGGTGTGAAACTCACCGGCAAACTGAGCGGCTGGGCTTCCCCGAAAGACGTGATCCTCCGCGTTGCCGGCATCCTCACCGTAAAAGGCGGCACCGGCTGCATCGTGGAATACTTCGGCGAAGGCGCCGACTCCATGAGCGCCACCGGTAAAGGCACCATCTGTAACATGGGTGCGGAAATCGGCGCCACCTGCTCCGTTTTCGCTTACGACAAGGGCATGGCCGAATACCTGAAAGCCACTTCCCGCGCCGAAGTTGCCGCCCTGGCAGACGGCGTTCGCGAACACCTCCGTCCGGACGACGCCGTATACGCAGACCCCTCCAAATTCTACGACCAGGTGATCGAGATCAACCTCGACGAACTGGAGCCCTATGTAAACGGTCCCTTCACGCCGGACCTGGCATGGCCCATCTCCAAATTCGCACAGGCCGTTAAAGAAAACAACTGGCCCGAAAAACTGGAAGTTGCCCTCATCGGCTCCTGCACCAACTCTTCCTACGAAGACATCTCCCGTTCCGCATCCCTCGCGAAACAGGCTATCGATAAAAACCTGGAAGTGCATTCCGAATTCACCATCACCCCCGGTTCCGAGCTCGTTCGCTACACCATCGAAAGAGACGGCCTGCTCGACACGTTCGACCAGATCGGCGGCGTAGTGCTGGCGAATGCCTGCGGTCCCTGCATCGGCCAGTGGGCCCGTCATATCGACGATCCCAACCGCAAAAACTCCATCATCACCTCCTTCAACCGCAACTTCGCCAAACGTAACGACGGCCTCGCTTCCACCCACGCTTTCGTGGCCAGCCCCGAAATCGTTACCGCACTGGCCATCGCGGGAGACCTCACTTTCAACCCCCTCACGGACACACTGAAAAACCGCGACGGACAGGAAGTGAAGCTCGACGAGCCCAAAGGCTTCGAACTGCCTCCCCAAGGCTTCGACGTGAAAGACGCCGGCTACCAGGCGCCCGCAGCAGATGGCTCCGGCGTTCAGGTGATCGTATCCCCCACCTCCGACCGTCTCCAGCTCCTGGAAGCGTTCAAGGCCTGGGAAGGTACCGACCTGAAAGGACTGAAACTCCTCATCAAGGCGAAAGGTAAATGCACCACCGACCACATTTCCATGGCAGGCCCCTGGTTGAAATACCGCGGCCACCTGGACAATATCTCCAACAACATGCTCATCGGCGCCGTGAATGCGTATAACGACAAAACCGACACCGTGAAGAACCAGCTGACCGGCGAATATGGCGCCGTTCCGGCTACCCAGCGCGCTTACAAAGCCGCTAATATCGGTTCCGTTGTTGTGGGCGACGAAAACTACGGTGAAGGTTCCAGCCGCGAACACGCTGCCATGGAGCCCCGCCACCTCGGCGTCCGTGCGATCCTCGTGAAATCTTTCGCGCGTATCCACGAAACCAACCTGAAAAAACAGGGCATGCTCGCACTCACCTTCAACGACAAGGACGATTACGAAAAAATCCAGGAAGACGATACGTTGGATATCGACGGGCTGACCACCTTCGCGCCCGGCACTCCGCTGACCGTAGTACTGAACCACAAAGACGGATCGAAAGATGCCATCACCGTGAACCACACCTACAACCAGCAGCAGATCGAATGGTTTAAAGCTGGCGGTGCGCTCAACGTGATCCGCGCCCAGTTCGCAGCGGCGAAAAAATAAAATCGCTGAAAAGCATATATTACAGGCCGTTCCCCACCGGGAACGGCCTGTTTTTTGTTCCAATCACCCCAAAATCCCGAGGTATGCAACCCGAAGCGATCAGGAAATACTGGATGGACCTTAACCAGCGATGCGGAAGCCCGCCCCAGGCGGCCTGGCACGAAATCGACCGGATCACTTTCCAGTATTCCACCCATGGCCGGCATTACCATAACCTCGATCACCTCGCCGAGCTCGTCAAGCTTCAACGGCAATACGCACCCCTGTTGCTGGACAATGATTCCGTGATTTACGCCATTTATTTTCACGATTTTATCTATCAGCCGAAACGGAAAGACAATGAACTGAAAAGTGCCGAGGAAGCCATTTTTTATCTCCGGAAAGTTGGCGCACCGGTAGAGCGGCAAGAGAAAGTTTACCGATACATCCTGGCCACGGCGGGCCATCAGCCGGAATTATCCGACCCCGACCTCGATTATTTCCTGGATTTCGACCTGTCCATACTTTCGGTCCCGGAAGAGCGCTATAAAGTGTATGCGAAAAACATCCGCCGGGAGTACCGGATGTACCCCTGGCTGGAATACCGGAATGGCCGCGTGAAAGTATTGCAGCACTTTCTGGCGATGCCGCACATCTACCGCACGGAACTTTTCCGCGAGAAATACGAGCGCCGCGCCCGCTTGAACCTGGAAAGGGAACTGGAAAAACTGTGATCAGAATAGCGGCTTCTTCAGCCCGAACCGGCGCACGATGCTGAAGCGGAGATTGCCCGCGCCGAAGGTCTGGTAAGCCTTGTCTACCGGCGCATCGCCGCGCGTGGAGATGTCTACATAATGTACGCCCACATAGTATTTGCTGGAATTATACCCCGCCGCGAAACGGAATGTGCTGTTCAACTGCCAGCCGAAGCCATGCACTTTGCCGGAACCGTCGTTGAAGGCCAGCACCGTGCGGTTCACGCCCGCAGCCACCGCCAGGGAGCCCGTAAAGAAGAAGTGTTTCGCGATGACGAGCGTGTACGCGTATCCCCCGTTCAGCGCGAAACTGACATTGCTGCTCCGTGTAAACGGCATGCCGCCGTAAAATCCATCGTTGCGAAGGGCTAGCGGTACCAGCGCCGAATCTCCCCGCATCTGCCAGGCAAAAATCTCCGCCCCAACCAGTGGCGAGCCCGCGCTTTTTTTCTGGTATTCGTTCTGCAGGAAGGCCGCGCGGTAGGAGAATCGCTTGTCGTTGAAGATATATTGCGCGTGGAGGCCGATGTTGGTGTTAATGATATCCGGGCGGATGCCGGATGCCTTTGCCGAAAGGGCGTTATCGAAAAAACGTTTGGAAGTGCCGCTGTAATAACCCTGGTAATATTGCCCATAAAAATCCACAACCAGTTTGCGGGTGTACAGATGCGTCTGCAAATCGAGGTATTTCGTTTTGCCGTAGCGGTCGTTGTCGTTATTGATGAAGGGCAGGTTGAAGCCGAGATTGAGGCCGACGAACTTGTAATTGGCACCGATACCCACGTTGTTATTGGCGTTGGGCCGGTACAGCAGCTCTTCGTTCACCGAACGGTGATGCATGTCATAATAATTGTACTTGCGGGAACCGTAGAGGCGGACCGTCAGGTCTTGCGTCAGGTCTTCGATGTAGGCCGTGTCGTTATCCGTGTGGAGCCAACGCAGGAAGCGGCGCTCCTGTGCGCGGGAGAGCGCAGGAAAGAGCAGGATGAGCCAGCAAATGGTGATGGTCCGGAGTTTCATGCGTGTAACAGTCGTCTGGTATACAACAATCCTTTAATCAGGCAGTTCAATTACTTCGAGATTTTTGATCTCTCCGTTCAGGCATTCGAACCGCACGAGGGTTTTAACCTTGTGCCAACCCTGCTTGCCGCAGGCGCCCGGGTTGATATGTAGCAATTGCAATGCCGGATCGGGCACTACCTTCAGGATGTGGGAATGGCCAGTAATGAAAAGATTCGGTCTTTTTTTCTGGATATGCGGTTTCAGGGCGGGCGTGTATTTCGGGGGATAGCCGCCGATGTGGGTCATCCAGACTTTCACGCCTTCGCAGATGAAAAGATTGTGTTCCGGGTAACGGATACGGATATCCTGCCCGTCGATATTCCCGAACACGGCCTTCAGCGGCTTGAATGCCTCCAGCTCATCGGCCAGTTGCACGTTCCCGATATCACCCGCATGCCAGATCTGGTCTACCTGCTCGAAATACTTGAATACCAGCGGGTGAAGGTACCCGTGCGTGTCCGACATCAATCCAATCTTCATGCCGCTAATATAGGCGAATTAATCGCCCTGCCGGAGGAAATAATTCATCACCGTTTCGAACACCAGCGATGCGGTGAGCTTGGCGGTACGATTGTCGATATCGAGGGAAGGGTTCAATTCCGCGAAGTCTACACCGGCCAGTTTGCCGGTCCGTAAAACGGTGCGGAAGCAGTCGAGGAACAGCGCATCCGGCACCAGGCCGTTATATGCCGTCGCGGAAACGCCCGGTGCGTAGGCCGATGCGAATACATCGAGGCAGGTGGTAAGATAAATTCTGTCTGTCCGCTGGATGAACGACCGGATGGCGCCCACCAGCTGGTCGTGGTATTTCTGCTGGAAAAGGCCCGCCGGCAGATAGTCTGCCCCCAATTCCGCCGCGGTTTTGAACAACCGGGGCGTGTTGGAATTTTGCTGGATACCTAATACGAGATAATGAAAGGGTTGCCCTTCCTGCTTTCTTTCCTGCGCGATCTGCCAGAACCCCGTCCCAGACGAAACCCCTTCCCCACCGGGCTCCCGGAGGTCGAAGTGCGCGTCGAAATTGATGATGCCGACCGCTTCCTTCCCGAAATGCCTGCTGATGCCGCGCTCGTGGCCATATGCCACTTCGTGCCCGCCGCCCAGTACCACGGGCAGATAGCCCGCCTGGAGTATATGCGCCACCGTGGCCGACAGCGCGTCTTGCGCCATTTCGAGCTGGCGGCCGTCGCAAACGATGTTGCCGGCGTCTACGAGCAGCTGTCCGCCGAAATGAACGGGAAAGGAAGAGCACGCCTTGCGCAGGGCTTCCGGCCCGGCGGCAGCGCCAATGCGGCCACCGTTGCGGCGAACGCCTTCATCGCAGGCGAACCCCAGGAACGCGATGCCCTTCTGGCCTTCAGGGATCGGCGGCAGCGGGGCCCGGCTCAGGTCTGCCAGTTGCACGCGCTGGTGCCAGCGTTGGAGATCGGGGTCGTTGCCGTCGTTCCGGCCCTGCCAGGCACCTGGAGACGTGGGTTGGTAACATACGAGGGTCATGGGTCTGCGATTGGGTCTGTTGAGATTGCTAATATCCTGAAAAATCAGATGCGCTCACCATTTTTCCACACAAACGAGGGCTTGAGCTTGCCCTGGTGGTACAGTATTTCCCTGTAATCCGCGCAGGGATAAGCCTGCAGGTCGGCCGAACCGGATGGGATGCCGAGCGCCTTCGCCGCGCGGAACGTGAGCCCGGCGAAAACTTCCGCCGCCGAAAGCCGTTCGGATGCGCTCATGACGGCCGCCTGCATGAGAAGGTCGCCCATGGGCGCGGAACCGGGGTTCCAGTCGCTCGCGATAGCCACGCAGGCGCCGGCGTCGAGGAGCTTGCGGGCGGGCGCGTACCCCATGCCCAGGCCCAGCGAGGCGCCGGGCAGCACAACCGCCACGGTATCCGAAGCCGCCAGCCGGCGGATGTCTTCCACGTTCGACGCTTCGAGGTGGTCCGCGGAAAGGGCGCCCACTTCCACCGCGAGGGCGGAACCGCCGCTGGTAAACTGGTCTGCATGCACGGTGATCTGGAATCCCATCGCTTTCGCGGCTTGCAGAAACGGGCGGGACGCCGCCACGGAAAAAGCCGTCTCCTCCACGAAAATATCCACCCGGTTGGTCAGATGCTCATCTTTCAAAACGGGCAGCAATTCGTGCAGGACCCAGTGCAGGTAAGCTTTTTCGTCGCCATCGAAATCTTTCGGGCGGATGTGCGCCGCCAGGCAGGTCGTCACGAATTCGGCGGGCGTAAACTGGTCGGCCGTGCGGATGGCGCGCAGCATTTTCAGTTCGCCGGCCATGTCCAGACCATAGCCGCTCTTCACTTCCATGGTGGTCACGCCTTCGCGGAGGTGCCGGCTGGCGCGGGCAACCACGTTTTCCATCAGCTCAGTATCAGTAGCCGCGCGGGTTTTGGTGACAGAATCCCAGATGCCGCCGCCGGCACGGGCGATGTCGAGGTACGACTTCCCCGCCGTCCGCATGGCGTAATCGCGGCTCCGCGATCCTGCGAAGCAGATATGTGTATGGCAATCGACGAACCCCGGTAACAATACCATGGGCTCGTCGATCTTTTCAATTTCAGCGGTGGGATGGGCTTTGCGCAGCGCGTCGAAATTTCCGTACTGCAGCGTCTTCCCATCTTCCACCAACACGCCGCCGTCATCGATGATCGTCAGCTGTTCGTCGGCGATGGGCCCTTTGTCCGGGAGACCGGTCAGCGGCAATATCTGCGTGAATGGACCGATGATTTTCATGTGGATGATGTTGGAGGTTTATAATCCGAGGCCGAATTCGTCGCGCACTTCGATGGCTTTTTCATAACCTGCGTCTGCATGGCGGAAGATGCCCATGGCGGGGTCGTTGAAGAGCACGCGCCGGAGACATGCTTCCGCACGGTCTGTCCCGTCTGCCAGCACTACCATGCCCGCATGTTGCGAATATCCCATGCCCACGCCGCCGCCGTGGTGGAACGACACCCAGGTGGCGCCGCCGGCGGTGTTGCTCATGAGGTTGAGGAGCGTCCAGTCGGAAACCGCGTCCGATCCGTCTTTCATCGCTTCCGTTTCGCGGTTGGGCGATGCCACGGAGCCACAGTCGAGGTGATCGCGGCCGATGACGATGGGTGCTTTCACTTTGCCGGTGCGGACCAGTTCGTTGAACAGCAATCCTGCTTTTTCCCTTTCGCCCATGCCTAGCCAGCAAATACGGGCAGGCAGACCCTGGAAGGCCACGCGCTCCTGTGCTTTGGTGAGCCAGTTGTGGAGGGGCTTGTTGTCGGGGAAAAGTTCCATCAGCGCACGGTCTGTGGTATAAATATCTTCCGGGTCGCCGGAAAGCGCCACCCACCGAAAGGGGCCTTTCCCTTCGCAGAACAGCGGACGGATGTAGGCCGGTGTGAACCCGGGGAAGTTGAACGCATTCGGTTCGCCGCCTTCTTTCGCGAATTCGCGGAGGTTGTTGCCGTAATCGAAGGTGATGGCGCCCTGGCGCTGCATGTCCAGCATGAAGCCTACGTGGCGCGCCATGCTTTTGAGGGCCAGCTGCTTGTAGGCGGCGGCGTCTTTCACGCGGAGTTCGGCGGCGGCTTCGAGGCTCATATTGTTGGGCATATATCCGTTGATGGGATCGTGCGCGGAGGTTTGATCGGTGAGGATATCGGGGATGATGCCGTCTTTCAGCATGCGTTCCAGCATATCGCCGGCGTCGCTCACGAGGCCGATGGAAATGGCTTCGCCTTTCGCCTGCGCTTCACGCACCCAGGCGATGGCTTCGTCGTAGGAATGCGTCATGCGGTCGAGGTACCTGGTATCGATGCGTTTTTGCAGGCGGGTGGCGTCAACGTCTGCCCCGAGGAACACGGCGCCGGCCATGGTGGCTGCGAGCGGCTGTGCGCCACCCATGCCGCCGATGCCCGCGGTCACGAGGAGCTTGCCTTTCAGATCGCCGTTAAAATGCTGGCGGCCGCACTCCACGAAGGTTTCGTACGTTCCCTGGAGAATTCCCTGGGTGCCGATGTAAATCCAGCTTCCGGCGGTCATTTGTCCGTACATCATCAGGCCCTTGGCGCGAAGCTCATTGAAATGCTCCCAGGTGGCCCATTTCGGAACGAGGTTGCTGTTGGCCAGCAGCACGCGCGGCGCCTGCGGATGCGTGCGCACCACGCCTACCGGTTTTCCGGATTGCACGAGGAGGGAATGTTCTTCGTCGAGCGTGAGCAGGGAACGGATGATCTGCTGCAGGGCTTCGCGGTTGCGCGCCGCCTGGCCGATGCCGCCGTATACCACGAGCTCGTCGGGGTTTTCGGCCACTTCGTGATCGAGGTTGTTGAGGAGCATGCGGAGCGGGGCTTCCGTTTGCCAGCTGCGTGCATGCAGCTCCGTGCCGCGCGGGGCTTTGTAGTGCGGGTGCGCAGCGTATTGCCGGATAAAATCGGTCGTATTTTTCATGATGGCAGATCGTTTTGGTGGATGATTAAGAAAGACGGAATGTATCGTGATAAGGCCCGTTCAGGTCGATGCCGTTGGCTTTCGCCGCAGCGGTGGCCGTGGCCACGAAGGAGCCGTCGGCGATGATGGTATGCAGCGCGGCGATGTCGTTGGCGAAGATGCGGTCTTTCTTCGCGAACGTCACTTTCTCGCGGGTGAATGCATGCAATGCTTCGAGAACGGGCGTGGATTTGAGGGGCCTCCTGAAATCCACGGCCTGCGCGGCATACAGCAGTTCGATGGCGAGGATGTATTCCACGTTCCCGATCACCTGGTGCATCTTGCGGCCGGAGATGGAGCCCATGGAAACGTGGTCTTCCTGCCCCAGCGAAGTCGGCACACTGTCTGCCGAAGCGGGGAAGCACAGGGTTTTGTTTTCCGTGACCAGCGCCGCGGTGGTGTATTGCGGGATCATGAAGCCTGAATTGAGGCCGGCGTCTTCGATGAGCAGTTTCGGCAGCCCGAACCTCCCTTCGATCATCATGTAACAGCGGCGGTCGGAAATGTTGCCGATTTCGGCGGATGCCAGTGTGGCATAGTCGAGCGGGAGCGCCATGGGCTGACCATGGAAGTTCCCGCCGGAAATGGTGTCGTCTGCGGCGAATACGATGGGATTATCCGTTACCGCGTTCAGTTCGATGGAAGTCAGTTCTTCGAGGTGTTTCCACGCCGTGCGGGAAGCGCCGTGCACCTGCGGCATACAGCGGAGGCTGTAGGGGTCCTGTACGCGGCCGCAATCCACATGCGCCGCCATGATGCCCGATCCGCTTAATAATGTATTTAACCGGTGCGCCACGAGCTGGTTGCCGGCGTACGGACGGATGGCGTGCAGCCTGGGATCGAAGGGTTTGTAGGTGCCCATGAGCCCTTCCAGCGACAGCGCCCCCGTCAGGTCGGCCGCCTCCAGGATATTATGCATCCGCGCTACGGCGCTCACGGCGAACGACAGGATGAACTGCGTGCCGTTGATGAGCGCGAGCCCTTCCTTCGGGCCCAGCACTACCGGCTCCTTCCCTTCCAGCTGCAGCGCTTCCGCAGCCGGCATCCGCTGTCCTTTCCGCCAAACCTCTCCAAGACCGATAAGCGGGAGGAAGAGATGGCTCAGCGGGGCGAGGTCGCCCGAAGCGCCCACGCTCCCTTTTTCGGGAACGAGCGGCGTGATCCCTTTGTCGATATGCCAGACGATGCGCTCCAGCGTATCCGGCGCCACGCCCGAGAACCCCTGTGCGAGGGCCTGTACCTTGGTCACGAGCATGAGCCGTGAAATGGTTTCGGGGATGGGATTGCCCACGCCTACGCTATGGCTTTGCAGGATGTTGTACTGCAGGGCGCGGGTGTCTTCTTCGGATATCTTCGTGTCGCACAGCGGACCGAAGCCGGTATTAATTCCGTACACGGTACGGTGTTCCTTCACGATAGCTTGCACGTGCCCGTAGCTCTGGCGCACGCGGTCCATCACTTCGGGCAGCAACACGCCCTGCGCGCGCCCTTCGGCGATATCGAGGGCGGTGCGGGCCGTCAGCTGGTCTTTTCCGTAATGAAAGTTTTGGCTCATGATGAGATGGTTTTGGCGTTGATGTCCATGGCGCGGAGAATGCGGGCGGAGAGCGGGTCTTCCGCTACCGATCGTTCCAGGGCACCGATGGCTTCGAGTATTTTGCGGCTTTGCGGATCTTCCTGCACGAGGCTTTCCATCGATTCCCCGATGGCTTTCCAGACGGGCAATACCTGTTGCAGCAGGGCGGCGCCCTTTTTGGTGAGCTCCACGAGCTGGCGGCGCCCGTCTTCGGCACACCGCATAGTGGTAACAAGTCCTTTGCCCTTCAGGTTGGCGATGAGTTGGGAAACGGCGGAATGGGACACTTCCAGTTCCTGTGAAATATCCATCAGCGTGAGCTGCCGCCCTTCGGAAAGGAGGTAGAACAGGGGGAACCAGCTGGCGTCGAAGGCGATGCCGGCCTGTGCGTACACTTTGTTCACCTCCGCCAGGAAGTATTCGCTGAGGCGCCGGAGGCGGCTCCCGAATATCAGGTAACCGAGTTTGGGATAGAAGCTCATGTAAATTATATAAGTGCTTATATATTTTACAATATTAAAAAATCCTTCGCAATCGCGGAGAATTTTTTTGCGGGGGAATTATTTCCGCTTCACGTCGAACCAAACGGAGGAATCGTCTTCCGGATCGCCGTTGTAGTTGATCTGCAGTTCCTCGCCTTTTTTGATGGCGCGGCGGGTTTTGATGGCCATGGTTTCCGCATCGAAATCCATCTCGTACTCGCAGTTCGGGTCGTAAGAGTGGTTATAGATGGAGCAGTAGCCGAGGGCCACGCAGGAGCGGGTTTCCCTCACTCCCCAGAGGAAGATGTAATTATGCAGCTTGGTCGTGTCGGCGATCTGGGTATCGCTGTTGGACAGCACCAGTACGGGCGACACTTCGATGGTAGTACCTGCGGGAATGGCTTCCTTGGTGAAAACACCGCGGCCTTTTTCTTTCGTCTTCTGTATGTACAAATACGGCTTGATCATAAATGACTTGGGAATAGATAAGCAGGGCGTAATTTAACACTAATACCGGCACTAATCAAAATAAGCGGGAGGGTTATTATTTTTGCGGCATGATCAACTATAATCCTACAGACTGGTTTACCTTCATTTTCCGCATCCACCGGGCGGATACGGTGAAGAAGCTGTTCCCGATGTTCATCGCTATTGCTTTGTACAGCTGCGTTATCGCCTGGCTGGAACTGACGTTTATCCGTGCGCAGGCGGAGCGGGACCATCTGAAGAACATTTCGGCCATGCACGGCCTGTTGGGTTTTGTGATCTCGATGCTGCTGGTATTCCGCACCAACACGGCGTACGACCGTTGGTGGGAGGGCCGCAGGCAGTGGGGAGGATTGGTGAACAGCAGCCGCAATCTCGCCATGAAACTGAAGGCCATGCTGCCCACGGGGCACCCGGCGGTGGCTTGGTTCGCACATATGATACCGAACTACGCTTTTGTCCTGAAAGACCATCTGCGCGGGGAATTCCATCCGGACAAGCTGGAGAATATGCCGGAAGATGAACTGGAGCGCCTCGGCAAGGGGATCCACGTCCCCAACCGGATGGCCACCCTCATCATGGAAAAAATCAACGAGCTCCACCGCCAGCAGGTCATCTCCGGCGACCAGCTCATCACCCTCAACACGCAACTGGAATCATTTACGGATATCTGCGGCGCCTGCGAGCGTATCAAGAATACGCCCATCCCCTTCTCCTACAGCGTTTTCCTCAAGAAATTCATTTTCTTCTACGTGATGACCCTGCCCATGGGATACGTTTTCGGTTTAGGCTACCTCGTTGTGCCCATGGTCGTTTTCATTTTCTATGTGCTGGCCAGCCTCGAACTGATCGCCGAAGAAATCGAAGACCCCTTCGGCAAGGACGCCAACGATCTCCCCACGGAAACCATCTCGGCCAATATCCGCCGTCACGTTCAGGAGATCATGCAGTAATTACCTATTTTCGCGCAAGAGTCAGGATATATGGAAAATGAAGCTTTACTGGAAAAGTTCGAGCAATTGGCCCGTGAGCAGCAACCCCAGGAACTACGGTCGTTCCTGGACGATCAGCTTATTACGGACATCGCCGAGCTGATCTACGAAGACCCGGAGCAGGGGCCCCTCATCATTAACCACCTGACCTTAAGCCGCGCCGCCGCGGCATTCCGCATCCTGGAATTCCCCACGCAGGAAGAGATCATCAAAGACCTCCCCGCCCACAAAACCGCAGAGCTCCTCAACGAGCTCCCGCCCGACGACCGCACCGCCTTCCTCGAAGAACTGCCTTCGCAGGCCGTGCAGGAACTCATCAAACTCCTCGACCCCGAAGAAAGGAAAGTGACCCTCTCCCTCCTCGGATACAAGGAAAACAGCGTGGGCCGCCTCATGACGCCCGATTACATCGCTGCGCGCTCCCACTGGACCGTCGCCAAAGTGCTGAACCACATCCGCATGTACGGCAAGGACTCCGAAACGATCGACGTGATCTATGTCATCGACCGTCAGGGCAAACTGTTGGACGATTTCCGGATCCGGGAATTCCTCCTCGTTTCCCCCGAAACCCCCGTGGAATCTTTAATGGACGACCGGTTCGTGGCCCTCAATGTGAACGACGACCAGGAAGAAGCCATCCAGACCTTCCGCCTGGAAAACCGTGTGGCCCTTCCCGTGCTCGACGATAAAGGCGTCATGCTCGGGATCGTGACGATCGACGACATCCTCTGGATCGCCAATGAAGAACATACCGAAGACATCCAGAAGATCGGTGGTACCGAAGCCCTGGACGAGCCGTACCTGGACATGCCGCTGCTGCGCCTCATCAAAAAGCGCGTGGGCTGGCTGGTGATATTATTTATAGGTGAAATGCTAACCGCCTCCGTGATGGCTTATTTCGAAGACGAGATCGCCAAGGCGGTGGTGCTCGCCATGTTCATCCCCCTCATCATTTCCAGCGGCGGCAACAGCGGCTCGCAGGCGTCTACCCTCATCATCCAGGCCATGGCACTGGGTGAGATCACGATCAGGGACTGGTGGCGCGTCATGCGCCGCGAAATCCTGTCGGGCCTCATGCTGGGCAGCGTGCTGGGCCTCATCGGCTTCGTCCGCATCCTCGTCTGGAACCACTTCTTCCATACCTACGGCGACCATACCCTTCTCATCGCCGCCACCCTCGGCGTTTCGCTGATAGGCGTGGTGCTATGGGGGACCTTCTCCGGTTCCATGCTGCCGCTGTTACTGAAAAAAGCCGGCGCCGACCCCGCCAGCTCCAGCGCACCGTTCGTAGCTACGCTGGTAGACGTAACGGGACTGCTCATCTACTTCTCGGTAGCGTATATGTTCCTCCAGGGAATCCTGTTGTAAATCAATACCGTTTGCGGATGTAACGGCTGTCTTTCCGTGTTTTCCGGATGATGAAGAGATTGCTGTAATCCTTATCGGCGATGCTGTCGATATCCGGCTTGGCGTTGAGACTGCGCATGAGCGGCAGCAGCGTGTTGCTGTGGCCGATCACGAGGATGCGCTTTCCCCAGTCGCCCCGGCGGGAAATCTCGTATAGCAAGCCCTCCCCGGTACTGTCTGCGGGATAGGTCACCGTATCGATCCCGAGGCGGATGCGGAGGGAATCGCCCGTTTGCATGGTACGGCGGAAGGGGGTGGAATAGATGCGCTGGATGGCGGAATCCTTCAGCAGCTGGTACAGCTTTCCGGCACGGCGCTCCCCGGCGGCGGTGAGCGTTGAGTCGGCACCGGGATTTTTCTCGGCGTGGCGGACGAGGAAAAAGGTACCCGTCAGGAACGTGGTATCTTCCGCCACGGGCGTGGTGGCCCGCTCCTTTTGCTTCGCCGGCCCGCATCCCGCTGTAAGTGCCAACAGGAAAGCACCGGCCATCATTTTACGCATCATCGGGTTGTCTTGTTTAGTATCTTGTGCATCAAATTATAAAATATCTCCAAGCAAACCAATAATCAATCGCCTGTTTACGAGATTATGCCAACACACATCAAACGCCTCACACTACTCGCCACCCTTTGCTGGCCCGTTTCCACTTTCGCCCAGCAATTGCAGACCCTGACCGTGGAAAAGATCATGCGCGACCCGAAATGGATCGGCACTTCTCCCGATAATATTTTCTGGGGGCTGGATGGGAAAACCATCTATTTCAACTGGAACCCGGAAAAATCCCCGGCCGATTCCCTCCACGCCATCACCCTCGCTAACCACAAACCCCTGAAAACGGCGCCTGCGGAAAGAGCGCACATCCAGGCGCTCCAGTCCGGCGAGCTCAACCTCGCCCGCACGCGGCTCGTATACACCTGGCAGGGCGATGTCTGGCTGCGCGACATGGAAACCGGGAAAGACACACGCGTTACACAGACCAACGATCTCGAGACCGGCGCGGAATTCGGGTTCCGGGAAAGTAAAATCCTCTACCGCCGCGACCGCAATATCTTCAGCTGGGACCCCGCTACCGGGGCCACCGAACAGCTGACCGACTTCGTGGCCGGCGCCAAACCCGCCAAGCGCGGCGATTCCGCAGGCGGGCAGGAAAAGCACCTGAAAAACCAGCAGCAGGAACTGTTTGAAGTGCTGCGCGACAAGAAAGCCGCTTCCGATGCGGCTACCGCATTCAATAACAATCTCCCCAAACCCAAATCCCTGCGTTCCCTTTACCTGGACGACCGCTCCCTCAACGACGCACGAATGAGCCCGGACGGGCGTTTCGTCGTGTACCGCGTTTTCCGGGAGGATATGTCGCGCGGAACGGAAGTTCCCGGATTCGTGACCGAAACCGGTTACACCACCGACATCCGGAGCCGTTCAAAAGTAGGCGGAGCGCAGCCGCAATATGAATCGTTCGTGTACGACAGGGCGAAAGATACTTCCTTCGCCATCAAAACCACGCAGATCCCCGGCATTTACGACAAACCGGATTATACGAAAGACTATCCCGGGCGCGATACTGCCAAAGCCGCACGGCCCGTCATCATCAACGGCCCGTACTGGTCGGAAAAAGGGACGCATGCCATCGTGAACATCCGCTCGCAAGACAATAAAGACCGCTGGATCATGCTGCTGGACGCAGCTTCGGGGAAACTCACGCCGGTAGACCGCCAGCGCGACGAAGCCTGGATCGGCGGACCGGGCATCGGCTGGGGCAGCCTCGGCTGGATCGATGAGCAGACCTGCTGGTTCCAGAGCGAAGCTACCGGATACAGCCACCTTTATACCGTGAACGTGAGCACCGGCAAGCGGACCGCGCTGACTTCCGGGAATTTCGAAGTGCAGGAAGCACAGTTGTCCAGGGATAAAAAGCATTTCTATATTACGACCAACGAAGTGCATCCCGGCGAAAAGCAATTCTACAAACTGGCCGTTGCAGGCGGAAAGCCCGAGCGCATCACTGCCATGAGCGGCGCGCATACCGTGAGCATCAGTCCAGATGAGAAATGGATCGCCTACCGGTATTCCAACTCCAACCATCCCTGGGAAATGTACCTCCAGGAAAACCGCGCCGGCGCGCCGGCAACGCAGATCACCGACCAGGCCATGAGCCCGGAATTCCGCTCCTATCCCTGGCGCGAGGCCAACGTGATCACGTTCACCGCCCGCGACAACCAGCCCGTCTACGCCCGCCTGTACACCCCGGACGCGGCGAAGAAAAACGGCGCGGCCGTAGTGTTCGTACATGGCGCGGGATACCTGCAAAACGCGCATAAATGGTGGAGCCAGTACTTCCGCGAGTACATGTTCCACAACCTCCTCACCGACCTCGGATACACCGTGCTCGACATCGATTACCGCGGCAGCGCGGGTTACGGCCGCAATTGCCGCACGGGCATTTACCGCCACATGGGCGGCAAAGACCTCACAGACCAGGTAGACGGCGCGAAATACCTCGTGCAGCAGCTCGGCGTAGATCCCAAACGTATCGGGATTTATGGCGGCAGTTACGGCGGGTTCATTACCCTGATGGCCCTGTTTACCGAGCCCGACGCGTTTGCGGCCGGAGCAGCCCTGCGTTCCGTGACCGACTGGGCGCATTACAACCACGGGTATACCAGCAACATCCTCAACGAGCCGTTTACCGACAGCCTCGCCTATCGCCGTTCTTCGCCGATCTATTACGCGGAAGGGCTGAAAGGCAAGTTGCTGATGTGCCACGGCATGGTAGACACCAACGTGCATTTCCAGGACATCGTGCGGCTGAGCCAGCGGTTGATAGAACTCGGGAAAGACGGATGGGAACTGGCCGTGTACCCCGTGGAAGACCATGGGTTCACCGAGCCCAGCAGCTGGACGGACGAATACAAACGCATTCTGCGGCTTTTCGAAAACGAATTGAAGCCGGCAGGGAAATAACGGCCGGCATATCATAAAAAGAGGGTGTATCATTACTGATGATGCACCCTCTTTTTTTCGGTATATTTGGATAACACCATCCCTTTCAACCTTATGATTTTCCGGAAAATACTGGCACTGGGGGCGCTCCTGTTGACCATTACCACCATTTCCGCGGCGCAGCAGCCCCGGTACCAGGGCCTTTTATGGGAGATCACCGGGAACGGGCTCAAAAAGCCATCTTACCTTTTCGGCACCATGCACGTCAGCAGCAAGCTGGCATTCCACCTCAGCGATTCGTTCTACCAATGCATCCGGAATTCGGACATGGTGGCGCTGGAAACCAATCCGGAACAATTGCAGGAAGATTTCTCCAAAAGCCGGATGTTCTTCCTCGGCAGCATGGCTTCCCGCAGGGCGCCGCAGCGCAAAACCCTCCCAGACCAGGCTTTCACCGTTTCATCGTATGCAGACGCGCTGGAGGCGGGGCTCGCCTATCGCCCGGAAATGATCAACCACCTGCTGTACCGCACCTATGCCATGCAGGAAGATTTCGAAGAGAACACCTTCCTCGATATGTACATCTACCAGGTGGGCAGCAAACTCGGCAAAAAAGCGACCGGCGTGGAGAATTTCGATGAATCCGAAAAACTGATGTTCGAAGCTTACCGCGATGCGAGCCTCGACCGGCAGAACAAGCGCGAAAGGCCCGTCCGCTACCGGAGCGGATCGGGAGAAATGCTCAACGATGCCTATCGCCGCGGCGACCTCGATATGCTCGATTCCCTTTCCAACCGGCAATCCGAATCACCCGCGTTCCTGGAAAAATTCCTCTATAAACGCAACGAGAACATGGCCCGCGCCATCGATTCCATCGCCCGGAAAACGAGCCTGTTCGCCGGTGTGGGCGCCGCTCATCTTCCCGGGGACCGCGGCGTCATCAACATGCTCCGGAAGATGGGGTATAAACTTCGCCCCGTACAATTCGCCAACCGCGACAGCAAACAGAAAGACGAGCTCGACAAAATGCGCGCACCCGTTCAGTTCCGTGAATATTTCGCGGACGACCGGAGCTTTTACGTAGAGCTCCCAGGCACCTTGTTCAACTTCAACCGGCTTGGCGCCGTCAACCAATTGCAATACGCAGACCTCGCCAACGGCGCCTATTACCTCGTCAGCCGCATCCGGACGAACGCCGCCACCCTCGGGCAAACAACGGACGACGTCATGAAAAAGATCGACAGTTCGCTGTACGAATTCGTGCCGGGAAAAATCACATCCATCAAGAAAAATACCAACACGCCCGCGCCCGGCTTCGATATCGAAAGCAGGACGCGCCGCGGCGATCTGCAACGCTACCGCATCTTCGTCACGCCGTTCGAAATACTCATTTTCAAGATCAGCGGGAACGGCGATTACGCAGCCGGCCCAGAGGGCGACCGCTTCCTGCGGTCCATCCGCCTGCAATCTTCCATGGATAGCGTGGTGCAGCCGTTTACCTATTCATCGGCTTACGGGGGCTTCAGCGCCAACGTGACCGATCTTCCTTTCCACACCAACACGATGTCTGGCCCGGGCTCCGTGCAGCGGCAGGAATTCGGGATGCTGGACCGGCAGACCGGCAATAATTACCAGGTTTTCAGGATCCCGCTGCACGGTTATACGCGGCTGGAGGAAGATACCGTTGAGCTGTCGTTCGCCGAAGAAACCTACCGCGCCACGGCATCCATCCGGCAGACCGCCGGCCGGAAGGTCATCCGTTGGGAAGGGCGCGATTGCCTGGAGATGCTGTACAAAAACGCGGACAGCAGCAATACCATCGCGCGGTTCTTCGTGCAGGGGCCGCATACCGTGCTGGTTGCCGCCAGGTTCAGGCAAAACCGGAAAGCGGCCGAAGATTTCCTCGCCGCGTTCAAACCCATCCTTTCGAAGTACGGCCCGCCGATGACCAAGCGCGACACCATGCTGCAATTCACCGTTCAATCGCCCGTAAAAGCCATGCAGGACGATATGGCCGAAGCGGTGGAGGAATCGCTGGCCTGGAGCCGCCATTCCGGCGAAGATTCGCGCACCAAAACGCGCTGGTTCGTGGCAGACAGTACCGGTGAGGCGGTGCGCGTGATGGTCCGCAAATACAATCCTTATTTTTCGATAGACAGCAGCGAGTACTGGCAGCGGATCGCCGACGATCTCGGTGGAGACGACCACCTCGTTATCGCCTCGCGCGAGCGCCGCTCTTCCCCCGAAACGGAAAGCATGCTGCTGCGGATGCGCGACACCAATTCTTCGCGGGCCATCCTGCACAAGGTGATCGTCCGCAACCACATGCGCTACCTGCTTTCCGCCCTGATCGATTCAACGGCGGGGCCGTCGGGTTTCGTGAAAAATTTCTTCGACAGTTTTCAGCCCTACGGCGATAAGTCAGATACCGGGACGATCTTTTCGCCCCGCGGGAATCTGCTCGTCCGGGATTTTTACGCGGCAGACAGCGCCACGCGGGCATCCGCGCGGATGTCGGTCTCTTCCGCCAATTTCCGCGATGCCGACGCGCCGGGGCTGATCCGTTTGGTGAAAGGCTGGAGCATGAAGGAAAAGGATTACCTGTCCGTCAAATCCGAACTGCTGGGCAGCCTGGGAATGTTACACCACAAGGATGTGTTGCCGTTTTTGAAGAACGCGTACCTCGCGGCGGAAGACACTTCCGCCCTGCAGCAGGCCGTGGCGCGGGCGCTCCTCATGCAAAAAACCACCGAAGCCAATTCGCTTTTCAAGGAGCTGGTGCTGGCAGACATTCCCATCCTCAACGAGGGCGACCGGGTATACGACTGGTTCTTCCCGCTGTACGACACGCTGCAGCTCAGCGCCGGCCTGTTCCCCGAGCTTTTGCAGCTCACGGCGCTGTCGGTATACAAAAACAGCATTTACCGGACCATGGCGCTGGCGGCAGACAGTAACGCCCTGGCGCCGGCGCTTTACGCCGATCATATCGGCCAGATCGCGTTCGACGCCCGTGCCGCGCTCCAGGCGATGGTCAGCGAATCGCAGGAGCAGGAAGCCGAAAACGACGGCAAGCGCAGTTACGAAGCGCCCGACGACGACATCACGCAATTCGCCACCCTGCTCCTTCCCTTCCGCACGCAAAACCGCAATGCCGCACGCTTCTTCAACAGTCTCGAAAAACTGCGCCAGCCGGGGCAGCAGATCAGTTTGATTACGATGTACCTGCGCCGCGGGATCCCGGTGAAAGACAGTCTCCTCGAGGCCATCGCCGCGCAGGACCTCTACCGCGCGAAATTGCTGGAAGAACTGGAAAACATCGGCCAGGCCGCGCGTTTCCCGGAACGCTACCGGAAGCAGGAATTGCTGGCCCGGAGTGCGCTCATGGCCACCCCGGCATGGGACAGCCGCCTGGATTCGGTGGTGTACGTCGGCAAACAATCCACTACGTTCCGCCTGAAAAAGGGAACGGTGTACTTTTATAAATGCCGGATCAGGAACGTCGACGAATGGTTCCTTGCGGTGAGCGGACTGCAGCCGGAAAAAGAATCCGATGTGTGGAGCGAAATGGATCTGCTGCACGTGAACGACAAGCCCATGGACCCCAAAATACCGGTGGCCGAGCAGCAGGACCGCCTCATGCGGAAGGCGCGGTATAAGGCGCGGGTGCGGGCGCAGTTGGAGGAATAGTTTCAGATTGCCCAAAATAATCCGGGGGAATACGCTTCAGCAATGGACAGCGGATTCCCCCGGATCATTTGATTCCTATTCATTCAACCCAAATGCAGCGAACGTTGCACCCGCAAAATCCCTTCCTTCTCCGCCGCCGTTTTCGCCAGATCGTATGCCTGTTGATAATGCGTGGCCGCTTTCGCGGGATCGGAATGGCGCGTCAACTCGCCCAGCAACATCCAGTAAAAGTGGTTTTCGGTGAGCTGGAGTTTTTCCGCTTCCGCCAGCGCAATAGCCGCCCCATGTGCCTTGTACAGCGCGAAAGTGCGGTTGAGCGCGGCGCTGGGGGAATAGTTGATGATGAGCAGCTCGTTGTACATAGCCAGGATTTCCAGCCATTTCTCCGGCGTATCTTCCTTGCGGCAATGCAGGAAAGCGATGCGGGCTTCGAGGTGATAGGAGCTGAGCGTGCTGCCCGTGGCCGATAGCCCCAGGAAGTGCATCCCCTGCTGGACCAGCTCGCGGTCCCAGAGGCGTTCGTCCTGCTCGTCGTAAAGCACCAGCGTATCGGCGGCCGATGTGCGGGCCTCGAAGCGCGAAGCGTGGAAACACATGAGCGCGATGAGCGCAAAGGTGCGCGGCTGCGCCGTGACAGGGAATTCGGTGAGGAGGAGGCCCAGGCGCATGGCCTCGAGGCAGAGGTCTTTTTGCAGGATGGTGTCTTGCGTGCGGCTGTAATATCCTTCGTTGAACAGGAGGTAGATAATGTGCAGCACATTGTCGAGCCGCGCATCCAGCAAATGTTCCGGCGGCAATTCCATGCGGATGTTTTCCGTGCGGAGTTTTTCCTTCGCGCGGAAGAGCCTTTTGTTGATGGTTTCCTTGTTGGAAAGGAAGGCCGCGGCGATTTCATCGATCCCGAACCCGCAAAGGATCCGCAACGCCAGCCCGATCTGAGATTCGCTCGCGATGGCGGGGTTGCAGATGGCGAAGATCATGCGCAACTGGCTGTCCTGGATGTTTTGGGCCGAAAAGTCGAGGTCGGTTTCGGGCTCCTCCGTTTCCAGTCCGGCTTTTACGGCCGGGAGCACTTTCTCCTGCCAGGTGGTACCGCGGCGGAACATGGCCAGTG
Organism: Chitinophaga sp. NPDC101104; assembly: GCF_050277495.1. Classification (NCBI taxonomy): domain Bacteria; kingdom Pseudomonadati; phylum Bacteroidota; class Chitinophagia; order Chitinophagales; family Chitinophagaceae; genus Chitinophaga; species Chitinophaga sp. NPDC101104. Next base: position 1,760,043 of record NZ_JBNNSF010000001.1, on the reverse strand, counting down.
TTTTCTGCTTCGCCACCACGTACAGCCAGGCGGCCGGGTTCTCCGGGATACCTTTCTCCGCCCAGTTTTCGGCGGCGGTAAGGAATGTATCGCCCACGATGTCTTCCGCCGTTTCGATATGTTCCAGCCCGAACTGGCGGCTGATCACCGCCACCATTTTGGAGAATTCCTGCTGAAACAGCTGATCGATCGTTGCGCGTTCTTTGCTCATGGATGCAAAATAAACGGTCCGCCCGTATGCCCGGGCGAACCGCGTCAAAAAATTTTCATCAACCCATTACCGGCCTGATCTCAACACTGCCGCCCACTTCGATGGCAGGGCAACCGTGTGCGAGGGTGGTGGCTTCGTCGAGGTCTGCCGCGCGGATCACCGTGAGGCCGCCCAGGCGCTCGCGGATCTCGACGAAAGGCCCGTCGGTCACCACGCCCCCGGGTTTCAGCACCCGGCCCTGGTTGGGGATCAGGCGCGTGGGCGGCGATACCAGTTTGCCCTGCGCGGCAATGCCGCCCAGCCAGTCCTGCCACTTTTTGATCAGCGCCGCCTGCTCTGCTTCGGGGAGTTGCTGGTAATCATATGAAGGTTGACGGAATAATAATGCGAAGTCTTTCATTTGTTTGATTTTAAAGGATGCTTGAAATTAAATATTTAATGGTTCATACCGCCGCTTTCGCGTTGAACATACCGGGAACGTAGTTGCCGCCGGTGATCTGGAAAGCGATGTTGAAACGGTTATAGCTGTTGATGACCATCGCCGCGAAAGTAAGTTCCGTCAGTTCTTCTTCGGAAAAAATCTCGCGGGCTTCTTCGTACACATCATCCGGCACTTCGCGGTCCTGCAGCCGGGTGATGGCTTCCGCCCAGGCGAAAGCGGCGCGCTCGCGGTCGGAATACAGTCCGGTTTCGCGCCAGGCGTCGAGCAAGAGCAGGCGCTGTGCGGATTCGCCCATGGCCAGGAGGTCTTTGGAATGCATGTCGATGCAAAAAGCACAACCGTTGATCTGCGAAACGCGCAGATAAATAAGGTGCAGCAGCGGTTGCTCGACAACGGGGTCCCTGTGCAGGTACGCGCCCATGCTGAATAATGCCTTGGTAACCGGGAAACCTTTTTCGATGGGATTGAATCTGTGAGACATGATATTGATTTTAAATCGGTGAATAATCTGTTCGTATACCCTAATAATGCACGAACTTTCCCGAATTGGACATCCCGGACAACTTTTTAAAATATTTTTTAAGTCCCGACACGATCCGGTGAAAAAACCACTCATACCAATTTGATTTTACATCAATTATTCATATATTATTTAATTAATATTATCGGAAAACTTTTATAAAGCCCGCTGTTAATTGCCTGATTAATCTTACATTGAAGCCGTTTTTGTTTTCACTTAACCTCTTAATCTACTGAAATCAATGTGTGGAATCGTAGCCTACATCGGTCATCGGGAAGCATATCCCGTTGTTCTGAAAGGATTAAAAAGACTGGAATACCGCGGATATGACAGCGCCGGGGTGGCTTTGCTCAATGGCGGCAAACTGAAAGTGTATAAAAAGAAAGGAAAAGTGGCCGAGATGGAAGAATACGCTACGGGGAAAGACGTCAGCAGCCATATCGCCATCGCCCACACGCGCTGGGCCACGCACGGCGAACCGTCTGACCGTAACGCCCATCCGCACCTTTCCGGAGACGGCAAGTTGGCCATGGTGCACAACGGCATCATCGAGAACTACATGCAGCTGAAGCAGGAGCTCCTGAACAAAGGGCACCAGTTCTCCAGCGACACAGACACCGAAGTGCTGGTACATTTCATCGCGGAAATCAAGCAAAGCAATAACTGCTCCACGGAAGAAGCCGTGCGCATCGCGCTGAAACGCGTGGTGGGAGCATATGTGATCGTGATCGTCGACGAAGACAATCCCGGCACGCTCATCGCCGCAAGGAAAGGCAGTCCCCTCGTGATCGGCGTCGGTAAAGGCGAGCACTTCCTCGCGTCAGACGCATCGCCCATCGTGGAATACACCAAAGAAGTGGTGTATGTGAACGATTACGAGATCGCTATCCTCCGGGCAGACGAGCTTATCCTCAAAAATATCTCCAACGAGATCCAGACCCCCTACATCCAGAAGCTCGACATCGAGCTGGCGGCCATCGAAAAAAGCGGGTACGACCATTTCATGCTCAAGGAAATCTTCGAACAGCCGCAAACCATTTTCGACAGTCTCCGCGGCCGTCTCGACGCCAAATCGGGCACCCTCACCCTGGGCGGCCTCCGCGAGCACCTGGACGTGCTCACCGCCGCACGCCGCATCATCCTCGTTGCCTGCGGCACCAGCTGGCACGCAGGGCTCGTGGCCGAATACATCATCGAAGAGCTCTGCCGCATTCCCGTAGAAGTGGAATACGCCTCCGAATTCAGGTACCGCAACCCCGTGGTAGGCCCCGGAGACGTGATCATCGCCGTGAGCCAGTCCGGCGAAACCGCAGACACCCTCGTGGCCATGGAAAGCGCCAAGGAAAAGGGCGCCATCATCCTCGGCGTCTGCAACGTTGTAGGTTCCTCCATCGCCCGGCTCAGCAACGGCGGCGTATATACCCACGCCGGCCCTGAGATCGGCGTCGCCAGCACGAAGGCCTTCACCGCTCAGCTTGCCGTGCTCACCATGATCGCGCTCAAGATCGCGCAGGCGAAAGGCAGCATCTCCGAACAACGGTTCCAGCATCTGCTCGAAGAGCTGAACGACGTGTCCGAAAAAGTGGCCGCCTCCCTCCAGCTCAACGAACAGGTGAAAGCCATCGCGGAGAAATATAAAGACGCACGCGATTTCCTGTACCTCGGCCGTGGCTATAATTTCCCCATCGCCCTGGAAGGCGCGCTCAAGCTCAAGGAAATCAGCTACATCCACGCAGAAGGCTATCCCGCCGCGGAAATGAAACATGGCCCCATTGCGCTGGTAGACGAAAACCTGCCCGTGGTGTTCGTAGCCACGAAAGACAGCTATTATGAAAAGATCGTGTCCAACATCCAGGAGATCAAAGCGCGGAAAGGAAAAGTGATCGCCGTTACCACCGCCGGGGATGCCACCATTCCCTCCATGGCAGACGACGTGATCGTGGTGCCGGAGGCCGACGAACTGGTGGCGCCCATCGTTTCCGTTATCCCTCTCCAGCTCCTCGCCTATCATATCGGCGTCAGCAAAGGGTACGATGTCGACAAGCCGCGCAACCTCGCCAAGTCCGTAACCGTAGAATAATCCGCGTATGAACCAAATCCTGAAAAAACCCCTCAGCCAGCTGGGCTACCAGTTCGTAGAAGGGCCCTATCTGCCGAAAGGCCGCAATGAATATTACCTGCGCGACCAGCAACGCGGCTCCTCCAACGTTTACCGCAAACTGAAAGCCGGCGAGATCGAAACACTCGTCCGCAACGATAATACCTCCGACGACTGGAACCAGATTTTCGTCGACAACGATTTCGATCCCCAGCTCGTCCAGCACTGCCAGTTCTACGGCATCGTCCGCATCGGGAAACTGGAGCCCTACTTCCTGGAGTTCCACAACCTGCGGCTGCCCGTGGGCCTGTATTATAGCACCATCGCGTCTTGCGACATCGGCGACAACGTCGTGATCCATAACGTGAATTCCCTCTCGCATTACATTATCGGTAACGACGTCATCATCACCAACGTCAACGAAATGGGCGTGACCGATCACAGCAAATTCGGGAACGGCATCGTGAAGGAAGGCGAGCCGGAAAGCGTGCGCATCTGGCTGGAACTTTGCAACGAAAACGGCGGGCGGAGCGTTTTGCCGTTCGATGGTATGCTCCCCGGCGACGCCTGGCTCTGGACGCGCAACCGCGCAGACGAAGCCCTGCAAAACCAGTTCAAAGCCTTCACCGAAAAGAAATTCGACAAGCGGCGCGGTTATTATGGCGAAGTGGGCGACCGCTCCGTCATCAAAAACTGCAAGATCATCAAGGATACGAAGATCGGGACGGACGCCTATCTCAAAGGTGCCAACAAGATCAAGAACGTGACCGTCAACAGTAACGCCGCGGCGCCCACGCAGATCGGCGAAGGTTGCGAGATCGTGAACGGCATCATCGGTTATGGCTGCCGCCTTTTCTATGGCGTGAAAGCCGTAAGGTTCGTCATGGCGTCGCACTCGCAACTGAAATACGGCGCGCGCCTCATCAACTCGTACCTGGGCAACAATGCCACCATTTCCTGCTGCGAAGTACTCAATTCCCTCATCTTTCCCGCACACGAGCAGCACCATAACAATTCGTTCCTCTGCGCCGCGCTCATCCTCGGGCAAAGCAACATGGCCGCCGGTGCCACTATCGGCTCCAACCATAATTCCCGCGGAGCGGATGGCGAAATCATCGCCGGGCGCGGGTTTTGGCCGGGATTGTGCGTCAGCCTCAAACATAATTCCATGTTCGCTTCCTTCACGCTCATCGCAAAAGGGAATTATATGAGCGAGCTGAACATCACCATTCCATTCAGCCTGGTGGTGAACGACGAGCACGACGATATGCTGAAGATCATGCCGGGCTACTGGTTCCTCCACAACATGTACGCCCTGGCACGGAACGCGTGGAAATACGTGGACCGCGACCGCCGCACAGACAATTCCCAGCTCATCGAATACGATTACCTGGCGCCCGATTCCGTGGAAGAGATCTTCACCGCGCTGGAACTGTTCGAAACCGCCGTGGGCAAGGCGATCGGGAAAGACCGTAAAGCCGGCCGCGCGTTATTGATGGAATCCCCCGCGAAAATTGCCGGGATGGAAATCCTCGCGGAAGGATGCGAGAATTCGTCGCGCAAAACGCAATTGCTGAAGGTAGACAAGGCATACCCGCTGTTCCGCAAACTCGTGACGCTGTACGCGATGCGCAATCTCGTGAAAGAATACGCGCGGTTCAGGGATTTCGGAGAACTGCAATCTTTCCTGAAACAATGCCGCCGCTCGGCGTGGAACAACGTGGGCGGACAACTGATCCCCGAAGACCGGGTGAACGATATCAAGCAGCGCATCCGTAAAAACAAAATCGCCAGCTGGGACGCATTGCACGATGCTTACCGCGAAACCGGCGACAAGTACGAGGAAGACAAGCTCCGCCACGCACTCGGCTGTTTGCTGGATTTACATGGCCTGAAAGCTTCCACCCTCACGCCCGACGCGCTGCGCAGCTTCCTCACGGAATCCGCGGAAACACTGGCCACCATTACCGACAATATTTTCAAATCGCGCGAAAAGGATTACCTTAACCCCTTCCGCCAGATGACCTACGATAGTCCGGAAGAAATGGAGAAAGTGGTCGGCAAGCTGGAAGACAACAGTTTCATCCAGCAAACGGCGGAAGAATTGAAAGGTTATAAGAAACAGATAAAAGACGTAGTGAAGCAATGGCAACTGTAAAAGTAAAACAACGCTGCGGATGGGCAGGAACGGACGCGCTGTACAACGCGTACCACGATGAAGAATGGGGCGTTCCCAGCCACGACGATCATCACCTTTTCGAAATGCTGAACCTGGAAGGCGCGCAGGCCGGCCTGAGCTGGTACACTGTGCTCACCAAGCGCGAGAACTACCGCAAAGCGTTCGATAACTGGGACGCGGAAAAGATCGCGAAGTATTCCGAAAAGAAAGTGGAATCGCTCATGCAGAACCCCGGCATCATCCGCAACCAGCTGAAGATCAGGGGCACCATCGCCAATGCGAAAGCATTCCTCGCCGTTCAGCAGGAATTCGGCAGCTTCGACAAATACATCTGGCAGTTCGTGGGCGGCAAAACCATCCACAACAAGTTCGCCAGCATGAAAGACGTGCCCGCCAAAACACCCATCTCGGATGCCATGAGCAAAGACCTCAAGAAACGGGGCTTCAAGTTCATCGGCAGCACCATCTGCTACGCCTACATGCAGGCCTGCGGTATGGTCGACGATCATGTGAAAGGATGTTTCAAATTCCATCCCTGAAATAACGCATTCCTGAAAACGAAAATACCGGCACTAAGGCCGGTATTTTTTTTGCGAACGTGCGAAGTTTTGTTTTGCGGGTTACAACAGACGACGGTCCTGTTACACGTTCACGGGTTTTCCAACACAAGGCTTTTATGATGGGTTCATGGCCATGTCGAGGATGGGAAGACTGTTCACGAATTCTTTCGTCACTACTTCCACCTTCACTTTGGTCAATCCCCAGTGGATGAATCCCAGTTTTTTGGCTGCGGCCTGCGTGAGGTCCACGATTCGGCGGTTGGCCGCGTGCAGCCGGTCGGTAACGCGCACCACTACCCAACGGTTGTTCCGCAGGTTCGTCACCTTGATGAGGGTCCCCAGCGGAAGGGAATTGTGGGCCGCCGTCATTCCATTGTTATCAAAAATCTCTCCACTGGCCGTTTTCCGCCCGTGAAACTTCTGGGCGTAATAGCTGGCCGTTCCTACACCTGTTTTCACCTGCGCCGCAGCGGGAACGATCCCCGCCATTACCGGCAGCAACATCAACAGTGCATACTTCAACACTTTTTTTAATACATTTTTTTGCATGACGTGGGGAATTGGCAAAAATGCTGCCAAAAACCGTTAAAAGACCCAATAAGGTATGTTAAAACCGGGGCTAAAACTCCTTACTTTTTGCTAACCAATCAATTATCAATTAAGATTTCACTTAACGAATTGTTATGGATAAAGGTGTAATCTGTCAGGGTAGTGAGGAAGAAGTACAGCTGCCGCTGCTCTTCCTGGCTTAAAGGTATGCCATTTTTCACAATCGGGTCGATGGTAGGCGTTTGTTCGATCCCGGAACTGTAATGCCCGAAAACGTCGAACATGTCGTAAAAACGGCCGTCGTGCATGTACGGCGGACTTTTAATGATATTCCTGAGCGATGGCACCCTGAATTTGAGGTAATCGCCCGTGCTGTTGGTGATGCGCATCCGGCCGGCATCGTTGAGGAACGCATTGTAAGGCAAGCCGTTATTGCGGAAAGAACCGTCGGCAAACAGCGGTTCCTTGTGGCAGGACGCACATTTCGCCTGGAAAATGGCGTAGCCAGCCTGCTCGTCGGGCGAGAATTGCGCTTTGTGGGTAAGCACGCTGTCGTATTTCGAGTTGAAGGAATTCATGGTGGCCATGAACTGCGACAAGGCGCGGAACAGCTTCTGGCTGTTGATCTCCCCCGGCCCGAAAGCCCCGTCGAACATCGAACGGTATTTTTTATCCGCGTTCAGCCGGGCGATGAGGCGGCCCAGGTCCTCCCCCATTTCGTTGGCGTCGGTGATGGGCGTGAGCGGCTGGATGTCGAGATGATTGACGCCCCCGTCCCACATGAAATCCTTTTGCCAGAGCAGGTTGAAAAGCGATGGAACGGACCGGAAACCGTTGCGGTTGTCGATACCATGACTGAGCGCATGGTCGAAATGCGCGAACGCTGCGAACTGCTGATGACAGAACCCGCAGGAGATGGTGCTATCGCGCGACAGCCGCGGATCGTAAAACAGGCGCCGCCCCAGCGCGATCCCTTCCACCGTGGGCGGATTCTGGGTAAGGTCGTACACCGGCTGCGGGAAATGCGCCGGCAACAAGACCGTGTATGGCGTAGGCCCGGCGGGCGGCTTATTGTCGCCCGATTTACGGCAGGCCCAGATGAGCGCCATCACGAAACAGGTATACACGACGTATCTTTTCACAGGTCGGTGACGTTGGTAATGCGGAACATGTTTTTATAATTGACCGAAATCTTCCAGGCGGCTTCGCCGGGCGAGTGGATAGCGGCCGTTGTAGCGAACGATACGATATTCGGCGGGCCGAACCACGCGTTGAGGTCGGTCGTGAAAGTGACGGCCGGTTCGCGGTCGGGCCCCACGTTAATGGAGATCGGGGTCTGGATGCGGATATCCTGCACGGCGTTGTATTGTCCTTTGAAGCCTCCGACATGGAACGTGAGCTTTTTATCGGGCGCGGCGGAAACCGGCGACGCGCCTTCCATTTTCGCCATGATGTACCCGCTGTTCCAGCTCCAGAACATGCCCAGTACGGGATCGAGCGCGTCTGTCTGCGCGCCGCTGACATTCCGGGTGCTGTCTACCCCCAATTTGAACCCGATGGCGCGGTATTCTCCCTGCGGGGCGAGGAGGAGGATGGATTTCGACTCCGGCTTGCTTTCGTCGACCAGGTGGTAGGTAGCGGGCAGGCGGAGGAGGGAATTATCCATCTTCACGAGATAAATATTGCTGATGTAGTATTTGAAAGCGGTGACGGTGTAGCTTTCGGCGGAGGGGTTTTTATAGGTGGCGGTGCCGAGGGCCAGCCGGGATGTGCCTACTTTATGCTCGAAATTCAGCTTGAAATTCCCCTCTTTCTTCGGGATGAGGTCCTTCTTGCAGGCCATGCAACAGATCAGCAACGTGAAAATGAGATAGCAAGGCTTCATGGGGAAAGAGGTGTTTCCCTAAGTTACACAAAAAAACGCTGCAAATCCGGTTGGATTTGCAGCGTTTTCGATATTGAAGCACAAAGGATTAGCGGACTTTATATCCTTTCCATCCGTAAAAAAGCACCACCACGAAGCAAATGAGCGGTACGATGAACGCGATGGCGGTGGAGGCACTGTCTGCGATGCTGCCCATCACATAAGGCATTACCGCGCCACCTACGATAGACATGATGATGAACGAGGAACCCTCTTTCGTGCGCGCTCCCAGGTCTTTCACGCCCAGCGCGAAAATGGTGGGGAACATGATCGACATGAAGAAGAAGATCGCGATCAGCGCCACTACGGAAGCAATCCCCAGGCCGGCCATCACCACTGCGCACAATGCGATATTGATCACCGCATATGCGGCCAGCAGCGTATTGGGCGCTACTTTGCGCATGATAGCCGTGCCAGCGAAACGCCCTACCGTAAAGAGGCCCAGTGCGAGGCTCAGCAATTGGGAGCCCAGTTTGTCGGTAGCCCCTTCGCCCCAGTATTCCGTTACGTAGTTGATGAACAGGGCGCCGATGCCCACCTGTGCCGCCACGTAAAAGAACTGCGCCACAACGGCCAGGATGAAATGCTGCTGCTGTCCCAGTTTCTTTCCGCCGCCTGCTGCCGCCTCGCTGGCGGATGCTTCGCGGATTTCGGGGAGCCGGGTACGGTAGAACATGAACGCGATCAGCAGTACAACGGCGGCCATCACGATATACACGAGCTGCACCGATCCGAGATCGCCGCCGGCTTCCGATTCGCTGCCATGGAAGAAGAGCTGTGCGCCGATGATCGGCCCGAGGAAAGATCCCAGTCCATTAAAACACTGGCTCAGATTTAGCCGCTGTTCTGAAGTGGAAGGCTCTCCCAACACGGTCACATACGGGTTGGCGGCCGTTTCCAGGAACGTGAGGCCGGATGCGAGCACGAACAGTGCCAGCAAAAAGAAATCGAAGTTGGCGAAATGTGCAGACGGGTAGAACAGCGCCGCGCCGGCCGCATAAAGCAGCAGCCCGAAGATGATGCCGAACTTGTACCCGAACTTCTTCATCAGCATGCCCGCGGGGAGCGCCATGAGGAAGTAGGCGCCGAAATAGGCGGCCTGCAGCAGGGTGGAACGGGCTTTATCGATCTGCAGCGCGTTCTGGAAGTGCTTGTTCAGCACGTCGAGCAGGCCGTAGGCCAGGCCCCACATGAAAAACAGGCTCGTAACGAGGATAAAGGGAAAGAGATACTTCCTGCCGTTGCCCGATTCGGCCCCGGTGGAAGTAAATTGCGTGGTGGTTGCGGCGCCTCCTGCCATAATTTGTCAGTTTAATTGGTGATATAACGGTGGAATTAAGAGATCGATCTGTCGAGATGCGTATACCCTCCGTCTACGTAAATGATCTGCCCGGTGGTGTGCGAAGAGCGGTCGCTCAGCAGGAAAACCGACATATTGGCGATTTCCTCCGAAGTGGTCATTCTCTTTTCCAGGGGGATGTTGGCCACGATGGAAGCCAGTTTGGCTTTCGGATCGGGCAGGGAATTGATCCAGGTTTCGTAGAGCGGCGTCCAGACTTCGGCCGGGTTTACGGTATTTACGCGTACGGAATATTGCAGCAGTTCCACGGCCCATTCGCGCGTCAGCGCATTGATCGCGCCTTTGGACGCGGCGTAGCCGGATGTGTTGCCCTGCCCCGTTTCCGCCACTTTCGAACCGATGTTGAGGATCGAGCCTTTGGCGGCTTTGAGGTACGGCAGTGCGAAGTGCGCGAGGTTGTAATAATGGGAAAGGTTATTCTGAAGGGAAGCCATGAAACGCTCGGGGCTTCCGCTTTCCAGCCCTACGCCGTCATTGGCGCCGGCATTGTTCACGAGCCCGTCTATCCGGCCGAATTCCTTCACGGTAGTGTCGATCACGTGCCTGCAATCCGCTACTTTCCCCAGCTCCGCACGGATGCCGAAAGCTTTGCCGCCGGCTTTGCGGATGGCGTCTACGGCTTTATCGTTGTCCGCTTCGCTCCTGCCGGCGATGACGGCGATGCCGCCTTCCTGCGCGATCAGTTCTGCGATGGCCGCTCCGATGCCTTTGGCGCCGCCTGTTACGATCACTACTTTATCCTGTAACCCGAGATTCATTTTGTGGTATTGATTTAAGAGATGTTATAAAATGCCGCGGCGTTGTTGCCCATGATGCGCTGCTGTTCGCTGGCAGAAAGTGCCGAAATGAAATGATCGACGATGCTTTTCTGCCGGGCGTAATCAGCCGCCAGCAGGCAAACCGGCCAGTCGGAGCCATACATGAGGCGCTCCGGCCCGAAGGCTTCCAGCACCGTATCGAGGTACGGCCGGAAGTCGGCTTCCTTCCAGTTTTGCATATCGGCTTCGGTCACCATGCCGCTGAGCTTGCAATGCACCTGCGGCGAGCGCGCGATGCGGCGGATGTGCTTGGTCCAGTCGCCGATTTCTTTCTTTTTGATGTAGGGCTTGGCGAGATGGTCGATCACCATCGGCTGCTCCGGGTGCCGCTCCACGAACTGCTCCACGGCGGGCAGCTGGTGGGGGAACACGAGCACGTCGTACGTAAAACCATGCTTTTTCAGTGCGGCGATCCCGCGATTGAAATCTTCGCGGAGCAAAAATTTATCGTCCGGCTCGCCCTGAACGATATGACGGAAACCCTTTACCAGCGGTTCTCCCGCCCAAAACGCCAGTCTTTCGGCTACATCGGGCGAGCGCAGGTCTACCCATCCTACCACCGCCTTCACGATATCGCTGCCTTTGGCGCAATCCACGAGGAACTGCGTTTCTGCTTCAGACTGGTCTGCCTGAACGGCCACGCAGGCATCTACGCCCGCGGCTTTGAGAAGGGGTGCCAGGTCGGCGGGGAGGAAATCGCGGCGGATGACGTTCATCTCTTCCGAGATCCAGGCGTCGCGCACGGGATCGAACTGCCAGAAGTGCTGGTGTGCATCAATTGTCATAACGTTGTAGTTGGCGTGGTCGTATCAGTTCTACAATGAAAAAACCTTGTCCATCATCACCCATTTCTCGCCAGGTTTGGCAACGGGGATGGCCTGCTGGTAATTCCACATGAGCGTTTCCCATTCCTGCACTTTCGGGTTGGCCGCGTCCATGGCGGCTTTCCTTTCAAACGAGAAATCCGGTCCTACTTCCATGATCATGAACATACGGTTGCCCGCACGGTAGATCTCGCAGGCCGTAACGCCGGCGCCGCGGATGCTGTCCAGGATTTCCGGCCAAACGGCGCGGTGGTACGCTTCGTATTCTGCGATAAGCGCCGGATCGTTTTTCAGGTCCAGCGCCAGGCAATATCTTTTCATATCGTTATTTTTTCCAGGCCTCAGCGGTTTGTTTGGAAGTGCCCAGCCCGTCGATCCCCAGTTCGATCACGTCGCCAGCTTTCAGGTAAATCTGGGGATTGAAGCCCAAACCTACGCCAGCGGGCGTTCCGGTAGAGATGACATCGCCCGGGAGCAGGGTCATGAACTGGCTCAGGTACGAAACGATGAAAGGAAGTTTGAAGATGAGGTTGGAAGTATTCCCGTCCTGCATGGTTTTGCCGTTTACGGTCAGCCACAGGCGCAGGTTGTTTACGTCCTTGATCTCGTCTTTGGTTACCATCCAGGGGCCGAGCGGCGCGAAAGTGTCGCTGGATTTGCCTTTCACCCACTGCCCGTTCCTTTCCAGCTGGAATTCCCGTTCGCTGTAATCGTTGTGCAGTGCGTAACCGGCCACATAATCCATGGCTTCGCTTTCGTCCACATAGCTGGCTTTCTTGCCGATCACCACGGCCAGTTCCACTTCCCAGTCGGTTTTCACGCTGTTGCGGGGGATGACGAGGTTATCATTGGGCCCAACGAGCGAGGAGGTGGATTTGAAGAATACGATGGGTTCTGTGGGGATGGCCGCGCCGGTTTCTTTGGCGTGGTCGGCGTAGTTCAGGCCGATGCAGATGATTTTGGAGGGGCGCTGCACGCAGGATCCGAGGCGGGTACCGGCGGGAACGGACGGGCATCCGGCGCCGTTGGAGGCCCACCAGGACTGTAAGCGGGCAAGGCCGTCAGTTTCAAAAAAACGCTCTCCGAAATCTTCTCCGAAAGCGGACACGTCAAACATGCCGTTGTCTGTAACTACACCCGGTTTCTCTTCACCCGGCAATCCGAACCTGATTAATTTCATATCCTTAGATTATTTAACTGTTTGCATTTGTTTGTATCCGATACGGCCGTTCACGACGCGTACCTGGTAGATGTCTTCCATTTCCCCGTCTTCCAGCTCCAGCCCAACGATGCAATGATCTTCGGCAACGGCCATGATATAGGGTTTGGTGCCTTTCGGCGTGGGCAGGTCGATTTCCCGGCGAACGCCGCCGTATTCCATGTACACGCCTACTTTTTCGGGCGTGGCGTTGCGCAGGTCTACGATGAATTCGGCGATGATCTGCCCGGATTTTACCTGTTTGGCGTAGCGGGTCACTTTTTCGTAGTTGCGGATGGCGTCTCCCAGGCCCAGGTCTTTCTCCATGTATTGATAGATGCGCTGCGGCGGCGAGGGCACCCAAAGGATGCGGAGCTGCTTCCCGTCTTGCGTGCCGTGATAATAACGGGTGTCGCGGTTCGGTTTGATGAACCCGATCCACACGCTGTTCGGCGCGTCCCACAGCACTTTATATAACGAAGTGTCTGTGAGGTTTTGCATGAGCGGGAGGTCGTTGAACGTTTTGTCGTATTTCAGCGAATCCACCGTCCAGTAGAAAGTGACTTTGGATGTATCTTTTTCGCGGTCCTCGATTTTAACTTCGAGGGTGCCGGCAGGTTTTGCGGGCGCAACGGGCGCTTCGCCTTCATGGTAATTTTTGCGGGCCTGTTCTTCAGCGCTGGGGCCGCCACAGGCGGTCAGCAGCACGAGCAGCATCCCGGGGATGGTTTTGTGCATGATCAGTTGTTCAGTTTGATAAAGCCCCCGTCTATCGGGTAGTCGCAACCGGTGATGAATCCGGCTTCGTCGGAACAAAGATACAACGCGAGATTGGCCACTTCAACAGGCTTGGCCATCCTTCCGATCGGCTGGGTTTTCGACAGTTTTTCGAACATCTCGGCTTCCTTTCCGGGATAGTTCTTGGCGATGAAACCGTCCACGAACGGCGTATGCACGCGCGCAGGCGAAACGCAGTTCACGCGGATGCCCGCGCCCAGGTAATCTTTCGCGGTGGAAAGGGTCATGGTCAGCACCGCGCCTTTGCTCATGGAATAGGCGAAACGGTCGGGGATGCCCACGCTGGAGGCGATGGACGCGATATTGAGGATGACGCCGCCGCCCTGGGACTTCATTTGCCCGATCACGGCGTACATGCAATTATACGTTCCTTTTACATTGACGTTGAAGACGCGGTCGAAATCGGCTTCGGCCGTGTTTTCGAGGTTGCCCACATGCGCGATGCCGGCGCAGTTCACCAGGATATCGAGCCGCCCGGCTGTGGATGCGATGTTATTCATTACGGTTGCCACGGCGGCCTGGTCTGCCACGTTCACCGCGTGCACGAAGGCTTTCCCGCCTCCGGCGGCGATCTCGTCGGCCGTCACCTTACCGGCCGCTTCATTCAATTCCAGCACATGCACGGTGGCGCCCGCCTGGGCGAACGACTTCGCAACAGCCTGGCCGATGCCGCTTCCGGCGCCGGTTACCACGGCTGTTTTACCATCTAATCGGAACAAACTCATCTTTGTGTTAATTTAAGGGTTCTAAAATACCTCAAATTGTACCACTATAGCAATTCTTTTTTAGCCTCATTCTGTACGATCTTGACTATTTTTGAGCAGTTCTAAATCGATAATCGTGAAAAATCTATTTATCCTGTGCTTTTTGACGCTAACATTCGCTGCCAACGGCCAAGAGATACCGCTGAATAAATACGGATTGGCCGTGGTGCAAGACACGTTGCAGTACCAGGCCATGATCAAGTACGACCCCGACCAGGAGCTGGTGCGGGTAACGGGCATCCCGATCGATGTGAGGTACGCGACCGACAGCAATTTCACCGGCAAAGCCCTCTACCCTTACGCCGCCGTGTACGTTCGCCGCCCTGTGTATGAAGAATTGGTGCGGCTGCAGCAATGGCTGGCGCCGATGGGGCTCAGCGTCAAGATATTCGACGGCTACCGCCCATACCGCGTTACGGAAAAAATGTGGGAAGTGGTGCCCGACGAGCGATATGCCGCCAATCCCAGGAAAGGTTCCGGCCATAACCGCGGCGCGGCGGTAGACCTCACTTTCATTTATACAAAAACCGGGAAGGAGCTGGACATGGGCACGCCGTACGACGAATTCTCCGAAAAAGCCCATCACGGCAGCGATAACATATCCGCCGAAGCCGCCGGGAACCGCAGGCTCATCTTCGACCTCATGATGGCTTACGGCTTCGTTCCCCTCGAATCGGAATGGTGGCATTACGCGCTCAAAGGCGCCTCCAAATTTCCGCTCATGGATATACCGTTTGAGCACCTGAGATAATTTAATTAGTTTAACGGCCTAATTCATTACTCCGTATGATAAGATCGATCCTCATGACTACACTCGCCCTCGCATTGGGCACCAGCTGTTCGGCCCAGAAAGGTGGCTGGATCAAGCTGTTTAACGGGAAGGACCTCAAAGACTGGGATATCAAAATCACCGGTCATGCCCTGAACGACAATAACGGCAATACTTTCCGCGTGAAAGACGGCGCCCTTGCCGTGTCTTACGAAAACTACGACGCCTTCAACGATCAGTATGGCCACATCTTCCATAAAAAGAAATTTTCCGCTTACCTGCTGGTAATGGAATACCGCTTCGTGGGCGACCAGGTGAAAGGCGGCCCCGGATGGGCTACCCGCAACAGCGGCGCCATGATCCACTCGCAATCCGCCGCTTCCATGGGCAAAGACCAGGATTTCCCCATTTCCATCGAAGTGCAGCTGCTGGGCGGCCTGGGCCACGGCAAACGCAGCACCGCCAACCTTTGCACACCCGGCACCAATGTGGTGATGGACGGGAAACTGATCACCGCGCATTGTGTAGACAGCAAAAGCGAAACCTATGACGGCGACCGCTGGGTACGCGCGGAAGTGCTCGTGCTCGGTGATTCCATCGTGAAACACATCGTGGAAGGCGATACCGTGCTGACGTACAATAAGCCCCAGATCGGCGGCGGCAACGTTTCCCACGCAGATCCCAAACTCCAGCAAAACGACAAGCTCCTCTCCGAAGGCTACATCGCCCTGCAAAGCGAAAGCCATCCGGTGGAATACCGCAAGGTAGACCTGTTCGACCTCGCGCCGTACATGAAAGACAAAAAGAAACTGGCGAAAAAGATCGAAGAACTGCAGAAACGCAAAAAATAACCGAAGCCGGTTGATAATATTCATGAATGGCCCGTTCACGCGGGCCATTTTTTTTATGCCCATCCCCCAAAAAGTAAGGGCTGACATCTTCCGACGTCAGCCCCTGGGTTTCTCAATGTTCCTCTATCCTATTCGTATCCGTTCGGTTTTAATTGCGGATTGGTATTGAGCGCCTTCCGCGGGATCGGGAATACGCTGCGGTCTTTTCCGTCAACCGGTTTGTCCCACCACTCGTTGCCGAATCGGCCCCAGCGCACGAGATCCGTTCTGCGGTGGCGCTCGCCGATAAATTCCCTTCCCAGTTCCAGCACGAATTCATCGTCCGTCAGTTTCACCAGGTTGGTCACGTAACTGTTCAGCGGCCAGGCGACGGCGGTGAAATTACGTTTGCGCACGGCATCGAGCAGTGTGGCCGCTTCGAGCTTGGCGCCCGCACGGTACCTGCATTCGGCCAAAGCGAAATAAATCTCCGCCAGCCTGATTTCCGGCGCGGAATTGAACTGGAACAACTCCTGCGACATGGGCAGCCAGGGGAATTTCATGAGCCTTACACCCGAGTTCTCTTCGCCCGTCAGCACCTGCGAACCTTCACTCCAGCGGCCTCCCGGCTTTTCGGAGAAGCGCCCCACCTGGTCTACATAGGCCAGCGGCTTGTCTTTGTACTCTTCCGTTCCGTTGATCTTCTTCGTACTGTCGAACCCGAATCCGGCCGCGGTATTGAATGCATATTGCTGGCCGATCAGGAAGAAACCTTCATACGTTGCGTTCCTCGACGTGGTCCGGAAAGGTTGCTTGCGCATGTCGCCGGTGGCGTAACGTTCGTAAGGCATCCCCAGTTTGTAGGTGTACAGCGCCCCGTCGGGATTGCGGGAAGGCGTCAGATGCACGCCGTTCCATCCGCCCCAGTCGTTGTCCAGCGAATAGCGGGCCTGGTAGTGCATCGTGGCGTTGTACATCCAGCCGAATTCGTAGATGTTCTTGGCGTGGGGGAATTCGAAAATGTTCTCGGGAGAACGGTAGTCCTTGATCCCCGACCGGAACGGCCCGCGGTAATCCGTATCGAGTGCGTACGTGCCGTATTTCCCGTTGATGATCTCCTGGGCCACGGCCGCGCATTCGGTATATTTCGGCTTCCCGATCCATTTCTCGGCGTTCAGGTACAGGCGCACGAGCAATGCCGCAGCACCGCCCTGGTCCCAGCGGCCGGCGCGGGTATTTTTAGGCAGCTGCGGAAGCGATTCCTTCAGCTCCTTTTCGATATAGGCGAATACTTCTTCGGGAGACGACTGCCCCACCAGTTCCTGCGGTGTTTCGTAGATCGGCACCGTCCGGAAGTAATCGATGAGGAAAAGATAGAACCAGGCGCGAAGCGTCCGCAATTCGGCAATATGGTTCGCTTTTTCCGCGTCGGTCAGCCCGATGGCCGGATAATTCAACGCCTGCAGGTCGCGCATGATGACGTTGCACTGCGCGATGCCCTGGTACGGGCCAGACCAGGCGCCGTAAATATGGTTATCGTCTGCCGTCCAGTTATGACGGTGCAAACGCTGCCAATCGCCACCGTCGTATCCATGGATGCCTTTCTGCGTCCATACGAGCTGGTCGGCCGTGAGCTCCGACACGAGCCAGCGGTCGCCGTCCCAGCCGCACCAGTGGCCGTGCTCATACGGGCGCACTACGGCTGCGATGACGGATTTTTTGTCCTGGTAATATTTGTCTGCCGGCAGCACGTCGAACGGCTCTTCGTCCAGATTGGTGCACGACGTGGCGGAGAAAATGCCTAGCAGCAAAAGGCTGCCTATTCTGGTTGTAAGTTTCATGGTCCTTTGCATTTACGTGGTTAGAATGTTACCTGTGCGCCCAGCGTGAAGGTGCGGGTTACGGGATAGAGGCTCAGATCGCCATAGCCCGGCGTAAGACCGGCAACGCCGATGGCGGTGGGGTCGAGGCCGGAATAGCCGGTGAGGGTGAACACGTTCCGCACGCTGCCGTACAGCCTGAAATTGTTCACGATCTTCGAATGCAGCTTGGGCGTCCAGCCAAGGGTCACGTTGTCCAGCCGGAAATAGTCACCGTTCTCCAGGAAATAATCCGTGATCAGTTTCGACGATTTGATATGCCCGTTGCGGCTATACGCGTCTTTCAGGAGGTTGATCCCCTGTTCCGCCTGCAAACCATAATACATCTGGTAAAGGTTGAGGATCTGGTAATCGAACCGCCCGCGGAAAAAGAGGCTCAGGTCAAATGCTTTATAATTGAGCGTATTGCCCCACGACAGTTCGTATCTCGGCGCGCCATGGCCGATATAGGTCCTGTCGCGATCGGCGTTCGCACTGCTGTACACGATCGCCTCCTTCCCTAACTGCCCGTCTTTCCACACCATGATCTGCCCCGCGTCGTTCACGCCCGCATAACGGTAACCGTAGAAACTGCCGAGCTCCGTTCCGGGATCGAGGCGGTACGCGTAGCCGGGGTTACCGGGCGACGGCAGACTCTGCAGTTCCCGGAAATTGCCGGTATATTCCGCGTTCGACCAGGTAATGAGTTTCGATTTGATATAAGAGCCGGTCACACTGGTGTTGTAGGAGAAATCGCCGGTTTTCACCGCTTCCCAGTTCAATGTCAGCTCCACGCCTTTCGAGCTGGTGGTACCTACGTTTACGAACATATTGGTGTGCAGGAACGCACCAACCGCTACTTCGTAGTTATCGAGCAGGCCTTTGCTTCGGCGGTCGAACACGTCGAGGCTGCCGCTGAGGCGGTTGTTGAGCAGGGCGAAGTCGAGGCCCACATTATAGGCCTGTGCTTTTTCCCAGGCGAGCCGCGGGTTGAAGTTGTTGCCCGGCCCGTACACGGAAATCCACTCGCCCTGGTCGTTCTGGTACATGCCGTATTGCTGGTAGCGGAACATGGCCGTATACCGGTCGAAGCCGGAGCGGCCCGTTACCCCGTAGGAAGCACGCAGTTTCAGGTCGTTGAAGATGCGGCTATCCTTCAGCGCGGGCAGGTTGGAGATGCGCCATGCGGCAGACAACGACGGGAACATGCCCCATTTGTTGTCTTTCCCGAATTTGGTGTTGCCTTCATACCGGAACGAAGCCGTGAGGAAGTAAGTGTCGTCGAAGTTATAGTTGACGCGGCCGAGGAAGGCGACCAGTTTCTCTTTCGATTTCCAGGAATCCATGCCGAGGCGGCCTTTTTCCTGGTTCCAGAGGCCGGCGCCGAGATTGTTATATCCGAAGCCATCGCTGGGGAAGTCCATGTTCTCCGCCCAGAACGCCTGGTTGTTGAACTCCTGGTAAGAGTAACCGCCCATCACGGCGATGTCGTGCTTGTCGATTTTGGTGTTGTAGTTGCCGATCCATTCCAGCGTATAATCCGTCCACTTTTCGTTTTGCAGGCGCCCGCGGCCGGTGCGGTCGTTGGAGATGGATTCGGGGGATTTGGAAGTGTAATATTCCCGCTTCAGCATTTCGTGGCCCTGGCGGGCGAGCTTCACTTCGGTGTTGAGATTTTTAAGGATGTGGAGCTTCACGTTCAGGTCTACGATAGAGTAGTTCTGGTCGGCGCCGTTTTCCCTGGCCAGCAGGTCGGCCACGGGGTTGTAGGTGTCGTAACCCGCGAGGAAGTTGTACTTCGTGGCATCGTTAGGGTCCATGATGGGAATGGTGGGATTCAGTTTCACGGCCTGGTTGAACGCGGCGTAATTGGTGTATTCCTCTTTCACGAAGCGTTGGGAAAGGTTACCGGAAAATTCCAGTTTCCCGTCGAGCACCTTTTGCTGGAAGTTGGCACGATAGCCGTATTCGTGGCGGTCAGACGCGATGTCGATCCCCTGTTTGGTCCGGAAGTTCCCCGACAGGCGGAAGATGGAGTTTTCGTTACCGCCGGAAATGGTGAGGAACTGGTTGGTGCCGAAGTTGTCTTTGCGCAGGAGCTCGTCGTACCACTGCGTACGCGCGCCCTGGTCGTTACCGCGGTTTTTGGCGAGGTATTCATCGGCGGAAAGGATGTCCGGTTTGGCGGCAACCGCGTCGTGCTCGGCGTAGCTGTCGTAGGTCATGGTCACCCTTCCGCTCTTCCCTTTTTTCGTTTCCACCAACACTACGCCATTGGCGCCGCGGGAGCCGTAGATAGCGGCCGCTGCTGCGTCTTTGAGCACGGTGATGGAGGCGATGTCTTGCTGCATGACGTTGCGGAGGTCGCCGCCGGGCATCCCGTCGATGACGATGAGGGGCGAGTTGCCGGCGTTGAGGGAAGCGGCGCCGCGTACCTGTACGTCTGTGCTGCGGTTGGGATCGGCGGCGGCAGGGTTGGAAACGGTGACGCCGGCCACTTTACCGTCGATCTGTTGCAGGGGCGAGTTGAAGCCGCCCTGGATGAAGTCTTTGCTTTGCACGGTGGTGACGGCGCTGGTGAGGTTCCGTTTGGCGACGGAGCCGTACCCTACCACGACTACGTCTGTCAGTGTTTTTTTCGACAGGGCGAGCACGATGTTGAGCTCGGATTTTCCGGCCACGGGTACTTCCTGTGGCTCGTATCCGATGAAGGTGACGTTCAGCACGGCGTTATCGGGTGCGGAGAGCTTGAATTTCCCTTCGCCGTCGGAAACGGCGCCGGAAGTGGTGCCTTTGATCTGGATGGTGACGCCGGCGAGTGGGGCGCCGGAGTCGTCTTTCACGGTGCCGGTGATGTTTTTGGATTGCCCGAGCACCTGTGCGCAGGCGAGGAGCAAAATGGGGACGGCAAGCCGAAACCCTTTGCTAAATCGATTTAGCAAAAGTGCGCACATGCCCCTTGCAAGGAGTGTTGCAGTTTTCATTGTAGTTATGTTTTAGGATTGAGGAACAACTTCCCGGGCTAACAAGCCGGATGACGGCGTTAGATATGGCGTTGGCGAATGTTCCTGGCTACTTTACCGAAATCGGATCATGAAAATCAACCGGATATACATCGGCTCCGGTGTTGGCGGATCGTGTTCAATCTAGTCATACGTGGGTCAATGAATTTTGGTTTCATAATACAATTCGTCCGTGGTTTTTCTACGTTCACTGCCGGCAATTTTACTACTGTCTGATATGGCGGTTGACGGCGGGTAACTAGTGTTCGTCGATGGTTTCTAAATATGGTTTCAATCAATAAATCGGGTTGCAAACCGAGTGGCCGACAAGATAAGAAGAAGGCAACTGACATCCAAATAAAATTTATCTATATCTATACCGAACCTCGCGCTGCATGCGTACCGCAGCAAATTTCAGGCCGGGATCACATCCCCTTTCCCCCTCCCCCGATCACGATAACAAAATGGTTCCCGTACATTATTATATCACTTCGCTCATCCCCCCAGAATCCCCGCTGCCTTACCGCCTTCCCATCCTGTGACCGGATGAAAAATTATCCGCCCTTCCGTCGCGCTTTCGCTACAACTTGTGGAAGCCGGAGCCGCCAGTAATTTTAAACCATCGCGGGCTTCCCTTGATGAAATCCATCCGCACATCCAGGCTTCCATTCCCTTATTTCATCCACCGAACCCGCGTTGCCTGATCCCATCGATCAAATCCATCATCACATACATTTTCTCCCAAAACGCAACTCGTCCAACATGAAGTACCCGCGACAAACACAGTACTCCCAAAAACGACGAAAGACCGCACCATGGCGGTCTTCCGGGAGAATAATATAGCAGTTTCCGGCTAGTAGATCTTGTTCAGCGCATCCACATAAGCATGCACGCTCGCGTTCACGATATCGGTCGAATAACCGAACCCGTAATAGGATTTACCGTCTTTATGCACGCGCATGTTCACCTTGCTCACGTCTTCACTCCCGCCGTGCATCGCCTGGATGCTGAATTCGTCGATGGTGATCTCGTCGTTGATGATGTTGGAAATAGCATTGATGGTCGCGTTCACCGGACCGTTGCCGGCCGCGCTCGCTTCCTTTTCCTCTCCGTTCACCCGCAGTTTCACCGTAGCCATCGGGCGCAGGGGATCGCCGCAAACCACCTGGAGCAGCGTTACCTTGATCGCCTTGTCGTCGTAATGGCCCGCATCGCCGTCGCCCATGAGCACCAGCAGATCGTGGTCGTTGATTTCCTTCTTGCTGTCGGCCATCTCGAGGAAACGTGCGTACACTTCGTCGAGGTTGATCTTGTCGATCTTGTAACCCAGTCTTTCAAGGTGGTGTTTCAGCGCATGGCGGCCGCTGCGCGCGGTGAGGATGATGGCGTTGGACGACAGGCCGATATCTTCGGGATCGAGGATTTCGTAGTTTTCGCGGTGCTTCAGCACACCGTCCTGGTGAATGCCGGAGCTGTGCGCAAACGCGTTGCGGCCCACGATCGCCTTGTTCGGCTGCACGGGCATGCGCATCATGTTAGACACGAGGTTGCTGATGTCGTAAATGCGCTTGCTGTTGATGCCGGTGTTATACCCCAGCGCGTGGTGCGTTTTGAGGATCATCGCCACTTCTTCCAGGGATGTGTTGCCGGCGCGCTCGCCGATACCGTTGATGGTACATTCCACCTGGCGTGCGCCGTTGATTACACCCGCGATGGTATTTGCGGTAGCCAGACCGAGGTCGTTATGGCAATGCACGGAAATGATCGCCTTGTCGATGTTCGACACATGGTCTACGAGGTATTTGATCTTGGCACCGTACTGTTCCGGCAGGCAATAGCCGTTGGTATCCGGAATGTTCACCACGGTAGCGCCCGCGGCGATCACGGCTTCGATCATTTGCGCGAGGTAGGCATTATCTGCACGGCCTGCGTCTTCTGCGTAAAATTCAACGTCGTCCACGAATTTGCGGGCGTATTTCACGGCGCTCACGGCTCTTTCGAGGATGGCTTCGCGGGTGGAGTTGAATTTATATTTGATGTGCATGTCGGATGCTCCGATGCCGGTGTGGATGCGCTTACGCTTGGCGAACTCCAGTGCAGACGCGGCAGCGTCGATGTCGGCCGTATTGGCGCGCGTAAGCGCGCAGATGACCGGTTCGGACACTGCCTTGGATATCTCCACAACGCTCTGGAAATCGCCGGGGCTGGAGATGGGGAAGCCGGCTTCGATCACGTCTACGCCGAGGGCTTCGAGCTCTTTTGCTACGATAATCTTCTCCACGGTGGTGAGCTGACAGCCGGGCACTTGCTCGCCGTCGCGCAGCGTGGTATCAAATACGTATACTCTATTCTTATCCATGATATTGTAAACAGTTGATTAGTTAAGGTTTTTCAGCACCTGGGCGCCCATCGCATCGGTACCCAGCAGCATATCGTTGGCGGTATGTTTATTGGCGATGTCCATGGTCCGGTAGCCCTGGCGCAGCGTAGCGTCTACGGCGCGGATCACGCGCTGCGATTCGTCTTTCAGGCCGAAAGAAATATCGAGCAGCAGGGCGGCAGACAGGATGGAAGCCAGCGGATTGGCGATGCCTTTGCCGGCGATGTCGTGCGCGGAACCGTGGATAGGCTCGTAGAACCCTACGCGGTCGCCCACGGAGGCAGATGCCAGCATGCCCATGGAGCCCGCGATCTGCGAAGCTTCGTCGGTGAGGATGTCGCCGAACAGGTTGCCGGTCACCACCACATCGAAGCGTTTCGGGTCTTTAATGAGCTGCATGGCGGCGTTGTCGATGAACATGTGCTCGGTTTCCACGTCGGGAAATTCCTTCGCGATTTCCTGCACCACTTCTCTCCACAGGCGGGAAGCCTCCAGCACATTGGCTTTATCTACGGAGCAGAGTTTTTTCCGGCGCGTGCGGGCGGCTTCGAATGCCTTCCGGGCGATGCGCTCCACTTCATATTTGTGATAGATCATGAGGTCGGAAGCGGTGGCGCGGTCTTCGCTGCGCTGCTTCTCCCCGAAATACACGTCGCCGGTCAGTTCGCGGAAAAAGAGGATATCGGCACCCTGGAGGATTTCCGGCTTGATGCTGGAAGCCTGCAGCAGGTCGTCGAACAGTTTGATGGGGCGCAGGTTGGCGTAGAGGCCCAGTTCCTTGCGGATTTTGAGCAGCCCCTGTTCCGGGCGCACCTTGGCGGTAGGGTCGTTGTCGTATTTGGCGTGGCCGATGGCGCCGAAAAGGATCGCGTCGGATGCGCGCGCCTTGTCGAGCGTTTCCGCCGGCAGCGGATCGCCCGTGGCCTCGATGGCTACGTGGCCCATGATGCCCTCGTCAAACGTAAATGTATGATTGAAATTCACCGCAATCGTTTCCAGCACTTTCTTACCCCACGCGGTTACTTCCTGTCCGATCCCGTCTCCGGGTATTACCAGTATTTTCTTTGAAACTCCCATAGATTGTTTTAGAAATTAAAAGGTCTTGTTGTTTCGTATGCTTCGATCTCGTTGCGGAGACTGAGGAGATAATCGATATCGTCGTACCCGTTGAGCAGGCATGTTTTTTTGTAGGGATTGATGTCGAAGTTTTCCTTCTCCCCCGTTGCCTTGATTTCGATGAACTGCTCTTCCAGGTTCACTTCGATGGCGGCGGAAGGCACTTTCTCGACGGCGCGGAAGATCTTCTGCAGAAAATCTTCGCTCACCTGCACGGGCAGGATGAAGTTGTTGAGCGCGTTGTTCTTGAAAATATCGGCGAAGAAGCTGCTCACCACTACTTTGAAGCCGTAGTCGCCCAGCGCCCAGGCCGCATGTTCGCGGGAGGAGCCGCAGCCGAAGTTCTTGCCGGCCACCAGCACTTTGCCTTTGTAGATATCGTTATTGAGCACGAAGCCGGCCTTCGGCGTATTGTCTTCATTGAAACGCCAGTCGCGGAAAAGGTTTTCACCGAAAC
Organism: Chitinophaga sp. NPDC101104; assembly: GCF_050277495.1. NCBI lineage: Bacteria > Pseudomonadati > Bacteroidota > Chitinophagia > Chitinophagales > Chitinophagaceae > Chitinophaga > Chitinophaga sp. NPDC101104. The sequence continues at coordinate 1,735,385 of NZ_JBNNSF010000001.1, read as the reverse complement.
CGTCGCGGGTGGTGGCTTTCAGGAAACGGGCCGGGATGATCTGGTCCGTATCGATGTTTTCTATCGGTAAGGGTACCACGGAGGATACCAGGTTTGCGAATTTTTTGTCCATGTTGATGGTGCTGTTTCAGGGAATTAAATCATTGCGCGCACGTCTGCCACTTTGCCGGTGATGGCCGCTGCGGCGGCGGTCAGCGGACTTGCCAGGAAGGTCCGGGCGTTGGGGCCCTGCCTGCCTTCGAAGTTGCGGTTGGAGGTGGCGATGCAATATTTTCCTGCCGGGATTTTGTCTTCGTTCATGGCCAGGCAAGCGGAGCATCCGGGCTGGCGCAGCTGGAAGCCTGCGGCTTCGAAGATCTTGTCGATCCCTTCTGCGATGGCCTGTGCTTCTACCTGCTTGGAGCCTGGCACGATCCAGACGGTTACGTCGTCGGCCTTTTGCTTTCCTTTCACGAATTCGGCCACCATACGGAGGTCTTCGATGCGGGAATTGGTGCAGCTGCCGATGAACACATAATCCACTTTTTTGCCGAGGAGCTGGCTGCCCGGCTGAAGGTCCATGTACTGGAGGGATTTGGAGAACGAAAGCTGTTCTTTCTCTTCGATATCCGCCAGCGCAGGGATGTTGCCGGTAACGCCCATGCCCATGCCGGGATTGGTGCCATAAGTGATCTGCGGCTCGATGTCGGCGGCGTCGAAGGTCAGTTCGGCGTCGAACACGGCATCATCGTCGGTACGGAGGGTGTTCCAGTACGCGAGGGATTTTTCCCAGTCTTCGCCTTTGGGGGCGAATTCCCGGCCTTTGATATATTCGAAAGTAGTGTTGTCGGGAGCGATGAGGCCGCCGCGGGCGCCCATTTCGATAGACATGTTGCAGATGGTCATGCGGGCTTCCATGCTGAGGCTCCGGATGGCTTCGCCGGCGTATTCCACGAAATAGCCCGTGCCGCCTGCGGCCGTGATCTGCGAAATGATGTAGAGAATGATGTCTTTGGATACGACGCCTTTCTTCAGCTGGCCGTTTACAGTTATGCGCATCCTTTTGGGTTTGTACTGCAGAATGCACTGGGTGGCCAGTACCTGTTCCACTTCGCTCGTGCCGATCCCGAAGGCTACGGCACCGAAGGCGCCGTGGGTGGAGGTGTGGGAGTCGCCGCAGACGATGGTCATCCCCGGCAGGGTGATCCCCAGTTCGGGGCCGATCACGTGAACGATGCCCTGGTAAGGATGGCCGAGGCCGTATAATTCCACGCCGAACTCGGCGGTGTTTTGCGTGAGCATTTCCACCTGCTTGCGGCTCAGGGCTTCCTTGATGGGCAGGTGCTGATCGAGGGTGGGAACGTTATGGTCTGCCGTGGCCCGCGTTTTTGCCGGACGGAACACGGGAACGCCCCGCTTCCGCAATCCGTCGAACGCCTGGGGGCTCGTTACTTCATGTATGAAATGCGTGTTGATGTACACCGCGTCCGGATGGCCCGGCCGGCTCGCCACAATGTGGCTGTCCCAGATCTTGTCGAATAATGTTTTCCCCATGCGAATTTGACTTTATAAACCGGGTGCCAATACATGCATTTTGACAATTATATGTTAAATATTAACTCTCAACATGCATTTATCTTCAAACCCTTATATTTGCTTTTCCTATCACTTTACATCTTCAAATCTAATTGACACTTTTAAACCTCAGTTCGTTAAATTTGTCAATATTACGATTAGCAACTGTCGCCTGAGGCCATTAACTTATTGAAAGTCAAATTATTATAATCCAATAACAACGATGTCCAACACGCAGAACGATGCCTTGTTCATACTTATAAAAACGCTCACCAAAGCAGAAAAAAGGAACTTCCAGCTGGCTTTTAACCGGGACAATACGAAAGAAGACGTTCTTTTCATACAGTTGTTCAATGCGCTCGACAAGATGAAGGAGTACGACGACGAGCAGATCCTCCGCCGTGTGCCCGACATCAAGAAGCAGCAGCTGAGCAATATCAAGGCACATCTGTACAAGCATCTCCTTACCACCCTGCGGCTGCTCTACAAAACGAAGGATGCGCTCATCGAGCTCCGGGAGCAGCTGGATTACGCAAGGGTATTGTATAACAAGGGTTTATACAATCAGAGCCTGAAAATCCTCGCCAAAGCGAAAGTGTCTGCCCGCGAGCAGGAAGAAGTGATGCTGTACTTCGAGATCGTGGAGTTCGAAAAGCTCATCGAAACCCGTCACATCACCCGCAGCCTCGACAACCGCGCGGAAGAACTGTCCGAAGAAAGCCGCCTCATCAACGAACAGCTCAACAACGTATCGCGCCTCTCTACCCTGGCGCTCCGCATGTACGGGCTCTATCTCAAACTCGGCCACGCGCGCGACGAGAAAGATACCCTCATGCTCAAATCGTTCTTCGACACCAACCTCCCGCCCGTCCATCAGCAGCAGATGAGCTTTTACGAGCGCATCTACCTGTACCAGGCGTATTGCTGGTATTATTACATCCTGCAGGATTTCGTCATGTATTACAGGTACACGCAGAAGTGGGTGGACCTTTTCAGCGAATACCCCACTCTGAAGGATACGGACATGGACTTGTACATCAAGGCCATGCATAACCTGCTGACGGCGCACTTCCATACCATGAACCACGACAAGTTCACCGAAGTGCTCCAGGAGATGGAAAATTTCATCACCGAAAAAGAGGAAAGCCTCAACGAGAACACGCGCACCAACGCGTTCGTGTACCTCTACACCGGCAAGATCAACCGCCATTTCCTCGACGGTACTTTCTCGGAGGGCTTGAAGCTGGTGGAGGAAGTGGAGGAAAAGATCAGCGAGCATCAGTTGACGGTAGACCAGCATCGCGTGCTCGTTTTCTACTATAAGATCGCGTGTTTGTATTTCGGCAGCGGCGATAACGACAACGCCATCATTTATCTCAATAAGATCATCCAGCTGAAGATCGGGAACCTCCGGGCCGATATCCAGTGCTTCGCGCGGATCCTGCACCTGATCGCGCATTACGAGCTGGAGAACTACAGCCTGGTGGAATATCTCATCAAATCGGTGTATCACTTCATCGCCAAGAACAAAGACCTTAGCCAGGTGATGGAGGAAATCCTGAAGTTCCTCCGCAAAAACATGTACGCCAATCCGCGCGCGCTGCGCACCGCTTTCCGCGACCTGAAAGGCAAACTGGAGATCATCGCGAAAAACCCTTACGAACGCCGCAGCTATCTGTATCTCGACATCGTGAGCTGGCTCGAAAGCAAGATCGAGGGCATCCCCGTGCAGGAGGTCATCCAGCAAAAGTTCAGGAACAAGGTGCCGCGGATCTAGGGCATGAAAAAGGGGGCCAAAGCCCCCTTCGTCGTTTTAATTACTTTCCTTTCCAAACCTTTTACCATCCCGGGTTCTGCGGTTTCAGCTGCGGGTTGAGGTTCATTTCCTGCAGCGGCAGCGGATAGAGATATAATTTATCGTTCCAGGTACGGTTCGTGATGTCTGTGTACACGCGGATGTGATCGTCTGCATCCACCTGGATGCCTGCCACCTGCGATGCGGGATATTGCGCGCGCAGTGCGGCCGTCAGTTTCATGCCCACGATGGTTTTCGGGTTGTTGATGAGCGACCCGGCCTTCCAGCGGATGATATCGTCGAACCGGAAATTCTCCTGCGCCAGCTCAATGCGGCGCTCGCGGCGGATTTCGTCGAGCAGCACGCCCAGCGTGGGGAACGTGGAGTTCGGGTCTTTCACGAGTGCGGCGATGATCATGTGCGGCATGCCTACGCGGTCGCGGATTTTGTTGATGGTTTGATCGATGACCGCCTGCGAAGCTTCGCCCAGTTCCGCTTTGGCTTCTGCGTAGATCAGCAGCGTTTCGGCGTAGCGGATGAGGAAGAGATCGAGGGTGGATTGATTGGCCACCCACTGCACGGGGTCCGGGCTTTTGTACTTCGCGCTGGCGTAGCCGGTAGTAACGGCGGGGATGCGGGGAAGGGTGATTTTGTCGGCCGAGCCGTCTGCATTCTGCGTCACCACATAATCGCGCGTAACGATGAGCTGGGTGTATCGCGGATCGCGGTTGGTGCGCTCTTTCTCTGGGGTATCGTCTCCCTGGTACCGCGGGCTCAGGCCGATCGGCAGCCCGTCGTCGCAGAGGATCGACTCCACGAAATCCTTACTGAAGCTGGGCCATACGTCGGCGATCTGGCGGGTGGTGTTGTGCATCGACTGGTCTTTGACGAACCGCCGTGCCCACACGGCTTCCTTGTTCCCGCGCAGTTCTTCCTGGATGAACAGGTTCACGTAATCTTTCGTGGGCGTGCCCGAGGTGTAGATGGCGTAGTTGCCGCTGTTGATCACGGCTTCGGCGGCGGTGGCGGCTTCGCGGAGCCAGGCGTCCGCCCCGGCCAGGCCGCGGTATTTGCGGTAAGTACCTTCCCACAGGCAGATGCGGGCCTTCATCGCATTGGCGATATCCTTGTTGATACGGTCCTGCTCGGCGCTGGCAGGCACGGGCAGGTTGGCCACGGCGTAGTTGAGGTCTTTCAGCACGGTGTCCATCACCACGGCGCGGGGCGTTCGCGGGGCGAAGAGCTCGGGAGAATTCTCGTTCAGGTCTTTCCCGAACCAGGTCACGTCCCCGAACTGCACCACTTTACGCCACCAGGTGAACGCGCGGAAGAATTTCACTTCGCCGGCATATTTGGCTTTTACCTCCGCCGAAGCGTCGGCACGCTCGTACCTTGCGAGGAAATAATTGGCTTCGCGCTCGTTGGTCCACGTCCAGCCGCCGCCCGTATTGGGCACGGTGTATGTTCCGGCGAGGAATGCGTTGCGGTCGCGGGGCACGAAGTTGTCTGACCCCACATCGCCGGTATGCCCCTGGAACGGAACGATCGTGTAGAAACGGTTGGCGTATATTTTCAGGTCGTTTTCATTCTTGAAGAAAGTGGCGTCGCTGAGCCGGTCTTGCGGCAGGCGGTCCAGCAAATCCTTTTTGCAGGCTGCGCCGAAAACGAGGGCGAGCATGGCGATTGATATGATGCGCGTTTTTTTCATTTCTTGCTGTTTTTTGATCAACGGATTCGGATGCGGTTACAGGCCCAGTTGCAGGCCGAACGAGATGGTGCGGCTCAGCGGGTAGCTTTGCGCCCCCAGCAGTTCGGGGTCGAACGCCTTGTGCATTTTGGTGATGGTAAACAGGTTCTGACCAGTCGCGAATACGCGCAGGCGCTGGATTTTCGCCACGCGCAGCCATTCTGCCGGCAGGGTGTAACCCAGCGTCAGCTGCTTCAGGCGCGCATAAGCTGCGTTCTGCAGGTATTTCGTCTGTGCCTGGAAGTTGCCGCCGCCTTCGAAGCGCAGGCGCGGATAGTAAGCATTGGTATTGTCGGGGCGCCAGTAATCGGTGTGATATTCCATGGGCACATCCCACTCGCTGTTGAAGCCCCAGAAATAGTTACCGCCCGGCATCCAGTCGCGCTTGCCTACGCCCTGGAAGAACGCGGTAAAGTCGAAACCCTTGTATTCGACGCCGAGGTTCACGCCGTAGGTATAACGGGGAGTCGTGTTGCCGATGATCTTCTGATCGCCGGGGTCAGACAAAGTGCTGCTGCCGCGGGTGATCTTTTTATCGCCGTTCAGGTCTTTGTAACGGATATCGCCTGCGAGCCATTTACCGGCCCAGATCTGCGTCTGGTCGGTTGCCGCCGCTTCTTCGTTGGAAGTAAAGAATCCGTCGGTCTCGAGCCCCCAGATCTCGTTCCATTTCTTGCCCACGTAATGATCGCCGATGTTGCCGGTCGGATTGTTTTCGTACCGGGTGATCTCTGCCTGGTTGTCGGCCAGCACGAGCGACACATTATACCGCACATCGCTTCCGATCTTGTCTTTCCAGCCGATCGCCAGTTCCCATCCCCTGTTCATCAGGTCGGCCGAGTTGCGGGCGGGAGAGCTGGTACCGAGGATAGCGGGCAGCAGGCGGCCTGCGGTGATCATGTCCGTCGTTTTGCGGCGGTAGATATCGAAACCGAGAGTGAGCCGGTCGTTGAGCGAAGTGAGGTCCAGCCCGAAGTTCAGCGTCGTTACTTTTTCCCAGGTAAAATCCGCGCTCACCAATGCCGGGGCGCCCACAATTACACCGGGGTTGTTGCCGAACAGGTAGCCGGTGGTGCCGGTGGGCATGAAAGTGATGTAGGGATACGGGTTGTCGCTCAGCTGGTTGGGCAGCATGCCGTAGGAAGCGCGCAGCTTCAGATCGTTCACCCAGGTTTTCGCGCCGGCGAAGAAATTCTCTTCAGACACGCGCCAGGCGGCAGATACCGAAGGCGAGAACACGTTCCGCTTGCCGCGGGCGTAGCGGGAAGTTCCGTCGTATCGGCCCGTCAACTGCAATAAATATTTTTCCTTGAAATCGTAATTGGCGCGGAAGAAACCACCGCGGACGGCCCATTCGGAGATCGAATTGGCGACCGATTGCGATGTGGCGGTAGGATCGTTGTTCGGCGTGAGGCTTTCCATCGTGGGATCGAGGAGATTGCGGCCGGTGGCGCTGAACGAGAGATTCTGCTTCAGTTCTTCGTTGTAACCCGCCATGAGCTTCAGGTTGTGGTTACGTGCGAAGGTGGTGAAGTATTCGGAATAGATGTTGATGGCATGATACCCGTCGTTGGAAGCCCGGCGGATGAGGCGGTCGGGGTTCGTCCAGGGATAGGTGCCGATGAGCCTTCCGTCTACCCCGTATTCCTTGAACGCTTTGTAATGGATGCTTCTGCCCGCACCGTAATTGTTCCAGGTCAGATCGCCGATGATGCGGAGGTTGCGGAGCAGTTTCACGGTGAAACCGCCGGTGAGCCAGATATCGGTTTTATTTTCCTTAACGCGCCCGTTTTCCGCCATCACGGCGAAAGGGTTCGTGAAGCTGCCCTGTCCTGCCCAGTTCCCGTCGGGGTGTTTGACGGGCATGATGGGACGGAGGTCGCTGGAAATGAACGCGAAATCGTTCACATTGCTTTCCGCGAACTGGGTAGCGTTCGGCGTATTGTAATCGGACCGGTTCAGGGCCGCTTTGAAATTCAGGTCGAGCCAGGAAGTGGCTTCCGCGTTGAGGCGCAGCGATGCGTTGTAGCGTTTGTACCGCTGGTCGGCCGCTTCGATGAGCCCGTCCTGCTTGAGATATCCCAGGCTGGCCACGTAGGATATTTTCCCGGAGCCGCCGCTGAGGGAGAAGGAATTGTCCCACATGGGCGCCCATCCGGGATAGAGCTCGTCCAGCCAGTTGGTATTGCCCACGTAGCGGTATTTGTTCGGATTGTTGGGGTCTACGTATACGGGCGAGGTGTTGGCGGGATTATTATAATATGCCGCGGCGCGGATGGAATCCTCGGTCGTGAAAGGCTCCGAAGAAGTTCTGCCGCCGTCGGCGCCGGTCCTGTCGGCCTCGCGGAACATGCGGATATAATCAACGGAGTTGATGTATTTCGGCAGGTACGTGGGGCGGTTGAAGGAGTAGGTGCTGTTGACGGACAGCCGCATGGGCTGATGTTTGTTGGGGTTCTTGGTGGTGATGAGGATCACGCCGTTGGCGGCGCGGGAGCCGTAGATGGCGGCGGAGCCCGCGTCTTTGAGCACGGTAACGTTCTGCACGTCTGCCGGGTTGATGAGGTTGGGGTCCATCACTACACCGTCTACCAGCACGAGCGGCGCGTCGTTGCCAGACGTGATGGAACCGGTGCCGCGGATATTGAAAGTGGCTCCCCGGCCGGGGGCGCCGTTGTTCATGTTCACGTTCAGGTTCGGCACTACGCCCTGGAGCCCCTGGGCCAGGTTCACGAGCGGCCGGCTTTCCAGCACTTCGCCGCCGACGGAGGCTACGGCGCCGGTGAGGTTCGCTTTTTTCTGGGTACCATATCCCACTACCAGCACTTCCTGCAAACCGGCAACATCGGCTTCCAGGACGATGTCGAGCTGATCTTTGCCCGCTACCGGCACTTCCTGTTTTTTGAAGCCCATCATGCTGATCACGAGCACATCGCCGTTGTTCACTTCTATTTCGAAGCGGCCGTCGGCATCGCTGGCCACGCCTTTGGTGGTGCCTTTGATGACGATGGTGGCGCCGGGAACGGGGCCGCCCTTGCTGTCTGTCAGCTTACCGGTCAGGCGCTTGAACTGTTTGTTCCCGATATCGTTGCCGAGCACTACCAGGCGGTCGTCCATCACGCGGTAGCGCATGTGGCTGGCGAGCACGAGCGACATCACGTCCGCCAGGCTGCTGTTGGTCACGTTGAGCGATACCGGCGGGAGTTTGCGAAGCTCGTCGCTGTTATAGAAAAAACGGTACGACGTTTTCATCTCGATCATGGCGAGCACCTGGCTCACCGGCAGCCTGTCGGCCTGCACGCTGATACGTTTTTGCGAATAGACGCCGGCATGTACCTGCAGGAAAAGGCAGGTCAGCACAAAACTCATCTTCATGATCAGCAATAGTTGATGCCACTGCCTGTTGGCAGCGTGTTTTGTAAATAATTTCATAGATTTGATTGTTAAGTCAAGGCAATAGGAAACCCGTTGAAATCCAAAGCAGACGGATTTCCTGCATACTTACTGAACGGGGAATGTTGGCGCATTTCCCGTTCCTATTTCCGGACGGTGGGCGTCAGGAAGGCTGGAAAGTGGAACGTGGTAAACTGTACATTGTTAGCAATTTTTGTTAGTAAATGATGATCTTGGTCGCGGTGACTTTGTATTTTATCGGTTTGATCGTGGTCAGAATTTCCAGTATCTGCGAGACCGGTTCATTTTCTACGCTGCCGGTGAAGCGGGTTTGTTTAAGGGCTTCGTCCTGTATCTCCACCTCCACGTTGTACCATCGTTCCAGGCGGCGCGCGAGGATTTCGAGGGGCTCGTCGTTGAACACGAGCCTGTTTTCGACCCAGGCGCCGGCGGTGAGCGAGCTGTCGCGGTCGTCGGTATCAGCGGCGAGGAGCGCAACTTTGGGCGGAGCGGGCTCGTTCCGGACGGCTGCGGGGCCCGTTTTGGCCGGCGGCGGATTGCTGACCACGGCCAGTTTCTGCCGGGGTTCCAGGAGATAGCTTTTCCCTTCTTTTTTCACGGTCACTTCTACTTTACCCGAAATGAGGGTGGTTTCCGTTTTCGATTCGGAATCGTACGCCTGGAGGTTGAATTCCGTGCCCAGTACGCGTACTACGACTGAATTGGTGGTTACAATGAATGGATGCTCGGCGTTTTGCGCCACTTTGAAATATCCTTCTCCGTTGAGGCGCACTTCGCGTGCCCCGTCGCGGAAGCCTTCTGCGTACGATAGGGAGCTGCCGGCGTTGAGCACCACCTCGGTGCCGTCTGGCAGGGTGAGCTTCGATTTGCTGCCTTTGCGCGTTTGCACGGTGCTCCAGCCTTTATCTTCCGACTTGCCGTTCCCGATCCAGAACCAGGCGCCGGCGCAGAGGGCGGCGGCGAGGGGAACGGCGGCGAGCCAAAGTTTCCGCCAGCGGGGCGGGCCGGGCATTTCGGCCGGTAATGCTTCGGCCGGGTCTGAGGCTGCGGCGAATATGCGGCCCAGCAGTTCTTCTTTCCTTTCAGGAGGCGTTTCTGCGCTCCTGAACTGCAACGAACCTAATATTTCGTATTGCCTGGCGGCTTCGGGGAACTGCTTTTTCAGGATGTCCAGCTCCGGCCGCTCTTTCTCGGTGAGCCTGCCAGACAATTCCTTGCCGAGTAATTCCCAAAGCTTTTGTTCTTGTTCCATGCTGGAAAAAATCAGGTGGTTAATTAGTTAGACACGGTTTTTCGACCGTCCAGTTAAAAGACTTGAAAAAATATTTTGACGACCCGTCATTTACGGAGAAGGGGGATGCGGAACGGCTTGCGCAGGTCGATGGCGGAGCCGAGTTTTTTGAGGGCGATGGTGATCTGGGCGTTAACGGTGTTGACGGAGATATCGAGCACTTCGGCCACTTCGCGGTACGACAGCCCGTCTTCCTTGACGAGCTTGAAAATGAGCCGGCAGCGGAGGGGCAGCCCGTTTACCGCTTGTTCTATCTGGCGGAGGTTTTCGCGGCTGATGAGGGATTCTTCCGGAGACACTACGCAGGGCATGAGGGCGGCGTGCTGGTCGTCCAGTTCTTCGTGCGGGAAAAGCGAGCGGGATTTGTGGTTGAGGGCGGTGTTGCGGACGGCGGTGTAGAGATAGGTCTGGAAGTATTGGATTTCCAGGAGGCGGGCGCGGTTCTGCCAGAGTTTCACGAACACGTCGGCCACCACTTCTTCGGCTTCTTCGCGGGAGCGGACGAGCGCCGCGGCGAAATAAACGAGCCGGTCGCTGTAATGGGAAAAGAGCTGGCCGAAAGCCAACTGGTCACTGTTTTTCGCAATTCGGTCCAACAACTGCTCCATCCGCGGAATTTAACGTTACCTGCAAGTTACGGGAGGAAGCGACACGCTCGTGATACGATCTTCACATTGAAATCCTGTTTTTTAACCCTTTCCCGCGATTGCGGTTTTTCCACTTCCGTTCCAATGCGGGAACGTGGATAAGCCGGAGTCCTCACGGTCCCTGTTTTTCGGGTGTGGATATTGAAAAATGGAGATCGCTGCTCCGATACCTCCCATCCACCGGAAAGAAATGCATTTTTCCATGAATGTGCAAATAATTGGGTTTCAGTGCCCGGATCGACATACATTTTAACTGTGCTAATATGTGCCAGAAAATCAACACATTGTAAGAATTCCTCATAACAAATACCTGCATTTACGTGTGTAAAAGCCCCGATCCGCCGCCCCTGCGGCGTCTCCAAAGTTGTTGAGTTCTTTATCCACATATGGGGGTAACTTATGAATTTGTGCAGGGGGTTTGATCATTACATTTGCAGCAGTTCTTGACAACGATGTGCTGGCTTCCGGACGTGTCCGACGCGAGGAATTAAAAGGGAACCGTGTGCAAATCACGGGCAGACGCGCTACTGTAACCCCCTGTCAATGCCGGTTTCTACAAATTATGCCACTGTTCCGCGAAAGCGGGGCGGGAAGGCCCCCGGCAAGGGATAGCCAGGAGACCTGCCAGCACTTCGGACAACGTCAAAACCTTCGCGATCCAAGGTATTGGCTGACGGCCCCGCTACTTTCCTTACGAGGATGAGGGACCTTCGTCGCCCTTCGGATCACGTTCAATCACAAAACTGGCAACTAAAACTGGTTAACCATATAAAAAAACTTGTATGAATAACGAGAACGAGATATTACTGAAGGAAAACAAGGACAGGTTCGTACTCCTGCCCATCAACTACCCCGCTATCTGGGAACAATACAAACGCCATGAAGCCAGCTTCTGGACCGCGGAAGAGATCGACCTGTCGGGCGACCTGGCAGACTGGGCCAAACTGAACGACGGCGAGCGCCACTTCATTTCCCACGTACTGGCATTCTTCGCCGCATCCGACGGGATCGTGAACGAGAACCTGGCCGTGAACTTCATGAGCGAAGTGCAGATCCCCGAGGCCCGCTGCTTCTACGGGTTCCAGATCATGATGGAAAACATCCACTCCGAAACTTACGCCCTCCTCATCGATACATATGTGAAAGACCCCTCCGAAAAGGACCGTCTTTTCCACGCCATCGAAACCGTACCGGCCGTGAAGAAAAAAGCCGAATGGGCCCTCCGCTGGATCGAGAACGGTACCTTCGCCCAACGCCTCGTAGCGTTCGCGGCGGTAGAAGGCATCTTCTTCTCCGGCTCCTTCTGCTCCATCTTCTGGCTGAAAAAACGCGGCCTCATGCCCGGCCTCACCTTCTCCAACGAGCTCATCTCCCGCGACGAAGGCCTCCACTGCGAATTCGCATGCCTGCTGTACTCCATGCTCGAAGGCAAGCTGAGCGAAAAAGAAGTGCACGAGATCATCGCCGACGCCGTTACCATCGAGAAGGAATTCATCACCGAAGCACTGCCCGCAGCCCTCATCGGGATGAACGCCGACCTCATGAAACAATACATCGAGTTCGTAGCCGACCGCTGGCTCCAGGCACTGGGCGCAAGCAAGATCTACAACGCCACCAACCCCTTCGATTTCATGGAAATGATCTCGCTCCAGGGCAAAACCAACTTCTTCGAAAAACGCGTGGGCGACTACCAGAAAGCCGGCGTAATGGGCAACAAGGAAACACAAACCTTCAGCCTCGACGAAGATTTCTAGTTCATTCGTATAACCTCAATCAGCCATATTCATTTTTCACCCACTAAATTCATCACACTATGTTCGTTATAAAAAGAGACGGCAGAAAGGAAACTGTCAAGTTCGACAAGATCACGGCAAGGGTAGAGAAGCTGTGTTACGGACTGGCGCCGGAATACGTAGATTCAATAGATGTAGCGAAGAAAGTGATCCAGGGACTGTACGACGGTGTTACCACGAGCGAGCTGGACAACCTCGCCGCAGAGACCGCCGCCTCCCTGACGACCAAGCATCCGGACTATGCGCAGCTCGCTTCCCGCATCGCGGTGAGCAACCTGCATAAAAATACTTTGAAGTCGTTCTCCAAAACGATGAAGAAACTCTACGAATACGTTGACCCCAAAACCGGCAAAAACGCCGGTCTGCTGGGCGACGATGTTTGGGAGATCATCAAGGCGAACGCCGACATCCTCGACTCCACCATCATTTACGACCGCGATTTCGCGTTCGATTACTTCGGGTTCAAGACGCTGGAGCGCTCTTACCTCCTGAAAGTGGACGGCAAGATCGCCGAGCGCCCGCAGCACATGTTCATGCGCGTAGCTGTCGGCATCCATAAAGAAGACATCGACTCCGCCATCAAAACGTACAACCTGATGAGCGAGCGCTGGTTCACACACGCTACCCCTACCCTGTTCAACGCCGGTACGCCGAAGCCCCAGATGAGCTCCTGCTTCCTGCTGACCATGAAGGGCGACAGCATCGACGGCATTTACGATACCCTGAAGCAGACCGCCAAGATCTCCCAGAGCGCAGGCGGCATCGGCCTCAGCATCCATAACATCCGCGCTACCGGCTCCTACATCAGCGGCACCAACGGTACCAGCAACGGCATCATCCCCATGCTGCGCGTATTCAACGACACGGCCCGTTATGTAGACCAGGGCGGCGGCAAGCGCAAAGGCGCGTTCGCCATTTACCTGGAGCCCTGGCATGCAGACGTGTTCGAGTTCCTCGACCTCCGCAAAAACCACGGTAAGGAAGAAATGCGCGCCCGCGACCTCTTCTACGCCCTCTGGATGCCCGACCTGTTCATGAAACGTGTGGAAGAAAATGGCGACTGGAGCCTGTTCTGCCCCCACGAAGCACCCGGACTGGCCGATTGCTGGGGCGAAGAATTCGAGAAACTGTACGAAAAATACGAGTCCGAAAACCGCGCCCGCAAAACCGTGAAGGCGCAGGACCTGTGGTTCGCCATCCTCGACGCACAGATCGAGACCGGCACGCCGTACCTGCTGTATAAAGACTCCGCCAACCGCAAGTCTAACCAGCAGAACCTCGGCACCATCAAATCCTCCAACCTCTGCACCGAGATCATCGAATATACTTCCGAAGACGAAGTAGCCGTGTGCAACCTCGCCTCCCTGGCGCTGCCCCGGTTCGTGATCGACGGCAAGTTCGACCATCAGAAACTCTTCGACGTTACTTACCAGGCTACCATCAACCTGAACCGTATCATCGATCAGAACTATTACCCGGTTGAAGAAGCCCGCAACTCCAACCTCCGCCACCGCCCCATCGGCCTCGGCGTGCAGGGCCTGGCAGACACGTTCTTCCTCCTCCGCTATCCCTTCGAAAGCGAGCCGGCCCAACAGCTGAACAAGGAAATCTTCGAAACGATCTATTTCGCTTCGCTGACCGCTTCCAAAGACCTCGCCATCACCGAAGGCAAATACGCTTCCTACGAAGGATCGCCCATTTCCAAAGGCATCCTGCAATACGATATGTGGAACGTGCAGCCGTCTGACCGTTGGGACTGGACCGGCCTGAAAGCCGAGATCAAAAAGCACGGCGTGCGCAACTCCCTGCTGCTGGCGCCCATGCCTACTGCATCTACTTCGCAGATCCTCGGCAACAACGAGTGCTTCGAGCCGTACACTTCCAACATCTACACCCGCCGCGTATTGAGCGGAGAGTTCGTGGTAGTGAACAAACACCTGTTGAAAGACCTCGTAGAGCTCGGCCTGTGGGACAACGACATGAAGAACAAGATCATCGCGGCGAACGGTTCCATCCAGGGCATCCCCGAGATCCCGTCCAACATCAAGGAACTGTACAAAACCGTTTGGGAGATCAAACAGCGTACGATCATCGATATGGCGGCCGACCGCGGTGCGTTCATCTGCCAGTCGCAATCGCTGAACCTGTTCGTAGACAAGCCGACGGCTTCCAAGCTTACTTCCATGCACTTCTATGCCTGGAAGAAAGGCCTCAAAACCGGCATGTACTACCTCCGCACGCAGGCTGCAGCGCAAGCCGTTCAGTTTACGGTGGAAAAACAGGGCGGCCAGAACATGGTGCCCGTTATGCCTGCCGAAGGCTCCGGGGAAATGGAGATCGTGGAAGGTGCGGTTTGCACCATGGAAGAAGGCTGCGTAACCTGCAGCGCCTGATCCGGTTATTCATTGCAGATAATAAAAACCCTGCCCGGGAGCGAAAGCTTCCGGGCTTTTTTGTGCCGTGCATTTCGCCGGAAAGCCCCGCAGCCCGAAGCCCGCTTTTGATATTCCGCCCGCCTCCCACGCCAGTTTGCGCCCTGCTGCCAAGCTACAACGGTTTTATCCGGTAACTTTCCGTACCCCAACAATTAACCCATGATGTTACCTGATAAATTAAACGGGCTGGGCGGCCTGCAGATCATGCAAACGCTCTACCAGGGCGTTCGCGGCACGCACCCCTCACTCGTAAAGTGGATAGAGACCGATTTCGATTCGGCCGAGATCGATAACGCTTTCGTGATGGACATGGTCCTCCATTCCCTGCAATTCCTCGAAGAAGCATTGGTACTTTCGGCCGACGAATCGTTGCTGCGCAGCAGCGAGCCCGACGTCCGCGCCAGCCTGGCCGATATGGATATGGTGGCGCATTGGGTGAAGGAAATCCGCCAGTCGCGGAACCTGTACCGCTCCGAAGCGGCCATCAAATCCATCCAATGCCTGTACAAAACCATCGCCGCGTATTATTTCGACGCGGGGCCCGGGTTCCCCGACGAAGTGGCGGGAACGGCGCTGCTGGCGGCGTTCGCAGGCAGCGGGCTCGTTAATGAAAATACCGCGGCCAACATCACAGCGCTGTTTGTCGATCGCGGCAAAATCACGGAAAAAGATTGGGCGGAATGGGACGAGATCACCCGGGCAGAGGGGCTCGACGGGGTTTTCCGCGCGTATGTGGAAGACCAGGTGAGGAAGGCCCGGATGATGTGAACATGCTATTCTGTCATTGCCCCCACTTCCCGCATCACCGCCCCCTCATCCATCGCGCCCTGCACGAACTTCCGGGATTTCTTCCCGGGATGGATGAACAAAGTGGCCGGCAAGCTCCCCTTCCACGACGCGTCTATCAGCGAAGCGAATTTATTGGCGTTGGTTTCCGCCATCCACCACACTTCCCCGCTCAAGCCGATCCGGTTCACGAACGAATCGATCTGCCGGGGATAGGCTTCATCCAGATCGAGGCTGAGATACACGAACTTCACACCCGGAAATGCTTTGGAAGCTTTTTCGAAATGCGGCAGCTCCTCCACGCAGGGCCCGCACCAGGTAGCCCAGAGGTTCACCACCATGGGAGAACCGGTTGCGGCCAGGCGCGCCTCCAGCTCCGCTGGGCTAACCCGCTCCACGGCCGGTCCGGCCAGCATCGCCAGTATGAAAACGAAAACGTTCATTATTCATCTTCTTTGTAGCCCCATTCGGCGAGCAGCCCGTTCCGCTGCGCGTCCGGCAGCGAGGGGGCCGCGTAATGCCCTGCCAGGCTTTTTTGCCGCATGGCTTCGTAAATGCTCACTGCACAGGCCACCGAAATATTCAGCGAACGGATGATGCCCATCATGGGGATCACGAAATTGCCGTCGGCCAGCGCCCTGATCTCGGCGCTCACGCCCGTTTGCTCATTGCCGAACACCAGGGCCACCGATCCCGAAAAATCGATGTCGTACAGGCTCATGGCCCCGTCTCCCAGGTGCGTGGTATACATCTTGTCGTATTTCGCGCGGAGCGCGGCCGCCAGTTCGTTCGTATCCGTGAACTGGTGAACGGTGAGCCACTGGGCGGCGCTTGATGAGCTTTTCACGCCCCAGCGCTTGTGGCGCGGTACTTTAGTGGTCAATACGTATACGTCCTGGATGCCGACGGCGTCGCAGGTACGCAATACGGCGGAAACATTATGCGGATCTTCCACATTTTCCAGCACCACCGTAAGGTTGGCCTGACGTTTGTTAATTACCGATAAAAGCCGTTCTTTCCGTTCCGGTGTCATGCCGTTATATATATTTGTGTCAAAAATAACGAATTTACTACCGATATGATCCGTAGCTTCATTTGCCAACACGTAAACCACAACAACATCACCCTATGAAACTCAAGAAGATACTGAAAGGTATCGGCATCGGGCTGCTGGTGCTCATTGCACTGCTCGTTGCCATTCCGTACCTGTTCAAAGGCCAGATCATGTCGAAGGTCAAAGCCGAGCTGAACAAGAACCTGAACGCCAAGGTCGATTTTAAGGACGTGAACATCAGCCTCTTCCGCCGCTTTCCGCGGCTGGCCGTAGCCCTCGAAGAGCTCCACATCACCGGCGTCGACCACTTCGCCGGCGATACCCTGCTGGCCGTTCGCCGGCTCGACCTGGCCGTAGACCTCATGAGCGCCATCCGCGGCGAAAAGATCAACGTACACAACGTTTCTCTCCTCCAGCCCCGCATCTATGCCCTGGTAGATGAAGAAGGCCGCCCGAACTGGGACATCGTGAAACCGGACACCACCACCACCGGCGCGCCCGCCGATACTTCGTCCAGCGAATTCGCCTTCAGCCTCCAGCAATACAGCATCGAAGACGCGACCGTGAAGTACGACGACCACCAGGGCCATATGCACCTGGCCATCGCCGGCCTCAACCACAAAGGGAAAGGCGATTTCACACAGGATAACTTCACGCTCAGCACCAGCACCACCGCAGGCGCGGTGAGCTTCGCACAGGGATTCATCCCCTACCTGCTCGACGCCAAAACGGAAATCCTCGCCGATATCAACATCGACAACAAAGCCGGGAAATACACCTTCAAAACCGACAAGATCTCCGTCAACAACCTGAAACTCAGCACCGAAGGGTTCTTCCAGCTGCTGAACGACAGCTCCTATAACATGGACGTCCGCTTCCAGGCGCCCAGCACCGATTTCAAAGACATCCTTTCCCTGGTGCCTGCCGTGTACAGCAAAGATTTTTCCAGCATCAAAACCTCCGGGAACGCGACGCTCAACGGCTTCGTGAAAGGCGTTTACTCTGAGCAGCAGATGCCGGCATATGAAGTGCACCTCGGCGTGAAGAACGGCTTCTTCCAATACCCCGATCTTCCCAAACCGGTTAAGAATATCAACCTCGCCGTAAACGTCACCAACCCCGACGGCGTACCCGACCACACCATCGTAGACGTGCCCCAGGCGCATCTTGAAATGGACGACAGTCCGGTGGATTTCCGCCTCATGATCAAAACGCCCGTGTCCGACCTTTACCTCGACGCCGCCGCCAAAGGCCGCCTCGACCTCGGCAAGGTAACCCAGATCGTGAAGTTCGAAAAAGGTACCAAACTGGCCGGCCTGCTCGATGCGGACCTCCAGGCACGCGGGTACATGAGCGCCATCGAACGGGAACAGTACGAATCGTTCAACGCCTCCGGCAAAGTTGCCCTGTCGAACCTCGAATATCAAAGCAAGGATTACCCGGACGGCGTGAAAGTTTCGTCGATGCTCATGTCTTTCAACCCGAAAAACGTCACCGTTTCCGACTTCAAGGGGCAGTACCTCGGTACCAACTTCAACGCCAACGGCGAAGTGAACAACCTCCTCGCCTACCTCTTCCGCAACAGCGCCCTCAATGGCAAACTCGCCCTGCAAGCCGATCAGATCAACCTGAACAAGTGGATGGGCACCCCGGAAGCGGACGCCTCCGGCAAACCGGCAGACACCTCGTCCAGCGCGCCTTTCGCCGTACCGAACAACCTCGACTTCACCTTGCAGGCGCAGGCCGGGAAAGTGCAGTACGACAACCTCGCCCTCAGCAACCTCAACGGCACGCTGCTCCTCCGCGACGAAGCCGTGATCATGAAAGACATCAAAGCCAACGCGCTGCAGGGCTCCATGGAAATCGACGGATCCTATTCCACCAAAAACGATAAAGACCATCCCGATATCAATATTTCTTACGACGTAAAGGAGCTCGACGTGCAGGAAACGTTCAAGACCTTCAACACCGTACAGAAACTCATGCCCATCGCGCAATTCCTCAGCGGGAAAATGAGCTCGCAGATGACGGTAACGGGCAAGCTCGGGAAGGATATGTCGCCCCAGCTGAATACGCTTACGGGCGACGGGAATCTCCTGCTCATCCAGGGTTTCCTGAAGAAGTTCGCACCGATGGACCAGCTGGCCAACCAGCTGAACGTGTCTGCCCTGAAAGACATTTCCATCCGCGACATCAAGAACTACTTCGCGTTCCAGAACGGCCGGATGACGGTGAACCCCTTCCGCGTGAAACTCAACAATTTCAACATGCTCATCGGCGGCTCCCACGGTTTCGACCAAACGATGGATTATACCATGCAACTGGCCCTGCCCCGCACTTTGCTGGGCTCGCAGGCCACCGGCCTGGTGAATAACCTCGTGAAACAGGCCAGCAGCAAAGGCATCAACGTGAACGTGGGCGACACCGTATATCTCAACGTGCTGCTGGGCGGCAATATCATGAAACCGTCCGTAAAAACCGATCTGAAGGAAGCGGCCGGCAAAGCGGCAGACAACCTGAAAGACCAGGCCACGGCCATGGTGAAGAACAAGGTCGATTCCGCGAAGCAAACCCTGAAAGATTCGCTGACGCACGTGAAAAACGAAGCGGTGAATGCGGCGAAAGATGAATTGAAAAAGCAGTTGCTCGGCGGAAAAGATTCCACCGGCTCCGGCGGCGGCCTGCAGGGAGCGGGCAAAGCGGCGGAAAAAACGTTGAACAATACCCTCAAAGGCTTGATCAAACGCAAAAACACCGCACCGGATTCAACAAAGCAGTAAATTCGATTGTATTTATAAGCGTGGCACATTTTGTGCCGCGCTTTTTTTATGGACAGCATTTTACAAAGCCCCTTCTGCAACGCCAGTCTGCTGGCCGGATTGCTGTTCCTGTTCATGGGTTACATGATCCGGCGCTATCCTCCCCGCAGCATGAAAACCTGGTATGGTTACCGCACTTTTTCTTCCACCATCAACCAGGACACCTGGAACGAAGGCAACCGTTATGCCGCGTATATCTCGCGGTGGCTCGGCTGGCTCCTCGTACCGTTCGGGATTTTGATGGGGATTGTCTTCCGGCGGCAATCAGAGCTTTTCCTGTACCTGACCGTAACGCCCGTGATCGTGGGGGCCCTGCTGCTGGCGGGCTTCACGGAATGGCATTTGCTCCAGGTCTTCGACGAAGACGGCCTTCCGCGAAATAAAAACGGCGGGAACCAGAAGCCCGCCGTGTGATCGTTATTTTTTGTGCAGAACCAGCACCGCCGGCACGGGCCGTTGGCCCGCGGGGTCGGAGGGTTTGATGGTATTTTCATCGTTCACGTATAATGCAGACGAGCCGCCGCCGTCGAGATTGAGGGCTTCCACGCAACCGAGGTCCGTAAAGATCTTCGCCATCTCCTCAAAATTGGCACCTTCCGCCACCCCTTTATTCCTCCCTTCGATCACCATGAGCAAAATGGTACCATCTGCCCGGTAACCCACCGCCGAGCGCGGATGCAGCGCAGCGATACTTTTCCCCATGCCTTCCGGCTCGTTGGTAATGAAAGGCTGGCCGTTCTGCACGAGCACCGGGCCGCCGCCTACGGCCTCCCGCACTTTCCAGCGATGCGCGCCGGCAGGTGAATGGCGGGTAGGTTCTTCGCCGGTAACGGGCGCGTTGTAGGCGTAGGGGGTTTTCTTCTTGCCGACATTATAAACCCAGGCGATGTCTGGCTCCCCCTTCCGGTTGATCCCGAAGGCGCCGCGGGTCACGTAGCGTTTGGGAGACGCACCGGCCGCGGGTTGGGGATTGACGGCGAATACTTTTCCTTTTTTCACGACGATGTTCAGGTTGCTGTTGTCTTTGAACGAAAAGAAAGTGGTGTTCATGATGGCGAGGGCGGTAGGCCCGAGGATGCTGTCGTACTGAACCGGCGTATACCGTTTTCCGGGAAAGGCTTCGACGGAAAGGCGGAGATCTTTTGCCCGGGGATCGATCTCAAGATAGAACGCCCGGAACGGACGGCCGGAAACGGAATCGGTAGTTTGATAGACGCGCGCACCTTCAGGAAGGCCTTCGTTGTGGGCGGCGGAGGGCTGCCAGCGGAGTTGCGCCATGGCAGCGGCGGGAAGCATGGTAAGGATTAGCAGCAGTGGTTTCATGAACGAAAAATATAAAAACTATGTAAATAGTTTCCCGGAATCTGTAAAGCCCGCGGGCAGGGCGCGCCCTAATTTTGTCCTTACAAAACACACTAAGATGAACACTTACCAATTGCACCTGAACGTAACGAAACCCATCATAGCCGGCCGCGAAACCGCGTACCACTTCAGTACGGCCACGCCTTTCCGCCTGCAGGATTCCCATGAGCGGAAGATCCATACCATCATCGTCAACAACGATCTTACTTTCTTCACACATATCCATCCCGTAGAAAACGGTGATAGCTATTCCGTCCACACGACGCTCCCCCATGGCGGCCGGTTCTGGCTTTTCGCCGATTATGTCCCCGAAGGCCAGCACCAGGTGATCAATACATTTGCTTTGGAGGTGGAAGGAGAGATCCCCCCACCGCAGGTCCCTTTCCATCCGCGCCTGACGGCCGTTTCCGGGGAATACAAACTGGAGTTGCACCTCGATCATGGCCCCCTGCACCAGGGCCACGCCATGCTCTCTGCCGAGCTCACGAAAAACGGAGCGCACATCGACCCCGCACATATCGATAATTACCTGGGCGAAAAAGCGCACGCCGTGCTCATCCACCAGGATTCGAAAGCCTTCGTGCACGTACACCCTGAAGTCCGCAACGGGCGCTTCGTATTACATGCGGAGCTGCCGCAGGAAGGGATTTACCGCGCCTGGATCCAGTTCAAAATCCACGGCATCGTCCACACGACGGATTTCGTGCTCGAAGCGAAAGCTGCGCAGGCGGGAACGCCGGCGCACGGGCATCATCATGCGCATGGGCATCATCACTAAGAATTGAGACGGTAATGATTTTAAAGTTGTGCAATTACATCCAATGCAGATGTTCGGGCAATCTCCCTCCTATATTCGATTTCCTGACTATTATTAATTCTACCACTGAGAACGGAAAGCGAATCTTCATACTTCAGGTATTGCGTCTGGTTCGCAGGCATTAAATTTAATAATCCTGATTCGTTAGCAGGAATATGCACTAAGATGATAACTGAGTTATTATCCGGAATGATGATTTTCTGTTCGACATTAAATAACGTATGTAGAAGTTTACCGTCCTCAAACACTATTTCAGTATCATTCTTTAAAAAATGAATGCGTTTTTGAAAAACAGCTTTCCCATTTTGTTTGATTGATAGGAACCATTCGCCACTTAACTGCATTCTTGTTATCTTTTCCGCTCTTTCCCGCTTTTTTCTTTCGAACTGAGTCAATTCAGCTTCTGCGGTTTTTAGCTTTGTTGTGAGTTCGCTGACTTTATTCTTTAGTGAGCTTTCCGATTCAATTAAATCTGCGTATTCATTCGATAAATCATCGTATCTCTCTTTATGTGAAATGTATTTTTCAACAGGAATAAATGCTCCTTTTGAAATTGCCTTATTCCATCTGCTGCTCCTTCTTCTGAAGTATTCATTCAAAGCCGAATTCAGCATTTTGATTAGCGGATTAATAATAACATACGCGAGTCCAAGCAATATGGGAAGCGCAATAAGTCGCCATATTCCTTGCATCTCTACGAACTGGATATAGGAATTCGCGTTCGATCTAACTAAATCCTTCGGTGTATAACCAATTAAGGCGATCACGACTCTCCAATTCACAAGCAGCCAGGAAACGGCAACCGATCCAAAGAACGGATTTTTTAATCGATCTGCTACGGGAGTAAATATTTCCTTGAGGTCTTTTACCATAACGTCGGCGGGATTATTAAGGGATAATACCGCAATATACTCAGAAAGGTAGTTATGATTTTGTTATTCTGTTGAGTTGGTCGAAGCAAAAAAAACCCGGGGCCTTCTGGCTCCGGGTAACTATTAAAATGTCAGATTGCCTTATTTTCTGCCGCTGAAAATGTGTTTTTCGGCGTGGTAAGACGAGCGAACGAGCGGGCCGGCTTCTACATAGTCGAGGCCCATGTTGTAACCGATCTCGCGGAGCTCGGCGAACTCGTCGGGATGCACGAAGCGCACCACCGGGAGGTGTTTGGGCGTAGGCTGGAGATACTGGCCGAGGGTTACGACGTCGCAACCGTTATCGTACAGGTCTTGCATGGCTTGTACCACTTCTTCCTTTGTTTCTCCGAGGCCGAGCATGATACCGGATTTGGTACGCATGCCGCCTTGTTTGAGCCGGCGGATCACTTCGAGGCTGCGGTGGTATTTGGCCTGGATGCGGACCTGCTTGGTGAGGCGTTCCACGGTTTCCAGGTTATGCGATACCACTTCGGGAGCGGCTTCGATCACGCGGTCCAGGTTTTCCCAGATGCCCCGGAAGTCGGGGATGAGGGTTTCCATGGTGGTTTCCGGGTTGAGGGCGCGCACGGCCTTGATGGTATTGTTCCAGATGATGGAACCGCCGTCTTTCAGCTCGTCGCGGTCAACCGAGGTGATCACCGCATGTTTGACTTTCATGAGATAGATGGCTTCCGCCACGCGCTGGGGCTCATCCCAGTCTACAGGTTCGGGGCGGCCGGTGGCTACGGCGCAGAAACCGCAGGAGCGGGTGCAGACGTTGCCGAGGATCATGAAAGTGGCGGTGCCGGCACCCCAGCATTCGCCCATGTTCGGGCAGTTGCCGCTTTCGCAGATGGTATGGAGTTTATGGGTGTCTACAAGGTTCCTGACCTGCCTGTAGTTCTCTCCGATGGGCAGCTTCACGCGAAGCCAATCGGGCTTTTTCACTCTGGGCGCTGCCGGTCCGGCGGCGATTACGGGTAATTCTTGCATCGCAAATCCTTTCTTTAATAAAGTACAAAGTTACTTATTCCAACGTTTACCTAACTGCAAACCTACATAAGCGTTGAAAAAGAAGGACTTACCGTCCTGATCCACCATAATTTGCACCTTTTTCGTATAATATTCCGCGTTTACCCCTACTTCCAGGGCGGAGATCACGTCGTTGAACTTGGCCCAGTCGAACCGGAAGCCCAGTTTGGCATGGAGCCCGGGGGTGAATTTCACTTCGCCCCAGCCTTTGGAGAACCCGCCGGCGCCGTAGATATTCGTTTTATCGAGGAATTCGTCGTTGTTTTCGGGTGTCCATTTCTGGAGTTTCCGGGAATCCGGGTCGCCCGCGTCGTTCATCAGCTCCAGGTAATAGGGCTTCACGAGCCCGGCGGAAATCCCTCCGTAATAAATCGCGTTCACTTCTACCCCGTTCTTATTGCCTTTGCCACCGATGAGCCGCTTCTGGCCGAGGCCCAGTTTGGCCTGGTAGAAGTTGTTCATCTTACCGTAAACGTAAGGGGAAGTGCTGATATAATAGCCCATAACCGGTACGAAGGTGGAGGAACGGTCTTGCTTAGGGTCTTTCTTCTCTGAAAATTCGAACTGGAAGAAATTCACTGTGGATGCGCTTTTGCGGAAACCCATCTCCAGGAAGCCCGTCCACCCGTCGGTATTGAGGCGCGCGCCACCGGAGAATTCGCGGTTGTAAAGGTTTTCGCCTTCTTCGATCTCACGGAACAGGGAAATTTTCCGAAGCTTTTTCTGTTCCCTTTCCGCTTTTTTGTCGGAGCGGTCAGACTGAGCGTGCAAAGCGAAGGAAGCCAGCAGGAGGAGTAAAAGTGTGTTGAATTTTTTCACCGTGTTGCGCAATTATGATTATTAAACGCGGGATATCGTTTTATGTTTTATTCCTATACAAACATACACAAATTTGTTCGTAGTTGCCCGGCCCGTCCGCTATTCCCGGGACCCGGCGGCCATTCTTAAAAATACGCTTATTTTTACATCAAAATTCATTTACAATGCATACCGCTGCCATCCTTTACAACGGCGAACTCAGAACTACCGCTACCCATCCCCGCTCGGGCTCCGTTATCGAGACCGATGCGCCGGTAGACAATAACGGCAAAGGCGAACGTTTTTCCCCGACCGACATGGTAGCTTCGGCCCTCGGTTCCTGCATGCTCACCATCATGGGCATCAAAGCCCGCGACAAGGGTTGGAACATCGACGGCACTACCGTGAGCATCGACAAGATCATGGGTACCGATCCCCGCCGCATCACCGGCGTGAAAGTGCTCATCGCGGTGCCGCAAACCGCCGGGCTCGACGATACCGCACGCAAGATCCTCGAAAACGCGGCCCTCACCTGCCCTGTTGCCAAAAGCCTCCATCCAGACATTCAGCAGGACGTGACTTTCAACTGGTAACCGTACAACGGCGCTCCCGGGCAAGGGGTTACAGCCTCCTGCAAAGTCTCTCCGGAAAACGAATACGGCCGCCCCGCGAAGGGCGGCTTTTTCGTTTCACCATTCAAGCCCGGCATCTTCATCTCCCCAATCCCACCCCGCTTCTTCGCCAAGCTCGGACGAGAGCCAATGTTCGTCTCCCAGCAAACCCTTTCCTATCCTGCAATCCAGGCATTTTTTTTCATCGCAGAACTGTTGCCGCAGCTCGATGAGCGCCTGCGACTCCCCGGCCGAGCGCGCTTCCACGCCTTCCCGCGCCCATGCGCGCAGAATGCGGTTGCTTTCCGCGCCCAAAGCCTGCCATAGCGCCAGCGCCCGCCGTTGGAGCGTCTCGCTTTTCAGGTATTGCCCGTAGGCGTACAACAGCGGCGCCACGGCATTGATCAGCACATGCCTCACGGCCTGCCGGCCCATGGAAGCCGTGCGGACAGACGGTATCCCGAACCGGTAATGATCGTCCCAATACGCGGAGGGCTGAACGATGAGGAGGGCTTCCAGGCTTTCGGGGCTTTCATTGTCGAGCATGGCGGAAAAGAGATGGGGCTCCTTGTGCAAAAGCGCCGCCAGGCAGGCGATGCGCATGGTCGGGAACGACGAGGGCCGCATCCGGAGCCAATGCCAGGCATGGGGCGCCATGGATTCGAGGCCGTACTTGCGGCAGAGGAAGCGGTATTCTTCACCGAGCTTCGCGGGCCAGGGCTCTTTGGGATCTTCCGGCAACAAGCCCGCCTGGCCGAACAGCAAGGCTTCCAGCGAAAGGGCGTTGTGTCGGCTCCGCGAAAGCGCGCGCCAGGGCGTGGCGGCCATCAGCTCGCGGAAAGCGTCGGTGTTGACCGGCATGCCGAAGCAGGCGGCCACGGCGCGGAGGCACACTTCCTCCCAGTTGGAACCGGTTTGCTTCAGCCAGCCGAGGTACACGCCGGCCTTGCGCTCCATCCGCCCCGCAGCCAGCCGGGCGAGCCAGTCTTCCCAGGCGCTGTCCGGCACGCGCGCCAGCAGGCGCGAACAGGGCAGCTCATCGGCATTGTCCATCAGCGCGCGGTAGCGCCGCAGCAGGATTTTGGGAATGCGGGGCTGAAGCTCCAGCACGGGAATGTTCCCCGTATCGGCATCGTGCTGGAAAACGACGTGGAGGATTACCCGGTCGTACCGCCGGTCGTGCTGATGGCCGTGCCGCAGCCAGTCGGACGTGCGGTAATGGATCTCCACATTTCCCGCCCACAGGAGCGGGCCGATGCGGATCCGGGCGGCGGAAAAATCGGGCCCGGCGTGGCGGTTGAGCTGGCCGGGATGGAGGATTTCGAGCGGCTCGCCGGCCACGGTGGCCAGGCGTTCCGTGTTAAACCTGCCGGAAAGCCAGATGAACTGCAGGAGGGATTCCGGGCAGAGGGGGTCAACAAACGGTTTCATGAAAAAAGTATTAGATTTCGTTCAAAATTTACCATAAAAAATAAAGCAAAAACGAAAATCACGGCAGGAATTTGGAAATCTGGCCTTCGTCGCCTTACCTTTGCGATCAGTTCTTAAATATCACTTATCCAGAAAGGCAGAGGGTACTGGCCCTGTGAAGCCTTAGCAACCAATTCCGCCCACGGCGGGAAAAAGGTGCTAATTCCGGCCCCGGATTACGGGGAAAGATAAGTTGGCAGAGATTTTCCTTGTAGCGCAACTATCATGTAGCGATATGCTCTTCCAACTCCCGGAAGGGCTTTTTTGTTTCCGACTGACATAATGTGAATTTAACCTGTACGTTTGCAGTGAACGTTGCGGCACGGCCGTTTCGTAAAAACAATGATCAACCATGCCCGCCGCCAGCAGGGGAATGCCGGAGCGGACAAACAAAACCAAACACAGATGAAACCATCTACGCAATTGATCCACAGCATCCCGGTAGACGAACTGACCGGTGCGATTTCGGTACCTATCTACCAATCGTCCACCTTTGTGCAGGAAAGCCCCGGGATCCACAAGGGCTTCGAATTCTCCAGGGCCAACAACCCGACGAGAAAAGTGCTGGAAGACATCATCACCAACCTCGAGGAAGGCTACGCCGGATTCGGGTTCGCCAGCGGCATGGCCGCCATCGACGCGGTGCTGAAACTCCTCAAGAGCGGAGACGAGATCATGGCCGTGGAAGACACTTACGGCGGTATCTTCTCCATCTTCAACCACATGTTCGAACGGTTCGGCATCAAGGTCAATTTCGTGGACATGAGCGATACGGACAAAGTGCTCGAAAAGATCACCCCCAAAACGCGCATCATCTGGCTGGAATCGCCCACCAACCCTACGCTGAAGATCTCCGACATCAAATCCATCAGCAAGATCGCGCGGCAGCACAACATCCTGCTGGTGGTAGACAATACTTTCAGCACACCGCTCCTGCAAAAGCCCATTCCCCTGGGTGCAGACATCGTGATCCATTCCGCTTCCAAATACCTGGCCGGGCATACCGACGTGATAGCGGGGCTCGTGGTGGTGAACAGCAAGCCACTGGCCGATCAGCTGAAGTTCAACCAGAACATTTCCGGCAGCATCCTCAGCCCCTTCGAAGCCTGGCTCACTATCCGCGGCATCGAAACGCTCAGCCTGCGGCTGGAAAAACAGTGCGCCAACGCCCTGGCCGTCGCCAACTGGCTGGCCGAGCACCCGGCGGTCGATAAAGTTTTCTACCCCGGCCTGGCCACGCACAAGAACCACCACATCGCCAGGAAGCAGCAGAAAGCCTACGGCGGGATGGTCAGTTTTTCGCTGAAGGAAGATCTGATCAAAAACGCCATCCGCATCGTCAACACCACCAAGCTCTTCAAACTGGCCGAAAGCTTCGGCGGCGTGAAAAGCATGCTGGCCCACCCGGTCACGATGACGCACCGCAATATCCCTGAAGAGTTCCGCCGCAAGGCAGGCCTCCAGGATTCCTGCATCCGCCTGTCTATCGGTATCGAAGACGCGGAAGACCTTATCAACGATCTCAAACAAGCTTTAGATAAACTTAACCAGCCTATCGGCAAACAAATTACCGTACTGCAATAAATATGGAACAGAAGACTATCAATCTCGGCATCTTCGGCTTCGGCTGTGTTGGCCAGGGCCTCTACGAAGTGCTGAACAGAACGAAAGGCATCAACGCCCGGATCAAGAAAATCTGCATCAAAGACCCGAACAAGCCGCGTCCCATCGACATGAGCTATTTCACGACAGACGCCAACGAGATACTGAACGACCCTACCATAGATGTGGTGGTGGAGCTGATCAACGAAACCGAGGCCGCCTTCGAGATCGTGAGCACCGCCCTTCGCAACGGCAAAGCCGTAGTGAGCGCCAGCAAGCGCATGATCGCCGAAAACCTGCCTGCGCTCTACCAGCTGCAGGTAGAGAACAAAGTGCCCTTCCTCTACGAGGCTTCCAGCTGCGCCAGCATTCCCATCATCCGCAACCTGGAGGAATATTACGATAACGACCTCCTCAACGCCGTGGAAGGCATCTGCAACGGGTCCACCAATTACATCCTCACTAAAATATTCGAAGAGCACCTCAGCTTCGAGACCGCGCTCCAGCAGGCGCAAGACCTCGGCTTCGCGGAAACCGACCCTACGCTCGACGTGGAAGGCTACGATCCCAAATTCAAGATCGTCATCCTCCTGCTGCACGCATTCGGCACTTTCGTGAAACCCGAAGAAGTGTTCAACTTCGGTATCAATCACCTCAACGATTTCGATATCAACTTCGCGCGCCAGCGCAATTGCACCATCAAGCTGATCGGCAATTGCCGCCGCCAGAACGGCAGCGTGAACGCCTACGTGCTGCCGCACCTCATCCGCGAGCACAACCTGCTGTACGATGTGTACAACGAATACAACGGCGTGCTCCTCGAATCCGCATTTACCGACAAACAGTTCTTCGTAGGCAAAGGCGCGGGCGGCACCGCTACAGGCTCCGCCGTGCTGAGCGACATTTCCGCGCTGCTCTACAATTACCGTTACGAATACAAAAAGATCAAACAGCAGAACCAGCCCTCGTTCACCAACGATGTGCAGCTGAAAGTATATCTGCGCTTCAAATCGCCCGACCAGGTAGACCTCGCCTCGTTCTACAACATCTCCGAGAAATACGAATCCCCGGAATGCCGCTACGTGGTAGGCACCATCAACCTGCAGAAGCTGAAAGAAGCGAAATGGCT
This sequence comes from Chitinophaga sp. NPDC101104, assembly GCF_050277495.1. Taxonomy (NCBI): domain Bacteria; kingdom Pseudomonadati; phylum Bacteroidota; class Chitinophagia; order Chitinophagales; family Chitinophagaceae; genus Chitinophaga; species Chitinophaga sp. NPDC101104. Next base: position 1,706,315 of record NZ_JBNNSF010000001.1, on the reverse strand, counting down.
GAAAAATAAAGATGTGAACCTGCTGGTTTTGGAACAATAGTCTCCATCACCAGATACTAAACGGTCCGTTTAACCAGGCGGACCGTTTTTTTTATATCTTGACCTCCGGAAACCAAAACCCATTTTTTACCCATTCCCACATACATTATGAAATATTACCCAATTCCAGGAAAATGCTGGCATACCCTCAAATCCCTGTTCGCGTCCACACGCTTCCCGTTGGTGGCCACGTTATTTTTGATGACGGCATGCACGGCTTCAAAAGATGATCCCAAACCCGTCATCGACCCGCCGGTCCCCGCATACAGGCTGGATTACGAGGTTAGCTGGACAGCCGACAACCCCGACGTAAAAGACAAAACCCATTACATTTATAACAACGCCGGCCAGCTGGTCCGCATTGCCAGCATTGACGCCAACAGGTTGAACGATACATCCTACTACAATTTTGCATTTGAATACGACAGCAAGGGAACGGTAGTTGAAAGAAGGGTAAGGTATCCCGCCAACGACCCTTACAGAAAGTACGTTTACAGAACCAGCGGTAACCAGATCCTCATGAATATCTATACTTTCGACGGAGCCTTTGACTATGCCGACAAGTACTATCTGAACGAAGTAAACCAGCCCATTTACATGAACGATACCACCGTCGCGCAGGCCAATCAATATTCAAAATTAACCTGGACGGAAACAGACGTCCGGGAATTTACGAATTACAGGTGGAACGGAACAGCGCATTACGCATTCTCAAACTCAAAATATACTTACGATCCTACCAGGTTCAACCCTTACTATATTGCACGGATAAATTGGCAACGGGGGATCAGCGATTTCGGGATCATGAATTATTCGAACTTCAGCCAGCATATCATCAAAAAGCAGGAAGGCAAATACTTCGACAATGACCTTTCCTACACCCGGAACTTCGAATGGACATTTAGCCCAGAAGGGCTCCCGATTAAATGTACACAAACAGAAACCAGCAGCTTGCATCCGGATAAGGTTTTAACGACCTACTTCGAGTACTATTTCAGTGCTCGACAATAATGCCGGCGAACCAGATGGGTGGCCGCACAGATACTGTGCGGCCACCTTTTTTTTCATAAAGGAGTGCCGGAATGAAGCATCCCGATGATGTTAATCCGCCGGATCAGGATGTTAATTTACCTTATCAACCATGTCGGCTATACGCTATTCGCATTGAAAAATGAGGTAGCCTTTGCAAACATGTATGTTTATCCGGGTAGTATCTTGTTACTACATAATTCCTCACCCAAAACCCTTTATTATGCTTAGAAAAGTTTGTGCAACCTTCGCCCTTTTGGCAGCGTTCGCTGTTTTCACCTCCGAAAGCTCCGCCATCCAGCCCGCCAAGACAAAAGTGCCCGCTCCCAGGTTCAGCTGCTCGTTTACCCAGACAAATTTCAGCCTTTCCCTGACCGGCAACCCGGCTACGTCGTACACGTATACGATGATCAATTTCGCGGCGCATTATTTCGCTACCAATCCGTACACCCAGGCCCAATGGGAAACCGGTGTTGCGATCGGTACCATCTCCGGCTGCACCTCCTCTACCCGGGTGCGCGGCTCCAAAGTGCAGGCCGATGGCCGCCTGATGGAATGCACCATTTCCACATCCGGCACCGTGGTGATCCGCTGGCTCTCCGGCCCGCCCATGCCTTCTTCCGGCCCCACGGGCTCGTATGCGGTTGAGTTCTCGAATGTGCCCATGTCGGCGTATTAATGAAAGTATTTTCCCAACAAAAAACCGGTAAGCCTATGGCTTCCCGGTTTTTTTATTGCATACGGACAGGGTGATGTTATTGTGTTTGATATAGTTGATAGGCGAATTGACGGGCGAAGTTGGCCGTTGCGGGAGCGGAGAAATCTTCGCGGCGCCAGTTCATGCTTTCCAGCCGTCCGCCCGTGAGATAAGCATGGCCGTAGGAATTGCGCCAACGGAGGGCGCCGGTAGCCGAAGTCCCTTCTTCCACCGACCGCTCGTTTTCACTGAGGGCCGCAAAATCGCGGCCGGTCCAGATGAAATAGCACCAAGGCGGGAAAACGCGCGCCAGTGCCGGCTGGTCTGTATACTGATATTTAATGGCACCGGTGAGCACCAGCGTTTCGGCGATGACGTCGAAGCTTTCACAGCGCGCAACGTTCCCTCCTTCCCAATGCAATTTGAACATCTGATTGCGGGCGCCTGCATTCACGACGTGCAATTCGGCCAGCCGGTTGTCGCTGTACACGAGGGAATCGTAGTCGGTGACGGTCCACTGGCCGCTATGATCGAAATTATGATACTGGACCCGGGTGAGGCGATCGGCGGTGTACAGGAAAGAACGGTCGATCCGTTGCTGCTGACCGAAGAAAAGGTACGTGAAGACGAGCTTCCCTCCCGCCCAGGCCACTGCTGAGGAGTCTGTCCCCGAGGCCGTGCGGGTAGCCCACGCGGAGGGCTCTCCGGTATTGTTGTAGTAAAAAAAGGTGGATTCACCGGCTCCGGCGATTTCCGTCAGTTTCCAGACGGGCGCAGTGGGGCGGGGTGTTACTGGTGCATCTTTCTTACTGCATGCCGCCAGCATCATCAGCGCGGCGGGTAGCATTTTCTTCATAGGTGTTCGGTTGACTGAACGCGGTTTCCGGGCACGCGGGTGTCGGTCGGCTTCCATGCGTCAGGCTGACGAAGATATTGTATAATTTCAAAATACATCGTATTCCTCCGTCAAACTTCCCTTTTCCCGTAGTTGTACGTATATACCGGTGATTTTTTATTGGGGCAGATGCTTCCTGAATCCGAAAGTTTTATGCCGCGCCCAATAGCTGCCGTCGTTGGCGTTTTTGCTGATATACTTTTGTTCCAGCGTTTGGGGAAACCCGTTTTCGGCGAAACTATATTGAAAATACATCGTGTCGGTCATTTTCAGATCGCCCACGAAATTGATCCGCTTGCTACAGAGGTTGCGGCTCTGGTAATGAACATCCTGTATTGGCTGGCTGCCAGACAGCAACATGTAATCGGCTTTCAGGTATTTCGCGTAAAAGTTTTCCTGCGCAGTATATTCAAAAGTATAGTTGTATACCAGTTTTGCATCCCGGTACGATTTCGCCGACGTAACATTTTCTCCGGTCCAGGTAAATTCTGTCAGTGTCCGCACTGGCGCCGCATCCTTAGGCAGCTTATGCTCTATATGGCTCGTGAGCTTGCCGGCGTTGTTGTAAAAAAACGAGTCGATCCGTTCCAATGCCAGCGCGGGCCCAGGGAACGAGGCAAAATGTTTGGCCCTCATGAGGCGGCCCTCTTTATGTTCGTATTCTACGGTTGAATAGGGCGAAACATTGCCCAGATAGGTGTCGTACTTCACGATCCGGCCATCGGAATAAGCGGCATCGTCAATCGCGCCCATAAAGTCTGTTTCTGCAGGGCCGTCATAATGCACCACTTTATCGACCGTAGAATCGGTGTTGTAGATGATTTTGCTGAGATTGCCGGGGCCGGTCATGTCGTCCAGGTCTCTTTCCTGCCAGCCATAGAGGTACCAACTTTCTTTGGGCGTTTCAGGTGTTGCAGGCACATCGTCGGAGGAAGTGCAGCTTGCCAGCAACACGATCGCTGCAAGGCACGTCAGTGAATTTTTCATAGGGATTCAAAGTTTTAAATAAGGGATTATGATTTATGAATTCGGCGGAAATGCCTTGTTTATGATGTCATGTCTTCGGGTTTGACGGCTGCTTTGTTACAGGATGGACCCGGTATTGTAGATACCGTCAATGTTGGTAAAGTGAATTTCTTCATAGGTGGGTTCGGTGGTCTTAACTTGGTTTCCTTTCACTCGGGTTTCAGGCTGCAACTTTCCATTGGCCGAACGAAAATATAGAATATTTTAAAAATATCTATACAATTAAGCTGAAGTCCAAATTCAATCATTATAAATAAATGTGAAATACCTGACGCGCTCTTTATCAGGATCGAAACCGCCCAACTTATGATACCATTGCTGATTGATCTTCCATTGCATCCAACGGCGCGGTTGTGATCCGCCCCGGTTGTCGTAAATAAACGTATGCGTTTTCCGATAATTAAGCCCGGGGCTGCTCGGATACCTGTAATCATAGTAGTTGACGTCCCTCGCGCTCAGCAGGCACATTTCATTGGAAAATAATTCGCGGATTACATAGAGATTCTCTGCCATTGATTTGAAAGGCATTTTATTTACTGAGCTCTCACTCCGATATGCATACACGATTTCATCCTCCAGCTGAAGGTTGCCATTCTCCGGTTGATAAAAATATTGGCTATTCCAGAGGTTTCCGTCACTCCAATCATATTTCGATAACATATCAGCGTGGCTATCTTCCAATACCTGCGAGATGTTGCCTTCTTCGTTGTATTGCAGCAGGAATCTAACAGTACTAAGCGAGCTCATAGTCCGCAAGCGTACAAGGCGATCCTTTTCATATTCAAAAAACGTTTTCCATGAACTTGATCCGGGAAATTCCTGGACATTGACATATTGCAGCATGCCCTGTTTATACGTGAAGTCCATTACCCGGCCCTGCTTATCCTGCAAGTTACCGTTCTGACTTCGGATGATCCGGCGGATGGTTTGGTCTGCATTGAAGGTAAACTGGCATTTCTCCCTGAAAGTATCGCGCTGGATATTCCCTGAGCCATTGACGAATGCACGATAAACGACAGATTCCCAACCTGCGAAATTATCCGGCCCCGGCCCTTCCGGTCCTTCGGGCGCTTTATCTTTGGAACATCCGATCGCGCTCAGGCACACAGCGGCGAGGATGAATTTGATGTATGATTTCATGGCAAAGGATTTCAGGAATTAATTGGGTTGGAGACGGCATTCCGGGATAGGGGCTACAATTTCGCCAACCGCTCCGCCACCTGGCTGATAGGCAGCCCCATCACGTTGTAGAAATCGCCGTTGATACCGTCGATCCCCACAGCCCCGATCCACTCCTGGATAGCGTAAGCGCCGGCTTTATCGTACGGCTGGTAGTTGTCTACATAAAACTCGATCTGCGCGGTGGTCAGCGGTTTGAAATGCACTTCCGTGGTCTGTGAAAACGCCTGTTCCTCGCCGTTGCGGACGATCACCACGCCCGTGATCACCGTATGCACCCGGCCGCTCAACCGGCCCAGGATATGGATGGCATCGGCCCGGTCTGCCGGCTTGCCGATCACATCACCATCCAGCACCACAATGGTATCTGCGGCCACGATGATATCGTCTGCACTGTAATGCGCCTGCACCGCCTTCGCTTTCTGCCGGGCGATGTGCTCCGGTACTTCGGGCACCGGCATGCCTTCGGGCCACGATTCGTCGGCCGCGCTTACTTTCACTTCGAAGGGGATGCCGGCCTGCTCCAGGAGTTGCGCGCGGCGGGGGCTCTGGCTGGCCAGTATAACGGGTTTACGGGAATACATGCTACATGATTTTAAAAAACACCATAGACAGGATGCCGGTCAGCATCACGATCTTGATCCAGGTGGAAATGGAATGATAATGCTCCGGCTGGTACGCCTTCGCCAGCGGCCGCTGAATGAACCACGCGAGCGGGAAAACGACGAACAGGCCCACATATCCCACCGCAGCATACCAACCCCGCGCAAAAGTCACGCCCATCAGCACGAGCAGCAGCAGTTCCAGCACCAGTATCAATACCATGGTAAAATGCTTCGTTTTCTTTACGCCCCAAACGATAGGCAGCGTGCGGCAACCGTCTTTACTGTCGCCGATCATGTCTTCCATATCCTTCACGATCTCCCGGATCATGGACAACAGGAACGCGAACAGCGCGTAAATGCCGATGACCTGGATGAGCTTCCGGCCTGCGGGCGACAGGATCGCCTCGAAGCTCTCATAAATCTGTTTCTCGTAAAAACCCACCACCACAACGCTCAACGCCGTCAGCAGCGAAATCACGACATTGCCGATGATCACCTGGCGCTTGAACGACGTGGAATAGAACCACAGCAACATGGTGCAGATCACCTGGATGAAGCCCAGGTAAAACTGGCCGATCTTGAACGCCACGAGGAAACCGATGGAAACCCCGGCCATGTTGAGCATGGTATGCCAGGCCATGGCCCAGCGGCGGTTGATGATCTTTTCCACCACCATTTTTTCCGGCTTGTTGACCAGGTCTATATTGATGTCGAAATAATCGTTGATGATATAGCCGCCTGCCGCCACCATGAGGGTAGAAATGCAGAGCAGCACGAAATGCGGCCAGGTAAGGGAGGGCTCGAGCCCGCTTTTCTGCAGCACGGGCGTCACTACGCAAAACTGCAACAGCAACTGCGTGAGCGCGATGTAGATCAGGTTCGGATACCGGATCATCCTGAAAAAAGCTGCGATAAGGGTCATTATATATTTTTATGGATGGAGATTTCGGATTGGGCTACCTGGCACGGATACCCTCGTCGAGCTGCCAGTCGCCATTGAGCTTCAGCACCTTTTCGATGACATCGCGCGCGCATCCTGCCCCACCGGTGATGGGTGAAATGTAACGGCTGATGGATTTGATCTCCGGCGCCGCATCTGCCGGACAGGCCGCCAGGCCCACCAGCTGCATGGCGCGGTAGTCGGGTATATCGTCTCCCATGAACAGGATCTCGTCCCAGACAAGATCGTGCTCCAGGGCATAGGCTTCCAGCCTTTCCACCTTGTCGGCCACGCCGGTAAACACGTCGCTGATCCCCAGTCCGTTGAGCCTCGATACCACACTTTCCGACCTACCGCCGGAAATAATGGCGATCCGGTAGCCTTTCTTCACCGCCAGTTGCAGGGCGTACCCGTCGCGGATGCTCATTTTACGGCTCAGTTCGCCGCCGGGCAGCAGCTGGACCGTTCCGTCCGTCAGCACGCCATCTACGTCGAACACGAAAGTGCGGATGCGGGAAAAATGTTCCAATACGTTCATAACTATCAATCTGTCGTTTCTGCGTTGGCCGGCCGGGGGCCGGTGCGCAAAAATATTCGTTAATCGGGAGACCGCCAATCATTTATGGAACTGGAGAATACTTTCCGACAGCAACGGGTAAATTTGGGCCATGGAGGGGTAATTGACGAGCAGGGATTCGTGCAGGGCCATGGTTTTTTCGTCGTTCCTGACCGCCGGGCCGGTTTGTACGCTTTCGGGCGGAAACTTGTCGAGCCGCTGGAAAGTTTCCCGGATGAGGGGGGCCAGCAACTGGAAATCGCGCCCTTCCTGTTCGCAATAGAATTTGGCGAGGGCGATGAGGTGGTTGGTGAAGTTATTGCAGAAAACGGCGGCCAGGTGCATCTGGAGCCGTTGTTCGGAATTCATGATGGAAATGGAGCCGCTGATGCTCTGGGCCAGGGCCAGGAGGCGCTTCTGCACTTCGTCGGACGAGGCTTCCAGCATGAGGGGGATTTCGGGGTAGGACTTATTCTCTTTCCGGATGCTTTGCAGGGGGTATAATACGCCCGTGTTGGTGGAAATATTGCCGATGGCCGACAGGGGAACGGCGCCCGCAGTGTGCACCACGATGCGGCGGCCCAGGCGGAGATCGTTGTTCAGCCGGGCGAGGGCATCGTCTCCCACGGCCAGGAGGTACACGTCTGCCTCCATATGAATGTCCATCAGGTCGCCGGAAGATTCGGCGCCGAGGGATTCCGCCAGCACCCGGGCGTTGTCCTTGTTACGGCTGATCACCTGCTTAACGGGATGGCCGTGCAGCTTCATGAGGTGACCAAAACAATGCGCTACGTTCCCTGATCCGATAATGACGATGTCCATGGCGTTCGATGTAAGTAAAAATGAATATGTAATATAAGCGTCTTTCGGCGAAAAGGAGATAACATAATAATATGGAGACTGTTGTGCGCTGGAATTCAAGTATTTAACCTTATCTATTTTTTATATCATCCTACTTTTATATAATTGCATCGATCGGATTTGTAATATTGATACAAATTTCAGCGTAATTACAGACATAAAAAGGCGTTCATGGCTAAAAATCTCGTGATTGTAGAATCCCCGGCAAAGGCGAAAACGATTGAGAAAATATTAGGAAAGGATTTTGAAGTGAAATCTTCCTTCGGTCACATCCGTGACCTGGAGAAAGACGACATGGGAATCGACATTCAGAATAATTTCAAACCGAAATATATAATACCGGAAGACAAGGAAAAGGTTGTCAAGGAATTGAAAAAACTGGTGAAAGACTCCGAGGAGGTTTGGCTCGCAACGGATGAGGACCGCGAAGGGGAAGCCATTTCATGGCACCTTTGCGAAGTGCTCGGCCTCGATCCCTCCTCTACCAAACGCATTGTATTTCACGAGATTACGAAACCCGCCATCGAAAAAGCCGTTCGTACCCCCCGCCTGCTCGACATGAACCTGGTGAACGCCCAGCAGGCCCGCCGTATCCTCGACCGGATCGTGGGCTTCGAGCTGTCTCCCGTACTCTGGCGCAAAATGAGCATGCGCAATTCCCTGTCTGCCGGCCGCGTACAATCCGTTGCCGTTAGGCTGATCGTGGAGCGCGAACGCGAGATCAACCAGTTCGAGACCACCAGCTCCTTCAAAGTGGAAGCCTGGTTCATGGCCAAAGACATCCAGGGCCGGACCATCGCCTTCAAGGCCGACGGCCCCTCCCGCTTCAAAACCGCGGAAGACGCCGAAAAGTTCCTCGAACAATGCGTCGGCGCCGCCTATACGGTGAAAGACGTGACCGTGAAGCCAGGGAAAAAATCCCCCGCCGCCCCGTTCACCACTTCCACCCTCCAGCAGGAAGCCTCCCGCAAACTCGGGTACAGCGTGTCCAAAACGATGCTCCTCGCCCAGAAACTCTACGAATCCGGGCAGATCACCTACATGAGAACGGACTCCGTTAACCTGTCAGACACCGCCATGGAAGATATCAGCAAAGCCATCCACAAAAACTGGGGCGACCGCTACTATCAATCCCGCAAATACAAAAACAAGAACGAAAACGCCCAGGAAGCGCACGAAGCCATCCGTCCCACTTACATGGAAAACGCTTCGGTAGACGATTCCGACCTCAAACGCCTCTACGAACTGATCTGGAAACGCACCATCGCCAGCCAGATGGCCGACGCGGAACTGGAGAAAACCATCGCCAAGATCGATATCTCCACCAACCACGAAGAGCTCACCGCCAGCGGCGAAGTGCTGAAATTCGACGGCTTCCTGAAAGTATATATGGAGAGCCGCGACGATGAAGATGCCGACGAAGAGGACCAGGAAGGCGTATTGCCCCCCCTGGCCGTGAAACAGGCGCTGGAACTGAAGGAAATGAAAGCCACCGAACGCTTCACCCGCCCCGCTCCCCGGTACACGGAAGCCTCGCTGGTAAAGAAACTCGAAGAGCTCGGCATCGGCCGCCCTTCCACCTACGCCCCCACCATCACCACCATCCAGAAACGCGGATACGTGGAGAAGCGCGACAAGGAAGGCGTGAAAAGGGATTTCCGCATCCTCTGGCTGAAAAACGACAAAATCAGTAAACAAACCGACCAGGAAAATACCGGCGCCGAAAAAGCAAAACTCTTTCCGACCGACCTCGGGATGCTGGTGACCGACTTCCTGAAACAATATTTCGACCGGGTAATGGATTACGGGTTCACCGCCCGCATCGAAGAAGAATTCGACGAAATCGCCGGCGGCAAGAAGAAATGGAACAAAATGCTGTCCGACTTCTACGCCCCCTTCCATAATAATGTGGAAGAAACGCTGGAAAAAGCGGAAAGGGTGAAGGGAGAACGCCTCCTGGGCGAAGACCCCGCCTCCGGCAAGCCCGTTACCGCCCGCATGGGCCGCTTCGGCCCCATGGTGCAGATCGGGAAGGTAGACGACGAGGAAAAGCCCCGTTTCGCCAAACTGAAACAGACCCAGAGCATCGAGACCATCACGTTCGAAGAAGCCATGGACCTGTTCCGCCTCCCCCGCAACCTCGGCCTGTTCGAAGGCACGGAAGTTTCCGTGAACATCGGCAGGTTCGGGCCTTACGCACAACACGATAAGAAGTTCTATTCCCTCAAAAAGGAAATGGACCCTTACACCGTGGAGCTGGAAGAAGTTGCGCCGCTCATCGTCGAAAAACGCCAGGCCAAAGACGAACGCACCATCAAGGTTTTCGAAAAGGAAAAGATCCAGGTGCTGAGAGGCCCCTACGGTCCGTACCTGAAAGTAGGCCTGCGCAACTATAAGCTGCCGAAAGAAAAACATGAGACCGCCGCCGATATCACCGTGGAAGAAGCCAAAGCCATCATCGAAGAGCTGAAAGCCAACCCACCCAAGAAAAAGGCGCCGCCCCGCAAAAAGAAAGCGGACTAGGCAAAAATTCGTAACTTAAAGACAAGAATCCTTAACTCATTCCATTGCACGAAACAAGGGAAATAAACGCGTTATTCCATCTGCTGGACGATCCTGACCAGGAAGTGTTCGACACCGTGGCCAACAAAATCCTCATGTTCGGGAAAGAAATCATCCCCAACCTCGAGCATTTGTGGGAAACGACGGTCGACGAACATATCCAGGAACGCATCGAAATGCTGATCCATCGCGTCCATTACCAGGACTTGCAGGAGGATTTCCGGGTTTGGCATTCCGGTGGCTCGCAGGAGCTCATCAAGGGTGCATTGCTCACCGCCAAATATCAATACCCCGACCTCACGGAGCAGTCCGTCCACACCGAAATCGACCGCATCAAACGCAATATCTGGCTCGAACTGAATAATTACCTCACCCCGCTGGAACAGATCAATGTCCTCAACAGCATGATCTACAACTATTTCGGCCTTAAAGGGGAAGAAGTAAGCTACCAGCGCAAAAACCAGTTCTTCATCAACCAGGTGATGGAAGGCCGCAAAGGCAATCCCCTCACAAACGGGATTGTGTACCAGGCCCTTTGCGCCATGCTCGATTTGCCGGTGTACGCCGTCAACATTCCCCGGCAGTTCATTCTCGCATATTTCGATACGTTTTATGATTTCACGGAGCCGGCCGACCCGGGAGACTATCGCATCCTTTTCTTCATCGACCCCATCCAGGGGCAGATTTATACGCAGCAGGATGTGGATACCTATCTCAAACGCGTAAACGTGCCCGTAAATCCCGACTTCTACAAACCGCAGAGCAATGCCCGCATCGTCCAGTTTTTGCTGGAGGAAACGGCGAAATGCTTCCGCAACGACAAGGAACAGTATAAGCACGACGAGCTGCTGAACCTTGCCCGCATTCTCGACTGATGCGATACCGAAGTATAAAAAAAGCGGTCCTGGCATAGCCGGGACCGCTTTTTTTATGGATAAACCTTCAGATTATCTCGAAGAAGGATTGTAGTACTTCATGGCTTCGGGCATGAGCTTTTGCAGCTGCGCGATGCGTTTTTCGTCGCTCGGGTGGGTGCTCAGGAGTTCCGGGGGTTTCTGTCCGCCGCTGGCTTGCGCCATACGGCCCCAGAAGGAGATGGATTCCTGCGGGTTATAACCTGCCATGGCCATAAAGATCACGCCGAGATGGTCTGCTTCCAGCTCATTCTGACGGCCGTAGGCCATGAGGCCGAGCGGGCCGCCAACGCCCACGGCTTGCATGAAGATATTCTGGGCCTGGGGGTTCTTGTTGAGGGCCACGGCGCCGGCGATCTGGATGCCCTGTGCCACGAGGCCCTGGCTCATACGCTCGTTACCATGCCGTGCGATGGCGTGGGCGATTTCGTGGCCCATTACGCAGGCGAGCGCCGTTTCGTTCTGGGTCACGGGAAGCAGGCCGGTGTACACCACCACTTTGCCGCCGGGCATGCACCAGGCGTTTACCTGTTTATCGTTCACGAGGTTGAATTCCCATTTGTAGCTGGCCACTTCATTGCCCATGCCATGCTGGGTCATGTAAGTGGTTACCGCCTGTGCGATGCGGCCGCCAACCCGTTGTACCATGGCGGCATCCTTGCTGGTGCCCGGCGAAACGGCTTTGTTCTGGGAAAGGAAAGACTGGTATTCCTGTAGCGCCATGGATTGCATGGTGGCTTCGGGAATGAGGTTTAACTGGCTGCGGCCGGTGATGGGCACTCTCGAACAGGCGTAAATAAGACCGGTTCCTGCAACCAATAACAACGCAATTTTTTTCATCGGGTCGATAGTTTAAAAGAAGAAGGTGATAGTCGCTGCGCAATACAATAACACGTTGCTGCCAACGGTTGTTGCGGCGAATTTACCAATTCCTGAAAGAAGAATACAATCGTTGTGCCGGATTTGCGGGAACGGGGAAATTACAGGTCGCTGCCGTGCCTGTTTTTCCTGTTTTTGAAGAGGGGAACTTTGGATTCGTTACCGCTGAGCAGGCGAACGATGTTCTTCTGGTGCGTGAGCACGACCATCACTGCAACGGCAATGGCGAATATGCGGTAATACGTCTCCTCTTCGCGGAACACGAAGAGAATGAGCACCGGGAACGCGATGCTCGCCAGGATGGAACTGAGCGATACGTACCGGGTGAGGAAGAGGATCATGAGGAAAACACCTACGCAATACAGGGCTACGAGCGGTTGAATAGCGAGCACCATCCCAAAGAGGGTGGCAATGCCCTTACCGCCGCGGAAACCCGCCCAGATGGGGAATATATGGCCAACAACGGCAGCCAGGCCCAGGCCCACCTGCAGGTTGATCAGTTGCTCGGTTGAATCGTGAGGCATAAGGTAGGATAGTCTGACAGCCAGCACGCCTTTCAGCATGTCTACCAACATCACGAACGTACCGGCCTTGGGGCCCAGCACGCGGAACGTGTTGGTAGCGCCGGCATTACCGGAACCATGCTCGCGGATATCGATACCGAAAACCCCCTTGCTCACCCACACAGCGGTAGCAAAAGAGCCAATCAGATAGGCGCAGATAATTAGCAATAATTCTGTCATCACAATAAGTTAGAACTGCTAAGGTAGCAATTAAAGTGTTAAAATGAATGTAAATTTCACTGCAATGATAAGGTAATTACGCTGAAATCAGCAATTAAAATATGATAATTTTTCCACATTAACTGGCGATAAATGATAAAGCCAGCCAGTGCTCCCTCTCTGCCCGTTTTTCGGGACGCAGCCCCTCTGCCTGGGCCGCCTTAACAATTGCAGGTTCGTCTTCCTGCAATATACCACTCAAAATCAATATACCGTGCTTTTTGAGGATTCTTTTCATCTCCCCCATATTGGTTAACAAAATGTTACGGTTGATATTGGCCAAAACCACGTCGAACCGGCCGCTTTCTTCGCCGGAAAGGCTATCGGCCTGGCTAAAGCGCACATTCCCCGAAGCATTCATCTCCGCATTCTCCGTTGCGTTCTCCACCGCCCAGTCGTCGATATCGATACCTTTCGTTTCCGCAGCGCCCAGCTTATCCGCCAAAATCGCCAGGATACCCGTGCCCGACCCGAAATCGAACACCTGTTTCCCCCTGAAGTCCACATCCCGCATGAGCCGCACTACCGAAAACGTGGTGGCGTGGTGCCCCGTGCCGAAAGACATCTTCGGCGTGATGATGATCTCATGCGCCACCGCATCGCCCAAAGGCGCGTGGAATCCCGCGCGGATCCCGCAAAAATCGTCTACGAGCACCGGTTCGAAGCTGCTCTCCCACAAAGCGTTCCAGTTCGCCTGCTCGATCCTTTCCTTCGTATAATCCACCCCGTGAGCACCCACGAGCCCCTGCAGATCGTTCTCGACAAAATCCCCCTCGGGAATAAACGCGACCAGCGCATCCGGGCGCTCCTCGAAACCTTCGTAACCCATGTCGCTCAATTGGGCGACCAGCACATCCCGCAGCTCTTGCGGCGCGGGAATCGTTATGGCAATGTAAGACATGGGCGCAAGATACATTTTTCTCCCCCCACCTCAATTTTCTTGGCCAATTCCCCGACTGTATTTATATTTGATTTTTATTAAATATAACCTTATCCTATGAAAAAGCTCATCATCCTCGCAGCCTTACTGGGCGGCACTTTCGCCGTATCCGCCCAAACTACCATCGTACCACACGAATACGAGAAAAAAGACTCCGTCTTTTACCAGGTGCCTAACGCGGTGCTGGTGATCGACAAACTCGACATCGAAGATTATTTTAAAAACCTCGACACCGTGTTGGTCCAGAAGCAGTACGCCAAAACCGTTTTCCGCAATATCCAGTTCTCCCCGCTGAACCCCGAAGAGGTGCAGCGCCATTACAGCCTCGCCAGCAAGTTCTGGACCGCGTCCAAAGCCAATCCGCTCAGCTACAGCACCGACAAGATCACGCTGTTCTGGAACGATAACGAAGGCATCATCCTCCCCTATATCGACGAAATCATCCCGGACCTGCTGGAAGCCGGCAAAGTGCAGGTGGTAGACCGTTCCACCAACAAACGCGTGAAACTCTACAAGCTGGATTATGAGGACGTGAACGGCAAATCGTTCCGGATCTTCAAGCTGGAAAAAGGAAAAGTGATCTGGCGCGAAAGTGAGGTATTCGTGGAGCAGGTGTATAACGCCGGCCGATAAACGTTAATCTTACCCTAAAACGACCAACGCTGCTTCCGGGCAGCGTTTTTTTTGCTTATTTTTTGAGAGTTAAACAGATCGTCGTCATGAAAGCCTCCCCCGCCACTACCCTCGCAGCGATGCTGATAACCTTTGCTGGTGCTGCCTTTCCGCAAAACGCTCCCCGCAATCCCGCCCTGGCAGACACCCTGGCCCGGATGCATAAAACAGACCAGGTGGCGGCATTCGTCCGGCAGGGCGAATATCTGAAAATGAGCGCCGAACAGTGGAGCCAATTCAAGGACAGTGTCTTCCGCGCCCACGGTAAAAAATTGCAAATGATTTTCAGGGAATTCGGCTATCCGGGGTACGATCTCGTTGGCAAAGCCGGATCGCAGCATTATTGGAATATGGTACAACATTGCGATTTCGACCCGGATTTCCAGCAAAGGGTACTGACGGCTATGGAAAAGGAAGTGAAACGGAAGAACGCCGATGTGCAGCATTTCGCGTACCTCACAGACCGGGTAGCGCTGAATACCGGCAGGAAACAGGTGTACGGCACGCAGGTCACGTACAATACCGACAGTTGCCAGGCCTATCCCAGGCCCGTAGCGGACTCCAGCCGGCTGAACGCACGAAGGGCCGCCGCAGGACTGGAACCCGTCGAAAATTACCTGAACGATATGAGCGAAATGCACTTCGAGATGAACCGGAAATCGTATGAAGACCGGGGCATCCGGCGGCCGAAGCTGTACGCCGTTCCCCGCAGCAAACCATGATCCCGCAAGACGGCCGCGAGCCAGGTTACCCATCTCCTTAAAACTAAGCTGGGGCCGTAGCAATGCTGCCTGGGCACATCAAAGCAAAATCTTCTGGAGGCAACGCTGACAGCAGTTCTCCGAAAAGATATCACCAAATGAAAACGCCCCCGTTTCCGGAGGCGTTTTCTTATGTAAGCTATTCACACGATTCTTATTGCTCGTCGAACACAGGGCCCAGTTCAGGACCGTCGTTCTGTTCGGTTTGCTGGGAAGGACGGGGTCCGCGATCGCCACGGTCTCCGCGGTCACCACGGTCGCCACGATCACGACGGTCGCCTCCGCGGTCACGATCGCCACCGCCACGGCGGTCTCCGCGATCACCACCACGGTCACGACGATCGCCACGGTCGCCGCGGTCGCCACGTTCTTCACGTTCGGGGCGTTCTACGTAACCTTCGGGTTTCGGCATGAGGATCCTGCGGCTCAGTTTGAATTTACCGGTTTTGGGATCGGTGCCTACCAGTTTCACTTTCACTTTATCGCCTTCGCTCAGCACGCCGTCCATGTTCTCGAGGCGTTTCCAGGAAACTTCGGAGATATGGAGCAGGCCTTGTTTGCCGGGGAGGAATTCGACGAATGCGCCGTAAGGCATTACGCTTTTCACTACGGATTCGTATTCTTCGCCAACTTCGGGCTGGGCAACGATGCCTTTGATCCAGCGAACGGCCTTGTCGAGGTTTTCTTTCTGGGTAGCGAAGATGGAAACTTCACCATGCTGGCCAACTTCTTCGATGTTGATGTTGGTGCCGGTTTCGCGCTGGATTTCCTGGATAACTTTACCGCCGGGCCCGATCACCGCGCCGATGAATTCACGGTCGATGGTCATTTTCTCCATGCGCGGAGCGTGCGGTTTCGGTTCAGGACGGGCGGTACCGATTGTGTTGTACATCGCGTCGAGGATGTGCAGGCGGCCTTTACGTGCCTGGGCGAGCGCTGCGCGCATTACGTCCATGCTGAGGCCGTCTACCTTGATATCCATCTGCACGCCGCAGATGCCATCGCGGGTACCGGTTACTTTGAAGTCCATATCGCCGAGGTGGTCTTCATCGCCCAGGATGTCGCTCAAAACGGCCCATTTGCCGTCGGAAGCGCGGGAGATGAGGCCCATTGCGATGCCGGATACGTGTTTGGGCAGGGGCACGCCAGCGTCCATGAGGGCGAGGGAGCCTGCGCAAACGGTAGCCATGGAGGAGGAACCGTTGGATTCGAGGATATCGGACACTACGCGCACGGTGTAGGCGTAATCGCTGCCGGGCATCATGATGCGCAGGGAGCGCATGGCCAGGTTACCGTGGCCCACTTCGCGACGGCCGGGGCCGCGCATCATCTTCACCTCGCCGGTGGAGAAGGGGGGGAAGTTGTAGTGGAGGATGAATTTTACGTAGTTGGAAACGGCTGCGGATTCTACCAGCAGTTCGTCGTCGGGCGTACCGAGGGTCACTGTGGTGAGGGATTGCGTTTCGCCGCGGGTGAACAGTGCGGAGCCGTGGGGGCTGGGCAGCAGGTCTACTTCCATGGCGAGGGGGCGCACCTGGTCGAGCACGCGGCCATCGAGGCGGATGCTCTGATCGAGGATCATGTTGCGCACCACTTCTTTCTCCAGCTTGTGGAAGTATTTGCCGACGAGCGGGGCGTCTTCTTCGGAAAGTTCGCCGAGGTGCTCTTTCAGTTCTTCTTCGATTTTGCCGAAAGCATCGCCGCGCTCGTGTTTGCTGAGGGCGGATTTGGAAACTTCGAGGATTTTGCCGGCGGCAAAGGCTTCGATTTTCGCTTTCAGTTCTTCGTTGGCGTAAGGCAGGGCGAATTCGCGTTTGGCGGGGTTACCGATGAGGCCGCGGAGCTCTTCCTGTGCTTTCACCTGGATGCGGATGGCGTCGTGCGCGAGTTCGATGGCCTTCACGAGGTCTTCTTCCTGGCACTCTTTGGATTCGCCTTCCACCATCATGATATTTTTCTCCGTAGCGGCTACGATGAAGTCCATATCGGCTTCAGCGAGCTGGGTACGGGTGGGGTTGATGATGTATTCGCCTTTGATGCGGCCGATGCGCACTTCGGAGATGATCTCCTGAATGGGCACGTCGGACACTGCGAGGGCGGCAGACGCTGCCAGTGCGGCGAGGGCGTCGGGCATTACTTCGGGATCGGAGGAAATGAGGGTCACCAGCACCTGCACATCACAGAGATAATCATCGGGGAACAGGGGGCGCAGGGCACGGTCGATCAAACGGGATACCAGCACCTCGGAGTCGCTCAGCTTGCCTTCGCGTTTGAAGAAGGAACCCGGGATACGGCCTGCAGAAGCGAATTTCTCCTGGTAATCTACGGTCAGGGGGAAGAAAGACTGCCCGGCTTTGGGCTCTTTATTGGCCACCACGGTAGCCAGCAGAATACAATCGCCGCAACGAACGGTAACGGCGCCATCGGCCTGTCGGGCCAATTTGCCGGTCTCGATCGTCACTTCACGACCTCCGCCTATATCAAATTTAACCGAAGTAGGTGTGAGATTCATACTTGTGTGAGGATTAAAATGGTACACATACAAAAAAACTATTCCCAACCAGAATAGTTGGGAATAGCGCTATCAATAAATTCGGATTATTTTCTGATACCTAACTTCTCGATGAGGGCACGGTAGCCGGAGAGGTTGGTTTTGGACAGATAGGAAAGCAGGCGCTTTCTCTGACCTACCATCTTCATCAGACCGCGGTGAGTGGAGAAGTCCTTTTTATTTTGCTTCAGGTGAGCGGAAATGCTGTTGATACGCTCGGTAACCAGGGCGATTTGCGCTTCCACAGATCCGGTATTCTTTTCGTTACCACCGAATTCCTTGAAAATATTTGCTTTCTTTTCTACAGTTAAGTAAGACATCTTTGATAAAATAAATTATTACTCGCTATTTTTCCGGTGCAAAGGTAAGAAGTAATATGGCAAGTTCCAAATAGAATTATTTGGACCACCTCTACTGTAAACCAATGCTTTACTTATGCAAAATTTACTGCTGCATTGTCCGTCACCTGCCCGTTTTCCGTCCGCAGCACCCGCGACGGGAACTTCTGCAACACAATATAATCATGCGTCGCCATCACGATCGTAGTGCCGTCTTCCCGGCAGATACGGAACAGCAGCTGCATGATCCCGTCGGAAGTTTCAGGGTCCAGGTTGCCCGTAGGCTCATCCGCCAATATCAGCTTCGGCCCGTTCAGGAGCGCCCGGGCAATGTCCACCCTTTGCTGCTCCCCGCCCGATAACTCGTACGGCATCTTGAACCCCTTGGTAGCCAGCCCCACCTTCTCCAGAACGTCCGCGATCTTGTCCTCGATCTGCTTCTGGTCCGTCCACCCCGTGGCCTTCAACGCAAATTTCAGGTTCTCATGCACGGTACGGTCCGTCAACAACTGGAAGTCCTGGAACACCACACCGAGGTTCCGGCGCAGATAAGGTACCTTCTTCCAGTCCATCTTCGTAAGGTCGAACCCCGCCACCTGGCCGCTCCCCTCCCGCAACACGAGATCTCCGTAGAGCGTCTTGAGCAGGCTCGACTTCCCCGTCCCCGTTTTCCCGATCAGGTACACAAACTCACCCTTGTTGATCGAGATATTCACGTCAGACAGGATCAAAGAACTTCCCTGGTATATATTAGCGTTCGTCAGCTGAACTATCGGTTGATCGACCATCAATTTCCTGTTTTAAAATCCAAAAATAATTAAATCCCTGGCAAAGACCCGCATACGTTAATAACTATAAAATTAGTTTGTAAACTAAAAAAATAGTTATACATTCGTATCAGCAACCGAAATACCTTCCTTCGCCGCCGCTTCGATGAAACACGCCAAGCGGGAAATCGTTAAAAACCGGCAGACGGAAGCATTGCGCCACAATATAACAACGAAGGCAGAAAGCGGGCGAAAAATCAGGTAAATAATTACAGAAGACCGACAGACCGAAGATCAAAGCATACAAATCAAAGAGAAGCAACGATAATCGAGGACCTATCAGCAACACCAGGAGTACACCAACATCACACAACTAACGGACTCCGTAAACAGCGATACAATGAAAACACTGACAAAAGCGGAAGAACAGATCATGCAGGCCCTTTGGGAGCTGGGCCCGTCTTTCGTGAAAGACATCATCACCTTCCTCCCAGAACCGCAACCGCATTACAACACCGTATCTACGCTCGTGAAGATACTGGTCGACAAAGGGTTTGCCGGTTACAAAGCCTTCGGGAAGAGCCACCAGTACCATGCGCTGATCTCCAAAGACGAATACAGCAGCCGCACGGTGAAGAACCTCGTGAAAGGGTACTTCGGCGGCTCATTTTCGAACCTCGTTTCGTTTTTCGTGAAGGAGAAAAACATGTCGGTTTCCGACCTGCAGCAATTGCTGGACGAGATCAAGGAATCCAACCCTACAGAACCACCTAAAAACGACGCGCCATGAGCATGATCCTGCTGTACCTTGCAAAAGCGGCCCTTTGTTCCGGCCTGCTGTTCGCCTATTACTGCCTGGCGCTCCGCAACCAGCGCCAGCATCGCTGGAACCGGGCTTACCTGCTGGGCCTCACGGCCGTGAGCCTCCTGCTGCCGCTCATCAGCATCCCCCTGCCCGGAAACTCCACCGGCTCTGCCGGCATCCTTCAATACACCGCATCCGCGTTCACCGTCAACGGCAACGCCGGCAGCCATACCACAAGCTCCTGGCACTGGACGTATTTCGCCTATGCGGCAGTGGCGGCGGCTTTGCTGGCGCGCTTCGGATATGCCGTCTGGCAGTTGCACCGCCTCATCCGCGGGGGCCGCAGGCAGGACGGCCAGCATTACCAGCTCATCCTCCACCCTGCCGTTTCCTCGCCCTTCAGCTTTTTCCGTTTCATCTTCTGGAACCCGGGCGCAGAGCAGCAATCCGCCGAAAGCCGCCATATTTTGCAGCATGAGCAAACGCATGTGCGCAAAGGCCATAGCTGGGATACGCTGTTCATGGAGCTCGTCACCGCGCTCTGCTGGCCCAATCCCGTCTTCCATTTCGTGAAACGCGAGCTGCAGGTAGTCCATGAATTCGAAGCAGACGAAGTGCCCGCGGGCAACGGCCAAACGAAAGCCTACGCGGAAAACCTCCTCCGCCAGGTGCTTTGCGCCCCTTCCGCCAACTTACTCATTCACCACTTTTCCCAACCTCCCGTAAAACGCAGAATCATGATGCTTACCCGTAAAAACGACACCCGTTATGCCGCCGTCCGCAAGCTGATGGCCTTACCCCTCGCCGCAGGGCTCATTTTCGCCGTATCCTGCACGCAGCACAAAGAAGATGTGGTAGCAGCCAAACCAGAGGAAAAGGCACAAACGCCGGTTGACCGCACCCTCCAAAAACCGACAAATGAAATCTTCACCGTCGTGGAAAACCCGCCTGTTTTCCCCGGTGGCGACGAAGCGCTGAACAAATATCTCAGCTCGCAAATCAAATACCCGGATGAAGCAGCGGAAAAAGGCGTGGAAGGCACCATATTCGTGAAATTCATCGTCAGGGAAGACGGTTCCATTACGGACGTTACGACCGTAGGCAACAAAAAAGGGGCAGGACTGGAAGAAGAATCCATCCGTGTGGTGAAAGGAATGCCGAAGTGGAACCCGGGCGTACAAAACGGACGTAAAGTGGACGTTGAGTTCAACCTGCCCATCCGCTACACACTGGTGGATGACGACAAAAGCACCTCATTCTGGCCCGGCCAGTCGCCCTTCATGCCCGGCCAAAAAACAAAATGTTAGATTTTTTCCGTTACTATAATTAGCAAACAATTACTGGCGCCGCATTCCTGCGGCGCTTTTTTTGTGGAAATGCACCGCAAACGCATCTGGATGTAAACGGCCTTCCATGACGATCCGATCTATTATCCCCATCTACCTGATGTCCATATTTGCAGCTTGCTCCCCGAAAGATAAAAACGTTGCGCCCCCGGCAGATGGGACGAAAGTTACCTACACTTCAGGCGAGTGCATAGTCGAACCACCACCGCCGCCGACCACGGATGAAATTAGCTGTTACTTTCCTTGCGAGCCCATGCCCCAATTCCCCGGTGGAGAAGAAGCTTTGCGAGACTTCCTGGAAAAAAACATGCAATATCCCGAAGCAGCGCTTCGCGAAAAAAAATCAGGTACCGTTTTCGTAAAATTCGTCGTGCAGGAAGATGGAAAACTTTCCGGCTTCGGGACCATAGGTAAATCGCCTGGTTTCGGGATGGACGAAGAAGCGTTGCGGGTGATAAAAATGATGCCGGACTGGGTGCCGGGCGTAATGAACGGGAAACCCTCCGCCACCGTTTTCAACCTTCCGGTAAGATTTTCATGCCCGGCGGAAAATCAGTAGTTTCAAACCATCAACCGCTATCAAAATGATTGCCTCCACACTCTTGCTTTGCTTATCCATGTTGACTCCCGGCACAATTGCGGATACCATCCCGGATGAAAAAATGGTATTTGTCGACAGAAGCCGCATGCCCCAGTTCCCGGGCGGCATGGATTCGCTGAACGCTTACTTTGGCCGCGTTGCCCGCTATCCGCCCGAGGCGCTTGCGGCAGGCCGGCAAGGCACCGTGTGCGTCCTGTTCGTGTTGCGGCAAGACAGCAGTATTTCTGACATATCTGTAGATGGGGTGAATCCTGGTTTTGGCATGGATGCGGAAGCGGTCCGCCTTGTAAAGCTGATGCCCAAATGGAAACCGGCGCTTCAGGGCGGAAGGCCCGTTCATTGCTATTGGCGGCTCAATTTCCAGTTCAATCTGCAAAACAGGTCGATCGCAGTCGACGAATTCCCTCCAGACATAATATTCACCTACCTCGAAATTCCTCCCTACTTCCCCGGCGGCGAAGCAGCATTCCATATGTTCCTTTCCCAAAACCTGGCATATCCGGCCGAAGCGAAGGCGCACGGCATACAGGGAACCGTGCGCGTCGCTTATGTAAATACCCGGTTCCGCGTGAAGACCAACATCCACGTCGTAAGCCCCAGGTTGGGCCATGGTATTGAAGAAGAGGCGTTGCGACTCGTATCTTCCATGCCGCCGATGAAAGGTTCGACCAACGGTGGACGAAGGGTTGCGGCATACGATACGCTGGATATTCCTTTCAAATTGCCATAACGGGTAAAAGAAAAAAGCCGGCGACCAACGGTCCACCGGCTTTTTTCGTATATGCCTTGATGCTATTATTTGTATTCGAACGTGCCGTATTCGCTTTTCACCGTCACTTGCTCGCCTTCGCTGGCTTCCACGCGGCCCACGATGCGGGCGTCGATGTTGTAGGTCTGGCTGATGCGAATGAGGTCTTCCGCGATTTCGGCAGGCACGTACAATTCCATACGGTGGCCCATGTTGAACACCTGGTACATTTCCCTCCATTCTGCGCCCGACTGCTCGCGGATCAGCTGGAACAGCGGGGGAACGGGGAACAGGTTATCCTTGATGACGTGGAGGTTTTCGATAAAATGCAGCACCTTGGTCTGGGCGCCGCCGCTGCAATGCACCATTCCGTGGATTTGCGGGCGGAATTGCTCCAGCATATGGCGGATCACCGGCGCATAGGTGCGCGTGGGCGACAATACCAGTTTGCCGGCCGTGATCTGTCCGAATCCCGGAACGTCGATCATATCCGTGAGGGATTTTTTGCCGGCAAAAACCAGCTCCTGCGGGATAGCGGGGTCGTAGGATTCAGGATATTTCTCCGCTACGGATTTATTGAAAACGTCGTGACGGGCGGAAGTGAGGCCGTTGCTGCCCATGCCGCCGTTGTATTCGCGCTCGTAGGTGGCCTGGCCGTAGGATGCAAGCCCTACTACCACGTCTCCCGCCTGGATGCGGTCGTTCGAGATCACGTCTGCACGTTTCATGCGGGCCGTTACGGTGGAGTCTACGATGAGGGTGCGGACGAGGTCTCCTACATCCGCGGTTTCCCCGCCGGTGCTGTAGATGCCCATGCCATAAGAGCGCAGTTCTTCGAGGATTTCTTCCGTGCCGTTGATGATGGCCGCGATCACTTCGCCGGGGATGCGGTTTTTATTGCGGCCGATGGTGGAAGACAGCAGGATGTTGTCTGTTGCGCCTACGCAGAGGAGGTCGTCCGTGTTCATGATAATGGCGTCCTGCGCGATGCCGCGCCAAACGCTGATATCGCCCGTTTCCTTCCAGTAGGCGTATGCGAGGGAGGATTTGGTGCCCGCCCCGTCTGCATGCATGATGTTGCACCAGGCTTCGTCGCCCCCGAGCAGGTCGGGGATGATCTTGCAGAATGCGCGGGGGAATAATCCCTTATCGATATTCCGGATGGCGTTGTGCACATCTTCTTTGCCGGCTGAAACGCCTCTTTGGGCGTAAAGGTTCTGATCCACGGTAGGTTCCTTTGTTTGCGATTAAAGTGCAAAAGTATTGTAATCCCGTCAAAACATTTAGATTTGCACGGCGTTTTTGCAAATATGACCGATCCACCATGCAGGTTCACAGAGATTTAAAGAAATTACCCGCTTTCCGGAACGCCGTGATCACCATCGGCACTTTCGACGGGGTGCATACCGGCCACCAGCACATCCTCCAGCAACTGCAGGAAGCCGCGCACGCCTGCAACGGGGAAACGGTCATCATCACTTTCGACCCGCATCCGCGGGAGGTGCTGGCGGGCGATAAATCGGTCCGCCTGCTCACTACGCTCGACGAGAAGATTTCGCTCCTTGCGCACTGGGGCATTCATCACCTGGTGGTGGTCCCCTTCACCCGGGAATTCTCGGAACGCTCCGCCACGGCCTATCTCGAAGATTTCCTCATCGAAACTTTCCGTCCACACACCATCATCATCGGCTACGACCACCGTTTCGGCCACAACCGGGAAGGCGGGCTGGAGCTGCTGGAGGCCGAACAGGAAAAATACGGTTTCAGGTTGCTGGAAATCCCCCAGCAGGTCATCCAGGACGCCGCCGTATCCTCCACCCGCATCCGCAAAAGCCTCCAGGAAGGCGATGTAAGGCTGGCCAACGAGCTGCTCGGCTATCCCTATTTCCTCAACGGCATCGTGGTGCATGGCGATAAAATGGGCCGCCAGCTTGGTTTCCCCACCGCCAACATCTCCCTTAACGATTACCGCAAGCTCATTCCCGCACAGGGCGTTTACGCCGTGACGGTGACCGCCGGCAACGACGGGCAGCTGTACAAAGGCGCGCTCAACATCGGCACCCGGCCTACGTTTAACGGCACGGAGCTGCGCATCGAAGTGTTCATCCTCGATTTCGACAAAGAGATCTACGACGCGCCCATCCGCGTCGATTTCCTGGAATTCATCCGTTCAGACAGGAAGTTCGACAGTGTGGAAGGGCTCGTGGCGCAGATGAAAAACGATGTGGAGCAGGCCCGGGCGGTTGCCTCAAGGCCGTAAAATGCGGTAAACCATTTCCTTCATCAATTCCCCGTCTTCATTCCCTGCGTCGCCGATACCGATGCTGCGCAGGTTGTATTGCGCCAGGAGCAGAATGGCGCGCTCGGTGCCGTTGGGCCCGAAATTGCGCGCGGCCGACATATAATCTTTCAGGAAAAAGGGATGCACGCCCAATGCGGCGGCCATTTCCTTCTCGCCGCCCTTGGCGCCGAAAAGCAGGTTGATCTTGGAAAAATATCCGTAGAGGGAAGGGATCACCACCTGTATGGGCGCGGCTTTGGGATTGGCGGAGAAATACCTGACGATGCGCATGGCCTTGGTCATGTCCATCTGCCCGATGGCGTTTTGCAGCTCGAAAACATTGTATTCCTTGCTGATGCCCACATATTTCTCGATGTCGGATTCGTCGATTTTTTTGCCTTGCGGAAGGTTGACCATCAGTTTCTCGATCTCGTTGGCGATGCGGCTGAGATCGTTGCCGATATGATCGGCCAGCATGACGCAGGCTTTTTCGGAGATGGCGAGGCCCTGGGAGCGGACGTAAGCCTCCGCCCACTGGGGGATCTGGTTGTCGTACAGTTTTTTGGTGGACAGCATGACGCCGCGCTCCTTGACGAGCTTGGCCATTTTGGAGCGGCCGTCGAGCTTGCCCTGCTTGTGGGCTACGACGAACACGGTGGATTCGAGGGGTTTATCGATGTATGGCTCGATCTTGAGGAGGTCGCGCATGGCCTGTGCTTCCTTGAGGATCACGACCTGGCGGTCGGCGAACATGGGGTAGCGGCGGCAGGCGTTGATGATGGTGGCCCAGTCGGTGTCTTTCCCGTACAAAACGGTGAGATTAAAACCCTTATCGGCTTCGGAGAGCAGGTTATGCTCCGCGTAGTTGACCACCTGGTCTATAAAAAAGTCTTCCTCCCCTTCCAGCCAGTAGAGGGGCTTGAACTTGTTGTTTTTCCAATCCTTGATGATGTCCTGGTAATCCATAACCCTATCTGTTTCTAACGATCCAACAATTTACGCGACCACGGCCACGCTGTCTTTTTCCATGAGCGGGAGCCCTTTGAAGCGGAGCAGGAGCTGGCCAACGGTGAGCACGTCTTTCTGACAATACTCCACGATGCGGCGGAGGTCCTTTTCCTCCCAATATACCTTCCCTACCTGGCTGCCGTCGATATCGTCTTTCGGCGTGGGAATGCCCAGCACGGCGGCCAGGAGCTTGAGGGAGGTGTAATTCCGGAAGTCCCCGAAGCGCCAGATCTGGAGGGTGTCGAGCATGGGCTGCTCCCAGGGTTTAAGCTGGTGGAGCAGCAGCGGCGCCGGCAGCATGAGCCCGTTGATGACCGCGCGGCGGCAAATATAGGGAATATCGAACTCGCGGATGTTATGCCCGGCGAATTGAAAACGTTGCATTTTTTGGTGAAATCTGGAGACGGTGTCGAGGAAACCGGCGAGCAGTTCCTTCTCGTCGTCCCCATAAAACGATTTTATACGTAATTGATACTGACCGTTTTCCGTAAAGAAAAACCCGGCGGAGATGCAAACGATCTTTCCGAACTCCGCCGTGAGGCCGGCGCGATCGAAAAAGTCGGCCGAAGGATTTTCAGAATCTGGCAAAGTTTTTGCATTCTTTTCCAACCAGAGCGCCTGTAACTCGGCCGGAAGCTGATCCAACGAAGGTGTTAGCGGGGTGGTTTCTATATCAAGCAATAATAACTGGTCGAGCGCAACGGTATATAACACAGCCTACAATTTTAAAGCGTGTAATTTAGTTAAATTTTAACGTTTCAATTTCGAGGGAAAAATTTTACCCATATAACAACAATCAACTTAACAAAACATCAATCATTATGGCGGAAAACACCTTTAACGCTGGTACGCCCAATCCCGGGCCCGAAAAACCGAAAAGTAACAAGAACGGCCTCATATACGGTATCCTCATCGCTGCACTCGTAGGCACCTGGGGCTATATGTATTATGACAAGAGCCAGACCAGCAAGGAGATCGCTATCAAAGAAAACCAGCTCGATACGATCTCTAATTCCCGGAACGAACTGCAGGCAGAATACGATGCCGCACAAGCCCGGCTGGACGATCTGATCTCCCAGAATAGCCGGATGGACAGCCTCGTGAAAAGCAAGGACAAAGAAATTGCCGACATGAAAGGCCGTATCACCAGCATCCTCAGCAACAAAAACGCTACCGCAGCACAGCTGGCAGAAGCCCGCAGGCTGATCGAAGAACTGAAATCCAGGACCGAAGGCTATGTAG
This sequence comes from Chitinophaga sp. NPDC101104, assembly GCF_050277495.1. Lineage (NCBI taxonomy): Bacteria > Pseudomonadati > Bacteroidota > Chitinophagia > Chitinophagales > Chitinophagaceae > Chitinophaga > Chitinophaga sp. NPDC101104. The sequence continues at coordinate 1,679,291 of NZ_JBNNSF010000001.1, read as the reverse complement.
CCACCATCGAACGCCTGGAAGGCGAAAAGATCGTCATCACCGGCGAGCGCGACTATGCCCGCAAAGAGCGCGATTCCGTAGTGGTGGTGAAAGACAGCCTCGGCAAACGGGTAGACCTTGGCTCCGTACTGCATGCAGACAATATCAAACTGTCTCCCATCAACGTGCGTAAAAACGGGAAGGAAGAAGTGACGTCCAAAGCGAAACGTGCGGATATGATGCGCGTGTCCTTCGACCTGAACAACCGCATCGCTACCAGCGGCGACAAGGAGATCTACGTAGCCATCACGGCTCCCGATGGTGCTCCCCTCGCAGTAGAAGCCCTCGGCAGCGGCCGCTTCACCCTGGAAGACGGTACCGAGAAACTCTACACCGTTAAGAAAACCGTTTCCTACGCAGCCGGTGGCAACACCCCCGTTAGCATGGACTGGAAACAGAATTCCGACTTCAAGCCCGGCGATTACAGCGTGGAAATTTACCAGGACGGGTATAAAATCGGTGCCGGTAAAGTAAACCTGAAAAAAGGCGGCATCTTCTAAAAAGTACGATAGACAATCCAACATTCATAGAAAAAGGGTGTGGCCGCGGCCATACCCTTTCTTTTTTATACCGGCTTGTTAAAGTTTGGTTATTGCAGGTTAAAAAATATTAATATTAAAATAAAATTAACTTTCTTTGCGGAGAAATTATGAAACGGCTTTAGATGGAATGCTTTGTGGGGCCCTATACGATGAGTACCTATGCTAACGGAAAATGGAATTGCGGACAGTAAACGGAATATTATGATGCGATTCGATAATATAATTGACATGGCACAGCATAAAGTAGTTTATGTGATCGACGACGACGAGATTTTCCACTTTATCGTGAAGAAGATGTTCGGTTTGCAAGGGTGGGACGTCAGGGTCAATTCATTCCTGTCTGCAGAAGACGCCATCGAGGACCTGAACGATTTCGCGGCCCGCCGCCTCCCCTGCCTCATCATCCTGGACATGAACATGCAGCGGATGAACGGCTGGGATTTCATCGAAGCCTTCCGGAAGCTCAAAACGAAGCTGACGCAGGATGTGCCCATCATCATGTGCTCCTCGTCCATGAACATCCAGGATATGGAAAAAGTGGAACGGACACCGGAACTGATGGCTTACATCACCAAGCCGCTGGACAAACATAAAATGAAAGTAATCGAAGAATACCTCTAAAAAATCCCTCAGCAAGAGGGAGCTAATACCCAAAAAAGTAACCCATAAAAAAAGAGCGGATAATTTCCGCTCTTTTCTATTTTCTGTTGATTTCAATCTTGTTACGCATTCACCGGCTCCCCGTACATTTCGGCACGGAGGGCTTTCACGCGCTCATCTTCCAGGTACTCGTCGAACGAGCAAAGTCGGTCGATGATGCCTGAAGGCGTGATCTCGATGATGCGGTTGGCCACGGATTGCATGAACGTATGGTCATGCGTGGTGAACAGCACGATGCCCTGGAAGGTTTTCATGCCTTCGTTGAAAGACTGGATGGATTCCAGGTCGAGGTGGTTGGTAGGTTCGTCGAGGATCACGACGTTGGGGTCTTGCAGCATCATGCGGCTGACCATGCAACGTACTTTTTCGCCACCGGAAAGCACCGTGGTCTTTTTCATGATCTCGTCGCCGGAGAAGAGCATTCTTCCGAGGAAACCGCGGAGGAAGGGCTCGTCTACGTCCGTTACGTGCGCCGGAACGTACTGGCGGAGCCAGTCGAGCAGGTTGAGGTCGCTCTTGAAGAACGCGGCGTTATCGTCGGGCAGGTACGCTTTGGTAACGGTGGTGCCCCATTCGAGCTTGCCGCTGTCAGCCTGTTGATCGCCGTTAATGATATCGAAGAAAGTGCTGAGGGCCAGGTGATCTTTAGACAGGAACGCGATCTTGTCTCCCTTGTTCACGGAGAAGGTCACGTCGCTGAAGATTTTGCGGCCGTCGATGGATTTTTCGAGTTTTTCGATGTTCAGGATCTGGTTGCCCACTTCGCGCTGTTGCTTGAAGATGATGCCGGGGTATTTACGGCTGGAGGGCTCGATGTCTTCGATCACCAGTTTATCGAGGGCTTTCTTACGGGAAGTAGCCTGTTTGGATTTGGAAGCGTTCGCGGAGAAGCGGGCGATAAAGTCCAGCAGGTCTTTCCGTTTGTCTTCCATTTTCTTGTTCTTATCGGAAATCTGGCGGGCGATCAGCTGGCTGGATTCGTACCAGAAGGAGTAGTTACCGGTGAAGATTTTGATCTTGGCGCGGTCTACGTCGGCCACGTGGGTACACACGGCGTCGAGGAAGTGACGGTCGTGGCTCACTACGATCACGATGTTTTCGTAATCGGCCAGGAAGTTCTCAAGCCAGCCGATGGTTTCCACGTCGAGGTGGTTCGTCGGTTCGTCGAGCAGCAGGATGTCGGGGTTGCCGAAAAGCGCCTGTGCCAGGAGCACCCGCACTTTCAGGGCGCCGCTCAGGTCTTTCATGAGGGTTTGATGCAGGTCTTCCTTCACGCCCAGGTCGCCCAGGAGCACGCCGGCGTCGCTTTCTGCGGTGTAACCGCCCATTTCGCCGTATTCAGCCTCCAGTTCACCTGCACGCATGCCGTCTTCTTCGGTAAAGTCTTCCTTGGCATAGATCGTGTCGCGCTCATGCGCGATGTCCCAGAGCTTCTTATTGCCCATGAGCACGGCGTTGAGCACGGTCACCTCGTCGAACTCGTAGTGGTTCTGTTTGAGGACGGACATGCGCTCGCCGGGGGTGATTTCCACGGAACCCTTGTTCGGCTCGATCTCGCCGGACAGGATTTTCAGGAAGGTGGATTTGCCGGCCCCGTTGGCGCCGATCACTCCGTAGCAATTGCCTTTCGTAAAGTTGATATTCACTTCATCGAACAAAACCCTTTTGCCGAAAGAAAGCGTGACGTTTTTAACACTGATCATACCTGGCTTGAATAAATTTGAAGCCGCAAAGATACGAAATCCCCTCCATAAGTCCATGCTTTCCCCAACTACCGTAACCTGCGGTTATTGAACATTTTAGGGATATGTATTGTTATCAATGACAATCAAATCATATTACCATGATCCATGAACTGTCCAAATACTGGGGTTATATCGTTTTCAGGGGCGTCATCGCCATCATTTTCGCCATTTTCGCGTTCATCTGGCCCGCCCTGACCCTTTCCGTGCTCGTCATCTTCCTGGGCGCCTATTTCCTGGTGGACGGGATTTTCTCCATCATCCATGGTTTCCAGATCATGAAGAAAGACGAAAGCTGGTGGACGTTCCTGCTGATCGGCCTCATGGGCATCCTTGCCGGGGGGATCATGCTGTTCATGCCGGGCATCACGGCGGTGTTTCTCGTAACGCTGGTGGCGATTTGGGCCGTTGTAACAGGTATTCTGGAAATTATCGTGGCCATCCGCCTCCGGAAAGAGCTGACCAATGAGTGGATGCTCATCCTGGCGGGGATCCTGTCCGTCGCGTTCGGGGTACTGCTCTTCATGCAGCCGCTCGCCGGTGTGGTGGTGCTGGCCTGGTATATCGGGTTTTACGCCCTTTTCCTCGGCTTTTTCCTCCTGTCGGTGGGCTTCCGCCTCCGGAAAGTGCATAAAAGCTATGAAAACCACCACGGTAAACATGCCTGAAAGATTTTGCCATAGATATAGATAACGTTAAAGGGTAAACAAAAGGGCCGCATATGATGCGGCCCTTCCTTATTTCCAGCGAAAGAATCTATTTGTCGATGCCCAGCAGGTAGAACATGAACGCGTATTGCAGCGCCACGTCCTTCAACGCCTTGAACCGTCCGCTGGCGCCGCCATGGCCGGCTTCCATATTGGTTTCGAGGAGCAGGAGATTGTCTCCCTTCTTCATGGCGCGGAGGCGGGCCACCCATTTCGCCGGCTCGAAATATTGCACCTGCGAATCGTGCAGACCAGTGGTTACCAGCATGTTGGGATATGCTTTCGCTTCTACGTTGTCGTAGGGCGAGTAAGATTTCATGTAGAAATAGGAGTCCTTGTTCTTGGGGTTCCCCCATTCGTCGAACTCACCGGTCGTCAGCGGAATGCTTTCATCGAGCATAGTGGTCACCACGTCCACGAAAGGCACGGCGGCGATCACGCCCTTCCAGAGCTCGGGCCGCATATTCACGACGGCGCCCATGAGCAATCCACCGGCGGAACCGCCCATGGCAAAGAGGTGCGCGGAATCGGTGAATTTATTTTCCACGAGGAAATCGGCGCAGTCGATAAAATCGGTGAAGGTGTTTTTCTTCTTGAACATCTTCCCGTCTTCGTACCAATGCCGGCCCAGCTCCTGTCCGCCGCGGATATGCGCGATGGCGTAGCAGAAACCGCGGTCGAGCAGACTGATGCGGTTGCTGTTGAAGTTCGGTTCCATGGTGTTGCCGTAAGAACCGTATCCATAGAGCAATAGCGGCTGTTTACCGTTCTTCTCGAACCCTTTTTTGTATACGAGCGAAATGGGCACTTTTGTACCGTCGGTAGCCGTGGCGAAGAGGCGTTCCGTCACATAGTTTTTCGGATCGTACCCGCCGATCACTTCCTGCTGTTTGCGGAGCGTTTTTTCCTTCGTTTCCATGTTGTATTCGTACACGGAATTGGGCGTGGTCAGCGAGGTATAGCTATAGCGCAGTACTTTGGTGTCCAGCTCGGGGTTGGAGATCACATAGGCGACGTAAGCGGGCTCACCGAAATCGAGATAATGTTCCTGGCCGTTTTCGGGGATGATGCGCACCTGCGAAAGACCGTTTTTGCGCTCGCTGAGCACGAGGAAGTTTTTGAACAGCGTAAAGCCCTGCAACAGCACGTCTGGCCGGTGCGGGATTACTTCTTTCCAGTTGTCCATCGTTGTTTTGCCGACGGGCGTTTCCATGAGCCGGAAGTTCTTGGCGTCGAGGTTGGTTTCGACATAGAATTTATCGCCGCGGTGATCGATGTTATAGAGCATGTCTTTCTGCCGGGGCTGGAACACGCGGAAAGCGCCGTCAGGTTTGGATGCGTCGAGGATGCGGGTTTCGGAGGAAAGGGTGCTTTCGCTGTTGATGGTGATGTAATCGCGCGAGCGGGTACGGCCTACCCAGGTGTTGAAAGTTTCGTCGGCTTCGTGGAAGATCATGACGTCTTTCGCGGGGTCCGTTCCCAGCACGTGACGGTATATTTTCTCGACGCGCAGGGTTTGCGGGTTTTTCGTTCCGTAGAAAAAGGTTTTGTTATCCTTCGCCCAGGCGATGCCGGGGTCGGCGTTGGGAATGGATTCGGGATAAAGTTCCCCCGTTTCCAGGTTCTTGATGCGGAGATTGTACAACCGGCGGCTCACGGTGTCTTGCGCGTAAACGAGCAATTTATTGTCGGGGCTGATATCGGCGCTGCCAACCTGGTAGTAAGCGTGCCCTTTGGCCAGGTCGTTCACATCCAGGTACAGTTCTTCCGGCGCGGAAGCTTCCCCCTTTTTACGGCAATACAACGGGTATTCCTTGCCTTCTTCGTAACGGGTGTAATACATGTAACCGTTTTCGAGGATGGGCGCGGATTCGTCTTTCTCCTTGATGCGGCCTTTCAGTTCGTTGAAGAGCTGGTCGCGGAGGGAGCGCACGGGCGACAGCATCGTGTCGGTATATTTGTTTTCAGCTTCGAGATAGGCGATCACTTTTGGATTGTCGCGCTCGTTGAGCCAATAATATTCATCGTTCCGGGTGTCTCCGTGGATCGACATTTTATGATCTATCTTTTCCGCGACGGGTGGCGGCACATTCACTTTTTCCATCTTTTTTTCTTTTTGCGCGCAGGCCGACAACACGAGGGCTGCACAAACGGTAAGGGGCTGGAGTCGCATATGAGTGGTTTAGAATGATTGAATATAAGGAAAACCCCGAAATAAAACCGGGGCCGCGCGGGCCCCGATTTTACAATTATTTGATTTTCATCTTTTCCGGATCCCACTGGATCAGTTTCTTCTTGAAATAGCTTTCATTTACCGCCAGGGCCGGGCCTGCGGCGCGAAGGCCGAAGGTGGCGTCTTCCACTACGGGTTTGCCGTTGCGGATGGATTCGAAGAAGTTGGTGAAGTGGTCGAGGCGATCGTCGTACCCTGCCGGGGCGTGGTATTTGATCTCTTCGGCTTTCGCCTGTGCGCGGTCTGCCTCGCTGTATTTGGACATATATTTTTTCACGAAGGCTTCCTGTTCGCTTTGCGTGAAGGTGTTGTACGTGTCCCAACCGCCGTACCCGGGGGCTTTGGGGAGCTTGTGCTGTTTGATGGTAAAATCGTTCCAGCCCATTTCCATGACGCCTTCGGTGCCGATGAGGCGGGTGTATTCACCTCCGCCGCCGCCGTCTGCGAAGTTTACGCGCAGTTGCATCTGGAAAGCCGGATGCTCGGGGGTTTCAGGATATTCGAAGATCGCCACCATCAAATCCGGCACATCGCGGCCATCCTGCCATTGAACGAGGTTGCCGCTGGCGAAGATGCGATTGGGGCCTTTGGAGCCGGTGATGAAGTGCAGGCCGGTGATGAGGTGTACGAACAGGTCGCCGGGAACGCCGGTGCCATAGGCCTGGTAATTCCTCCAGCGGAAGAAGCGCACCGGGTCGAAGGGCATTTTGGCGGTATCTTTCAGGAACGTATCCCAGTCGATCGTTTTGGGTGATGCGTCCGTCGGGATGGAATATTGCCATGCGCCGAGGGCGGAATGCCGGTCGATCTTGGCTTCCACGAGGTTCAGCCGGCCGATGTCGCCCGCCTGGTACCTGCGCTTTGCTTCTGCCATGGCTACGCTGCTCACGCGCTGGCTGCCTACCTGGAGGATGCCTTTGGTGCGCTGCTGGGTGGCGATCACTTTATGCCCTTCCTCGATCTGCTGGGTCATGGGCTTTTCGCAATACACGGCTTTGCCTTTTTCCAGTGCGGCGATGCTTTGCGTATCGTGCCAGTGGTCGGGCGTGGCGATGATCACGGCGTCGACGTCTTTCCTTTCGAGTATTTCGCGGTAATCGCGGGTGGTGTAGAGATGATTGCCGTAAACGGATTTCGCTTTTTCGAGGTGGCCATCATACAGATCGGCCACGGCTACCAGTTCCACTCCGGGAACTTTCAGGGCGCAGGAAACGTCTCCGAAGCCCATGATGCCCATGCCGATGCCGGCGATCCGTATTTTGTCGTTGGCGCTCACGCGCTTTTCGGGATGAAGGAGTACCCTGCGGCCGGGTGCTGCTGCGAGGCCCGCGAGGGGAGCCGCGCCGATGAGGGCGGCGGTGCTGCCAAGGTCGCGGATGAATTTGCGACGGGAATTATTTGCCATACCCCCAAGATAGGAAAGCGGCGCAGGAAAAACAAGGCTAAACGCCTGCTAAAACGCGCCCATACTGCATCTCCGGCCAAATACAGGGATCAGTGGACGATACATTCGCTGAACGGTGAGCGGATTTCCCAAAGTGAAAAGCCGGCCCGGGACGTTCCATCCCAGGCCGGCTTTTGCAATTGCCTTATAGTCAGTGTTACCTGTCAGATCAGGAGGTGAACCCTGCGCCGAAGAACTCGCGGTTCATCCGCGCGATATTGCTGATCGAGATGCCTTTGGGGCACTCGGCCTCGCAGGCGCCGGTGTTGGTGCAGGAACCGAACCCTTCCTTGTCCATCTGCATCACCATATCTTCCGCACGGGAAGTGCGCTCGGGGTGGCCCTGCGGCAGCAATGCAAGTTGGGAAACCTTGGCCGAGGTGAAGAGCATCGCGGAGGAGTTCTTACAGGCCGCTACGCAGGCGCCGCATCCGATACATGCCGCAGCAGCGAACGCCAGGTCGGCGTCGTGCTTCTCGATGGGGATGGCGTTGGCGTCTACCGCGTTACCGGTGTTCACGGAAATGTAACCGCCGGCCTGGATGATACGGTCGAACGCGGAGCGGTCTACCGTCAGGTCTTTGATCACGGGGAAAGCCGCAGCGCGCCAGGGCTCCACCACGATGGTATCGCCATCGTTGTAGGCACGCATGTGCAGCTGGCAGGTGGTGGTTTGTTCCCACGGGCCATGCGCACGGCCGTTGATATACATGGAGCATGCGCCACAGATGCCTTCGCGGCAATCGTGATCGAATGCGATCGGTTCTTTTCCTTCGTTTATCAAACGCTCATTGAGGACGTCGAACAGTTCCAGGAACGACATGTCTTTCGAAACGTCGGATACTTCGTAGTTTTCGAAGCGGCCTTTGTCCTGGGCATTTTTCTGGCGCCAAACTTTTAATGTGAGCTTCATAATTTACAGTTTTATATCCCTTATCAAACTTATTTATAGCTACGCTGGGTCGGATGAACGATCTCGAATTCCAGTTTTTCCTTGTGCAGGTCGAAGTTGCTGGGGCCTTTGTATTCCCATGCGGCAACGAACGCAAAGTTCTCGTCGTCGCGTTTGGCTTCGCCTTCGGCGTCCTGGTATTCTTCACGGAAGTGACCGCCGCAGGATTCGTTGCGCTGGAGGGCATCGCGGCACATGAGCTCGCCGAGTTCCAGGAAGTCGGCGACGCGGCCGGCTTTTTCCAGTTCGGGGTTCAGTTCGTTCTGTTCTCCGGGGATGCGCACATCTTTCCAGAACTCTTCGCGGAGCGCCTGGATTTCCCTGATCGCTTCTTCCAGTCCTTTGGCGTTGCGTGCCATACCGCATTTGTCCCACATGATCTTACCGAGGGCTTTGTGGAAGTGGTCCACGGAGTGTTTGCCCTTGATGTTCATGAGTGTGTCCAGCGTGCCTTTCACCTTGTTTTCCGCTTCAACGAAAGCGGGGTGGTCGGTGGGGATGGCTTTGGTATGGATATCGTCTGCCAGGTAGTTGCCGATGGTGTAGGGGATCACGAAGTAACCGTCTGCGAGGCCCTGCATGAGTGCGGAAGCACCGAGGCGGTTGGCGCCGTGGTCGGAGAAGTTGGCTTCGCCGAGGGCGTACAGGCCGGGAACGGTGGTCATCAGCTCATAGTCTACCCACAGGCCGCCCATCGTGTAGTGCACGGCGGGGTATATGCGCATGGGGGTTTCGTACGGGTTTTCGCCGGTGATCTTGGCGTACATATCGAACAGGTTGCCGTATTTCTCGGCTACCACGCTTTTGCCCATTTTGATGATCTCGTCTTCGGAAGCGTTCTCTTCGCCGCGTTTACCGGCTTCGATGGTGCCGTAACGTTTGATGGCGTCGGCGTAATCGAGGTAAACGGCCATTTTGGAAGCGCCTACGCCGAAGCCGGCGTCGCATCTTTCCTTGGCGGCGCGGGAGGCCACGTCGCGGGGAACGAGGTTACCGAAGGCGGGATAGCGGCGCTCCAGGTAATAGTCGCGCTCTTCTTCGGGAATATCGGTCGCTTTCCGGGGATCGTCCTTTTTCTTGGGCACCCAGATGCGGCCGTCGTTACGGAGCGACTCGGACATGAGGGTGAGTTTGGACTGGTGATCGCCGGAAACGGGGATGCAGGTGGGGTGGATCTGGGTGAAGCAGGGGTTACCGAAGAAGGCGCCGGCTTTGTGGGCCTTCCAGGCGGCGGTAACGTTGGAGCCCATGGCGTTGGTGCTCAGGAAGAACACGTTGCCGTATCCGCCGGAGCAGATGAGGACGGCATGGCCGAAGTGGCGTTCCAGTTTACCGGTGGTCAGGTTCCGGGCGATGATGCCGCGGGCCTTTCCGTCTATTTTCACCACTTCCAGCATTTCGTGGCGGGTGTATTGTTTTACGGTACCGAGGGCTACCTGGCGCTCCAGGGCGGAGTAAGCCCCGAGCAGCAGCTGCTGGCCGGTTTGGCCGGCGGCGTAGAAGGTACGCTGCACCTGGGTGCCACCGAACGAACGGTTGCTGAGCAATCCGCCATATTCACGGGCGAAGGGGACCCCCTGCGCCACGCACTGGTCGATGATATTGCCGCTCACTTCAGACAGGCGGTACACGTTACCCTCGCGGGCACGATAGTCGCCACCTTTCACGGTATCGTAGAAAAGACGGAAAACGGAGTCCCCGTCGTTTTGATAGTTCTTGGCTGCGTTGATGCCTCCTTGCGCCGCGATGGAGTGCGCACGGCGTGCGCTGTCCTGGAAGCAGAAAACCTTTACTTTATACCCGAGCTCGCCGAGGGATGCGGCTGCGGAAGCGCCGGCCAGGCCGGTACCTACCACGATGATCTCGAGTTTCCGTTTGTTGGCCGGGTTTACCAGCTTCACGGTGCTTTTATATTTGCTCCACTTGGTCTCCAGAGGGCCAGCAGGAATTTTTGCGTTCAACATAATATCCTTGCTTTAGCTTTATCAGATTTGATTAATGTAAATGTACACGGGGATCACCGCGAAAAGAACCGGGATCAGGATGCCAAAGATCCAGAGGCCAATGAAATTGATCATGCCATTGTACTTCGGGTGGTTAAAGCCGAATGTCTGCATCGAGCTCTTGAAACCGTGGATCAGGTGGAAAGACAGTGCGATCATGCCGAGCACGTACAACACCACCAGCCAGACGTTCCCGAACGTAAACCATACGGCCGCGTACAGGTCGCCCACTTCTTTGCCCTCGTAGACGGCAGTGTCCAGAGAACCATAGTGCATCTTCCACCAGAAATTGGCGAGGTGGATCACGAGAAAAACGAGGAGGATGCTGCCCATGATCGCCATCTGGCGGCTGAACCAGGACGAAGTTTTATTGCCGGGCTTAACGGCATACTTCACCGGCCGGGCGGCCTGGTTGCGGATGGTGAGCTGAATGGCGAGGAAAGCGTGGATGAGGATCACCACTTTAAGCCCCCAGGCCAGCGTCTGGATCAGGGGATTGTGTCCCATGAAATCCGCATATAGATTAAAGGCCTGACCACCATCGTGTTTCATCAGCGAGAGGTTGCCAGCCAGGTGCACGATCAAAAATGTGCACAGAAAAAAACCGGTGGCGCCTACCAGCAGTTTCTTACCGATGGAGGTTGAAAAGAATTGCGACCATTTCATAAGATACGTTCTAAGCTTCCTTTAGTATGAATAAATAAGTGAAATGTCGGGCAAATTTATAACATGAAAAATTAAAACCAAATGATAAATGTCACGAAAAATGCTTATTCCAGCCGCTTCATCACCCAGTTATCCACGAGATTAAACAAGTGTTGCGGCAGAAAGGTTCGCCATTTCGGCTCGTCCAGCAAATGGACATAATTCTCCAGCCGCGCGCTCTCGAACTCTTCCCGCGTCTGCTGCGGCAGGTTCAGCAACACCACCCAGCCCCCGTCGTCCCGGATGTCATCCCACCACTCTTCATAATAACAGTCGTCGGAAGAATAGAAATTGAGGACGTTTTCACCGATCAGTATGAATTTATTGATACCATGTGAAATGAGCAGGTCGATCACATCGCGCTTGAGCGTCATGATGTTGTTCTCCACCGCATCGTTCCACTCCCCGATCAGCTCGATGATGGCGTAATTGAACTGGTAATCGGCGAACAGGAGCTTCATGTACAGGTTGGGCGCGCCGAAATCGTCCCATTGCGGGTGGACGTAATAGTTATAAACCGTATTGGTAAATTCGAATTCGCTGTATTCGCGGCCATAGAACGGCGACAGCTCGTCTTCTTCCGCTGTGTACAGATGTCGCCAGTTATAAAAGGGTTCTATCTCATGCATGGCGGCAATTTATGTAATTTTTTACTTCCTGCTTTCTACCGCGCGCTTCACGCTGCCGTATTCCAGGAGCAGGCTTTTGGCCGTTTCATAATCGCTGAGCTGGAGTTGCTCCATCACCATTTTCACCCCGCGGTCTACCAGCTTTTCGTTGCTGAGCTGCATGTTCACCATTTTATTGTCTTCCACGCGGCCGAGCTGGATCATAACGGTGGTGGAGATCATGTTGAGGACGAGCTTTTGTGCAGTGCCGGATTTCATTCTTGTGGAGCCGGTCACGAATTCGGGGCCCACCACTACTTCAACGGGGAAATCCGCATGTTCGGAAACGGGCGAGGCGGGGTTGCAGGAGATGGAGCCGGTCACGATGCCGTTTTCGCGGCAGGCCTTGAGGGCGCCGATGACGTAGGGCGTGGTGCCGCTGGCGGCGATGCCGACTACGACGTCTTTATCGGTGATGTTCCACTGCTGGAGGTCGCGCCAGCCCTGCTCGCGATCGTCTTCCGCATTTTCAACGGCGCGGCGGATGGCGGAATCCCCCCCGGCGATGAGCCCTACTACCAGCCCCTGGGGCACGCCATACGTGGGCGGGCATTCGGAAGCATCGAGGATGCCGAGGCGGCCGCTGGTGCCGGCGCCCATATAAAAGAGGCGTCCGCCCGCCAGCATTTTGTCGGCGATGGCGGCCGTCAGTTTGGTGATCTGCGGGATGGCCTTTTCCACGGCCAGGGGAACGGTTTTGTCTTCGTTGTTGATATTGGTGAGCACTTCCTGAACGGTCATGGTTTCCAGGTGGCGGTATTGGCTCGGCTGCTCTGTGACTTTAGTGAATGCCATAAGGTTAATCTTGATCTTCGTGATACAATGCCAGTCCGTCCATCGGGTTTTTGAGCACCCTTCCCAGCTGCAGTTCGTAAAGGTTGCAGAGGGTTTCGAGGACGTCGCGGAAGTGGAAGGCAACGCTGCCCGTGAAGTGCAGGGGCACGGTCCAGCTTTCGCGGTATTTATAGAGGTGATTGAAAAAAAACTCGTTGAGGCTGTCTTCCAGGATATTTTCGACCAAGAAATGCCCGCGGTTTTCGGCCAGGAAGGGCGTGAAAGACGCGAGGTAGCGGTTGGGCAGGGGTTTGCGGTAGACGTTATCGAGGATTTCGTCGCGCTGGACGCCGAACTTCTGGTCGAACCGGTAGCGGAGGTCCCCGTCGAAGGTATCGTACAGGTAATACTGGAGCACTTTCTTCCCGAGAAAGGCCCCGGAGCCTTCGTCGCCCAGGATGAACCCCAGGCCCGGGTTGTTCTTTTCTATCTCTTTACCATTATAATAGCAGGAATTGGAGCCGGTGCCGAGGATGCTCACGATGCCGGGCTCGTGGCCGCACAGGGCGCGGGCGGCCCCCATCAGGTCGTGGGTAACCTCCACTTTGGCCTTTGGCCACACGGTATGGAGGGCTTTGTGGACCAGTTTCACGTTGTTCTCCGCCTTGCAGCCCGTCCCGTAGAAATAGACCTGGTCGGGCAAAACATCGTCCATCTGCGGCAGCAACTCCGCCCGGATGGCTTCCTCTATCTGTACGCTGGTGAGAAAATACGGGCTGAGGCCCTGCGTCATCCAGGTCTGCCGCTTCTTGCCGTCCGTCAGGCACCATTCCGTTTTGGTGGACCCACTATCCGCCACCAGCTTAACTTTCGAAGGCATATCCGATCGTTTATGAAATTAAGATTGAGATGTAGATGTTTTGCTTGTGAATATGTTATTTTTGTCACAAGTTAAACAAAAGGGTGGATTCCCCTCAACGTTTTAAATAATCATATGTCGGACAACAGAAGAATAAAAGTTTGGCTGCCCCTGATGTTTGCCGGTGTGCTGGCACTGGGCATGTACCTGGGGCATAAGATGCCCGCGGCCCGGAACGGTGATTCCGTCAGTTTTTTCGTCAATAGGAGAAGCTCCCTGCAGGAAGTGATCGACCTCCTGAAATATAATTACGTAGACACGCTCGACGTGGCCACCATCCAGGAAGACGCCATCGAAGGGCTCCTCTCCCACCTCGATCCCCACTCGGTATATATTCCCCCGGCAGACGTGCAGGAGGTGAATGAAGACCTCGACGGCAACTTCGAAGGCATCGGGGTAGAATTCAACATTATCAAGGATACGGTCAACATCCTCAGCGTGATCGCCGGCGGCCCGTCGGATGCGGCGGGCGTGCTTACGGGCGACAAAATCCTGAAAGTGAATGATTCCGTGAACGTGGCCGGGAAGAACATCACGGCGGAAGCCATCCGCAAACTGCTGCGCGGCCCCCGCAATTCCACCGTTAAAACCCGCATGCTGCGGGGCGCCCGGGAACTGGACATCACCATCAAACGCGGCGTTATTCCCCTCAACAGCGTAGACGCGGCGTATATGACGGCCCCCACCGTGGGATACATCAAGATCAGCAAATTCGCCGCCACCACCTACACCGAATTCCTCGAAGCTACCCGCAAACTGGAAAAACTGGGCATGAAGCAGCTGGTGATCGACCTCCGCCAGAACGGCGGCGGCTTGCTGGATGCGGCTACCCGCCTGGCCGACGAGGTGCTCGACGGCAATAAACTCATCGTCTATACGCAGGGCAAAAACTCCCCGCGCCAGGATTACACCTGCTCCCGCCCCGGCACGTTCGAGAAAGGGAACCTGGCCATCCTCATCGACGAAGGCTCCGCTTCCGCCAGCGAAGTGCTGGCCGGCGCAGTGCAGGATTGGGACCGTGGCATCATCATCGGCCGCCGGAGCTTCGGTAAAGGCCTGGTACAGGAGCCCTTCGAGCTGGATAACGGCGCTACCCTCCGGCTCACCATCGCGCGGTATTATCTGCCTTCCAACCGCAGCATCCAGAAAAGCTACGAAAACGGCCGCGAAGCCTATGAAGAGGATATCGCCAACCGATACAGCCACGGCGAATTCGTGAACGGCGACAGCATCCGCCCCGTAGATTCCAGCCTCAAATTCCGTAAACCCGGCCCCAGCGGCGCGATCGTTTACGGCGGCGGCGGCATCACCCCCGATATTTTCATTCCCTTCGACACCACCCGTTATTCCGAACTGCTCACCGAACTGTACAACCGTAACGTTTTCGGTGATTACGTATATCAATATTATACCGCCAACGCCGCCGAATTCGCCGCTTTCAAGGACGCGTCGTCGTTCAACCGCGACTGGCAGGTGAATGATAAGATGATGGCCGGTTTCCGGACATTGGCCACGGAAGAGGGCGTGAAAATGGACCGCGCTTCGGCGAAAGACAACGAAGAGATCCGTACCCGTATCAAAGCCCTGCTGGCACGCCAACGCTGGCGGACGGAGGGTTTCTACGAAGTAGCGAACGCCGGCGACCCCGCGATCACCCGTGCGGTGCAGGAACTGCAGAAAACCAGGTAGTTATCCCGATAACAAGTCAAAAGCCGGAGCGGAACCCTTCCTCTCCGGCTTTTTTCGTAATTTGGCAGCATGTCCCCCTATATCATTCGCATAATTTTCGCGATATACTTTATTTACATCCTGCTTCCTGATAAAAAGAAAAAGCAGTCATGAAAATCCTTTACCTCATCCTCTCACTGATCGCCATTTTCGTTGGCGCTGTTTTCAAAATCCTGCACTGGCCGAATGCCAATATCTTACTGTTCGCTGGCCTGGGCCTGTTCCTGGTTTTCCATTTGATGGTGATCATGCAGATCTTCCGCCAACAACAGTTCCGGTTCGGCAACAACATCCTGTGGCTGGCCCTGGCCGTCAGCCTGCCATACCTGGGGAGCATCCTCTTCCTGCTGTTCCATCCGGAAAAAGGGCGGACCGGCGCCGTAAAAATTTAACTTCCGGGCGACATAAATCCCGCCGGCATGCATTTATTTTGCAGCACGATGAAGTATTACGTGACCTTATCCGCCTTAATCGTGTTTGTTTCGTTTATCATTTTTTATCTTTTACCGGATAAAAAACGATAGCGCCCGAAAGCCTTTCCACATCAATCGATTTACCATGCTAAGTCCCGTTGCTGCAGCATCTCAACGCTGACCGGTGATTCCCAGGAGGCGTATGTACCGGATGCAGAACAGGGTCGTGAGCAGATAGACGCCAACCAGCCGGAGGTAAAACCACGGATCAGCGAGCACGTCAGACCGTAAAATCACCCACAGCATTAAAAAGTTAAACGCCAGCACGAACGGCGCGCAGCGCGAAGCGTAGCTTCTCAGTTCCGGCTCGCCCGCCCCGGTGGCGAATTTGCGTGCCATCAACCATCCGAAAACGAATAGCGACGGGAGCCCGAAAAGCATGGACACGGCCAGCAACAATATCGACAGCACAAAATCGAGCAGGATGCTGCCCGGCATGCGGTCGAAAATAGTGATAATGAAAATGAGCGGCGAAATGGCCACACTGGCCAGCCATATGCGCAAGGCATACCAGAAGGGTGCGGATTTCATAGGCGTACGGTTCGGTTATAGGGTATTCTGACCCAAAAATAAGGGTTCCCGGTTACCGGGCCTATGACATGAAAGGGGGAATCAACGATGCCGGACGCGCGCCCGTTCCTCTTCGTAATCTTTGCGGAGATCGCGCAATTCCTGTTCCAGCTGGCGTTTGGCCATTTTCTGCTCCCGGTCGCTGCTGTAGGAGCGCAATTCGAACTCCCGGGTGCGGCGGGCGCGATCGTTTTCGTAGGTCTGCTTCAGCTGTTTGAGCGCATCTTCCTCGATGATATTTTCCTGGACTTCATCCATTTTCCGCTGGAGAACGGACATTTTGCGGTCCATTTCGCCGGCGGACGAAGGGTCGCGGATGACGGTGCGTACCGTTTCCATCATATCCATGAGCACGGAGCGCAGCGCGGCGCCGTGTTGCGGGGAAGCCTGCGAGAAATCGAGCGTGGCGGGGTCGAAGCGGGAGAAAGCCGAAAGGATGCTGTCGCGCGTGGCTTGCGGGAGCTGGGCCAGGCCGCGGAGGTCTGTACCGGGGAAGCGGAACACATAGTTCCCGGGGTCGTTCTGGGCGGTGGCAAACACATGCAGGCTGCATAGCAGCAACATCGTTATCAGGCTTCGTTTCATTGCTCGTTCCGGTTAGTTAGTTCCCCATCTGAACAATTGCTGTGCCAAACAAGCAAAAATCCTCCCGGCCAGGAGCCGGGAGGATCTATATGCGTTTTCAACGTACGAACCTATTGCTTCGGTGCAGCAGCACTGTCGGTAGCCGGCGTCTGGTTCAGGCTGGTAGAGTCAGTAGCTTGCATGGATGTGTCCGGCGGCAGGGGCGTTGTTTCTTCCATCGCCGGAGAATCGGTCGGAACAGCAGTAGAATCAGCGTTGTTGGATGCGTTGTTGTTGCAGGCCGCGAAAAGTCCGGCGGCGAATGCGAGCAGGAATAACTTTTTCATCTGAGATATGGTTTTGATGGTTTAATATTCCAAACCCGCGCAATGACTGTGCCAAACAAAAAAAAGTCCTTCCGGTTTGCACCGGAAGGACCATATACTTTCATCAAACGCTAATTAGTGTTTGTGAGTGCTATCAGCTACAACAGCAGAATCAGCAACTACAGCGGAGTCAGCTACAACAGCGGAATCAGCTACAACCGGAGCAGTAACAACCGGAGAATCGGTAGCTACGTTGGTAGAGTCGTTAGAAGTGGTAGCAGCGTTGTTGCAAGCTACGAATGCGCCAACAGCGATAGCGAGTACGAATAATTTTTTCATGTTGATGTTTGTTTTAAAACGCCGCAAAGGTATTCAAAATTCCTGTATTACAAAATAAATTTTAATGTAATACGGAGAAATTATTTCTTCCGGAAGAAAATCCGGATCGGAACTCCCTGGAAATTAAAGTTTTCGCGGAGTTTGTTCTCCAGGTAATTTTTATACGGCGTTTTGATATCGTCGGGCAAATTGGCGAAAAACGCGAAGGCCGGCGTATGCGTGGGCAGCTGCGTCACGTACTTGATTTTGATGGCCGTGCCGCGTACTACCGGCGGACGGTGCGCTTCGATCGCCTTGAGCATGACATCGTTCAACACGGAGGTCTGCACCTTGCGCTGGCGGTTGTCATACACTTCCAGGGCGGTTTCCACGGCTTTGAAGATACGCTGCTTCTCGATCACGGAACCGAAGATGATGGGCACGTCGGTAAACGGCGCGATGCGCTCGCGCAGTGCCTTTTCGTAATCGCGGGCAGTGTTCGTCTGTTTATCCACCAAATCCCATTTATTCACGAAAATCACCAGGCCCTTGCCTTTGCGGGCGGCGAGGCTGAAGATGCTGAGGTCCTGCCCTGCGATGCCTTTTTCGGCGTCGAGGATGAGGAGGCATACATCGGCTTCGTCCAGCGCCTTGATGGCACGGATCACGGAATAGAACTCGAGGTCTTCGTGCACTTTGGCCTTGCGGCGGATACCGGCCGTGTCGATCAGCATGAAATCCTTCTGGAACAGGCGGTAGCGGGTATGGATGGTATCGCGGGTAGTGCCGGCGATGTCGGAAACGATGTTGCGCTCTTCGCCGATGAGGGCGTTGAGGAGCGAGGATTTACCTACGTTCGGCTGGCCAATGATGGCGATCTTGGGGATGCCGTCGTTTTCATTGGTCGCCTGTTCTTCTTCGGGGATGAGGGCGGCGATATCGTCGAGCAGTTCGCCCGTACCGCTACCGGTCATGGAAGAAAGGAAATGTATGTTTTCGAAGCCCAGGGAATAGAATTCGGTGGCTTCGAGCTGGCGTTCGTGGTTGTCTACCTTGTTAACGGCGAGGTACACGGGTTTGGAGGAGCGGCGGAGCAGGTCGGCCACATCGGCGTCGAGATCGGTGATGCCGGTGGTCACGTCGCACATGAAAATGAGCACGTTGGCTTCTTCCATGGCGATTTTCACCTGTTTGCGGATCTCGCGTTCGAACACGTCTTCGGAGCGGGATACGAAGCCGCCGGTGTCGATGACGTTGAAGGTTTTGCCGTTCCAATCGGCGATGCCGTACTGGCGGTCGCGGGTAACGCCGCTGACGTCGTCGACGATGGCCTTGCGTTGTTCGAGCAGGCGGTTGAAGAGGGTGGATTTCCCAACGTTCGGGCGTCCGACGATGGCTACTGTGAACCCTGGCATATTATTCTGATTTTAAAGTCGTTGTTTACAATAATCCGTATTCACGGAGGTAATTATCGTTATCGCGCCATTTGTCGCGCACTTTGACATGGAGCTCGAGGAAAACTTTCCGGTCGAGGAATTTTTCGATTTCCTGTCTGGCGCGTGACCCGATTTCGCGGATGGACCGTCCCCTTTCGCCGAGGATGATGCCTTTTTGCGTTTCGCGGGTTACGACGATATCGGCGGATATTTTGGTCAGTGTTTGTTTTTCCTGGAAGAGGGTGACTACCACGGCGGTGTGATAGGGGATTTCGTCTTCGAAGAGGTGGAAGATCTGTTCACGGACCATTTCGGCTACGAAGAAGCGGGTAGAGCGGTCTGTGAGCGTGTCTTCCGGGTAGAAGGGCTCGCTTTCGGGGAGGAGCTGAACGATTTCCTTTTTGAGGAGGTCGATATTTTTCTTCTGGATGGCGGAGATGAAGACGACGGATTTGGCTTTGCCCCAGGCGAGGCATTTGGCTTTGATTTCTTCGATGGCGGGGGCTTCGAGGTTGTCCATCTTGTTGATAACGAGGATGGAGGTGCCTTTTAGCTTGAGGGAACCGAAGAGCTCGAGGCATTCGTCGAGGTTATCGCGGCCGTCCATAAGGAGGAGGGCAACGTCGGCGTCTTCGAGGGCGGATTTCACGGCCGACATCATTTTCTCGTGCATTTTATACTTCGGGTCGATGATGCCGGGGGTGTCCGAGAAGACGATCTGGTAGCCGGGCTCGGTGAGAACGCCGGTGATGCGGTGGCGGGTGGTTTGGACTTTAGGGGAAACGATGGCGAGTTTTTCGCCGAGGATGGCGTTCAGGAGGGTTGATTTTCCTGCGTTCGGTTTCCCGAAAATATTGACAAAACCTGCGCGATGCATCATTATAAAATTTAATTCGTTGAACGGCCTCGGGGATGTGATACCGGGGAGTTCGGCTGCAAAGGTAGCACAAATAAAAAAAGCCGAAGCGGTTCGGCATGATTCGATAGACGGTGCATTTTTGCGGATATCCGTACGTGTGGCCCTGATGTTTATAAAAAAGTGAATCCCGCTCCGGGAGCGGGATTCCGACTTTCTTTCGTAGCGAGGAGGGGATTCGAACCTCTGACCTTCGGGTTATGAGCCCGACGAGCTACCTCTGCTCTACCTCGCAATGTGGTTGCAAAGGTAAGGGAATTATATTGGTTGACAAATATTTTTTGGGAATTAGGGGATTACTGTTGTTAGTGATTGGCCGGGGACGCTTCCCTACGGCTGGTTACAAGGGAATAAAAAAATTTTACAAGCTGTACGATTTTGTGAGGTGGCGGGTGCTAACAATGGCATTATGACACATTTAGATAGCTTTTGCCATGTAAGCTTTCAAACCCTGTAAAGCTAATCTTTGAAGTATTCGAAATTGCTATTTAACACCTTGGCCCATCCCATCGAGTACGTTTTACCTGTTGTACCTACGCCTTCCGGATTTAATAAGAAAGAATCGGGAAGGATATCAAGTCACACTGGCTTTGGCAATTAACGGGTGAGTTCATTATTTCTGGCGGTGTATTTTCTATAAAACCAGTTCCATTACGAAAAGAACCGGGATAGCCGTAAAGAAATGCTCCATCTATTCGGGCATAGGATTGTAATTGGGGCTTGCGAAAAAATGCAACAAAAAAAACCGCGAACACTTATTACTGTGATCGCGGTTTCCGCTGTAGCGAGGAGGGGATTCGAACCTCTGACCTTCGGGTTATGAGCCCGACGAGCTACCTCTGCTCTACCTCGCAATGTGGGTGCAAATGTAAGTGAAAATATTTCCTAAAGCGAAATTTATTTTTCATTCCCCCTGGAGAAATAAATTCTAATTACACCAAAACCATCCACCACAAAAGGTTACAGCCGAAAATATTTTTTCTTCCAAATCCATAAAAGCATGCTGTTAGCAACCGTTGACACCTGAAACAACCCTGACTACAACAATCTCATTTGTGTTTCCCGCCGAAGGCTAACGGCAATTTCCCTTTCCATGAAACAATACATTCATGTGAAGCAACACATTCATGCCACAGCCGTCTCCGTCAACATGGAAATTGATTACTGGCACTGTCATTCCTGTTTGGAAATTATACCGCCAAATCGAAAATAAATGTATGCATTCCACAAGTCAAGATTACTCCTGTTGCCAGCGCTCGCCGTGCAGCACCAGGCCGAAATGAAACAATTTCAACTGTGTTCATCTAAGATGAATGACTGCAGTCACTTCCATTATGACGATACATTCATGAAACAATATAAATATACCATGATCATCTTTATCGACTCGGAAAATGGGTACCGGCACAACTATTCCCACCTGTAAGTCATACAGACAAATCGGAAATAAATGTAAGTGTTCCACAAGTCGGGCCGACCGCAGTTGTCAACATTCGCCTTGTAAAATCATGCCGAACTACAACAATATCCGTTGTTTTCCTTGTTACGGACGACAACAATATCAATTGCTATCAAACCATGTATCCTTACCGCTGTCATCTCCGTTGACGCGGTAATCAAATACAGGCCTAACCATTCCTGTTTGATGTTATACAGCCAATTCAGATATGAATGTATGTGTTCCACCCACCGGATTTACCGTAGTTTATCACAGCCAGTTATGCCGATCCCGGCCGCAAATGCATTAACTTCATATGCGCTTCCTGTTGGAGAATGTTCGTTGCTTTCTTTTCCAGTATATCCATAATTTCAGGAGACACGTCGTAATATCCACATGCGTCGCAGATATCCGCGGGAACGCCACGAACTACGAATACGGCGTCATCTCTTTCAAGATAAACGCTGACTTGTCCCCGTTCTCTTTTTCCTTTGCTGCATTTCGTACATTCCATATTGTCTAAATTTTCGGTGAATAAAGCTCGTTTCCTTACCGGCTCCTTTTACCGAATTCGCTCTTAACAAACAGGTACATCCCATATAGCTGGAATGACTTTCCTTTCGACTTCACACTTCAACTTTCATCACTGCACATAAAACGCAATATCACCTACCCGATACTTTCATTTTATTTCCCTATCAGTCAGCTTTTTTAACCATCCATTACATCAACTCATTCTCATATTCCTTCCACCCACCTTTGAATCGGCTGTTTCAATAATCAATCTTCCATTTAATACTCAATCAATCAACACATTTTACTGTTCTTTCGACCCGCTTAATCTAAATTCTAACCGTCCGCCATTGAATTGGCTATATCACCCATCATTCCCCCTCCCCCCCGAAAGCACACACCTCTCCCACCCCAAGCCGCGCACCGGCCCAGGGGTATGGATGCAGGCAGCCGGGCCGTTCCAGCCGGCTGCCTGTACTTATCATCGAAATAACATGGATCAGTTTAGTGACGCATCAAAACGGCAGCTCCTCCGTCACGTCTTCCGGCACCGGGGCCGCCAGTCCGCCCTCCTGGGAACCCTCGCCCCCGGGCTTCCCCTCCAGCCGCGGACCGTGATTCAACAACTGCACGTTCGTGACCCGCACCTTCAGCGCACATGCCGGCGAACCACTCTGCGTCGTGTACATATCCAGGAATGGCACCCCCTCCACATACACGTACGTCCCCTGCAGCAGATAAGCCCCCACCGCATTCGGCGCCCACATCGCACAGTCGGCCCAGATCGTGCGCTCCTGCGCCACGCCCTGCGCATTCTTGTAACGCTCATTATGCGCCACACTGAAATTCAGCACCTGCTTACCGTTCACCTCATGCAAAACAGCATTCTTACCCAGGTGACCGATCAATTGAATCTTAATCATTGTTTGTGATTTAGGTTAACAAATAAAAAAGTTGGCTATGGGAATTATTCTATCAGAAAGCAGTATCGGGTTAACGAATCGTAAGTTAAGGCAATTTTCAAAACACGAAAAATTATTTCGGCTTTTTTCGGGCGCTATAGCTACCTTTGCCCAGAATACGGGCCCGTAAACGGCCCTTTTCACCTCGGGGTGCCTTACTATCAGGCTGAGATCAAACCCGTTGAACCTAACCAGGTAATGCTGGTAAGGAAAGGTAAGCGGCACATTTCCTACTTACCTGTTTTTATTGCGATAGTACATCGGCGCGGCCTTCACCGGCCCAGCTCCGCTATTGGTCATCGAACCTTTAAACCGTCATAAACAGGAACCGATCATGAAACATCTCCTGCTCTTTGCCCTGCTTTGCTGCACCACCGCCGCACTGGCACAAAGAACACTCTCCGGCACCGCCACCGACGCGCGCACCGGCCAACCACTGGAAGGCGCCACCATCGCCATTCTTAACGGCCCCTCCGCTATCACCGACGCCAGCGGCCGATTCTCACTCCCCCTTCCCAAACAACAGCCCGCCATCGTACAGGCCAGCTTCCTCGGATACGCCCCCGCCAGGGACACCCTCCGTAAAGGCACCTCCACACTGCATTTCACCCTCTCCGAAACCGGACTGTTCGTGAAACCCGTGGAAATCACCTCCCTCCGCGCCGGCACCAACTCGCCCTTCACCAAGTCCGAGCTCCGCCGCGAAGACATCGCCAAACAAAACCTGGGACAAGACCTCCCCCTCCTCCTCAACCAACTCCCGTCCGTCACCACCAACTCCGACGCCGGGGCCGGCATCGGATACACCGGCCTGCGCGTCCGTGGCTCCGACATCACCCGCATCAACGTCACCGTTAACGGCATCCCCATTAACGACGCGGAATCACAAGGCACTTTCTTCGTCAACATGCCCGACTTCGCCTCCTCCGTTTCCAGCATCCAGCTGCAACGCGGCGTAGGCACCTCCACCAACGGCGCCGGCGCTTTCGGCGCATCGCTCAACCTGTCCACCAACGAATTCCGCGATAAAGCATACGGCGAAATCAACGCCTCCTACGGCTCGTTCGACAGCTGGAAAACCACCGTCAGCGCAGGCTCCGGGTTGATCAACGATCACTTCACCGCCGATGTGCGCCTGTCGAAAATCTCCTCAAACGGGTATATAGACCGCGCCACCTCCGACCTCAAATCTTTCTACACCTCTTTCGCCTACATCGCCGGTAAATCCTCCATCCGCCTCAACGTCTTCTCCGGCAAGGAAAAAACCTACCAGGCCTGGACCGGCTCCACCGACGCCGAGATCAAGGAATACGGCCGGACGTACAACCCCAACGGAAAAATGGATAAAGGCGGGTTCTACGACAACGAAACCGATAATTACCAGCAAGACCATTACCAGCTGCTGTTCAACCACGCCTTCCGCTCCAACCTCCATTTCAATGCCGCCCTGCATTACACCCGCGGCAAGGGTTACTATGAAAACTGGCGGGAAAACGACTGGTACGCGGATTATGGCATCACCGGCCCCGTACACGATGGCGATACCACGCATCAAAGCGACCTCATCCGCCAGTTGTGGCTCGACAACCACTTCTACGGCGGCATCTTTTCCATCCGTCACGACCTCAAAAGGTTCACCTGGACGGCAGGCGGCGGCTGGAACAAGTACGAAGGAAACCATTATGGTAAAGTGATCTGGGCGGAAAAAGGCGGATTCGACAAAGACTTCCGCTGGTATGACCTCGACGCGCTCAAGACCGACCTGAACGTTTACTGGAAAGGTGAATACGCGTTGACCAGCAAACTGAAACTCTTTGCCGACCTGCAATACAGGCACGTGAACTACGAGCTCGACGGTTTCCGCAAGAACCCGGGCATCCGTCAACATAAAAAATACGATTTCTTCAATCCCAAAGGCGGCGCCACTTTCACGATCAACGAACGCCAACACGTTTACGCTTCTTACGCCATCGGCAACAAGGAGCCGAACCGCGACGATTTCGAAGTGGGCGGCGCACAGGCCCCGCTGCATGAAACCCTCCGTAACCTCGAAGCAGGCTACGTTTGGCGCGGCGCCAACGCTGGCGTTCAGGCGAACGTGTACTACATGAACTACCGCAACCAGCTCGTGCCCACCGGCCGTATCAACGACGTAGGCGCATATGCCCGCACCAACATCCCGGAAAGCTATCGCCTGGGGATCGAAGTGGAAGGACAATACACGCCCGCCGCATGGTTCACCGTTCAGGCGAACGCTGCTTTCAGCCGCAACCGCATCAGCGCATTCACGGAGTACCTCGACGATTGGGACAACGGCGGCCAGAAACCGCAGACCTACGAAAGCACGGAAATCGCGTTCTCCCCTTCTTTCGTGGGCGGCGCTACGCTGACGTTCCGGCCGTTCAAAGGATTTTCGGCAGACCTCGTCGAGAAAGGCGTAGGCCCGCAATACCTCGACAATTCAGGCGATAAAAACCGCCGGCTCGATGGCTACGCCGTTACCGACCTGCGCCTCAACTACACCGTTCCGCAGCGGATCTTCCGCGAGCTGGGACTCCAGTTCATCGCCTACAATCTTACCGATAAACAATACGCGCCCAATGGCTACACCTACGGTTACCTGGAAGGCGGCACCATGAAAGCGATCAATAATTATTTCCCTATGGCGGGCATTAATTTTATGGCCGGTGTGAAAATCGGTCTGTAACGTTCATGAAAACCATATCCGAACCAAGTATTGAAGCCGGCGCACAACGCCGGCTTCGTCTTTTTATGCCATGCGCATTTCGCCGGGCGTCTTGCCCGTCCACCGTTTGAAGGCTTTGAGGAAGGCGCTCGACTCGTTGTAGCCAAGCATATACGCGATGTCTTTGACGGAATGATGGCCGGAACGGAGATAGTCCAGCGCCAGGGCCTTGCGGACTTCGTCCTGCACCTGCAGGAAAGTAACACCTTCTCCGGCGAGCTTGCGTTGCAGGCTCCGCGGGCTCATGCTGAAATTTGCCGCCACGGATTCGAGGGACGCGGAATAGAGATAAGAATTGGTAAGCAGGTATTGAAAGATGCGCGCATGAAAATCCCCCGCCGGCTGGGCGCCCGCTTGCAGCGCGTGGACCTGTTGCAGCAGGATGCTTTGCAGTTCGTAATTGGCCGACAGGATTTCCTGGTGCAGCCAGCTGTTGTCGAACGTAAGGGTGAGCGTTTCGCCCTTCTTTTTCAGCGGGCAACGCAGCACCCGTTCGAACTCCGCCGTTTCTCCCACATCGTAAGGCAATTGCACGGCGACCGGCGACAACCGGCGCATGAGCAGGCCGTCCAGCTCATGCACCGCGAACATGGCGATGAACGCGCTGAAATGTTTGAAAGTATGGGGATGATCGGCGGCTTTGACGGGATCGGCCACGAAGCGCATGGAAAACTGTTGGGCACCGTGATCGGTATGCATGCGGAACATATCGGTGAGCAGCGGCGTCAATGCGCCTGCGTGCGCCACCGCTTCGCCTATGGAATTGCTGGTCTGGATGATCTGTCCCACCACGCCCAGGGCCGCCAGTTGCATGGATTCGCCGAAGTGCAACCCGAAGAGCGGATCTGCTGCCGCATGGGCGGCGTTTTTCCAGAGACTGTTGATTTGAGCGGCGGTTACCGCCACGGGGTGCCCCTGTTGTAATATGCGCGCATCGATGTTGGAAAGGGCACATAGCCTTTTGGGATCGGCGCCGCGTTGCGTAGCGTAGGCCAATAATGCGCGAAGTAATTGTTGCTGATGGTCCTGCATGGCGGAAGTTTTCACCAAAGTTAGAGCGGCGTGGCGGGAAGATACGACGGTTGTCGTGAAATGACAATTGATAGTCGCCTGCGGATAACTCCCGGGCGGGTGGGCCGCGCTACTTTTGTATCATTAAATCAAACAAATCAAAACACAAACACCATGATACCTTTAACCACCACCTTACGCATCAATGGCATTTCTTCCCTCGCAACCGGCCTGCTGCTGGCGATTTTCCCCGGTGTAGCCGCAAACATTTTCGGCGTAACCGCCACCGCGCCCTTCGTGGCTGTAGGGCTGTTCCTCGTCGTTTTCGCTTCGGGCGTGCTGTTCGTGGCGCAACGCCCTTCTCCTGCCTCGGTAAAATGGATCATCCGGCTGGATACGATCTGGGTGATCGGCAGCGCCGTGGCCATTCTCTTTCTCTTTTCGCTGATCTCCGGGATCGGCATCTTACTGATCGCCGGCGTAGCGCTGTGGGTAGCCGCCATGGCCATTCTCCAGCAAAAAGGGATGCGCAGCTTCGCCACCGCCTGACATCAGGATATACACATGAAAAAAGGGACGTCTTCAGCAGGCGTCCCTTTTCTATTTCCGGAAATACTTTCGAGATTATTTAACGAGCGCATCGATCGCCGCGTGTACCGAGGCGAAGGGGAATCCGCCGATCACCGCGTCCATCTGGGCTTTGATGGCATCGTTCTGCAAGTTGCCGATGCTGCCTTCGTGGGTATGGCGGATGTCTGTATCCGGTTCGAATTTGCCGCTTTCGATGTCGAGCCCAACCTGTTTATACGCTTCGCGGAACGGCGTGCCTTCCAGTACGAGGCGGTTCACGACTTCCACGCTGAACAGGTAACGGTATTTTTCATCTTTGAGGATATCTTCCTTGATGCGGATGTTTTCCAGCATGAGGCGGCTCATCCGCAGGCAGCTGCGCAGCGTTTCGAACGCGGGGAACAGGTTTTCCTTCAGCAGCTGCAGATCGCGGTGGTAGCCGGACGGCAGGTTGACCGTCATCATGGCGATCTCGTTGGGCAGCGCCTGCAGTTTGTTGCAATGCGAGCGGATGAGCTCCCAGACGTCGGGGTTCTTTTTGTGGGGCATGATAGACGAACCGGTCGTCAGCTCGTCGGGGAAACCGATGAACCCGAAGTTCTGGTTCATGAACAGCGTAGCGTCCATTGCCATGCGCGACACGGTAGCGGCGATGCCTGCCAGCGCGAAGGCCACCAGTTTCTCCGTTTTACCGCGGCCCATCTGTGCGTACACCACGTTGTGGTTGAGCGCCTCGAAGCCCAGCAGCTTCGTGGTCATCGTCCGGTTTAGCGGGAACGACGAGCCGTAGCCGGCCGCCGAGCCCAGGGGGTTTTTGTTCACCACCCGGTAAGCGCCCTGCAGCATGATCAGGTCGTCTACCAGGCTTTCCGCATACGCGCCGAACCACAGCCCGAACGAACTGGGCATCGCGATCTGGAGATGGGTGTACCCGGGCACGAGGAAGCCTTTATACTGCTCGCTCTGCTGTTGCAAAAGGTCGAAAAGTTCCTTCGTTTCGCCCACGATCGTTTCCAGTTCATGGCGGAGGAACAGCTTGAGGTCTACCAGCACCTGGTCGTTGCGGGACCGGCCACTGTGGATCTTCTTGCCGGATTCGCCCACGCGGCGGGTGAGCAGCAGCTCCACCTGCGAGTGGATGTCTTCCACGCCGTCTTCCAGCACAAAATTCCCTTCGGCGATTTCGCGGTAGATATTCTTCAGTTCCTTTTGCAGCACGGCCAGGTCTTCCGCGGGCAGCAGCCCTACGGATTCCAGCATGGCGATATGCGCCAGCGAGCCGAGCACGTCGAAGGGCGCGAGGTAAGCGTCCATTTCGCGGTCGCGGCCTACGGTGAACTGTTCTACCGCCGCAAGGGAGGCTTTATCTTTCTGCCAAAGTTTCATCGTCAATCAGTTTAAAAATCATATTTGCCGAAAATCCGCTGGCGGACGTCCGGCCATTCTTCGCGGAGCATGCTGAAATACACGGAATTGCGCAGGTGGCCCGTCCATGTAACCATATGATGCCGCAAAATCCCTTCCTGCTTGCAGCCGATGCCCAGCATGGCGTTGCGGGATTTTTCGTTGCGCTCGTCCGTTTTCAGCTCTATCCGGTTCAGCCCCCAGACTTCGAATGCGTATTGCAGCATGGCGAATTTCATGGCGCGGTTGAGGCCGGTGCGCTGAAAATCGGGATGGATCCAGGTGTACCCGATCTCGGCGCGCTTATGCTGGCTCGAAATCGCTGCGTAGCGGGTGCTGCCGGCGATCCGGCCGTTTTGCTTGTCGATGATCGTAAACGGGACAGACTCCCCGCGCTCCCTTTCGGCCAACGCCGTCTGGATGTAGCGTTCCAGCTCTGCGCGGTCGCGGATGGCCGTAGAGCCCACCGCCCACATCTCCGGTTCTAGCGACACTTCCAGCAGGCTGTCGGTATCCTCCATTTCCAGCGGACGCAGCAGTACACGTTTATTTTCGAGGATGAGCTGTTTCATTGCCACTAATTTACGCCATTCACGACAGACAGCAGGCGGATGTAGGTATCGATGCCCTGGCGGATCTCGTCGAGGTAAATGAATTCGTCGGCCGAATGCGAGCGCGCACTGTCGCCCGGGCCCACTTTCACCGAAGTAGCCGGTATCAGCGCCTGGTCAGACGTGGTGGGCGAGCCGTACAGCTGTTTCCCCAGGCCGATGCCCGCCTGCACGAGCGGATGCTCTTTCGGGATGAAGGAAGGCCGCATGCGCATGGAGCGCGGCTTTACATCGCATTTCACGTTCGCGCGGACGGTTTCCAACATTTCTTCCAGGGTGTACTGGTCGGTAGCGCGGCAATCCACCACAAACGAACATTCCGCCGGCACCACGTTATGCGCCTTGTTGGAAGTATGGATCACGGTCACGCTCATTTTCACCGGCCCCAGCGTTTCGCTCACGTTGGGGAAGCGGTAATTGCGGAACCAGTTGATATCGTCGATCGCATGATACACGGCATTGTCTCCCTCGTCGCGGGCGGCGTGCCCGGCTTTGCCATGGGCCACGCAATCCAGCACCATCAAGCCTTTTTCGGCGATGGCAAGGTCGGTTTTCGTGGGCTCGCCTACGATGGCGAAGTCGATTTCCGGCAGCAGGGGCAATACGCTTTCGATGCCGTTGACGCCGCTGATTTCTTCTTCCGCCGTGGCGGCGATGGCGATATTGTAAGGAAGATTTTCCGTTTCGTAAAAATGCAGGAACGCCGCGATGAGGCTCACCAGACAGCCGCCGGCGTCGTTGGAGCCGAGGCCGAAAAGCTTGCCGTCTTCCACGGTGGGGGCAAATGGATCGCGGGTATATTGCGGGTTGGGCTTAACGGTGTCGTGATGGGAATTGAGGAGGATGGTGGGTTTTGCCGGATCGAAATGCTTATTGAGCGCCCAGACATTGTTGAGATGACGATGGTACTTTACCCCGTGATCTTCCATGAAGCCCGCCAGGATAGCGGCGGTGCCGTCTTCCTCTTTGGAAAAGGAAGGCGTGGCGATGAGCGTTTTCAGTAGCTGAACGGCGCCTTCATAGCGTTGTTGATTCCACATATAGTCAGCATATTAAGGTACCGGCCACGGCATCGGTGGTGTTGCGGCGCAGATCGTCCGCATGGCCGATCAGCACTTCTTTCACCCCGTTCCCGATGGCCGCGAAGGCGTTCTCCAGTTTGGGAAGAATGCCGTCTGACAGTGCGCCGGCGGCCAGCAGCTCGCGGTACACGTCCTGGTTGATCAGGTTGATCACCGAATCATCGTCGTTCGCATCGCGCAGCACGCCTTTCTTTTCGAAACAGAAAACCAGGCGAACGTCGTAATGCGCAGCGAGGGCCACGGCCACCGAAGAGGCGATGGTATCGGCGTTGGTATTGAGGATTTGTCCTTTCCCGTCGTGCGTGAGCGGAGACAGGACCGGCGTGAGGCCTGCGTCCAGCAGGAGTTGCAGCGGAGCGGTCTGCACGGTGCCGGCGGGGATGTCTCCCACGAAACCGTAGTCGACGTCTTTCACGGGGCGCTTCACTGCGGGGATGATATTGGCATCCGCACCGGTGAGGCCGATGGCGTTGGCACCGTTGGCCTGCAGTTTGGCGACGATCTGTTTATTGACGAGCCCGCCATACACCATCGTCACCACGTCTACCGTTTCGGCATCGGTGATCCTTCTGCCGTTGAGGTATTTCGATTCGATGCCCAGTTTGTCACCGATCCGGGTGGCGATTTTTCCGCCGCCGTGGATGAGGACCTTCCGGCCCGGGACTTTCGCGAAATCGGCCAGGA
The DNA here is from genome assembly GCF_050277495.1 of Chitinophaga sp. NPDC101104. Taxonomy (NCBI): domain Bacteria; kingdom Pseudomonadati; phylum Bacteroidota; class Chitinophagia; order Chitinophagales; family Chitinophagaceae; genus Chitinophaga; species Chitinophaga sp. NPDC101104. Next base: position 1,648,551 of record NZ_JBNNSF010000001.1, on the reverse strand, counting down.
ACGTATCGAGGAGGGCGGGATTGTCGATGACATTCCCGCCCACTTTCACGACGAATACTTTTTCTTTTGCAGCCATCAGCGGTTTTTTAAGATTTCACTGATCACGGCCTGCGCGGCCCAGGTGCGGTTGCCCGCTTCGGGGATCACGATAGACTGCGGTCCGTCGAGCACTTCGTCTGCGATCACCACGTTGCGGCGTACGGGCAGGCAGTGCATGACTTTGGCGTTGCTGGTATTTTTGAGCGTCTCGTTGGTCACCATCCAGGCGGGATCGGAGTTGAGGATCTTGCCGTAGTCGGTGTAAGACGACCAGTTCTTCACATACACGAAATCGGCCCCTTCCAACGCTTCCTGCTGGTTGTGATAGATTTTCGCGTTGCCGGAAAATTTCGGGTCGAGCTCATAACCTTCGGGATGTGCGATGGAGAAATCCACTTCGTCCCAGGCGTTCATCCACTGCGCGAAGGAGTTGGGAACGGCCTGCGGGAGCGGTTTTACGTGGGGCGCCCACGTCATCACCACTTTCGGCTTGCGCGGCTGGTTCCACTGTTCGCGGATGGTGATGGCGTCTGTGAGGCTCTGCAGCGGGTGCAGGGTGGCGCTTTCCAGGCTGATCACCGGTTTGCCGGCGTATTTGATGAACTGGTTGATATATTTTTCCGTATAGTCTTCTTCCTTGTTCTTCAGTCCGGGGAAGGTGCGGATGGACAGGATGTCGAAATACTGGCCCATCACGGCGGCGGCTTCCTTCACGTGCTCGGTGGTGTTGCCGTTCATGACAACGCCGTCGTTCATTTCCAGCGCCCAACCTTCTTTATCGATATTGAACACGACTACTTCCATGCCCAGGTTCCGTGCGGCTACCTGCGTACTGAGGCGGGTGCGGAGGCTGGGATTGAGAAATATCATGCCGAGGGTTTTATTTTCCCCCAGGCCTTTTTCTTTGAAAGGATTTTTCTTGTAATCCAGCGCGATATCCACCATCTGTGGCACGCCGGGCACATCCTCCACGGAAATAAACTGTTTCATTACGCGTGTACCGGTTTTAAAGCTTGTTTGAATGCGGTTAGGAACTGATCGGCCTGGTCTTTCGTCAGCGCCAGCGAAGGCAGCAGGCGGATGACGTTCGGCTTGGCTTCGCCGGTGAAGATCCTGTATTTGAAGAGCAGTTCTTTTCTTACATGCGCCAGTTCTTCCGGCAGTTCGATCCCGATCATCAGGCCCTTGCCTCTTACTTCCTTCACTTCGGGGAATTTCCGCAGTTCATCCATGAGGTAATTGCCCACATTTTCCGCGTTGGCGATGAGGTTATCCTTTTCGATCACTTCCAGCACCGCGAGCGCCGCCGCGCATGCCAGGTGGTTACCGCCGAAAGTGGTGCCCAGCATGCCGTAAGCAGGTTTGAATTTCGGGGCGATGATGATGCCGCCGATGGGGAAACCGTTGCCCATGCCTTTGGCCATGGTATAAATGTCTGCATTCACGCCGGCATGGTCGTGGCTGAAGAATTTACCGCTCCGGCCATATCCGCACTGCACGGAATCCGCGATGAACACGGCATTGTGCTGGTCGCACAGGCTGCGGATCTTTTGCAGGAAAGCAGCCGACGCCACGTTGATGCCGCCCACGCCCTGGATGCCTTCGATGATCACGGAAGACACTTCATATTTGTCGAAAGCAGCTTCCAGCGCGGCGAGATCTTCCCAGGGGAGGAACACCACGTTGTCGGTCTCGTTCACCGGCGCCACGATCTTCGGATTGTCGGTAGCCGCTACGGCGAGTGAGGTCCGCCCGTGGAAAGCCTTTTTGAAAGCGATGATCTTCTTTCTGCCATTGTAGAAAGACGCGAGTTTCAGCGCGTTCTCATTCGCTTCCGCACCGGAATTCACGAGGAACAGCTGGTAGTCTTCTTTCCCGGACACTTTGCCCAGCTTTTCCGCCAGCTGCTGTTGCAGGGGGATGTGGATGGAGTTGGAATAGAAACCTACTTTGTTCAGCTGGTCGGTCAGCCGCTGCACGTAATGCGGGTGGGTGTGGCCGATGGAGATCACCGCGTGGCCGCCGTAGAGGTCGAGGTATTGATTGCCCTGGTCGTCCCAGACATGCGAGCCTTCCGCTTTGGTGATGGTGATATCGTTGACCGGGTATACGTCGAATAATTTCATTTTGTTCGTGTTTGTCTCATTTAGTTGCCAGATGTAACCTTGCTTTGGCCCGGTTCCATGTTGCAACCAAAGTGTTTAGAATACGATGGATTTCAGTTTGAGGCCGGCCGTTTCTTCGAGGCCGAGCATCAGGTTCATATTCTGGACCGCTTGTCCTGAGGCGCCTTTCACCAGGTTGTCTTCGATGGAGTGGATGACGAGCTTGCCGTCCTGTTTTTCCAGCTGCACGAGCACTTTATTGGTGTTGACAACCTGTTTGAGGTCGATTTGTTTGCGGCTGACGTGGGTGAAGGGGTGGCCTTCGTAATACGCTTCATACAGGGCGTAAGCTTCGTCGAGCGATAGGTTGCAGTCCAGGTAGGAAGTGATCCAGATGCCGCGCGGGAAATCCCCGCGAACGGGCACGAAGTGAATACCTCCGCCGAAAGCAGGCTGTATGGCCTGCAGGGTTCGTCGGATTTCCTTCAGGTGCTGGTGCTGCAATACTTTATACGTCGAGATGTTGTTGGCCCTCCAGGTGAAGTGCGACGTGGCCTGGAGGCTCTGGCCGGCGCCGGTGGAGCCGGTGATGCCGGTGGTGTGCACTTCGGTGAGGAGCCCTGCTTTCGCCAGGGGCAGCAATCCGAGCTGGATGGCCGTGGCGAAGCAACCGGGATTGGCGATGTTGGAGGCGGAACGGATGGCATCGCGGTTCGCTTCGGGCAGGCCGTACACGAATTCGCGGCCTTTCACGGATTCTCCCAGCCTGAAATCCTGGCTGAGGTCTACCACCTTCACGGAAGCGGCGATATCGTTGGCTTCGAGGAACTTTTTGGATTCACCGTGGCCGAGGCAAAGGAAAATCACGTCCACGGAATTATCGATCTCACCGGTAAACAGCAGGTCTGTTTCGCCGAGGAGGTCGCCGTGAACGGCATGGAGCGGATTGCCCGCGTTGGAGCGGGAATGAACGAATGCCAGTTCCACATCGGGGTGGTTGAGCAGCAGCCGGATGGCTTCGCCGCCAGTGTATCCCGCCCCGCCGATAATGCCTGCCTTTCTCGTTTTCATGCCTTTATTTTTTGTTGGATTCGTTAACCTGGTTCCAGATCATGGTCTGGTTACCGAAAATCTTGCTGAAGCCTCTCACGTCTTCGCCGCTCCATCCGCTGTTCATTTCTCCGTACTTGCCGAATTTGCTGCTCATGAGGTCGTACGGCGATTCGATGCCCGTTACCTGGAAACGGTACGGCATCAGTGTAACGAACACTTTACCAGTCACGTTTTCCTGGCTGTGCTGGAGGTATGCTTCGATGTCGCGCATCACGGGGTCGAGGATCTGGCCTTCGTGCATCCAGTTGCCGTAGAAAGTAGCCAGCTGGTCTTTCCAGGTGAGCTGCCATTTCGAGAGCACGTGCTTTTCCAGGGCGTGGTGCGCTTTGAGGATCACCATGGGCGCGGCGGCTTCGAAGCCTACGCGGCCTTTGATGCCGATGATGGTATCGCCCACGTGAATGTCGCGGCCGATGGCGAAACCGCCGGCCAGGCTTTGCAGGTATACGATCGCATCGGTCGGGTGATCGAATTGCTTATCGTTAACACCGGTCAGTTCGCCTTTCTCGAAAGTCAGCTGTACCTGCTCGGGATCGTTTTTAGTGAGTTGTGTGGGCCAGGCTTCTTCCGGCAGCATGCCGTTGGAAGTCAGCGTTTCCTTACCGCCCACGGAAGTGCCCCAGATACCTTTGTTGATGGAGTACATCGCTTTGGTGAAGTTCATTTCCACGCCTTTGGACTGGAGATAGGAAATTTCTTCTTCGCGGGAGAGCTTCAGGTCGCGGATGGGGGTGATGATTTCCACGCCGGGGATCATAATGTGGAAGATCATATCGAACCGCACCTGGTCGTTGCCCGCGCCGGTGGAACCATGTGCCACGGCGTCTGCGCCTACTTCCTTCACGTATTCCGCGATGGCGAGGGCCTGGCTCATCCGCTCTGCGCTCACGCTGAGGGGGTAGGTGTTGTTTTTGAGAACGTTACCAAATACGAGGTAGCGGATCACTTTATCGTAATAAGAGCGGACCGCATCTACGGCCTTGTGACTTTTCACACCCAGACTGTAGGCGCGTTTCTCGATCTCCTGCAGTTCTTCCGCAGTAAAACCGCCCGTATTCACGATCACGGAATGTACTTCATAACCCTTTTCTTCGGTCAGGTATTTCACGCAGTACGATGTATCCAATCCTCCGCTGAAACCCAGTACAACTTTTCTCATGGTAATTTTTTGCTTGTATTTGGTAATTCGTAAATAGTTTCCAATCGGATCAGAGCCAGCTGAAAAGGAAGAACCTTTTCCGGGAAGCTCCCGCGCCACCGCTGCCCGATTTCCGGGCGGCCTTCAGCAAGATGTATTTTTTATACCGCATCCACCGCTCGAACAGGGAAAAGTTTCCTTTAAATTTCCGTTTCCGGGATGGCGGCTCCACCGCTACGGCCGCTGCTTTAACGGCCGGCTGGGCCTGCTGGGCGGCCAGCAGTTTGGCAGCGCGCTCTTCGATCTCCTTCGCCTTCTCCACCGGGTCGTACAGCATGGCGGTGCACAGGCAGTTTTTCCGGTTTTTGGACATGAGCACTTCGTAGTTCACGCAGCTGCGGCAGCCTTTCCAGAACTCCTCGTCGTCAGTAAGCTCGGAATAGGTAACGGGCTCGTATCCCAGGTCGGAGTTGATCTTCATCACGGCCAGGCCGGTGGTAAGACCGAAGATCTTGGCGTCGGGGTATTTCTTTCTCGACAGTTCGAAGATCTTCTCCTTGATGGCTTTGGCCACGCCATGCCCGCGGAACGCGGGGTTTACGATCAGGCCGGAGTTGGCGACGAACTTCTCGTGCCCCCAGGCCTCGATGTAGCAAAACCCGACCCATTCTCCCGATGCGGTGAGCGCGATAACGGCCTTTCCTTCGTCCATTTTCAGCTGCACGTATTCCGGGGAACGCTTGGCAATGCCGGTCCCACGCGCTTTAGCAGAAGCCTCCATCTCGTCTGTGATGGTTTGAGCATAATGCTTATCGTCGGCAGTAGCTGCCCGAACGATGATATCCTTGTTTTCCAACTTTTTACAATTGAAAATTGTGATGCAATAAATTGATTGGAGGTTCCCATTGCCGGGATGGGCCCATGACGGGTGCCATGGTTGGGTTATACGACCGGAGTATGGCCGCTATCAAATACGAGGTCGTCGGGAAAGATATCTAAAGACAGGAAACCCAATAGCATAAACACCCTCTTCGAGAGACGGATGAAAAGCGAGTACGTTGGTATGGGTCGCGGTATATTCCAACTTCAGTTCGACGTTAAATTGTGATAAAAAAGTGTCTTTAGTTTTAAAGTATCTGCAAAGTTATAACTTATTTACATATGCAACCGATTTTTTTTTGACATGGACGAAAGAAGGGAAACCCAGGCCCAGCCTAAGTTTCCCTTCCATTCCGATCGTCCGGCCCGGCCGGATTAATATACTTCCAGTTCCGACACGGACACACGCGTATCCTTCGGGTCTGCCGACTCCAGGGCCACGAACTTGATATACTTGCAAGTGACTGGAGATGAAAGTTTTATGTATTGAGGAATCGGATTATTCAAAACGTTGGCAAAAGTGCCCTCCGCCGCGGGTTTCCCCCACTCCTTTCCGTCTTTGCTCACATACAGCGCATATTTGTACACGATCCCGCCGTGGGTATTGGGCGTGTAGGAAAAGGCCTTCACCTGCTGTTCCCTGCCCAGGTCTATCACCAGCTCTGCCGGGTAAGCGTTTTCCTTGGTGGTCCAGGCACGGCGGGACGCATCGATCGCCGCATCGGCGCCGGGCGTTACGGCCTTAAATCCGGCAGGCGCGATCCCGAAAATGGCGTCGATCACCGTGCTCCCCTCCTTGCCATTGTTCACGAACGCTCTGGCAGACACGGTGCCGGCTCCCGGCATGGAAAACGGCTGTTCGTATCGGGGCGATGCCGTGGTGGGTTCTGAACCATCGAGCGTGTAATGGACCACGGGGTCGGGGGATTGCGTTTTGATGCTCACCATCCCGTTTTTATCGCGGCTCACTTCCGGATCGGCGATCAGTTCGGGCGCGCGGAACAGCGCTACTTCGCTGATCACCGGGCTCGCCTTGGCGTCGAGGATGGAAATGCGGATGGATTTGGCGGTCGTCAGCGGCAGGCGCAGGATGCGCTTGTAGCCGACCGTCGTTTCCCGCGCGATCTCTTTCCACTCCTTCCCCTGCAGCACGCTCACGGAAAACGACCGTACGCGCTGGCCCAGGGGGATGAATTCCTGCACGGAAACGCGGTTGAACGTCACGGGATTGGCGTAGCTGAGGGTGATATCCCCGGTGGTTTTGCCATCGGCTGCGGCCCAATAGGTATTGTAGTTCCCGTCTGCCAGGTATACCGCGCTGATCATGGTATTGCCCTGGCGGGTATTGGTGGCGGAAATGCGGGCCTTGCGGGCCAGGTTCTCCCTGAAATCGGCGTCCAGCGCGCGGCGCAGCTCCATCAGGCGGGTAGAGTCGTTGGCATGGATGCGGCCGCGGCGGTCTACCGGGATGTTGAGCAGCAGGTTGGCATTGCGGCCAACGGAGCCATAGTAAATGTCGAGCAGATGGGGCAGTGTTTTCACCTGGCCGTCGGTAGCGGCGCTGTAGAACCATCCCGGGCGGATAGACACGTCGGCTTCGCCGGGCACCCAGTGCGTGCCGTCTTCCTGCCCTTTGTTCAGCGTTTCGGTGATGCCGCCCATGCCGGGCTTGAAATCGGCACGGTTGAGCGTGCTCCAGTTGGTAACGCCTGCATATCCGTTTTCGTTCCCGATCCAGCGGCAACCGGGGCCGGCGTCGCTGAAGAAGATCACGTTGGGGTGGATGTTGGTAACGGTGGATTCGAACAGGTTCCAGTCGTACACCTGTTTCTTGCCGTTGGGACCTTCGCCGTTGGCGCCGTCGAACCACTGTTCGAACACGTCCCCATATTTAGTATGCACTTCCTTCAGCTGGTTGGCGAACACCTGGTTATATTCCGGGGTCCCGTAGGCCGGATGGTTGCGGTCCCACGGCGAAAGGTACACCCCGAAAAGCAGGCCGTATTCGCGGCAGGCGGCGGAAAGTTCCGCCAGCACGTCGCCCTTCCCGTTTTTCCAGGCGCTTTCGCGCACGGTGTGCTTGCTGAATTCGCTGGGCCAGAGGCAGAACCCGTCGTGGTGCTTGGCCGTGATGATGATGCCTTTCATTCCCGCCAGCTTCGCCGTGCGGGCCCACTGGCGCGCGTCCAGCTCGGTGGGGTTGAAGACTTTGGGGTCTTCGTCCCCATGTCCCCATTCCTTGTCCGTAAAGGTGTTCGGGCCGAAATGGATGAACATGTAATATTCGAGCTGCTGCCATTTCACCTGTGCAGCCGAAGGCAAAGCCCCTACCGGTTTGATTTCCGGCTGCGCCCACGCTTTGCTCCCGGCCAGCAGGAGTGCGAGAAGTATCGTTTTTTTCATAATTCGTGCTTGTAGACGTGATATCCCTCAAAATAAGTATCCGGCGCGCATTTCGCGAACATTGTCAATATCATGAAAAAGAATGAGAAAATACTATGGGAACGGCCCTCCGGATTTGCCGTCCATCACACGAATGTCACAATTTTCGGGTCCGGTGGAAAGTGTTTTGTCTGAAAACGCTACATTGTATCCCGTTACTCTTTATTTATAACAATCGAGCTGATATGAACAAGCCATTGCATCGCAGAAAATTTCTCCGCAACACCGTGGCCGCAGGAGTGGGCCTGGGTTTGATGAATACGCCGGCACGTATTTTCGCCGGGATCAAGAAAGAAAAAGTAAGACTGGGCGTGATCGGCGTGGGCGCCCGCGGGATCGAGCACCTGAAGCTGTGCCTCAAGCGCAGCGACGTAGACGTGGTTGCCGTTGCCGACCCCGACAACGATTTCGCCATGCCGCTGGTCCGCAAGGAAATCCAGGCTGCGTACGGCGCCAAGCGCAAGGTGGCGGAGTACACGAATGGGCCGCACGACTATAAAAACCTCCTCAAGCGCGGCGACATCGACGCCGTGATCATCGCCACGCCCTGGGAATGGCATACCATCCAGGCCGTAGCCGCCATGCGCGCGGGCGTTACGCCGGCCGTGGAAGTTTGCGGCGCGGCAGACATCCAGGAGTGCTGGGAATTGGTGAACACTTCCGAATCTACCGGCATCCCGGTGTTCGGCATGGAAAACGTGAATTACCGCCGCGATGTGCTGGCCGTGCTGAACATGGTACGCCAGGGCCTTTTCGGCGAACTGTTGCACCTCCAGGGCGGTTACCAGCACGATCTCCGCGCCGTGAAGTTCAACGACGGCAAGCAGTATTACGGCGGCGGCGTTGAATTCGGGGAGAAAGGCCTGTCGGAAGCGAAATGGCGCACCAACCACAGCGTGCACCGCAACGGCGACCTGTACCCCACGCACGGGCTGGGGCCGGTGAGCAACATGATCAACATCAACCGCGGCAACAGGCTGCTGTCGCTCACGAGCGTAGCCACCAAATCGCGCGGGCTCCACAAATACATCTTAGACCATCCGCAGGGCGGGCCCAACCACCCGAACGCCAAAGTGGAATTCAAGCTGGGCGATATCGTGAGCACGCTCATCAAAACCAATAACGGCGAAACCATCATGCTGTCCCACGACACCAACCTCCCCCGCCCCTATTCGCTGAACTTCCGGGTACAGGGAACGAACGGGCTGTGGATGGACGATTTCGACAGCATCCACATCGAAGGAACGAGCAAGCCGCACAGCTGGGAAAAAGCCGGCAGCGAGAAAGATCCGGAGAGCTATATGGGCAAATACGACCATCCGCTGTGGAAGCGCTATGGCAACGACGCTTCCGGCGCGGGGCATGGCGGTATGGACTGGTTCGTCATCAATTCCTTCATCGAATCGATCAAGCGCGGAACGGATTACCAGATGGACGTGTACGACCTGGCTACCTGGTATGCGATCACCCCGCTGAGCGAGCAGAGCGTACTGGAGGGAGGGAGCGTTCAATACATCCCCGACTTTACGCGTGGCAAATGGATCAACCGCAAACCGAACTTCGCGCTGAACGGAGAGTACTGATCCGTAAAGGCTAACATATTGAATTACAGCCCCGGCACCATTGCCGGGGCTTTTTCGTTTCCGGCGAAAAACCGCCTTAACGATATTTAATTAACGACAAGCCCCTCCATTCGACGGACGAAACGTCAAATCCCCCACCCCTCGTTTCCCTATCCGCCCTTTTCAGCCATCAAATCCGCCATTTCAGTCATTTCATCCCGCAACTCGCATCCGCCACAAATTCCCGTAGGCGGGGCGGAGGTTACATTTACAACTTATCTGACCCTGAAGGAATAAATATCAGCCAATACGAAAGGACCATGCGCCCTAATCATGCAATCACATAAGCCATACACTGGTAAATGATTCATCGCTTCAATCAAAAAAAACGCAAATGAGAAAAACGCTCAAAGGCATCCTATCACTCTTATGCCTGTTACTTCCGCTTGTCATGCAAGCACAAAATCAAACCGTTAAGGGGAGGGTCACGGATGTGGCCGGAAATCCGTTGCCGGGCGCCAGCGTGGTAGCGCAGAAAGGCCGCCAGGGCGCGGTTACCAATGCCGAAGGCCGGTTCGAGCTGGACGTGGCCGCGGGCACCAGGCTCACCATCAATTTTACGGGTTACAAATCAGTTACCGTTGCCGCCAATCCTGCCGAACCGTTGCAGGTGGTACTGGAAGACGACATCGCCAAGCTGGACGAGATCATCGTGACCGGCCTGGCCACCACGGTAAAAAGAAGGAACGCGGCGAACTCGGTGGCTACCATTTCCGCGAAGGAACTGTCGGGCGCCGCGCCTGCACAAACTTTCGACGCGGCGCTGAGCGGCAAGATCACCGGTGCGAACATTACCGCCAACTCCGGCGCTCCGGGCGGCGGCCTTTCCATCAAACTGCGCGGGGTATCGTCTATCTACGGTACCATTCAGCCGCTGTTCGTGATAGACGGGGTGATCGTGTCCAACCGTGCCTCGTCTACCGGTCTTAACGTGATCACGCAGGCCAGCGGCCCCACCAACGCCACTTCCGCGCAAGACAACGCGGCTTCGCGTATCGCCGACATCAACCCGAACGACATCGAGAACGTGGAAATCCTCAAGGGAGCTTCCGCTTCCGCCATTTACGGTTCGCAGGCATCGGCCGGCGTGGTGATCATCACCACCAAAAAAGGCCGTTCCGGCAAAACCTCCTTCCATGTGGGGCAAGACCTCGGCGTGGTGACCGCCCGCAAGCTGCTGGGCACCAAAATGGAACTGACCGATCAGGAAATCACGGCCAGGGGATGGAACGTCAACACCGTGCGCACCGCCATGGCCGCCGGCAAGTTTTACGATTATGAAAAAGAAGTGTTCGGGGAGAAGGGCTTTATCCGCAACAGCACCTTCAGCATGAACGGCGGGAGCGACAAAACCACCTTCCACCTCTCTGCCGGCCTGAAGAAGGAAGAAGGCATCGTACGGAATACCGGGTACAGCAACGCCAACGTCCGCCTGAACCTCAACCACAAGGTTTCCGACCGCATCAAGGCGGGCTTCACGAGCGCGTACATGAACACCAACGCCGACCGCGGCCTCTTCGGCAACGAAAATACCGGCAACACCGTAGGTTACGGCATCACGGCCACCCGCCCCTGGATCGATCTGCATCCGGACGCGAACGGCGTATATCCGAACCCGCGCAATGGGGCGAACATCCTCCAAACGATCGCGCATTCCGAGAACAGCGAAAAAGTGAACCGCGTGCTGACCGGCGCCAACGTGGAAGCCATCCTGCAACAGAACGCCACTTCCACCACCCGCCTCATGGGCCGCGCGGGCCTCGATTTCTACCACACGAAATCCGTCGCCCTCTTCCCCGCCCTGCTGCACTTCGAAGCAGAAACCGGCGGCCGCAATATCCGCGGCAATACTTATGAAATGAACACAAGCTGGGCCGGGTTCCTCGTCAATACGTTCACGCCTGGCCAGGGGAACCTGTCGCTCACCACCACCGGCGGCATCACCCACGAAGCCGGCGAGTACGACCAGCTGCTGAACATCGCTTCCAAACTCATCGGCAACGAAACCAGCCAGGGTCAGGCCGCGGCCATCAGGGCGCAGCAGCTCCGCAGTTCATACCGGAACGACGGGCTTTTCTTCCAGGAAGAACTGGCATATAAGGAATTCCTTAACCTCACCGCCGGCGTGCGTTTCGACAAGTCTACCAACAACGGCGACTACAGGAAATACAACATCTACCCCAAAGCCAACGCCTCCTGGAACATCGCCAAAATGGGCCAGTGGGACGGGGCGATCGTGAACGACCTGAAATTCCGTATCGCTTACGGCGAGAGCAGCGGCTTCCCCACGTTCAACAGCCGCTTTACCAATATGAACGCCTCCGTGATCGGCGGCAATCCCGGATCGCTGGTGAGCCTCACGCTCGGCGACCCGAACATCAAATCCGAACGCCAGACAGAACTGGAAGGCGGGTTCGACATCAGCCTGCTGAACGGCAAGCTCAACTTCGAAGCCACCGCTTACAATAAAGTCATCAAAGACCTGCTCGTAGCGGCCGACTGGCACGGCTCTTCCGGATTCAACGCCCGTTGGGTGAACGGCGGACAGCTGCGCAACCGCGGGATGGAACTGAGCCTCCGCGCCACGCCCGTCAACAACCGCAACATCCGCTGGAACTCCACCGTCAACTACTGGCTGAACCGTTCCCGCATCACGAAGCTCAACGTTCCGGCGTTCGACCAGGGCGACAGCTTCGGCGCAGGCCTCGGCACCATCTGGATCGAAGAAGGCAAATCGGCCACGCAGCTCGTGATAGAAAGGGAATCCGGGCTGGAAGTGCTGGGCGACATCGAGCCGAAATTCCAGCTGAGCTGGTTTAACGACGTGAATTTCCTCAAGCACTTCACTTTCCGCGCCATGCTGCATTGGAAGAAAGGCGGCTCCAACGTGAATCTGACGGAATACCTCCGCGACGTGGGCCGTCTTTCCAAAGACTGGGACGAAATGAACGACAAGGGCGTTCGCCTGGGCGTTGCCCGCCGCCGCGACTTCGGGCTTTACACGCAAGACGCTTCTTACCTGCGTATCCGCGAAGTGGCGCTGTTCTACCAGATACCGGTGAACCCGCGCAAGATCAGCAACCTGACCGTAGGCGTTTCCGCGAACAACTATTTCACCTGGACGAAATACAGGGGGTATGATCCCGAAGTGTCCAACTTCGGCGCCACCTTCGGAACGGGCGTCGACGTAGCGCCATATGCAGCTACGAAACGCCTGCAGTTCCACCTGTCCGTGAATTTTTAATCCATTAAAGAAGCAGAAAAAATGAAACTGAAAATAGCAAGTGCCATCGCACTGATGGCAGGTTTCGGGATGTTCACTTCCTGTAAGAACGAACCGATCCTCAATCCCAATGCTCCTTCTATGGAGGATATCGTTAAAAATCCCACGCTGAGCCAGCTGAACAGTCTTGTCACCGGTGCGGAAAGCGGCATGCGCAACCGCATGGAAACCTATACCGACGTGGCGAACGTGTTTGGCCGCGAGTACTACCGTTTTTCCGGCGCCGATCCGCGCTGGATGGACGTTTTGCTCGGTGAAGACGATCTCGTGCCGGCAGCTGGCGGATTTTATACTTCCATCCCCTGGGATACGCGTTACAATGTCGTGAAAAACTGCAACCTCCTGCTGCAGGGCGTAGACAAATCGGTGTACGTGCCGAACGATAAAGTGAAGAAAGGATATATGGCGTTCGCCAAAACGATCATGGCGTACCAGATGCTGCTGATCCTGAACGGCACGCATGATAACGGCATCCGGCTGGACGTGGCCGATCCTTACAAACCGGGCCCGATCGTAAACCGCGCAACAGCCATGGAAGCCATCGCCACGATGCTCAACGAAGCCGACGGCATGCTGGCCGACGCGGAATTCCGGTTCACTTTGTCTGAAGGGTTCGCCGGTTTCGACGACCCCGCCAACTTCCGGAAGTTCAACCGCGCCATCGCCGCCCGCGTAGCCGTATACCGCGAACAATGGGCCAATGCGCTGACCTACCTGCAAAACAGCTTTCTGTCGCTCGCGCCCGGCGCCAACCTCAACGCTGGCCCGAAACATATCTTCTCCCTCGCTACCGGCGATCAGGTGAACCCCTTGTTCCTGGCGCCCGACAACGAAGACGAGATCCAGATGGCGCATCCCTCCTACATTACCGACATGGAAGCGAACGACGACCGCATCGGTAAAGCCCGCGACCGTGGCGCCGAGTTCGACATCGGCGGTATCAAGGGCCGCTACGAAATGCGGCTTTATCAAACGCAGACGGATCCCATTTCCATTATCCGGAACGAAGAGCTGGTGCTCCTGTTCGCAGAAGCCAGCGCGCAAACCAATGCCCTGCCGGCTGCCGCAGATGCCGTTAACAGCATCCGCACCCGTCACGGGATCACCGCCCGCGCCGATCTTGATACGAAAGACAAGCTGATCAACGAAATCCTGAAACAGCGCCGCTTCTCCCTCTGGGGCGAAGGCCACCGCTGGATAGATATGCGGCGGTATAACCGGCTCAACCAGTTACCGATCGACCGTGCGACAGACAATATTTTCGCACAACTGCCCATTCCGCTGTCGGAAAGCAGTAAATAAAATCCCGTCAACAACAATCAAAACAGAAGGCTGCCTCCGTGCAGCCTTCTGCCATAACCCCAGTCAAACACATCTCTCATGAAGCATCTACTACTACGGATCCTCCCGTTGGTGCTGCTGCTGTTCGGCAGCCTCACGGAAACACATGCAGCAGCACCTACGCTGCCATCCACCAATGTTGTCTGGAACGGCATTGAAGGGAATTACCTGAACTTTTACTGGACACGCGGCGACGGTGCCCGGCGCATCGTCATCGCCCGGGCGGGCCAGCCCGTATCTGCCCGTCCGCAAGACGGCAAAACGTACACCGCCAATGCCGCTTTCGGGCAGGGAGAGGCCATCAAGCCCGGCGAATTCGTGATCGGCGACGGCAATATCAACCAGATCAGCCTGACAGGGCTGACGTCCGGTGTGGAATACTACATCGCCGTGTTCGAGTATAACGGTACCGGCACTACGACCGAATACCTGAATTCAGGCTTCCTGACCGCCAACAAAGCCACCGTGGCGCCTCCCACTCAACAGGTTTCCGCACTTAATTTCACCAATCTTACCGGTAACAAAGCCACTTTCAACTGGACGAACGGGAATGGGTACGGCCGGATCATCGTAGTGAGGGAAGGAAGTGCGGTGGATGCAACTCCTGATGAATTCAAATACTACAATGCAGACTGGACATTCGGCCGCGGGCACCAGGTAGGTACCGGCAACTACGTGGTGTACAACTGGTACGGCGCTTCCCAGACACAAACTATTTACGGGCTGAAAAACAACACCACCTACCATGTGGCCGCATACGAATACAACGGCTACAGCGCTCCGGCATATATAAGGCCCTCCGCCACCACGTCTTTCAAAACGCCCTCCGAGCCCACACAGCCGCCTACCAACCTGTATTCCGACAGCCACGAGCCTAAACAGTTCCGCTTGTTGTTCCCCGCCGGCAACGGCAGCAAGCGCATCGTAATCGGCCGTAAAGGTAGCGCCGTTACCACCGCGCCACAGGATGGCGTTACCTACACGCCCAATGGCGTGTTCGGCCAGGGCTCGAAGCTGGGGACGGACGAATTTGTAGTCTATGCCGGAACTGACTGGATCTCAACGGTGAGCGGACTGGAACCAGGGACCATGTATTATTTCCGGGCTTTCGAATATGAAGATGGCAGTTCGCCCGATTACCTGACCTCCGCATTCAGCGAAGGTTCCACCCGGACACTTACTACCCCTGCCACACAATCTTCCGCCATATCTGCCGACGACATTCGAGCATTTCAAATGACGCTCAAATGGACAAAAGGAGACGGCAGCAACCGTATCCTCATAGCGAAAGCGAATTCACCGGTAGACGTTTCCCCGGAAGATTTTCAGACCTATAACGCCAACAACAATTTCGGCAACGGGCAACAGATCGGGAACGGCAACTACGTGCTCACCTGGGGTACCCATACGCAAGCCACCATTTACCAGCTGCAGCCGGGCGTCACCTATCACTTCGCCCTGTTCGAAGCCAACGGGTACGGAGCCCCCATGTACCTGAAACCCGCCGCCACATTCAGCACCGCCACAGAAGCGAAACCGACCACACATCCCAGAGACCTCCAGATCGACACCCGGCTCATCAATTCGCTTCGCGTGTATTGCAACATGGGCAACGGGACGAAGCTGCTCGTGATCGGGAAGAAAGGTTCCCCCGTCACCGCAGTCCCCGTCGACAAAAAAGTTTATCGTCCCAGCTGGAAATGGGGAGACGGCGAGGAAATAGCACCCGGCGAGTTCGTCATTCATGCAGACACCTGGAACGCTCCCACCGTCAACACCCTGGAACCCAATACCACTTATCATTTCCGCGTGATCAACTACAACGAGATCAACGGGGAACCGTTCTATTATACCGCCGATCCCATGACCGACGGCAGCGGCACCACTATTGATTACGCACGCCCGCAGGCGAGCAACCTCACTTTCTCCGACATCGCCCATACCACCATGAAACTGAACTTCACCGTTGGCGGCGGAGCACGGAGGCTCGTGGTTTACAAGATCGGTGCGCCGGTGGACGCGAACCCGCAGGATGGTGCCGGCTACGGCAGCGGAAGCTCACTCGGCAACGGGAATTTCGTATTGGGATATACTTCGAACGGCGAGTTCACGGCCACCGGCCTCACGGCAGGCACCAACTACCATTTCGCCGTGTACGAAATGCTGCCGAACCTCTATTATTACACGACACCGCCGCTGCGGGGCTCCGCCACCACAACCGGGACTACGCAAACCATCACCTTCCCCGATCTTCCCACACTGACGTACGGCGATGCCGACTTCGACCCACAGGCCACCGCCAGCTCGAACCTGCCCGTTTCGTATGAGTTCAGTACCCCCGGATACGCGGAAGTCGTTAACGGGAAAGTCCACATCCTCAAAGCCGGCACCATCACCATCACGGCAAAACAGGACGGAGACGCCACCTATGCCCCGGCCACGCCCGTCAGCAAAACCCTCCGCATCGGCAGCGCACCGCTGACCATCCGGGCAGATAACCAGACCATCGAATTCAACGCCCCCATTCCGGCGCTTACCGCGAGCTACACCGGGTTCGTGTTGGGTGAAACGAGCGCGGTGCTGCGGACCCAGCCAGTCCTGGCCACCACCGCCAAAGCCGGCGACGCTCCGGGCGATTATACCATCAGTATCTCCGGCGCCCAGGCCGCGAATTACGCCATCACCCACATCCCCGGCATCCTCACCATCAAGCCGCCGCCGCGCAAGCCGCAAACCATTACGTTCCCGACCCTCGCCGCACTTCGTTACGGCATGGCGCCGGTGGCCCTTCGCGCAAGCGCCAGCTCGCAATTGCAGGTATTTTACCAAAGTGATAATACCGCCGTTGCACAGATCGTGAACGGGGAATTACAGATCAAAGGCGCAGGAACGGCGAAGATCACGGCCAACTGCCCGGGCGACCAAACCTGGGAAGACGCGCCGCCGGTGAGCATCACCGTTACCGTCAACAAAGCCGATCTGACCATCCTCGCAGAAGATAAAGTGATGACCCAGGGCCAGGCCGTGCCTGCGCTCACCGCCAGATATATCGGGCTCATGTATAACGAACAGCCGTCGGTACTGACTACGCCTGCCGTGCTGGCCACAACAGCCACCAGCAGCTCCGCTCCCGGTTCGTACGACATCACGGTAACCGGCGCCACGTCTCCGGACTACACGATCACCATGACCAAAGGCACGCTGCTCGTACAGCCGCGCCCCAAACAATCGCAAACGATCACACTGACGGCCATCGCAGATAAGACCTATGGCGACGCGAACATCCCGCTGGACGGCACTTCCAGCTCCAGGTTGCCTGTTAGCTACCGTACTACCACTCCTGCTGTTGTTGCCATCACAAACGGACAGGCGAGCATTATCGGCTCGGGCAATGCGGTGATCATCGCCAGCCAGGCCGGTGACAACGATTACGAAGCAGCGCCGGACGTGAGCCGCACTTTCGTGGTGCGCCGCGCCACGCTGGAAGTGAAGGCAGACAACAAAACCAAAGTGGAAGGCGCCGCCAATCCCACGCTCACCGTGTCTTACACCGGATTCGTAAAAAATGAAACGGTGAACGTCCTCACACAAAGGGCCACGCCCACCACTGCAGTTACCACCAGTACACCGGCCGGCAGCTACCCCATTTACCCGGGAAGCGCAGCAGCCGCCAACTACACCATGCAGTACGTGAACGGGACGCTCACGGTAACGGCTAAACCGAAACAACCGCAAACCATCACCTTCCCCCAGATGACCGCCAAAACATACGGCGACGCAGACTTTGCGGCGGGCGCTACCGCTTCCTCGCAACTCGCGGTACGCCTCGTTTCGCTCACGCCCGCGGTGGCCAGCATCGTGAACGGACAGGTCCACATCCTGAAAGCCGGTACAGCCACCATCCGCGCGGAACAGGACGGCAATAACGATTACCTGCCCGCAACGGCGGTAACCCGGTCGGTCGTGGTCGCCAAGGCAACCATCACCGCCAGCCCGCAGAACGCCAGCAAGGTATACCTCGATCCCATGCCCGCTATCGATATCCGGTATGCAGGTTTCGTGAAAGGCGAAAATGCAGGCGTGATCCTGACCGCGCCGATCGTCAACACACCGGCCAACCAGCAATCGCCCGCAGGCGTTTACCGCATCCGGTTAACGGGCGGCACGGCTGAAAATTACCAGTTCAACTACACCGAAGCCAATCTTACCATCACGCGGCGCGCCCAACAGCTCCAGTTTACCGCGCCTGCCAATAAAGTGTACGGCAGCGCCAATTTCGTGCTGACCGCCACCGCTACATCCAACCTGCCCGTTCGTTTCGTGAGCGAAACGCCGGACATTGTGGAAATCACCGGCGCAACGGTCCGCATCCTCAAAGCCGGTACCGCACGGATCAAGGCGGAACAGCCCGGCGACAACAACTGGGAAGCCGCCACTCCGGCCACTCACTCCTTCGACATCGCCAAAGCGCCGCTGACCGTGACCGCCGAGGATAAAACGAAAGTACAGGGTACCGACAATCCCCCGCTGACCGTTCGTTACACCGGTTTCGTGAATGGCGACGACGCCGGCGATCTGCAAACCGCGCCCGTCGTTTCCACTACCGCCGACCGCAACTCCACACCCGGTAACTACCCGATCACCGCGGCCGGCGCAGCTTCCGGCAATTATATGCTGACCTACGTTCCCGGCACGCTGACCGTTACGCCGCGCTCACGGACGCAAACCATCACCTTCCCCAGCCTCGCGACGAAGACTTATGGCGACGGAGATTTTGCGGCGGGTGCGAGCTCGTCTTCGAACCTGGTGGTGACGTACACCAGCGGCAACCCGAACGTGGCCACCATTACCAATGGCCAGCTTCACATCGTAGGTGCGGGCACCGCCGTGATCACTGCGCGCCAGGCCGGTAACAACGAATGGCTGCCTGCAACGCCCGTTACGCGGACGCTCACGGTAGCCAAAGCGCCGCTGACGATCCGGGCGGCCGACAAAACCAGGGAAGTAGGTACCGCCAATCCGGCCCTCAATGCGACTTACGTCGGGTTTGTGCTGAACGAAGGCCCCTCCGCGCTCACGACTCCGGTGATCATCCGGACGACCGCCACGGAATACAGCCGCCCGGGGAACTATCCCATCACCATCACCACCGGCATCGACCGGAACTACAACATCACCACCGTGGCCGGTGTGCTGAGGGTGACGGAAAAACCGAAAGATATCGTGAAAGCCTGGGCCAGCAGCCGCAGTACGCTGCAGGTAAATGTTACCGTCGTGGAAAGACAGAAAGCGAGCATCATGCTATTCACCACGTCGGGCCAACGCGTGTACCATGAATACTTCAGCCTGGAAAACAAGACCAATACCTTCCAGCTGGATGTTTCGCATATACCGACCGGTATGTACATCCTGCAGATCGTGGGAGACAAGACCAGGCTGACCCAAAACGTAGCGATTAACTAAAACTAACAGCCGGGCCCGCGTGGCCCGGCTTCAAAAAGAGATACATGAAAAAGATACACCTGTTCCGCCATTCGATCGCTGCGCTGCTGCTGACCTGCGCCGGCGCCGCCAGCGGACAATCAACGAACAATCCCATCGATATCACCTCATCCGCCGTTCCTTTCCTTCGCATTGCGCCGGATGCGCGTTCGACCGGCATGGGCAATATGGGCCTCGCCACCAGTCCGGATGCCAACAGCGGCCTGTGGAACCTCGCCAAAACGCCCTTCGCCGACAGCACCGGATCGCTGGCCGTGAATTACAGCCCTTGGCTGCGCGAAATCACCGAAAGCGTGTACCTCCTGCATGCCGGCGGGTATTACAAATTGGACGACAAACAGGCCATCTCCGCCAACATCCGCTATTTCAGCCTGGGCAACCTGCCGCTGACCGATCATAACGGCCAGTTGCTGAAGACTTCGTATCCGCGGGAAATGTCGTTCGATATTGGGTATGCACGCAAGCTGACCGGCCGTTTCGGCATCGGCGTGGCGTTCCGTTACATCAATTCCAGCCTCGTGCGTGGCAACCTGAACGCGGTCCGCTACAAAGCCGCCACGGCCGTAGCGGGCGATGTTTCGCTGTTCTATTCCGGGTTGAACGATGCAGGACAGGGCTTTACGGCAGGCCTGGCCTTGAGCAATCTCGGTTCGCGGATCGCCTACCGCGGCGATTCCGACCAGAAGGAGTTCCTTCCCGCGAACCTCGGCCTGGGCGCGGCTTACACCTTCGCCATGCAGGAAGATCATAAACTGATGCTGGGCGCGGAAGTGAACAAACTGATGGTGCCGAAGATGACGGACGTGAAGGAATATTATGAAACGGGCGCCATGGAAGCCTGGTTCAAATCTTTCAGCAATAATACCTGGCGCTTTTCGGGCGGTGCGGAATATTCGTACCGGAATGCGTTCAGCGCAAGGCTGGGTTATGTTTCCGGCAGGAAGCGCGAAGGCAGCGTGCATGAGATCACGGCCGGTATCGGCGGGCGCTACCGCATGGTGGGCATGAATTTGTCGTACCTCGTGCCAACCGGCAACGGGACCAACCGCAACCCGCTGTCCAACACCCTGCGCATCGGCCTCACCGTCGATTTTGCAGCGCAACGTTAATGCGACTTTTGTACATTAAAAAAAGCCGGCCGCGATCTGCAGCCGGCTTTTTTGTTGCCTTAAAGATTTTTTATGCCACGGCTTCGGCAGTCAACTGGACTTTGGCGCCGTCTTCGATGGAAGTGATATAGATTTCAGGAGAAACGCCGTAACGCTGCCGGAATTGTTCCTGCACGAAATCGCAGAAATCCGCGACTTTGTCTGTTTGAACGAGGTTGATGGTGCATCCGCCGAAGCCGCCGCCCATCATGCGTGCGCCGGCCACTTCGGGGCGTTGCGCGGCCAGTTGGGCCAGGAAGTCCAGCTCCGGGCAGGATACTTCGTAGAGTTTGCTCAATCCTTCGTGGGAAGCGAACATGAGCGCGCCGGCTTCTTTCAGCTCGTTGCGCTGCAAATGTGCGCAGGCTTTTTCCACCCGCTCGTTTTCCTGGGTCACGTAGAGGCAGCGGTCGTACACTTTGGCGGGCAGTAATTGTTTTTGCAGGATGATCTGTTCCGACGTGAGATCGCGGAGGCTGTTGATACCAGGGTACACATCCCGCAGGATGTTCACCCCTTCTTCGCACTGCGCGCGGCGGACGTTGTATTCCGAAGACGCGAGGGAATGGTGGACCATCGAGTTCACCAGCACCACTTTCACTTCGCCGGAAAACCGGAAGGGGAAATATTGATAATCGAGGCTGCGGCAGTCGAGCAGCATGACGCTGTCTTTACGGCCGTGCAGGTTCGCGAACTGGTCCATAATGCCGCATTTCACACCCGGGAAGGTATGTTCCGCCAACTGACCGATGCGGGCCATTTCCATGCGGGAAAGGTTGAAGTGAAGGAGATGGTCGAGCCCTACGGCCAGGCCGCCTTCCACGGCGGCGGAGCTGCTCATGCCAGCGCCGATGGGGATATCGCCGGTGATGACGCAATCGAACCCTTTCACTTCGTGCCCCTGTTGCTGCAGATGGTACACTACACCTTTGATATAATTGATCCAATCGCCGCCGGGCTCGATGTTTTCGAGGGAGAACGACTGTGTTTCGTCGTTGAACAGGGCGTGGGCGTTGCAGGTGTCCGTACCGTTCAGGGCAATGGCGTACACGATACGCTTGTCGATGGCGGCGGGCAATACGAACCCTTCGTTATAGTCGGTGTGTTCTCCGATGAGGTTGATCCTTCCGGGGGAGCTGACGATGAGGGGCTCCCGGTTGAAACGCTTGCGGAACTCGGCTGTGGCTGTTGCGATCATTTATAAGGGTAAATTTTACACCTAAAAATAATAAAAAGGCGGAGAATTCTGAAAATTGTTGGGCGCGGGTGGTCGGGGGAACGGAAAAGCCCCCGGGACCGTGGTCTCCGGGGGCTTACCATATAATATCCTTACCGGGTTTATTTGGCAGGCAGTCCTTTTTTGTGACCGGCTACGGCGAAATACAGGATCACCAGGTAGCAGGGGATCATGATCGCGTAGGGGATCTGGCGGTTACCGCCCATGGCGTCTACGATGGCTCCGTAGATCAGCGGCAGGATGGCGCCACCGCCGATACCCATTACCAGCAATGCGGAACCGGTTTTGGTGAAGCGGCCGAGCTTATCGATCGCCAGGGGCCAGATGCCGGGCCACATGAGCGAATGTGCGAAGCTGAGGAGGATGATGAAGACGATGGAGGTCATACCACTGGTCAGCAGTGCGCCGGCAGTGAATACAATGCCCATGATCGCGCAGATCATCAATGCGTTTTTCTGGGACAGGACTTTGGGCACCAGTGCCACGCCGAGCATATAGCCTACGCCGAAAGCGAACAGGCAGTAGATGGCGAGGTGGGAAGCTACGTCTTTGGCCAGGCCCGTGTAAGTTCCGTAGTTGGTGAGGGTGTCGATCGCCAGTACTTCCACGCCAACGTAGAGGAAGATGCTCAGTACGCCGATCAGCAGGTAGGGAATGTCGAACACGGATTTGCGGCCGTATTTGTCTGCGCCTCCGGCCTGAGCGGCATCTTCGTCCTGGTTGATTTCAGGCAGATGGGAGCGGCGGACGAAAATGGCGAGCAGCACGAGCACACCGGCCATTACAGCGTAGGGAACTACGAGGCGGCTGGCCAGCAGGTCGAGCTCCGCTTCGCGCTCAGCGCCCACGAGGGTGGCAATTTTGGCGGAAACGGCTTCGGTGTCGCTGAAAAGCAGCTTCGCCAGCACGAAAATACCGATGATGCCGGCCAGTTTATTACAGATACCCATGATGCTAATACGTTTAGCGGCGCTTTCGATGGGGCCGAGGATCGTAACATAAGGGTTGGAAGCGGTCTGCAGGAGCGCGAGGCCGGTGCCCTGGGTGAAAAGCCCGACCAGGAACAGCGGGTACGAACGCATCTGCGCCGCGGGAATGAAGATGAGCGAACCGGCAGCGATGATCAGCAACCCGAGCGACATGCCCCTGGGGAAGCCTATCTTCTTGAGGATCACGGAAGAAGGGATCGCCATCACCACATAGGAAATATAAAAGGCGAAAGTAACGAGGTAAGCGACGGTGTCCGTCAATTCACAGGCCTGTTGCAGGAACGGGATCAGTACGGAGTTCAGCCAGGTCACAAAGCCGAAAATAAAGAATAGCGCCGCGATGATCACCATCGCCTGGGCGTAGTTGTTACGTTGCGCGGCCACGGGAGGAGCTGCAGCTGTCTGATTACTCATGAATGACAAAGGTTGATTGTTCAAGAATGCCACGAACATAATGAACAATTCGCTAAATTCATAAATATATTAGCTAAAACGTTTGAGCAATGTAAAAAAATAAGGTGTTCCGGTTACTTTTTGACCTTTTCTCAAAAAAATAATTATACATTTAGACCCTAATTTTACCAAAATTTAACGGTATATGTCCACGCCACAAAAACAGGGTACGCATCCGTCGTTTTCCGTACTGGTCCTCGTTTTCTTTTTCTGGGGATTCGTAGCGGCCTCCAACAGTATACTCATTCCTTTCTGTAAAGCGCACTTCGAGCTGACGCAAATCCAGTCGCAGCTGATCGACTTCGCCTTTTACGGGGCTTACTTCGTAGGGTCCCTCATCCTCTACCTCCTTTCCGCCATGAAAGGGGTCGACATCCTGAACCGCATCGGTTTCAAGAAAGGGATCATATATGGCCTGATCATTTCCGGCGTAGGTGCCGCCGCCACCATCGGCGCAGTGAACCTCGGCCTGGGCATGACCGACAAAACCGCAGCCTTCTACCTGATCCTGGGCGCCTACTTCATCGTGGCCCTCGGCTTCTCGCTCCAGCAAACGGCCGCCAACCCCTTCGCCATCCTCCTGGGCGACCCCGCCGGCGGCGCGCACCGGCTCAACCTCGCGGGCGGTGTGAACTCTTTCGGCACCACCATCGGCCCCATCATTGTATCCATCCTCCTGTTCGGCTCCGCCAAAGTAAGCGGCGCGACCGGAGACACCGATATCAGCAAGATCAACGTACTGTACCTCACGCTCGTAGGCCTCTTCCTCGCAGCGGCAGGTATTTTCGCAGCTACCAAAATGCCCAAGGGCACGGAAGACGATCATTTCGAATCTTCCCCCAAGGCTACGCGCTCCCTGCTGGGCATCACCCTGATGTTCGTCGTGATCGCCATCGGGACGGGCGTTACCACCCATCCCCTGCCCTACTTCATCGCCGGGATCGTTGGTATCCTGGTGATCCTTTTCTACAGCCAGTTCACGGCCCGCTCCAACGGCGACGGATGGGGCGCCATGAAATATCCGCAGCTCATCATGGGGATGATCGCCATCTTCGTGTACGTGGGCGTGGAAGTGAGCACTTCCTCCAACCTCGGCGAACTGCTGAAAACGCCCGGGTTCCTCACGCCGGAAGGCCTGCATGAATCCGAGATCAGCCCCTATATCTCGATTTTCTGGGGCGGTTTGATGATCGGCCGTTGGACGGGCGCCATCAGCGTGTTCAATATTTCGAAAATCGCCCGCCAGGTGCTGTCGGTAGTGGTACCCTTCATCGCTTACGCCGTCATCCTCGGTGCCAACGCCATGAAAGGGAACGACATCACCATCCTGTACCCCTTCGCGATCTGCATCGTGATCCAGATCCTGGGTTTCTTCTACGGTCAGGAAAAGCCGGCCAAAACGCTGCTCACCTTCGGTGTGATGGGCGTGGCCGCGATGATCATCGGCCTGTTCACAACCGGCCAGGTGGCTACCTTCGCTTTCATCAGCGGCGGCCTGTTCTGCTCGGTAATGTGGCCCTGCATTTTCAGCCTCTCCATCGCCGGCCTGGGTAAATACACCGGCCAGGGATCTTCTTTCCTCATCATGATGATCCTCGGCGGCGCGCTGGTCCCCCCGTTACAGGGCGGTATCGCAGACTCGATCGGCATTCACACATCTTATATCGTGCCGGTGGCATGCTTCGCATACCTGGCATTCTTTGCATTACGCGTAAAATCAATTTTAAAATCCCAAGGAATAGACTATGAGTCAGCAACTAGCGGTGGGCATTGATATCGGTGGAACGAACACTAAATTCGGTATTGTAGACCGTCGTGGCAACATCCTTTGCCAGGACCGCATGTCAACCAAAGCACACGAAGAAGTTACCATGTTTCTCGAAGAGCTGCACCAGCGGCTCACCAAGCTGATCGACCAGGTCGGCGGCATCGAAAACATCCGCGGTATCGGCGTAGGCGCCCCCAACGGCAACTACTATACCGGCAACATTGAATACGCTCCGAACCTGCGCTGGAAAGGCATCGTGCCCCTGGCGCAAATGCTGGAAGACCTCTTCGGCCTTCCCACGGTCCTTACCAACGACGCCAACGCGGCCGCCCTCGGTGAAATGACCTACGGCTCCGCACGCGGCATGAAAGATTTTATCACCATCACGCTCGGCACCGGCGTAGGCAGCGGCATCGTTGCTAACGGACAGCTGATTTACGGCCACGACGGCTTCGCCGGCGAGCTCGGCCACGTGATCGTAGTACCCGGGGGCCGTCTCCATCCCGGCACCGGCGCCCGTGGCTCCCTCGAATCGTACGCTTCCGCTACCGGTGTTACCAATACCGCGCTGGAGCTGCTCGAAGCCCATCCTGAACTGGATTCCATGCTTCGCAACCACAGCCGTGAGGAGATCGATTCCAAGCTCATTTACGAAGCCGCCATCAAAGGCGATAAACTGGCCATCGAGATCTACGAGTTCACCGGTAAGGTGCTCGGGGAAGCGCTCGCCAACTTCGTGATGTTCTCCAGCCCCGAAGCCATCGTGCTGTTCGGCGGCCTCACCCAGGCAGGCGACCTTATCATGCGCCCCGTTCGCGAGCACATGGAAGTAAACCTGCTCCCCATCTTCCAGAATAAAGTTAAATTGCTGTTCTCCGAGCTCAAGGAAAGCGACGCCGCCATTCTCGGCGCCAGCGCCATGGCCTGGGAAATGAAAGATTAACAGTGACATAACCTTTAGTGTAGTATGAAGAGCAGAAGGAACTTTTTGAAAACCGCCGCACTGGGCGCCGCCGCACTTTCGCTGGACGGTATCCCCGCAGCGGCCGCACCGCGCGGCAAGGGCCGTAAACCGATCGTTGTTTCGACCTGGGATTTCGGTATCGCCGCCAACCGTGCCGCATGGGGCGTGCTGGGCAAAGGCGGCCGTGCGCTCGACGCCGTTGAAGCCGGCGTGCACGTGCCCGAAGCCGACGAAAAGAACGTAACCGTAGGCTACGGCGGTTATCCCGACCGCGACGGCCGCGTTACGTTGGACGCCTGCATCATGGACGAGTTCGGGAACTGCGGTTCCGTGGCTGCCATCGAGCACATCAAGCACCCGATCTCCGTGGCCCGCAAAGTGATGGAGAAAACACCGCACGTGATGCTCGTGGGCGACGGCGCACTGCAATTTGCGCTGGAGAACGGTTTCCAGAAAGAAAACCTCCTCACCCCCGAATCCGAAAAGGCGTGGAAGGAATGGCTGAAGAAAGCGGAATATAAACCCGTCATCAATATCGAGAACCAGTCGTACGAAGGCAAAGGCACCACGGCGTTCAACCCGCTGCGCCTGCCCGGCAACGCCTGGAACCACGATACCATCGGCATGGTGGCGCTCGACGCGGCCGGGAACCTTTCCGGCGCCTGCACTACCAGCGGCATGGCCTTCAAAATGCACGGCCGGGTGGGCGATTCGCCCATTATCGGTGCGGGATTGTATGTCGACAATGAAATCGGCGCCGCCACGGCAACCGGTGTGGGAGAAGAAGTGATCCGTGTGGTAGGGAGCTTTCTGGTGGTGGAACTCATGCGCCAGGGATATTCACCCGAAGCCGCCTGCAAGGAAGCGGTTTTGCGCATCGTGAAGAAAAAACCCGCCAAGGCGAAAGAGATCCAGATCGGCTTCCTCGCCCTCAACAAAAAAGGCGAGCACGGCGCGTACTGCCTCCATCCCGGTTTCAGCTACGCCTGCACCACCGGCGAAAAAGAGGAAGAACTCATCAAAGGAAAATATTACTTCCAATAATTTATTGTTGAAACTTTGGATCGGCTACCCGGCAAACGCAGGTAGCCGATCCTTATTTTTGTAAAAATCTGGACTTTGAAAAAGATCACGCTGGAAATATGCGCCACTTCCGTGGCTTCCTGCATTGCCGCAGAAGAAGGCGGTGCGGACAGGATCGAACTGTGCGACAATCTTCTCGAAGGCGGCACTACGCCCAGCTACGGCATGATCGCCGCGGTGAGGGAAAAATGCGGATTGAAGATCTACCCGATCATCCGGCCGCGCGGAGGCGATTTTCTGTATGACGATGCCGAGCTCGATATCATGCAGCGCGATATCCGGGCCTGCAAAGACCTGGGTTGCGACGGTGTCGTGATCGGGTTGCTGACTGCAGATGGAAAGGTGGATGTGGAGCGCACCCGCGCGCTGGTAGAGCTTGCCAGGCCCATGGGCGTTACGTTCCACAGGGCTTTCGATATGACCGACGATCCGTTCCAGGCGCTGGAAGACGTGATCGCCACCGGTTGTGAGCGCATCCTTACTTCCGGCCAGCGCAATACCGCCCTGGAAGGCGCCGCCCTCATCCGTGAGCTGGTGGAAAAATCGGCCGGGCGCATCCGCATCATGGCCGGTTCCGGACTGCGCGCCCACAACGCCGAAGCCCTCGCCAAAGCCAGCGGCGCGCCGGAATACCATTCCACCGCCCGCGATTATATCGACAGCCGCATGGAGTACCGCAATCCCAACGTGAGCATGGGCGGCATTCCCGGCGTGCCGGAATACGGAATTTCCGTGACGCAGGCCCCCATCGTCCGCGCAATTCGCGAAGGCGCTGAAGCCGGCTTGAACGGTTGATCGCCACACGGCGATTTAATGTATACGCCGGTTATCCAAAAACCCATCCTTGTATATAAATATTAAACAAAAGCCAACAATCATTCCCTACATTTATCCACAATTCCGCTTTGTGAAAAACGCGGCAGGGTTAATACATTAAATAAATTTTAAATTAGTCGAAACATGAGAAAAGCTCGCTACTTAGCTTTATTGTTGTGTATGGCGCTTGGCGCGAATGCGCAGGTGAAAGGTGTTAAACATGTGATCCTGATCGGTATGGACGGGCTCGGGGCTTACGCCATGGAAAAATCGGACAACCCGGTCATGAAACAGATGATGGCCGACGGCAGCTGGACGTTGAAGGCGCGCAGCGTACTTCCCTCTTCCAGCGCAGTAAACTGGGCTTCCATGATCATGGGTGCAGGTCCGGAACTCCACGGCTTCACCGAATGGGGCAGCAAAACGCCTGAAGTGGAGCCACGGGAGCTGGACAAATACGGCCTCTTCCCTTCCCTCTTCACGCTGCTGCGCGAGCAAAAGCCCAACGCAGAAACCGGCGTAATCTATTCCTGGGGAGGCATCGGCTACCTGTTCCCGAAACAGGCCGTGAATAAAGATCAAAACTGTCCCACAGACAGCGCCACTACCGAAACGGCTATTGCTTACCTGAAAGAAAAGAAACCGGATTTTCTTTTCGTACATTTCGATCAGCCAGACGGGGTGGGCCATGAGATCGGGCATAACATTCCGCCGTACTATGAACAAGTGCATAAGAACGACGTTTTATTAGGTAAGATCCTCCAGGCCGTGAAAGACGCCGGGATGTGGGACAACAGCGTGATCATCCTTTCTTCCGACCACGGTGGCATCAACAAGGGCCATGGCGGCAAAACGATGGTGGAAATGCAGATCCCCTGGATTTTTACCGGAAAAGGCATCAAAAAAGCCAATGAAGTGACGGAAAGCGTGATGACGTACGATACGGCCGCAACGATCGCATATATCTTCGGGCTGAAAACCCCGCAGAGCTGGACCGGCCGGCCCGTGAAGAGCATTTTCAAATAAAGCGCGATCCGCGCAGATCCGCCACAGCGGCCGATCGCCCGGATCCCATTTACTACTGTATGCAGCGAATTATCTTATATCTGATTTTCATGACCGGCGCGCTTTCGGTGAAAGCGCAGGTCCAGGGCCAGGTGATCAAGGTATTGACCTACAATATCCACCACGCCGAAAACATGAACGGCAAGCTCGATATCCAGGGCATCGCCACCGTGATCCTCGCCACCAACCCGGACCTCGTGGCGCTCCAGGAAGTGGACTCCGCCACCCTCCGCATCGGCAAATCCGACATTCTCAAGGAACTCGCCGATGCCACCGGGATGTACATCTACTTCGGCAAAGCCATGGACTTCGACGGCGGCGGTTATGGCAACGGGGTACTTTCGAGATACCCCATCCAGTCGGCCTACACGCTCCCACTCCCGTCCAAAGGCAAAGAAGGCGAACCGAGATCGGCCGCCATCGTGACGGTGCAGCTCCCGGGCGACAGCCTCCTGCGCTTCGCATCGGCCCATCTCGATCATACGGAAGACCCGGCAGACCGGCTCTCGCAGGTACAACTGGTCCTGCAGCAACTGCACCGTTCTCCCGTTCCCCTCGTGATCGCCGGCGATTTCAACGCCCTGCCGCCATCGAAAGAGATCGCCCAACTGAAGGCGCATTTCACCGACGCTACCGAAAAACTGGGGCCCACCTGGCCATCTGACAAGCCCACCCAAAAGCTCGACTACATCCTGCTTTCCGGGAAAGGGCGCTGGCATGTGAGCGCAGCCGCCGTGGTGGAAGAAACCATCGCATCCGACCACCGGCCCGTGATCGCGGAACTGCTATTGAAGTAGGCACACGGACAACATAATAAAAAGGCTCCCTGACCGGGAGCCTTTTTCGTTTGCGGTAGTTACCATGTCCAATGGCCGAACCAGTCCAGCCCCGGGATCGTGTATTGGTATGTGATCGTTGGCGTGAAGGGAGGATATTTTTGCGTGATGCGCCTGTAACAGATCGCCACCCAGACCTGGTCGCGGTTGGAATCGTTCCACCGCGCCAGGCGCGGCACGCGCATCGTGAAGCTGCCCTCGCTGAAGGCTGCGCCGCCCATGCCTTTTTCCGGCAACAGGTTGACGTAATCCCGGTCTTCGATGTAAAAGTAGAGTGAGTCGGTCATACCCTGGTAAGGGGTCGTGCTCCAGGTGAAATGGTACTCGATATCGATGTATGGCGACGCTGCTGTGACGGCGCAATCGATATGCGGCAGTAATTCGGGATTGGAAGGATTGGTGGAGCCGACGATGATGGACCCGGTAGACGCGGCGCCGCTCGAAGGCTGGACCTTCACCGTGATCGTGGCGCCGGGCGTGCACCACATCGTAGTGTTGTAGGAAATACTGCCGGTATGCGCCGTTTGCGTGGGGCCGCAGCCCGAGATCGTGAGGGTATACGGGCCCTGGAATTGCCCCATATCATCGTCCCAATCCACATTCAGCGTGCCAGAAGACTGATTGTAGCTGATGAGCACAACCGTGCTCCCTAATGTTTGTAAGGTCGATGAACGGGTATCGCGCAAACGGGGCTCCGCCTGCGGCTCGGGCATGGAAGATTTGCCGCATCCTGCGGCGGCCAGCGCCACCAGGGCGCCAGATAAGTAAGCAACAATTTTCATGAGGATAATGGTTTTAATCGTTTTGGAATGTGGTGGCTACGAAAATGAAATGATTGCGGGGGATGGATTCGCTTTCGGGCAACGTGTAATACCGTGAAAGCCAGGCATTCCTGGTCGTCGCAGACCGGAAGGGAAGGGTCTTTTTCATAAGGGAATTGTTTTAAGCTGATATAAAATAAGGAAATCCCGTCATCCGTCCTACCCCTCCATTCATCATTTTTCAATACACTAAAACGTTTTAGCGAATCATTTTCCTTATTTTAGCTTTTTACGACCGGGCTGCATCTATGCCGCGGCGCCGGCGGTTGGATATTAAAAAAACAGTGAATGAAAAAATGGATGGTTTTGCTGGCCCTCGGGCTGGCATCTGCCGCGCAAGCACAAACCGTGAACTATGCGCAGAAAGTAAATCCCTTTATCGGCACAGGCGGCCACGGCCACACGTATCCCGGCCCCAGTATGCCTTTCGGCATGGTACAGCTCAGCCCTGACACCCGCCTCAAAGGCTGGGACGGCTGCTCCGGGTACCATTACACCGATTCCCTGCTCTATGGCTTCTCCCACACCCACCTCAGCGGCACCGGCATCGAGGATTACTGCGATGTGCTGCTCATGCCCGTTACCGGACAGCCCGCGTGGAACAACGAAGCCTACGCCTCCCCTTTCTCCCATGCCAACGAGAAAGCCTACGCCGGCTTCTACAGCGTGAAACTCGACAAATACGACATCCGCGCCAGTCTCACCGCTACCCGCCGCGTAGGCCTGCATAAATACGAATTCCCCCCCTCCGCAAAAGAAGGCCACGTACTGCTCGACCTCTACCATCGCGATATCGTCATCCATTCTTCCCTGAAAGTGATCAACGACTCCACCGTTGTGGGCATGCGCACTTCCACCAGCTGGGCGAAGGAACAGATACTGTATTTCGCCATGAAATTCAGCCAACCGTTCCGCAGCCACACCGTGGCGTTGGGAGACACCACCAAAGGCGCGCTGCAACAGGCCGAAGGGCGCAACATCAAGGCGTACTTTACGTTCGGCGTGAAAGGTCCCGTCTACGTAAAAGTGGCCATCAGCGGCGTGAACGAAGCCGGCGCCATGAAAAACCTCGACGCCGAAATGCCCGGCTTCGACTTCGACGGAACGCTCGCCAACGCAGTATCGGCATGGAATACAGAGCTCGGCAAAATCGAAGTGAAAGGCGGAACGCCCGATCAGCAAACCATGTTCTACTCCGCGCTTTACCACGCCTGCCTCAATCCCAACCTCTACATGGACGTAGACGGGCAGTACCGCGGCACCGACCTGAAAGTCCACAAGGCCGAGGGTTTCGAGAATCATAGCGTGTTTTCGCTGTGGGACACCCATCGCGCCCTGCACCCGCTCATGACCATCATCAATCAACGCCGGACCAACGACTGGATCAATACCTTCCTTGCCCAATACAAAAACGGCGGCATGCTGCCCGTCTGGGAACTGAGCGGCAACGAAACGTTCTGCATGATCGGCTACCATTCCGTGCCCGTGATCGTGGACGCCTACCAGAAAGGCATCCGCGGATATGATGCGAAATACGCACTGGAAGCCATGCGCAGCTATGCGGAAGGCACCCGCTTCGGGATGCAGGACTACATCCGCCAGGGCTACCTCAGCATGGATACGCAACCTGAATCCGTGTCGCGCACGCTGGAATATTCGTACGACGACTGGTGCATCGCACAGATGGGAAAAATGCTCGGCGATATGGAAGTGCATGATCGCTACATGCGCCGGGCGCAATCGTACAAAAACCTCTACGACGCGTCTACCGGGTTTATGCGCGGCAAGATCGGCGCCAGGTGGATGAGCCCCTTCGTTCCCACGGAAGTGAACAACTTCTTCACCGAAGCCAACAGCTGGCAGTATAGCTTCTATGCCCCGCAAGACGTAAGCGGCCTCATGAAACTGAACGGTGGCAGGGAAAAATTCATCGACAAGCTGAACCATCTTTTCACGACCGAAGATCAACTTTCCGGCCGCCACCAGAGCGATATTACAGGGCTTATCGGACAATACGCGCACGGCAACGAGCCCAGCCATCATATCGCGTACCTGTTCAACTACGCCGGCCAGCCCTGGAGAACGCAGGAGCTGGTGCACCAGGTCATGAACACCATGTACCATAACGCGCCCGACGGCTTGAGCGGCAACGAAGACTGCGGACAGATGAGCGCCTGGTACATCATGAGCGCCATGGGCATTTACCCCGTGCGCCCCGGCGACGGCCTCTACAGCCTCGGCACGCCCGCATTCGACGAAGTGAAGATCCATCTCGAAAGCGGCAAAACCTTCACCATCAAGGCGCACCACCTCAGCCCGAAAAACTTTTACGTGAAAGGCGTTAGCCTGAAAAGCGCGAACGGAAAAACGGAAAATCTCAGCACTTCGGTTATTCCCCACAGCGCCATCATGGAAGGCGGCGAACTGACGTTCGACATGAGCGCCACGCCCAACAAAGCCTGGGCCACCGGCACTAACGTGCCCGTTAGCGCCATCACCGAAGACCTCATCGTGGCCGTTCCGTATGTAGTGGCTGCGGAAGACCGGTTCAAAAATTCCATGTCCGTTACACTGAAAGCGGTGGAACCGAACACTTCCATTTTCTATACGCTGGACGGCAGCACGCCCGATAACAAATCGAAAAAATATACCGGCCCCGTTACGCTGAAAAAATCCGTGCGCCTCAAAGCCGTGGCATTCCGCAACGGTAAATACAGCCAGGTGACGGAAACGCCTTTCTACCTCATCCCTACCGACAAAACCATTACGGTGCTGTCGAAAATCCACCCGCAGTTTACTGCCGGCGGGCCAGACGGGCTGATCGACGGGATCCGCGGGCGGGAAGATTTCCGCCTCGGCGCATGGCAAAGCCATTACCCGGGAAACCTGGAAGCCATCGTAGACCTGAAATCGCCCCGCCAGCTGAAGAAACTCGGCCTCGGCGTGTTGCAGGATATCGGTTCTTGGATATGGTACCCCACGCAGGTGGAGTTCCTGCTGTCCGACGACGGTAAAACCTTCCGATCGGCCGGTGTGGTGAAAAATACCTTCTCCCCGCGCGAGCATGGCAGCTTCATCCAGGAGCTGAGCCTCCCGGTGAACGCGAAAGCCCGGTACGTGAAAGTGATCGCTACGTCGATCGGCGTAATCCCCGACTGGCACCCCGGAAAGGGCGAGCATGGCCACATTTTCGCGGATGAAATTACGATCGAATAAAAACCAGGGAGGACTGACAATCCTCCCTTTTTCTTTGGTGAAAGCAGATTGACAGCAATAAAAAAGGAGCGTTCGAAATGCTCCTTTTTTTTATGATCGTGCGTTTACAATCCGGACTTGGGGCGAACATTTTGCTTGACTGCCGCCGGACGATATGCAGAATGACAGGAATCCGCCGGCGACTGCGATAAACTTTGTATCTTATCCGCCTGAAAATCATCAATGATAAGCCGAAGGGAAAACGGCCCTGCCAGAAAGGAGCGCTCCGCGCACAGGGCCCATTGTTCCCGACATAAAACCATCGACAGACAATGACCATTAAAACGCTCGTTATCGCACTGCTGGCCCTTGCCGGCCTCGCGTCCTGCGGCACGCACGGGCCCGAGGGCACCGCGCCCAAGGCGCCCGTACAGCTCATTCCCATGCCCGCAAGGCTCACCGAGTCGGCAGATTCCTTCCTGCTCGACAAACAAACCGTGCTCGTCGCCGCCACCCCGGCCGATCGCAAAACGGCCGAACTGTTCAACGAATGGTTCAGATCGCTCGCAGGGTTCGAACTGAAGATGCAGGACAGCGGATCGATGAACGCCATCGTGTTCAGGACGCGCCCCGCTGCGGAAAAAGCCATCGCCGAAGCTTACCGGCTTAAAGTCGGTAAGGATGTTGTGACGATCGACGGCGACGATGAGGCCGGTACGTTCTACGGCATGCAAACCCTCATCCAGCTGCTGCCCGTGCAATCCGCCACGGCGTACTGGCTGCCCGGGGTCGACATCTCCGACCAGCCCCGCTTCGCCTATCGCGGCCTCCACCTCGACGTTTCCCGTCATTTCTTCCCCGTTACCTTCGTCAAAAAGTACATCGACCTGCTGGCGATGCATAAAATGAATACTTTCCACTGGCATTTAACCGACGACCAGGGCTGGCGCATCGAGATCAAGCGTTATCCCAAACTGCAGGAAATCGCCAGCAGAAGAAAGGAAACCCTCGACGGAAGGCTCGAAGACAATAAATTCGACGGCAAGCCCTACGGCGGGTTCTACACCCAGGAAGACATCAAGGACGTTGTGCAATATGCGGCCGACCGCCATGTGACCGTGATCCCCGAAATCGAAATGCCGGGCCATGCACTCGCCGCGCTGGCAGCGTATCCCAGCCTGGGCTGCACCGGCGGGCCATACTCCGTTGGCACCAAATGGGGCGTGTTCGACGACGTTTTCTGCGCCGGCAACGACTCCACCTTCCTGTTCCTGCAAAACGTTCTGGAGGAAGTAATGATCCTCTTCCCTTCCAAATACATCCACATCGGCGGCGACGAATGCCCGAAAGTGCGCTGGGACAAATGCCCCAAATGCCAGGCCCGCATGAAAGCCAACGGGCTGAAGGACGGTCATGCCCTCCAGAGCTACTTCATCCAGCGGATGGAAAAATGGCTGAATGAAAAAGGGCGCCAGATCATCGGCTGGGACGAAATCCTGGAAGGCGGCCTAGCCCCCAACGCCACTGTCATGAGCTGGCGCGGGATGGAAGGCGGCATCGCGGCGGCGAAACAGCACCACGATGTCATCATGACGCCCGGCAATTTCGTGTATTTCGATTATTACCAGTCGCTCGGCAAAAACGAACCGCTGGCCATCGGCGGGCTCACGCCCGTGAGCAAAGTATATAGCTTCGAACCCGTTCCCGAAGGCCTTTCCGCCACCGAAGCCGCTTTCATCAAGGGCGCGCAGGCCAACCTGTGGACGGAATATATCGGCAGTCCGGAGCATGCGGAATACATGGTGTACCCCCGCGCCGTGGCGCTGGCCGAAGTTTTATGGTCGCCCAAAGACAAGAAAGATTACGACGGTTTCCTCGAAAGGCTCAAACGCCACCTGCCCCGGCTCGATAAAAAAGCCGTGAACTACGCCAAGCACGTTTTCGAAGTGCGCGCCAGCGTGGAAAACGACGGGAAGAACGGCGTGCAGGTGAAGCTGGATTCCAAGCTGGACGGAGGAAAGATCGTTTTCACGACAGACAGTTCCGCGCCGGACGCGGCTTCCACGCCATATACCGGCCCCATCCCCGTCACCAAAACGGGAACCATCCGCGCTACGGTGCTGCAGGACGGCAAGCCTTACGGCAACGACTGGCAGCAATCGTTCGTGTTCCACAAAGCGATGGGCAAAACCGTGACCCTCGCCAAAACGCCTCACCAGAACTACAACCCGGGCCCGTTTGCGCTCGTGAACGGCATCGAAGGCGTTACGTCGTTCACCGACAACCAGTGGACCGGCTACAGCGGTGGTACCATGGAAGCGGTGGTTGACCTGGGAGATAGCACAGACATGGCGGTGGTGGGATTGAATTACCTCGCCAACCGGGAGCAGTGGATCTATCCGCCGAAAGAGATCGTGATTTCGGTGTCGGAAGACGGGAAGCATTACAAGGAAGTGATGCAAAGAAAAGATCCCGGCGGCACGGGCATCATTCACATCCGCGAGCGGTTGCAGGAGGTGAAAGGCCGGTATGTGAAATTCACCCTGCGGGCGCTCGGTAAGATCCCGGACGGCGCCCCCGGCGAAGGCCAGGCGGCCTGGCTGTTTGTGGACGAACTGATCGTGCAGTAAACCGCCGGCGGGCTGAATGTCAATAATCGCCGGATGGCCTGGGGATGGAAGCTTACCGCTCCCCCCCCGGTTATCCCAACAATAAGCAATAAAAAGGCCGGCCCGGTTTGAGACGGGCCGGCCTTTTTACTTTAGCTGACCACCGTTCAAGAACGGCGGACTTGTTTCTTCATCTGTATGCTATTCGTGACTCTATTTGAAAAGATGATGAGGTGCTATGTTTGATGATGATGAGGTGCGATGATGTGATCAATGCGCGACCCAAAGGGTCCATTTTGCGTCGAATTTGTACCACTCGCCCCGGGGGCCCTGCCACTTCCATTCGGGTACTTCTTCGAAATTTTTGCCGGCGTCGGCCGTCCACCACAACTTCCCTTCCCCGATTTTGAGCCAGCGGTCCTGTTTATCGGCCCACATCCCGTCCGTCACCTCCGCCCATTCGTGCCCGTCGGGGCTCCACCAGATGCGGGCGTTGCGGTCGAGCCGGTACCAGAAAGACTTCCCTTCCTTATTGGCCGCCCAGGAACCGGATTTGGACTTTACCCAGTTGACGTTGCGGGTGGCCGCGGCCGGCGGGTCGGGAAAAGCGGCTGATGATGCGCCGGTTGCGTGCAGCAGGAGGGCGCTGGCCACAAATATTAAAATTCTTTTCATGCGTTGGGCGTAAAATGGGTTTGGTTACTGACGGTTATGGGTTCCGTCCGGGGCCGGGGCCGGTCGGGGATCATTCACTGCTAATAATTACGGAGGATAAAAGGGTTTGGATTTGACGGGAGGAAAGCGGGAAGGAAATAGTTAATCATAAATTTTCGAGAACATTACCTGTATTTTATTTAATTTTCCGGCTCGTTTTTGAAAACGCATTAAAAAACTGAACAATGACCATTAATCACCAGGAAATTGAACTGATCGACAGTTTCGAACAGATTTCCGTGGACATTCACCCTGATGCCAAAGCGGGTTCCAAAGCCGTAGCCAGGGAGATCGCTGCTCTTATACGCGAAAAGCAGGCCGCCAACGAGCCCGCCGTATTAGGTCTTGCCACCGGATCCACTCCGAAGTACCTTTATGCTGAACTCGTTCGTCTTCACAAAGAAGAAGGACTGAGCTTTAAAAACGTAGTCACTTTCAACCTCGACGAGTACTACCCTATCGAGCCGGATGCTTTGCAGAGCTACAACCGGTTTATGAAAGAACACCTGTTCAATCATATCGACATTCCCGCAGAAAATTACAACATCCCCGACGGCACTGTTCCCAAAGAGCAGATCAAGGCTTACGCAGAAGCGTACGAGCGCAAGATCGAGACCGTTGGCGGCATCGATATCCAGATTTTGGGCATCGGGAACAACGGCCACATCGGCTTCAACGAGCCCGGTTCGCAGCCTAACTCCCACACCCGCCTCGTAACGCTGGACAACAGCACCCGCCTGGCCAACGCCTACGAGTTCTCCAACATGAGCCAAGTGCCCCGCCTCGCCATCACGGCCGGTATCGGCACCATCATGAAGGCGAAGAAAGTGATCCTCCTCGCCTGGGGCCAGCACAAAGCCAAGATCGTGCGGCGCTCCGTGGAAGGCTCCACCACCGACCAGGTGCCCGCTTCCCTGCTGCAACAGCATCCCAACTGCAAATTCGTCATCGACGAGCAGGCCGCTTCCGAGCTCACCCGTAACAAGGAACCCTGGCTCACCGGCGACTGCGAATGGACGCCGAAGCTCACCCGCAAGGCCGTTACCAGCCTGGCGCTGAAGCTTAACAAGCCCATTCTCATGCTCACCGACAAAGATTACAATAATAACGGCCTGAACGACCTGATCGTGCAATACGGTTCGGCATACGAACTGAATATCAAGGAGTTCAATGCCATCCGCGACACCATCACCGGCTGGCCCGGCGGCAAGCCCGGCGCAGAACTGCCCAACCATCCCGAGCGGTCGACCCCCGAGCGCAAGCGCGCCCTCATCTTCAGCCCGCACCCGGACGACGATATCATTTCCATGGGCGGTACCTTTATCCGTCTCCATGAACAAGGTCATGATGTACACGTTGCGTACCAGACTTCCGGCAACATCGCTGTTACCGACGAGTTTGTGCTCCGTTTCATCGACTTCGCCGTAGGTTTCGAAGGCATGTTCGACATCGACCGCAGCAAGAGCTCCCAGATCCTGGAGAACGCCAAAGCGTTCATCGGCAGCAAGAAGCCCAGCCAGAAGGATACTCCGGAAATCCGCGCCATCAAAGGCCTCATCCGCCGCGGCGAAGCGAAAGCCACCTGCCGTTACGTAGGCGTGGGCGACGATCACGCGCACTTCCAGAACCTGCCTTTCTACGAAACCGGCCTGGTGGAAAAGAAACCCATGGGCCCGGAAGACGTGCAGCTGACCGTGGACCTGCTCCGCGAGCTGAAACCCCAACAGGTCTACTGCGCCGGCGACCTCGCCGATCCGCATGGCACCCATAAAGTTTGCCTGGACATCATCTTCGCCGCGCTCGACATCGTGAAAAACGACGACTGGGCGAAAGATTGCTGGGTTTGGCTCTACAAAGGCGCATGGCAGGAATGGGATATCCACGAGATCGAAATGGCGGTGCCCATGAGCCCCGACCAGATCATGCAGAAGCGCCTGGGCATTTTCATCCACCAGAGCCAGAAAGACGTAGTTCCCTTCCAGGGTGCCGACGCACGCGAGTTCTGGCAACGTGCCGAAGAGCGCAACGCCAACACCGCCGAGCTGTACGACAAACTGGGCCTGCAGAAATATGCGGCCATGGAGGCTTTCGTACGCTACCACTTCATGTAAAAGTCAACTTTGGAGATATGTTTGATACGGTCCGGGCAACACGCCCGGACCTTTTTCGTTTTATGCACAGGTGTGCATAATCCGGTGAGCACCGCATCGTTATGATTCGTTAACTTTGATCGATATGACATTAACCCTCCTTTCCGTACTGATCGCAGGGCTGTTTGCAGGCGGCCTGGGCGGCTTTCTGCTCCTCCGCAGGTTCTACGCCCCGAAAGACGAACTGGCCAAAATGCTGAGCCGCGAACAGGTAGACGAAGGATATGTGAGCCGGGAAATGTACGACAGCACGCTTTTCACCCTCCATCAGCGCGACCAGGAACTGAAAGCACAGGAAGGCGAGTTGCGCACCCTCACCGCCAGGCTCGCCGCGGCAGACAAGGAAAAGGAACAGTTATCCGGCCTGGGCGAGCAACTGAAAAAAATCCACGAAAGCAACCGGCAGGAATTCTCGAACCTCGCGGCCGACATCCTCCGCCAAAAAAGCCGCGACCTCCTGGAAACGAACAAACTTTCCCTCGACCACCTGCTGGCGCCGCTGCAGACCGACATCGGGCAGTTCCGTAAAACCATCGAGGAAACGCGGAAAGAAGACATCCACGACCTCACTTCCCTCAAGAAAGAAATCGAATCCCTCCAGCAACTGAACCTCCGCCTCAGCGAAGACGCACAGCGCCTGGCAAGCGCCCTCAAATCCGACGTGAAAGTGCAGGGCAACTGGGGCGAAGACCGCCTCCGCCTCATCCTCGAAGCCGAAGGCCTCCAGAAATACATCGATTACACCAGCGAGGAAGTCCACCGAGATCATGACCAGCAGCGCAACTTCAGACCGGACTTCATCCTGAAACTGCCCGACGGCAAGCACCTGGTGATCGACAGTAAAGTTAGCCTCAACGCCTACGTCGCCTATTTCAACACGCAGGACCCCGCAGAGAAAAAAATCCATCTCAAACAACTCGTCCGCAATATCAACGAACATATCGACGAGCTTGGCGCCAGGAATTACCAGCGCCTGGGCACCCTCAAGTCCCCCGACTTCGTTTTCATGTTCATGCACTTCGAGCCCGCGCTCACATTGGCTTTGAACGAAAGCCCGGAGATTTTCAACCGCGCGCTCAGCAAAAAAGTGGTACTCATTACACCGTCTACCCTCGTGGCCACGTTCAAAATCGTCCGCCAGTTGTGGCAGCATGAAAACCGGGCGCGGAACGTAGATGAGATCTTCCGCCAGTGCGGATTACTGTACGACAAATTCATCCTGTTCCTGGAAGAAATGCAGGGAATGGGCGAACATATCAATAAAGCCGGCGTTGCTTATGCCGAAGCCATGAACAGGCTGAAGGAAGGCAAACGAAAAGGCGATACCATCATCGGCAAACTGGAACAAATCCGGGACCTGGACGCAAAAACGACCAAATCCCTGCCGAGAGACATTGCCAACGACATGGACATCCGCTTTCCCGACGACGGGCTGAAAGCGGTCCACGGGAATGTATGACGGGATGTTTCCGTCAAAAGAAAAACCCCCATTCGAAACATATGCATGTACAGCCGTTTTCGTCCGAATATGCGGACCAGATTTACGATTTCATTCTCCACATCCAGCAGCAGGAATTCGGCCTGCCCGTAACCCGCGAACAGCAGCCCGACCTGGCGATCATCCCGGAAGTGTACCAGCAGGGCGTCAGCAATTTCTGGATAGCGGTGCATGAAGGCCGGCTGATCGGGACCATCGCGCTGATGGACCTCGGCGGAGGGAAGGGCGCTTTGCGCAAGATGTTCGTTCACCAGGATTTCCGTGGCCGCGGGCACGGTGTGGCCGACCGTTTGCTGGAAACATTGAAGGAGTGGGCCCGCAGCCATGATTACAGCGACATCTATCTCGGCACCGCCGACATCCTCCATGCTGCGCACCGCTTTTACGAAAAGAACGGCTTCGTGCAGGTGAGCCGGGGCGCGATCCCCGACGGGCCGTACATCCTGCCCGTAGATACCAAATTCTATCATTTTCAACTCTGACAACCTATGCGCATCCGCATTTTTCAGCATGTACCGTTCGAAGGGCCCGCCGCCATCGCGGAATGGGCGGAAAGTAAAGGCCACACCCTGGAGTATACCCGCTTTTACGACAACGATCCGCTGCCGGCTGCGTCTGACGTGGATATGCTGGTAGTGATGGGCGGACCGATGGGCGTATACGACACCGACGAGTTCCCCTGGATCCGTAACGAAATCGCTTTTATCAGTGACGCCGTGGAATCGGGCAAACCCGTGCTGGGCGTATGCCTCGGATCGCAATTGCTCGCCGCAGCATTGGGTGCCGCCGTGTATCCCAACCGCGAAAAAGAGATCGGGTGGTTCCCGGTAACCTTCCACGCCGAATGGGCACCTGCTTCGCTGGTAGTG
This sequence comes from Chitinophaga sp. NPDC101104, assembly GCF_050277495.1. Classification (NCBI taxonomy): domain Bacteria; kingdom Pseudomonadati; phylum Bacteroidota; class Chitinophagia; order Chitinophagales; family Chitinophagaceae; genus Chitinophaga; species Chitinophaga sp. NPDC101104. Next base: position 1,606,872 of record NZ_JBNNSF010000001.1, on the reverse strand, counting down.
TTCCACTGGCACGGAGATACGTTCGATCTGCCGGAAGGCGCACAGCTGCTGGCGGAATCGCCCGTGACCAAGCACCAGGCCTTCCAGTTCGGTCAAAACGCCGTGGGGCTGCAATTCCATCTGGAAGTGACGGACGTGTCCGTAGAAGGGATGATCGATGCCTGCGGCCACGAACTGCATGGCGGCGATTGGGTGCAGCATGCGGAAGTGCTGCGGGACGGCCTTCCCCATGCCAGGGAAACCAAAGCTACGCTGTTCCGCCTGCTGGACAGGCTGGCGCAAAATGCCGTACATTAGCGTATGGCAAAAAAGGTAGCATTACTCATCGTAGGCGGCGGCCCCATCGGCCTCGCATGCGCGCTGGCGGCGCAAAAGCAGGGAATAGACTATGTGGTGATCGAAAAGGGATGCCTCGTCAATTCGCTCTACCGGTACCCCATCAACATGACCTTTTTCTCAACCAGCGAAAGGCTCGAGATCGGCGGCATCCCCTTCGTGTCCAACAACGCGAAACCCACCCGCCCGGAAGCCCTCGAATATTACCGCCGCGTGGCGGTGAGCAAGAACGTCAACATCCATCTCTTCGAAAAAGTGGAAACGGTGAAACCCGCTGAAAAAGGCTACACCGTCATCACCGATAAAGCCGTGTACGGGGCAGACAACATCGTTATCGCCACCGGTTTTTACGACATCCCCAACCTGCTCCGCATTCCGGGGGAAGACCTTCCCAAAGTAACGCATTACTACAAAGACCCGCACTATTACGCCACACGGAAAGTGATCGTCATCGGCGCCAACAACTCCGCCGTGGACGCGGCTTTGGAAACCTACCGCAAAGGGGCCGAAGTTACGATGGTGGTCCGCGAGGAAGGGATCGGCAAACGGGTGAAATACTGGGTGAAGCCCGACATCGAGAACCGCATCAAAGAGGGCAGTATCCAGGCGTTTTTCCATTCTTCGCTCGTGGGCGTGCGCGAACAGGAGGCAGACATCCTCACGCCGGAAGGCATCGTTACCATCCCCAACGATTTCGTGATCGCCGCAACGGGCTACCAGCCTGATTTTCCCTTCCTGGAAAACGTGGGTATACAACTTTCGGCCGATGGCGTGCGGGAGCCGGTCTATAATGAAGACACGATGGAAACGAATATGCCGGGCATTTACCTGGCCGGTGTGGTGTGCGGGGGCATGAATACGCATGTCTGGTTCATCGAGAATTCCCGTGAACATGCAGACAAGATCATCCGCCACATTGCTTCGAAAAACTAAACGATATTGACTTCCCCTTCGAGCACGACGCCGAACTTCTCTTTCACGCTGTCCACGATTTTCCAGGACAGTTCCACGATCTGTTCGCCTTCCGCGCGGCCGTAGTTAACGAGCACCAGCGCCTGCCGTTCATGCACGCCGGCGTCGCCGTCGCGGTAGCCTTTCCAGCCCGCCTGTTCGATGAGCCAGCCTGCGGCCAGTTTGAAATGCCCGTTGGGCAAGGGGTACGCGACGATGTTGGGGAACGCGAGCTGGAGGGATTCGTAGGTTTCGGCGGTCACTTCCGGGTTTTTGAAGAAGCTGCCGGCGTTGCCGATCTCCGCGGGATTGGGGAGCTTGGAGGAACGGATATTGATGACGGCCTGGCTGATGGCGCGGATGGATAATTCCTTCACGCCCATGCGCTCCAGCTCCTGTTCGATGGCGCCGTAGCTGGTATTAAATGTGGGATGTTTGGAAAGGCGGTACGTGACATGGAGGATGGCGAACTGCTCTTTGTACCGGTGCTTGAATACGCTTTCGCGGTACCCGAATTCACAGGCCTCCTTATTGAACACATGCACCTCGCGGTCCTGCAAATGGAACGCTTCCAGCTGTTCGAACGTATCCTTGATCTCTACGCCATACGCACCGATGTTCTGCATGGGGCTCGCGCCTACGTTGCCGGGGATGAGGGACAGGTTTTCCAGTCCACCGAGCCCTTTGGCAATGCAATCCTGTACAAACTGGTGCCAGTTTTCGCCTGCGCCGGCCTGCACGTACACGTGGTGTTCATCTTCCCTTACGGATCGGATGCCTTTGATCTCGTTCTTCAGCACGATGCCGTCGAAATCTTTCGTGAGCAGGATGTTGCTGCCGCCGCCGAGGATGATCCTGGGCATGGTGGCCCATTTCGGGTCAAGCAAAAGCGTTTCCAGCTGCTCGCGCGAGTGGAAAGATGCGAAATACCGCGCAATGGCGTCTATGCCAAATGTATTGTAAGGCCGTAGCGAAACATTTTCAGATACCCTCATATGCAAGTGTTCAAATATCCTATCTTTAATAACGGAACAAATATAATCAACATTCATATGCCGGGAACAGCAATTGTGATCGGGGCCACGGGGCTCGTAGGCGCGCTGCTGGTGCAGGACCTGCTGGAAAACAGCGGTTATGCGAAAGTAAAAGCCCTCGTCCGCAAGCCCCTCCCCTTCCGCGACGGGAAGCTGGAACAGATCGTGGTGGATTTCACGGACGAAGCCGCCCTTCAATCCGTACTCCACGGCGATGTATTGTTCTGCTGCATCGGCACTACCATCAAAAAAGCCGGCAGCGAGGAAGCCTTCATCGCGGTCGATTATGCGATCCCCGTGCGTTGCGGCGCCATCGCCCGGAAAAACGGCATCCGCCAGTTCCACCTTGTTTCCTCGATCGGCGCGCAGGCATCCTCCAAAAACTTCTATCTCCGCACCAAAGGCCGTACGGAAGCCGCTTTGCGGGCGCTCGAATTCCCGGCCATGTTCATCTATCAACCCAGTTTTTTAGTCGGTAACAGGAAGGAAATGCGTTTCGGGGAACAGGTCGCCTTGTGGGTGATGCCGGTTTTCGGCTTCCTTTTGCGCGGCAGATGGAGCAAATACCGCCCTGTGAAAGCGGAAGATGTGGCCGTTAAAATGCGGGAATTATCTGAAAAAGGAGCGCCTGGCGTACATTACATCCTCTTCCACCAATACTAAACACAGTCCACATCCGGGAGAATGATGACCGACCGGAACTGCTTCTCGATCGTCAATTGTAAAAACATTTCTTTCGCCAGCTGTTTGATCTGGGAGATCTTCTTGCTGTCTTTCGGTAATTTGATGAGCATTTCCTGCAGGTAAAACCCTCTCACCCGGCTTACCAGCGGCGCCGCCGGCCCCACGAGCTGATGCCCCAGGTGCGGTTTCAGCCAGTTGCCGAGCACCATGGCGGCCTGTTCCACCGTTTGCTGCTGCTTGTGCTTAAGCGTGATCTTCATGAGCCGGTAAAACGGCGGATAACCGAACTGTTCCCGCTCCGCGATCTCGCTTTCGTACATTTTCCGGTAGTTATGCTCCACCACGAACTGCAGGATCGGATGCCGCGTATTGCTGGCCTGGATGATCACCTTGCCCTTCCCGTCGCGCCGGCCGCTGCGCCCGCTCACCTGCTCCATGAGCTGGAAAGCGCGCTCGTTCACCCGGAAATCGGGATAGCTGAGCAAACTGTCTGCACTGAGGATGCCGACGAGGTTCACGTTCTCGAAATCGAGCCCTTTCACCACCATCTGCGTACCCACGAGAATGTCGATCTCGCGCTGCTCCAGCGACTGGATCATCTTGTTATGACTGTCTTTGCTCCGGATGGCGTCGAGGTCCATCCGTGCGATGCGCGCCTCCGGGAACAGCGCCTGCAGGTCTTCTTCGATCTTTTCGGTACCGAAGTTCTTCGGGAACAGGGTCTGGCTGCCGCAAGCCCCGCAAACGTAAATATATGGATAACGCGTGCCGCAATAGTGGCAGCTGAGTTTGTCCTGGTGTTTGTGGTAAGTGAGGGAAACGTCGCACTGTTTGCAGTTGGGGATCCATCCGCAGGTGGTGCAAAGCAGGAACGGCGCGTATCCGCGGCGGTTCTGGAAAAGGATCACCTGTTTCTTGTCTGCGAGCGATTGCGTGATCTGCTTCCGGAGTACCGACGAGAAGTTGTTCACCACTTCCTTCAGGGCGGTCTCCTTTTTCATGTCCACGATCTCGATGTCGGGCATATCGATGCCGCCGAAGCGTTCGCCCAGCTCCACCAGGGCGTATTTGCCCTGTTTGGCGTTATAGTAGCTTTCGAGCGCGGGCGTGGCGGAGCCCAGCAGCACTTTGGCCTTGAAAAGACTGGCGTAGTAAATGGCCGCATCGCGGGCGTGATAGCGCGGCGCGGGCTCGTGTTGCTTGAAGGAGGCGTCGTGCTCTTCGTCGAGGATGATGAGGCCGAGGTCGCGGAAAGGCAGCAGCAGGCTGGACCGGGCGCCCAGCACGATGCGGATCTCGCCGCTTTTTACCTTGTTCCAGATTTCCACGCGCTCGTTGTTGGAGAAGCGGGAATGGTAAATACCGATCTGCCCGGCGAAGTGCTTCTGCAACCGCCGGATGATCTGGGCCGTCAGCGCGATTTCCGGGAGCAGGTACAGCACCTGTTTCCCATTGGCCAGCGCTTCTTCGATGAGCTTGACGTAAATCTGGGTCTTACCGCTGGACGTAACCCCGTGCAGCAGGGCCACCTGTTTATCCTGGAAGCCCGTCCGGATTTCGGCCAGGGCTTTTTCCTGGGCGGGACTGAGGTCGAAATCGAGCTGGGTTTCCATTTTACCGAGCGGTACGCGGTCTACCTGCCGTTTTTCCACCTGCAGGATGCCTTTGTCGACCAGGCCTTTGAGCTGGGCAGCGGAAGCGCCTGATTTTTTGAGCAGTTCGCTTTGCAGTACGGCGCCCTGGGTGCGGACGAGGTGGAGATACGCCAGCAAGAGCTCCAGCTGTTTGGGGGCGCGGCTCAGCTCGTCGAACAGGGGGGCCATGGCTTCATCGCTTTCGAGGGCGGGGTTCAGGAGCACATAATTCTCGAGTTTCGCTTTGTAGGATTCCTTCAGCTCTTCGTACACGAAGCATACCCGTTTTTCGATGAGCTGTTTGATGAGGGAATAGACGTCGGAGCGGTCGAGGATGAGCTGCACTTCGCCGATGCGCAGTTCCTTGCGGATCTGGAGCGCCTCGGCGATGAGGTATTCGTGGTCGGAAAGGGCCGTGAAATCGTCGCCGAAGGCGTCGTTGTACAGCAGCACCGTTTCGCTGGAAAGTTTGAGGTGAGCGGGGAGCGCGGCGTTGAGCACGTCTCCTTCGTTGCACATGTAATATTGCGCGATCCATTCCCAGAAGGCGAGCTGCGTGGGGTATACCACGGGCTCTTTGTCGAGCACGTCGAGGATGGGCTTGGTTTTGTAATTGGAAGGCGGCAGGTCGTGGATGCGCTTCACGATGCCGGCGTACCTTTTTTGCTTGCCGAGCTGCACGGCCACGCGGGACCCTGGCTGGATGGAGGTTTCCATTTCGGGCGGAACGGCGTAGGTATAGTTCCGCGGCAGGGCTAAGGGCAATATGACGTCGGCGTATTTCATGCGGGCTGGAGCGCCGGATATACCCTGTATTTGCGCAGTTCGGCGTCCATCATTTCGTACACCTGCTGGCGGAGCTTGGGAACATCTTCGATGGTGAGGCCTTTTACGGAAACCGGTTCCATGAATACCACGCGGCATTTACCGGGGTTGAGGCTCATGGGGTTCAGGTCTTCCAGGCGGGCGCGGCAATCCACGTACACCACGGGCCGGATGTCGGTCTGCGTTTCTATCGCGATGCGGAAAGCGCCCTGGTGGAAAGGCAGCAGGGGCTGGGTAGAGTTGTTGGTAGTGCCTTCGGGGAAGATGAGGAGGCTCACTTTGTGCTGGAGCATGAACATCATGTCGCGCACCGACTGCACCCGGCCGCGGGCGCTGGAGCGGTCTACCGGTACTACGGAACGGCTGTAGATCATGCCGAACAGGGGTACTTTGGAAAGCTCGCTTTTACCGAGGGGCCGGAACGGGAGGGGCATTACCTTCACGGCGAGGGCGGCATCGAGGTAACTGGCGTGGTTGGCCAGGTAGATGCAGGGCTCCTTGGTGCGGGGGGAATGCCATCTGCGGGTAACGAATATGCCCACGGCGGGGAACCAGACATGGGCCCAGAAACGGAGGAAGTAGAACACAAGGTTCCCGCCCTTCACTTTTCCCAGGAAAGACACGGCCACGATGGGCAGCAGGATCACGAGCATGATCGCCAGCCAGATCACCCCGGCGTAAACGACATAGACGCCCTTGAGAACTTTCGAAATAACGCGCATAAAACCGGCAAGTTAGTGCATCCGGCGCAGCTTTTCAAGGGCAGGGAACACATATCGGGATTTTGACATATCAATGGACGGAAAAACGCCCGGAAATCGTACCTTTGCCATCCTTATGACAGGTCAAAAATCAGTAGCATTTCACACGCTCGGCTGCAAGCTGAACTTTTCCGAAACCTCCACCATCGGGCGGATGATGGAAAAGGACGGCTTTGTGCGGAAGGAATTTGACGACACGGCAGACGTGTACGTGATCAACACCTGTTCCGTGACAGACAATGCCGACAAGGAGTGCCGGCAGATCGTGCGCCGCATCCAGCGCCGCGCGCCCGGCAGCATGGTAGTCATCACCGGCTGCTACGCCCAGCTCAAACCGAAGGAAATCGCCGAAATCCCGGGGGTAGACCTCGTGCTCGGCGCCGCCGAAAAGTTCAATATCGCAGATCATATCCGCGAGCTCACCAAGGGCGACAATGGCGCCAAGGTCTGCTCCTGCGACATTGAGGACGTCAACACTTTCCATTCCAGCTATTCCATCAACGACCGTACCCGTACCTTCCTCAAGGTGCAGGACGGCTGCGATTATACCTGCTCCTTCTGCACCATCCCCATGGCGCGGGGCATCAGCCGCAGCGACTCCATCGCCGGGGTGCTGAACAACGCCCGCGAGCTGGCGGCCGGCGGCGTGAAGGAGATCGTGCTCACCGGCGTGAACCTGGGCGACTTCGGCAAAGGGTTCGAAGGCGGCAAGAAGCGCGAAGAATCGTTTTACGAGCTCATCCAGCAGCTGGATGCCGTGGAAGGCATCGAACGGTACCGGATCTCGAGCATCGAACCGAATTTGCTGACCGGCGAGATCATCGATTTCGTGGCGCAAAGCCAAAAATTCATGCCGCACTTCCATGTTCCCCTGCAAAGCGGCAGCAACGATATCCTCGCCCTGATGCGCCGCCGCTACCGCCGCGAGCTGTATGCCGAAAAAGTAGCACGGATCAAGGAAAAAATGCCGCATTGCGCGATCGGTGTAGACGTGATCGTGGGCTTCCCTTCCGAAAGCGACGACCACTTCCTCGAAACCTACGATTTCCTCCATAGCCTCGACGTGTCGTACCTCCACGTGTTCACCTACAGCGAGCGCGACAATACCCACGCCCTCACCATTTCGCCCGTGGTGCCGGTGAACGTTCGCCAGGAGCGCAACAAAGCCCTGCGCAACCTGAGCCACAAGAAAATGTCGTACTTCACTGAACAGCACATCGGGCAAACGCGCCCCGTGCTTTTCGAATCGCATGGGAAAGACGGGATGATGGAAGGCTATACCGATAACTACATCAAAATTTCCACGCCTTTCCGCGAAGAATGGAGCAATAAAATCGTGGATTGGGCGCTTCGCTAAAAAAATCTGAAAAAAAATTTGGCGGAATTCAAAAAGATTCTACCTTTGCAATCCCAACGAACGAAAAGCGTTCACAAAAAAGGGAGCTTAGCTCAGCTGGTTCAGAGCATCTGCCTTACAAGCAGAGGGTCGACGGTTCGAATCCGCCAGCTCCCACAGAAAGCCTCGCAATTTGCGGGGCTTTTCTATTCCCGGACCATTCCATTCCATGCTGCCCTTTCCGGCATCCGCAACTGTCAACCCACTGTCATCCCCTCCGGGTGAGCAGAACAGCAGCCCCACCCGAAAATCGGCAACAATAAATCACATTAATGCTTATGAAGAAATTGCTAAAAATCATCAAGATCATTCTAATCTCCATCATCGGTATCATCGCGGCCGTTTTTCTTTATTTCTACGTCGACAGCAAGCTTTTTATCGGGTTCAAGGATAGCGATAACATCGACTATCTCACGAACCAGCATGTCGCCGCAGGCGATTCCATCAACGGAACATTATTTGACGGCGCGTTTTACGGTTCGAAGGTTTTCCTGATGGGAGAAATCCACGGATATGCCGACAATCAGCAGCTGGATAAAGCCATGCTGCTGTTCCTCCATAAAAATGCCGGCGTGAAATATTACCTCGCGGAAATGGACAGCACCACCGCGAACAAATTCAATATTTTCCTCGGCAGCCATCCGAAGAACGAAGCGGTCCTCCACGAAGCGGTTTCCGATATCCGCAAAAGGATCCCGCAACAATCCAGCCGCGAGCTGTTCGAAAAATGGATGGCCATCCACGATTACAACATGCAACAGCCCGATTCATTAAAGATCACCGTCATCGGGATCGATAAAGGGTTCGACGACAAAGACGCCACGATCACAAGAGACTCCGCCATGATGCTTAATTTTGCCCATGCCGTGGCGGAACATCACCTGGAAAACGAAAAATTCTACGGCTTCTTCGGTTTCTTCCATGTGCTGCAAAATACCATCGCGCCGGACAAGCATCCGTTCGCCGAAAAGCTGAAAGCAGCAGGAATCCGGACTACGAGCTTCGTCAGCTATACACTCGACAGCGACATGTACCTTCCCAAAAACCCGCAATTCCCCACGCCTGCCGACGAAAAAGTAGACTGGGTAAATGCCGACGGCCCGTTGATGCTGGTGAAAGGTATCCAGGACCTAAAAGCGCTCACCCAACCCCATTCCATCACGCTTTTCAGGCTCGGCGGGGCGCAATCCCCCTACGCAAAGTCGCAGGACCTGATGAAGGTGAAGGCGCGGATGTTCGGGGAAAACTTCATGCCCGCCGATGGCGCGGTTACGACGGATTATTTCCAGTACGTTTTCCTGCTGAGGAATTCCGGGGCGCTGACCAAACTTCCATAAAAAACGTCCCGCGAGCGGGACGTTCTCGTACTTGTCGTTTTTAGCAGAATATATAAAAAATGAAGGAGGCTACCTGATGGTAAAATCTTTCGAGCCCGGCGCTGCCAGTACGTACTGGAAGTGGAAGAACGGGCGCGCAGTGGCGGTTTCCGGTTCTGCGGGCGCATCTTTGTACATGCTCGTGATTTTCAATTTGGCGTAGTTGCCGCTCGCGGTGCGGACGATGATCGTACGATCTGGCCGGGCCCAGACGGTGTGTTTCTGCGTGGCAGCGCTGTTGCCGCCGATGCCTTTGGTGGCGCGCAGCGTGCCGGAGAAATCGTACACGCACCAACCGGTGGTGGTGCCGAAGAAGCCCGCGGTATCGAGTCCTACGCCGGTTGAAGCGGTAATGAAGACGGCTCCGTCGGGGACGCGGGTTACCTGGTCGAAGGGTTTATCGATGATCAGCACGCCCCCTTTGCCCGGGCCACCTTTTCCAGCAGAAGTATTCCCATCTTCATTGGCCCCGTAATTACCGGAAACGGCGGAATTGGCGTTGCCGCCGAATGCCACGTCCCAATCCCCGCTTTGCAGGTTTTTCGGGGAGCCGGCCTTTTCCTTTTCCAGGCTGAAGTAAATGGTGGTTTTGCTGGTGGTGGTATCTCCGTTGAAATTGGCTACCGAGATCAGTTTGTTGTAATTGCCCGCAGGAACGGGCGTTGCATCCTTATCGTCTTTGGAGCAGGCTGCCAGGATCACAGCCGCTGCGCAGGCACCGGCGGCCCATTTGTAGGAATGTCTCATGTGTTTGGTAATGTTTGGACCTGCAAGTTGCAGCATTGCCGATACCATTAACGGAGAAATGGCAACCATTCCCGGAAATACGCTGGAACGCAGGATAGCCGGGGGACATAAAACCATGCGATATATTCGTCCGCTTGATGAACAGCATTATTTTAATCAGGTATTTTCTTGTGGCGATATTATTCGACGAAATTGCGTACGCTTATTTCATATAATTCCAGCTATTTTTCGACGCGGTTTTTCCGGATGGAAACGCAAGGCCGTGAATAACACTGGAACGAACGGATTCGATAAAGTCCGCTGCTGTAGTGGCTTTCCTCATCCTCCGAAAATGGAATAAAAAAAATTTCTGCGCAGCTGATTGTTTTTGAAATATTTGTCTATATATTTGCACTCCCATCGAACGACAAGCGTTCACGAAACGGGGAAACAAAAAGGGAGCTTAGCTCAGCTGGTTCAGAGCATCTGCCTTACAAGCAGAGGGTCGACGGTTCGAATCCGCCAGCTCCCACACAACAAACGGCAAAGAAGTACATCTTCTTTGCCGTTTGTCTTTTATAACCATCTCCACTCTTTCTTATCAACTTACCCATACGGATTCACGAATACCAGAAAATTCCATCCTTGACAGGATATGCATTATTTGATGCATCGTTATATCTTGAAAATTGAATACGGAAGACCGTTTGGATAGATGCGGTTTCCCCACGTTTCATGAACACCCGAAAATTCCGGCCTTGACAGGATATGCATTATTTGATGCATCGTTATATCTTGAAAATTGATAGCGAAATACCGTTTGGAAAGATGCGGTTTCCCCACGATACCTGCTCCCATTTTATAACATTCGAACTTCGCATTCGTCAAATCGGCGGAAAACGATGCTTGCGCTCACGGGGAATCCGTAAATTTATCCATCCCAAAAACATACCCATGGGCATTCCATTCACTGTCGTCAACTGGCAAGACATCCTCCCTTCCACGCACCCCGGCGAAACGGGCGTTGCGCATTGGCAGACGTTGCAGTGCCCCGGGCTGCGGGTCCGCATCGTCACCTACAGCCCCGGCTACCTGGCAGACCATTGGTGCGCCAAAGGCCACATCGTCCATTGCCTGCAGGGCAGCTTCGACAGCGAGCTGAAAGACGGTGCCACGCACACGGTCACCCAGGGAATGACCTTCATCGTTTCCGACGACGCCAGCATCCACCGCTCCCGCACCGAAAGCGGCGTTACCCTCCTCATCGTCGACGGGGATTTCCTCGCGGGAAGTTGACTTTTTCTATCCAGATCAACAGATTTCAAAAAAAGATGCTATATTGAAGTAGAAAATACTCCTGAAGAGACCCGACCGTATCAAAATCTAATGTGTGATAAGATAAACCAAACCCTCAGGAACTTTCCCGGATCGTCATCAGTAAACCGAAATCCCACGCTGCAGCCGATACGCTGCGTAGCGGCAATTGTTTGTATCAAATGTGCTTAACCATTTAGTTATGAAATACATATCTACGCTACTCTTCGGGATAGGGCTATGCAGCGCCGCGTCTGCACAGTTCCAGGTCTCCCCCATTTTCGCAACGTCCCCAAGGCCCGCTCAGCCAGGAACGGAACTCAGCAAATGTTTCGACGGAGACGTTTCCACCATCTATCATTCCAGCTGGAGCATCAACGCCATCCCCGACACGGTGGACTTTTTCTTTAACGGCGTCAGCAACATCAACAAGATCGAATACTACCCCCGGCCCAGCGGCCTCAACGGCGTCTGGCAAAAAGTGGAACTGTATTCCCGGAAAGCCAATACGGCTTTCGTCAAAGCCGCAGACCTCACCTGGGCGAACGACAACACCGTGAAAGTCATCAATCTCCCCGGAAACGGACTGGACACGCCCGCCTACGTGCGCTTCGTGGTCACCCAGGCCACCGGGAACTTTTCCAGTTGCGCGGAAATGAAGTTCTGGTCTTCGGCCGCACAGGTAGTACCTATCGACTGCGCCAACCCGGGCGACGGGCTCACGGGCCTGCTGGACACGAAAGTTACCGTCCAGAACGCATCCGTTTCGCCGGCCGCTAACAGCGCCGGTGAAGGGATCGATAAAACCATCGACAACAACAAGAGCACGTTCTACCACTCGTCCTGGGCCGGCGGCGGGTTCCCCATCGAAATGACCTACAATTTCCAGGGAAACAACCAAATCAACTACATCGTATACACGCCACGGCAAGACGGCAGCGGCAACGGGCATTTCGGGAACATCGAAATATGGTACAAAACCACCCCGAACGGAACGCCCGTCAAAGCGAAAGACGCCAGCCTGAATTTCAGCGGCACGCCCAGCCGCATCGAGCTGGCCACACCGCTGGTCAACGTGCGTGCCGTGATCGTGAAGGTGTTGAGCGGACAAAGCAATTTCGCCAGTTGCGCGGAAATGGAGTTCTTTAAGAAGAATCCCGCATCCGCCAGCGTGTACAATAATATGTTCGACAGCCTGTACTCCGTGCTGAAACCCGGCGTAACGCAGGCACAGATCGATACGGTTTCCATGCCGTTCTTCAAAACACTGGCGCAATGCCTCTACAACCACACGTACCAGCGGAAGTTCAGGTATCAATCCTACAAAGTGTATCCGCTGGTGGGCACCACCGCCGCTTCGCTGAAAACATCCACCTATAATTCTTTCGAAAACCCCACGGGCATCGCGTTCAAGGCAAACACGAAAGCGGTGCTGTTCGTTGGCGCCACCAACGGCGTTACACCTTCCCTGCGGGTGACCGACTTCGGTTCCGCTTCCATCACAGACCGGAGCTACGTGCTGTCTGAAGGCCTGAACGTGATCGATATCACGGCAGACGGGCTTGGATACATTAATTACTACAACAACGATTCCACGAAGCCGGATATCAAAATCCACATCGCAACCGGCCGTGTGAACGGGTATTACGATCCGAAAACCGATTCCGATACGGACTGGTTCGGCTATCTGACCAACCAGATCTATCCTACGCTGGACATCAAAGGCCGGTTCGTGAACCTCAACTATCACAAAGCCGCGCTGCTGGGCAATTCTCCGCAATCCGGGCATGCGCTCATCGGGGTATATGACTCGATCGTCAACACCGAGTACATTCTCATGGGCTTATACAAATACAACCGGGTGCCGAAAAACCATATGTTCGCCTGGTCGGCCTACAGCGGCGGATGGTACGCCGGCGGATGGGGCGCGCATTTCGACCTCACCTGGGGCGAGCCCGGCCTCGCGAACGCGGAAGGCGTGAAGGTGTCTCCCTGGGGCATCGCGCACGAGTTCGGCCACGTGAACCAGGTACGCCCGGGATTCGTGTGGACCGGCACCACCGAAGTGACCAACAACCTGTATTCCGTTTGGGTGGATTATACGATGGGCACGTCGTACCCCGGCCGGTCGAGGCTGGACGATGAACCGGTTTCTCCGGACGATGTCCGCCCGGATATCGCCGGTGGCCGCATCAACGGCGCCATCCTGCATAGTTTGGTGAAAAAGCGGGCGATCATGTCGAACCCCGACGTGTTCAAGCGGCTGGTACTTTTCTGGCAGCTGGAATTGTATTACCAGTCTGCCGGCGCGAGCAAAAACCTGCCTACTTTGCAACAACGGTTGACGGGCACGCCCGCTCCCGGCGGCAATCAACCCGACGTGGCGTTCTGGCTCGGCGACATGCTGGAAAAAGTGCGCACCACCAATGAGGCGGGCCTCACGAACAAAGACTTCATCCTGAATTGCGTGAAGAACGTTTGTGACGTGGTGAAGGAAGACCTTTCCGACTTCTTCGTGAAATCCGGCCTGCTGGCACCTATCGACGAAATCGTAGACGATTACTCGCCCGCCCGGATCACTATCACCCAACAGGACGTCACCAACACGATCAACGCTATCAAGGCTAAAAACTACCCAGCACCGGTATCTCCCGTCATCCACTACCTGTCTGCCAACAGCGTCAATACTTTCAAAAACCTGCAGACAGTGTCGGGCACTTCGGGCGTGGGCGCTACTTTAAGCAACAACACGATCACCGTAGACGCATCGCAGTGGCAACACGCCGTGGCATTCGAAACCTACAAAAACGATACGCTGGTGGATGTGGCCATCTTCGGGACCGGCAGCAGCGACAACAGTTTCACCAAAGTACTGTTCCCCGATACGGCGACGGCGGTGTTTGCGATCGGGTATAACGGCGAGAAGAAGCTCGTCTATCCCGCCACGCTTCCTAACCAGGTGGTGACCGGCATCCCGGAAGCCAATGGCGAGCACGCCAACATCAAGGTGTATCCCAACCCCACCAGTTCGTTCGTGAACATTACGCTGAACGGCGAGGGAAAAAGAGCCCTGGACCTGCGCATGACCGACATCACCGGTACGCTGATGCACACCAGGAGAGCCTTTGGCGGAGAAACCGTTCAGATGGACATGTCCCGGATGCCGCCGGGTATGTACTTCCTGCAAGTCCTCAGCAAACACGGCGTTATCACTAAAAAAATCATCAAGCAATAATCGTTTTTCCGATTGTAAACAAAAAGGCCGTCTCTCCATGAGACGGCCTTTTCGTTTTTATCCCTTTCATGTGAATGTTATGCTTCAGGATCCTTTTTCCCATTGGGGCCTTTGAAGATTTTCTTCATGGCGCGCCCCAGTTTATGGATGTTACGCAACTGTTCCTGGATGGGCATGAGCGAAATATCTTCGTCCTGCATACCGGGCTCGCTGTTTTCGGCGGTGCGCTGTTCGGGATAGATGAGGATAATATTGTTTTCGCGGAAGTGGCGGACCATTTTGGCGGGGATGCCTTCCAGGTAAGGCTGGAAGGAAATGGTGCCCCTCCGTGCGGAAACTACCACGATCATATCGTCTGCCGACACGCTGCGGGCGATCACGAGAAAATCTTCCGGGTTTTCCAGCGTGCGGAAAGTGATTTCCACGCTCACTTTCGCCTCTGCGATGTATTTCTCCACCGCGCCCTGGGTTCCTTTTCCACAATACGCCAGGATGCGCGCCCCGGCTTGTTTGGCCAGCAGCACGATCTTTTCCATGTAATGCAGAAAGCCCAGTTCGTATTCCGTGTTGCGCGGCAAAATGAGGACGAGCTTTTTGGTGGTATTGATGGGCGAATGGAAATCGCAGATCCAGACGGTTTCCCAGACGCTTTGCAGCACGTTATCGGTGGTGGAGCCGAAGATGGTACCGAAGATGCGGTCGGTAGCGCTGTTTTTTTCGCTCCAGGCGAGGATCACGTCGGAGATGAGCAGTTCTTTCACGGCGCGGGAGATGCCGTCGGTCACGTTAAGGTCTACCCGTGTCACTACCTGCAGATTGCTTTCTGACGCGGCGGCGTGGATCACGGCTTTCTCCATGGTTTTGTTGCTGAGGTGGATTTTTTCGCGGGCTTCTTCATCGTCTTGCACCACCACGAGGGGGTACACGGGCGCGGGGTTTCCGGGTTGCTTGACCATGAGTGCAAAATCCAGCAGGGGCTCCATGCGCTCGGGCTGGGCGATGGGGATGAGGAAGCGTTCCGGTCCGCCGGTGATCTCTGGCTTGCGGTCGGCCTCCACGAGCGCCAGCCTGCGGCCGGCGTTTTCCGTCACGAAGGAGCTGACCATGCACGTTACGAGGATGAGCACTACCGTGCCGTTGAGTACATTTTCGTTGATGATGCCCATATTATACCCGATCAGCACTACCGCGATGGTGGCGGCGGCGTGGGCGCTGCTGAGGCCGAAGATCACGTTGCGCTGGGTGGGCGTATATCCGAAAACGAGCTGTGTGAAGAAAGCGGCGAGCCACTTGCTGAGGAGCGCCATGGCCGTCAGCGAGCCCGCGATGATGAGGGCTTCGGGGCCTTTCAGCAATACTTTCAGGTCTACGATCATCCCC
Organism: Chitinophaga sp. NPDC101104; assembly: GCF_050277495.1. NCBI lineage: Bacteria > Pseudomonadati > Bacteroidota > Chitinophagia > Chitinophagales > Chitinophagaceae > Chitinophaga > Chitinophaga sp. NPDC101104. Next base: position 1,591,220 of record NZ_JBNNSF010000001.1, on the reverse strand, counting down.
ACCGAGATCAGGAAAAAGGGAATGAAGATGGCATTGCCCACGAACTCCACGCGGTTCATGAGCGGAGACGTGTGGGGAATGAGCTGGTTGAGCGCCAACCCCGCCAGGAACGCCCCGATGATCCCTTCCACGCCCGCCAACTCGGCGAGGAACGCGGCCAGGAACACCAGCGCCAGCACGAATATGAAGTGCGACGTCTTGTCGTCTTTTATCTTCTTGAAAAACCACCGTCCTATCATCGGGAAGCCCCACATCACCACCACGGAAAATATAGTGAAGGAAATGCCCAGCCGCAGCCAGAAAGCGGTGTCGAGGTTACCGGTTTGCGCGCCGGTGATAACGGCCAGGATGAGCAGCACGGCCGTATCGGTGATGATGGTGCCGCCTACGGCTACGGTCACGGCTTCGTTTTTGTTGATGCCAAGCCGGCTGGCCAGCGGGTACGCCACGAGGGTATGGGTGGCGAACATGCTGGAGATGAGCAGCGTGGCCATGAGGTTAAAATGCAGTACGTAGGTACACAGCACATAGCCCAGCATAAGCGGTATGAAAAAAGTAAAGGCCCCGAACACGACACTGCGGTGCCGGTTCTTGCGGAACTCCGTCATATCCAGCTCCAGGCCGGCCAGGAACATGATGTACAACAGCCCTGCGTTCCCGAACAGCTTGATGCTGCCCTGCTCGATGATCCTGAACCCGTGGTCCCCTATCGCCATGCCCGCCAGTATCAGGCCGATGATGCTCGGAATGCGGAATTTGCGCAGGATGATCGGCGCGAGCAGGATGATAAACAACACCAGGCTGAAAATCGGAACCGGGTCTTTGAGGGGCAAGCTGATATTCAAGAGAAAAACCAATCCTTTCATCAATAATCCATTTACGTTCAAATAGTCCAGAAACTCCGCAACCGCAGTTTCATGGCCGTTAATTTACGACCATTCCCGTAAACTCCCGGACGATCGCAAAAAAATGTAACTTTGCAGAAACATAGAACCGAACATGCATTACACGGGAACAGGCGTATCCGTTCAGGAAGCGGAGGATGTGCTGGTGGAAACGGCGGAACAATTCCCATTTAGCCTGATAGTATGGAATGATGAAGTGAACACCTTCGACTGGGTGATCCAGTCCCTGATGGAAGTGTGCGGCCATACCGAAGAACAGGCCGAACAATGCGCGCTCATCATTCACTTCAACGGCAAATACGCCGTTAAAAACGGTTCATTGACCGACCTGAAGCCCATGCTCGAAGCCCTGCTCGACCGCGGCATCAGCGCCACCATCGAAGAAACAGTTGCTTCATAAATGCCCCTTTTCCATCTCCCCGAAAACGAACTGTATTTCCCGCCGGTATCCATGTCGGAACCCGACGGACTGCTCGCCATCGGCGGAGATCTCAGCCCGGAGCGGCTCCTGCTGGCTTACCGTTCCGGTATTTTTCCCTGGTACAACCGTAAGCCCATCCTCTGGTGGAGCCCCGATCCCCGGTTCGTCCTCTATCCTTCAGAACTGAATATTTCCCACAGCATGAAGCAGGTCCTCAAAAAAGGGACTTTCCGGATCAGCTATAACGAATGCTTCGAAACCGTGGTAGACCGCTGCCGCACCGCTCCCCGCGAAGGGCAGGATGGCACCTGGATCACGCGGGATATGCTCCGCGCCTATACTTCCCTCCACAAACAGGGCTACGCCATGAGCGTGGAATGCTGGCAAAACGACGAGCTCGTGGGTGGGTTATATGGTGTGAAGATAGGCCGCTGCTTCTTCGGCGAAAGCATGTTCGCCGCCGTGAGCAACGCTTCCAAGGCTGCGTTCATCACTTTCGTGCAAGACCATGCCGCCCGGCTCGCCATTATCGACTGCCAGGTACATACCCATCACCTCGCCTCCCTGGGCGCAAGGTTCGTGAGCCGCGTCACTTTCCTGGACACGGTACAGCGCAACCTCGATTAATTCCCCTACTTGCGTTTTTTCGTGAAAGTGCCTTCGAACGCGCATTTGATGCCGCGATAGGCGCCACAGCCCGTTTCATTGATCGTTACCTTGCTGCCGCTGAATTTGAAATCTACGATGCAACCGGATTGCTTGTCGCGCCATTGCCCTGTAGTAGCGGTGGTAAAACGGCCGGTGCCGTCGATCTCGCCGGTGCAGGCTCCTTTGTCGCGCGTGAAGTGAATGAAGAAAAGGAATTCCTTCGCCGTTTCCCCATCGCGGATGGAAACGATATTGCCTTCTCCGGCGGTGTAGTTGCCGGAAAGTTTATGCTTACGGGGAAGGGTGTCTATGGGATTGAACAGCCCCGTTACCGCGGGCTCGTTGGAATTGGTAAGGATGAGCGCCAGGCTGCCGTCCGGGTTGGCGGCGAACACGTCTTCCCGCGCGATGGCCGCGCCGGTTTCGGTGGTGATGCGGATATTTCCCTTCTTATCGACGGAAAAACCCGTCTTTTTATTCCCGCCGGCCACATATTGCGCGGCAAGGTACCTTTTAAGGAAAGTGCCGTTTTTATCGTAAAAGCACATCCAGGCCGCGGCGCCCGATTTGGCGGCGCCTTCCACCACGAAGAGGCGGAGGTCTTCGGTCAGCGTTAACTGCCCTACCGGCCAGAATCTGGGCTTTTCGGCAGCGCCGAAAACGCCTTTGGTGAGGGTGTCGGGGAGGAACTGTTTCAGGTAACGGGACTTGAACGCCAGGCTGTCTGTCCGCTTCCGTTTCAGCGAATCCGCATTCCAGCGCAATGCCTCCGCAGCGGGGAATTTATTGGAATAATCCGCGAACGTAAGCTCGCGATCGTCTTCGCTGATGGTCTTTTTACGGGATTTGCAACCGGCCAGTACGCCGATCGCCAGAAACAGGAAAAGAATGCTCCGCATAGTGATTTGTCGTAATTCGGCGAAAAGGTAGTCATAATTCCAAATTTCTCCCAGTTCTTTTCCTTTCGGAATAATTTATTTAGATTTGTCTAAATAATATTTTAGAGCATATGAACTTGACGGTTGCGGAAGAGAACTACATCAAAAGCATTTACAAGCTGCAGGACGGGGAGGAAGTGGTGAGCACCAATGCCATTGCTTACGACCTGGCCACCAAGCCGGCTTCGGTAACGGATATGGCGAAGAAGCTGAAAGAGAAGAAGTTGATCGATTATGAGAAGTACCAGGGTATCAGCCTCACCGCCGAAGGCCGCAAGCTTGCATTGCAGATCGTTCGCCGCCACCGTTTGTGGGAATGTTTCCTGGTAGACAAGTTAAGTTTCAGTTGGGACGAGGTGCACGAGATCGCCGAAGAGCTGGAGCATGTGCGGAGCGAAAAACTGATCGCGCGGCTGAGCGCGTTCCTGGGCAACCCCACTACCGACCCGCATGGCGATCCCATCCCCGACGCGCAGGGCCGGATCTCCAAAAGCCAGCCCCTCATTTCGCTGGACAAAGCCACGGCGCGGCGGCTCGAAGTGGCCGGCGTGTCTGACCAGTCGTCTGCCCTCCTGGAGTTCCTCAACGCCAAGGGCATCCGGCTCGGCACCCAGCTCGATATTATAGAACGATACGAATTCGACAACTCCGTGGAGGTCAAGATCCGCAATCAGCCCGCCTTTACACTTAGCGAACAGGTATCGAAGAACATCATGGTCAAATCATTGTAAACCGGCAGCATGCGTACGCAGGAATCCAGCGCCTCACTCAGCGAAGTTCACCAGAGCATAGACACTACCCAGCCCCATCGCTCCAAATGGCGAAGGATACTCGCCTTCTTCGGCCCGGCCTACCTCGTTTCCGTGGGGTACATGGACCCGGGGAACTGGGCCACCGACCTCGCGGGCGGCAGCCGCTACGGCTATACTTTGCTTTGGGTACTGCTGATGAGCAATATCATGGCCCTGCTCCTCCAAAGCCTCAGCGCGCGCCTGGGCATTGTTCGCGGGCGCGACCTCGCGCAGGCCAACCGCGAAACCTATCCCGCGCCGGTCAACTTCATTTTATATATCCTCGCCGAAATCGCCATTGCTGCCACCGACCTGGCCGAAGTGCTGGGCATGGCGATCGGTATCCAGCTGCTGACGGGGCTTCCGCTCATGTGGGGCGTCAGCCTTACCGTGCTCGACACCTTCCTGCTGCTTATCCTCCAGCGGTACGGCATCCGGAAGATGGAAGCGTTCATCATTGCGCTGGTGGCCATCGTGGGGACGTCGTTCCTCGTACAGCTGCTCATCGCGGAGCCGCCCATGGGCGAAGTGGTGAAGGGTTTCGTGCCGGCGCTGCCGGATGAAACGGCGCTCTACATTGCCATCGGGATCATCGGCGCTACGGTGATGCCCCACAACCTGTATTTGCATTCCGCGCTCGTCCAAACGCGCAAGATCAGCAAAACGGACAGCGGCATCCGCAGGGCGTTGCGCATCAATTTCGCGGATACGGCCATCGCGCTGAACCTCGCGTTTTTCGTGAACGCCGCCATCCTCATCCTCGCCGCTACCGTATTCTATAAAGCCGGCCATACCGGCATCGCGGACCTCCACGAGGCCCACCGGATGCTGGAGCCCTTGCTGGGCAGCAAGCTCGCGCCTATCCTCTTCGCCGTGGCGCTCATTGCGGCGGGACAAAGCTCTACCGTTACGGGCACCCTCGCCGGGCAGATCGTCATGGAAGGTTATTTGCGGCTGCGCATCAACCCCTGGCTGCGCCGGCTGATCACGCGGCTGGTGGCAATTATTCCTGCATTGATCGTGATCCTGGTGGCGGGGGAAGAAAAGATCGGGGAACTGCTCGTGTTCAGCCAGGTGCTGCTGAGCCTGCAGCTCGGCTTCGCCATCATCCCGCTCATCCATTTCGTGAGCGATAAGCAAACGATGGGCGCCTTCGCCATCAAGCCTTATGTGAAAGCCGCGGCCTGGCTCATTTCCAGCGTTTTGGTGTATCTTAACATCCGGATGGTTTTTAACGAAGCGGAAGCACTCCTCACGGCCGATAACCCCTGGTGGGTAGACGGGCTCATCCTCGCGGTGATCCTCGGTTTCATGGCCCTGCTGGTCATCACCGTGATCTACCCCTGGCTCAGCCGCTACCGGAAAATGCGCTCGGCGCAGATGCACCCGGCCAACGTTTCCCTCGGCGATCTCGAAAAGCCCGTCTACGGCCGCATCGCCATGGCGCTCGACTTTTCGCAGCAAGACGAGCGCGTGATCGCCAACGCCCTCGCGCAAGGGAACCCGGGCACGCATTACGTACTCATCCATATCGTGGAAAGCGCGTCTGCACGCTATTTTGGAAAAGACGCACATGATTTCGAAACGCAAAAAGACCAGGAACAACTGGATACCTACATCCGCCTCCTCGCCCAACGCGGCGTCAAAGCCACCGGCCAGCTGGGCTACCGCCACCGCGCCAAGGAAATCGCGCGGATCGTGAAAGCGGAAAATGCAGACCTGCTCATCCTCGGCGGCCACGGCCACTCCGGGCTGAAAGACTGGCTCTATGGCGAAACCGTGAATTACGTCCGCCACAAGGTCCACATCCCCGTACTGGTCGTGCAATAATTTTCGTACTTTCAGGAATGGCCATTCCCATTCAACCCGGCGAGCAGCGCCGCTTCAGCCGCCTCGTCCGCCCGGAAGATTGCGCCGCGTTCGACAGCGGCTCCGTCCACCCCGTTTACGCCACCTTCGCCCTCGCCCGCGATGCCGAATGGTGTTGCCGCCTCTTCGTGCTCGACGTCAAATCCACCGAAGAAGAAGGCATCGGCACCATGATTTCCGTTGAACATATCAGTCCCGCCACAGCAGGTTCCACCGTGGAATTCACCGCCACCGCCGAAAGCATCGCAGGAAACGAGATCATCTGCGGTTTTGAAGCGCATTGCAACGGAAGGCTCGTCGCCAAAGGGAAAACCGGTCAGAAGGTCCTTAAAAAAGAAAAACTGGAACGGCTGTTCCAGTCTCTCGATTCGAATATGAAAAGTTGAAACGCTACAAACCCAATACTTCCTTCAGTTTCGGATAACCCGTTTTACTTACCATCACTTTACTGCCGTCGCGCAAAATGGCGAGATAGCTTTCCTTTTCGTAGGGGTCGATGCGCGTGATCTGCGTAACGTTCAGGATATACGAGCGGTGCACGCGGATGAATTGCTGCGGATCGAGCATTTTTTCGAAAAAGGTCATGGTTTTATTCTTGAGAAAAGCCCCTTCCGCCGTGATGATCTTCACATAATCGTCTGCCCCTTCGAGATAATGGATATCCTGGACGGGGATGATCTTGATCTTTCCGTTGATCTTCACCACCACGCGGTTTTGCTGAATGGGCATTTCGCGGGCGGCATTGTCGAGCAGTTCGGGATTGACGCCGCTGCTGCGCTCCAGCAATTTCTGCAAGGCTTTGGCGAAGCGGTCTTTGGAGAACGGTTTGAGCAGATAATCCACCGCGCTCACTTCGAAAGCGCGGAGGGCGTATTCTTCGAAAGCGGTGGTGAAGATGACCTGCGGCAGCTTGTCTACCAGTTCCAGCATTTCGAAACCGTTGATCTTGGGCATTTGTATGTCGAGAAAAAGGAGGTCGGGCTGATGTTGCTGGATCGCTTTGAGCCCTTCGAAGCCGTCGTTGCATTCGGCCACGACTTCTACCTGCGGAAAATCGCGCAGGTATTCCCTGACCAGTTCGCGGGCGAGGGGCTCGTCATCAATCAGAATGGTCTTTATCATGCTGCTGAGGTACTTTAATGAGTGTGGTAAAAATATTGCCTTCCGTGGACGTTTCCAGCAGGTCTTGCCGGGCAAAGAGCAGGTACAGCCTGCGGCTGATGGAATTGAGGCCGAAGCCGGTGCCTTTGCGCGAGGTGGCCGGCATGTCTGCATCGAACGGGTTGGTGACGGACACGAAGAGCACATCGCGCTCGGTCCAGGCGTGGATGCGGATGCTGATGGCTTCGGTGGTGTCGTACAGTCCGAATTTGATGGCGTTTTCCACGGCGGGCTGGAGGAGCATGGGCGGGATGCCGAACTCCCCTGCCCCGGGGTCTGTCACGAGTTCGGTCGTGAGCCGGTGGCGGAAGCGCACTTTCTCGATATCGAGATATAGTTGTAAATACTGGAGCTCCTCGCGCAGGGGTACCCAGCTTTGATCCTCCCGCTTGAGCGTCCCCCGCAGGAAATCGCTCAGCTGCTGGATCATCTGGCGCGCTTCTTCCGGCCGGATGGAAACGAGCGCGTTGATGGAATTGAGGCTGTTGAACAGGAAGTGCGGCTGCAATTGCTGGCGGAGCTTGTAGAGCTCGGCCTCGCGGGCCATCTTCTCCGCCGCGTCTTTGCGCGCCAGCGCCTGGCGCTGGTCTTCCATTTCGTACATGATGAAACTGAGGAACCCCGTGCCCATGAGCATGAGCCATCCCAGCGCGAACCGCACGGGCGCGGTGTCTGACAGCCATTGCAGGTACACCGCGTCTTTCGGGAAAACCGCCCGGAGGATCACCAGGGTTAGCAACAGCCAGAGTGCGCTAATGACGGTGGTGAGGACGGCCACGTACACGTAGCGCATCCTCACCGGTCTATAATAAGCCTGCATCTGGGTGATGGCGGCCACCGCGATGAACAGGAGAATGTTGTGGATGTTGGCGTCCATCCAGGCGTTCGGCCCGTCTACCCCCAGCCAGTAATGCAGGATGAAACCATGCACGGCCGAGAACACGCAGCAGGCGATGAGGAACGTCCACCGGAAGGGCTTTTCTTTCAACAGATGTGTTGCCAAAGGAGTCGTTTTCCGGATTAAACATTCAGTTCGAACATCTTCTGCGTTTGCAGCTGCGCCGCTTTCATCTGCAGGAGGGCCACATAGCTGTTGGCGTTATCGGGCTCTTCCACGCGGGAATAGATCTCCATACCGTCTTTCAGCTCGTCGAGCGTATGCAGTTCGGGAACGTTGATGTATCGCCATTCCACCAGTTCTTCGCGCTGGTTGCGGAAAGCATATTGTTCCTGCTCCCCGATCTGCACCGCCTTTTTCCAGGCTTCTGCCTTGCTCGTTGCGCTGATGAGGCGCAGCTGCTCGTCGAATTGCGGGAGGTGGTCTCCTGTTCCGCAAATGATCTGGTAAACGATCTTGGCTACGTACCAATACATGTTTTAAAGGTTTTCGGTGATATAAAGGATGGATGGATGGAATGGGGGAAACGTACGATGGATGAAAGAATGGCGGAAGGAAAGGATCAATAGCTTTTCAGGTCTACCCCGCCGAAAGTGCAGGAACCCCGGAGGATAAGCGTCTTGTCGGTCGGGATGGCCGGTGGAACCAGGCGCTTGTCTTCGATCCCGCCGAAAACGGTGTTGATGTCTACTTTCACGTTCCAGTTCGAGGGCACGATGATTTCCGTTCCGGCGAAGAGGTTCGTGATCTCCAGGATCACTTCCCCGTTGATATCGGCCTGCGAAAAGTTCAGTTCCGTACCGCCGAACATGGTAGTTACGTTACCGCCCAGGAAGTTTTTGGACAGCACTACCTTGTTGGTGCCGCTGAAGAGCGTGGTGGCCTGTATGAAATCGTCCTGGTTGGCGCTGTCATCCGCCGAAAATATCTTTTCATACTGCTGCTTTTTGCTCGTGGCCCGCCTTATGAGGTAAATACCAATAACGATGAGGATGGCCGGCCAGAAGAACCTTCGCATGTTCCAATCGTATGGCACAATATCGCCGACGAGGAAAATACATCCGATAAATGTGACGATAAACCATGCAACGCCCTGGAACTTGCCCTTCACGCCCATGACGAAACCGATGGCGATGAGGATCATGGGCCAGGAAAAAATCCAGTCAGGAAAGAAAATGCCCATTTTTTTGAGCAGAATGAAAATACCGATGCAGAGGATGATGAGGCCGGCCCAGAGCCCGCCGTTGCCGCTGCTATCATGATGACGATTATACCTGCGCATAAATTGTAGTGTTTGCTTTTGTAGGTTAGGATTGTTTGATGATGCAAACATACGGAGCGCATATACGCCGGGCAACCGCTATCAGGCGGGCGAGGGTGGTTTTACCGGTAAAAAGGGGGAAATCGTCGGTGAAACCGGTCAAAGCTCGACAATGACGGATTCACCGCCCAATTTGCGGATGATGGGCTGCAACGCGGCCACCATGGGGTCTGGCCCGCAGATATAGAAGTGTTGCTGGAAGTTTTTGACCTTGTCGCGCAGGTACACTTCGTCTACATAATGATGATCGTACCCCGGCCGGGCCTCGTCTGTAAGGGTGTTGATGAAATTGGGGCCCAGCATGGCCCGGAATTCGGGCTCGAGGATGATATCTTCCTGCGTTTTATTACTGAAAATCAATTTGTTGCCGCCGATCTTCCCATCTTTCTGCAACTGCCGGAAAATGGCGATGAACGGCGTAACGCCGGCCCCTCCGGCGATGAACACCCCTTCGCCCTGGTACTGTATCGCGCCCCAGGGGTCGTGGATAAGGAGCTCGTCGCCCGGTTTGAGCAGCCCCAGCTCCTGGGTGACGCCGCCGTGTTCGTAGATCTTGATGGTAAACTCGAGATGGTCCCAGTCGTTGAGGGCCGTAAAGGTGAACGGCCGCAGCTGGTCGTTCCAGCCGGGTTTGTTGATGGCCACGTCGGTCGCCTGTCCGGGTATGAACGTGTACCCCTGGGGTTTACGGATTTTGAAGCGTTTGACGTCGTGCGTAACGGGGCTTATATCCAATATTGTGACAATATGTTGCTCCATGGGGCCGGATTTACGGGTCAGACAATTCTATCCCGAATTTAAGTTAATTCTCACAAATCGGGGGGTGGGGACCGTTGTAAATGTGTTACCTTTGCGGTGCAATAAAGAACAAGCAATATGCCGGCAGAAAAAATTCAGATGATCAACGGGCAGATCAAGGTTCCTGCCCATCCTATTATTCCATTTATTATCGGTGACGGCATCGGGCCGGATATCTGGCGTGCGAGCGTACGGGTGTTCGACGCGGCTGTGGAGAAAGCTTACGGTGGTGAGCGGAAGATCGAGTGGAAAGAAGTACTGGCGGGCGAAAAGGCCTTCCAGGCAACGGGCGAATGGCTGCCCAAATCGACGTTGGACGCGCTGAAGGAATACCTGGTGTCTATCAAAGGCCCGCTGACGACCCCTGTGGGCGGCGGTATCCGTTCCCTGAACGTGGCCATGCGCCAGGAGCTGGACCTCTACGCCTGTGTGCGCCCCGTGCGCTGGTTCAATAAGGTACCCAGCCCCGTGAAGCACCCCGAGAAGGTGGATATGGTGATTTTCCGGGAAAACACGGAAGACATCTATGCCGGCATCGAATATATGTATGGCACCGAAGGCGCCAACAAGCTCCTCAAATTCCTCACCGAAGAGCTGGGCGTGAACAAGATCCGCTTCCCGGAAACTTCCTCGCTGGGCATCAAACCGGTGTCCAAGGAAGGTACGGAAAGACTGGTGCGCGCTGCCATCAAATATGCCATCGAGCATAAAAAGCCCACCGTTTCCATCGTTCACAAAGGCAACATCATGAAGTTCACCGAAGGTGGCTTCAAGAACTGGGGCTACGAACTGGCAGCCCGCGAATTCGGCGAATACGTGTATACCTGGGAGCAATGGGAAAAAACGAAGAAGGAACTGGGCGAAGAGGCCGCCAACAAGGAAATCGCGGTGGCCAAAGCGCATAACAAGATCATCGTGAACGATGTGATCGCCGACAACTTCCTTCAGCAGATCCTCCTCGCTCCGCAGGACTATTCCGTGATCGCCACGCTCAACCTTAACGGCGACTATATCTCCGACGCGCTGGCAGCAGCAGTAGGCGGCATCGGCATCGCGCCCGGCGGCAATATCAACTACGCTACCGGCCACGCCGTGTTCGAAGCCACCCACGGCACCGCGCCCCGCTTCGCCGACACAGATACCATGAACCCTTCCTCCGTGATCCTTTCCGGCGTAATGATGCTGGAATACCTGGGATGGAAGGAAGCCGCAGATATCATCACCCACGGGCTCAGCACCGCCATCATGCGCAAACGCGTTACCATCGACTTCTACAAGCTGATGGACGACGCCACGCTCGTGAAGACCAGCGAGTTCGCAGACGAGATCATCAAGCAGCTTTAAGATAGCCTTAACAGCGATTTTCCCGCCACGATTACGTTTTTTTGAAGGATAATACTATCTTTCGACATTCAAATAATATCATTTGATAGAAAAACGTAATCCGTAGCGGGATTTCGTGTCTCATAAAGATTTTATAAGAAGAACACAAAACATTACATCGATGTCACAAAAAATCAAAGTTGCAAACCCTGTGGTTGAACTGGATGGCGACGAAATGACGCGGATCATCTGGAAGTTCATCAAAGACAAACTGATCACACCGTATCTGGAGCTGGACATTAAATATTACGACCTGGGCATGGAGCACCGCGATGCTACCAACGACCAGGTGACGATAGACGCCGCCAACGCCATCAAACAATATAACGTGGGCATCAAATGCGCCACCATTACGCCCGACGAGCAACGTGTAACGGAATTCGGACTGAAGCAGATGTGGAAATCCCCCAACGGTACCATCCGTAACATCCTCGACGGCACCGTATTCCGCGAACCGATCGTGATGAGCAACGTTCCGCGCCTCGTGCCCAACTGGACCGCTCCCATCTGCATCGGCCGCCACGCTTTCGGCGACCAGTACCGTGCTACCGACTTCGTGACCAAAGGCAAAGGCAAGCTCACCATCAAGTTCGAAGGCGAGAACGGTGAAGTGCAGGAATTCGAAGTGTACAACTTCAAAGGCGACGGCGTTGCCCTGGCGATGTACAATACCGACGAATCCATCTACGGCTTCGCGCGCGCCTGCTTCAACCAGGCCCTCATGAAGAAATGGCCCCTGTACCTCAGCACCAAGAACACCATCCTGAAAAAATACGACGGCCGCTTCAAAGATATCTTCGAAGACGTTTACCAGAAAGAATTCAAAGCTGAGTTCGACAAGAACGGTCTTACCTACGAGCACCGCCTGATCGACGACATGGTGGCCTCCGCCCTGAAATGGAACGGCAACTTCGTATGGGCTTGTAAGAACTATGATGGCGACGTGCAGTCAGACACCGTGGCCCAGGGCTTCGGTTCCCTCGGCCTCATGACCTCTACCCTCGTTACGCCCGACGGCAAAACGATGGAAGCGGAAGCCGCCCACGGCACCGTAACCCGCCACTACCGCGATCACCAGGCAGGTAAACCCACTTCCACCAACCCCATCGCCTCCATCTTCGCATGGACCCGCGGCCTGGAGTTCCGTGGCAAACTGGACGGCAACCAGGCCCTGATCGATTTCTGCCACGCCCTCGAAACCGTGTGCATCGAAACCGTAGAAAGCGGCAAAATGACCAAAGACCTCGCTGTCTGCATCCACGGCAACAAAGTGGAGCACGGCAAACACTATCTCTACACCGAGGAATTCCTCGAAGAGCTGGACAAAGGCCTCAAAGCCAAACTCTCCAAATAATCCGGTCACTTGCGATACGAACGGCCTCCAATGCGGAGGCCGTTTTTTTTGCACCAGTCCTCATAAAAAAAGCCCCCGGGCGTCTATTCCCGGGGGCCACAAATACAAACGGTCTAACAACTAAAATTTCAATGTATCCGGTTTGAGGGCGTAAAATGTATCGATCGCGCGGGAAACGGGCTTGTAGCCCGACAACACGCTCACTGCTTCCCCGGCCTTACAATCCGCTACGCGCGTTTCCCATGCATCGGCCGCTACATCCAGCGTTTTCTTCCTTCCGCCGACGTCCGTGTAGGCGATTTTTGAGCCGGTGTGCACCGTATCCGCCGTTGCCCACTGGATCACGAGCGTTTCGCCTTCGAACCATTTGGATACAACGCCGCGGTTATTGAGGCCGCTTTCGTAGCGCGCGCCGTAGGTGCGCACGGAAACAGCGCTGGGCACGGAAATATTGCCCGATCCGTCGAGCGCGTACAATGCGAATTCGTACATGTCTTCGTTCAGAGACGGCACCGTCACTTTCATGACTTCCGCCGGATCGTGCGTGGTGGCGTCTACCAACGTGGAGTTCCGGCCATTGTTCCAGGCGATGCGGTAACGCTTCACGCTGGGATCTGCACTGGGGTTAAAGGCGAACTGCACCCGGTCGCGGCCGGGCATGGCCACCAGGTTGTTCGGCTTGCCGGGATAAACGCTTTCCTTTCCATTCAGGAATTCCCGGTAATCTGTCGGTTCCCTGTCGCAGGCGCCCAAAGCCAGGAGCATCGCGCAGCCGGCCGCCAGCAGGGTATATGGATTGAGTGTTTTCATGTGTTGATGCGGTTTGAATGATTATTGACCCCAGAAAGTGATTTCCATCAGATGCCAGAAGTTGGCGCCAGACAGCGTTTCTTCGACCTGGATGCGGATGTACCTTACTTTGGGCGTATTGGCCGGGATATTGAACTCGAAGCCCTGCCGCGCCCGGGCAATGTCTTCCGCAGTATTGTCGTAAGGCGGCCGGCCGGAAGGCTTGGGCGGGGTTTCGTATTCGCCGATGAGCGTCCACCCGTCGAAGCTGCCGTTGGTGGCGGGTTTGCTGTCGGTACCCCACAGCTTCCAGCGTTTCGGGTTGCCGTGCGAGAAGGCCATCCAGTCGGTCACCCTGTGCATCATCTTGTAGCGGCTCAGGTTGTAGCTCGCGCCCATGTCGAACGTGATGTGTTTCGGCAAAGCGCCTACGGTAGTGGTATGGAAACCGTTCCCTTCCGCTTCTTCGGTTTTACCGTCCCACAGGTAAGGCAGGTACCAGGTATAATCAGACGGCTCATCGCCCGGCAATGCGTATTCCCGGAATTTGTTTTTATCGATCAACGATTCGAACAGCGGCGTAACGTCGCTGAACGTCGTATCGGAGCTGTTGCCCCAGCGGTCTACCACGTACACGCCGAATTTCCGGGGTTTGCTTTCATAGCCGCGGATGCTGAAACCCACTTCCGCGGTGGTGAGGTATTTGCTTTCGATGGGCTTGAATTCCCCGTTTTTATCTGCCGTGATCACGATGATGCCGATCTTTTCGCGGGTAGGGTTTTCGGCTGCAACATAAATGCCGCCGAAATCGGGGTTGATGTGCACGGTGGGCAGCACCAGCCGGTGAATGGGCGTTTCCGGGTGTACTTTCACCACTACCGGGTCGGATTCCACTTCCCCGCGGGAAACCGCCGTCAGCACCACTTCATACTCTTTCTTTTCCGCGAACCCGTTCACCTCGATCGAGTTGGAATAATAGGAAACCTGCGTCTGGCGGGTGTCTACATCGTTGGTCTTATACTTCGCCCTGATGTAGAGCAGGTTGGAGGATTTCGGCAACGTGTAGGTGATGGTGGCGGCGCCGTTCAGGTTTTTTACCTGGACATTGGTAACGGGGCCGGGCTTGGTACCGTCTTTTTCCGTGGGCTCGTTGTAGATATCATCTTTGAAACAGCCGCCCCACATGGGCGCCAGCCCCATAATGCCGAGCAGTGCGAATATTTTGGTTTGTTGAATTTTCATCTTGAAAGATTTTTATGGATGGAAGGCTGGTTTACCACAACGGCGTCTGCACCAGGTTCGGGTTCACGGTGAGATCGTTGTCGCTGATGGGCCAGAGGTATTCTTTGGTGCTGTATACCGGCATAAAGATGGTGCGGCGGCGGTAGTATCCTGCTGTGGATTCTTCATACACGCTCCACCCCTGCATGGGTTTGCTGAGATGGTCCTTCATCTCCTTCCAGCGCCGCAGATCCCATCCGGCCTGGCTTTCGAAAGCCAGCTCGATGCGCCGTTCCTGGTGGATGATCTGCCGCAGGCCGTCTTTGGTGTTGAACTTGCCGGGCTGGCTGGAATAGTTGCTCCAGGATTCCTGCACGGTTTTCAGTCCGGCCCTTTCCCGTACTTTATTGAGCCATACCAGCGCTTCCGCAGGGTTCCCCGCTTCGTTGAGGGCTTCGGCGTAGAGGAGGTACATGCCGGCCAGGCGAATGCGCGGAACGGCGAAAGCTACCGGGAAGCTTTGGCGCTGGAATTCGCTCTGGTAAGACACGAGCTTTTTGATCCAATACCCGCTGGCGTTCGTTTTGATCGGCATCGCAGCGCCGCTCACCTGCTTCATTTTGGCCTGGATGTATTGCTGGTTCTCATCGTCGAGGGTACCGTTGCCGAACCAGTTGCTGCCGTCGAAACCGAGGCTGGCATAAAACCGCATTTCGCGGTGCAGGTTGAGGCCGGCCGTCTGGTAACCGTTGTGGATGTAGTATTTATGCGCGTTGTCGCTGGCGCGGGGCGTGTTGCGATTGGCATAGTCCCAGGTTTTGTCTTCGTTGATGGGAACGCCGTTTTCCGTATAAAACAGCTCGGCGATGGCCAGCGGCGCGCAGAGGCTGCCGATGATGCCGTCGTTCGCCTGCGACTCCGGCGTCATTTTGGGAACGCAGTAATATTGGAAATCACCGTGAATAGGATTGGCGCCCCAGATCACTTCGTCGTTGAACAGGTGCGAAACCGCGCCCTGGAAGGCGAGCAGCTTCATGGTAGAATCGCTGATATTGGCCAGGTTGGCGGGTGGCACAAATTCATAGAGCTTCACGCCGGCCGCGTGCGCCGCTTCCACCGCATCTTTACAGGCGGCAGCTGCCCGCGTCCACTTTCCGGGGTCCATGTTTTCGGAGAACAGCGCCTGTCCTTCCTTCCCGCGGAACCCCGAATAATCCGGGTTGCCGTTGAACAGGGGGCTCGCCTGCCAAACCAACGCTTCCGCCTTCAGGCTCAATGCGGCCGACCGCGTGATGCGCCCGGACTCGCTCGCTACCGCCGTGATGTTCACCGGCAGGCCGGGCGCAGCTTCGTCCAGCAACTGCACGATATAATTGAAAACCGTATCCACATGCTCCCTTTTCACCCGCACTTCTTCCACGGTCGCGTTCAGCGGCAGGTTTTTCCGGATCAGGGGGACCGGCCCGTACTGCCGCACCAGCCAGTAATTGTAGTAGGCTTTGAGGAATTTCACCTCCGCAACCCACCGCGCTTTTTCGGTGGCCGTCAGGTCGATCGGCTTATCCACGTTATCAAGGAAAATATTGCAGCGGCGGATGGCCTGGAAGAGCTTGACGCCTCCGTTGTTGCCGTTGAACAGGTCGAATTCCACAGACATCACGTTCTTTCCCGACCGCAGCGCACGGAACCCGTAATCGCCCCCGCCGCCTTCCTGGAGAATGGGGTGGAGGATCTCGCCCCCCATGGTGAACGCGGGATCGTTCCAGGTGTAGAAAAGATTGCGCTGCATGGTGGCGTAGCAGGTGAAGAGGTAATTCTCCGCTTCGTTCCGGTTGCGGAACGCATAGTCGATGGTAGCCACGTTGTCCGGCATCACATCCAGGTATTTTTTGCACGAGGGGAAGCTGACCAGCAGCAAGGCCGCCGCTATCCACGTTTGTATGTTGCTTTTCATGATTTGCGTTTTAAATGGCTACAGGTTGACGTTTATGCCGAAGTTGAACACCTTCTGCAAGGGATAAGACAGGCCATTGCCGCCCATTTCCGGGTCCCACAGCTTGAAGCTGCTCCAGGTATGCAGGTTGAGCCCGTTGAAATACACCCGCAGGTTCTCGATGTGGTAACGTTTGGTAATGTGTTTCGGGATGGTGTACCCCACTTCCACGCTCTTCAGCCGCAGGAAAGCCCCGTTGCGCATGAACCAGGTGTTGGCGATGGTTTCTCCGCCCCTCGGGCTCGGCGCGGAATTGAAGTTTTGTGCGGCCGACAGGCGGGGCAACATGGCGTAAATGTTCTGGTTTTCCTCAGACCAGTAATTATCCGCATACGCTTTCAGGATCTGCGCATTGTTGACGAAAGGCATGGTGCTCTTGAGGTAGCCTCCCTGCTGGTCGTCGTCAGTAACATCAATGAAGAAGGACTCGCGGCCGAGGCCCTGGAAGAATGCGGACACGTCGAAGTTCTTGTAACCCAGCGAGAAGCCGGCGCCGTAGACCAGCTCGGGCGTGGTGGGCAGGCCGATGGGCACCATGTCGCGCTCGGTGATCTCTCCGTCGCCGTTTACGTCTTTGTATTTGATGTCGCCACCGCGGGGCACGAAGCCGTTAAAGTTCTGTTTGGGCGAATTGGCCACTTCGGCATCGTCCACGAACAATCTTTCCGCGATAAAACCGTAAGTCTGCCCGATGGAGTTGCCCACGCGGGAGCGCCAGGGCTCCTTGTACTGGGGCTCTTCAAACACCCTGTATTTGTTGGTGGCGTAGGTGAGGTTGGCGCGGACGGCCGCCCATAAACCGCTCTTGAAATTCTGTTTGTAATCGAGCGACAGGTCCATCCCGCGGGATTCCGCTTCGCCGATATTGGCGCTGATATCCGCTTCCAGACCGGATGTATTGGGGATAGAAGAGCGGCGCTGCAGGATGTTGGACCGGTATTGATGATATACTTCGCCGATGAAATTCAGCTTGCCGAAAAGGCTCAATTCAAGACCGATGTTCGTTTGCCGGGAGGTTTCCCAGGTTACGTCGCGGTTCTCGTAGTTCCTGATGGCCACGCCGCTGCGGCTGTAGCCGTTGTTTTTCCCGAATATGGCGCCGTAGTTGGCGTTCATGTTCACTTCAGACATATAGAAGAAACGCTGTCCGCTGATGGCGTCGTTACCCACCCAGCCATAGCTGGCGCGCACTTTGGCGCGGGTCACCACATCGCGCAGCGGCTCCCACATCCTTTCATTGGAAATTACCCACGAACCACCGATCGTCGGGAAAAACCCGAACCGGTTGTTCGACGAAAAACGCTCGCTGCCATTATACCCGAAGTTGAACTCCAGGAAATACCGGCTCAGGTAAGAATACGTGGCACGCCCCGCCAGGCCGAGGTTGCGGAACGGGAGCGAAGATTGCAGCGAAGAACCGTCGGTATTGAGCGTTTGCTGCCGCGTGCCGATGAGCGTACTGCTGATGGTATGGTCGCCGAAGCTCTGGTTATAGTCAAGCATGCCCTGGAGATACACGAAAGTGGAAATGCTGCGGCTTCCCGGCACATAATCGAGATATTCGGTAGCCTCGGTGGGCTTGTTGTTCAGCCACGCCAGCCGGTATTGGTCCGATTGCTTGTCGTAATCGGCCACCTGGTAGTAAAACGGCTTGTATTGGCGGGCCACGTCGAAAAACGAATACCTGTTGGTGGTCATCATCCCCCGGAAATTGAGCCCTTTGGTGATAAACGAAAGGTTCTGCGTCAACTCCACCTGCGCAGACATCCGCGACTGCGAGAAATTCTTGTACCCCCGCATCAGCTGGGCGTACGGGTTGATACCCAACGAGCCGTTTTCCCGGGCTTTGTTACCGAACAGGATGTGCTTTTCGAAGGCGGTAGAGGAATCAGGGGTAAAAAAAGCGGGGAAATCCACAGGGCTGGTATGCATCACCTGCGAATAAAGATCGGTGCTGAACGAGGCGTCTCCCGTTATCGGCCCGGTATATTCGTCGAAGTTGCCGGACAGGCGCACCACCATTTCCGTGGTTTTGGTGAGGTTGATGTTGACGTTAGACCGCAGCTGGTAGTTGTTCAGCCGCACGTTGTTATTGAAATTGTTGACAGGGCTCACTTTCAGGATGCCATTGTCGCGGCTGTAGGAGCCGGCCACATAATACCGGGCTACTTCTCCGCCGCCGGCCACGCTGAGGTTGGCGCGCTGGTTGTTCGTCCGTTTTTTGAAAAGCTCGCTCATCCAGTCTACCGCCGGGTACACGAATTTATTGTCTCCGTTCCGGGTGTGGTTGATCTTGTTCTGGTCGAAGCGCGGAATCCCCAGGGAGTCCCGCGTTTCGATGGCTTCGTTATATAACTCCATATACTGCACAGGGTCGGCGAATTGGAGGTTGCGGGTGGCCTGCGACATGGAGTTCTCGAACCGGAAATTGATTTTCGCCTTGCCGGCCTTTCCTTCTTTCGTGGTGACGAGGATCACGCCGTTGGCGCCGCGCGCGCCGTAGAGCGACGTGGCGCTGGCGTCTTTGAGGATGGAGAAGCTGGCGATATCGTCTACCTGGAGGCGGGCCAGGTCGGTAGCCGTGAGCTCCACGTTATCGATGAGGATGAGCGGGTCTTGCTTGTACCCGAAAGTGGTGACGCCGCGCACGAAGAAGGAGGCATTATCCTGCCCCGGCTGTCCGCTCCGCTGATAAGCGATCATCCCGGCCACTTGCCCGGCCAGTGCGGTGGTGAGGTTGCTGGCGGGGATTTTGAGGTCTTTGGGATTGACGGTCGTAACTGCCCCCACGATGGCTTCTTTTTGCTGCTTTTTACCGTAGGCGGTGATCACGACATCCGTTAGCTGGCTTACCTTTTCCTTCAGTACCACATGTACGGATTGCCGGCCCGCCAGCGGCACCAATACCGATTCATAGCCCATGAGCACGAACTGGAGCGTGGCGTTGGGGGAAACGTCGATGATGAAACGGCCGTCGGCGTTGGTGGAGGTGCCTTTGCCGGTTTGGCCCTGGACCATGATGGAAACCCCTGGCAGGGCGGTGCCTGCCGAATCCTTCACGCTGCCCGTTACCGTAACCGCGCCCTTCTCCTGCGCAACGGTCCGGCGGGGCGAAAGCAGCAGGAACGCCAGAAAGACGAGCGCTGTGAGGAATACCGGGATGAATCGGGAAAAATGTTTCTCTCCGGGCGGACAAATCGCTTGCCTGCCCGTTCGGAAACGAACGTGGATCACTTTCATAGCGGAGATTTTAATGCTTTAGTAACTGGTTTGGTTGACTTATTGCTGATCTTTACCCTAATGTATTGGCCAACAAATCTAAAAGAGTAATTCTATCGGGAAAATGGATGCAAGAAGGGTAATGATGGATTTTATGCCGGACGCGCCCCTCCAGACCACCCCTCCTGCAAATCCTGCATCGGACTTTGATAATAAAGGCTAACAATAACCCGGAGGCTTACACTATATTTATAGAAAGCACCGGCTGACGCAAACGCCGGGTTAAAAAATGGACTATCTTACGACCAGCCTCAACTATCCCGCGTATGAAGAAAAAAGATGGATTCGACGGCCAGCAGTCGATCATCATCCCCCGTAAAATCCTCCAGGACCAGTGTGCGCGCAATGAATTGACGGCAGGACTGTACATCACAGACATGGGATATTATCCCAAGGCCCGCTACCATCACCGGGTGCGGCCCGAAGGCGTAGATGAGCACATTCTCATTTATTGCGTAGACGGTAAGGGAAGCGCCCGCTTCAACCGGCAAACCTATTCCATTGCCGCGGGCGATTTTTTCGTGATCCCCCGGAACATGGCCCATGCTTACAAGGCCGACGAAGAGGACCCGTGGACGATCTACTGGGTGCATTTCGTGGGCAGCGCTTCCGGGGCGGTGGCCCGGACGCTGGAAGAAAAAACGGGCTCGCTGAAAAGCGCCGTGCCCTGGCGCGACCAGCGCATCGCCTTGTTCGGGGCTATTTACCGGCAGCTGGAAGGCGGCTATGATCTCGACAACATTCTTTACGCCAACCTTTGCTTCGGCCAGTTCATCGCCTCCCTCCTGTTCCCTGAGCGGTTTACCCCCGAAACCGAGGCCGGCAGCCGCGACCTGGTGGCTACCACTACCGAGCGGATGAAGCGGCAGCTCAACGGGCAGCTCACGCTGCAGCAGCTGGCCGAAGAAGCCAACCTGTCTGTCTCCCATTTCGTGTTTCAGTTCAAAAAGAAAACGGGATACACGCCCATCGAGTATTTCAACAACCTGAAGGTGCAGAAGGCCTGTGAACTGCTGTTGTACAGCGATCTGCGGATCAAGGAGGTGGCGGCGAGCGTGGGCATGAGCGATCCGTACTATTTTTCGCGGTTTTTTACCCGGCTGATGGGCATATCCCCCAACCATTACCGGCAGCAAAGAGGCGGGTAAGCCGGATATTTTGTGACAAACGGCAACAAGTCAACCGAATTCTTTCCCTACTTTTAGGACGTAAAATCAAACCAATCAAATGAAAAGATTACAGATCCTGCCTGCAGTGCTCCTCCTGCCGGCGCTCGTACATGCCCAAACCAAGTACGCCGTAAAAGGCAAGGTGGGCAGCCATAACGCCCCCACCCAGGCTTATCTTATTTATACCGTAGACGGCGAACAGAAGAAAGATTCCTCCACGCTGAAAAACGGTGAATTCTCCTTCAACGGCTCCGTTGCCGGCATCACCAAAGCTACCGTGGTAATGGATTACGGCCCGAACGCCCCCCGTTCTTCGCGCAACGGCGAATCGGTAAAAATTTACCTGGAGCCCGGCACCGTGAACATCAAGAGCGCGGACTCCCTGAAAAACGCTACCGTGAAAGGCGGCGTCCACACCACCGACCAGGTGGCCCTGGAAGCCCAGCTGAAGCCCGTGATGGACAAGAACAAAGCCCTCATGGCCAAATACTACGGCTCTACCGACGAGCAGAAGAAAGATTCCGTTTGGATGGCTGCCATCATGGCCGAAAGCAAACAGATCGGCGATGACGAAGATGCGATCATGAAGAAATTCGCGGAAACGCATACCAAAACCCTCCCCGGCCTCGAAGCCCTGAAACAGTTCGCCGGCTCCGCGCCCGACTACGGCACCATCCAGCCCATGTTCGCCAAACTGTCTCCCGCCGTGCAATCCAGCGCAGATGGCAAGGCTTACGCAGACATGCTCGAAAAAGTGAAAGCCGTTTCCATCGGTGCTACCGCTCCCGATTTCACGCAGAACGATACCGAAGGGAAACCCGTTTCCCTGGCGTCTTTCCGCGGTAAATACGTGCTGATCGACTTCTGGGCTTCCTGGTGCGGCCCCTGCCGTGCAGAAAACCCGCACGTCGTGAAAGCTTACAACGAATTCAAAGACAAAAACTTCACCATCCTCGGCGTTTCCCTCGACCAGCCCAATGCAAAAGACAAATGGCTGAAAGCGATCGCTGACGACGGCCTCACCTGGACGCAGGTTTCCGACCTGAAATTCTGGAAAAACGAAGCCGCCGCCCTTTACGCCGTGCGCGCCATCCCGCAGAACTTCCTGCTCGATCCGCAAGGCAAAATCATCGCCAAGAACCTCCGTGGCGATGCACTGGCCGCCAAACTCGCGGAAGTGATCAAATAAGCGTACCACAGTTGAATTATAAAGGGCTGACCGGATTTCTCCGGCAGCCCTTTTTCTTTGTATGGCAAACTAAAAAATTATTTCCCCAACCACTCCTTGAACCCCGCCACCCGGTCGCGGCTCACTTCCAGGTCCACCGCCGGCGAAGGCTCCAGATCGAGCTTCAGGCGGCCGCTGAACCAGGGATGCACCCGGCGGACGCTTTTCACATGCACCACGAGATGGCGGCTCACCCGGTAAAATTCCCGCACCGGCAGTTGCTGCTCGATCGTAGCGAGATTATCTTCCATCACATGCTTCTTCCCCGCGAAATCGATGGCGTAGACGAGCTTACCGTCGGCATAGAGGCAGGCCAGGTCGGCCGTGTTCACGTAATACAACTGTTGGCCGCTTTTCACGAGAAAGCGCTCCTTGTGGCCCGAAGGCTGCACATATTGCAGCAGCTGGTGGATCTTGTCTTCCCAGCCCCCGGCCTCTTGCTTCGGCTGGCAGAACTGCCGGAATTTGGCCAGCGCCTGGCGCAATTCGGCCTCGTCGAGCGGTTTGAGGAGATATTCGATCCCGTTGTTGCGGAATGCCTGGAGCATGTACTGGTCGTAGGCCGTGGTAAAGATCACGGGCGCGTCGAGGCTCGCCTGCTTGAAGATTTCGAGGCTGAGGCCGTCTGCCAGCTGCACGTCCATGAAAATCAGGTCGGGCGCGGGGAAATGGCGGAACCATTTGGCGGATTCCTCCACGCTGTCGAGCACCGCGAGCACTTCCACTTCTTCGCTGTGGCGCTTCAGCAAGGTTTTGAGCTTGTTGGCGGCCGGGGCCTCGTCTTCTATAATCACCACTTTGATCATGTTGCAGGGAATATGGGGAGTAAAACAATGTAATGATCGGCCGTTACGACGGATTCCACCTCCTGCTCGCGCAGCAGGCGCACCCGGGAATTGATGTTTTCCAGCCCTTTACCGGTAGACGGCACGGCGTGCATTTTGCGCTGGAGGTTGTTCGTCACCACGATCTTGTCCTGCATCACTTCTATCTTCACGTTCAGCGGCCGCGCAGCCGAAACCACGTTATGCTTCATGGCGTTTTCCACGACGATCTGCAGGGCGAACGGGATGATGCGCCGGTCGTGATATGCTTCAGGAACATCGATCGAAACGCGGAGATTGTCGCCGAAGCGGGTTTTGAGGAGATAGACGTACGCGTCCAGCAGGCCCAGCTCTTCCTTTACCGTTACCAGCGTCGTATCCTGCACTTCGAGCATATGCCGGTAGAGCTTGGATAGTTGCTGAATAAAATGTTCCGCCTTGTCGGGATCGCTGTGCACGACCGAGCTGAGGGTATTGAGGTTGTTGAAAAGGAAATGCGGGTCTACCTGTGTTTTCAGCGCGCGGATCTGCGCATGGAGGCTTTCGTTGCGCAGATCTTCCTGGCCCTGGATCGACAGGCGCAACTGCGCCTGGTACCATATCACTTCGTAAATACCGGCGATGATGAGGGTGTTGACCATCCCCACCACGTTCAGATCCGGATAGGGAAGCTGGATATCGGACCACAAAGGCGGCGTAAAACCGTTAAAATTCGATATTGCGAAAACGAACGCGAACATCAGCAAAGCCGTAATGGCGATCCGCTTCGGCGCCTGGGATAGCTGCGGGAACTTCCGCCGCATTTTTATGATGATCCAGCGGTTGCCGAACCAGAACACTGCCGTGATGGCCACAGAAAAGGCGAAGGCCAGCCAGTTGTACCGCGGCTCCCGGTGGAACCTCACGCCGAAATACATGATGGGCGTGAGAAACCCCAGCAGCGGGATCCCCAGCAGCAAAAACCATTTATCGTTGAATCCGAGCGCCGTTTCGTTATTGCGCATAAGCCTCGTCTGTTTGCTTTAAAAGGTAAACTGGTAGTTAACGTTCGGAAAAAGCCCGATCTGGTTCACCTGCTTCACCACACCGGTCTCCGTGTCGATCGTGCGGGTATAAATATTCTTCCTGTTGGTCAGGTTCTGTAAATCTATAAAGAATTTCTGAGTGGTACGGCCGAGCTCCCAGGTGAAGGAAAATTTCAGGTCCCAACGGAAATACATATCATTCCGCAGCGAATACGCTTTGTCTTCCTGGTACACCACATACCCCTTTTCCACGGTGGCTGTTTCGTTGAAAGGCGTGTACCACTGCCCCCCGGCCACGCTCACCTTACTGTCTGCCCCCACGCTGAAACCCGGTTTCACCGTCCATTCGCGGCCGATGAGGAAGTTGGTGACGTATTGCGCGTTGAAGGCCGTGTTGCGCCAGGTTTTGTCGCTGCCCTGGTATTTGGAGTCGAAAAGGCTTTGGGTGAAGAGGAAGTAGAACCCCTTGTGCAGGAATTTCTCCAACGTCAGCTCCAGACCATAATTTCGGCCGGTTCCGTTGTTGAAGAGGTTCGGCTTGTCGGGGAACCCGAAGTCGGCGCCGTAATTCAGCAGGCTGAACGACGAAGGCGCCCGTTCCACCGGCGCATCGTAAATATGCTGGTAATACGTTTCCGCCTTGAAGCGCAGGCGCTCGCCCAGCAGCAGGTCGTACCCCAGCACGGCGTGCATGGCGCGCGTAGGCGCGAGATCTTTATTGGTGAGGCTTCCGCCGGTTTCGTTAAAATACACTTCCAGCTGCTGCAACTGGCTGTGGAGGCCAATGCCCAGGTTGAGCGACTGCCTCTTCGACAGGTCGTATTTCATGTTGAGGCGCGGTTCGGCCACGAATCCATCGTTGAGCCCGAAATATTGTCCGTAGACGCCGGCGTTGAACGTAAAATCGTTACCGGCGCGGTGTTGCCAGTTCATCCAGCCTTTTCCCAGCCAGGCGCCGTTGCTGGCGTTCACCATGTCGCTGAGGTCGTCGTCACCGTCTTTGATGCGGCGGTTGCGCATATCGAGCTGCATTTTTTCGCCGGAAGCGCCGATGCTGAGCTGGTTCCGTGCATTGAACTTATGATCGAGGCGATAGCCGAAACTGGTGCGGATCAGGCTGTAATCGAGGTCCATCCTGCGTTTTCCGCGTATCTCATCTTTATTTTCGAAATTATCCATTTTACTTTCCGCGGCCGAAATGGCGACGAATGCGCGGCCATACGTTTTGGGCGAAAAGTTGAAACTGTGCGTGAGGCCTGCCACGCCGGTGTTGGAGGTCGTCAGCACTTCGTATTTACCCGTATTGTACAGATCGGTGGAATCTTCTCCGGGGATGAAGTGGATGTTGGACAGCCCGCCCATGGCGAAGACGCCGAAAGTGCCGGCACGTTTGGTGGGGAGGTTGATCTTCATGGTGAGGTCCTGGTACTTGGGAATGCTGGCGCCGGTGCCCACGCTCAATCCCAGCGCGTGCACCGCGGCGATGAGGGAGTAGCGGTAATCCACGAGGAACGAGGCGCCGCCGGGTTTCCCGATCGGCCCTTCCGCCGCGGCTTCGAAGCCGTTGAAGCCTACCTGCGCCAGCATCTCGTACCGGTCTTTGTTCCCGTTGCGCAGGCGCAGATCGAAGGCCCCGGCCAAAGCGTTGCCGTAATCCGCCGGGAAAGCGCCCGTCAAAAAGGAGGACGTCCGCAGGGTGTTGGTATTCAGTATCGTTACCGGGCCGCCAGTAGCGCCGAAAGTGCTGAAGTGGTTGGGATTGGGAATATCCACGCCTTCCGCCCGCCACAATACGCCGGCGGGCGAGTTGCCGCGGATGATGATATCGTTCCGGCCGTCGTTGGCGCCAGACACGCCCGCGAAGTTCTGCGCCATGCGTGCCGGATCGTTCCGCGTGCCGGCATACCGCATCCCTTCCTCGATATGGAGCTGCCGCGCACTGGCCAGCGCCAGGGGGCTCACCGGCCCTTCGCCGCGCTTCACGGTCACTTCGGCGCCTTTGAGGGTGATGACGGTTTCGGTGAGGGGGATTTCGAGGACGGTTTCCTTGCCGGCGTTCACTTCCACCATTTGCAACATCACGGGCTCGTATCCCATCATATTCACCTGGATGTTGTGGCGGCCCACGGGTACGTCGGCCAGGCGGAACTCGCCTTTTTCGTTGGTAGCCGCGCCTTTGCCCAGTGCCGGGATGGAAACGGCGGCGCCGGGAAGCGGGAAATGGGTGGCTTTGTCGGTAATGACGCCTTTCACAGTTTGTTTGGGAAGCGTTTGGGCCATGAGGTTCTTGGCGGCAAGCACGCTCAGGCAAAATGCGAAGATCATTTTCATCGGGGGTTCTTTTCAGGCAAATGTGCACCCTTTACGCCCCGGTGAAAAGCCGTGATTCGTGAATCGTATGATTTGAGGAATGAATGGTATTAACGGAGATACTGCCGGACGCGGGCGTCTTCCCCGTACACGTCTTCATAAAACCGCAGGCGCCCCTCGCGGTACTCGGAAGAGAAGTAGCGGATATAAATGGGCAACCGCTTCGGGAAGGCGTATGTCCGCTGTTCTTCGCGGCTGAGCCACGCCCGCACGCTGTCTGCCATCTCCGGCCGGGGATCGCTGCTCACGAGATACATGGCCAGGCTGTCCCAGGCCTGTACCCGTACGCAGCCATGGCTGAGGGCGCGGTTGGAATTGGCGAAAAGCTTGCGGTTATTGGTATCGTGCAGGTACACGCTGAAACGGTTGGCGAAATTGAACTTCATGATGCCCAGCGAATTGTCCAATCCATCCATCTGCCGCAACACATACGGGAAGTAATTCTTGTTGAGTTTCTGCCAGTCGATGGAATCGGGGGGAATGATATTGCCGTGATGGTCTACCACCTCGAGGTTCTTTTCGACGAGGTAATGCCTGTTCTTTTTGATCTGCGGCAGCATTTCCTTGAACACGATGCTGTACGGCACGCGCCAGTATGGATACAACACGAAATTGGTCATGACGGAACTGAGCTGCGGCGTGCGCGTGCGGGGCGTTCCCACGATCACGCGGGACTCCAGTACGGTGCCGGCCGAATCGTCCCACACCTGCAAGCGGAATGCGGGAATGTTCACCATGAGGTAGCGCGCCGGTAAAGTATCGGGCATTTTGCGCCAGCGGTCGAGGTTGATGCCGGCCTGTTCGATCCAGTCTCCCGGCTGACGGTTCAGGTACTGGATGGTCCGCTTGCCGGCCACACCGTCCGGGTATAAATTGATTTCCTGTTGGAACTGTTTGACCGCTTTCTTCAGCGCCACGGTATCGCCGATATTATTCTCAAGCGTATCGAAATGCCCCGTTTCCGCGAGCCTCACCGCCAACTGGTGCCGGAAAGCGGCGGTATCCGTGTATTCGGAAGGCAGCGTATCCCACACTGCATCCTTATACCGGGATTCATATTCCGCCAGCCCGATCTTGAGCAGCCGGTACGCTTCGTGCGCCGGTTCGCGGGATTGTAAAGTTTCACTGATACGATTGCCGGTAATGGCTTCCCGGAGGAGCGTATTGAGGGCATCGTCCGTCAGCAGCGAATCCTTTCTCAACGCAATGCTGTCCCGGGGAATGACGCCGTATTGCAAATGGCTCGCCAGTTTGAAGAACGCATCCGTGAGAAGGACGTCGGTTTGCGCCCAGAGCGCCGCGTCGCGGAGGGATTCCTTGTCCGTATTCCTCCGTTCCAGCGCCTGCTGCAAGGCGGCGGCGTGGTAATGCGCGGGGTTCAATCCGTATAACCGGGCGTCCCTGATCCAGCGGAAAAGACTGTCGGCCTGGGGGATCGCCTTCCCGTTGCTCGACCATATCGCCTTCCCGCCCTGCCCGTCGTACGCGGCATGCAGCGCGGCGGGACTGAGCGCCATCACGCTGTCTTCCATCAACCCGTCGTTCCCGTCTACATATTGAAGTCTTTCCACGATCTGCTGCGGCACTACCTCGTCGAGTTGCTGAACGTTTTTTACGACTTCCTGTTGACGGGGTTTTCCCTTCTTCTGCCCGCAGGCGGCGCCCATAGCCATGATGCAGAGCATCGCCGGTATGATCTTGCAGTATCTCATTCTTTGGATCCGATTGAATTTGGTGTCGAATGTAGTGATTATTGCAAAGACCGTGCTGCAATGAACGTGTGATTCCGCCATAATGCGTAAAAACCTGCGGGGAATACGTATTTCCCGCAGGTTTTCATAATTGATGTAATTACTTAATCCTTAATATTTACCTATGCATGGCGGGGCTGATCCGCAGGTATATTTGTCCACTGAGCGGATTCTTTCCGTACAGCCCGTCGAGCGCCGAATTGGTGAAATGTGCCGTCCCTTGTGCGCCGAGCGCCACGTTCGTTTTCCAGAAAGTGCCGAGCGTGCGGGCGTATCCTAACGTGAAGGCATGTACGCCGAATTTATCTTCCCCGAACTGTTCTTCGAGCTGCAGTTCGTGGGTGGATTTCTCCACGAATTCGTACCGCCCGTAAACCGCGTTCTTTTGCAGCTGGAGGTTGCTTTCAGCGAGGAAGGAATGCTCCTTATGCCCGTCGGACTTCGAATTCAATCCCCATACGGCGGTGGACGCCACGAAGCTGCCGGGTTTGCGGAGGGGAACGGTATGAATGGCAGACGCGGTAGTGCGGGTCACGTTTTCTTCTGGCTCGCCGGCTTCCGGACTGTGGACGAACGCCTGGGAGAATTGCAGGGCCCACTGGCGCGAGGGGTTGTAGCTCACGCGGTAAGCGTAGCTGTCGAACAGCGGTTTATCGAAATTGTAGCGGTCCTCGTCCGGTTCGCGGCCCGTGAAGCTGGAGAATTCCGCTTTCACCTGTTTGTACCGGAAGCCCAGGGTCCCAACGCCGAAGGTGATGTGCGTGGCATCCTGCCAGTGGTGGCCCAGCGGCGCGTCGGGGTTGTTCATGGCCGACACGCGGTGCATGAAGGCCGGTGCGCTGATGGCCGGCTCGCCGGGGTAGCCCAGGTAGGCGTAAACGTCCATGTCTTTATTGATGGCGTGCGTGTAGCCCACGCTCACAGCGGCGAAGAGATCGTGCGGGTGCTGGCGGTCTACCAGCGGCTTGCCGTTCCAGGTTTCGCCGGATTGATAGAGCAGCGGGTAACCTTCCCCACCCATGACGAGCTTATCGAAGCTGACCATCACCGTGGCGTTGAAGAGCCCTTTTTTACCTACGCGATGGTTCATCATGCCCATGAACCAGTTGGGCGCGTCGAATTTGGCGGCGCCGCGGCTCCCTTGGGCGGTGAAGTCGGTGGAAGTATAACGGATGAACACGTTGCCGTGGAACATGAAGTTGGTGCGGTCGTTGCCGGTCATGTACATGTACATCGGGCTGTTATCGGGCAGCCAGCTCGTTCCCGAGCCGTTGCGGCTCATGGGAAGGTTGAGGCTGTAGGCGTGCGTCATATTGCCCATATCGTGGCCGGAGTGGTCCATTTGCATGGTATCCTTCTGCTTCGGCATATGGTGGCCGGCATGCGGGTCTTTCGCGGGAACGGTATCCTTTTTCGGCAGCTGATGATGCTCGTGCTGCGCGAAGGCGGATATGGTGGCGATCGTCAAAAAGGCCAGTAGTGTGATTCGTTTCATGCTCAGATTTTTACTTGCAACAATTTTTCTTCACAAAGAGTGAACCGATAAATCGGAATATGCTTTTCATCAATTTCATAAATGGCGCATTTTGAATGATAAAGCAAAGGTACCCCAACCCCGCGGCCCCGTCGTTACACAATTATGTCCTTCTATTACAACATTCCCGGCCGGCCACCTGATCAAAGTCAGCCGCCCGCCTGAGGCGCCTCATCCCCAGCCATGACGCCCCTTCGTAGCTTTCTGTTAACAAATCAGGACCTATGAACGATTCCACCTGGATAGAACTCACGCACCCCGTAGCGCTGTTGATGCTCCTGACGGCCATTGGCCTGCTGTTAGTCATCGCCCTCCTCGGCTCAACGGTCATTTCCGCGATGGACGTTTACCGCGAAAAACACATCAAAAAACAACTGGACAAATGTTTTGTTGGCGCGGCCATCGTTCCGGCGTTGCCCAACGATATGTTCGCCACCCTGGCGGCCGTGCTCATCCTGGAAGTAGCGGTGATCCTGGCGCTGTTGTGGCTCCTCCGCTTCCTGACGGGCATCCGCATTGGCAACAAGGCCTGGGCCAGCACCTTCATTCTCGCCGGCGTAATGGGCTATGTATGGATTTTTGCGCTGAACAGCCCTTCGGGCGCGCTCCCCGCCGGGAAAGGCGCCGTTACTGCAGCGCCCAAAGCCGCGGAAGCGCCCATCGACCCCGCCCATGTGCCGCTGCTCACGGATGCGGCCGACATCCAGGCCGGGAAACAGCTTTTCAGCCGCAAATGCACCGCCTGCCACGGCGGGAACGCCAAAGGAGCGATCGGGCCCAACCTGACAGACGGCCAATGGCTCCACGGCGGCAGCACCAACGAGGTTTTCAAGACCATCAAGTTCGGCGTGCCGGTCAAAGGCATGCAGGCCTGGGAGCAACAGCTGAGCGACCGGGAGATCGCACAACTGACCGGGTTCATACTTTCCCTCCAGGGAAGCTGATGACGATCATCGGCCGGCGTGATGCCACTCATCGCCCATGCGCGTAATGGCGGATACTTTTGGGCCATGATCAAACAAGCCCGGGAAGTCAGCCACCAGTGCGCGCATTGCGGTGAACCTTGCCCACCCGAAGACCAGTTCTGCTGCCAGGGTTGCCAGGCGGTGTACGAATTGCTGAACGACAACGGCCTTTGCCGGTATTACGAGATCAACGAAAAACCGGGCGTAGCGCAGCGCCAGGCCGTCCGCAAAGACAAATTCGATTTCCTGGACGACGAGCGCACCCAGCAGCAGCTGCTCCAGTATCGCGACGAAAAGCAGGCCCACGTCACCTTCCACATTCCGCACATCCATTGCAGCTCATGCCTCTGGCTCCTGGAAAACCTCCACCGTCTCGACCCCGGCGTGCAGCGCACCGAAGTCAATTTCGCGGAAAAGGAAGCCCGCATCATCTACGATCCTTCCCAAACAACTTTGCGAAAAATCGCCGAAACGCTCACCAGCATCGGCTATGAACCGTATATTTCCCTGCAAGACCTCCGCGCCCGCAAACCCGCGCCCAACCGCAAGCTTATCTATCAGCTGGGCGTAGCCGGATTTTGCTTTTCCAACATCATGCTACTGTCGTTCCCCGAATACTTTTCGGGCGAAGGACATATGGAAGGCCAGATGACCGTGGTTTTCAGGTATCTCAACCTCCTCCTCTCCCTTCCCGTCTTCTTCTACTCCGCCCAGGCTTTCTATATGCCCGCCTGGAAAGGCCTGAAGCATGGTTTCCTCAATATCGACCTACCCATCGTGCTGGCTATCGTCACCACCTTCACCCGTAGCGTGGTGGACGTGCTCTCCGGCACCGGTGGCGGGTATTTCGATTCCATGACCGGTATCGTCATGTTCATGCTCATCGGCCGGTTGCTGCAGGATAAAACGTACCGGGGGCTTTCGTTCGACCGGGATTATACCGCCTATTTCCCTATTGCCGTTACCGTGATGAAAAACGGGGAAGAAGCGCCCACGCAGTTGCCCGACGTCAAGACCGGCGATACCCTCCTCATCCACCACCAGGAGCTGATACCTGCGGATGGATTACTGGTAAAGGGTTCCGCGCTGATCGACTATAGTTTCGTGACGGGGGAATCGGTGCCGGTGCGCAAGCAGATGGGTGAAATCATTTATGCCGGCGGGCGCCAGCTGGACGGGAACATGGAGATCCTCACCATCCGCGAGGTGGCGCAAAGTTACCTCACCAGCCTCTGGAACCGCGAGGAATTGCGGAAGGACAATCCCGGTAAACCTTCGTTCATACACCTGCTCGGACAATATTTCACCTGGGTAGTGCTGGTCATCGCCGCCGTTACCGCCATTTACTGGGGGATTTACGACAGTACGAAGATCTGGCCCGCCGTGACGGCGATCCTCATCATCGCCTGTCCCTGCGCGCTGCTGCTGGCCGCCTCTTTCACCAATGGCCATATGCTGCGCATCCTCAGCCGGCATCAACTTTACCTCCGCAACGCCCAGGCCATCGAACGGATGGCGGGGCTCACACATATTGTGTTCGACAAAACGGGTACGCTGACGGGCAAATCGAGCACCAACGTAACGTGGCACGGGCGAAAACTGACGCATGCGGAAGTAAGCGCAGTAGCGGCCTTAACGGCGCATTCCCAACACCCGGCCAGCCGCCAGGTGCGCGAGTTCGTGGGTAAGCCCGTCGTACACACCATCGACCGGTTCAGCGAGCAGACGGGGCAGGGCCTGCAGGGATGGGTGCACCAGATGCACGTCCAGCTCGGCAGCGCGGCCTACACCGGCGCGCGCGATGCCGATACGCCCGGTGCCAGCGTGGTCCACGTCAATATCAACGGCGACCATGCGGGGTATTATCTGCTGAAACATGCATACAGACAGGGTATTCCCGAAATGCTGGACGAATTGCAACACCATTTCGGGCTTACGCTCCTTTCGGGCGATCAGCCGGGGGAAGCGGAAAACCTCCGCAGGATGATGGGCCCCAACGCCACGCTGCTTTTCCGGCAGCAGGCGCACGACAAGCTCGACCGCATCGTGCAGCTGCAGGAAAAAGGGGAAAAAGTGTTGATGATCGGAGACGGGCTGAACGATGCCGGCGCCCTGCGGCAGAGCGATTGCGGGATCAGTCTCACCGAAGACTCCAACAACTTCACCCCTGCCAGCGACGGCATCCTGGAAGCATCGCAGCTCCACCGCCTGCCGGCTTTCATCCGGATGAGCAAAATCAACAAACGCATCATTCTCATCGCATTCGTATACTCGATCGTATACAATCTGACCGGTCTTTTCTTCGCCGTGCAGGGGATCCTGAGCCCGTTGACAGCGGCCATCCTCATGCCTTCCAGCTCCATCAGCATCATATTGCTGACCTGGGGGATGAGCGAATATGCCGGCAGGAAGCTGTTGCGTTGATGAGCATCATCGGGAGGTTTGACGCGTGTCATCCAATACCGGCGGCGGCCTCGATACTTTTACACCACAATTACAAAAACTTTAACAAATGAGTGTGATCATCATGCTGTTGTGCGCCAGCCTCGCCGTAGCCCTCTTTTTTTTGGTCGCCTTTATATGGTCCGTCAAAGACGGGCAGTACGACGACGATTACTCTCCCGCACACCGGATCCTTTTCGACGATAAAACCAGTAAAGAATAAACCTCCGTTCATATGTCTCTTGAAAAATTCTCGTACGACAACCGCACCGTCAAATGGTTTGCCTATGCCGCCATTTTCTGGGGCCTGATCGGCATGCTGGCCGGCCTCTGGGCTGCGCTGGAGCTCGTCATCCCCGGCGCCAACCTGGGCTTCGCGCCCATCACATTCGGACGCCTCCGGCCGGTG
This sequence comes from Chitinophaga sp. NPDC101104, assembly GCF_050277495.1. Lineage (NCBI taxonomy): Bacteria > Pseudomonadati > Bacteroidota > Chitinophagia > Chitinophagales > Chitinophagaceae > Chitinophaga > Chitinophaga sp. NPDC101104. The sequence continues at coordinate 1,557,734 of NZ_JBNNSF010000001.1, read as the reverse complement.
CACACCAATGCGGTGATTTTCGCATTCGTGGGCAACGGCATTTTCATGGGGGTGTATTATTCCCTGCAGCGCCTGTGTAAAGCCCGCATGTGGAGCGATCTGCTCAGCAAAATCCACTTCTGGGGCTGGCAGGCCATCATCGCCGGCGGCGCGCTCACCCTCTTCCTCGGTTACACCACCGGTAAGGAATACGCGGAGCTGGAATGGCCGTTCGACATCGCCATTACCCTCATCTGGGTGGTGTTCGGCGCCAACATGCTCGGTACCATTCTGAAACGCCGCGTGAGCCATCTGTACGTGGCCATCTGGTTCTATATCGGTACCTGGGTGGCCATCGCCATGCTGCATATCGTGAACTCTTTCGAGATGCCGCTGTCGCTTTTCAAGAGCTATTCCTGGTACGCCGGCGTGCAGGACGCCCTGGTGCAATGGTGGTACGGCCACAATGCCGTGGCGTTCTTCCTCACCACGCCTTACCTCGGCCTCATGTACTATTTCGTACCGAAAGCCGCCAACCGCCCCGTTTATTCCTACCGCTGGTCGATCATCCACTTCTGGGCGCTGATCTTTATCTACATCTGGGCCGGCCCGCACCACCTGTTGTATACCGCATTGCCCGAATGGGCGCAATCCCTCGGCACCGTATTCTCCATCATGCTCATCGCCCCCTCCTGGGGCGGTATGCTCAACGGCCTGCTGACGCTCCGCGGCGCGTGGGACCGTGTGCGGGAAGACGCCGTGCTGAAATTCTTCGTAGTGGCACTCACCGCTTATGGTATGGCTACTTTCGAAGGTCCGATGCTTTCGCTCAAGAACGTGAACGCCATCAGCCACTATACCGACTGGACGATCGCGCACGTACACGTAGGCGCCCTCGGCTGGAACGGTTTCCTGACCTTCGGTATCCTGTACTGGATGATCCCCCGGCTGTTCAACACCCAATTATATTCCCGCAAATGGGCCAACGCCCACTTCTGGATCGGTACGCTCGGTATCATCTTCTACGCCATTCCCCTCTACTGGGCTGCGTTTACGCAAAGCATGATGTGGAAACAGTTTACGGAAGAAGGAACGCTGAAATACCAGTTCATCGAAACCGTGAACGTTATCGTTCCCATGTACGCCCTGCGCGCGCTCGGCGGATTGCTCTACGTTTCCGGGGTGGTCCTCATGATCGTGAATATCAGCAAAACCGTCCGCCGCGGAACTTTCGTGGCCGACGAGCCCGCAGAAGCCGCGCCGCTCGTGAAAGTGGCGGCCGTAGCCAACAGCAAAGACAAAGGCCACTGGCACAACTGGATCGAGAAGCGCCCCGTGCAGATGGTCGTGTTCAGCCTCATCGTGGTAGGGATCGGCGGTATCCTGGAAATGGTGCCCACCTTCCTGGTACGCAGCAACATTCCCACCATCAGCAGCGTGAAACCGTATACCCCGCTGGAGCTCCATGGCCGCGACATTTACGTCCGCGAAGGCTGCTATACCTGCCACTCCCAGATGGTGCGCCCCTTCCGCGACGAAGTGGCCCGCTACGGCGAATATTCCAAAGCAGGCGAGTTCATTTACGACCACCCGTTCCAGTGGGGCTCCAAGCGAACAGGGCCCGATCTGGCCAGGCTCGGCGGCAAGTACCCGGACTCCTGGCACTTCAACCACATGCTCGACCCCGTGTCGATGAGCCCCGGGTCTATCATGCCCTCCTACCCCTGGCTGTTCGACAACCGGATAGACAAGGGCAAGACGCCCGCCATGATCAACGTCATGCGCAAGATCGGCGTACCGTACGCAGAAGGGTATGAACAGCAGTCGAAGGCCGACCTGGAAAAACAGGCGAACGAAATTGCCGTCAACCTGAAAAAGGATAAACTGGAAATTCCGGCAGACCGGGAGATCGTTGCCCTCATCGCCTACCTGCAAAGACTTGGTAAAGACATTAAAGCCACCGCATCCAACAACTGATCGCCATGAAATTCATCAACTATCTCAAAACGATACAAGACGTCAGCATTTACCCGATGGTGTCGCTGATCCTCTTCTCCGTCTTCTTCCTCGCCGCGGCGTACCTCGCCTTCCGGACAGACAAACAGACGATGGACGCCATCAGTCATTTACCGATCGACAACGACGCACCTGAAAAATAGCAAGCCCATGAAACGCATCCTCACATTTCTGCTGACCATACCCGCCCTGCAGGCATCCGCAGCCGGTGCGCCGCCCGATCCTTACGGCGAGCTCACGCACCCGGTGGCCATCCTGCTGATCACCATCGCGTTCGGGCTGCTGATCGCCATCATCGTACTCGGCAATACGGTCATCTCCGCGATCGACATCTTCCGCGAACGCATGAAAAAACTCCCGCTCGTGCTGCTCCTGCTCGCCGCAGGCCACGGCGCCTTTGCGCAGGAAGCGGAAGCGGCGGTGGAAAAAGTGTCCCAACCCGTTGTGGCGGGATTGTCGGACACCACTTTCTATATGCTGCTCACGGTCGTAGGGCTCGAGATCCTCGTGCTGCTGTTCCTCCTCCAGGCATTGCGCATCCTGACCGGCATTACCCGGAAGAAAAAGGTAAAAGCGGCGAAGGCCGCCGTTCCCGGCAAACCGCGCATCACCTGGATGGAGCGGCTCAACAAGACGCGCAGCCTCGATGCCGAATCCGAAGAAGAAGCAGACCTGGGGCACGATTACGACGGCATCCGCGAGCTGAACAACCCCACCCCGCCCTGGTGGCGCTGGGGATTCTACCTCAGCATCGTTTTCGGCGTGATCTACCTCTGGCGTTACCACATCTCCGAAACCGCACCGCTGCAGTTGCAGGAACTGGCCATCGCCGATGCGAAAGCGGCGGAAGCGAAAGCCGAATACCTCAAAAATTCCGCTAACAACATCGACGAAAACAACGTGAAACTGCTGACCGAAGCGGCAGACATCGGCGCCGGACAGAAAATGTTCGCCACCAACTGCGCCGCCTGCCACGGCCCGGAAGGCCAGGGGCTCGTGGGGCCCAACCTCACCGATAAATTCTGGCTGCACGGCGGAAAAGTGAACGAAGTGTTCACCACCATCAAGTACGGTGTGCCCGATAAAGGGATGAAATCCTGGAAAGACGATTTCTCCCCCAAACAGATCGCGCAGCTGTGCGCCTATATCCACTCTATAAAAGGCACGACGCCGGCCAATCCCAAAGCGCCCGAAGGCGCCGAGGTTACGGAATAAAACAAGGTAAAAATGGAAGCGCAAGAAATGTTCAGGGACCATCTGGCCACTATCGACGAGAAAGGAAAACGCAAATGGATCTATGCCAAAAAACCGTCAGGAAAGCTGTACACGGCCAGAACGGTACTGAGCTTCTGTTATTTTCTACTGTTTTTCAGCCTGCCGTTCGTTCAGATTAACGGCAGGCCCTTGTTCCTTTTCGACATTCCCAACGGCCGCTTCACCATTTTCGGCGCCGTGTTCTGGCCGCAGGATTTCTTCATCTTCGGCCTCGCCATGCTCGCGTTCATCCTCTTCATCGTATTGTTTACCATGGCTTTCGGAAGGATTTTCTGCGGATGGATCTGTCCGCAGACCATCTTCATGGAAATGCTTTTCAGGAGAATTGAATACTGGATCGAAGGCGATGCCGCGCAGCAGAAAATCCTCGCCCGCGCGCCGTGGAACACGGAAAAGATCGTGAAGAAATCCGGCAAGCACGCGGCGTTCTTCCTCCTGTCCGTCATCATCGCCAACACCTTCCTCGCCTATATCATCGGCGTCAGAGAACTGAAACACATTGTCACAGATCCGCTCAACGCACACCTCGGCGGATTCCTCGCCATGGCCGCCTTCTCGTTCGTGTTCTACGCCGTGTTCGCGTTTTTCAGGGAACAGGTGTGCACGGTGGTCTGCCCGTACGGGCGCCTGCAAAGCGTATTGCTCGACAAAAACTCAGTGGTAGTGGCATATGATTACGGAAGAGGCGAACCCCGCGGGAAATTCAGGAAAGAAGCGCAGGACCTGGGGGATTGCATCGACTGCATGCAATGTGTGAACGTTTGCCCCACCGGGATCGACATCCGCAACGGCACGCAGCTGGAGTGTGTAAACTGCACGGCCTGTATCGATGCCTGCAATTTCATGATGGAAAAAGTAGGCCGGCCGACGGGGCTCATCCGGTACGCGTCCGAAGACGGCATCGCGAATAAACAACCGCTGCGGTATACGGGGAGATTGAAGACTTACACCGTCATTCTTTCCCTCCTGCTGGTAGCCATCACGTTCCTGCTCATCAGCCGCAAACCGGTAGACGGGTCTATCATGCGGACGGCCGGAATGCTGTACCAGGAGCGCGGAACAGACAGCGTGACCAATCTCTACCGTATCAAGCTCGTGAATAAAACGCTGACCGACGTGCCGCTGGAACTGCGTATCGAAAACGGCATCGGGAAAGTGGAAGTGGTGGGCAAGCCCATCCATGTGAAACCGGAAGCGCAGGGAGAAGGTACTTTCTTCATCGTGCTGCCGCGTACGGCGATCCATCAGAGAAAATCGGTCCTCAAAATAGGATTATATGAAAACGGCCAACGGATCGGGGAAAAGAAGACCACCTTCCTCGGGCCCATCGGCCAATAAAAACGTACTGTTATGAACTGGGGTCATTCCATCATCATCGTATTCGTCCTTTTCGCCATCGGCATCCTCACGCTCGTTACCCGCAGCATGCAAACCCGCATAGACATGGTAACGCCCGACTACTATGCCGAAGAGCTGAAATACCAGGCTACCATCGATGCACGCAACAATACCGGTCAGCTTTCCGCCCCGGTGCGCGTGACGCAGCCGGGAGACAGTATCGAGATTACCTTCCCCGGCGAGCTGAAAGGCGCGCCGCTGCAAGGCCAGGTACACTTTTACCGTCCTGCGGATTCCCGCCGCGATTTCGTGCTGCCCCTCCAGCTCAACGCATCCGGCCAGCTGCTGGTAAGCCGCGCGCGGTTCGACCGTGGGCCCTACCGCATCAGGTTGCAGTGGCAGCACGACGGTAAAGACTATTTCCAGGAAACGCAATTCTACGTACAATGACCGCCTCCATCACCGCCGCATGGCTCCTTTCCGGCCTCGGGCTGGGCTTCCTCGGAAGTTTCCACTGCGTGGGCATGTGCGGCCCCATCGCCCTCACGCTGCCCGTCCGGCACCTCAGCGGCTGGAAGAAGATGGGCGGCATCCTGCTCTACAACGCCGGCCGCGTTACCGCCTACATGCTGCTGGGCCTCGTGTTCGGCTGGCTGGGGCAGCAGTTCTACCTCGGCGGATGGCAACAGGGATTATCGATTGGGTTGGGCCTGTTGCTCCTCGCCGCTGTGCTTTTCGGCAAGCTGACGCCGAAGCTGAAGATGGGATGGGTACAACGGTCTCTCGGGAAATTACTCGCCCGCCGCAGCACCGGCACGCTGTACGCCATCGGTTTCCTGAACGGTTTCCTGCCCTGCGGACTGGTGTACATGGCCGTTGCCGGCGCGATAGCTTCCGGGAGCGTGTGGGGCGGTGCGCTGTTCATGGGCGCTTTCGGCGCGGGAACGCTGCCGGCGATGGCGGCCGTGTCCTGGTTCAGCCAGCTCCTGGGCATGCGGGGGCGCATCGCCGTAAGGCGCGCCATGCCTTACGTGATGGGCGTCATGGCGATATTGCTCATCCTCCGCGGCCTCAACCTCGGCATCCCCTATGTTAGCCCCGAAATGCATCCGCATGCAGAAAAAGTGATCGAAAAATGCTGTCATAAATAGTGAGATAAACTGAGCGTCATGACCACCCTGCTTAACAAATACCAGGTAGCCGCCCCGCGATATACGAGTTACCCGACCGTCCCGTACTGGGACACCACCGCTTTCCGCGAAGACCAGTGGCTGGAGGGGCTCGCGCCCTCGTTCTCCGCGCTGAACAATGAAGACGGGATCAGTCTTTACATCCACCTCCCCTTCTGCGAAAGGCTCTGCACCTACTGCGGCTGCAACAAATACATCACCGTTAACCACGACCACGAAATCCCGTATATCAACACGGTATTGCAGGAATGGGAGCTATATCTGCAACACTTTCCCGAAAAGCCGCGCATCCGCGAAGTGCACCTGGGCGGGGGAACGCCCACGTTTTTCAGTCCGGCGAACCTTACCCGCCTGCTCAACGCCATCTTCGAAACGGCCGTCGTGCTGCCGGGGGCGGAACACAGCTTCGAGGGGCATCCCAACAACACCACGCCGGAACACATGCAGGCGCTCTACGATCTCGGTTTCCGGCGGATGAGCCTCGGCATTCAGGACCTCGACCTCAACGTCCAGACCATCATCAACCGGATACAACCCTTCGAAAACGTGCGCGACTGCGTGGAAACGGCGCGCAGGATCGGGTACACCTCCATCAACTTCGATCTTATTTACGGCCTGCCGCTCCAGACGCTTAAAAGCATCCGCGAAACCTTCACGCAATGCATGTTCCTCCTCCCTGAGCGCATTTCTTTCTACAGCTACGCCCACGTACCCTGGATCAAAGGGAACGGGCAGCGCCTCTTCAGCGAAAAAGACCTCCCCACCGGCGATCAGAAACGCGCACTGTATGAACTGGGGAAATCGATACTGGAAAATTATTTCTACGTGGAAATCGGGATGGACCACTTCGCCCTGCCCGACGACAAGCTCTTCGAAGCCGCGGCAGACGGGAGCCTCCACCGGAATTTCATGGGATATACAGACCACCGCACATCGCTGCTCATCGGGCTGGGCGTTTCCGCCATCAGCGATACCGGTAACGCATATACGCAAAATGAAAAATCACTGGCCGCGTACCAGGAAAAAGTCCGCCAGGGAAAGCTCCCTGTATTCCGCGGACATATGCTTACGAAAGAAGACCTCCGGCTCCGCAACCACATCCTCCGCCTGATGTGCCGGTTCGAAACGCATTGGGACCGGCAAGACGCGAACTGCGACGCCATTTCCGAAAGCCTCCAGCGCCTGCAGGAGCCCGAGCGCGACGGCCTCGTGGAAGTGCGGCCGGATGGCGTGATCGTGACAGAAAAAGGAAAGCCATACATACGGAACATATGTATGGCTTTCGATGCCCGGCTGTGGCGGAACGTGCCGCAAACACAGCTGTTCAGCAACGCGGTCTGAATCAGATATTGTCGAGCGAACGGCGCTTCTCTTCCTTCAGCTGCTTGAAATGGCTGGGCGTAAGGCCCGTCACTTTCTTGAACTGTCCGGAAAGATGCGCCACGCTACTGTATCCCAGCTTATAGGCGATCTCGCTGAGCGTCAGCTCGCCATACACGAGCAATTCCTTCACCTTTTCGATTTTCTGCTGGATGATGAACTGCTCGATGGTCGTGTTTTCGGTTTCGGAAAACAGTTTGCTCAGCATGTGGTAATCTTTCTGCAGCTTTTGCGAAAGCAGCGTGGAAAAGTTTTCGTTCATCTCATCCAGTTCACCGTAGTGGACCGTTTCCACGACGAAGTTCTTGATGGTTTCCACGATCTGGGTTTTCCTGTCGTCCAGCAACAGAAACCCTTCGTCCTGCAAAGCCCTGGCGATGCGCGCGGTAGCCGCTGCATCGGGCTCGGTTTCGAGTTCTGCCTTCCCCAGCGTCACATCCTTCACAACCTGTCCTTCGTGCTCCAGCACGTACCGCACCATTTTGACGCAGCGCGGGCAAACCATGTTTTTGATATGTAATACCGTGCTCATCCTATTTTTTGAAAATGTTATACAAATTGTATTCGTACCGGACGAGGAAACTCTGGTCCATCATGCGGGCCATGTCCCCGAAAAGCTGGGTGCGGTAACTGAGATCGATGCGCGAATTGCTGTTGATGATCAGCTGCACCGCCGGCGCCACGTCTACGTAATAACCGCTGCGGTATTGGTCGAGGTTCGATTTGCCCAGCAATTCCACGTAGAGGTTCAGGTTCGTCTGTTTATAGCTTTTGTACGACCGCGGCAGCAACAGGTACCCGGCCGACAGCGTGTAATTCAGCGCGCTGCGCGACACGTAGGGCAAATGATGCTGCGTGTTGTTCATATACCGGTCGTACGCCAAACTCCCCGAAACGGCGAGCTTATGCACGAGCTGCGTGGCTATCACGCCCGCGCTCACGCCGGAGGTCATGCCATCGAGGTCGAGGTCCTGGTTATTGAACGCTGCGGCCGTGTGATCGTGATCGGGGCCCATGGGCGGCGCGTAGGGATTGTTGATGATGGATCCCTTCGCGAAGGCCGCCATGCGGAAATGCGAGTGCATATCATCCACCGAAAGGAAGCGGTATTTGGCGTACAGCCCCGCCCCTTCCGCCTTGAAGCGGTTTTCCATCACATTGGAGAAATACCCGCTGGCATGCACCATGAGCTTCTTGCTGATACCTACCATCACTTCGGGCTGAAGGCGGTAGCCGGTATAGCTGGCATGGTCCATGGGGTAAAACTTGTTGGTGAGCCGCAGCCCGATCGAGTTGGCCGGCATATTGCTGGCGGGCTCGGTTTGCACGTAGAGTTCCTGCGCCCGTGCCGAAACGCCCGCGCCTGCGAGGGCGAGGATAATGGTCAGTTTTTTCAGCATCATGACAGATTAAATGGTGACGTGATAAACCCGGGTACCCTTCTTGTCGTTGCCGCAGCAGGACTCCATGACACCGGTGTTGATGCATTTCATCTTGGTGAGGGCCGCGTATTTCTTGAAGGATTTGGCGGGAAGGAAGTCGCGGTCGATCACCGTTACGTCTTTTTCACCGCTGAGGGTCTGGGGTTTCACGTTCACGAAGTGCAACGTTTGACCTGCGAAGGGCACATGTGCGTCGTTTTCCACTTTCACGCCGTTGAAATCGGCCGTCATCACCAGTTTGCCTACCGAAAACCCTGCGCCTTCCACTTTCTGGCGGATCTGGTCGATATTGACATTGGCGCCCGGTTTGAAATGGAGGATGAAGGTAGTGTTGTTGAGATCTGTGTCGATCTTGTCAACGAAAGTGAGGGTTTTCAGTGCTTTCTGGGTAGCGTTCGAGCACATGGCGCAGGTGAGGCCTGCGGCCTGGAGGGATGCTTTTTTATATTGCTGCGCGGATGCGGAGAACGTAATGCCGGTCAACGCCAGCGCAAAGAGGATCGTTTTCATTTTTCCTTGATTTGAGGCCCGGGGGCCGTTTGAATGGATACGTAAATTCAGTTACAACAGTTGGTCGGGGGGGACGAACGGTTGTATCAAATCAGGAAGAGACAGAATTGTTTGTAGAGGGGAACGCCGTTGGGTGGTGGCGCATTGATGGGCGCCCATTCGGCGAAGACGGGAGCCGCGGCGAGGCTGGGTTGCCAGGCGGGCTGCAACAGCGTCAAAATTACCGGAGAAGGCTCCGGAAGGCTCACACCGGCTTTGGCGCCCTGGTGCGAATCGTCGTATTTCACGAAGCGGGCTTCGTCTTTACAGCACTCTCCCTTTTTCTCCATGCCGCATTTATTGCAGCCTTCGTCATGGGAATCGTGCAGGTCAACGGAAGCCAATTCCCCCATACAGTAATGCACATTAACACTGAACCCGCTGGTAATCAGCGAGTAAAGTATTGCAATACAAATGGTGAGGAATTTCTTCATATGACAAATATACGCATTTCGGCCGAAACGGGCATCAGTTCACGAACCACCAGCGCAGGCCCACCCGGATCCCGAAATTGTTTGCGGGGTACAGGGGCGACACGAAGTTATTGTCCCACACCAGGGAGTTCAGGTTTTCGCCGCGCACGTAGGCCGACAACGACTTGATCCTGAAATGTACGAAAGCCGCCACTTCGGGTTTGTTGTTGATCTGCAGTACGTCCTGGTAGAAGAACTGGCTGAGCATGGGAGAATAATCGTCCGCATAGTACGGCGTGTTGTATTTCCCTTCGAGGCCGGTGTAAAGGTTCAGGTTTTTGAAGAGCTTGGCCGTGTAGGCAACGCGCAGGCGCGCCCAAACGGTGGGCAACTGCACGGGCGCCGTTCCTGCGATCTGCTGGAAGGCCGCGTCTCCGTCAAAGGTAAATCCGCCTACGTCGAACCTTTTATACGCCACGAGCTGGAGGAGGTTGAACAACCCGCTGCTTTGCGCGCTTTCCGTGAAACTTTTGAAGTAGGTGTAATTGGTGTAGAGGAAATAATTGGCGGTGAGACTGTATTTAAGTTTCTTGTTATCGGCCCGCACCTGGATCTGGGTGATGTTTTCCTTGTTGAGATCGTTGTTCGTCCAGATTTGTTTGTTGCGGGTGCCGAAATACCGGTAAACGTAAGACGGTTCGCGGTTGACGTTGGCGGCCATGAGGCTGATGCGGCCCAGTGTTTCGTTGAGATGGCTGCTCAGGCGGCCGGACACGGCATAGTCGCCCGCGTTCTCGCCGATGGGGTACAGGTCTCCCTTGGCCTGGATGTCCCATTTCTGATTCCGCGTCTTGTTACGGTATTCGCCATGGAGGCGGAGGTTGGTGAACGAGACTTCGTTGAAGGAGCGGACGGCCACGGAGGTGTCGAACTGCCCTTTGATCATTTCGAAAGCGGCGCCTACGCGGATGAAGTGCGCCTGGTTCCCGCGCATGGGGAACTGCATGAGTGAAATATCGTTGCTGAAAATCCGCCAGCGGTGCCGCGTCCGGACCGTATCGGGATTGTTCAGGGGGATGTTGATGTTGTAAAAGGTGCGGTAGTACAGGGAATCCGGTTCGGCGTCCTGGTACCGGTAGGTGTTTTCGGTGTAGGTAAGGGTGTGCTCTACGCGGAAAACGGGGTCGAATTTGTAATATTCGGTGGTGTCGTTGACATGTACCGTATCGCCATGGCCCCAGTCGTATTGCTGGCGCACGAGGATGCTGGCTTCCTGGTTATAGCTTTTTACGGGGATATTGGTGTTGAGCAGGCCGCCGAGGCGCGGGTTGTTGCCGCCGAGGCGTACGGGGATGAGCCGCGGGTCGGTGTATTCCGGGTTCTTGAGGTCGGCCTTGTCTTGCAGCCCGCCATTTTCGCCGCCATTGATCTTGTTGAGATAATAGCTGAAGTAAAGGTGATAGCGTTTGTCCTGGCTGTTGTAGTTCGCCGTTACATTATAATTATCGTGGTTGGTGGCCTGGTTCTGGAAAAACCCGGGGCTGTTGATTTTCCGGTACTGGAACGAGAAGTTGAATTTCTCGCCGCGGTTCTGGGTGTGTTGCAGGTTGATCATCTGCTCCTGTTTGGCGCCGATGAGGTACCACAGCTCCGAGAAGGGCCGGTTGGTGTTATAGAATTTGGCGTTCTGGTGGTTGAAGCCGTACACGTCGTACGAATGGAACCCTGCATCGAAGCCGGGGGCCATGCGGGGCGAGAATACGAGGTTGCGGGCGGCGTTGCCGTTGTTGCCGAGGGTCATGTAGGTGGCGGGGAAGCCAAGGTAATTCAGCGAAAAATCCGCGATGGAAGAGTCGATCATGAAATCGGTGGGCTCGTCGAGGAACCGGTAGCGGAGCGTGAGCGTATCGGGCTCATGGTCGTGCTTGGTAGTGTCCCGCTGCATGGAAGTATTGCCGCCGCCCCCGCCGCGCATGGGCAGGCGGCCGGTGTTGAACTGTGCCCTGAGGGCGGTGCCGGTGCAAACCAGCAGGAGGAAAAGGATCGAGAATTGCCTCATCGGGATGATTCGTGTAAGGTCCGGCATATGCTACAATTGCCGGGCCAATTCGCTGAAAATATAAGTTAAATGCGGCTCCGCTGCTTTGGCGGCTGCCAGTACCTCTTCGTGGGTGATGACGTTTTCTTCTTCACGGATGCCGAGGTCGGTGATGACGCTCATGGCGAAAACGCGCAGCCCGCTGTGGGCGGCTACGATGACTTCCGGGACGGTGCTCATGCCCACGGCGTCTCCGCCGATGATGTGCATGAATTTATATTCGGCCCGTGTTTCGAACGTGGGGCCCTGCACGCCGACGTATACGCCTTCGTGCAGATGGATCCCTTTTGCGGCGGCGATTTCCTTCGCTTTGGCGATGAGCGCCTTGCTGTAGGGCTCGCTCATATCGGGGAACCGGGGGCCGAGGGCGGCGTTGTTGGGGCCGCGGAGCGGATGTTCGGGCTGGAGGTTGATGTGATCGGTAATGACCATGAGGTCGCCCACCCGGAATTTGGCGTTCATGCCGCCGGCCGCGTTGGAGATGAGGAGGGTCTCGATGCCGAGGGCCTTCATCACCCGAACGGGGAAAGTGACCTGTTGCATGGAAAGGCCTTCATAATAATGGTACCTCCCCGCCATGGCCACCACGGGCCTGCCGGCGAGCTTCCCCAGGATGAGCCGGCCCGAATGCCCCTCCACCGTTGCCGGCGGGAAATGGGGGATCTGGTCGTAAGGGATCTCCACCCGGTCGGTTATCTCCCCCGCCAGGTTCCCCAGGCCGCTGCCCAGTATGATGCCCACCGCAGGACGCCAGGGAGCGAACTGCTGAATATAGGCCTTCGATTCGTTGATCTGTTCCAGCATTTGCGGATTTTATGCCCGGCAAAGTTAATTGTTCGTTGCATATCATCCATCCCATCCAAAGAAATCCCCGGATTAAAACATAAAATGCCTAAATTAGCGGCCAAATTTGTATTCCGATGAATTTACACGAGTACCAGGCTAAAGAACTGCTGAAAAAATACAATGTACCGGTACAGGAAGGTATCCCGGTTGACACGCCCGAAGCTGCCGCCGAGGCTTACAAGCAACTGAAGGTGCAGTTTGGAAACGAGTTCGCCGTAGTAAAGGCGCAAATACACGCGGGCGGGCGCGGTAAAGGCAAGATCCGTGGCACCGAACAACGCGGCGTAGCCGTTGGTAAAAACGCGGAAGATGTAAAAACCATCGCCGGAAATATCCTCGGTGGCACCCTCGTAACCATCCAGACCGGCGAAGCCGGCAAGGTTGTCAATAAAGTACTGGTAGCCCAGGACGTTTACTATCCCGGCGCCAATCCCATCAAAGAATTCTACCTCTCCATCCTCCTCGACCGTGCCACCGGCCAGAACGTGATCATGTACTCCACCGAAGGAGGCATGGACATCGAGGAAGTGGCCCATAACACGCCCGACAAAATTTTCAAGGAGTGGGTATACCCCGGCGGCAAACTCGAAGCCTTCCAGGCCCGCAAGATCGCCTTCAACTTCGGCCTCTCCGGCGAAGCGTTCAAAAACATGGTGAAATTCGTGACCAACCTCTATAACGGATACGTTGGGCTCGACGCCGCCATGCTCGAAATCAACCCGCTGTTCAAAACGAGCGACGAAAAAATCATCGCCGTAGACTGCAAGCTGAACCTCGACGACAACGCCCTCATCCGCCACCCGGAGCTCGTTGCCCTGCGCGACATTACCGAAGAAGACCCCACCGAAGTGGAAGCCGGCAAACACAACCTCAACTTCGTGAAACTCGACGGTAACGTAGGTTGTATGGTGAACGGCGCAGGCCTCGCCATGGCTACCATGGACATGATCAAACTTTCCGGTGGCGAGCCCGCCAACTTCCTGGACGTAGGCGGCACCGCCAACGCGCAAACCGTTGAAGCCGGTTTCCGCATTATCCTGAAAGACCCGAAAGTAAAAGCGATCCTCATCAACATCTTCGGCGGTATCGTTCGTTGCGACCGTGTTGCCCAGGGTGTGATCGACGCTTACAAATCCATCGGCACCATCGAAGTGCCCATCATCGTGCGCCTCCAGGGTACCAACGCTGCCGAAGCGAAAGCCCTCATCGAGGAAAGCGGCCTGAAAGTTCAATCTGCCATCCTGCTCAGCGAAGCAGCTGCACTCGTAAACAAAGCCGTTAGCTAAGCTATCGCCTTCATATTTTTCCGGAAAGGACGGTCTTATTGGCCGTCCTTTTTCGTTGCAGCCGGCTTTGTTCCGCTGGCCCGGCCGCCGTTGTGTCACTCCCTTCAACAGCCGTGCACCGTTCGGCGATGCATCTTTTCCGCCGATCCCTCCATCAAACTCCGCCTTTCAAAATCCGCCTGGCCGTCAAAACCGCCAATTCGCTCCCGCGAGCCCTCCAAACAATCCGCCCCTCCCGCCATCGACCGCCTGCCATCGTTCCCCGCCGCCCGCGGTAAATTTGCGGCAAGGGCAGAAAAATTGCCTATTTTTGACTTCCATCCTTCTTATCAAAAACATGACGGCTTACCTGAAAACGAAACAGCATGTTACGTATCCGTCATTTCTTCCTCATCTGCTCGGGCGCACACCTGCCCCTGCTCCGCCGCGCACCTGCCGAAACCAATAAGTACGCCGGCATAGGGGCTACTATTTTCTTTACCGGCCTGTTTGCCGCCATCGCCGCAGGGTATGCACTGTGGACCGTCTTCCGCAACCCCTGGGCCGCCGTCGGGTTCGCATTGCTGTGGGGCCTCATGATCTTCAACCTCGACCGCTACATCGTATCGAGCCTCAAGAAGCGCGACCGCTTCGGCAAAGAGCTCTGGATGGCCGTTCCGCGCCTCCTCCTCGCCGTGATGATCGCCGTGGTGATCTCCAAACCCCTGGAGCTGAAAATCTTCGAGCGGGAAATCCTCGCCGAGCTCACCCTCATGGAACAGGAACAGCGCCAGGCGGAAGACTCCCTCGTCCGCGCTGCCTTCACTTCCCGCAAAGCCGAGCTCGCCACCCGGATGAATGCCATCCAGTCCCAAATCTCCGTGCAGACCACGCGGGTAGATACCCTCCAGCTGCGCGCCCAGCAGGAAGCCGATGGCACCGGCGGCTCCCGCGTCAAGAACCTCGGCCCCATCTATAAAGCCAAAAAAGCCGATGCCGACAGCGCCTCCGCGGCCCTGCAATCCCTCCTGTCACAACGCGCCGCCCTCACTGCGGAAATCCAGGCGGAAGACGATTCGCTCGCCGCGCGCCTCACGGCCCTGGAACGCCACAAACCCGACGGAATGGCCTCCCGGCTGGAAGCACTGGGCCGCATCACCGGGAAAAGCGCCCCCATCCAATGGGCCAACTGGTTCATCATGCTGTTGTTCATTGCCCTGGAAACGGCTCCCGTACTCGTGAAGCTCATCTCGCCCCGCGGGCCGTACGACGATCTGCTGGACCAGCACGAATTCGCCTTCGCCATGCACCGGAAAGAAAAGAAAGCCATCCTGGAAATGCAGACAGACGCGCGGATCAGGAAAGCGGAAGAAGAATCGGCCTATGTATGATCTGGGGTTGGAAAATCCCCGGCCGGCCACGTATCGCGCAGGGGGCTTTACCAGATAACCGGAAACCGGTACATGCACACATCTTCCAATTTGGGAATCATCCGAACATTGCGTACATTAAACATACTATGCAGGTACATCTCAAAACCATCCACGAAACGAGTGCAGCGGCAGGCTGGGCGGGCCCCCGCAGCCTGGTGATAGACCGAACGCCACGCGCGGGAGGCCTGGGCATCGGGTTCAGCGGGGAAGAATTATTCATGATGTCTATCGCCGCGAGCGTGTGCAACAGCCTCTACCGCGAAGCCGCCGCCCGGGGCATCGCCGTGGCGCATGTGGAGATCATCGTCAATGGCGACTGGAGCGGCGAGCCCGCACAGGCCCGGAACATCCGGTACGACATCCGCGTGGAATCTTCCGCGCCGCGGCAAGACGTCGAAGACCTCATCCGCAGCGTCGATCAATCGGCCGATATCCCGACTTCACTGCGCGCCGGCACTGCCGTCAAGCTCAATTCGATCGACATACTGAAGGCGTGAGGCTTTTTATCCGAATCATCTGGCCGGCGGTGTCCCTTCCGGCTATTTTACTATTTTAGATCCACCATCAATCATCCCTATTCCCTAACGTGAGTACCTGGCGACGAAAAGCGATCGAATACATTCCCCAGTGCAGGCGCGAATTTCAGGCGCCGGACGCCGATATTTACACGATTTTAATTGAAATGAGGGCCGTTGTTGTGCAGGCGCATCGTGATAACGACATTCCCCTTTTAACGAAATGCTATGCATATGCGGAATGGTGCCACCGCCAGAAAGCCAACGAACTTTACAACGCCATTTGCGTATGCTTTTACGAACACCTCATCGATCAACCGGAAACGATGAAAGATATGACGACGTGGGTCAAAAAAGATATCTATCTGGACATCCGCAGCCTGCTCGAATATCGCAGCAATACGGATGAGGAGATGGCTGCGCTCGACGATGCGTACGGGATCCCGCTGCAGGAGCGCCCCAAATCCTGGCGCAAAGAAAAATTCAAATTCCGGTAATCACTCGCTCACCAGCTCCACTTCGTATACCGGGCTGAAGAGGTACATTCTTTTCGTTTCGATTTCTTCGCAGCGGATGCGTTTGCGGATTTTTTCGCCGCGGCTGAACACACGGCCATCTTTGGTCCTGAAGAGCTGGCCGATGGGAAGTTGCTCCACGAGGTAATGGTTTTCCTTTTTGCGATCGTAGCGCATGAGGACGCGCATCAATTCCTCGTCGGAGCAGGAAGTGGCGCCGGGGTTGTGGAGGCTTTTGCGGACGGCGGTTTCCACATCGATCGGGAGATAACCTTTCCCGATGAATTCTTTGAGGATCTTACCGTATTCGTTCTTCCACTCGCGGCCATGTGCCTGCACGCTGTGGCTATAAATATTAAAGGTGGTGAGATGCGCGATCTCGTGGAGGAGCGTGAGTAAAAAAGCGTATTTGTTAAGGCCGCCGTTAATACTGATGCGGTGGCCTTTCCCCTGGAAGGGATGGCGATAGTCGCCCAGTACGCTCTGGCGCTCACGGGTGATGGTGAGATGTACTTTATACTCGGTGATATAGGCGATTACCTGCTCGAAAGTGCCATCCGGCAGGTAAGCGGCCAATGCATGTAAAGGATGTTCTTGCTTCAACGGCTACTGATGTTTCTTCTGCCGGAGGCTGGCGCGGAACAGCTGCCAGGTTTCCAGCACGGTATACACGAGGTAAAAGAACAGCAGGATGAAGATAGTCGCTTTGCTGACATGGTCGCGGGTGACGAACACGTACACACCGATGCCCGCCACGCAGAGCATCAGTTTGCTCAGCGTGGAGGCATAAACGGAACGAACGAAAACGTTCGGATTTTCGGCCGCAAGACCTTTACGGCAAAGGGAATAGCTGACAAGGGCGATGAGGGCCAGGACGATGTTGCCGGCAACGAGAACGGGGAAATCGACGCCGAGGGAGGCGAGCCATCCGTTCTCCAACGTAAACAACAAACCTGTGATTGCCGCGACCACTGCCGCCAGCCAGAAGATAAATTTATCGGTCATGCCTGCTGGTATCTTTTACAATTTGCCACAAAAGTAGGGCTAAAGCGAGTAAAGAAAAAATGATCATGAACAACGGGAAACCGATGTCGACCTTTTTATCCAGCAGGTAACCCAGCCATACGGCCACGCCGAGGGTGGCCATCATTTGGAAGGCCAGGCCGGCATACCGCAGCAGCAGGTTAGACGGCTTCTGTTTCTTCTTCCTGGACGAGGGATCTTCCATGTTTTACATCTGCGGTGATTTCAGCTCCAGTACGCGCCGGCGGTGCGTCTGCAGGGTCCATATAGCAACGGCCGTTGAATTTAACGGTCGGTTCCATTTCGAAATGCGCGGTATAAATATCGCCTTTGATGTAGGCGTTGCCTTTCAGGAACAACAGGTCGTCTACCTTGATGATCCCGGTCACTTTACCCAGGATGTCCGCACTCTGGCAGATCAGGTCTCCCAGGATCTCCCCTTCCGGTCCTACCACGATCTTTGCTTTGGTAGAAACCAGGCCCGTAACCTGTCCATCGATACGGATATCCCCTTCACACACGATGTCTCCCTGGATAGTGGTTCCGTTGCCAATAAGGTTGATGTTGGAGGAAGGCATAATGCTCTTGCCTTCACTTTTCTTACTTTGGTTAAACATAGGTCAGAAGGTTTTTCTTTTTAATAAAGATGGTGTAAGATAGTGAAAAAATATTTAATAAGTACTGTTTTCGACTTTCGGGACTTTCAGCATATTGGTATCCAGCTGGATGTTGCCGCCGATGACGTTTTTCAGGTTTTGCAGGTAGCGGTCGCGGGTGGAGATCGCGCGTTCCAGGGAATCCGTCCGCATTTTCAGCTGCAGGAACTCCTTTCGCTGCTTAAGATCGCCGTATCCGGGGATGTAATACCGCAGGGGCGTAAACACCACCGTTGCCACCGTGATAGCCACCAGCAGCACGAACAGGGTGCTGAGCGCCACGTACACGCTCATGCGCGACAGGCGGAAGGCGGTCACCTCCTCATAGGTATCGTCGTTCATAATCACCAACCGGTATTTATGGTTCAACCGGTCGAGGCTTCTGCCCTTATTTTTGTCTTCAGTAGCCATATTTCTGCAAAAATGTAAAGATTGAAGTTTTTACCGAAATATCCATCAAAAATTCATAATTTGTAAATACGATTCCGGATTTGCCCCAAGTTAGCCCTTATACGCGCAGTCCGAAAAAAAATTATCCTATCTTTAAAATATTTTTTCCCAAATAAAAGTTAATAAAGAAGTTATTACCGACCTGGCTTTACATGCATTGTTCTAATATATCTCTATTACGTGCCGGTGTGGTGGGAGGAATGCTCTTTTTCGCCGCAGCCGCAACGGTTTTAGGGCAGGACAAACCTGCCAATCAGCCCCCGGCCAGGCCCGAGAAGCCCCTTAAGGTGGAAGACCGGCGCCCCCCGTCAGAAAAGATGGCCTCAAAACCATATACCTTCACCCGCAGGGTGGTGCAAAACACCGTGACCCGGTATAACTACTATTACCACGCTAAACTCAAGCTGGAAAAGGTACTGACCGGTATCAACAAACAGCGGCAAGACAATTACAACGTCTACCTGCCCTTCTACCCCTTCACCGTCGACAAGCTCAACCTCGATGTCAACGAGCTGGACTCCGTCGTCCAGAAAGCCTCGGTAGCCGTCCAGATCCACGACCCGCGCGGGCGCTGGATAGACGACAGCTACCTGCTCATAGGGAAGGCATATTATTATAAAGGCGAATGGGAAGCCGCCGCCAATACTTTCCAGTTCATCAACACCACCTTTGCCCCGAAAAAGAAATCGGATTACAATGCCGTGGTGGGCAGCAGCCAGAACGACCTCCTGTCTATCTCCAGCCGCGAAAAGGAAAAAACCTGGTACGCCCGGCATTTCCGGCATACCAGTGCCCGTAACGACGCATTCCTCTGGCAGGCGCGCACGCTCATAGAACAGAACAAGCACGACGAAGCCCAGTCGCTCCTCAATATCCTCGAAACCGATCCCTATTTCCCCCGGCGCCTCGACGGACAGCTCGCCGAGCTCCAGGCCTGGAAATTCTATAAACAGGGACAGTACGCCGAAACCATAGAACCGCTGCGCATGGCGCTGAAGAAAGGCCACAGCGGCCGCGACCAAAAGGCGCGGATGTACTATATCCTCGGCCAGTTGTACGTTTCGCAGAACAAATACGATTCGGCCATGACGGCTTTCCGCGAAGTGATCGCCGCCAAATCGGACGCCACCATCGATTTCAATGCCCGTGTCCAGATCGCCAAAGCCAATACCAAAGTAAACGGCGGCAGCCTGGAAGAAAGCATCGCCGCGTTGCAAAGCATGCTGCGCAAAGAACGTTTCATCCCCTTCCGCGACGCGATCTATTACAATATGGCATCGCTGTGCGCCAATGAAGATCCGGAACGTGCGATCGATTTTCTGAACAAATCACTGCGGGTCGAAAGCGCCAACATGCTCCAGAAAACACTGACGTTCAAAGGCATGGCGGATATTTACTATTTCCGGAAAGACTACCGCAATGCACAGCGGTATTACGACAGCACCGCGTCTATCATGGGCCCGGATTTCCATGATGCGGAACTCGTGAATGCCCGCAAGGAAACCCTGGGCGCCGTGGCCGAAAAAGTGCAAACCATCCGCGACGAAGACAGCCTGCAACAAATCGCCAGTCTGCCGCCCGCGATGCGCGATACGCTGCTGGCCAAACAGGTAGCTGCCCTCAAGGCGGCGAAAACCCCGCCACCAGCCGAAGGTGGCAAAAAAGGCGGAAGCACTGCCGCACAGGCGCCTCCTTCCTTCACGGCCAACAACAACTACAACAATCCGTCTTTCGGGCCCGCCAACGAAGGCGGCGAATGGTATTTCTATAACCAGAGCAATAAATCGACCGGCTTCACCGAATTCCGCCGGCGCTGGGGTAACCGCGCCTTGGGCGACAACTGGCGCCGCAGCCAGCAATCGGGCGCCCTGCTCGCCAATAACAACGCCCCGACGCCTCCGCAGCCGGAGGTGAATGAAGGGAATAATGCCGCCCCGTCGATCGCCGATCTGCCGGCAGACAGTATCAACATCTCGCTGCTGGCCAACCAGTTGCCTGATACGCCCGAGAAACTGGAAGCATCGCGCGGGCGCCAGCAGGAGGCGTATTTCGACCTCGGCAAGCTCTATAACGACAAGCTCGACGATACCCGTGAGGGCATCCTCACTTACGATACGCTCCTGTCCCGCTTCCCGGAGCATCCCCGCAAGGTGGAAGTGCTGTATAGCCTGTACGCCTGGCATAACAAACTGAACCACAACGAACTGGCAGCTAAATACAAGACCCAGGTGCTCACGCAGTTCCCGGGCACCCAATACGCCAGTATCCTGACTTACGGCGCGCTCAGCACCCAGGACAAGGAAAAGAACAAGGCCGCCGAAAACATTTACGAATCCGCCTATAATGCGTTCCGCCAGGGGAATTACGACACGGTGTTCGTGCTCCGCAAATTCTCCGACTCCACGGTAGGGTTCAGTCCCGTTCAGGCCAAATTCGACTTACTGGAAGCCATGGCGATCATCAAAACCCGGCCGGAAGACGAAGGCAAGGCCGCCATCGCGTCCGTGATCACCAAATATCCCGGCGAAGAGGGTATCCTGAACCAGGCCAAAGCCATCCAGGAAGCGCTGGAGCGCCGCCAGCAGGTGACCGATTACCTGACCCAGCTGGAAATCCAGCGGGACAGCAGCAGCACGGCACAGGTTGACGAAAACATCCGCATCCGCTATCCCTGGCAAACCCCTGCGCCCAACCTGACGGATTCCCTGGCATTGAAAGCCAAAGCCGATTCCGCAGCAGCTGTGGCCAACGTTCCGCCTCCGCCGCCACCCAAACCGGTAACGCCTTACCAGCTGGGCGACGAAAAGTCAGCCATCCCGCATTTTGTGGTGATCCATTTCGACCGGGTGTCGAAAGTGCTGATCGACGAAGCGGTGGCCCAGTTCTCCAAATACAACAGTGAGAAACACGCTTCCGAACAGCTGCAAACGAGCATGTACGCCCTGACGCCGAACGAGATCATGGTGATCGTGCGGCTGTTCCCCGATGAAAACAAGGCACTTACGTATTTCGATGAAGTGAGCCGCGTGGCGAGTGAAACGATCATTCCGCGGATCCGTCCCACCGACTACCGCCTGTTCATCATTTCCCGCGAAAACTTCATCCTGTTAAATAATACCAAAGACCTGGAAGGCTACCGCAAATTCTTCGGGAACAACTACATAACGGAATAATATTTGCAAGACAAACAAGTATGCTATGCCGCCCGGCCTATGAAACGCAGGGGAAAAAGCATAATTTTGCGCTAAACAGACTGTTTCACACTTTTTAACATATGAAAAAATCCGTAAAAATATTATGGGTGACCTTCGGATGCGGGGTGGCTTTATTCCTCATCCTCCTCCTGCTGATCAATCTCCGGATCATCGGACATATGCCCAGCATGGAAGAACTGGAAAACCCGCGGACGGCCCTGGCCTCTGAAGTGATCGCGGAAGACGGGACCATTATGGGCAAGTACCTCCAGGTAGATCGTTCCAACGTAGACTACAAGGATATTTCTCCCAATGTATTCAATGCCCTCCTGGCAACGGAAGACCGTAATTTTTACAGTCACTCCGGCATCGATGCCAAGGCAACGGCGGCGATCCCTTTTTACCTGTTGATCGGCAAGAAGCGTGGTTCCTCCACCATTACCCAACAGCTGGCGCTGAACCTGCAACAGGACGGTGAGGGCAAGACCCGTGCCCGCAACCTGGTGGTGCGTTCTTTCCAGAAACTTTCGGAATGGGTGATCGCCATCAAGCTGGAACGCAACCTTACGAAAAAAGAGATCATCACGCTGTACCTCAACACTGTGGCGTTCGGCGATAACGTGTACGGTATCGAGAACGGTGCGCGTACCTTTTTCAGCAAGGACCCCGCACGGCTTTCCATCGAGGAAGCGGCCACGCTGGTGGGCATGCTGAAGGGTTCCACCCAATATAATCCCCGCCGTAATCCAGTGCTGGCGCTCAACCGCCGCAATACGGTGATCGACAACATGGTGAGCGAAGGATATATTACCAGTGCAGACGGTGCCGCGGCAAAAAGCCGGCCCATCGTGCTCCGCTACAACAAGCTCGACCACAACAAAGGCCTGGCTCCCTACTTCCGTGAAGTGCTGCGCAGCGAATTGAAGGCCTGGTGCAAGGAACATAAGAAACCCGACGGCACGGAATACAACCTGTACCGCGACGGTCTCAAAATCTACACCACCATCAATCCCCGCATGCAACTGTATGCCGAGGAAGCGGTAGCGCACCACCTGAAAGACCTGCAGAAATCCTTCCAGCAACAGGCCAACATCAAATCCGGCAAGGTGTGGACAGGTAACATCGCCTCCCGCGACCTGCAGAACTTCATCAAGGATACCGACCGGTATCGCAGCATGAAGGAAGAAGAAGCCTCCGACGAAGAGATCGAAAAGGCTTTCAATACGCCTGTTAAAATGAAAGCCTTCAGCTGGAGGAGCTATACCAACACCGACCAGAATGAGATCGATACGGTGATGACACCGCTCGATTCCATCAAATACCACCGCGCCATCCTGCAATCCGGTTTCATGGCCATGGACCCGGAAAGCGGGGAGATCAAGGCCTGGGTGGGCGGTCCGGATTTCCGGTATTTCAAGAACGACCACGTATTCAAGACCACCCGCCAGGTGGGCTCTACGTTCAAACCGTTCCTTTACCTGTTCGCGCTCATGAACGGGTTCAACCCGAACACGATGCTGCCGAACGAGCCCGTGACCATCGGCAACTGGACGCTTACCCGCAACTCCGAAGGCAGCGTGGGCGGTTCCATTTCTATGGCCGGCGCGCTGGCGAAGTCGCTCAACCTCGTGAGCGCCTACCTCATCAAGCAATTCGGCGCCAAGGCATTCGCCAATTTCGCAAACGATAAGATCGGGTTCCAGTCTACCAAGATCGAACCATATCCCTCCATCGCATTGGGGGTTTCCACGATCTCCCTGTTCGATATGCTCCGGGCCTACACGATGTTCCCCGCCCGCGGGGTGATCACTACACCGATCTACATCACCCGTATCGAAGACCGCTTCGGCAACATCCTCGAAACATATGTTCCCGAGAAAAAGGAAGTGATCAGCGAGATCGATTCGTATACCATGGTCAAAATGATGGAAGGCGTTACCGCTCCCGGTGGTACTGGTGCGAGATTGCGCTTCCGTTACAATATTCCCGGCGAAGTAGCGGGTAAAACCGGTACCACGAACGACAACACCGATGGCTGGTTCCTCGGCTACACCCCGCAACTGCTGGCAGGCGCATGGGTGGGTTGCGACAACAACTACCTCCGCTTCAGCAGCACCGCGCTGGGCCAGGGCGCCAACACCGGCCTGCCCATCTTCGCTCTCTTCATGCAGAAAGTGTATGCAGATAAAACCCTCGGCATTGATCCCGCCTCCAAATTCCCCATTCCGCCAAATATGCGCAACGATCTCTATTTCAACTACGAGAACAATGTGCAACCCGGCGCGGAAGCCGAAGATGTAGGCAATGGCGGCGCCAGTGATTATGAAAGCGTAGACGTTGGCGCATACGGCGAACCGGTGGAACAACCGAAGGAAGCGCCCAAAGAAACACCGAAAGAACAAAAGGAACAGAAGGAGCCCAAAGACCCGAAGGAAACGCCGAAACCGCCGAAACGCGACGAGCCGCAACCCGCAGGGCAACAACCGAAAGCCCAGCTCCCTCCGAAACCGAAAAACAATAACTGACGATAATCCAAGAGCGTGTACCATCCATACACGCTCTTTTTTTATGAACAAATACGGTGATTGCGGTCGAGCCAGCAGATGTGGAAGATGTTGCCTACACGACATCCATGAATCCGCCGCTTTCCATCCACCCTTAATTCAAAAATGTCCAAATCCTTTTCCAGCCCTTCGATATATCCATTCAAAGGATACCTGCTCCTGTGGATCTTAGTCATTCCAAAGCCTGATTTATGAGCTCCTCCGCCCGAGTGGACAAGGTCTTTCCAGTTGCATCCTTTCAGTTTTTGGATAAACCGCCAGAAACACTTCATTTCCTGTTTCCCCCAATCGGAAAAGCACTCGAACCTGTTTTGTAAAAAAGTTATTGAGACGTAAATATTGATTCCATCGCCTTGTAACGCGGCTGTTTTCATTTCCGGGCCAAGACTATCAAGATTAACTGCAACGGATGAATCAACAGATCGCCTTTTAAGGCTTTCCTTCATGTTGTAATTTTGAATAATAATTCTTCATTGATTCCTGTGTAATTTCCTGGTGACAATGCATCAGGGAAGGAGTATGCCTTCTTGCCATCCGCCAGGGCAATTCCTTTTTGGAGAGTGCTTCAAGGAACCATGCAGAATGTTCTCCATATTTTAAAAATATTTCCTCCAAAAAATCATCCAATTCGATCGGAAGCTTTTTATAGGAATGTTCCTTGCTAAACATCTTCTCGAATGGAATGCTATCCCTGTAAGCATTATCGAACCGCTCATATATCGCGGGAACGGTCGGGCCATGCATCCAGGCCTCGATCTTGTCATTGAATAGCGGCTTATCAAACTTAACCAGGTGCCAGGCCTGTGAATAGTAAATCAATTTCTGCAACTTCATGGGTGATATTGTATCACCCGAATTGGTTTCCAGGCTCGCCAGAAACCAACTGGCAATTTGATTCGCAGTGTACATCGTGTTGCTATTTTAATGGTTTAGTTTTTCGAAACGCCTCCATGACAATGCATCATATCACATATCACATCGTTCAGCCCAAGCACCTCCTCCTCGAACGCATCCACATCCTGCGCGAGGGACTGCAACAACGGCGACCGCCGGAGATCCCTGCAAATGATCCTCGACATGCGCACACAAGGCCAGATGTCCTGCAAGGTATCGCGCGCCATTTCCTCCGTAAACCGGTAAAAATCCTGTTCTATCCCGTTCGCCAGCATCACCGTCAACCGCGTCATCTCCCGCAAATCGCGGCCGATGCTCAGCAACAGGTCCAGATGCTCGTCCGACCCCGGAACTACGCTACGCTCCAACCGCAGATAGCTGGAAAATACTTTGTGGAACGCTTCCCAATCGATGGGCGTTAACATAACAATTCGTTTTTTGGGTGATCGTATCGGAGTACAAAATTAGAATGACCAACGACCACAACCTTCAAAAAACTCCGAGAATATCTCCGAAATACGAAGAATATCTCAGTGAAACCGGGATTTACCCATAAAAAAAGTGCGCACCGGCCGCGGTGCGCACTTCCATCGAAATATACTTTTCCTTTTTTAATCCTGTGTCACATACGTCAACCGGTCGAATTTCATGGCGTTATCAATCAGCTGGATCGCGATTTTCAAGATCCCCGCCTCCGCGTTCGCATCCACTTTCGGCGCGTCGTCGGTAGGTTTGTGATAATCGTCGTGCCCGCCCGTATGCAGGAACAACACCGGCACCCCGGCCACATAAAAACTGTGGTGATCGCTGCCGCCCTTCCCCGATCCATCGGTGAAGAATTTGATCCCTCCATCCTGCACGCCCTTGAAAATCTCCGGCCACTCCTTCGCCGTGCCATATCCGCCGATACCCACGCCACGCTGCAGATTGTATCGCCCGATCATGTCCATATTCAACATGAACTGCACCTTATTCAGCGAATCCAACGGGTAGCGCGTGTAATATTTCGACCCGTGCAGCCCCAATTCCTCGCCGCCGAAAGCGATGAACAGGAAATTGAACGGCTCTTTGACGTTATTCTGCTGATAATGCCGCGCCAGCTCCAGGAGCCCCGCCACGCCGGAAGCGTTATCGTCCGCCCCGTTGTGTATCTCATTGGGATAGCGGCCGTTAAACAGCTCACCATGCCCCAAATGATCGTAATGCGCACCGATGATCACCGTACGTGCGGCACCGTTATCAATGTATCCGATCACATTCTTGCTGTGCAGGTTGTAATGCTTCCCGCGGGCGAACACGAATTGCTGGAAGTATTGTCCACCCACGGCGGGCAGCAGGCCGATCTGCCGGAACTGCTTCTCCACATACCCCGCAGCCTTCTCCCCTCCCTTCGTTCCCGTTCCACGGCCTTTCAGCTTGTCGGACGCCAGATAGTTCACCGTTTCCCGGATCCGCTCCGGCGAAGGCGCTGTTTCCTGTGCAAAAGCTGCGCCTGCTGCGGCCAGCCAAATCGTCAAAATCGCAATCTGCTTCATATGTTCAAAAGTAAAAAAGGCCCCACTTCCGTGGAGCCTTTTTGTGTTATCCGGTAAAATTATTTTTTGCGTGTTTTCTGCATTTCTGCCTGGCGTTTCTGCATCTCTTCCAGTTTTTCCGCCCATTTGGACTTGGTCTGGGGTTTCGATTTGTTCGCCTGGATCTGTGCATGGATCTTGTCGTGGTTGATGATGAACGTCTGGATCACCCACTGCAGCGCGATCGAGATCACGTTACTCAGGAAGTAGTAGTATGTGAGCGCCGCGGCCATGCCGTTGAAGATACCCAGCAGCATGATGGGGAACACATACGGCATATATTTCATCACCGGGTTGCTCTGGTCGGCCATGCCCCTGTTGTAGAACGCGAGGATAAGGCTCGTGATCGTCATCAGGATCGTGAACAGCGAAATATGATCGCCGTACAGCGGGATGGTGAAACCGAAGTTATAGATGGAATCGTAAGTGCTGAGGTCGTTCGCCCACAGGAAGCTTTCCTGGCGCAGCTCGATGGAGCTGGGGAAGAACGAGTACATCGCCACGAGGATCGGCAGCTGCAGCAATGCGGGCAGACAGCCTCCCAGCGGGTTCACACCGGCACTCTTGAACAGTTTCATCTGCTCCATGCCGAAGGCCTGCTGATCGTCTTTATAACGGGCGCGCAGCTCGTCCAGCTCCGGTTTCAACACTTTCATCTTGGCAGCCGATACATAGCTCTGGTACGTGAACGGTGCGATGATGAGGCGGATGAAGATGGTCAGGAGGAGGATGATGAGGCCATAGTTGGAAGTCAATCCGCCAAGGAAGTCGAACACGGGGATGATGATCCAGATGTTCACATATTTCACGAAAGCGAAGATACCGGAGCCGAGGGGGATGATCTTCTGCAGCTCGATGTCCATCGACTTGAGGGTCTTGTACTTATTGGGACCGTAATACACTTCGATGGGGAAGCTGTAGTTGGCGGAACCGTTGAAGGGGATGGCGAGGCTGCTCATCTGCTGGCCCACGATGTTGGCGCTTTCGGGCACCTTGCTGTGGAAGTCGGCGGATGCGAAGTTATCTTTCCTGGCGATGAGCGTGGTGTTGAAGAACTGCTGCTTGAAGCTTACCCATTGGAGGGGGCGGTCCACTTTCTTCTCGCTGCTGTTGGTCAGGGTGAAGTAATCGTGGTCTTTGGCCGCGTCGCGCCAGTGGATCTGGTTATTCAGGCGCTCCTGTTGCATGCTGTGCTCCTGGAGGTCTGACTGGCTGTTCCACTGGAATTCCACGTTCTTGCTGCCGAGTATGCCCTGCATGCCAACGAGGTTGATCGTGTAATCGACCAGGTAGCTGTCGTTTTTCAGCATGTAGGTGTATTCGATGTATTGGGCCGGGTTGGACGTGGGGAGGCGGTAGCTGATGGATTGGCTGCCGTCGGGGTGCTTTTCCACATTGCCGGGGGTAAAGTATACGTCTGCGGTGTTGAGCGACTGGTTATTGGCGAGGGGAACTTTGATGCCCTGGCGGTTGAAGGAACCTTCCTGGAGCATGAGGGGCTCGCCTGCGGAGGATTTGAATTCCAGCAGCTGGATTTGTTTGGGTTGACCTCCTTTGTTGGTGAAGGTGATCTTAACCAGTTTGTTTTCCAGCACGGTGGTGGCTTCAGTGCCGGTGGCCGCGAGGGTAAAGGGACCGTATTCGCTGCTGAGGCGGGCTGAATCTGCGCTGGTGATGCCGGTTGCTGCTGCACTATCGCTGAGGGCAACGGTTTTAGCTTGTTGCTCTTTGGGCTTGTTCAGGTTGGCGATGGAATCCTGGCGGGCCTTTTCGATTCTTGCGTCCTGGGAGCTTTTCTGGTTCCACCAGATATACCCCACGAGAAGGAGGCCCAGTAACACAAAACCAATGACCGAATTTCTATCCATGTCGAAAATTAAAATTTAAGGAGCAAAGGTAATATAAAGGCGGGTATGATGCATGATTTCTGCTAGCGGAAATGTTAAAGTCTTCCGCTAGCAGCAATCCATATCACATCAAGATTTTTTTATTCATGTACCACTTTCTCTTCCTGCTGCTTAGCCTTTCCATTCCTGGATTCGGCATAGGTTTTGGCAGCGCCGATGAAGCTCACGAAGAGAGGGGCCGGGCTTTCCACGGTGGATTTCAGCTCGGGGTGGAATTGGCCGCCTACGAAGAAGGGATGGCCGGGCAGCTCGATCATTTCCACGAGGCCGGTTTCCGGGTTTTTACCGGAAGCGACCAGGCCTGCTTTTTCGAACTGGTCGAGGAAATCGTTATTGAATTCGTAGCGGTGACGGTGGCGTTCTGAAATGGCGGTGGCGCCATTATAGATAGCGGAAGCCTGGGAACCGGGCTTAAGGTCGCACGCATAAGCGCCGAGGCGCATGGTACCGCCCATTTTGGTCACTTTTTTCTGTTCTTCCATGAGGTTGATCACCGGGTGTTGGGTTTCCGGGTTCATCTCGGTGGAATGCGCGTCCTTCAGGCCCATTACGTTACGGGCGTATTCCACTACGGCCATTTGCATGCCGAGGCAGATACCGAAGAACGGCAGGTTGTTTTCACGGGCGAACTGGATGGCCGTGATCTTGCCTTCGATGCCGCGGTGGCCGAAACCGGGGGCTACGAGGAGACCGTCCAGGTTTTTCAGTTTTTCGCAGACATTATCGGGCGTAATATGTTCAGAGTGAATATTTTGTACGATCACCTTGCACTCGTTCACCGCACCGGCGTGGATGAATGATTCGAGGATGGATTTGTAAGCGTCCTGCAGTTCCACGTACTTGCCGATGAGGCCTATGGTCACTTTGGTTTTGGGATATTTCAGCTTGTCGAGGAATTCGCGCCATTTGGTGAGCTCGGGTTCCTTTTCGACGGGCAGGTTCAGTTTTTTGAGGGTGATGACGTCGAGTTTCTCGCGCATCATTTCGAGGGGCACTTCGTAAATGGTGGGTACGTCGTTCGCCTCGATCACCGCATCTACCTGTACGTTACAGAACAGGGCGATCTTCTTTTTCAGTTCGCGGTACATCGGCTCTTCGGTACGGCACACGATGATATCGGGGTGCACGCCGTTTTCGCTCAGCAAACGCACAGAGTGCTGTGTGGGCTTGGTTTTCAGCTCCTTGGCCGCACGCAGGTACGGGATGAGGGTGAGGTGGATCACCAGGCAATCTTCTTCGCCCAGTTCCCATTGCAACTGGCGTACCGCCTCCACGTAGGGGAGCGATTCAATATCGCCCACGGTGCCGCCCAGCTCGGTGATGACGATATCATATTTACCATCTTTCCCCAGCAGGAGGATACGGCGTTTGATCTCATCG
Organism: Chitinophaga sp. NPDC101104; assembly: GCF_050277495.1. Taxonomy (NCBI): domain Bacteria; kingdom Pseudomonadati; phylum Bacteroidota; class Chitinophagia; order Chitinophagales; family Chitinophagaceae; genus Chitinophaga; species Chitinophaga sp. NPDC101104. Next base: position 1,527,838 of record NZ_JBNNSF010000001.1, on the reverse strand, counting down.
GTGATGTGGGGGATTACCTGAACGGTTTTGCCGAGGTAAGCGCCTTCGCGCTCCTTGTTGATAACGGTCTGGTAAATGCGGCCGGTGGTAACGTTGTTGGCCTGTGTGGTGGGCGTGTTGAGGAAACGCTCGTAGTGCCCGAGGTCCAGGTCGGTTTCTGCGCCATCTTCAGTCACGTAGCACTCGCCGTGCTCGTAAGGGTTCAATGTTCCCGGATCCACATTGATATACGGATCGAATTTCTGAATAGTCACTTTAAAGCCGCGCGCCTGCAATAATTTAGCGAGGGACGCAGCGATAATTCCTTTACCCAATGAGGAAGTAACACCTCCCGTAACGAAGATATATTTTGCCATAAAAACTAAGTTCCTGATTCTTTTACTTGACCAAAGCGGGAAGTGATGCCGGGACTGTAATGGTGGTATCCTGTCAAGTAATTTACTTCCGTAAGGTCATGCAAAGTTACACAAATTTGCTGCGCTCCCAAACCGAATTTTGCAGCGGCCTCCAAAAATCGTCCGCAAACCCGCTCCCACAGCCATTTTCAAAAATTTCCCGACGAAAGCGCATTTCAAATGCCCTCCGGCGGCAGGCCACGGGAATTGTCGTTGCATTCCCGTAATTTTGCCCCCTGAAATTCGTTCCATTATGACCTTGATGCCTAAAAAGGCCCACGAATCCCTCGTTCAGATGACCGAACTGGTATTGCCCAACGATACCAATACCTTCGGTAACCTGATGGGTGGCCGCCTGATGTACTGGATGGACATTGCCGCCGCCCTGGCCTGCATGAAACACTGCGCCGCCCCGGTGGTAACCGCCTCCGTCGACAATATCTCCTTCGAAAACCCCATCAAACTGGGTAATGTGGTGCATATCGAAGCCATCGTCACCCGTGCTTTCACCACTTCCATCGAAGTGCACATGAAAGTCTGGGGAGAAGACCCGGTTTTACAATACCGTTACAAATCCAACGAAGCGTTCATGACCTTCGTAGCCCTGGACCCCAACGGCAAATCGCGGCCCGTTCCCCAGGTGATCGCCGAATCGGAAGAGGAGAAAAAACTCTACGAAGGCGCCCTCCGCCGCCGCCAGCTCCGCCTCATCCTCGGCGGCAAAATGAAACCGGCCGACGCCAACGAGCTCAAAGCCCTCTTCACCGAAGCAACGGAAGCTTAGCTTTCACCAAGGATATATGAGAAGGGCCGTCCCTGGTGGACGGCCCTTCCTTTTGCCCAAACGGTAAATTTCGTGTATATAATTCCCTTTTGATATGTTTCTCCCGCATTAAAAAAGGAGCGTGCCACCACGCTCCCTTCTATGTTGGACCTATCTAAGTTTATGTCAATCCCGTTTGTTGACCAGCACGCTCGTCAACTCGTTCAGTTTCCGCACTTTTTCCGAAAAATCGCCTTTCAGGCGGTCGCGGATGGTGTGCAGGTGCTGTAAAATCGATTCCAGGCCTTCGGGGATCGCTTCGTTCAGCACTTCCTTCAGCCTTTTGGCGATGGTGGGCGATTTCCCGTTGGTACTGATGGCGATTTTCAAATTCCCTTTCCGGACCACCGAGCTCAGGTAAAAATCGCACAATGCCGGGGTATCGGCCACGTTGATGAGCACCTTCGCGGCTTTGGATTTTTCCCAGATGCAATAGTTCAGTTCCTTGTCGGCCGTAGCAGCGATCACCAGGTCTTTCCCGAAAATATCCCCGCAGGAAAACGCTTTTTCCACCAGCGTCACGTTGGGAAAGCCTTCCACGATGCCCGCCATTTCGGGGGCAAACCAGGTAGCCACAACGGTTACCCGGGCGTTGGGACAATTGTTCAGGATCGCGCCCACTTTCTCGCAGCCCACATTCCCCCCGCCAACTACCAGTACCTGCAGTTGATCGAGTTTCAGGAAAATGGGAAAAAGATGGTTTTGCTCCATACCGACAAGTTAAAAGATTAAACGGCCAGTTTATAATCGTCAGCCAGTTTGGACTGCAGTTCCTGGAACGCTTCGTGGAAACGTACCACTTCGCCGATCACGATGATGGCCGGGTTGCGCAAACCTTGTCCTTCCGCAATGGCTGCCAGGTCGGAAGCCACGCCCACCCCTACTTTCTGGTCGGGCAGCGTTCCGTTCTGGATGATGGCGGCAGGTACCTGACCGCGGCCTTTCGCTTCGTAGATGGAGGCGATCTCCGCGAGTTTGCTCATGCCCATGAGGATCACTACCGTCGTATCTGCCTGGATGGCGAATTCGAGATCACGGCTCAGTTTCCCGTCTTGCGTAGTGCCGGTGATCACCCAAAACCCTTCGCTGACGTTGCGAGCGGTCACGGGGATTTTGTTGACGCCCGGCACCGAAATGGCGCTCGAAATGCCGGGGATCACTTCGGTATCGATCCCGTACTGTTGTGCAGCGGCAATTTCTTCCTGGCCACGGCCGAACACGAAGGAGTCCCCTCCTTTCAGCCGTACCACGCTACCGTATGTGAGCGCATATTTCACGATCATGCGGTTGATTTCAGCCTGCGTGTATACGTGCATGCCGGCGCGCTTGCCTACGAAGCGTTTCAGGCAATTCTGCGGCGCATGGTCCAGCAGTTCGTTGTTCGACAGGGCATCGTACAGGATCACCCGGGCCTGTTGAATGGCTTTCAGCCCTTTCACGGTGATCAGTTCGGGATCGCCCGGGCCGGCGCCTACCAGTGTCACTTTCGGATGTAATGTTTGCATGATCGTGTTTTTTTGAATGGTGGTCTGATTAAGCATTGGCGGCGGCCGACTGGCGGGCAGCGCGGTATTGCTGCGCACGGTCGAAAAACGCTTTTGCCTGTTGGAAATATTGTTTGGCGAAGCTTTCGGTGGGCTCGTGCTGGTTGATTTGAAGGACCAGCGCGCGGAATGTCCCTTCCACAGGGAATTTCCCCGTTTCCACGAAATGCTTGTCGAAATCGTTCATAATTCCGTGCTGCGTGTTGCAGTTCACGTTCTCGTCGAGCAGGATGCTCTTGGCCGTCTGGATCAGGCAGGCGTAGGAATGGTAGATGCCGTCGGCCCAGGAGTTGTTGGCGAACGACTGTGTAGCCCAGTCCAGTTTTTCTTCCGCTTCGAACAGCAGGGTGGCGATAAGGTCGATCATCACGCCGGCGCATTCACCCACACCGATGGCGGTGGAGTAGTTTTCCGCCTGGCCCCAGTCTACGAAATCGCCGTCGCTGAGGGCCGTGAGATCGGCCAGGGGCTTGAGGAGCTCATAGAAATATTTTTCGCCGTTGCGGTCGTAATAGTCGTTGAACCGTTCGCCTTTCTGTGCGTTGGCCTCGTAGTTATGCAGGAGGGCGCGGAGCACATCGGGGCCTTTCCGGCTGGGCACTTTCAGCACTTTGTCGGATACACGGCCTTCGCCATCGCTCAGCACGCCGCCGCCAAGGAGCACCTGGAGGGCGGGGAGCACGCGCCCGCCGCTTTTGAGCGAGGAGCCATGGAACCCGATATGGGCAAGACCGTGCTGGCCGCAGGAGTTCATGCAACCGGAGATCTTGATTTTGATATCGTTGTTATAGATAAGGTCGGGGAATTCGTCGCGGATCACGTCTTCCAGTGCTGCGGCGATGCCGGTGGAGCTGGAGATGGCCAGGTTGCAGGTGTCTGTGCCGGGGCAGGCGGTGATGTCGGCCACGGAGTCGAAGCCGCCTTTCTGGAGCTCGTGTTCTTCGAGTACGCTGAACACGTATTCCAGGTGCTCGGGACGGATGAATTTGAGGAGGAGCCCCTGGTTCACGGTTACGCGGACATCATCCGCCACAACGGCTTCCAGCTTTTCGATGAGGGAGCGGGAAGTGGTGGAGCTGATATTGCCCAGCGGAACGCGGATGTAGGCACCGAAGAATCCTGCCTGTTTCTGTTCGAAGGTGTTGGTCCTTTTCCAGGCTTCGAAAGCTTTACGGTCGCGGATGGTGAAAGCGGGCAGTGCGGGGTTGGCCGCGGGAGGCACCGTTTCAGGCCAGGCAGCGTGGTCGATCGGGTAGGTTTTTACCTTGAGGGCTTTGTATTCTTCCTTGGCAAGGCGCTCGAATTCTTCGATCCCGATTTTCTGGATGAGGAATTTGAGCCGGGCTTTGTGGCGGGAAGATCTTTCGCCGTGGCGGTCGAACACGCGGAGGAGGCTTTCTATATATGGAACGAGCTGATCGGCTTCCAGGAATTCGAAAGTGGTTTTGGCGAGGTAGGGCTGAGCGCCGAGGCCGCCGCCAACGAGCACTTTGAAACCGCGGACTTCCTTACCGTCTACCACGCGGATTTTCGGGATCACGCCAACGTCGTGCATGAAGGTGAGGGCGGTGTCTTTGGTGCTGGAAGAGAACGCCATTTTGAATTTGCGGCCCATTTCCTGGCAGATGGGATTGCGGAGGAAGTAGCGGAACGCGGCGTCTGCGTAGGGCGTAACGTCGAAGGGCTCGTTGGGATCGATGCCGGCGGTGTCTGACGCGGTGATGTTGCGGACGGTGTTGCCGCAGGCTTCGCGGATGGTGACATCGTCGAGTTCCAGTTTGGCCCAGAGTTCCGGGGTACGTTCCAGCGACACGAAGTGTATCTGGATATCCTGCCGGGTGGTGAGGTGGAGGTTACCGGTGGAGTATTCGTCGGAGATATCGGAGATGCGTTTCCATTGACGGAGCGTCATTTTGCCGTACGGGAGTTTGATACGGACCATCTGCACGCCTTGTTGCCGCTGGCCGTAGACGCCACGGGCGAGGCGGAGGGAGCGAAATTTATCGTCCGATATTTTGCCTTCGCGGTAGAGTCTGATCTTTTGTTCCAGTTCGATGATGTCTTTTTCAACGATCGGATTTTCCAGTTCGGTTCTGAAACTTTGCATGATTAATGAGTTGCTCGTGATAAAATGGTATTCATAACATTGTGATGGCAGCGCCTGAAAAGCAAAAGCCTCCTGAACATGGGAGGCTCCTGTAGTATTCTGTAAACAGATGTTCCTATGTAAGCGCCTCCACCCTAGTCTGTTGAGTTACCCCAACAGCCGCCGCACATGTGCATCATCGTCTTATTCCTGATTTCATAACCCATATTCCTATAGATTTTGTAGAGTAATACAAAGGTAGCCGTCCACCCGGAGAACGCAAAACTTTTTTTCATAAAAAAGGCTGGGTGTTTTTAGATATTTTCTAAAACGGGGGTGGCCCGGCGGGATTTCTCCGGTGGGGCAGCCGTTGCGTCGCACCCTTCCACGGCGGGTTAGCGGTGATCGGCGGCTTCCGGGCGCGGCGTGCCCCTGGTTATGGCCCATAACTATTATTTATCGGTCCGGGGCTTGTGGGGCCTCACCATAACAGCATTCGCCCATAGCCATGTCCATCTCCAATTACCAATTGAATATCAACCACATACATCATCCCATGGCTTGAAAATCGCCCAATCCCTCCCTATTTCCCCGAAAACCGCGTACCTTTGCGGCGCAAAAAGACACATTTGTATGATCCAGACGGCGATTTTTGACATGGACGGACTGCTTATCGACTCCGAGCCCCTCTGGGGTATCGCGATGCGGGAGGTTTTCTCCACCGTAGGCGTTTCCCTTTCCCCCGAACTTACGCACCTCACCACCGGGCTTCGCACCCGCGAAGTGGTGAGCTACTGGCATAATTACTTCGGGTGGGACACAAAGAGCCCTGAGCAGGTGAGCGACGAGATCATCGAAAGCGTAACCGCCAAGATCCTCCGGAACGGACAAGCCATGGAAGGCCTTGGCTACATCCTGGACTTTTTTCGTTCCCGGAATTACCGCATTGGCCTGGCCTCCTCATCGCCCAACCGCCTCATACAATCCGTGCTCGATCATCTCAACATCCGTTCTTACTTCGACGCCGTCTCCTCCGCAGAATTCGAGCCCTACGGCAAACCGCACCCCGCAGTGTATCTCGCCTGCGCCGAAGCACTGAACACCCACCCGCTGAACTGCTTGGCCTTCGAAGACTCGGTTACCGGCATGATCGCCGCGAAAGCCGCACGCATGAAAGTGGTCGTGGTTCCCGAAGCCCACAAACGCTCCGAGCCCCGCTTCGTACTGGCAGACATGCAGCTCCCATCCCTCCTCGCATTCGGCGAAGCGGAACTGGAGAAGCTTTCTTCCTGAGGCAGCGAGCGTAATTTTTCCAGTCTCACAGTGATTGATATACAACACCTGCTTCGTTCAGGCAGACATGCAGCTCCCATCCCTCCTCGCATTCGGCGAAGCGGAACTGAAGAAGCTTTCGTCATGAGGCTACGAGCGTAATTTTTCCAGTCTCACAGTGATTGATATACAACACCTGCTTCGTTCCGGCAGACATGCAACTCCCATTCCCCTTCGCATTCGGCGAAGCGGAACTGGAGAAGCTTTCGTCAAGAGGCTCGAGCGTAATTCTTCCAGTCTCACAGTGATTGATTTGCAACACCTGCTTCGTTCCGGCAGTCATGCAACTGCCGTTCCTCCTCGCATTCGGCGAAGTGGAACTGAAGAAGCTTTCGTCATGAGGCTACGAGCGTATTTCTTTCAGTCTCATAGTGATTAATATGCAACACCTGCTACGTTCAGGCAGTCATGCAGCTCCCATCCCCCTCCTCCCATTCGCCGAAGCGGAAAGGGAGAAGGTTTCGTTATGTCGAGGCCACAAACACAAAACACTCCATTCTACCGACAATCATCCATCTCCCACCTCCGCTCGTTTTCTGGCAATGCGGAACAGGAGAAGCCTTTTTACCGAGGCTACGAACACTACACATCCATCCACACCGAGCCCATCCATTTATTGAACAGAGTACCTCTTGCCCGGAAACCAGCATCACATCTACATATCCAGGCAACTGAAGATTCAACGCTCACAGTCCCCCCACACCACCACGCAAAAAGCAAAGCAGTTCGGAAGGCTATCCTTCCATTCAGGCATGAAGCTTCCTACTTCTTTTATCCGAAAAGCCGGAAAAGAAGTCAAGCCAATACTGATCCTAATAACTTTTTTGAAATAGAAGTAAGTATCAGATATCGATACCCATTCCCTGCATATATTTACGGAGGTAATTAATTCCAGGGATACTTAAACAATGGTTCTCGAGGTGCATTTCATTAAACTGCACTTCGTCCGGTATACCGTGATACCTAGCTGCCTGGCTCCTTTTGCTCAGTTTATGATATTCTTCCCAAGCCCTCCTGGAAATTGGCATAGCACCTCTTAAAACCGGATTACAACTATGTTCTATCTCTACATGCGACTGCCCTATCGCTATATTCCTCTTTTCCGCCAGCGCTCTCACCCAGTGCAATGCCGTATAAAACAACATAGTTACTTTCCAATCATGAAATTCATCAGGAAACATCGTGCATAACTCCTCATGCAGCCGAATGTTGTGCCTTGCCTGCCGGATATGTCGCTTCATCGTGCCGATTATAAAATAAGTGCCAATTTGATGATTCCAAAGTTTCCCTGCCACAGGGTTTTACAAATTCAAACCAAACAGGATATCGCTCCGCAATATCAAGCAGCTCGTAATCCAGCAGGATGTCGTAAAGGCAAAGCGTCCATTCATAACAATCCTTTTTCATGAGGATATAAAATTTTAGCTCTCCAGACCTTGGTTGATACACCTTCTCAATCAACGCATACCGCTGCGAAAGCATCCGCCGCATCAACTCTTCCACCAATCGCGTGTTCAACGCCCGAACATCCTTTCCCTCCACAAACTCCGGCCGCAAACTCTCCACCCCAAACATCTCGATCTTGATCCGCGACAACAAATTCGTCAATCGCCGCTTCCTCAATGCAGGCCCAGGACGCAATCCCGGTACCTCTATTTTTTCTGCAAACATGATCATCAGTTTTGCGGTAATGTAACGAAAAAACAGATCGAAAAATTTCAGCTGAAACCCAATACAGCAAAATGATCTGTTCATTTTCAAAATGTGGTTTATATACCGTTTGAAGAAAAAAATGAACAAAAAGGGAAGGCATTCCGCCTTCCCTTTTTATCGTTTATCCGATCAGATCTCGGAATACTTGATCGTCACGATCGGAACCGTCTGCGTCACCTGCTTCAAATACGGCTGATAACGAAAAACCTCCGACGCGTCTTTGTAAGCATAGTCGAACTCCTGCAGGTAACCGGACGGGAATTCCCCGCTCCGGTCGAGCAACTCGGGAAACCGTACCCGGTAAGCCTTGCGGTCCTTTTCCTTCAAAACCGTCCGCCAGTGCTTCATCGCATCGAAGCGAGACAACCGCCGCCCCGCTCCATGCGCACAGGAATCCAGCGCCGCGCCCGCACTCCCGCGAACCGGCTTCACCAGCAAACTCCCGCGCACCATCGATAACGGGATCACCGCCGTTTTCCCCTCACGCAACTCCGTGCTCCCCTTCCGGTGAACGATCCCTCCATCCATGAACCGCAAATGATTATGGATGGAATCGCCCATCACATAGTCCGTTCCGTGCAGCGCGCCCACTTCTTCCAACCCCGTAAACCGCTCCCGCAAATAATTGCAGCGGATCCCGGCCTTCCGGCTACGCACATAATTGGCCTGCTGCAGGAACAGTAACGTTTTGAAACAGAAATCCTTCCGCCGCTCATAGCCATATTGCAACGTCCGTTCATACGTTCCGTAAAATTCGGGACCCAAAAAGTCGCGATGCACAAAATCCACACTGCTGCCATATTCCAGCGAAAAACGGCGCGTCTGGTCCAGGCACTCCTGGTACAGCGCGATCCCGCGGTCGCGGGTACCGGTATGACAAATAATGTAAACGTTGGCGTCGTCTTCCTCGATCGACAAAAAATGGTTGCCGCCCCCCAGCCCGTCGTCTGTCATCGCCTTATGGGCATGATACAACGCAGGATAATGGGCTTTCTTATCGAACGGTTTCAACCAGTCTTCCTTCCTGACCGACAGGTACATGACGCCGCAACCGATGTCTTTCCCCGTGATCAGCGGATAACAATAATCCTTCGTCCGGAAAGCGACGCCCACAGGCAAGGCTTTCTCGGCACAATAATGTATGTCGGTAAACGCGCAGATTTCTTCCACGTGCGGTCTGCCGGCATACGATCGCAGCTGCTCCAGGGCGTTTTTCTCGATGCCCTGTGCGTCGCAATAGAATGCAATAGTTTGCATACTCCTTGATTTTCAGTAAATACAAGCGATAATTCTCAGGGCTTTGGGTTAACATCCGCCCCTTACAGAGATGTCAGCAGCCGACTTCGTCGGAAGGCGCAAAGATAGGATTTTCCTGAAAACAAAAAGGGCGCCCCTTGCAGAGGCGCCCTTTCCATCATTAAAATATCTTAGAACTTGAATGTCACGTTCGCGGAAACACGGCGCGGCATTTGTTTTTCGATGGTCGTCCAACCGGTAAAATATTCCTTGTTGGCGATATTGTCCATCTTCAGCGCAAGCCGGAACGCTTTTACGTTGTAGAACACGGAAGCGTTGAACACCGTATAGGCCGGCAGCGTAAAGGTACCGGTACGGGAATCGTTGGTGATCACGTTATCGCCGGCGTAGTTACCGCCAGCACCTACCCCGAACCCGTTCAGCTTACCGCTGAGCACCGTGTAAGTAGCCCACAGGTTGGCGAAATGTTCCGGGCCCGCGCTCACCGGCCTGCGGCCCAGCGTGAATTTGTCGGCCTTCACCATTTTGCTGTTGTTGTAGGCGTAACCGGCAATGATATTCAGGCCTTCCACGGGAGAAGCGTTCAGGTCGAACTCCACGCCTTTGCTGCGCTGGGTACCGCCCTGGTAAGTGTAATTATAGGTCACGCCTTCTTTTACGATCGAGCCCTGCATATTCATATTGTTTACTTCGATGTCGTAGTAGCTGAGGGAAGCGTTCAGGCGATTTTTCAGCAGGTCCACTTTCACACCGCCTTCATACTGATTGGCGTGCTGGGGCTTGAAGTTACCGTTCAGCTCGGGCAGCGGCATTGTAGCCGGCGCCACGTTCTTGAACCCGTTCATGTAGTTGGCGAAGAGCGCCACGCGGTCTTTCACCACCTGGTACACCAGCCCGAACTTCGGAGAAATGGAAGTCTGGTTGAAGTTCCCGGTTTTAGTGCCTTTCACGAAGTCTTCCGTACCCTTGTTCTCGAAATAATCCACACGAACGCTGGCCATGGCGAGCAGTTTGTCGGTAACGTTCAACACATCGGAAACATAAGCGCTATACGTGTAATTGGTAAGACGGTTGCGGGTCATGCCTGCCGTGAGACCGGCCAGTTTAGCATCTATCGCGGGGCGATTGAGCTGGCCATATCGCGGATCGGCCGGGTTAACGGCACTTACCACGTCGAACACGGCGTAGGGCGAGTTGTTGTTGGTGGTTTCCATGCCGAGGAAGTCGAGGCCGAACACCAGGCGGTTACGCATGGAGCCAAGCTTGAAATCGCCGATGAAATTCTGCTGGATCCCGGTCACCACCGTCGAGGAATTCTGCGTGTAGGCGTAGCGGGTCATGAAGGAATCCTGCGGCTGGGCGGTTTGTCCGGCAGGAAGCGGGTTGTACGGCGCATCCAGGAACATCACGTATTGATAGTAACCGTCGCTTTTGCGGTTGCTCCGCGACAGGTTAGTTTGCGACGTCCATTTGTCGGACAGTTTATAGTTCATTTGTCCGTAGAGGTTCATGGTGGGCGTGCGGTTGGTCACGTCGTTGCTGGTGTAGGAACGGTCGAAATCCATTCCCAGTTCTTTCGGCGTGCGGGCTTTCAACTGGCGGCTGCGGTTGAGGAAGACCATGAGCGGATTGGTGCCTTCGCCGTTGTAAAACTCGGCATTCACGTTGAACGACAGCCGGTCGTTCACCTGGTACGAGAAGCTGGGCGCCACGAAAAACGATTTGCGGAACCCTGCGTCCTGGAAGGAATTTTCGTTATGGTAAGCGGCATTCACGCGCAGCAAAGCGGATTTGTCGGCGTTGAGGGGCGCGTTCACATCGGCCGTAATACGGGTAAGCCCGAAACCGCCGCCGGTGTAAGACAGTTCGCCGCCGAAATGATCATATGGTTTCTTGGTTACGATGTTGATCAACCCGCCGAAGGAAACGAGGCTGCTGCCGAAAAGCGTTCCGGAAGGGCCTTTGATGGTTTCGATGTGCTCCACGTTGGCGGGGTCGATGCTGCCGTTGGTGAGACCGGCGATGCCATTGATCATGGACGGTTGAACGGCGAAGCCACGCATGGAGAAATAGCTGGCGCCGTCGTTGGGGCGGCCGGTGGACGACCACATTTTGTTCACGCCCGGTGCGTTGCGCATGGCGTCGTCGAAGGAAACGACCACCTGTTCTTTCAGCACTTCCTGCCCGAAGGTGTTGTAGACCTGCGGATTTTCCAGGTTCTTGATGGGCAGGCGGGCGATGTGGTCGCTTTCGCGCTTGCCTTTCAGCTGTGTGCCTTTTACGATCACTTCGTTCAGCTGGGTGTTGTTCAGTTGCAGGTCGATGTTGACTTCAGCCGTCTGGTTGGCTTCAACGGTCACGGTTTGTTCGGCCGTTTCGAACCCTACGAGGGAAACCTGGAGGGTGTAAGTTCCGGGTTGCACCCGGCGTATGTTGAATTCGCCTTTCTCGTTGGTCATGTCGCCGCGGTTCTTGCCTTTGAGCAAAACCGTTACCATGGGAGCCGGCTGGCCGTCGTTCGTGCGAACGATACCCACGATGTTCCCGGGCACCTGGTCTTCGGCTTTCGCCACGAAAGTGCATCCAAGGATCAGCGTTAATACGTACAGTAATTGTTTCATCGTCTATGTTTAATAAAGCAAATATTTATGTTGATGCGCATACCGGCTGAACAGAAAATGCCCGTTGCGGGGGAACAAATCGGGCATTAAACGGTATGATAATCCGGCGCAAAGGTGGCACAGGATGAGGGGCTAATCTTGTCGAAAAGGGAAATTGATTTACGCGATCGGGAAAAATACGGGGAATGAGGTTAGCGCATATATGGGATGGAATATGTAATATTTTGATTTACAGTATTTTGATATAGCACCAATAGCCGAATCCAATCACAGCTGCGGATATCAACAAGAACAAAACGAGCACCCTGAAATTATCGAACTTTTCATCTTCGTGCTGATATGCCTTCCAACGCCGCTTCCTGCCGGCAATGAACCAGCGCAAGGTGCCGCCAGTCAAATCGACCGCCTTGCTTCGCCACCAGACTATAATTGCCAAAAAGATCAAAGCCTTGATCCATTCCATATCAGTACTTCATTAAATAAACACTTCCAGCGATCAAAGCCGCTATCGACATCCAGAACAGCAGACCAGCGCGATAATTATGAGCTTCATCATCTTCCAGAAATGCCTTCCATGGCCGTTTCCCTCCGGAAAACCACCAGCGCAAGGCACTCCCGGGAACGATCAGCAGATACATTCCCAACATCCGGATAAATACTTCAACCAGAAAATCCAGCATGACTTAAGACGGATCTAATTCCCCGGAAAATACAAAAAGAAAGGCATCCCTCCCGGGACGCCTTTCTCCATCTTAAAAAATATATGGCTGGTCTTATTTATTCCACCAAACCTTCGTGGCCAGGTTATCTCCGCCCTGCGACTGGATCGCGGCGCGATAATTCTCCAGGTTCACGGCCTGCTCCTTCTGCGGATAATACAGGCGCGCCGGTATCCCCGTTCCCACGAGCGGCGTAAATTTGTCCGCGCCCGGCTCGGCACTCGGTACTCCCGGCCAAACCACGTCTCCGGGCTTCACCAGCCAGGCGGGGTACCCCGTGCGACGGATCTCCGACCAGGCCTCGATCCCCTGCATGTACAGTGCGAGGTATTTTTGCGAGAGCACATTCGCGGCGCTCGCTGCAGGCAACGCGTTCACATAATTGGTTGCCGCCGCTCCCGAAACACCCCATTTCTCCAGGGAAGCACGCACACCGGCCAGGTATTCCGCCTGGTCCCAGCCATGCACCTCACTCAGGAGGAAGTTCACTTCCGCCGCTTCGATCAGCACCTCCGCATAATCGGCCGCGTTCACCACCGTGCCCGGCAGGCTGATGTCTTCCGCCTTCAGGAGGCTCGCCACGGCCGGGATCAGGCCGTAAGGCTGGCCACGGTACACACCGCTGTTGTTTACCCGGGCGTATACCGCCAGGCGGGGGTCCGCTGCGGCGAAGGGGCCCTTATCCCCTTTCAGTACGTCTATCAGGATGTGCGAAACGGAAAAGTCGCGGCGGTTCTCGGTGACGGTGGCACGGAACAGCGGCGCCTCGTTCGGCGATTTGTTCTCGTATTTCAGGGTGGCGTTGTCGGCGTTCGTGGTGATCAATCCGCCGGTAATGGCTTCCTGGATATGGTTGGCCGCCACCTGGGGCAGCTTCGCCCGGATGCGCACGGCTACGCGCAGGCGCAGGGAGTTGGCGAACTTCTTCCATTGCGCGGTGTTGCCTTTGTAAATCCCGTCGTACGCCTGGAAGGTATTGGCGGCGGTCAGTTGCGCGGCCGCTTCTTTCAGCTCTTTCAGGATGTCCGTATAAATTTTTTCCTGCGAAGCGTATTTCGGTTTCAGGATTTCAGGGTTGATTTTCAACGCCTGGAAATCGGGATCGGAACTGCCGTACGAGCTGTAGGGAATATCGCCGAACACGTCGGAGAGCGACAGGAAAGCGAACGATTTCAGGATCCGCGCGATGGCGATCTGGTTTTCGTTAGGCCCCACCGTGCCGGCTATCCTGTCTTTTGTGAGCGGATCGGTATTGAGCCGGATGATCTGCTCCAGGTTGTTGAGGGCTTTGAAGGTATTGTCCCACACCGCGTCGGCGTTGGTACGCCCGATGTCGTACCGCGATTCGTTCGTGTACTGGTTCTGGGAAAAATACTGGGCAAACAGCATGCTGCCGCGGAAATTGGCGGCCGAGCCCCGCAGTCCGTCTACCAGTTGTTTTTGCGCGGTAGAAATGATGGTCGTGGTCGGCACATCTGCCGGACGGTTGGGATCGGTATTGATATCCCGGAATTTATCGTCGCTGCAGGCGGCCAGTAAAAGTCCGGCCACGGCTGCGAATGTATATTTCAGAAAAGTGAGTTGTTTCATGTTCATGTCGGTTTATCAGAATTTCACCTGTACGTTTACGCCGAATGTGGCCGGCACGGGGATGTTACCTCCTTCGATGCCCTGGATGTTGCCGCTGCTGCTCGTCAGTTCCGGGTCTACGTTGCGATTGTCCTGGTAGATGTTCCAGAGATTGCGGCCGTAGGCGGATACCCGAAGTTGCTGCACCGTTTTGTTGCGGAACGGAATGGTATAACCGGCCGTGATCTCGCGGAGTTTCACGTAAGTGGCGTCGAAGATGCTTTGGGTGGTAGGCCCGTTGGAAAAGCCCAATCCCCAGGTTTGTGCGGAAATGCGGGTGGTGTTGGGTTTGGTGTTGGAAACGGAATAGCTGCCATCTGCATTGAACACTACGGTACCATTCACGCCGTCGAGCACCAGGCCATTTTCACGGATCCCGTTTTCGGCGGTCGCTTTCTGCACACCCGTCTGCATGCCTACGCTATAAGTTTGCGAAAACACCTTGCCGCCTACGCGCCCGTCCACCAGGAAACCGGCGTCGAAACGTTTGTAGGTAAAGTGTTGTCCGACACCGAACTGCCAGTTGGGAAGCACGCTGCCGAGGGGGCGCATCTGTTCCGTGCGCAGGTACGATCCGTTATCACCGATCACTTTGTTGCCCTGCGCATCATACACGAAATCATATCCACGCAGCTGCCCGAACGATTCGCCTTCCTGCGCTACCAACGCGATGAGGCTATTGGCGTCGTTGATGGGGAAGCGGGTCACGCCTTCGGTCAGTTGCACCACTTTATTGCGGTTGGCAGACCAGTTGAGGCTCACATCCCAGTTGAAATCCTTCGTGGAAACCGGAACGCCCGTCAGCGTCACTTCCAGTCCTTTGTTATTGATCTTGCCGGCGTTGATGAACTTACTGTCGTAGCCGAAAGCGGTGGACGTGGGGATGTTGATGATCTGGTTGCGGCTGTCGTTGGTATACGCCGTCACGTCGAGGCCCAATCTGTTTTTGAGTATCCTGAAGCTCACGCCCGCTTCCAGCGAGGAAGTGATCTCCGGTTTCAGGCGGCTGTTCGCCAACACGGCCGGGAGTTTGTAGCCCGGGTTGCCGATGAACGACTGCACCGCTTCATATACCTGCTGCAATTGATACGGATCGGTATCGTTGCCCACTTGCGCCCAGCTCAGGCGAACTTTCAGCAGGTCGAGCCAGGAGGCGCTTTTCAAACCGTTCAGTTCGCTCACGATAAAGCTGGAAGAAACGGAAGGGTACGCGAAAGAATTCTTATCGAGTGGCAGTGTGGAGCTCCAGTCGTTCCGGATGGTACCATCGAGGAACAGGATATTTTTATACCCGAGCGACACGCTACCGAACAGCGAATAGATGCTTTTGTGATAGCGGTTGCTTTCGTTGAGCACGTTGTTCGCGTTTTTGAGGTTGTAATATAGGGGGATGATGAGCCCGCCTTGCGTGGCGGCATTGGAAATCGTCCGTTTCTGGTTCATGATATTACCACCGGCGAACGCGCTGAGCGAAAATTCGTTCCAGCTTTTCTTCGCGTTGGCGAGGAATTCGTAGTTGAATTCGCTGAATTTATTGTTGTACTCGATGTAATTGCTTTGCGTGCGGGAATACACGGCGATGCGGTCCTGGTAATCGTAACCGTAAAGGTCCGCATTGATTTTGGAGCTGAGCTGCAGCCAGTTGTTGACTTCGTAGTTCAGGCCCACGTTCCCGTAGAAGCGGTCACGGTTTTCTTCGAGATAGCTTTCATAGGCCGACCAGAAGGGGTTGTCGATGTATTTGGTGGCGCGCCCGGCGGCGGTGTTTTCCCAGCTGTTGCGGTTCCATGCGCGGGGCGTACCGTCGGCGCGTTTGTAATCGCGGAGCTTATCGTAATCGACCTGTACCTGTCCCCACTGGAAGGCTTCGAGCATGATGCCGCGGTTGGTGGCGCCGGTCCATGGCCTGCCGGTGCTTTGGTTCTTCACGTAATTGAAGTTCCCCGTGGCGAGGAATTTCCCGAACCGGTTGGAGCCGGAGAAATTCAGGGTGTTCCGGTGCAGTTTCGAGTTGGGCGTGGTACCGCGAACGATCTTGTTGGTGTACGACAGGCGGAAGGTCTGCTTGTCGTTCCCGCCGCTCACGGCCACGTTGTTGGTGGTGGCGATGCCGGTGCGGAAGAAGTCGGTGGCGTCATGTTTGGGATATACCCAGGGTTGCGGATTGAGGTAATCGGCGGAGAATTCCGGGTCGAGGTTATACCAGTGGAGAACGGGGGTGCCATCGAGTTTGGGGCCCCAGCTTTCGTCCATGCCATAATCCACGAGGTTATAGGTTTTGCCGTTGATGGTGGCAGTCTGGAAGGTGTTGGCTTTACCGCCGCCGTAGAGATGCTGGCGTTCGGGGAGGCGCACGACCCTTTCCAGTTCGAGGCCGGAGTTGATGGTAACATCGAGCCCTTTGCCTTCGCGTCCTTTCTTGGTGGTGATGACGATCACGCCGTTGGCAGCGCGGGTACCGTAGAGTGCCGCAGCGGCGGGGCCTTTCAGCACGTTGACCGACTCGATGTCGTCCGGGTTCAGGTCTTGTATGGTGTTGCCCACGTCTTTACCTGCGGAGCCCTGTGCGGTGCTGCGGGTATTCATGTCGGCGTTATCGATGGTGATACCGTCTATCACGAACAGGGGCTGGTTGTTGCCGGAGATGGAGTTGATGCCGCGAAGGAGCACGCGGTTGGAGCCGCCCATGTTGCCGCCTACGGATATCACCTGCAGGCCGGCCACTTTACCGGAAAGGGCGCCGATGGCGTTGGTGGGGCGGGTCTGCAGTTCCGCGCTTTTCACTTCCTGGACGGAGTACCCGAGCGCTTTTTTGGCGCGCGAGATGCCGAGCGCCGTAACCACTACTTCCTGCAGTTGCTTGTCTGACGAATGCAGTACGGCGTTGATTTCCGTTTGGCCGTTGATGGGCAGCACGAGGGTTTCCATGCCGATGAGGCGGAAGGAAACGGCTGTTGCGGTATCGGGAATGGAGAGGCTCCAGGTTCCGTCGGCCGAGGAAATCGTTCCCGAGGAAGTGCCCGCTATGAAAACGGTAACGCCGGGGAGCGGCTGGCCATCGCCGGAGCTGACTTTTCCGGTGATCTTCCTGCTTTGTGCGAAAGTAGTCAGGCTAGTTAGCAGCATAAGCAAGGTAAGCTTGAACAAATGTGACATGGTTTTACCCTATTATTTTTATAGACTATATAGGGTGCGAAGGTAAAAGATGTGTTAAGAAAAACCTAATAAATTTTGGTTATAGTAGATATAGATAGGCTATAAACGCTTTACAGGAAAGGGTTCCGGCCGTTTCTAAAATTGGCGGTCCTTGATTTGTGCAATAAGGTAATGGTGAAATAAATACTACTTCAGGAGAATTCCGGGGCGTATTTCCTTCTTAAGGATGGAGCAAAGATGTGTCAAAACCCAATTCCAAATTCGAAAAAAGGGCTTACAACCAGGGCTTCAATTTGTAGCGAAGCCAGGCGCAGCATGCCAGCTCCCGCAAAGCCGGACTGAAATATGCGCATAAAAAAAATCCCTCCCCGTTTGACCGGGAAGGGATCTTTTATTTTACAAAAACAATACTACTACTCGGCTTTCTTTTCTTCGCCGCCTTCGGATTGTTTCAGTTTTTCTCTGAGTTCGGCCAGCGCGCCCAGGTCGCCCAGGGTGGCTTTTTCTACCTTAGACTGGATATTTTTCACAGTCTTGCGGGTTTTCTCAGCGTCAGCACGTTTTTCTTTGATGACAGCATCTTTTTCGTCGGCTTTCGCTTGTTCCCAAACCTTGGTATGAGAAACCAGGATGCGTTTTTCGTTGCGATCGAATTCGATGATCTGGAATTCTTTCACGTCTTCAACAGCGATCGGTTTTTCATCTTCGGTGCGCAGGTGACGGGCGGGAGCGTAAGCTTCCAGGCCGTATTGCAGCTGCACGGTAGCGCCTTTGTCGTCTTTCTTCACAACGGTACCTTCGTGTACGGAACCGATGGGGAAGATAGTTTCGAAGGTGTTCCAGGGATCTTCTTCGATCTGTTTGTGACCGAGGGAGAGCTTGCGGTTGTCTTTGTCGATACCAAGGATCACTACTTCGATCTCGCTGCCCACTTTCGTGTACTCGGAGGGGTGGTTGAAGCGTTTGATCCAGCTGAGGTCGGAGATGTGGATCATGCCGCCGATGCCGGTTTCCAGTTCAACGAACACGCCATAGGGAGTGATGTTTTTCACGATGCCTTTGTGACGGCTGTCGAGCGGGAATTTGGTTTCGATGGTAGACCAGGGATCTTCGGTCAGTTGTTTGATAGACAGCGACATTTTACGCTCGTCTTTGCTCAGGGTAACCACCACTGCTTCGTATTCTTCGCCCAATTTGAAGAATTCTTTCGCGTTGATGGGGGTAGATGCCCAGGAGATCTCGGATACGTGCACCAGGCCTTCCACACCGGGGAGGATTTCCAGGAACGCGCCGTAATCTTCGATGTTCACTACCTTGCCTTTTACTTTCGCTCCTTCGGAGATGGTAGCGGGCAGGGTATCCCAGGGGTGGGGGGTCAGTTGCTTGTAACCCAGGGAGATACGTTTCTTCTCGTCGTCGAAGTCGAGAACAACCACGTTGATCTTCTGGTCCATCTGCAGCACTTCGCTCGGATGGCTGATACGGCCCCAGCTGATATCGGTGATATACAGCAAGCCGTCCAGACCGCCCAGGTCGATGAACGCACCGAAGTCGGTGATATTCTTGATGGTACCTTCCAGCACCTGGCCTTTCTCCAGTTTGCTGATGATATCCACACGCTGCTGCTCGATATCGGATTCGATGAGCGCTTTGTGAGATACTACTGCGTTGCGGATAGCCTCGTTCACTTTCACCACCTTGAATTCCATGGTTTTGCCCACGAACTGGTCGTAATCGGTAACGGGTTTCACGTCGATCTGAGAACCAGGCAGGAACGTTTCCATACCGTAAACGTCCACGATCAGGCCGCCTTTGGTTTTGCTGGTAACAGTACCGGTAACCACTTCGCCGGTTTTGTAAACTTCCACGATGCGCTCCCATGCACGTTGCATACGAGCCTGTTTGCGGCTCAGGTGCAGGTTGCCGTCGCGGTCTTCTTTCTCAACTACCAGTACTTCCACTTCGTCGCCGATTTTGAGGCCGGGCAGGTCGCGGAATTCGTTGAAGGAGATCAGGCCGTCGGATTTGAAGCCGATGTTGATCACCACGTCGGTCTTCGTCAGGCCAACGATAGTACCCATCAGGAGGCTGTTCTCTTCGAACACTTTGAAGGTACCGTCGTAAGTAGCGTCATATTTCGCTTTTTCTTCAGCGGAATAGGAAGTTACGTTACGTTTGTCCACGCTCCAGTCGAAATCATCGTGAGCGGTCTCTACAACAGGAGCATTTTTTGTCGCTGTTTCTGCCGCGGCCGTAGCCACAGGAGCCTGTTGTTCAGCGTTTTGTTCGTTAATAATGTTGTTTTCTTCCAAAATATAAAGTTTTAAGGGGGCAAAGATACGACATTTCTCCCTCGGAGACAACTTTATTTGGCAAAAAGTACTGCTGATAATGAATCGCTTATGTATTTCCATCCCGATCATCCGTTTTCTGCGCGAAATTGGAAAATTGGCCGTGGGAAAGGCCGGCGAGCATTTTTTTTCCTTAATTTTCCGGTATGAACGGAACTACATTCAAAGCGGACATTAAATACTGGCTCAGGCAGGACAATACGGTTAACCATCTGATGATCATTAACATAGCCGTGTTCCTGGTAGCAGGCATCCTGCGGCTCCTCGGCACCCTGCGCCTCCCTTTCGCAGCAGAAGCCTGGGCATTCCTGGTAGACAATCTCGTGCTGCATGTAGACAACGTCTTACTTTATAAGCCCTGGGGCCTGGTGACTTATATGTTCTTCCACGTCCAGGTACTGCACATCCTCTTTAACATGCTGACTTTCTTCTGGTTCGGCAATTTCTTCCGTACCGAACTGGGCAACCGCCGCGTGCTGCCGCTGTACCTCATGGCAGGGCTCTTCGGCGCCGGGCTGTACCTCCTGTTCTATTACCTCCTCCCCGCCACGCCCTACCTCGGCGGATCCCTCCTCGGCGCCTCCGCCGCCTCCATGGCCTTCCTCATCGCCAGCGCCACCCTCATGCCCAACCTGGAGATCAGCATCCTCGTGGCGCATGTACGGCTGAAATGGCTCGCGATAGCCGTGCTCGTCCTCAACCTGATCTCCATCCCCGACGGCAACGCCGGCGGCATCCTCGCCCACTTCGGCGGCGCGCTTTTCGGTTTCGGGTACGTCCGCATCCTCAAATCGACCGGCACCGACCTCTGCGCCCCGCTCATGCGGCTCTTCGATGGCATTAACGGCCTCTTCACCCGCAACAAAACCACCCGCACCTTCAAGCCCAAAAAATCCCCCCTGCGCGTGGTCCGCAACGCGACAGACGCCTCCCATGCCTCCAAACTCGACCAGCTACTCGATAAAATCTCCGAAAAAGGCTACAACAGCCTCACTTCCGAAGAAAAACAGTGGCTCCGCCAATACAGCAACGAAAAGTAACCGTTAACAATCCCCTTAACATCCGGTTAACCGGCCGATCCGTGGAGATACGTACATTAGGTATGTAAAATCCCGCGTCCCATGTCCGTCCACCCCATTGTCCGTTGGGCCGGCAAAAAGATTACTTCCGTCATCAAAACGGGGACCAAAGGGCTTCATGAGGAATCCGCGATCCAGAGCGTAGTCCTCGTCAACAGTCTCAGCATCGCGCTCAGCACGCTGGTCCTGGTCATCGGCCCGATCTTTTATTTGCTGACCGGCAACCCCTATATCGTATTTCCAGCACTCGCGGAAAGCATCATCGCCGCTTCAGCCCTTTATTTAAATTACCTGAACAAACACACCGCCGCAGCCCTCGTCACCTTCCTCAACCAATGCGCCGCCGTTCTATACTTCGGCCTCGCCCTGGGAGACGTGCTCCTGCTGCAGCTCATGGTCGTATTCCTCATCGCCGTCACTTTCCTCATTTTCAACAAATCCCGCATCCGCAGGTTCTGCCTCCTCACCGCGCTCTCCGTGCTGGTAGCCCTCGAAGCCGGGCATTACTTCCATATCGGACAGTTCATTTATCTAGACGGGCAAACCGCCTTCATCTTCCGCTGGTGCTCCATGGCCGGCATGCTGTTGCTGATCGTGCTCACCGGCCGGCATTACGTGCGCAGCAGCGATTTCCGCCGGATATTCCTCTACCAGGTCACCCACGAGCTCCGCACACCGCTCAACGCCGTGATGCTCGCAGGGCAGCTCATCAAAAGGGAACTGACCTATAAACCCGACGCACGCCGCATCTCCGCGTTAACCGATCACCTCCTGGCAGCCGGCAACAACGCCGATAATATCCTCGGCAAAATTTTGCAACTGGCCAGGAAGGAATCCGGGCGGCACGACGAGCTGAAATCCGTTCCCATAGCCCCGCGCTCCTTCTTTTCCCAGATCGTGGAACTGCACGGCGTCGTGGCGGAGTATAGCAGCGTTTCGCTGGATTTCGACATGGAAGGCATGCCGCCGTTCATTTCCGCCGACCCGGCCAAACTGCACGTCATCACCAGCAACCTCCTCTCCCACGCCATCCAGTTCGCCGACCGCAACAGCATCGTGACGGTGTTTGTGCGGGGAACGGCAGACAACCGCTGGGAAATCCGCGTCAGCAACGCGGGTCGCGGCATTCCGGACGACCGCCTCGAGCATGTTTTCGAACCATTCGTCACCGAAGGCAACCTGGCGGTGGAAGGCACCGGGCTCGGGCTTTTCATCACCCGCGCCAAAACCCTTTCCATGGGCGGCCGTATCGACGTGGAAAACCAACCGGGCGAACGTACCACTTTCATCGTTTCGCTCCCGCTCGTTCCCGCAGCACCCGGTCCCAGCCCCAACCTGGTGCCCGACGCCGGCAGCAACGGCACGCCGCTCAACCTGCATGTGCTCATCGCAGACGATAACGACATGAACAACCTGCTGCTCGCGCAATTCCTCCGCCGGATGGGCTGCCGCGTGTCGATGGCCGTGAATGGCGAAGAAGCGTACCGCCAGGCGGAACATTCCAGCCCGGACGTCATCATCCTCGATTACCATATGCCGGTGATGGACGGGAAAGAAGTGCTGGTGAAAGTCCGCGGGGAAGCGAGCCTCAAGCACATCCCGGTGATCATGGCAACGGCAGACGCCTATCAATCCACCCGTCAGCTCCTCATGGAAGCGGGCGCCACCGCTTTCCTCCAGAAGCCCATCAGCTTCGGGATGCTACAGGAAGCACTGGGGCGCTGCGTGAAATAAAAAAGGCCCCGGAGAACCGGGACCTTTGTTCAGATCATTTATCAGTAAACGTAAAATCCAAAACTTATTCTGTGGGCAACCGCTCCAGGTCGA
>NZ_JBNNSF010000001.1:612501-1505208 GCF_050277495.1 Chitinophaga sp. NPDC101104 | reverse complement strand
ATAAAAAAGGCCCCGGAGAACCGGGACCTTTGTTCAGATCATTTATCAGTAAACGTAAAATCCAAAACTTATTCTGTGGGCAACCGCTCCAGGTCGATCTGCGGCGCGCGGCCCGTAGCCGGGCGCGTGAGCACGTCGCCCTTGCGGGTGGTGCCCAGTTCGCGGAAACCGCCGGAGAACATGTAGAACCAGCCGTTCTCGAGGCCGGCGCCGATGTCGAAGCGCGGGTGCTTTTCGGGATCGGCGGTGGTGGAAAAGCGCGATTGCGTCAGCTCCAGCCAGTTGCCGGCGGCCGTGCGCACCCATTGGTTGCCGTACCGGGCCCTGAAAAGATCGTTACCGTTGGCACCGAAGTTTTCCACGAAGGAATATAAACCGCTGAGGTATTTGCCGCCGGATTTGGGCTTGTCCCAGGTGGCCATGAACTTCCATTTATCCGCGGCCGGGTCGAAGAACCAGGCGGAATAGGTGGTATTATCGCCCGAGGGTTTGGCGTGCAGCAGGAGCTTATACCTGGTTTCGGCTTTCCAGGGGAAGCGCCAGAAGCTTTGTCCGCCGGACCCTTCGTTCCCGAAATCATTGATGACCACATCGGCGCCTTTTGTCAGGAGTTTCACGCGGTAATCTTCCGGGATCTGTTTGGGATCGTCTGTATGGAACGCGCTCCAGACCGAGAACAGCACGCGGCGCTCGGTGGGCGAATTGATCTGGATGCCGAAGTAGCCGCCGTTCCAGCCGTTGACCATATAATAGGCATGGAGGGGCTGGGCGTTTTCGGGCACGGAGATTTCGTTATAGAACCATTCCACGAGCGTGTCTTTCGGCACCGGGTACGCGAGGTGCGTGGCCGGAGCGCCGCGGTACTGGCTGTTATTGGCGCGAATGGCGGAGGCGGCTTCGCCGGAAAGGACGAGGGAACGAATAGCGGGCAGGCGGGTGCTGGATTTGCCGGCCGCGGCGATGGTCACTTCCTGGTAACCGGTTTTCGTGACCCGGAAAGTGGCGGCGGGGACGATGGCGATGCCGGATGTTGGCGCGCAGTCCACCATTTTCGTTTTTCCGCCGAAGCTGATGTTGAGTTTCACGGGATGGGCGGTTTCCATCTTCAGCGCGATGTTCAATTCTCCCGTTTTATCCGCCACGAAAAAGGTCTTGACATATGTGCCGGCGCTTTTCCAACCCGTGAGCCCGCTGCGCCCGATGCGGCCGGCTTCGCGGTTACCGGCGGGATACAGATAGCCGCTGCCGGAAAGCGTCACTTCCGAAGTATCGGCCACCGGCGCGGGGCCGGCAGCTGCGTGCAGATGCAGGAGGCCTGCCAGCGGTAATGCCAGGAGGCTGCGAAAGTTTATCATCATACAAATGTTCAGTAACAATAAAAAGTGGTTACAATATACGCCCCAGGTCCTCCGGATCATAGCATTGGCCGATAAAAGACGGCGACGGGAGAAAAAATGGCGGCGGCCCGGCGGGATTTGTCTGTCGACCGTCAGGTCATGATCCGGAAATCCAGCGGCGAAATGCCTATCTTTGCCTATCGTCAAGCCATGAAAACATTCAACGTACCGATCATATACCGCAGTCCGCTGATTTCTGCCATCAAACAGCAACGGAAACAGGACGACCGCATGAAGAAAGACTTTACGCCTACCCGGCTGGAATTTGGGCCGCTTACGATTTTGCTGGCCCGGCATTTCGGGTTTTGCTACGGCGTGGAAAATGCCATCGAGATCGCCTTCCGGACGGTGGACGAAAATGAAGGGAAGCGGATATTCCTGCTGAGCGAAATGATCCACAACCCCCAGGTCAACAGCGACCTGCTATCGCGCGGGGTGCAATTTCTCATGGACACTTCCGGCAAGCAGCTCATTCCCTGGGAATCTTTACGGTCGGACGATATCGTGATCATCCCCGCTTTCGGCACCACGCTGGAGATCGAATCGCGGCTGGAATCCCTCGGCATCGCGCCCCTCAAATACAATACGACCTGTCCGTTCGTGGAACGCGTGTGGAACAAGGCCGAGCAGATCGGCCAGAAATCCTACACGGTGATCGTGCACGGCAAGCCGAAGCATGAGGAAACCCGGGCCACGTTCTCCCACAGCCGCTCGCATACGCCGACGGTGGTGGTGAAAGACATGGCG
Source organism: Chitinophaga sp. NPDC101104 (assembly GCF_050277495.1). Taxonomy (NCBI): domain Bacteria; kingdom Pseudomonadati; phylum Bacteroidota; class Chitinophagia; order Chitinophagales; family Chitinophagaceae; genus Chitinophaga; species Chitinophaga sp. NPDC101104. The sequence continues at coordinate 1,503,064 of NZ_JBNNSF010000001.1, read as the reverse complement.
CAGACGCATCGCCTCGCCGCTTACATCCGGGAAGAAATTCCGGCGGAAAACTTTTACGAAGAGTTCAAGGGCCAATACAGCGAAGGGTTCGACGTTACCCGGCACCTCCAGCGCGTAGGCGTGGTGAACCAGACTACCATGCTCGCTTCCGAAACGCAGGCCATCGCCGATTACGTTCGCCAGGCCATTCAGGAACATTACCAGTTGCCCGACGAGCGCATCGCCGAGCGTTTCGCCGACACGCGCGACACGCTTTGCTACGCTACCAACGATAACCAGACCGCCGTTACCGGGATGCTCAACGAGCCGGCAGACCTTGCCATCGTGGTAGGCGGGTATAACAGCTCGAACACCTCGCACCTCGTGGAGCTGTGCGAAGCGCAACTGCCTACGTTCTTCATTTCTTCCGAAGAAAAACTCATCTCGCAAAACGAACTGCTGCATTACGATTTCCACCGCCACGAGGAGCTCCGCAGCACCGGTTACCTGCCTTCGAAAGAGAAGGTCACGCTCCTGCTCACGAGCGGCGCTTCCTGCCCCGATGCCATCGTGGAAGGAGTGATCCGCAAGCTGGCGGGGTTTTATGGGTTGGAGCACCTGGTCGACGAGACCGCCGCGGCCTGGTCCTAATTAGACAACCTTACTGACCAACAAAGCATTGAGATACATGAAAAAAGCACCGCCGAACGGTGCTTTTTTTCTTTGGGGGTAATCAAACGCTAGTAATGCAGAGAAAATTAATTTTGGGGCCTGGCAACAAACATGGTGATTAATGCTGGTACAAAAGTACTATCGCGCACAAACGCCCGCAACCGGGAATTAATATCCGGTACCCATAACCGCATAACTGGCGGCTGAAAAGTGAAAATTGGATGCTAAAACGGCTTAAAAGTGCATGGCCTTGCGCAGGAACTCCGCTTTGCGTCTGCGGGACACTTCCACCTGCGTACCATCGCTCATGAGCGCAAATCCGCCCTCACCCTGGATGTAGCTGTCCATTTGCTGGAGGTTGATAAGATGGGAATTGTGGACGCGGAAGAAATCCACGTCGGTGAGCAGTTCCTCGAATTCCTTGAGCGGTTTGGAAACGAGGAGTTGCTTGCGGTCGGTGAAGAAAATCTTGGTGTAGTTGCCGGTGGATTCGCAGCGGACGATTTGCTGGACGGGCATAAACACCAGGCCGTTGATGGTCGGGAGCGCTATTTTTTTGTTCGTTTGCTGGAGGGTTTTCATGTTCTGCAAAAACATTTCCAGCGGCGCCATGCCCGGCTCCGGCCGGTTTTGCCGGCGCTCGTGGAACTTGCGCAGCGCCTCCTGCAGCTCCTGGATGCTGAAAGGTTTGAGGAGATAGTCGAGCGCGTTGAACTTGATCGCTTTGAGGGCGTATTGTTCGTAAGCGGTGGTAAAGATCACGTCGAAGGGGATACGGTCGAATTGTTTGAGCAGCTCGAACCCGTTTTGATGGGGCATTTCCACATCGAGGAACACCAGGTCGGGACGCAGCTCGTCGATCACGTTGCGGGCTTCCTGTACGCTTTTCACGCCGGCGAGCACCGTAACGTCCGGACATTTCTTGGTCAACATCGTATGCAATGCCTCGATGCAGTGCTGTTCGTCGTCTACAATTATGGTCCTGATTTCGCTCATGTAGGAATGTTTATGCAGTTAAAATAGAAACTCCGCGGGCAGAACGATGCGTACCTTCGTGCCTGCTGCCTCCCCTTCCGGCCCGTGAAGGTCGGTGATTTCCACGTTCGCGTCTTTGGTGTTATTGATTTTCCGGATGAGGGCAATACGCCCTTCCGTTACTTTCATGCCCATGGAATTATGGAGCCTGTCTTTCTTCTCCCGGATTTCCATCGCCAGCTTCCGCCCGATCCCGTTATCCGTCACCGTCACTTCCAGAATCCTTCCCTTCAATCCTACTTCTATATCCAGCCGTCCTTTTTCCGATCTATGCACCAACCCGTGCCAGATGGCGTTTTCCACATACGGTTGGATGATCATCGGTGGAATGAGGACCTCTTCTTCATTGATCTCATCGTCCACGAAAATATGATAATCGAACATATGGTTGCAACGCAGCGCTTCCAGGTCGAGGTACAGCCGCAGGGAATCCAGCTCCTTATTGAGCGGGATGAAGGTGTGCTGGCTGTTGTCGAGGATCATGCGCATGAGCTTGGAAAACTTCGTAAGGTATTCCGACGCTTCTTCCTGGTTATTGCTCCAGATGTAGCGATGGATGGAGTTGAGGGAATTGAAGATGAAATGCGGGTTCATCTGCGACCGCAGTGACCGCAGCTCGAGCTGGAGCGTTTGGCGGTTGGCCTGCAGGTTGCGGTGGCGGATGTAGAAGAACCCGCCGACGATGAGCATGAACAGGAACCCCGCCAGGGCGATCACGAGCGCCAGGTTCCGGCGGATGCGGAGCTGGTTGATCTCCTGGTCTTTCTGCAGTTCCTTGATCCGGTTGTCTTTCTGATGCACCTCATGCAGGGCTTTCATCTGCGCAAACTCAGTACTGGTGCGTTCTTCGAGGATACTGTCCTTATACTGGAGCGAAAGCTGCGTATTATCGAGGGATTTGGCGAATTCGCCGGCGCGTTTGTAATTGTCGGCCATGGCCTTGTACCCTTCCTGGAGGATGTAATTGAACGTCCAGGTATGCCCCATGTCCAGCGCCTGCTGGATGTATTTACGGGCTTCGGGGAGCTTGCCTTCGTCGTTGAGGAGGCGGCCGATGGAGAGGTAATTTTCGGCCAGGTGTACCTTGTCTTCCACCTTTTCATTGGCCGTGAGTGCCTTTTGCAGGTAGGTCATGGCGGCGGCGTTGTTGCCTTTTTTCTGCCAGGCCGTGCCGAGGCAGGTGTAGCAGATGGCCATGCCGGTATGATTGTTCAGCTGCTGGTTCACGGCCAGGGAGCGTTCGTAGAAATCGATGGCTTTATCGAGCTGGTTGAGCCCTTCGTACGCATAGCCCAAATTGCCGAGGTTGATGGCTACGCCGAGCGGATTGTCGGATTTCTGTTCGAGGTCGAGCGCGCGGGTGAATTCGCGGATGGCGGCCTCGTATTTGGCGTCTGAGAGGTAAATGTTGCCGATGGAGTTGATGGCGACGGTCAGCGACCGGGTCTCGTTGATCCTTTCGGCGATTTTCAGGGCCTGGAAGTGGTGTTCGAAGGCTTTTTCGAGCATTTCGCGGCGGCGGTAGTCGACGCCCACGTTGTTGTGCGAGGTGGCGATAAGGCGTTCGTTCTTGCTTTCGATCGCGGCTTTGAGGGCTTTCTCGTGGTATTCGGTGGCGAGGATGTACTGGGATTTGTTGCGGCGGGAGGTGCCGATGTCGTTATAGGCTTCGGCCTGGCCTTTCGGGTAGCGGAGGCGGCCGGAAAGGGCCAGGGCTTCCTGGAGGAAGGGGTTATCCCGCCCCGACTGGTCGAAATACCGGTACATGGACCTGGATTTGGCCAGGTAGGCGTTCACTTTGGCAGTATCGTCGTGCAGGGCGCGGATGGAGTCCAGGGTGCGGAAAACCCGCACGGAATCCTGTGCCGAGGCACTTACCATGAAATATAGCTGCAGTGAGAGCAGGACGATGAACCTATTGAGAAACATGCTTAAAGGTGCAAACAGCCTTCACAAGTTAAAATTTAATTGCGATATCCCGAACCTTCCAGAAAAAGTGAAGGGGCGAAAGAATTCGCCCCTTTCCTATTAACCGAATACACCTACTGAAAATATGAATCGGGGCGGGTATCGCCACCGGTCCACATTGATTTTACAAGCCAGCCTGCCAGATGGGCATGGCGGCGCGAAATATATTTCAGCGTTCATTATTATACGGTTAATAGCATGGTCTTTTAACTGGATGCAGTCCGGATATGGCTCAAAAGCCTTTGGACAATCACAAAAACCGCTGATTGCTGCGATGGCACGTTGCCGGCGGCGCAGCGCGGCGTCCGGGAACATGAGTCAACAGGTTGACTGGCAACAAAGTAGCAGGTTTTTTTCCAGGAATAAAGTCACAGGTCCAAATTTCGGGCGGCATACAATGTTCATGATCCCTATTGGGAAAATGACGCCAAGACCATTAATTATGCAGGAATTTCGGAGGATGAGGTTAAGGAGGTATAGTATCGTTACCTAAAGGTAATAACGTTTTTTTGATATACAAAAAAAATCAGGAGGAATGTGCCATGATCGCGTCTTCCACCCATTGCGACACGAGATCGAGCTGTTCATCCATCGTGAGGTTGCTGTTATCGAGGATGATGGCGTCGTCTGCTTTGCGGAGGGGGCTAACGGCGCGGTTGGAGTCGATATAATCGCGGAGCTCGAGGTTTTCCTTGACTTCGTGGAGCGAGATATTGGGGTTCTTGGCGTAGAGCTCCTTGAACCGGCGTTGCACGCGCACGGCAGGGTCTGCCGTCATGAAGATTTTCAGTTCTGCATGGGGGAACACGACGGTGCCGATATCCCTTCCATCCATCACGATCCCTTTCGCGGCGCCCATTTGCTGCTGCTGGGCAACGGCAAATTCCCGCACTTCGCGTACCGCCGCCACTTCGCTCACTTTTTCCGCCACCACCATCTCCCGGATCATGGGCTCGACGTTCTCTTCGTTGAGGTACATATCGCTCTGGCCGGTCAGCTGGTTGTAGACGAATTCGAGCTGGATACTTTCCAGTGCGGTTTTCACCTGGTAAGTGTCAGCCCAGTCCACACGATGCTGAATGAAATACAGGGTGATCGCGCGGTACATGGCACCGCTGTCGATATACAGATAATTCAGCTTCGCCGCCAGTTGTTTGGCCAGCGTGCTTTTCCCGCAGGAGGAATATCCGTCAATCGTAATGATGATCTTTTTCAAAGCCCGGTATTTTTAAGCGTGTGCAGCGTTGGGTAATCAGACACTGCAAATTTGCTGCAATTCCGGGAATTTAACAAGGATTTTGTTGTCTACCGCTCCAGCACCACGATCTTGAAGGTCCGCACCAGCCGGCCTGTCTGCCGGTCGTAAAATACCAGCACATAGGCCCCTTTCGCCAGGTTGTTCACGTAAATCGTCCGTTCCCCTTCGATCTGGTACTGTTCCATCACCTGCCCCACGCTGCTTACGATCTGCATGAGGAGCTTGGATTGCAGGCCGCGCACCCTCACCTGGAAGTTCCCGAAGTTGGGGTTGGGGAACACGTCGAGGCGGAGGAACGGCGGCACTTCGCGAATTTCCGTCACGCTTTCGCGGCCGCCATTGCGCGATACGGCGCGGATGCGGTAATAACTCCAGCCATCATGGCCGTTGGGGTCCACATATTTATAATCGAGCCGGGTGGTGGAGTTGCCGTTGGGGGCCATGGAAAAGACCTCCCCTACTTTCACGAAACCCGTGTCTTTATCCAGCCGCCGTTCGATGATGAATTTTTCGTTGTTCAGCTCGCGGGCCACCGACCACTCCAGCTGCACGAGCGATTCGTTGATGCGGTACGCGTTAAACACGATGAAAACGGCCGGTGCGTACGGACCGTACAGTATCGAGGCTTTCGTGAAGTATTCGTTGTTGCGGATGCCTTTGTTGAAGCGGCGCACGTGCATCGTGGCATTTCGCAGCGTGCCGGTAGTGGTGATGTTGCCCGCTGTGGGAAAGGATTCCGGCTCCACATTGTCCCAGGCGTTGTTGAGATAGCGGGATACATAGGAAGAGGCGCGCCAGGCGCTGTAATCGCGGCCTTCGTCGGCATCCATGTGCTGGATGGTGAGGCGCGTGTCCGACTCGTCCGTCCGCCCGCGGGCGATGTTCCAGGTTTTGTTGGTAAAGTCCAGTTTATTGACGAGGCCTGAAATGGCGTATTGGTACACGCTGTCGAACACGCGGGCGCGGAAATCGTCGGCCGGGCCGCTGTATTCGATCTGGAAGGGTGCGTAGCCCGCCGGGGATGAGCCGATGGGGAAAACGACCTTTCCGTCTGCGCCTTCTACCTGTTCGCGGAAGAGGAACCCTCCTGCGATGGCGGTGCCGGTCACGATGAAGGCCTGTTCGCTGTAGCCTGTTATCTGTCCGGGGTTGCCGTTCCCGATCACGAGGTTCCAGCCGTTGAGGAAGAGGTGGCCGGCGGTGAAATTGAGGGTATTGCGGATCTTGAGGTCTGTCAGGTCGGACATGATCAGCCCCAGCGGATTATTGATGTCGATATTGGGAAAAGTGGCACCGAGGCGGCTTACGGCATTATATCCCCCGAAAACCTGCTGCGAGCCCTGATTGCCGTACAGGGGATTGTTCCCGTAAAACCGGAACATGCCGCCCTTGCCTGTGGTGCCGTTGACGCTTTCGTCGGGCAGGGAAGCGCCGGCGCCGTTGCTCCACGATTTCCCGAAGAAATAGATGGATGCATTGTTGCCGGAACCGAGAGCGCCGTTATTCACCATGTTGCCGTAAACGCTGAAATTTTCTCCCGGGTTTACCTGCAAACGCTCTCCCGGCGCGATGTACACGGCCGCCTGTTGCGCTTTCGCGAGGAAAGGCAGGAAGGAAAAAGCGATGATCGTCGAAAAACGTTTCATGGTTTGGTATCGATTTTCTATTTGGCCATCACGACCCATTGCGTTGCCGTCATCTGTTGCAACATAATATTTTGGCCGTTTAAGTCGGCGAGAATGGATGTTGTTCCCCCTTCAATATTCCCACCGGCTACGGTATTGATGGTAATCGTTCTATTTGTCCCGCCTGATCTTCTGGCACGGATGTAAATGATCCTTCCAATTTGAGAGGCTCCGGTAGTAAGGGTTACCGTTAAAGTATTATCCACGTATATCCATAATGAATGATCATTATCCTGAATGGTATAGTTACCGGTGATCGATTTGATGTTTGCAATCACCATCCCCTGCATCCGCGTCCTTCCTTCCACCCGCAACGAATCTTCCACCACCGCATCTTTTTCGAAAGTGGCCGTAGATTGCGAACGGAGAGTACCGTCTATAGTCACAGGCCCGTGCATACGAATGTTGCCATCACCATGCAGGCGTAGCCTCGGCGTGTTATTCGTACTAAAAACGACGTTCCGGTTATTGGTCATATTGAAATTCAAACTGTCCGTCCCGGTGCTTTGGGCGTTAAACTGGACGGTAGCCGGGTGGCTGATGAATTTCTGCCATACCGAAGTGCCCAGGTTCGCAACTTCATTCCCCCGGAAATAGGCATTATGATCGTTCAGGTTGAATTGCCCGAAATACCCGCCGCCAACGGTTTGCAGCATCATGCTGAACCAGGCGCCTTCGTTGGGAATTGGATTTAGCGGTACCGCCTGCACGTCTGTCTGGAACACACCGCTTCCTTTGCTGACATATCCATTGTAGTCGCGGACAACTTCCCCTTCACCCGCGCCGGTCGTAGTAGCCATATATAAAGGCAGACCGCTTCGCTGTTTTCCGGAAACCACCCAGTTCGTACCATCGCTGACAAGGCGCAAGCTATAACCAGGCGTCAAAGCAACGGTAGGGTTGGCGGCATTTTGTGTACGAATATTAAATCCCGTGAAGTTTACGTTCGCGGTGCCATACGCCACCACCTCTATAGCGCGGCCTTTATAGTTAGCAGGATTTTGTAACGCAAAATTGGCATCCGTCGTGTTGTTCATGATCACGACGCTGTTGGAATCCGCCATGGCGAAGTTCCCCGTGGCCACGGCCACGTTGGTGGCGGTCGAACCGTTGACATGCAAAGCGGAATTCGGGTACAATGTGCCTACGCCCATCTTTCCCGTTTCCGTGATCCGCGCGTATTCGATGGCATTGGTTTTGAAAATGAGCGGCCGGGCGTCTGTGGTGCCCAAAAAGTTTAATGCGGGGTTAATGGTGGAATTGCCGGTCAGGTTCCAACCCGTGGAAGCGGCGTCGCTTACGGGTTTCCAGGTGCCACTGGAGCGGATGTATACTTTGTTGTCGGTGGTGTTGTAGATCATCATGCCCGCAGCGGCTGTATCCAGCGGGGCTTTGGTGAGCGCCGTTGCATTGACGCGGGGCAGCAGCAGGCCTTTGCGGGAGCTTTCCATTTCAAGGAGGGCGTCTCCACGGACGATGCCCGTATTGCCGCCGAGTTTAAGCTGAGCCTTTGCATCCTGCCCCGAGAAAAGGGCGGAAAGGAAGATGGATGCGGTGATGCTGCAAAGAGAGAAGGAAAATTTCATAGCGGGGGATTGTTGGATTATAAAGGAACGGCGGCGCATTCACCGCCGTTCCTTTCAATCGAAAATCTATTACATTACAGAGCGGGATACCATGTACCAGGTAGTACCGTCGGATACTACGGTTACGGTGAACCCGGGCTCGCTGATGATGACGGATGCGCGGCCGCTGATCTGTCCGCCGCTGGCAACGATGTGCAGCTGTGCGATCTCGTCGGCGATACGCTGTTCGCGGCGGATCATGTATACGCGGTTTTTCGCGTTGGCAGCTGCAGGAAGGGTGATGGTAGAAATAGGCTCTACTTCACCTACCGCACCGGTACCGCTGGAGGCACATTTCGCCACAACCATGTAGTCGTCGATACCAAGCGTATGGTCGCCGGGGGTGAGGATCCGGAAGGGAACGGACATAGAGCCGTTGATGTTCACCTTGGAACCTACCACCGCGTTGCCGCCGATGTTCAGGGTATCGAGGATGGTTTTCTGACCTTTGAAGGATTGTGTTTCCGTTGTTACAGTACCATTCGCGGTGGCGCTTGCGTCCGGAAGTTTGATGGTGATAGTGTTCGGAGCCGTTTCGATGGCGAAGCCGGTACCGGTTTTGTCTGCGATGAGGTTGATGTGGCCGTCTGTGGGATCAGCTTCTACGGATGCCGCGCCGACGTTGATCTTGGAGATACCGTTGAGGCGGTGGGCGGGGATCTCGACCGTTTCCAGGTTGAAATTATTCTGGTCGTTCAGAACGGCCATATGGTACGTTGCAGGTGTTGCCGTGCTGAAGGGCGTCGGATTGTTGAAAGTAAGTGCTTTATCGATGATCGTGTTGCCGTTCATGGTAGCATCGCCGGTTACGGTGAAAGTGCCGCCTACGGTGGTGTTACCGGTGATGGCTACGGTTTCGGCGAAAGTGGCCGGTTTTTCGAAAGCAGCGGTGCTTTTGAAAGTGGCCGCGCCTTCAGTAGTTACGGTGTTCTTGAACGTAGCTGCGTTGTTAAAGGTTTTTGCACCAGCGAAAACCTGTGCGCCCGTGCTCACGACACCGGCCGCCGTTGCAGATGCTTCGATCATATGCAGCACCAGTTTGCCTTCGTCGGCCCCGGTCAGGCGAACGATGCGCGCGCCCTGTTCGGTAGCGGTACCGTCGGATACGATGTTGCCCACGGAAATACCGTCTACAGATGTGATGGCCTGGAGTTTCTTCCAGTCATCGATCGTCATGAAACCGTATTGCTGTGTGGTGCCACCGATCATGATCGGCAGTTTCACGTCCAGCGTTTTGGAAGCGCCGGTGATCACCAGTTCTGCGATGTTATTGGTGGTTGCCGGAGAAATGCTCATCGTCAGGTTGCCCTGCAGGCCGTTTACGCCGGTTACGGAGGTGAGCGAGAGGTCTTTTTTCTGGATGAGGCCGTCTGTTCCGATGATCACTACCTGGTTGGAGCCGGCCGCAGCGTCGGGAACGTTCGCGTAGGGAACGGTGATGTTGCCCGTGGTGGGATCGAACCGCATTACTTCATTGTTATTGGCTTTGAAGATCAGCGGGAAAGCGTTGGTGGTACCGAGCCAATCGCCGGCGCTCACATCGTTTCCGGTCAATTTCCAGGGCCCGGCACCGCCCGCGTCGCCGGCCATTTTGGTCCATGCGGCTTTGGTGTTGCCGTCTGCGGTTTTCACGTAGAAACCGACACCTCTCGAATCGGCCGTGCCATCGTTTACATATACCACCATACCCGGCGTCGGGTTGCGGCTAACGAGGAGCTCATATCCGGTTTTGTTGAGGCGGGGCAGCAAGAGGCCCTTCCTGGCGCTCTCCAGTTCAAGTATGGCGTTAGCGTCTACTACCGCCGGGTCTCCCCCGATCTTGACCTGTGCCTTCACGCCGTCGTAAGAGAAAAATAACGCGAGGAATACACCCGCTATGCGTAACGACTTCTTCATAGGTAAAAGGTTAAAAAATATGCGTTTATAGAGATGAATTGAAAACCAAGTCCTTTCATAATTACTGTTCTGCCCCGACCCATTTTACGGGCGCATGCTAATCTTCCGCAATGTTACATATAAATTTTGATTAATATATCATTTCAATCATGTTTTTTATTTAATCAATATGTAATATGATTGGGAAATCATATATTGATTTGATAATCACTATAATTAAGGGCATAAAAAAAGCTGCCGGCTTATCGCCGGCAGCTGTATGATCGATTGACTTTTTTACGGTTTACGCTTCGGATTTCTCCGATTTGCTTTTGGAGGGGTTCTTCAGGGAGAACACCAGTTTCTGGTTTTCCTTGTCGAGATCTGCGATGAGGATATCCCCGTTGTGGATATTCATGTTGAGGATCTCTTCCGCCAGGGGATCTTCCAGGTATTTCTGGATGGCCCTGTGGAGCGGACGGGCGCCGAACTGCTGATCGTACCCTTTCTCGGCCAGGAACCCTTTCGCATCGTCTGTCAGTTCCAGGCTGAAGCCCAGGTTCTGCAGGCGAACGAGCACCCCTTTCATCGTGATATCGATAATGGTGTAGATGTCTTCCTTGCTGAGCGAGTTGAAGATGATCACATCATCGATACGGTTGAGGAACTCGGGAGAGAACGTCCGTTTCAGGGCTTTTTCGATCACCGCTTTGGTGTTCTCTTCTTCGTTCACCACACGGGCGCCGGTAGAGAAGCCCACGCCTGCACCGAAGTCTTTCAACTGGCGCACCCCGATGTTGGAGGTCATGATGATGAGCGTGTTCTTGAAGTCCACCTTCCGGCCCAGGCCGTCGGTCAGGATACCATCGTCGAGCACCTGCAGCAGGATATTATAGATATCCGGATGGGCTTTCTCGATTTCGTCGAGCAGGATCACCGAGTACGGTTTGCGGCGTACTTTTTCGGTGAGCTGGCCGCCTTCTTCATACCCGACATATCCCGGAGGCGCGCCGATGAGGCGGCTTACGGAGAATTTCTCCATGTATTCGGACATATCGATACGGATGAGCGCGTCTTCCGAGTCGAACATATACCGGGCGAGGGCTTTCGCCAGCTCGGTTTTACCGACACCGGTGGGGCCCAGGAAGATGAAGGTACCGATGGGTTTCTTCGGGTCTTTCAGGCCAACGCGGTTACGCTGGATGGCTTTCGTGACTTTGGAAATGGCTTCGGCCTGACCCACCACGGCGGATTTGAGGTCTTCGCCCATGCGGCGGAGCTTTTCGTTTTCTGCCTGCACCATCCGTTTTACGGGGATGCCGGTCATCATGCTCACCACTTCGGCGATCGCTTCTTCATCGATCGGGTAGCGTTTGTGTTTTACTTCTTCTTCCCACACGGCTTTGGCCTTTTCGAGGTCTTCGCCGAGTTTCTTTTCGGTATCGCGGAGGGCGGCGGCTTCTTCGAAGCGCTGGCTCTTCACGACTTTATTCTTTTCCTGCTTGATGTCTTCGATCTGTTTTTCGAGGTCGAGGATATTCTGCGGAACGTTGATGTTTTTGAGGTGGACGCGGGCGCCTACTTCATCGAGCACGTCGATGGCCTTGTCGGGCAGCAGGCGGTCGGTCATATAACGGTCGCTGAGTTTCACGCAGGCGTCGATGGCGTCGTCGGTGTAAGACACGTTATGGTATTCCTCGTAGCGCGGTTTGATGTTGTTGAGGATCTGGATGGTTTCCTCCACAGAGGGGGGATCTACCATTACCTTCTGGAACCGGCGGTCGAGTGCGCCATCTTTCTCGATGTACATGCGGTATTCGTCCAAAGTGGAGGCGCCGATGCACTGGAGCTCGCCTCTTGCGAGGGCGGGCTTGAAGATGTTGGAAGCGTCCAGCGAACCGGAAGCGCCGCCTGCGCCAACGATGGTGTGAATTTCATCGATGAACAGGATCACATCGCGGTTCTTTTCCAGCTCGTTCATGATCGCCTTCATCCTTTCCTCGAACTGGCCGCGGTATTTTGTACCGGCCACGAGGGCGGCGAGGTCGAGGCTAACCACGCGCTTGTCGAACAGCACGCGGGAAACCTTGCGCTGCACGATGCGGAGGGCAAGGCCTTCCACGATGGCGGTTTTACCTACACCGGGCTCACCGATCAGGATGGGGTTGTTCTTTTTACGGCGGGAAAGGATCTGCGAAACGCGTTCGATTTCCGCTTCGCGGCCCACGATCGGATCGAGGCTGCCGCTTTCGGCCAGTTTAGTGATATCACGGCCGAAGTTATCGAGAACGGGAGTTTTCGACTTGGTGTTGGTCTGCTTCTGTTTGGAAGCATAACTTTTGCGTTCGTCTTCGAACTCCTCTTCTCCGGGGTCATCGAATTCTGCTTTCGGATCGGCAGATTTTACGAAGCCCAGTTCGTTTTTAAAAGTATCGTAGTCCACGTCAAATTGTTGAAGGATTTGCGTACAAACGTTTTCTTTATTCTTGAGGATGGATAGCATGAGGTGCTCTGTTTCCACGGTGGGACTCTTCAGCGCCTTTGCTTCCAGCACGGTTACCCGGATCACTTTCTCTGCCTGGCGGGTCAGGGGAAGACTGTTGATGTTCGCAATGTTTTTGCCTGTCTTGTCTTTTATCGCCAATTCCACTTCCTTGCGTAACTCATACAGATCAACGTTCAGCGCCTGTAGGATTTTTACAGCCGTTCCCTCACCTTCACGAATAATACCCAGCAGCAGGTGTTCCGTACCGATGAAATCATTACCCAGTCGCAAAGCCTCCTCCCTACTGAACGTAATGATCTCCTTTACTTGCGGTGAAAAATTCTGATCCATTGTTTGTTGATTTTGTTAAACCCTTACGGGGGCATGCTTATACAATATTACCAAATTAAATTGGATTTACTTTTTATCCTTGCACATTATTGGTTAAGATTTACTTTTGCGCTGAAGGGCCTTGTTTGCTGAATATATCTACGAGAAGAGGGATGTTGACGATTGGGTGTTATTTACTTCTCCAGGTACGTTCTTCGACGGGTTTCCTTTTTGCCGAATCCTTTTTTTTATAATGTTTGTGATTGATAACATCCGCCGTATGCAATTCAAAATTGATACCAAAGAGAAAATACTGATTTTTAGGCTGGAAGAAGCCGCGTTGGATGCCAAAATGGCTGCAGAGCTCGAAAAGGAAGTGCTCGGCATCCCCGAACTGACCGGCCTCAACCTCGTGCTGGACCTGCATTCCCTGCAATCTGCCGATGCACGGGCGCTGGAAGCCATTTTTACAGTGTACCAGCACCGGTACGACCATGGCCTATCCGCCGCCGTTACCGGACTTAACAAGGTTTTAACAGCCGAGCTCTCGGAATTACACCCCGAAATGCTCAATATCGTGCCCACCGAATCCGAAGCCATCGATATGGTGATGATGGAAGACCTGGAACGCGAACTGCTCGGCGACGAATAAAATTTAACTACTGGCTCATGTTTGCGGTCACCATCCTCGGCAATAACTCGGCGATACCCACCCCGGAGCGGCACCCCACCGCACAGGTGCTCACGTATAACGATCAGCTCATGCTGATCGACTGCGGCGAGGGCACACAAACGCAGCTCGCCAAATACAAGGTGCGCCGCGGAAAGATCCGTTACATCTTCATCAGCCACCTCCATGGCGATCATTATTTCGGCCTGATCGGCCTCATCAACAGCATGAGCCTCCTCGGCCGCATCGAACCACTGACGGTTTTCGGTCCGCCGGGACTATGGGACATCCTCGAGCTGCAACTCCGCCATGCCGCCACCACCCTGCGTTTCGAGCTGCAATTCCAGCCGCTGACGCCAGAGTCGGCAGGCGTGCTTTTCCAGGACAAAGACATGGAAGTGTCCTGCTTCCCCACCCGCCACCGCATCCCCTGTTATGGCTTCGCTTTCAGCGTACAGCGCCGCAAGCGCCGCATCATACCCGAACAAACCCGCGCTTACGAAATCCCCTCCGCCTTCTTCTCCCACCTGGCCGACGGGGAAGATTACGTCCGGAAAGACGGGACCGTCGTAAAAAACGACTGGGTGACGCTGCCCCCGAACCGCGCCCGGCGGTACGTTTATTGCGCAGACAGCATTTACGACGAAGAACTGGTGCCCTGGCTGCAGGACGCCGACCTCATGTACCACGAAACCACTTATCTCGACGATCTCCGCCAGCGCGCGGCCGACCGTTACCATAGCACCACCGTCCAGGCCGCTACCCTGGCAGGAATGGCGGGCGCCCGGCGGCTCCTGATCGGGCATTTCTCTTCCAAATACACCGACCTGCAACCCTTCCTCGACGAGTGCATCCCCGTTTTTCCCAATACGGAACTGGCGCTCGAGGGGGCGACCTACATCATATAAACCTTAATTAAAATATAATTTATTCATAAAAGCAATACCTAAAATGGTGTATTGCAGGGGAAAAAGCATGCATTTATCTTTATGCATTAAATATTTTTCCTATAACATGAAACACGCAGCACTTACCCTCGTCGCAGCCGTTTGCATCGGCACTGCGGCTATGGCGCAGCAGACCGAAACGCCTGTCGACAGTACCATTGAATCAGCCCCAACACGGAAAGAGCGGTTACGCAACCTCCCGATGTACTCCAACATCGTGAAAACCAATCTCTCCAGTCTTACCCTCAACAACTACAGCCTTACCTACGAGCGCATGCTGACACGCAAGATCTCCGCGTCGCTGGGGTACCGTTACATGCCGAAAAGCGCCCTAACCAAGAGCATGCTCGGTGAAAACGTGATGGACCAGATCAAGGAAGACGGGGAAGACGATCTGCAAAGCCAGCTCGACAAGTTGCAGATGAGCGGCGGCGCCCTCACGGCGGAATTCCGCATTTACACCGGGAAGCGCCCCGGCGCCAGGGGCTTTTACGGCGGCATTTACGGCCGTTATAGCAAATTCAAGTACGATTATCCCTTCGATTACGAGAAACCGGACGGCTCCACCACCCTCGTGCCACTCAACGGCCATACCAAAGGCTTCGGCGGCGGCGTGATCATGGGCGGACAGTTCATGATCGCCAGGCGCGTGGTGGTTGACCTCTACATCATCGGCGCCCATTACGGCAAAATGACAGGTAAGGTGGAAGGGCTCACCGACCTCAGCGATCTCGACGAAGCAGACCGTGCAGAACTGAAGGCCGACCTGGAAGATCTGATAGACCTTGGCGGAAGCGAAAAAAACATCAAAGCCGACGTGCGCGACGACGGGGTGCGGGCAGACATCAAGATGCCTTTCCTGGGCGTTCGCGGGCTCGGACTTACCGTTGGGTTTGCTTTTTAGTTGATTATCCTGTTTAACCCTATACCCCGGGGCGCCTGGCAAGGGCGCCCTTTTTGCGCCATCCGGCCGCAGGTATAGCATGGGATATCGCACTTACGCATAACAAAAGGGCTGACGCCTGGTATAAAAACCGGCCGTCAGCCCTTCCGCTTTCCGGTGCAACCGGGTTAGTATGCGGAGAGATACTTTTTAATCTGTTGCTGGAGCGCTTCCGTGGCGGGAATAACCGGCAGGCGGAACACGTTTTCCATGATGCCGGCCTGGTGCAGGAACGCCTTGATGCCGGCGGGATTGTTTTCCGCGAACATGAGGTCGAAACCTTCGAGCATACGGTAATGCAGGTTGCGGGCCGTTTCGAAATCGCCTGCCAGCGCGGCTCTCACCATCGCCGGGAAGTCTTTCGCGAAGTAGTTCGCGGCTACGGAGATGACGCCGTCCATCCCGCAGGCCAGCTGCGGCATGGCAACGCCATCGTCTCCGCTGATCACCAGGAACCCTTTCGGTTTGTCGCGGATGATCTGCATGCATTGCAGCATATCGCCCGACGCCTCTTTCATGGCGATGACGTTTTCCACTTCGTGCGCGATGCGCAGGGTGGTTTCCGCCGTCATGTTACGGCCGGTGCGGCCCGGAACGTTGTAGAGAATGATGGGCTTGGGAGATGCGGCGGCGATGGCCTTATAGTGCTGGAAGATGCCTTCCTGCGTGGGTTTGCTGTAATAAGGCGCTACACTGAGGATAGCGGCGGCTTCGTCGAGCGGGCAGGATGCCAGCCGCTTCACGACATCGGCGGTGTTGTAGTCGCCAACGCCAACCACCACGGGCACGCGTTTATTCACCTTTTCGAAGGTAAAGCGGATCAGGTCGAGTTTTTCTTCGGAGGAAAGTGTGGGTGTTTCCCCGGTAGTGCCGAGGGTCACGACGTAGTCTACGCCCCCGGTGATCACATGATCGATAAGCCTTTCGAGGGCATTCCAGTCAATCGCTTCGCTGGCGGTGAACGGTGTCACCAATGCCACGCCGGTGCCCCTTAATTGTTCCTGTAACATATTTCAAATGGTCAATGGCCGCAGTGCTGCCTTACAAAATGCAAAGATTGTCAATTGGATTGATACCCGCAATACAGCTGCGCTCTTTTTTGCCGAACGATCGTCAATTTTGATCAACGTTCTTCGAAGAAGCCCATATTGGAAAATTTATCGATCCGTTGCTCGATACGCGTATCCGGGTCGATCTTTTTCAGTTCGGCCAGGGTTTCGATGAGGCGTTTCTTCAGGATCTCGGCCATTTCTTCGTGGTTGGAATGTGCGCCGCCGACAGGTTCGGGGATCACACCGTCTACCAGTCCGAACTGGCTCATGTACCCGGAAGTGAGCTTCAGCTCTTCCGCCGCTTTTTCCTTGAAATTCCAGCTTCTCCAGAGGATGGTGGAGCAGTTTTCGGGGGAGATCACGGTGTACCAGCTGTTTTCGAGCATGAAGATACGGTCGCCGATGCCGATGCCCAGCGCGCCGCCGGATGCGCCTTCGCCGATGATCACGCAGATCACGGGCACGCGGAGCTTCACCATTTCGAACAGGTTACGGGCGATCGCTTCGCCCTGGCCGCGCTCTTCCGCTTCCAGGCCGGGATATGCGCCCGGGGTATCGATGAGGGTGATGATGGGCTTGTTGAAACGCTCCGCCAGCTTCATCAGCCGGAGGGCTTTGCGGTAACCTTCAGGGTTGGCCATACCGAAGTTGCGGATCTGCCGCATCTTGGTATTCACACCTTTCTGCTGGCCGATGAACATCGCGGTTTCACCGCCGATTTCCGCGAACCCGCCAACCATGGCCTTGTCGTCTTTCACATTGCGGTCGCCATGCAGCTCCACGAAGTTTTCCGTCATTCTTTCGATGTACTCCAGTGTGTACGGCCTTTCGGGATGGCGGCTCAGCTGCACTTTCTGCCAGCTGGTGAGATTGTTATAGATCTGTTGCTTGGTGTCGATGATTTTCTGCTCGTACTCTTTCACGGTAGCGGAAACGTCCACGCCAGACTTCTCCCCGTTTTCCCTCAGTTTTTCCAGTTGTTCGTACAGATCCGCAATCGGCTTTTCAAAATCCAGAAATTGCATAAACAGTTTTAATAAAGGTTAAAGTACTTCATAAAGATAGTAAACCCTGTATTGCGCCCAATGGCTGTTTCGTACAGGGATCCGCAAAAAGTGACCTTCCCGGATGTTGCCGGCGGGTCAGGGGTGCAAATGTAGGATAATTCTCATTGAATCAAAATCCCTGCCGCGGAGGGCAGGGATTCATCATATAAAAAGTGTTGTGTTGCTGCGGGTTATCCGTTCCCGAAGGCGGCGGCCACTTTTTCCGCCCACCCCGCGTACACGGCCCCGGAAGGGTGCAGTTTGTCTTCGGCCACGCTTTCCGGCCGGCCGCCGGTAAGCCGGTAACTTTCCGTGATATTAATATATGGTATGCCCAATTTTCCGCTGATTTCGCGGCTGATGCCGTTGAACTCGTCGATCTGGTTGCAAATCGTATCCGTATCGCGCCCGGCGGCAAAAGGCGTCACGCCCCAATCCGGGATACTCACCACCACTGTTTTCCCGCCGCCTGCAAGCTCCAGCGCCCGGTTTGCCAGCCATTCGAATTCCTGGGCATATTCCGTTTCCGGCAGCCCGCGGTACTGGTTGTTCACCCCGATCAGCAGCGACACGAAATCGTACTTCGGCAGCAGCCGGGTGTTGTGTTGCAGGTGATGGATCAACTCGCCGGTGGTCCACCCCGTTTTCGCGACGATCTCCGGCGCCTGTACCTGCATGCCGGCCGCGCGCAGGAGCTGAAGCGCCTGGTACGGGAAGCTCTCGAACAGCGGAACGCCTTCGCCGATGGTGTACGAATCGCCGAGGGCGAGCCAGTTTTTGAAGGTAGTACTCATGCGAATGATTTTAAAACGTCGTGGAACCGGAGCACATCTGCATAGGAGCAATACAGCGGCGCGGGCGCCAGGCGGATCACGCCGGGCTCGCGGTAATCGCAAATGATCCCGTTTTCCATCATCCGCGCGTGGATCGCCTTCCCGTCTTTCGGGAAATACAGCGACAACTGCGCGCCCCTCTGCAGCGGATCGGCCGGGGTGATGATCTCGCAGGGCAGCGAAGCGTGGCCCAGCAGGAATTCCAGGTAAGCCGTGAGCCGGAGGCTCTTGGCCCGCAACGCGTCGATCCCCGCTTCCCTGAACAGTTCCAGCGAAGCTTTCAGCGCCACCATGTTGAAAACCTGCGCGGTACTGATCTGCCAGCCTGCTGCACCGGGCTTCGGGACGAAGCCCTTTTCCATCTTAAACCTCGTTTTTTCATCGTTCCCCCACCAGCCGCCGAGGCGCGGAAATGCGGGATCGCTGCCGTGCCTTTCATGCACGAAAAGCCCGCCGGCCGCGCCGGGGCCGCCGTTCAGGTATTTATAGGAGCACCATACCGCAAAATCAACGTTCCAGTCGTGGAGCCGGACGGGAATATTGCCGGCCACGTGGGCAAGGTCCCACCCCGCAAAGGCGCCCTGCCGTTGCGCAGCGGCGGTAATGGCGGGCATATCGTAAAACTGGCCGGTGTAATAATTGATGCCGCCCATGAGCACGAGCGCCAGGCTGCCGCCCTGTCGGGCGATCACGTCGAGGATATCTTCCGTGCGGAGGAGCTTCTCTCCTTCCCGCGGCGAAATTTCGACAAGGGCATCGTCCGGGTCCAGGCCGTGGAGGCGGACCAGCGTTTCGAGGGCGTATTGGTCGGACGGAAAAGCTCCGGCTTCCATCACGATGCGGTACCGCTCTTTCGTGGGGCGGTAAAAGCTCTGGAGGATGAGGTGCAGGTTAACGGTGAGCGTGTTCATGACGGTCACTTCGTCGGGCGAGCAGCCCATCATGCCGGATAGCGTTTCGTTGAAATTGGCATGATAGTAAAGCCAGGGATTTCTGGCGCGGAAGTACCCTTCCACCGCCAGGGCCCGCCAATCTTCCAGTTCCTGTTCAATGGCGCCGGCGACAGACCTGGCTTGCAGGCCGAGGGAGTTTCCGCAGAAATAAATTGCGTCTTTCCCCGCATGTTGCGGGAAGTGGAATCGGGATTTGAAGCCGGCGAGCCCGTCTTGCTGATCTGAGGCCGCGGCGAAAGTAACGGTTGGTTCAAATGCGGTATTCATGAAGGCAATATAACGAAAAAGGCTGCTCCGCAGATTGCCGGAAAGGACTAGCGGTTGTACACCTTCACTACAAACCCGCTCGTATCCGCCTTCACCGCCGCCAGCTGCTTATTGAGCTCCCTGACAGCCTTGCGGAAGAGGGTTTCCGGGATGCCGTCCTTTTCACGGCCGGTGAGGTATACGCGGAACGAAGTCCGGTGGCGGACTTGCGCCAGCATCATGTGCATGGCGGGAAAGGATTCGGAAATGGCGCCACCGATTTTCAGGGTGTCGTACAGGGGAATGCCGGTCATGACGTCGAACACGGGAAATTCCGACGAATCCACCGGCGCGCCGCCGCGGATGCGCGGCGGCGCGATGCGTTGCAGGGGGTCGTAGAAACGGATGAAAAGCTGGGCATCTGCGCTATCGTTCATGTTGAGGATGCTTCCCCGCATGGGTTTGACGGATCCGTCGCCGGCGATGATGACCGTTTGTATGCGGAAGGAATCCGGGTTTTCGATGAAGGCTTCCAGTTCCCGGTTGGCTTCCGTATGGCGGAAAGCCGCGATGCCGGTGGGGTCAGACACGTTGATATCCGGCAGCAGCTCGGCGCGGGCGGCCGTATCGTTCGTATAGAGGAAATGGGCGCCCTGGCGTTTGAGGTATTCGCTCATCACGGCTTTGGCTTCCCCGATATTGCTTTGGTACTTTTTTTCCTGTTGCGCCGCGATTTGGGCGAAGTTGATCTCGTCGCGTTTGAACCAGTCTTTCCCGCAGGTCCTGACGAGTGCCAGCAGCGCGAATGCCGCGCCGATGGGGATGACAAGGGCCGGTTTACGGTTGCGCTTCACGACTTTCCGGAGTTGCTCCGACGCCGGGGCTTTTTCGTACGACAATGTGGAGGGGCGAACTTGTACCTTCGGTGCCCAGGCGTCCATTTTCAGCGAAAGGTCGGCGGTGAACCGGAGGAACGTTTCCGCGTCTTCCACGGAATTGTAGATGCTGCCTTTGCTGGTGATGCGCCAGGTCAGTTTACGGCCGCTGTTCAGTTCGATGCGCATCGACGGAGGGTCCATGAACAGGGAGCTTCCTTTCACCGCTTTGATTTCATTGAATGGCACGCGTCCGAAAAACGCGGACGTGAAACCGGAATTGTCCAGCGAAATCTCGTCATGCGCCTTTCCTTTCGTGAATAATAAATAAAAGCCGATGACGATGGGGGCGATGACGGAGGCGATGATCAGCGCGACATTGTCTCCCGTCAGCAGAACGGCCGGGACCATGCAGGCGACGGGTGCCAGCACGACCAGCCACACGTACCGCAGGGCTTTGGGATGTTGGAATTTGAATGAGTACAGGTGCATATCGGGTCCGGGAGCGTCAAAAATAAACGCTCCCGGCGAATTTCGGGTTTTATTTCCCGGCGGGGTATCCCTGGGTCCGGGGATTTATGTGACTGAAGTCACCATCACGGTGTGCGAATTGGCCCATATTTGCATCATGAAACGAATTTTTTCGCATTGGTCTGCCGGACGATGGATCAGGCTGGGTGCCGGAGCGACCATTTTTATTTACAGTATGCTTATGAAGGAATGGCCCCTGGCCATTTTCGGCGGTCTGTTCGCGCTGATGGCGGTACTCAACGCCAGCCCCTGCGCTGCCGGCAGTTGCCGGGTGCCCGAAAACCGGGCGCGCCGCTAAAATTACGATGCATTGTTTCCGGGGGGAGACAAGTGTAAGGGTCTGCCAGTTGCGCGGGCCCTTTTTTTGCTCCCGGCACCGGCATCTCCTATCCCCCGAAAACTGATTTTTATCATACCTCCCGCCCATGCTGCATTTCAGCGGAAAATCCATTTTATAATTAAGGACTTTTTTGTCTTTTATTAAAGCATTTCCCCGTAGCTTTGTGCTGTTTTTCCGGCTCCTATTAAGGACAAATATGTATTTATTTAACATCGACAAACAATTGACCATGACACACCTGGAACAAGCCGTTATCGGCCAGCTCGTATCCGGCAATTATCGCACAGCCGCCGTTTTCAGCAAATACCGGATCGACTTCTGCTGCAACGGCAACCGCACCATTGAAGAAGCCTGTGCTCAAAAGAAAATCGACATTTCGGCCGTCACCGCAGACCTGGCGGAAGTGCTCGGCGTTCAGCCCGAGACCGGCACGGATTACAACACCTGGGAACCCGACGTACTGGCCATTCACATCGTAGACCGGCACCATGCCTACGTCGCCAGCCAGATCCCCGTTCTACAGGCTTATCTCCATAAACTGTCGAACGTACACGGCGGCGCGCATCCCGAGCTCGTCCGCATCGCGCAGCTTTTTAATGAAAGCGCCGCGGAACTGACCATGCACATGAAGAAAGAGGAGCTCGTCCTTTTCCCGTACATCCGCCAGATGGTGGTGGCCCGGGAAAACGGCACATCGGCCGCTCCGGCGCATTTCGGCACCGTGGCCGGGCCTATTTCCATGATGATGCACGAGCACGACCAGGAAGGCGAACGATTCCGCCAGATCCAGCAACTGAGCGGCGATTACACCGTTCCGCCGGACGGATGCAATACTTACCGCGTGACCTATGCGCTCCTGAAAGAATTCCAGGACGATCTGCACCTCCACATCCACCTCGAGAACAACATCCTTTTCCCGAAAGCGGCCGACCTGGAAAATGGGTCCCGGCCAGCCGGGAAATAGTTACCACAGCGCCGCCGGATACGATCTATATCATGAAAACCGGGGCCGCCGTTGCCGAGTGTCATCAAAATCGTTGACGGCCGTCATGAAGGATGCATATACCGATTCAGACCTTTGAACCAAACAAACAACATCATGAAACAGCTCAGGTACCTCTTCATCTGCACCGTGGCCATCGCAATTGCGGCAGCCGGGTGCGGGGGCGGACAGGAAAAGGCCGGCGAAGAAAAAGCCCCGGCCTCCGAAACACCCGCCGCAGACAATAATGCCGCGGCCAGCAACGCCGCAGACCCCAAAGGCATCGGCAAATTCAAGGACGTGCAGCTCACCCACCCCCTGGATGAAGCCATGGCCCAAAAAGGACTGGAAATCGCCGAAGTAAAATGTACTTCCTGCCACAAAACCACCGAAGAAAAACTCGTAGGGCCCGGCTGGAAAGGCGTTACCGACCGCAGAACCCCCGAATGGATCATGAACTTCATTACCAACGTGGATGAAATGCTCGACAAAGATCCGGAAGCACAGGCCATGCTGGAAATCTGCATGGTCAGAATGCCCAACCAGAACCTCTCCGACGACGATGCCCGCGCCGTACTGGAATACATGCGCAAGCTCGACGGCAAGAACTGATAATTTTCATTCCCGTTAATATACTTTATTATGAAACTTTCTCCCTTACTCCTGGCCGCAGCCGCCGCGCTGACCGTCCAGAGCTGCAAGATGAAGAGCACCGAATCGGCCGTGGGTGGCGATGCCGCCGCACGTACGTACGTGGCTCCCGGCAAATACGATGAGCTGTACAATTTCGTTTCAGGAGGCTTCTCCGGCCAGGTTGCCGTGTACGGCCTGCCTTCCGGCCGCCTGCTGAAAGTGCTGCCCGTTTTCTCGGTGAACCCCGAGAACGGTTACGGCTACAGCGAAGAAACCAAACCCATGCTGAACACTTCCCACGGCTTCGTTCCCTGGGACGATCAGCACCACCTGGCGCTTTCGCAGACCAATGGCGAGCACGACGGCCGCTGGCTCTTCGCCAACGCCAACAACTCGCCCCGCGTGGCCCGCATCGACCTGAAAGCGTTCAAGACCATGGAGATCATCGAGCTGCCCAACAGCGGCGGTAACCACTCCTCCCCCTTCCTCACCGAAAACACCGAATACGTGATCGCCGGTACGCGCTTTTCGGTGCCCGTAGGCAACGCAGAATCGCCGCTGGACAATGCATCCTACAAAAAGAACTTCAAAAGCACCGCGTCGTTCATCGGCATCGACAAAAATTCCGGTCACATGAACGTGGCCTTCCAGATCATCCTCCCCGGTATGGACCTCGATCTGAGCCGTGCCGGCAAAGGCCCCAGCCACGGATGGTTCTTCTTCTCCACCTACAACACCGAACAGGCCAGCACCCTGCTGGAAGTGAATGCCTCGCAGAAAGACAAAGACTTTATCGTGGCGGTAAACTGGAAAAAGGCGGAAGAATACGTGAAAGCCGGTAAAGCCAAAAAAATGGCCACCGAATACTATCACAACACCTTCAACGAAGAAAACCACACCGCTACTTCCGAGATCATCAAGGAAGTGCTGACCCTGGACCCGGAAGAGCTCAAAGACCTCGTGTACCTCATCCCCTGCCCCAAATCGCCGCACGGCTGCGATGTGGACCCTTCCGGCGAATACATCGTGGGCTCCGGCAAACTGGCCGCGCTCATCCCCGTTTTCGCCTTCCAGAAATTCGTGAAAGCGATCGAAGACAAAGCGTTTGAAGGCGAATACAACGGCATCCCCGTTATCAAATACGAAGCGGCGCTCCACGGCGAAGTGCAGAAGCCCGGCCTCGGCCCCCTGCACACCGAATTCGACGGCAAGGGCAATGCGTACACGTCCTTCTTCGTGTCTTCCGAAATCGTGAAATGGAGCATCAAGGACCTGAAGGTGCTCGACCGCGTGCCGACGTACTACTCCATCGGTCACCTCATGGTACCCGGCGGCGACACCAAAAAACCCTACGGCAAGTACGTGGTGGCTTACAACAAAATCACCAAAGACCGTTACCTGCCTACCGGTCCGGAGCTGGCACAAAGCGCGCAACTGTACTCCATTGAGGGCGACAAGATGCAGCTGCTGCTCGATTTCCCCACTATCGGCGAGCCGCACTACGCACAGGCCATCCCGGCGGAGAAGATCAAAGACCAGAGCGTGAAGTTTTTCGACATCTCCAAAAACAAGCACCCCTATGTGGCCGCCGGCGAAAAAGCGACGAAAGTGGAACGTAAAGGCAACGAGGTTCATGTGTACATGACGGCTATTCGCTCCCACCTTACCCCGGACAATATCGAAGGCGTCCAGGCGGGCGACGAGGTGTATTTCCACATCACCAACCTGGAGCAGGATTGGGACATCCCCCACGGCTTCGCCATCAAGCACGCCGCTACGGCGGAACTGCTGGTGATGCCCGGCGAAACTTCCACGCTGAAGTTTACCCCCACCCAACCGGGCGTTTATCCCTTCTACTGCACCGACTTCTGTTCGGCGCTGCACCAGGAAATGCAAGGGTACCTGCGCGTTTCCCCGAAAGGAAGCAACGTACCGCTGAAATGGCATACCGGTGGCACGGATTCCACCACCGCCGTGGCAGCAAAATAATTACAAAACCCCGGCAGTACGTTTCCCCGGAAACGTACTGCCGTCCTTACCACCAGTTATGAACAGAAAATTAAGCGCGTTCGGGAAAGTCAGCATCATACTGGCCATCGGCTGCATCGTGATGCTCTGGACCGTGCCCATGTGGCGGATCGATCTCGCTGCGCCGCAATACCCGGAAGGGATTTCCATGCAGATATGGATCAACGACGTGAAGGGCGACGTGGAGATCATCAACGGCCTGAACCACTACATCGGCATGAAAACCATCCACAAAAACGATTTCAGGGAATTCGTGTACATGCCCGTGGCCCTGGGCGCCTTCTGCGTTTTGGGGCTGCTGGTGCTCGTTTTCAACCGGAGGACCTGGTTCTACGCGTGGACGGGGCTCCTGCTGCTCATCGCCGCCGCATCCATGTACGATTTCTGGAAATGGGAATACGACTACGGGCATAACCTCGACCCCACGGCTCCCATCAAAGTACCGGGCATGGCGTACCAACCGCCGCTCATCGGGTACAAGAAGATGCTGAACTTCGAAGCCCTTTCCCAACCTGATATCGGCGGATGGTTCTTCATCGCGGCCGCTTTATTGCTTACCAGCGCAGCCTTTTACGAATGGCGCCGCGCAAAAAAACAAAGATTATGAAGCTATATTTTCCGGCACTGATGCTCCTGCTGCTGCTCGCCAGCGCCTGCGGCAGGAAATACGAACCCATCGCATACGGGAAAGACGCCTGCGCACATTGCAAAATGACCATTATGGACAAGCGGTTTTCCGCAGAGATCGTGAACCCGAAAGGCCGCGTGTTCAAATTCGACGACATCGCCTGCCTCCGCGGGTTCGACATCGAACCGGGAAGCCTGCTCTTCGTCAATGATTATTCCGGCGAGGGAACGGGACCACTGCTTGCCGAAAAAGCCGTTTTCCTTCACCACGAATCGTTCAAAAGCCCCATGGCCGGAAACTTCCCCGCTTTCGCGGACGAAGCCGCGGCCACCGCGCTCAAAGACAGCCTCGGGCTCGATTTCCTCACCTGGGAAAAATTGCCATGACCATTTTCCGTACCATATTGATTTTTCTCCTCCTCCCGATGGGGCTTTCCGCCACGGTGATCCGCACCGGGCCTGACAGCCTTCTCCAGCACGCGCTCGACAGGACCCGGCCGGGCGATACGGTGATCGTGGCGCCGGGGCATTACCTGCAGCACGAGATCGTTATCCGTACACCCATCACCCTCATCGGGGAAAACTTCCCCGTGTTCGACGGTGAAAACAAATACCAGCTTTTCGTAATTGCCGCCAGCGGCGTCAGCATGCAGGGCATTACCGTGCAGAACACCGGCCGCAGCAGCATGGTAGACATGGCCGGCATCCGCCTCCAGAACGCGGCGCGCGTGAGGGTCAGTAATTGCAAAGTCCTCAACACCACCTACGGCATTTACCTCCAGAACAGTAAATACTGCGTCATCGAAAACAACGAGATCCGCTCTTCCGCTACCGACGAGCTGCAGGCCGGCAACGGCGTGCACGCCTGGAAGTCGGATTCCCTCCTCATCCGTGACAACAACATCTCCGGTCACCGCGACGGTATTTACTTCGAATTCGTCACCGGCTCCGCCATCATCGGCAACGTTTCCACCAACAACGTGCGCTACGGCCTGCATTTCATGTTTTCGCACAACGACGGTTACAGCCGCAATACTTTCCGCCACAACGGCGCGGGCGTTGCGGTCATGTATTCGAAAAAAGTGATCATGACGGGCAATACCTTCAGCGAACATTGGGGAGACGCGTCGTACGGCATACTCCTGAAAGATATTTCAGACAGCAGGATAGAACATAACACCTTCGAACGGAACACGATGGGCGTGTACATGGAAGGGAGCAGCCGCATCCACATCGCGCGGAACACTTTTTCCGCCAACGGCTGGGCCATGCGCGTGCAGGCCAGTTGCGAAGGGAACACCATCGAAACGAACAATTTCCTCGACAACTCCTTCGATGTGGCCACCAACGGCACGCTCATGCTCAACGCCTGGCGGAACAATTACTGGGACAAATACGAAGGGTACGACCTCAACCGCGATGGCACCGGCGATGTGCCCTACCATCCCGTGAGCGTCTATTCCATCCTTTCGGAAAGGATCCCTTCCACCATGATCCTTTACAGGAGCTTTCTTACCAACATCGTGGACCAGGCGGAAAAAATCATGCCGTCCATCATCCCCGACCAGCTGCGGGACGATTCACCTCAAACGAAAAAATGGAAGCTATGATCCGGATAGAAAAACTGACGAAGTCTTTCGGCAAATTCAAAGCCCTCGACGGGATCGACCTTTCCCTGGAAAAAGGACAGGCCGTTTCGCTGCTCGGGCCCAACGGTTCCGGTAAAACGACCCTCATCAAATCCATCCTGGGCCTCGTCATCCCCGAAAAAGGGAACATCATCATCAACGGCCAGCCCATTCGCAACAATCCCGCCTACCGCGCCCACATCGGCTACATGCCGCAAATCGGGCGGTATCCGGACAATATGACCATCGAACAGGTGCTGCATATGATCAAGGATATCCGGAATGGCCAATCGGTGCTGGACGAAGAACTGTACGATAGTTTCGGGCTGGACAAGATCAAACATAAAAAGATGCGCACGCTTTCCGGCGGAACGCGCCAGAAAGTGAGCGCATGCATCGCCTTCCTCTTCTCGCCCGATGTTTACATCCTCGACGAGCCTACCGCCGGGCTCGACCCCGTGGCCAACGAGATCCTGAAAGACAAGATCGCCGCCGAATGCGCGCGGGGAAAGCTCGTGCTCATCACGTCGCACGTCCTCAGCGATCTCGACGGCCTCACGAGCCACATCATTTACCTGCAAGACGGAAAGCTGATGTTCCACCGGTCCATCGAACAACTGCAGGAACAAACCGGCGAAACGAAACTCAATACAATCATCGCAAAAATTCTCACGCATGCGGACCGTAAGCAAATATGTATTCCTTGACCTGCTGAAGAACCGGTCGATCCTCGTATACACCGCCGTGCTGGCCGTTCTGAGCTTCACCTTGCTGGGGCTCGACGGCGGCAGCGCCAAAGGGTTGCTGAGCCTGCTGAACATCACCTTGCTTTTTGTGCCGGTGATCACCACCCTCTTTTCCGCGATCTATTTTTTCAATTCACTGGAATTCATCGAGTTGTTGCTATCCCAACCCGTGAAGCGGACAAGGATCCTGTTGTCCGAATACGGCGGGATGGCGCTGTCGCTTTCCGCGGCGTTCGTAGTGGGCGTGGGTTTCCCGCTGACGGTGCTGTTGCCGGTTACGGCATCTTTCGTGCTGATCATGACGGGGGTATTGCTCACGTTCATTTTTACATCGCTGGGGCTGTTGATTTTCGTGCTCTCGCGCGACAAGACCCGCGGCATCGGGGCGGCCATTATCGTATCGCTGTTTTTTACGTTGCTGTTCGACGGGTTGATGATGGCTTTCATTTTCACCTTCAGCGATTACCCGATAGACAGGGCCGTGGTGGCGATGGTGGGGCTGAACCCGGTAGACCTGGCGCGGATCCTCATGTTGTTGCAGCTGGACGTGGCGGTGCTGATGGGCTATTCGGGCGCCCTGTTCAAGGAGTTCCTCGGTTCGTCTACCGGCAGTTTGTACGCGGTAGGCTGCCTGGGGCTGTGGACGGTGGTGCCGTTGTGGCTGGCGTTGCGGATATTCCGGAAAAAAGATCTTTGATCAGGCTTTCTTTTTGGGCGGCCGGTTGTTGATGACGATTTTGCCTTTGGCGGATTCTTCGGCCAGCGCCTGGATGGTGGTTTTTTCGAACATCTGTCGGAGTTGCGCCTTGATGGCGCGGTATTGGTCGTGCATGGGGCAAGGGCGGGATTCGGAGCATTCCTTGAGGCCGAGCACGCATTTGGTGATGATGCCATCTTCCCCTACGGCTTCGAGCACGGCGCGCACGGGGAGCTTGCGGGCGGCATCGGTGAGGTAGAAGCCGCCGTTGGGCCCGCGGACGGAGCTGACGACGCGGTTGTTTTTGGTCAGCAGCTGGAGGATCTTGGCGGTGAAATATTGCGGAGAATCGATCGCCTTGGCGATTTCGTCTATTCCGAGCTTATTGTCTTCCGAGCCTTTCAACGCGATGTAGATAGTGGCCCGGAGCGCATATTCCGCAGATTTGGACAGCATAGTGGCGTTCGATTTGCCTGCAAAATAATCATAAAACCCATTCCGCAAACGAATCCGCTGTTTCGTAGAGGCGAAGGGAAGACAGGGTGACGCCTTTGGGGAGATACGGGCGGATGGAATTGCGGATGAAAAGGAGGAGGTTCTCGGCTGATGGCTCGGCGTCTATCACCAGGAGGTTTTCTTCCGCGGAAATGTCGGGATTGGCGCGGAGGTAGGCGGTTGATACTACCAGCGCATGATCTAAGCGGTCTACGGCTTTTTCGTTGACCGTGCGCTTGAGGTCCTTGAAATCGATGAGGATCCCCGGCGCGGGGAAGTATCCTTCCGGCTCTTCGGCCCTCACCGTAACGTGCAGCTGGTACGAATGGCCGTGCACATGCCGGCAGGCGCCGTTGTAACCATGTAATGCGTGGGCCGTCTCGAACCGGAAAATTTTAGTTACCTGGATCATCCATTTTTATTTCCCGCAAAGATACTAATAAAAGATATTTTCATCCTTATTTTAAATACCTTTACACCGCCAACCGAAGGCAATCATTTTGCAGCAGCATCCGCCCTATCACGGCGCCCGCTGTTCTACCTACATCAATCCGAATTTATGGTGCATGAATTTCACATCCCCGTCATGGGGCTGGCTTACACGATCGACAGTCCGGTTAAAGTGGCCCGCTTCGGCATCAGTTCCGTTATTTCCATCATTGAAGACCGCCTGATCGAGATGATGCGCAAACATTACTACACGGAGCGCCACGAGCCTTACCTCCCGATCTCCTCCAAAGAAGTAGATTACCGCGCCCGGCGCATCACCGATTACCTTAACCTCGTGAACCGGATGGTCCAGGAGCAGGTCGAAAAACTGCGGACGGCCGCGTTCGAGACCGGGTCGGACATTGTCAAATATTTCGAGATGCTGCCGGAGAAGAGCCCTGTCAAACAATTGTACCTCCAGTTCAGATCGGCCACCAGCGCAGCATCGAGGACAGCCATGGAAGCGAAGCTGCGCTCCCTCATCGTCCCTGGCGCCATCGACGTCAACATCATGACCAAAACCGACAAGAACAATTACGGGAAAGACGGACAGCCGATCGAAGACGGGTCGGACGCCGTGGCGGCGCTTCGCGGCTATGCCAACAGCGAACTGCGCGGCTCCTCCATCGTGTTTTCCGCCGGCATGAACCCCAGGCTCTATGGCTACCTTGAAAAATGCCGGCAGTTCGATGCGGACGAGGACGGCGTCATGCATAAAAAAGTGGTGGTGAAGGTGAGCGATTACCGCTCCGCCCTCATCCAGGGGAAATTTTTGGCGAAGAAAGGCATCTGGGTGAGCGAGTTCCGCATCGAATCCGGACTGAACTGCGGCGGCCACGCTTTCGCGACAGACGGCATGCTCATGGGCCCCATCCTCGAAGATTTCCGCACCGGCAAAACCGAGCTCTGCAACACTCTTTTCCAGCTCTACACCGACGCGCTCCGCAAACGCGAAGCGCACGTTCCCCCTGCACCACCGCCCATGGTCATCACGGCGCAGGGCGGCATCGGGAGCCACGCCGAGCACAACATGCTCCGCGAATATTACCAACTTGGCACTACCGGCTGGGGAACCCCGTTCCTCCTCGTGCCCGAAGCCACTACCGTAGATGCCCACACCCGCCTCCAGCTCGGCAAGGCGAAATCGGAAGACGTGGTCTTAAGCCACCACTCCCCCATGGGCGTGCGCTTCCATTACCTCAAAGGCCTGAGCGGGGAAGCCGAGCGCCTGAGCCGCATCCGTGACGGAAAACCCGGAAGCCCCTGCACGGAAAAACACCTGTCGTTCAACACCGAATTCACCGAAAGGCCCATCTGCACCGCATCCATCCAATATCAACGCCTGAAAATCGACCAGTTGCAAAAAGCCCGGCTCCCGGAAAAGGAATACCAGGCGCAACTCGCGGAAGTCCTCGGCAAGGAATGCCTCTGCACCGGCCTCAGCAACTCCGCCGCGGCAACGTACAACACCACGCTCGTAAAGAACCAGGAAAGCATTACCATCTGCCCGGGCCCCAACATCGCATTTTTCAACCGCGAAGCGTCGTTGCAGGAAATGTGCGATCATATTTACGGCCGCGCGGATATTCTGCAAGGGGTGGACCGGCCTCATATGTTCATCAATGAGCTTCGCCTTTACATCGCTTACCTGCAGGAGCAATTACAGCAATGTACCGGCGACAAAATGGCGAAACAGCTCGATGCTTTCCGGGAGAACCTGCTGAAAGGGATCGCCTATTACCGCCAGCTCCATCATTCGGAAGTAATCACCGGCGAAGCGTTCGGGCGAATGCTGGACGAAGCCGAAACACAAATCGGAGAGATAAGACACACAGCCTGCGTTACTACCCTGTGACTACCGTCCTATGATCCCATACCCGAAGCAAAAGACCTTGCCGCATCTGCAGCAAGGTCTTTGATCTTAAATGAACGGCTTCGGCGACTGAAAATGATGCTTCGGGCCCGCACGCCGGCGTTCGTGCGGGATTTTTCGGTAATTTGGAAATGGTTTTCCGTACAAATCGCATCAACCCCGAATTCCTGCTATGACGAATTCCGAAAACATAACCATAAGGACCGCCCTTCCCGGTGAAGCCCCTGCTGCCGGACAACTAATGGTACAAGTGTATTCCTCGCTGGAGGGATTCCCTGGAGTAGCAGAGCAACCTGCCTATTACGCCCTGTTGGCCAACGTCGGCGAACTGGCATCGAAGCCGGGTGCAGGACTGATCGTAGCGGCGGGCGCGGACGGCCGCATTGCCGGGGCGGTGGTTTATTTTGGGGATATGCAGTATTATGGCTCCGGCGGCATCGCCACGCAGGAAAAAGACGCGGCAGGCTTCCGGCTGCTGGCGGTGGACCCGGCATTCAGGGGCGCGGGTATCGGAAAAAAACTGGTGAACGCCTGCATAACGCGCGCCGGGAAAGCCGGCGTAAAACAAATGATCATCCACTCCACCCATTCCATGCAGACGGCCCGGGAAATGTACCTGCGAATGGGCTTCTTCCGGGCCCCCGAGCTCGATTTCCTCCAGGGCGAACTGCAGGTGTTCGGGTTCAGGTACCTCCTGTAATCTCCCAAAAAATCCCGCCCCCCCCTGCAACACGGCCGCATTGCGGCACACGTGCCACAGCCTGTGGCGCCTAATGTGGAGGTTCGCACCAAAGCTGTTCGTTTCAGCCGTTCCCAATATTGGTACAGGAATTGCAAATGGAGTATCAGAACAATCTTTATTGACTAAAACCGATGTTTATGAAACTCATGTTGAAGAGCATTGCTGTATTGCTGTTGGCTGCATTTGCATTTACTTCCTGCAGCAAAGACACCGACCCCGCAGACGTTGACGTATTTGCCGGCACTTTTAGAGGAAGTATCTCATACAAAGACAGTGAAAAAGATATCAAACAAGCCAATGGTAGCGTTTTCGTTACGAAAGTCGGCACCCGGTACGATTTCCGGTTCTCCGACGGCATACCCGACCTCACCGGCGTCCAGTTCGAAAAGAAAGACGCCAATACGATGGTCAGCGTCGGCAGCGACGGTACCGGCATTATCACCATCACCAAAGACAGGCTGAACATAGGTTTTACCCGTGCCGGCCGCGCCTGGACCGCAGATTGCGGACGATAGCGATATTGTAAGGATAAGAATAGATCCACAAAGCCCGCGCGATACGCGCGGGCTTTGTGGTGTTGAGAGCCTCCCTCATTTCAAAAACTCCCGCATCAGCGGCAGCACTTCATCGAAATGCGTTTCGAGGAGCATGTGGCTGCCGTCGAGGATATGCACTTCCGCGCCCGGGATGTCGCGCCGGTAGCAGTGGGCTTCTTCCACGTTGAAATACGGATCGTACCGGCCCCAGATGATCAGCGCCGGCGGCTGGAACGTACGGAAATACAGCTGGAAGATGGGGAACATCAGCATATTGTCGAGATAATCGCAATTGAGGATATATTGCATTTCCAGGTTGCCGGGGCGCTGCATCAGCTGCCAATCGAGCATCCAGGTTTCGGGCGCGACCCGCGGCAGAAGATTGTCCGGCAAACCAGCGGCATATTGCGCTTTTGTGCCTTCTTCACTCAAAAAGGCATACACCTTCGCCTTCTTTTCCGGCGTGGGATTTTTCCAGTAATCCAGCATTTCGTCCCACTGCGGCCCGGCTCCTTCTTCGTACGCATTGCCGTTCATGACGATCAGGCGCCCGATCTTTTCAGGATGTTCGACGCAAATCCGCAGTCCGATGGGGCAACCATAATCATTCAAAAAAATCGTGAACCGCTCCAGGCCGATCGCTTCGGTGAAAGCATGCATACACGCCGCGATGTTCCGGAACGAGTATTCGAATTCGTCTTTGGAAGGGAATCCGCTGAATCCGAACCCCGGATAATCGGGCGCCACAAGGTAAAAATCGTCGGACAGGACGGTCATGAGCGTTTTGAACATGACCGACGATGTAGGGAAGCCATGCAACAACAGTACAGCGGGCTTGCGCCGGTCTCCCGCTTCGCGGTAGAAAATTTCCACCCCGTTTACTTTTATTTTCCTGTTGAAGAGTTGTGCCATGACTTCGGGTTTTATGGTCCCAGCGGGCCTTTGCTCACTTCGCGCCCTGCTTTGAAGACCCGGCAAATGCTTTGTGTGCCTTCGATGTGGAGCGCCGGATTTTCGTTCAGCACCAGCAGGTCCGCCTTTTTACCCACTTCGATGGTGCCATAATCCGCGTCTACCCGCAGGGCTTTTGCTGCATTTTTAGTGCCAACCGTGATCGCTTCCAGTGGCGTGAGACCCGCCTCCACCAGCAATACCAGTTCCAGATGTTCCGAAAAACCCTGTGCACGCGCCGGACTGGCGCCCGAATCGGTCCCCAATGCCACGAGCACGCCTGCTTGGTGGAGTTTATACGCATTTTTCAAGGCTGTTTCCAGCGCGCGGATTTTTTCGGCGTAATTGGGGTTGTTGCGGATATTGTTTTTGTATTGGGGAGATGTGATGAATGCGAAGGCACCTGGCTCGAGGGATTTCCGGAAAAACGGATCGTTGCTCCAGGCGGTCGTATCGCCGTACGCTATCGCAAATTTATCCAGTGCAAGCGTCGGGATGTATACGACTCCCTTTTCCTTCATTTCCGCCGCCAATGTATCGTCCACTTCGCGGTCGCGGATGCTGTGCGCGACGATGTCGATCCCATCTTTGACGAGTTGCTTCGCGTCCGCGAAGTAATACAGATGGGCGGCGGCTTTCATCCCGTTTTTATGTGCCGCGCCGATCAACGCATGATAAACGGAAGGATCCATTTTCGGTTTCCCCGGTCCCGCGTTATCCACCCACATTTTGATCGTTTTGACCGGAAGCCGGGCCATTGCAGCCACTTGCTCTGCCGCTTCGGCCGGTGTGGCGGGCCGCTGAACGAGGTCCATCCCGAAAGCTGCGGGAGGCGCGCCTCCCGAAACGCCGAAACCATATCCGGCGGAGTGCAGCCTGGCACCTGGTGTGAGCCCCTTCAACGAGGAATCCGCCAGTCCGCTTTCGAAAAGCAGCTGCCTGTCTGTCCCCATCACGAGCACCTGCAGCACCCCGAAATCCTCGTACTTTTTGAGATGCCGGAGCACATTTTCGCGGGTATAAAACCGGCCGTCGTTCGCTGAATCCTTCAGCGTGCCCACGTGCACATGCGCACTGATAAGGGCCGGCATCACCGTTTTCCCGGATAGCCGCAACACGGAAACCCCGTTCGTATCGAGGCCGGTGCCGATCCGGGCGATATTTCCATCCTGTATCAGCAGATCGATATGCTCCCGTGGCGCACCACCGTTTCCGTCTATAAGCGTAACATCCCGGAGCAGCAGCGGTTGCGATTGAGCGGAGGTGACCTCCCCGCAGGCGGCCAATATCGCCATGCCTGCGATCCAGGCATATTTTCGGATAGTCTTCATCGTGAATCGGATTTGAAGGGAAAAAGCGGCGGTCTTTAAAGATAACGAAAACGGGCCGCACATCGGCGGCCCGTTGGATGAATAATCAGTTCTTTCAATCAGTTCAGCACTTTCCCGGCCACTTTACCCACGCTCAAACCCTGCACCATGATAGAAAACACTACCACGAAGTAAGTCATCTCCAGCAGGATTTCCTTATAAGGCCCGCTGGCCAGCGAAAGCACCAGCGCAATGGAAACGCCGCCCCGCAGGCCGCCCCACACCAAAATGGTCAGCGAGCCCCGCGACAGTGGCGGATTGAACGGCACCACGAGCGATGGGAGATAGATCGACAGGAACCGGGCAAACAGCACCACGAGGATCGTGACCGTGGAAATGAGCCAATAACTTTCGAGGTCTTTGATCATGAGCAGCTCGAACCCGATGAAAAGGAACAGGATCGCGTTGAGGATCTCGTCGATCAGCTCCCAGAACTTGGCGAGGTAATCGCGCGTCTGGTTCGACATGGCAACCCTCCGGCCGAAGTTCCCGATGATCAATCCGGCGGCCACCATGGTCAGCGGACCGGAAATATGCATCGTATGCGCGATCATGTAGCCGCCCATTACGACAGACATGGTGATGAGCGCGGAAATGATGTAATCGTCGATGGATTTGATGGCTTTGGACGCGGAGAAACCGAGGATGGCGCCGAGTGCCAGTCCACCAAGGGCTTCCTTCGCCAGCAGCCAGCTGACATGTGCGAGGGAAACGTCCATGGTGGCGGATTCCGCAAGCTGGAGGATCACGGCGAAGAGCACAACGGCCACGCCGTCATTGAACAGCGATTCTCCGGCGATCTTGGTTTCGAGGGATTTGGGAACGTCCGCTTTCTTGAGGATGCCCAGTACGGCGATAGGGTCTGTCGGCGAGATGAGCGCACCAAACAGCAGGCAGTAAATAAAAGGCAGTTCGATCCCGAACCAGGGAACAATGAAATGCAGCACGAAGCCGATAACGAAGGTGGAAAGGATCACGCTGAGCGTGGAAAACGTCAGCACCGGGAGGCGCTGTTTTCTCAGATCGGCAAAATTGACATGGATGGCACCAGCGAACAGCAGGAAGTTCAACATGGCGCCCATCAATACTTCCGTGAAGTCGAACTCACTCAACAATTTCATCAGCTTCCCTGTCATACCCGGGAAAATCGAGTTTCCCGCGAAGCGGATCCCGATCGAAACCAGTATCGCCATCAGCATAATTCCGATGGTGGAAGGCAGTTTCATGAACCGGTGATTGATGTACGCGAACAACGACGCCAAACAGATAAGGATCGAAAACGAATAGTATAACTCCATCCCGCAATATAGGTTTTTTAGAAAGAACGGGTTTGGACGCACGACTTAAAATCCGATTAAAACCGCTGCTGTAGCGGCAAACATCGTTTTTCTCCACAACGCCGGACGGCAACAGGGAATGCGGTTGGCATGTAGATGGAAAGCCAAATCTTATATTTCAAATCTGCGATGGCACTATCGCCCGGCGGGGCTATCTTTGTGAAAATGAGCCGATATGGACCACTATTACGAAACGCTTTTCCGGTATATTCAACAATTCATTGAAATGCCCGGATCGGATAAGGATAGTTGCCGGAACACCTTCAAGGTTTTGCAGGTGAAAAAAGATACGATGCTGGAAACCGCGGGAAAAATCCCCCAGCATCACAATTTCATCGTTTCGGGGTTCATGCGTAAGTTTTACGTGAACGACAACGGTGAAGAAGTGACGGTCGACCTGAACAACGGCCCGCGTTTCTTCACCTCCTGGTTCCATTTCGCCAATCAAACGCCATCCGGCGAAAACCTGCATTGCATCACCGACTGCGAGCTGTTGCGGATTTCGAAACAGGATGCGGACCGGACGGTGAAAACCAGTATCACGCAGAAGGATTTCACGATAAAATTGTTTAACCAGGTGATGGACGAAGACAAGCAAAGGATGAACGACCTGGCTACGCTGACCGCTGAACAGCGATATTTAAAATTCATGAAGAGCAGTCCGGAAATTATCAAGAACGTGCCATTGAAATTTATCGCTTCCTATCTGGGGATCAAGCCGGAAAGTTTGAGCCGGATCAGGCGGGAGATCATTTCCTAACAATTGTTAAGTGCCGGTCATGATATAGCCGTTATTTTCATATCATGAACAAAAAAGCGGCTCATCCCTTACATTATGCGGTCCGGCTATGGTTTATCGTTATCTGCCTGGGCCAATCCATCTTTGCCTATTACATCCTTATGCAGTATTACCGGAACACGGCGCTGGGGCAAATGGAAAAGTGGAATAACGTCAATCCTCATTTTTACGACAAAAGCGACCTTACGGGCAACCTCATTTTCGGCCTGCATGTGGCGCTGGCGGCTATCATCACGATTTTAGGGCCTTTGCAGCTCGTGCCACAGCTGCGCGCACGGGTGCCGCGGTTCCACCGTATCAGCGGGCGGATTTATATCGCCTCCGCGTTCCTGGTGAGCATGGCGGGGATTTACCTTACCTGGGTGCGGGGGGCGGTGGGAGGCCCGGTGATGCAGGTGATGATTACCGCCAATGCCGCGATCATACTCATTTGCGCATATTTCGCGATCAGGAGCGCCATGGAGCGGAGGATCAAGGCGCATCAGCAATGGGCGGTGCATCTTTTCCTGGGAATGAGCGGGGTTTGGATGTTCCGGGTTTTCCTCATGCTTTGGCTGCTGATCCACCGCGCGCCCGTGGGCTTTGACCCTAAAACTTTCACGGGGCCCTTTCTGACGGTGCTGGCGGTGGCAGTATATATTATGCCCCAGGCGATAGCAGCGTGGTACTTTGGCGTGAGGGGCTCCGGTCCCGCTTACCAGCGGACGGTTTTCGCCACCTTCCTGACGTTGGTTTCGCTTGGGATGGCGGCTGGGTCGTTTGCGGCAACGATGGGGATGTGGATGCCGAGGGTGATGGAGTAAGGAGAGCCCCTGGCTACTGGCTGGCATAGCCATATTCCATTTTTTTTAGGATTTTGTTGTTATGGTCACGCACCGATACCAATCTCCCGAAGGAATCATATTCGTAGAAAGTAGTAAAATTGTTGGCATCCGTCTGGCTGGTCATGCCTATTAATGGCGCATAAGTATAGGTCGATACATTTACCTGGCCGTTACTCGCAAACCAGGTGCGGATTTTATTCAGCTCAGCCCTGATCTGCACATCCGTATATGCACCCGCATTATCCAACATACTTTGATTGATAAGGCCCGATACTGTTGCATAATCACTTCCTACTACTTTAGCGACGGGGTAAGTACCGTTGTATCCCCATAAGTATACTTCCTTGACATCGTTTGCCTTTTGCTTTTCCGTCGGGTTCCCGTATGCGTCATAGTTATTAAACAATTCGCGGGCCTTGTAGCGGGCATCTGCTGCAAATTGGGTAGCATTCATGGATGCAGGCAATTGTCCGGCGGGTGCATTGGAGAACTTGAATAATGGCCCTGGTATAGCCTGATTCGTTTCCAATTTACTTATAGATTGGACTTTCCCCCATCCCGTGGGATAATAATTCGTAAGGCTACCTCCGGTAATCGAAAGGGTACCCAATGGCTGCTCTTTTAGTTTCACCGTTTCTATCGGCACCGACACGATATTCTTCCTGATCAAATTATCAATGGCAGCATTCCCGGGTGCATATTCCTTTGGGTAGGTGTAATATTCCTTTGACAGGGA
Organism: Chitinophaga sp. NPDC101104; assembly: GCF_050277495.1. Classification (NCBI taxonomy): domain Bacteria; kingdom Pseudomonadati; phylum Bacteroidota; class Chitinophagia; order Chitinophagales; family Chitinophagaceae; genus Chitinophaga; species Chitinophaga sp. NPDC101104. Next base: position 1,464,223 of record NZ_JBNNSF010000001.1, on the reverse strand, counting down.
GCCATCGCTTTGGACAATGGATTTACAGACAGGCAGAAAACTCTTGCCACTATTTTCTATCGTAGTGGTTGTTGTAAACACTCCGTTTTCCTGATAAAGCGTTTCTGCTGTTTTCTCAAGCAATATCGTTCCGGAGTGATGGCTATAGTATGTAAACAAAAGGGAATGCCGGCCATTCACGAGATCCCGGCTGTTTATATTCACTTGTAAACCCTTGCTGACCGGCTCCAGCGTCTTTTTATAAATATTTTCAATTTTACGGACTGGACTATAGGATTGATTCACCGTATCATATTTATAGTCCACCTGCTGCGTCAAATATCCGCGCAACCAGTCCCGGCGATCTGCAGGAGGATTGGGAGCATCGTAATAAGTAAATCCTGCTGCGCTGGTATTACCTTTATACAATACGTCCGGCGATTCCAAAGGCCCCATGAACGAGTACCCTGTTTTCCCTAAAGGGATTCCGGCTTCTGACACCGCTTTCTCTTCAACATACCGGTATCCTACGAAGGAATTGTGTGTTGTGCTTAACGGGTTCACGGCATTGTAAGAGATGCCCAGGTATCTGCAAGGACCACCATTTTTATCATATACATCAAATGAAAACTGATACAGCGGTGTAGCCAGTAATTGCCCCGAACTTCCGTCTTGCTCGTACTTATATTCCTTATATAACGATTGCCGGGTCACCGGATCGTACTGTTTACACTTTCTTACCCTTATCCCTCCTACTTTTGGCGGCTGTCCTTGCGAGCCCTGCTCGCTCGTTATCGTATACAATCCTGATATCACGGCGCTATGTAGCTTTTGATGGTCAGGATTTTGGGGGTTATTTAACAATGCATAGGAAGGGCAATGGTAAAGGCGGTAGGCCCCGGGTTCAAGGTAAACACTGAAATTCCCGTCGTGATTCCCACTCCAGATAACCCTGCCGGTCGAAACATTCATAATGTAGAACCTCAAACCACCGGCGGGATAATAAGGAACATCAGTTAGCAGTACCTGTGCCCTGCCCGTACTTCCATTTAATATTTTAAACTCAACATAGTAATTCCTGACCATATTGCCATTGCCGTCTGGCCGAATCTCATAATTCAAACCTTCGTACCAGCCATCCACGTTATACCTATAGTGGCTAAGGGAGATAGAATACACCTCGGCTTTTTTGGTAACTTTTGGAGGTATGTAAGGACTTGGGGCTGCATCATTTGATTCGAATTCGTACTCCGTAAAGCCGCCTGCGGCATGGTGTATTCTGTACAAGCTTCCCTGTTTGGCATATTGAACATCGGGGCTTTTCCCGCCTACATATACCGTAGGGGTAGGACTACCGGCTTGCAGCGGGTCTATCAATATATACGGAACCTCCGCAAGGGGATTATCTGCCTTATTCGCGAATCCCCAGTGATCGGTCAATGGAGAAGCCCTATGCGGCAACCCGTATTCCGTATGGTAATCAAAGCGCTGGCCATTATTCAGCGGAACCCCGTTCGCATCCTGTTCCGTCCATTTCATTAACATTAATCGCCGGCCAAAAGACGCAGGAGGCGTAATCGTCGAAGAAACGAAGAAATTGCTGCTGCCTGCAGGATCGATACTGGCATAATCTACCAGGCTGTTCCCGACCAAATATTTATAATCCAGCTTAAATTGTCTTATAATTTGGCCCAGTTTGTCTTCGACAATGATCCTATCCAGTGCATGGTCGCCCACAAGGTCCGCCCGCCCCAGTGTCGCAGGAATGAACCTGATTTTCCCGCCCGGGAATTCAATCGAAGACAATCTTTTGGTATTCACATACTGTCTGGGTACGGAGGTGGCAGACGGATAATTTTCGCATTGGCCGTTTAACTTCACATGACTTGTCTTTGTGGGTGCAAGGTCATATGCCAGATTAACGGTTAGGTAATTGAACTTTATCTTTTCTCCGGAGGGAGACTCCATTTCCGTTAAATACCAGCTGTTAATGCATCGTCCGGTGGTAGTGAACCCGCTTCCGGGGAGCTCATTGTTCCTGGAAGCTGAAAGCGTTTTTTCATAATCCCTGAAGCGGTAAATAATTCCTTTATCATCAATAATCTGCCATTCCGAAATGCATGAAGCAGTACCGTCTGAAAACTGGAAGATGGAAATATTCCCCTTTGTAATCTTGCAATTACTTTTGGGAATCAGCCGGGGCGTTCCGGATGTATCAAAGACGAATCTGCCAGCACCACCTGGAAGGCTATAGAAAAATAAATCCTGCTGAGCATCGATCGTGCCCTCTGCCATTCCCAGAAAGGCTGAACTATAAGGTGTTTGCAGAGGTAGGGTATAATCAATATAGCCAAAGGTCGGTGTTTCATCCGGCAACCCCAATACCGACCTCGTGATAACTCCGCCTGCATTGAGATTCCATCCCAGTCCGCACCACGAGGCCATGTCGGCAACCTTGACGCCGCCGGAAGTATAACTCAGCGAGACAGGGAGTTGCAAAACGCCGGCATTCACTGTCCAGACAGGAATATTTATCTGTGGTGTACCTGTATACAGCCCCATCTGCGTTTCGGTATTAAATACCAGGTTGGCCGCATTTGGAGCGGGAGGAATAATTACCTTTTCCTGGGCAAACGAAAGCTTCGCCCATGTGATTACCAAACAAATAAGTGCGTGTCTTAACATAGCGCTAAACATTGACAATTGTAATTTTTACGTCTTGTACTGTTTAAACGGGGGAGGGCGAGCTTGAACTTTGAGGATGTGCGTCAGTTCGTTAAGGGAGTAATGTAAACATGCTGTTCACGTCAGCGCTGGTTACAAAAAAAGGGATAACAACCTGCGAAAATATAGTCACGCCAATGATTGGATGCGCGACTTATGTGAAAGTAAAGATACGGGACAAGATGACAAAATATTTTTTTGTAGTATCGGCGTTTGTTTTATGAAATGCCTGCATGTAGATGTGAAGGAAAACTCGCGCAGTATGCGGGGCCCTGAAAAATCATGCGGGCCATGAGGGCCGTTACCGGTACTTAAAATGATAGAGTGACTGTAAAGGACGATCCTCGAATGCTACTTTCACAGGCTCCTTAAACTTTCCTAGAAACGATTTTATGTAACCTTTCCTTTTTTAGCCGTATCTAATACTAATAAAATAGCGAGCATGCCAATTACATTAACTATTCTTTTAATAAGCCTGGGGATATTCGTTTTTTTCACCTGGTACTTTTCGCATAAAGCCAGGCATACGGAACGGCTTAGATTGATCGAGAAGGGAATAGATCCGGATACGACGAAAAATAATGATAATTCGGGTGTCTGGAAGAATCTTGGCGTAGTGGCTATTGGCCTGGGAGTGGGACTGCTCGTCATTTCGATACTGGCGCTCGTCAACCCGCAACTAATAAACGTGAATTCAATGCCCCTGGGCATACTGGTCCTCTGCTGCGGAATTTCTTTGGTGATCGCCAACAAATATAGCAAGTGACAGAGGAATCGATTGACTTTGAATATATTACTAAAGTACGTGAAGGTGATACGGCATCTTTCAGATTCTTCATTGTCAAATACAAAGACGTGCTGTTTACCTACGCAATCACCATTCTTGCAGATAGGGGACTGGCTGAAGAAGCAGTGCAGGACGCATTTGTGAACGCTTTCAGATATCTGCATACATTTCGAAAAAAATCGAGTGTCAAAACCTGGCTCATCAGGATCGTCATCAATGAGGCCAACAAGAAAAAAAGGCAAATCGATCCCAATGTGGTGTTGTCGGGAGCGTTCAGCGACAACCTTACCTGTATGGAACCGTTACAGGAAGCTGATGATAAGATTCAACTGGTCAGGTATGCATTAACCAGACTGGATACGGATTGGAGCCTGGCATTGAGATTATTTTATCTCGAAGAATATTCCATCCGGGAAATAGCGAGCATCATGAACTGGGGCGAATCCAAAACGAAAGTTACCTTACACCGCGCCAGGAAAGCGTTGCAGAAAATAGTAAACAATTTACAACCTCCCAAAGGCAAGTAATATGGAGCCGATAGACAATGATATACGACAACTTATCTCGTCTTCCAGAATCGGAATGAACAATCCCGCATTCGAAGATCAATGCATGCAGGCCATTCTGGAGCAACACGCAGCAGACAAAGCCGGTCTCGCTTTCAGAAGGAAATCGTTCCGGTTTGGCATGATGGCCATCGTTATTTGTCTTGCCCTCATCATCTTCAGTATTGTAGCCTGCCGGGACGATAGCATGTTTGCCATCATTCTACAGGCATTTTCCGTCGGTATTGCCACTTTTATTATTGCATACATGAAAAGAAAACCGGCCATTTCTCTATAACCTTAAATCAAAAAAACATTTTTAAAATGAAAAAGACATTTTTCATAACGGCATGCTATTGCCTGTTGAGTTTTACTTTTGCCATTGCCCAGCAATTTCATTTTTCGGGCAAGATCAGCAGCCAGGACTCCCTGGTGATATTATTCGGAACAGAGCGTAAGATCGATACGCTCATCAGCCCGAATGGCGAATTACGGTTTTCCCGGGAGTTGGAGCATCCTGAGCTCCTGGTAATTGCAGCATGCGATGTCAAAAGCTATAGCACGATCGGCCTTTGCAGATTTTTCGCGGCGCCGGGAACCGGAAGCCTCCAGACTACGGTCGAGCGCCTGGGTACCAGCGAAGTTCAATTGTCTGATCCGACCAGTAATATAATTTACAATGATTTCAGGAGCCGGTTCAATCCACTCGTGAGCATCGCCAGAAAAATCATCGACACGTCCTATTCAAAGCAACTGACAACCGAGGGCACAGGGCTTTGCAATAAATTATACGAATACGTAAATTCCATAGAAGATCAGGTGATCGAGGCGTTTATCAGGAATAATTCAAACAACTTCGTAGGTGCCTACATCCTGGGGACGTATTTCAAAAAAGAGAAAGACATCCAAAAGACCAGCATTTTATACAACGCCTTCCCTGCATCCATACAGGCATCTGCTTATCTGAAAGGTATTCCGGCGATATTGGAAAATGCAGAAAAAAACGCCGTCGGATCGCATGCTCCTTTCGCAAAGGCAACTTCCATAAACGGCGAAGCAGTCAGTTTTGGGCCGGCGTTGCATAAATATACCGTAATCGATTTTTGGGGCAGTTGGTGCGGCCCATGTATACGAGGGATCGGAAAAATGAAAACATACTATGAAAAGTATAAGAACGACGTGGTTTTCGTAGGGATAGCCTATAATGATAACAAAAGTGCCGTTCAAAAAGTGATAACTGAAAACGGAATCCCATGGACGCAGATCATCAATGAAGATCAGCAAACTAACTGGGTAAAGCAATTCAATATTTATGCAGCTCCCACTAAAATCGTCATCGGCCGAGACGGGACGATACTGCGGTATTTTGTCGGGGAAAGCGAGGAGTTTTATTCCTATCTGGACGGACTTGGTTTGAAATAGATCGATGCAGGTACTTTATGGACGCTGGTTTTGAAGCGCTGTATCAACCTTCTTTTATATTATTAGGTACTGGAATAAATGAGCCACTTTCTACATTCATGTAATCGTCCCTTAACTAATTAACGAACTGAGCAAAACATTTACGGCGGTTTCATTATATTTAATTATGCGATTTACGACTACCCCGAAAAATATTGTAAAAACATTGATTTTCATCTGCCTTTCCGCATGTAACTGTGTTCAAGCGCAAGTTATAATATCAGGCAAACTAACGGGATTCGAAAAAAATGAAATTGTCCAGCTATTTGATATCGAAAACGACCGATTGATAAATTCATCCCAATTTGTGGATAACGTCTTCAAAATGGAGCTACCGAAACTTGTCGCTAAAAAATACTTATTGACATTTAAAAAAGCGCAAATAGGAAAAATTATCTGGCTCGAAAATGGTAAAACGAGCATTTATGGAGGAAAAGAAAATGTTGTAAATGACCCTTTGAAGGATTCTAAATTATTCCTTCATGGAATAAGGTTTTCAGGTGCCCCAACCCAGCTGGAAGAAGACAACTTTTACCAGCGTATCTCGACGGACCTTCATAGGTTAGACACCCTACAACATCCATTTGAGTATATATATTCAATACAACCAAAATTTACTGATTTTGAGTCGATTCCGCGGAAAACAGATAGTCTTCGTGACATAATAAAACAAAAGAAAATAGCATATGTAAAAACGCACCCACGATCTACATTCGCAACGTATTTATTTCTTGAGTTGCTGAAGGATAATGTTTTAAGTGGATCTGAAGCTTCGGCAATGTATTCCAAAGTTAAGCCAGCCTCATTTTATGGAAATATTCTTCAGGATATTTTTAAGCATGAATATTATCCGCTGGTTAATGGTTCACGATGTGCGGACTTCTCCTTACCTGATGAATCAAATGTCCCTACACGATTTTCTGCTCATTTGAATAATGTAACATTGCTCACATTTTGGGCAACAAGCTGCCCCGCAGCAGTAGAGGAACTAAAAGTACTGCGTTCAATTTACCAGGAATATAACAAGCAAGGACTATCAGTTTTTGCAGTTTCTATTGATGGCAACAAAGATAAGTGGAAACAAAAAATTCGAGATGAAGGTCATCCCTGGATCAACACGAATGCCCGCAATGATTTCCTATCAACTGTTTCTCTCAGATATGGCGTAAAGTCTTTGCCGAGAACCTTTCTGATCGACAAAAAAGGTAATATTATAGACGCAGATGTTAAATTAGATTTTCCTGAAACAATTGAGAAGATCAAAGCTTTATTATCGGAGGCCGCTGAATAACCTTCTCCAATTGATGGTATAGAACGATATCACTGCAGCCATTCCTCATTCTCAATTAAGGAAGAGAAGCTGTAAAAACCCATCTTCCCGACCGGAATTTTCTACGACCGCAAAAAACCGGGTTTATCGAACCGAAAACATCAATCCATTATTCGTCCGGATCGCCCAACTACAGCGGGATTTGACTAAAAACGAAAAAGGGGACAATCATTTTTTACATGATTTGTCCCCTTCTGCGGGCTGGGAGGGACGATTATCGAACTTTCACTTAAAGTTTCCCTGATTAGTTGCCGTGCCAATGCCTAAATCTAATGTACCGACATTCGGAAGCGCAATTTCTTCTTAGGCAACAATGTTACAAATCGCTCCTCAATTATCCTTAACCAGTGTAATAAACTCGAATCCAGCATTATCATACTGTTTATCTGCCAGAAACTTAATGAACTGATCATAAAAAGCGAATTGTCGGCGGATGGATGAAATAGCTTTCCCCGGTTCAAGTATTTCATTTGCATCACCAAGCCATTTATCTTGTTCAACAATTGCGATAGTGCGGTATCCGCCAGTCCAGCTCTGCTTGACTGGTTTCTTAATTTCAGCATAACCACTACCTATTGCAAAATCGATCAATTGTTCATGAATATATTTCTGGATAACATTGACATCCATTTTGGAATTATCTCCATTTGTTTCTTCAGAATGAACAGCTATTTTATAACATAGTTTTCCTTGTTCAATTTGCATATAAATTGGAAATGCATGCCAATATCCCCAATTAAGGCACATGTTCCAGAATCCACCACTGGGATTATTTACGAAGTGCCACATATTGATTTCAATTTGAGACTCAACATATAGGTAAAAACCGACCCATGCATTATCATCCCATTTACCAATTGGGAGGGTTAAATACCTTTGGTGCAGATCCTCAATATGTTGCAAGAAAGATCTGTAGTCATTAAAGATTTGATTGGCTGTTGCAGGAAGCACATTTAAGCCCGCTAGCATCATATTTCTGTCTATAACCCTAAATCCTTTCTGCTGAATACTTTTGGTTATTTTTCCTGCCTGGCTTCCTATTTTCACATAAACACATTCAAGTCGAAAACCGTTTTCTTTCGCATATAATTCTGCCAATTCCTTATAGCGCTCCAACTGATTGTTATGTTCATTTGCGAAAACCTTATTTTCGATGATGAGCAAAATCTTTGAATTATCCTCGAGGATAATTTCTGTCCATATATCAATTCTGCTTCGTTGGCGGCTTGCTGTAACTTCTATAATCTTTTCTGTTAAAAGATGTGGAATGAATGTTTTCAGCAGCGAGAGACCACATTGATGTAGTTCATGATCTTCATTCTTATAGGTCGGATTGGCCCACTGTAATAACCAGGTTATCACAGCGTCATGTGAAAGTTCTTTAGTGGCAATTGCAAAGAGATTGGGAGTCATGGGCTTAGGGTACTATAATGTTATAGATTTCAATAATTCGCATTTGGGCGAACCATACGTCGACTAAATACTCGACTAAAAAAGAAAACCCGCGCCTAGCGCGGGTCTCTGAGATGATTTGCGGGCTGGGAGGGACAATTATCGAACTTACTTATTACCTGAAAACAATATGGATACCCAATCCAGTTAATTTTTACAAAATTACGTCACGCGTTAATTAGCCCTTTTTGGGAAATAACCTATCTTAATTTAAGCAATTGCGCTAAACTACATCTTATACAATATCAATATATGATAGAAGTGAACGAACAATTCGGCTTTTCTTCAAATCAAGAGCTAACTGCAACCGTATCAAAATTAGCTTTTGAAAAGTATTCCAAAGAATTTGAACAAGCCCTTAAGCTAGGGGGAAATCTCCCAATATTTCTAGACACTAGTATTCTTTTAGGTTATTATGGCATGTCGCAAGTAGAAAAGGGTAAATTGATTAATGCATTAAAAGGCCTTAAGGAGAGAATAAAGATCACAAAACAGATAGAAAGGGAATATCTAAAAAACAGGGTTTCGGTAATAAAAAAAGACTTTTTTGAACCGTTAACAAAAGTTAAAGCTGATTATGAAGCGTTCAAATCAGATGTCATTAAACAATTAAGAAAGTACAAAGAAGAAAAGAAGAGAATACTCTCAAACGATTATAATTCGCTGTGGGTCAAATTGGGGGAAATAGAAGCCACTATATCAAAAACGCTAAATGACGAAGTCATTTCTTCAGAAATGAATGAAAGTATAGCATCATTCAATCAAAAGAACAAAGGAATACTACTACAAGATGAAATGTTAAATATTATTTCGAGTTTTGAAACTATTTCTAATTTGAATCAAGTAGAATTATCCTTTGTGGAATCAGAATTTGACAAATTGTTACTTACTTATCATGATGCAAAAGAAAATAGCAAATGGAAATTCACATTTCCTGGGTGTGGCGAGAAAAAAGAATACCCTTATGGCGATTTCATAATCTATCACGAGATACTAAAGTTCATGAAGGAAAATGACACTTCAGCTATTTTTCTTACAAACGATGTGTCCAAGGGGGACTGGTTACAAAAAGATAAGAGTATTCATATCCATTACCTTGAAAATGCGTTCTTGCACACAAGAAATGTCCTTTTTATTGTAGATGGAGAGAGGACATTACCATCTATATCATTTGAGAATATTCATGAGGGGCCATTAGAAATTCTCCATGCAACATACGGAACTTCGGAAACAGATAAGCAAATTGATGTAACCTCTAAACTTAAGGACTTAATCTCAAATAATAAACTCACTATTAAATCAAGTAATGAAATTGCTGGTGACCCTCATTATGGTGTATTAAAGGATTTATCTATTACTTATCGAATAGGTGATCAAGAATTCCATATTTCGATACCGGAGGGGGCAACCGAAACTATACCACTCTAATTATTATTTTACCAATTAAAGCACATTCACTAGATATCAACAAATATCAAAAGTTATAACCCACACGAAACTTCACCGGATCAGTTCGCGGCACTTGCGCATTATGAAGAAAATCATACAGCAATGTCATATTCCCTTTAAGCTTGTTGTTGATCTTGTACTTTTTTGCGATCCCAAGTAAAGCACTTCGCGTCCAAGCTTGGGCATTGGCCAACTGTCCCGGATTTGAAAATGCAGCGTTATAGTTGTATTCAAATCCGCCATTCACAAAAAAAAGTGCCTTTGAGCTTGTAGTCGCCAAACGACCGAATCCCCATACCCTGGTGTGAAAAGCGGATGTTCGAAAATCCACTTCCAAGACCAAGTTTATATGATGCGCCTACTCCAATTATCCCATTCTTACTGAATTTGTATCCAATTTGTCCTGCGAAATACCGGTGGACGGGAAAAACTGGTTCGAACGTTGGAATTGAACATTACAACCAAATTCCAACCGTTGCATAAAGCTTTTCGTCTTCATTTCATTCGGCTGAAAATCTGGCATTTCTGCGGCATTGTCGAGGTCCGGAAAGCGATTCCTTAGCTCATTCATCTGTGAACGCGCAGCATCCATCTGCTGACGGATGGCTTGTGAGGCGTTTGGCCCGCCGCTACTAAGTTGTTGTTGTATTAATTGCTCTACCTGAACGCGGGTCTGTAGTCCCTCTAATAGTTGTTCCGGATTAACGCCGCCATTTCCTCTCAGCTGGCTAAAAAGTCGTGCAATTTGGGAATTTCGGGAAATAAAATCTTTATAGGCAGGTACTTTCTGGAGCAGCTCCATCGCTTTGGCCTCCGCTTTCTTCCTGTCGCTAAAAACATACTTGTACTCCTGGAGCTGTTGATTGTAATAATAATCTCCTTGTTGATCTTTTGCAAGTCTTTGCTCATATTACCATATTGCCCCAATTGTGATTGAAGTAGCTCGCGACGAGAACGGATGAATTTAACAACGTCTCCCGCCTGTTGCAATTTGCCTTGCAATTCCTTCACCTGTGCAAGCGGCTTCCCTACTTTTGCGTGCAGGTGTTTTACATTGCCAGACAAGTCCTTTACGTCTTTCAGAAAACCGAGTGTATTCGCTAAAGTATCGAGATAGCTATTGGAATCTGCTAGTTTTTCTGCCTCCGCCATTGTTTTAGCCGAAATTCCCTTTTTAAGGGTAATCATCTTGTCCAGGGAATTTTCAAAAATGCTTTTAGCAGCTACGGAATTGACTTTCACCAGCTTAGCCTGAAGCTTCCGCTCCTGCCGCATCATCCGGTTCAGTGCTTTTTGGGTACGCTTCTCTATATGGCGCTCGTATTGAAAGCTTTTCTTTGTGACCTGTTGAAAATATTTAGCGGGAATGGTCTGTACTTTTACTGACAGACTATCCTGCGCAATCACAGATGCTGGTAGCATCAATAAACTAACAACAAATTTCCAACACATAGGAATTCCCATTTTATACCTTCTCAATTCTGCTGAGTCAAAACAGCTGGATAATTCACCTTACTGCCCGGCATAGCGATATTCAAATTTCTTGAGAATCTTATTGTTTTGGTCTCGCACCAATATCAATCTTCCAAAGCTATCATATTCGTAGAAAGTGGTAACATTATTGGCATCTGTCTGGCTTGTCATCCCTATTAATGGCGCGTAAGTATAGGTCGATACACTTACGAGGTTGTTACTGGCAAACGCGGTACGAATCTTGTTTAACTCGGTCCTGATCTGCGCATCCGTATAAGTATGTGCATTATCTAACATTGTTTGATTGATCAGAGCTGATACCGTGGCATAATCACTTCCTACGACTTTTGCAACCGGGTAGGCGCCGTTATATCCCCATAGGTATACTTCCTTAACATCGTTCACCTTTTGTTGTTCTGTCGGATTCCCATCGGGGTCGTAGCTATTAAATAACACGCGGGTTTTGTATCGGGTATCTGCGGCAAATACGGCAGCATTCAGCGCTGTAGGCACTTGTCCAGCGGGCGCATTAGAAAACTTGAATGCTGAAACCGGAATAGGCAGGTTGGTTTCCAAAACACTAACGGATTGAACTTTTCCCCATCCGGTAGGGTAATAATTTGTAAGGCTCCCTCCGGTAATTGAAAAGGTCCCTGTTGGGTATTCCTTAACTTTCACCGTCTCAATTGGCACCGATACGATATTCTTGCTTATCAGATTGTCGATAGCGGCATTTCCTGTCAGATATTCCTTGGGATATGTATAATACTCCTTGGAAACGGAACCATCGCTTTGAGCAATAGTTTTACTGACCGGCAAAAAACTCTTGCCGCTATTGTCTATCGTAGTGGTAGTTTTTTGCTCTCCATTTCCTTGATAAAGCGTCTCTTCGGTTTTCTCAAGGAAAATAGTTCCGGAATGATGGCTATAATATGTAAACGAAACCAAATGCTGGCCATTCACGAGATTCCGGTTGGTTATATTCACTTGCAAACCATTGCTGACTGGTTCGAGGGTCTTTTTGTAAGTATTATCAACTTTACGAACCTGGCTATATATCTGAGTGGCGGAGTCATACTTGTATTCTACTTGCTGCGTTAATAAACCCCGCAACCAGTCTCTGCGATCGGCCGGCGGATTCGGGGCATCGTAGTAAATAAATCCATCTGCGCTGGCATTACCTTTATACAACAAGTCCGGCGATTCCAATGGGCCCAAATACGAGTATGATGTTTTCCCAAGCGGCGCCCCGGTTGCAGAAACAATCTTTTCTTCGACATACCGGTATCCTACAAATGAGTTGTGTGTTGTACTTAATGGATTGACGGAGTTATATGAAATGCCTATATGCCTACATGGCCCCCCATTATTATCATTCACTTCAAATGAAAACTGATATAATGGTGCGGCCAGCAATTGACCCGAGCTCCCATCTTGTTCATACTTATATTCCTTGTATAATGTTTTTTGCGAAACTGAATCATACTGTTTACTTTTCCTTACCCTTATTCCCCCAACTTTGGGAGGTTGGCCTTGTGAACCTTGCTCGCTCGTTACAGTATATAATCCTGATATCACGGCGCTATGTAATTTTTGATGATCAGGATTTTGAGGACTATTTAGTAATGCATAGGAAGGGCAATGGTAAAGGCGGTAAGTCCCTGGTTGAAGATTAACATTGAAATTCCCGTCATGATTCTCACTCCAGATTGTACTGCCGGTCGCAACATTCATGATGTAGAACCTCAAACCACCGGCAGGATAGTAAGGAACATCAGTTAGCAGTACCTGTGCCGTACCCGTGCTTCCATTAAATACATTAAACTCAACATAATAGTTTCTGAGCATATTACCATTGCCGTCTGGCCGTATTTCGTAACTTAATCCTTCATACCACCCATCCACGTTATACTTATAGTGAGCAACGGAGATCGAATACATTTCATTGATTTTGGTAACTTTAGGCGGTATAAAAGGACTTGGGCCTGCATCATTTGATTCAAACTCGTACTCCGTATTGCCTCCGGCGGCATGGTTTATTTTGTACAAGCTTCCTTGTTTGGCATACTGAACATCTGGGCTTTTACCTCCTACATATACCGTCGGGGTAGGGCTACCTGATGTAACAGGGTCTATCAATACATAAGGAATCTCTGCCGAGGGAATGTCCGCTTTATTGGCATACCCCCAATGGTCTGTTAGCGGTGAAGCCCTATGCGGCAACCCAATATCGGTGTGATATTCGAATCGCTGGCCATTATTTAACGCAACACCGGTGGCATCATGTTCTGTCCATTTCATCAACATTAACCGCCGGCTAAAAGATACGGTGGGAGTTATAGTTGAAGAAACGAAAAAATTATTCGTCCCGGCAGGGTTGAGGCTTGTGTAATCTACCAGGCTGTTCCCGACTAGATATTTATAATCCAGCTTAAATTGCCTTTTTATATTGCCCAGTTTGTCTTCGACAATAATTTTATCGAGCGCATTGTCGCCCACAAGATCCGCCCGTCCCAGTGTTGTTGGTATAAACCTGATCTTCCCTTCCGGAAAGTCGATTGAGGACAATCTTTTTGTATTAACATACTGTCTCGGAACGGATGTAGAAGACGGATAACTATTACATTGGCCATTTAGTTGCAAATTACTTGTCTTTGTTGGCGCAAGATCATAAGCCAGATCGACTGATGTATAATTAAACACGATTTTTTCTCCGGTGGGCGATTCCATTTCGGTCAAATACCAACTATTAATGCTGCGACCATTAGTAGCGAACCCGCTCCCGGGAAGCTCGTTATTCCTGGAAGCTGATAACGTTTTTTCATAATCCTTAAAGCGATAGATGATACCTTTATCATCAATGATCTGCCAATCCGAAATACAAGAAGCATTGCCGTCTGAAAACTGAAAAATGGCAATATTCCCCTTTGTAATCTTATAGTTGCTTTTGGGTATTAACCGGGGTATTCCGGCTGTATCAAAAACAAATCTGCCTGAGCCACCGGGAAGGCTATAGAAAAATAAATCCTGCTGAGAATCAATGGTCCCTTCCGCCATGCTAATAAAGGCTGGATTATAGGGAGTTGAGGGAGGTATGGTGTAATCTATATAACCAAATGTCGGTGTTTCATCCGGCATCCCCACTACCGACCGCGTTATAACTCCGCCGGCATTGAGATTCCATCCCAATCCACACCACGATGCCATATCGGCTACCTTGACCCCACCGGAGGTATAACTAAGTGTAATGGGAACTTGCATTACACCAGCATTCACTGTCCAAATAGGAACAGATATTTGTGGCGTTCCTGTATACAAACCCATCTGCGTTTCGGTATTAAATACCAGGTTAGCAGCATTAGGCGCTGGAGGAATAATTGTCTTTTCCTGGGCTAACGAAAGATTCGCCCAAATGATTGGCAAACAAGTAAGTACTTTTCTAAACATGGCGTTAACTATTATCATTGTTCATTTTTAGGGCTGGTGCTATCAAAGCGGTCGGGTGTACTTCGTCTTTGAAATCTTGCGTCATTCATTAAAGAAGTTGCGTAGATCGTGTTTGAAGTTCCGGTGGTAAGACTGCTGGGTTATTGCTCTTCTGGAGGAAGCTCATTCCAATTGGATAGGGCGATATCATTAATTGTAACTCGTGAACTATTGTAACCAAATCTCTCGGAAATGCAACTGTAGCACTGGTTACAAACAGGAGTGGGTAACAACATATGAAGAAAATTACTTCTATTCATAAGGTAGGGGGTTTACGTGAAAGTAAAGATATGGGTGTAAGTTCTAAACACCCGATTTGTTAAATTAATGTTAATTTCAAATTAACGCAAATGGTTGTTTGCCAGTAATAAGAAATTACTTATTTTAATATGGAAATTAGAATCGTTGTTTAATCGATTACCCCGTTTGCAGTGAACCGCCTCAAGTTTTTGCCCCTTTCCTGCTGACTGTAATCCCGTTCAAAATTAATACCCTAACCGCATTTTGATGAAACGAATTCTCGTACTCGCATCCATTTTTGCCGCCCTCGCTTATACCGGCGCTTCCTTTGCCCAACAACCGGATAATAGTGTTCCCGCCACCAAAACAGCACGAGCCATACCTACCGCCATGCCTGCCGGAACAAAGGTGAACTATGTTCGGACCTGGTCGCCCAATCAACCGCTAACAGACCCTGCCGCCATAACGGCCGCAACTGACGCGGGAAACGCTCCCATGTCCACCGCATATTTCGATGGATTGGGACGTCCGTTACAAACCGTCGTAAAAGGCGCTTCCCCTGTAACGAAAAAAGATCTCGTAACACCCGTTGAATACGACGCCTATGGCCGCACTCCTTTTAATTACCTGCCTTACGTCAGCACAAGCGGGGATGGTATATTAAAGCTTGCCCCTTTTGCCGAACAAAAAGCGTTCTATGATGGCCAGCTTACTACAGCCAACAATACCAAAGAAGAAATCTATTACGCCGAAACGCAATTCGAATCCTCCCCGCTCAACCGGGTACTGAAATCCATGCCGGCCGGCAATAACTGGACGGGATCGGCTAGAGGCACTTCCCAGCAGTACCTCGTAAACGCAACTACGGATGAAGTGCGCAAATGGCAGGTGGGTACCTTAATGACCGGCAACGTCCCCTACTCAGTGGTTGCCTCCAATGGCGCCTATGCCGCCGGCGAGCTGCTCAAAAATGTTACGACGGACGAAGCCGGCAGGCAACTGGTGGCATATGTGGATAAGGAAGGTCATACCATTCTTAAAAAAGTACAAATTGCGGCAACTCCCGGGGCCAACCATACCGGGTGGCTTTGCACTTATTACATATATGACCTGATGGGCAACCTCCGTTTCGTGTTGCCCCCAAAAGTGGTAGAAGGCCTCCCCGCGGCCGGCTGGGTACTTAGCGCTGCCGCCAGCAAATCGCTTTGTTTCCGGTATGAATACGATGTCCGTAACCGAATGGTAATTAAAAAAGTACCGGGCGCGGATTCCGTTGAAATGGTCTATGATCAGCGGGACCGGCTCGTACTCACCAGGGACGGCAATCTGCGTGCCGTTGGCGGCAAATGGCTGGCCACGTTATACGACAACCTCAACCGGCCGACAATGACCGGTATCTATACCAGCACCCGAACGCACAGCGAACTGATCGGCGACCAAAGTACGTCACCCGGAGCCAATACCATCCTTCCCGCCAGCCTCGACCCGTTGACGTATACGTACTACGACAACTATACTTACGCCGGTGCCAAGGCAGCCCAATCTGCTTATTATACCAGTCCACAGGCCGGCAGTAACCCATGGCCAGAAACCATTGCCGCGAGTACACAAACCCGTGGCCTGGTCACCGGAACGAAAATCAGGGTACTGGAAACAGCTCAATACCTTACTACCACCACATATTACGATGCTAAAAACCGTCCAATCCAGATATTAAGCGACAATATCAATGCGGGCGTAGATGTAACCACCAACCTGTATGATTTTGCAGGAAAGTTGCTCAGCACCTATGAATATTACAACAACCCGGCCGCCGGCGCGGCAGGTGTTACGCGATTACTGACGAATTTCAGCTATGATCATGCGGGTCGCGTGCTGAAAGTCACCAAGAAGCTCAACGACAATACCGCATATGCCCGCGACATTGCCACCAACACTTATGATCAGTTAGGGCAATTACAGAAAAAAGAATTCAAGAATGCTGCCGGCACCGTGATAGAAAGCATGACGTACACCTATAACATCCGGGGCTGGCTGAAAGGTATTAACCGCAACTATGTGAAGGGAACGGAAACCCGGTATTTCGGGCAGGAGCTGCATTACGATGCAGGGTTCACCAACAAGGAATACAACGGGAACATTGCCGGTGTTACCTGGAAAGGCACCAAAACAACGACGCCCAATGCTTACGGCTATGTGTACGACGCCGCCAACAGGTTGCTGAAAGCCAACTTCACCCAATCCACTGGCGCCACCACCTGGGGAGAAACCGCCGTAAACTATGACTCCTGGATGGGAGACGGCATCAACTACACGTCTGCCTACGATGCCAACGGGAATATTCTCCGCATGCAGCAATGGGGCGCAAAAGGTGCTTCCACCAATGCCAAAATCGACAGCCTTGCCTATACCTATTACGACTCCACGGGCCTTTTCGCTTCCAACAAACTTTATAAGGTTGTAGATGGAGCAAATGATCCTGCAACGACGTTGGGGGATTTTTCCGACCAAAATGCGGTATCGACTTTCGACTATGCGTACGATAGAAACGGAAATCTCACCAAAGACGAGAACAAGAAAATAACATCCATTCAGTATAACCTGCTGAATTTGCCCAAAAGCATCACCCTGACGGGGAAAGGCACCATCAGTTATGTTTACGATGCAACCGGGCGCAAATTGACAAAAACGGTGCTGGATCAGACTGTGACCCCGAATAAAACCACGCGTACCGACTACCTTGGCCCTACGATTTATGAAAACAACGTACTGCAAATGATTACCCATGAAGAAGGTCGTATCCGCCCAATCGCTGGAGGCAGTTTCACGTTCGATTACTTCATGAAAGATCATCTCGGCAATGTCCGGATCGTACTTGCCGAAACCAACCCGCCCCAGCAACTCTACATGGCCAGCATGGAGCCGGAACAAGCCGCGGCGGAAAATGCGCTTTTCAGCAACATCGATGCATCACGGACGGAAAAGCCCGTAGGATACCCGGACGACCCTCAAACGAATCAAAACACTTCCGTAGCCAAGCTCAACGGCAACGACCCCGACCGGCGCATAGGCCCCAGCCTTGTGTTAAAGGTAAAAACCGGGGATACGGTGCGCCTTGGCGCCAGGGCCTTCTATAAAACGCAGGCCTTCCAAAAACAGCAAAATCCCGGCGCGCCTGCCACCGATATGGCCGCCGCATTGATCCGGGCATTCGGCAATCCGGGAAGCGGCGCCAGGGAGCTGCACGGCGCGGATGAAAACGCCAATGGCACACCGTTCGGCAACAATTTCATAAATGATGGCTGGCAACGCCTGGTGAACAGGGAATCCAAAGATCAGAGCAATCCGGAGAGACCCAAAGCATACTTGAATTTTGTCCTATTCGACGAACAATTTAACTTAGTAGAAGGTTCCAGCGGCGTAAAACAAGTTGCCGCCCAGCCCGATGAGCTGCAGACCCTTGCTGCAGATAATGTGGTAATGGAGCAATCAGGCTTCCTGTATGTTTATACCAGTAACGAAACACAGCAGGACGTGTTCTTTGACAATGTAACAGTGGTATTGGCGGGGACGCCAGTGCTGGAGGAGACGCATTATTATCCGTTTGGACTTGTAATGAATGGTTTGAGTGACAAGCAGGCAATAGGCGCCGAAAATCGCATGAAGTACAATGGTAAAGAACTTCAAACTAAAGAATTCACCACTGGTACAGGATTGGAATGGTACGATTATGGAGCAAGGATGTATGATCAACAGTTAGGCAGGTGGCATGTAATAGATGCATTAAGCGAAGAATACAAATCTTGGTCACCGTATAATTACACGCTCAATAATCCATTGAAATTCATCGACCCAGATGGAAATGGTGTTTATGGCGATTATTACAAAAAAGACGGCACTTATCTCGGAAATGATGGAAAGAATGATAACAAAGTGTACGTTGTCGAAAATGATGGGGTTATTAGCTCTACTACAAAAAAAGGCCTCACTACCCGTCTAATCGCTAAAAGTAAAATAACTGACATTACAACAGCCGAAGGTATTAACCACGAGCAATTTGTTCAGTTCGCTGCTAACGTGTTTAACGAAGCTTCTGGGATGGAGCAGGATGAAAAGAATAAAGTTGCTAGCGCAATGCTAAATCGAAAAAGTAACGTTAGGTACGAAGATAAGGACTGGACTTACATGCTGGATCGCATTATGTTTAACAACGATACGCACGCTAAGAAAATGGAAGAAACAGACCGAAAACCAGGAAATAAAACCAAATATGGAAAAAATGACTTCACAAATCAGGATGTATCTGCAGAGAAATATCGTGAATATTATAGCACTTCCAAATTCTCACGCAGTACGAACACCTTAATGAAAGAGGCTACAAGTGCAACAGCAACTCTTCTTGCAGCCCCATCTGATTTGGTTAACGGTGCGAATAGTTGGAGAGGCAATGGTAAAACTCACAAATTCTTTACGGTAAAAAAATTGTAATAGTGAAAACAATTATTCTGTCAATCATTGTTTTTTGTACGGCATGCGGTATAAGTTCCCAAAAACATACAAAGGAAATACCGATAGAAAGGAACCCGGTACTTGACTCGCTATACAAAGATGCTAAATTATATGGCGTCGAATTTATTTCAACTTTTAACTGTACAAACGAATTCAAAAAAGCAACAAATCAAATCACAACGAATTGCGTTAGTACTATTCGCGGCAATACATTCGGGTATTCTATCAAAATGACGGATACGACCAACAATTTTGATACTGCCGATTACACGCCTACTGATCAGTTTAAGTTTGATAGTGCCTATATCCACTTTAATTCAAAAGTTGCTAATATTACACTTCTGCCATATTTTAATTCTGAGGAACAATCTGCTCCAGTCATCGTATGGTATGAACCTTCATTTGGTCCCTGTGCACAATATTATCAATTATCCGACAGAAAAGTATTGCTCGTCCGAGGGCTAAATTTCTATTGTAATGGATCTAATTGTACTAACTTCAAAATCATTTTGATTCAAGAAACAAAAGGAATGGAAACCTCGGCTGCAATTCTGGATTTCCCTGGAATATACCCATTTGATTTCGAGAACATTCGTCTTTTTAGCCATAAATCAAACGAATCGCCGTCAATATACATTGTAAAAAGTGGAATGAACGGTACTCAAACAAGCGATTTTGAAATTATAAAACTTGATGATTTATTTGCCAATTCGAGAAAAACCTTGAAACTATACGAGTAAGTTAATGTTAAAATACCTAGCAACCCGTAATTAGGACTGGCAAGGAGAGTGCTGTCGGAAGTTATTATTAAATCTTTATTGCTCACATGTCTATTTACTGTCACGACCTGTACACAATCTACTCATGATCTAATTATCCAAAGTGAAAGTCGATTGTAGATACATATGGAATAGGCTATTAAAGCTATTCAACCCATAAACTAACGAAATTTTCCTGCGAACCATTGTCGGTAAATCATTCATTTCTCAAAGGTCTGGTTGTACCAATGGACATTTTATTACTTAATTAGATTGCTTGCCCTTATTTATGATTGCATCAATCCGGCCAAAAATGGCACGCTCATAATTATCAAATTTTCTTCTGATTGTTGCACTTCTACCATTTTCGTAGTAATCGACGACCTTTGAAGGCACACCGTAATCACTCGCTATCCGGCCTTCATCAGTTAGCGCGTTATACTCCAATTTAGTTAAAAGCCTATCGATACCTGTAACTTCTTCAAAATCTTCGAGTTGGTCTAAGCTTATAAAATATTTATACATAATGTTAAATACGCCTAGATATTTCACTACTTGGTATTTCAACAGATTATATACAAAATCTGCAGTCGTTCTTATTGCCTCATCAACTGATATGCCCTGTTCCATCCGATAGTGAAACGCTCTTGTAAAACCACCAGCTAGGTAAAAATGAATTAAATGAGTGAGAATAGAATATTTTCCGTTTTTATCCTTCCTATCAATCAAAGCTTTCAGATTCTCATTCTTAATTACAGGGTAAATAACTTTTAATACTGCCTCGAAGCCATCATTGTCTATATTCATAACACCATTAATCCGTTGAATTAACAGTCTAATTGATTTAAACTCAGAAGGAGTCAGTTTCGAAATTTCATCATAAACTATCATCTTATCAACGCGGCTTACCACTTTATACAAAGCGAATAGAAAATCTGGCAGTCCTCTTTCTGTTTGCATAATTGCAACATTTACGCTACGTCTGCGGTCTTCTTCATTTAAGTATTCATCATCAGTGTAAAATAGATCAATTTCATCCTTGGGTGATGATGAATCGTAGTTTTTATGCTTTATACCTTGGCTTTCATCCACAATAATATCCATAAACAACTTATCCAATACCAACACACGCCCACTATAATGGTGCATAAAGCGTCCTGCCCGGCCAGCAATATTCTTTGCATCAAATTTCCTCAGTTGCTTTCTTCCCTTCTTACTGTGCAATACAACTAAGTTTCTGGCAGAAGTATTTACGCCTTCTGTAATGGTTGTAGTAGAAACAAGTATCTTCAATTGGCCCCTATTAAAAAGAGAAATTGTCTCCTTTTGAATGTATTTAGGCACAAGACCATGATGGATTCCGATGCCATTTTTCAAGGCTTTAACTACAATCCAGTCGGGGCTAAAAACAGTTTCAATATGCCGAATGAATTCGCTGTATATTTGAAAATCGTGCTTTTGGAAAAGAGTTGAACTTATCAATTTTTTTGCATATGACTCTACTTTCGCACGTGCCGAACAATACATTATTACATTCTCGTTTAACTCAACTATCTTTTCTGCGATTTTAATGATTCGGTGTTCCTTACTTGTTTCTAAAAATTCTAATGAAAAATGCTCGTCTATCTCCTGTTTTTTTGCTGAGTTAATTAGCTTATATGTCTTATTTACAATCTCGTATTTGTTAAGATCTATAAGCTCAACTTTGTTTTTTCGCAAAAAATTATTGAAAGATGGATTATACTTGGGATCCGATTCTAATTGAAAATCGATATAAGGGCCTGCGAGAAGGTTGTCACTTTTACTATTCAACAGGTAAAAGACAGCAAGCCTATAAGCTACGTCTCGTTCATTTTCTTTAAGCTGTTCGTCAATTAGATAGTCATTATCAATTTTATATGCTTCATCAACAAATGCAAAGTCAAAACTATAGTCAGGATTTTTTTCTATAAAAGATAGGAAGCGCTCAGGAGTATAAATAAATATATTCTGGTTGGAAAAAATCGATACCTCACTTAATGTATGCAGTGAATATTGTTCATTGACATCTGCATAAAGTGCATCTGAAGACATCCTTTCCAAATTTTCAGACAGTAGCGCCACTGTTGGAAATATCAATATGATATTTTGATATTTCATCTTGCGCAAAATCTCATATACCAGATGAGTTTTACCAAAGGATGTGCTTGCCGAAACAAAGTAACGGTTCAGCGTTCCTGGTTTAAACTGATCAAGAATATATTTTTGGTATCGGTGTACCTTCCTATGGTCATCAGTATGTAGCGAAGATTCGTGAAATATTGCACCAATGGTATTCAGATCAAAACTCGAAATATCAACCTCCTGATTGTATTTTTCCAACTGATCATAGTAATGTGGAATTCCAACCAAATTTGATATATACTTCATAAACTTCCTGTCGGCCTCGTTAAGATTTTGGTCTTTAACTGCATCAAAGAAACCGCAAACTATTTTTATCATTTGATGGTCTTCTATTTGTTGCCTGCGCCATTTTCCAAGGCTAGCTACGACAGTGGTTGCTTCTTTGAACTTATCCATTTCATTACTTGGGTTTTGATCGTTTTTACGGTATGTACGGGAATTAAAATAAAAAATATACTATATGGAACGGTCAGTGAAAAAGTTCCTGCCGGATAGTTCTTTTGAATATGGTCAATAACAGATTTGATACTATTATCATATTCATTTTTGGCGTTTGCGTCATACAATAACAATATTGGATAAATCAATCTCATTCGATATTTCTTAATTTCATCGGAGATTTTGATATTAGGATCACTTTCCCATACGGCCAAAATTTTATCTATCGGGCTGCCTTGAATGTTGAATGACTGACGATGATTAGAAAAGGCAAGTATGTTAGTATTTAGATAATCATCACTCAACGCCTTGGTAATATTTGCCATAATATCTTTGAGCGCCTGTGAATAACTTTGGTGAAATTTCACTTCTCCGAACCATAGTTCCGTCTGCCAGCCGTTTTGCACCAGATGATAGGAATCATAACCCTTGGTCTCCGACTTTTCTAATGGGTTGTAAAATATTCCACGGGCGATTAAAGGCTTGCTGCTATATCGACTGTATAATATAGCGTGCAGCGCTACTTCGCCATAAAAGCCATATTTAAGCTTTGCGGCGTCTGTACTTCTTTCATTGTATCTGATGCGCGTTAATAGCGCTCTGAGGTGCAGCTTGTCCAAGTCTACCTTTCCGATCTCGAATTCATTGAACGAATACTCAATAATCGCATTGTAGATAATTTCTGCAAAGTCATTTGTATTGACGACTCTATAGCAGTGATCATTCTCAGAAGAATGTGCTGTTTTCTGAAAATTTTTGGCTGCGTTTGGTAAATGGTACTCTAAAAGTACAGTCTTATCAATAAGGTCGGAAAGTGATTTTCTCATTTTGCAATTACTGATCTACTGAAGTTGTTTGGGTGTTAGCATACAAACTATGCTTTCTTTTAGCCTTTTGGTCGAATTATGAACAAGTAACAATTTTTTATTTGCATTACAAACAATTACTTACCTTATTTAGTTCACATGTAATATTTTTTTCAGGGTGTTTAGAAAGAAAACATTATATTACTTTATTAAAAAAAAAGATATTTTATTTAGTTTTATCATGCAGACAATTTTTTAATTGAAAATCGTACAACATTTCCGGTAGCCGTTTTTGATATTTTAAATTTCATTCGAAGGATATGCATTTTTTACTAGTACTCATCTAACTCCATGTTATAACGTCTAGCAACTTGCAGGATAACAACCAACTTAATTCAAGCTACAATAAAGTTAAATAGGCCATTCAGGAAGAAAATCCCTCGGAGAACATTTGAACACCTTCGCCAATTCATTCAAATGCCGTATGTTATATTTGTGCCTTTGTTTTTCACTCTCTACATTAGACACGAAGCTATCAGCTAAACCAAGATGTTGGGATAAATCAGTTTGCCGCATTCCAGCCTTTTCTCTGAGTTCTCTCACTTTATTTATTACATATAAGTCAATGACTGATGTATGTTGCTTACTTTCCATTTGTTTTTGGAGGTAAAGCAAACTTAATAGCCAGAAATTAACAACCACAATATTGTGGTTATGTGAATAATTTCACTTATTTTCGATGAAACTTTAAGTCAATGAATACTTCCTAGTTAATTACATTTGCAATTCAATAATATAAAAAGCGAATTTGCTTTACTCTCTAGCTGAAAACTACGACCTTTCAAACGTACGAGAGATTAGGTAAATCGCCTGCATCATACTGGTGTGGGCGTTCTTATCTCGTACGGGGTGTCGTAGCCCTTCAGCTTGGTAGGAACTAACCCACGCCATTTTTTGTTCGTTAGTTCCCAGGCACCCCATTTTCTCACCCGTCATTTCCATTATTTATGAAAGTCAAGTTGACCGACCAACTAGGCTATTGCCTTTCCAAGCACTATTTTTTCTTCTATGCCCACACCCAGCTTGCCCGCAGATTCAAGGAGGAAGTCTGTAAGGAACTCGGCTGGAGCGACCAGACCTTTACACGTAGCCTCGCCTATTCAAGGTTAATTCGAAAACCGGAAGAGGATGTCATTTTTAAAATCGCGTTCTCCTTAATGCATGAAATGCAGGTATTTACAGAACAAATCATCAAAGAACGAAAAGACGAAAACACAGCCATCAACACCCTAATCCTTGGTTATGACAAACTTAATCATTAAAAATCGCGAGGAATTGGAGCTGGTGATGACCGAAATGTTCAAACTGCTCCTGGAAGTCAACCCCTCCATCAAAGGTGCATTCCTTACCCTCCATTTTGAAGCTACTAGTCCCTTTGTCTTTCCCGGAATCCCCATCAGCTACGAATCTGTTACCCTGGCTTCGCCTTTATGGAACTCGGTGACATATGCCATTTCTCCCCCGAAAGACGCAACCAAGAGGGCAAATTGATTCGGTTTTCCATTTGCGCACGATTTGCGCACCAGTTGAAAATGATTGGAAATGTTTGCCGATGTTTAAAAATCATTTGAAAACCCTGTCAGCGGTGGTTGGTTGTTTCGTGAAATATCGAGGAAAAACGAAAAAAAGCCGGAAAATCCCGGTAAATCCCGGAACTGACTATTTGAGAAGTGGCATATTGCTTGAAAAAATGCCATGAGCCCAAAAATTCCACATTCCAACTGGACTGAATCCCTCCGCCAAAATCCCTCCTTCGGTCATTTGACAGATGATCAGAAGGAGGGACTAATTGATAGTATAAAACTCTTAGCCAAAATCCTATTGGCTTTACCCGAAAAGAATACGGTGGTAAATCTCCCTAAGGAATCCGTCAAAACCGCCGCATAATAGGTTTTACTTAAAACTGAAAGAACATGTCATCTCTAAACTCCTTCTCAAAGTTTGCAAAGCCCTCCAGAAGCAGCGCCCCCGCCGTCCTAGTGAACAATAGCATCGCTTACACGCGGGTTTCTTCCAAAGAGCAATACGAACACAACATGAGCCTATCCACGCAAAAGGCGCTGATAGACCGGGAGGCCGCCAATCTGAAAATCCCCATCGTAGAATACTTCGGCGGCACCTACGAAAGCGCCAAGACCGACGGCCGAAAGGAGTTCCAGCGGATGCTGGATTATATCGCGGTCAATAAAGGGCGGATCAAATACCTATTTGTCTACTCTTTCGATCGGTTCTCCCGGACGGGCGGCGCGGCGATCAAGCTGAAGGACGATCTTTTGGAGCAATATGGGATTCATGTTATTTCAGTCACCCAGCCAATCGATACCTCCAACCCCAATGGTTCCTTCCAGCAGGACATCCACCTGATCTTCAGTAAGCACGATAACGTAGTACGACGGCAGCGCACTATTATCAACATGCGGCAGAAATTCGAAGCTGGCATTTGGGTAACACTGCCGCCCCAGGGCTACGAGATAGTGCGGTCGGGTGGAGAGAGGAAAATCCGTGTGAATGATATCGGCAGGAAGATCCGCAAGGCTTTCGTGTGGAAAGCCGAAGGAATGAAGAACGAGGAGATCGTCACCCGACTGCGGGCGATGGGCGTAAAGATGTACAAACAGCAACTCACGAAAATCCTGCAAAACCCTTTCTACTGCGGTATCATCAATCACAGCCTGCTGGACGGAAAGGTGGTGGAAGGAAAACACGAAAAGCTGATTTCCCAGGAGCTGTTCTTAAAAATCAACGGGATCAATGAAAAGGCTCAAGGCTACGGAGTGCCCCACAAAAAAGAAGAAGCAGCCTTGCCTTTGAAGAACTTCATCCGCTGCGGGGAATGTGGAATCCCCTTCACCGGGTACATTGTAAAGGCTAAAAACCTATGGTACTACAAATGCAACCGCATCGGCTGCCGTTGTAACCGTAGCGCCAAACTGATGCACGATGACTTCGTGAAACTATTGGAAGAACTTTCCGTAGATGAAAACTGCATCCCATATGTCGAACAGGCGCTAATCGAGGCGTACTACGAATCAACCGCCGGGAACAGGGAACAAGAGAAAATCTACAACGAACGCCTGAAAGAAGTGGATAAGAAGATCGACGCTATTGAAGAGAAATATTACGCCCTGAATGAAATGACCAAAGAATCATTTCAGAAACTCGCCTTCCGATACGCAAAAGAAAGGGATGAAATCAACCTCGAACTGGGAAAATGCCAGGTAACAATATCGAACCTGGAAGAGAAGGTAAAATCAGTCGTTGAATTTTGCTCCAGATTACCTACCACGTGGACTTCCAGCGAAATCAACGAACAAGAAAAACTACAAAAACTCATCTTCCCGACCGGAATTTTCTATGACCGTAAAAAAGGTGGTTATCGAACCGAAAACATCAATCCCCTATTCGTCCGAATCGCCCAACTACAGCGGGATTTGACTAAAAACGAAAAAGGGGACAATCATTTTTTAGATGATTTGTCCCCTTCTGCGGACCGGACGGGACTCGAACCCGCGACCTCCGCCGTGACAGGGCGGCATTCTAACCGACTGAACTACCGATCCATTTCCCCTTTCGGGGCAGCAAAGAAAAGATTTAATTTTTAATTGACCAATTTTTTTTCCGGAAAATTATGCTCAATCGAAAAGCCGGGCGAAATGATTCTCCAGGTGATTGCGCATCGCGTTTCGGAAAAGCTCCGGGGAACCGTTTTGCAGAATATCCACCAACCCCTTGTGGCTGACGAAATTCCGGACGGTAGACTGCTTACCGAGCAAGCCGCTGTGATGCACGTAGTCGAACACCGGCAACAGCATTTTCTGGAACTTCTTCAGCGTGGCATTCCCCGTGATCTCGTACAATTTTCCGTGGAACGCGATCTCGTGGCTGATGTTGAATATATGGTTCTCCCCCACGTTCGCGGGCTCGTTGTTGACGATGTTGTTGAGGTCTTCGATATCCTGTGGACGAAGGTTCTGAAACAGCAAATCCGCCATTCCGATCTCCAGCACCAAACGTATCTCGAAAATATCCTTGAGCGTTTCTTCGCTCAGGATGTAGGGATTCATGCTTTTGCCCATGATGTCCAGGATATCGGGGCTCGTGATCACCGCGCCCTTCTTCTTTTTAGACTCGATCAGCCCCATCATGCGCAGGCGCAGCAAGGCCTCGCGCACCACCGTACGGCTCACGCCCAGCGCCTCCGCCAGTTCCAGCTCCTTGGGGATCGAATCCCCCACTTTCAGCTTCCGGTCCTGCAACAACGCCACCAGGTTAGCCTCCACCTTGTCTACCAGCGAACTGGTATCCACCGTCTTTAAACTGTCTTTTAGATCGACCAGGTTCATAATATGTATTACTTATAAGGCAAATATAGGAATTGTCATTGTAAATCTTCGCTAAACAATCGATTCCAAAATTTTAAATAATCTAGCTGTATATCAACACCTTATCATGTAAACTTCTTGATTTTTTGTTAACGCAACCCAAAATCCCGATTTAAAATTGGCTTCTTCCTGGATTTGTTTACTTTTGTTATGTTATACATAATACAACCAAAATTCCTCTCCATTATGAAATTCGCGTGCTTACGGGGCCTCGTCTTCCTGACCAGCCTCCTCCTTTCCATCTCCGCCCGGTCGCAATCCGGGCCCCTCACCGGGAAAGTCACCTCCGGAGACGATAACACCCCGCTCATCGGGGTCACCATCGTCATCAAAGCCAAAAAGAAAGCCGTTCAATCCGACACGAAAGGCGAATTCTCAATCGATGCGCAACCCGGAGACGTACTCTCCGTTTCCTACATCGGATTCTCCCCGCAGGAAATCCCCGTCGGCCAGAACCGCCGCATCAACATCGTCCTCGCCTCCGCCGCCTCCAAAATGGATGAAGTAGTCGTAACCGGCTACGGCAGCGCCAAAAGGTCAAAACTCACTTCCAGCATCGCCAAACTCGACAACAAAATCCTCGAGACCGGCCTCCGCTCCAACCCCGCCCAGGCCCTCGCCGGCACCATCCCCGGCGTTCGCGTGGCCACCGGCTCCGGAAGGCCCGGCGCCCTGCCCAGCATCGTGCTCCGCGGCGGCACCAACTTCGACGGGTCAGGCAGTCCTTTGATTATTATCGACGGTCAGGTCCGCGGCTCCATGAGCGACATCAACCCGGACGACATCGCTTCCGTAGAAGTCCTCAAAGACGCATCCGCCACCGCTATTTACGGCGCCCGCGCCTCCAATGGCGTGGTGCTCATCACCTCCAAACGTGGCAAGGCCGGCACCTCCTCCATCAGCCTCAACGCCAAACACGGTTACAGCTACCTCAATTCGCCTTACGAATTCCTGAATGCGGAAGATTATATCCGCTGGACGCGCCTCGGTGTGGTGGAAGCCATCAAAAACGGCACCCTGGCCCCCACTGCCCTCGCGGGCGTTGGCCCCCGCGGCACCGGGAACCTCTATAAAGACGCCCAGGGAAACATCCTCGACGGTAATTACGACTCCCGCGCCATATGGTCCACCATGCGCCTCACAGACGCCAACCGCGAACTGCTCAATGCCAACGACGGCTGGAAAGTGATGACCGACGCCGTGAAAACGAACGCCGCCGGCGAATACGATCCCAACGGCACCAACGCCCAACTGCTGTACAAGAACTTCAATTACGGCGACTACGCCTTCCAATCGCCCGCCAAAACACAGGATTACAACGTGGGCATGAGCGGAGGCAACGACCGCGGGAAATACTACGCCAACATCGGCTACTACGACGAAGAAGGCCTGCCCATCAACGTTTTCTACAAACGCATTTCCTTTACGGGCAACGGCGATTACAAAATCCGCGACTGGCTGACCTCCGAAACGGGCCTCCAGTACACCATGGCTAACTGGCGCGATCAGAGCCTGAACAATGGCGAATCCAACTACTGGGGCCGCATGCTCTCCGCCCCGCCCACCATGCGCGGCACCAACGCCAAAGGCGAACTTATCCTCGGCAGGGACGCCAGCGACGGCAACCCCATCGTCAATGCCGACAAATACATCCGCAAGTTCCAAACCGATAAATTCACCCTCAGCCAGGCACTGAAAATCGATTTCACCAAACAACTCTACGGCCGCGTGCGCGCCATCCTCATGTACGACGAAGGCTTCGACGAATCCTTCAACAAGGATTTCCGCACCGGCCTCCTGAGCCTCACCAATCCAAACACCGGCTGGAACCGCGACCGCTCCAGCTCCGCCGGCTTCGACCGCACCATCCGCCAGACGTACAACGCCACGCTCAACTACAAAGGATCGCTCGGCAAGCATAACCTCGACGCCATGGCCGGTTTCGAATATTACGATGCGTATAACAAAGGCGTGTCCGCCAGCGGAAGACTTGCGCCCACAGACGATTTCATGGACCTGGGCCTCACCCTCAACAACAACCTGACCCAAACCCGCGGCACCGATTCCTGGCACAACCGCGAAAGGATCATGTCGGGCATCGGCAACCTGATGTACGACTATGACGGGAAATACCTCGCCACGTTCACCGTGCGCCGCGACGGGTATTCCCGCCTCATCGGCGACAACCAGTACGGTACCTTCCCCGCGTTTTCCGTGGGCTGGCTCGCACATGAAGAAGATTTCATGAGCAGCGTGAAAGATTGGCTCTCTTTCCTAAAACTCCGCGCCAGCTGGGGCATGAACGGCAACATCGGCATCGGCACGGCCAACGCCATCGGGATTTATGAGCTCCAGGGCTCGTACGGCACACAAACGCCCTACAACGGCGTTACCGGCTACCTGCAGACCGGTATCGCCAATCCGAAGCTGAAATGGGAAAAATCGAAAACAGTGGAAGTGGGAACGGAGCTCGGGTTCCTCAACAACCGCATCACAGCGTCTTTCGCATATTACAACAGGCTAACCACCGACAAAATCGCCAACATCCTGCTGCCCACATCCTCCGGTATCTCATCCATCCGCACCAATAACGGCAGCATGCGCAACCGCGGGTTCGAGATGGAAGTGAGCGGAAAAGTGATCCAGAAAAAAGACCTGAGCTGGACCGTGGCCGCCAATGCCAGCTGGAACAAAAACACCATCGTGAAGCTCCCCTACAATGGCAACGACAAAAACCGCCAGGGTGGCCAGCAAGTGTACGACCCCGCTACCGGCGGGCTCGTTTGGGTGGGCGGATTGCAGGAAGGAATGGAATGGGGCGATGTGTATGGGTTCGTGAGCGACGGGATCATCCGTAACGACAAAGACCTCGCATCCTACAACAAGATCGACATCGCGGCAGGCGAAACGCAATACGGCGCCGCCGCCGGGAAGCGCGTGGCCAGCCAGCAGCTCATCACCGAAAAAGGGCTCACCAACCACATCAGCACCAAACTGGGCGATATGATGTGGCACGATTTCGATAAAAACGATACGATCGATTACCGTGATATGCGCAGGCTCGGGCGCTCCGTTCCCCGCTGGACCGGCGGTATAAATACCACGGTGAACTGGAAGAACTTCCGCCTGTTTGCCCGTGTCGACTTCGCGTTGGGGCATATCCAGCAGGATTTTATGCAGATGTGGTCGCTCGGAAGCTTCCAGGGAGAATTTAACGCCTCCACGGCGGTGAAAGACACCTGGACGCCGGAGAACCCCGACGCTAAGTATCCCCGCTACACCTGGGCCGACCAACTGAACACCAAGAACTACGACCGGCCCAGCAGCATGTTCTGGGTAAATTCCAGCTACCTCTGCTTCCGCGACGTATCCCTCAGCTACAGCCTGCCTGCCAGCCTGCTGAAGCCCGCGCGGATCACGGGGCTCACCCTCACGGTAACCGGCCAGAACCTCGGCTACATCACCAACAGCCAGCTGAAACTGCCCGAGCGCACCGGTTCGCAGAACAGCGCCTACACCATCCCTACCCAACTCGTATTCGGCGCCAACCTTACTTTCTAATCCATCCAAAAAAATTTCCGAAATGAAAAAACTTACATATTTCGCGAAGGCGCTGATCGTCACGGTACTGTTCGCCTCCTGTCAAAAAACGCTGGAACTGTCGCCCGAAGACTATTTCGGTGACGGCAACTTCTGGAAGAACGAGACGCAGGTCGTCAATTTCATGGTGGGGCTGCACAAACAGTTCCGCGATAACCAGTTCATGTTTTACCGTTTGGGCGAAATGCGCGGCGGCGGCATGAGCAACGTGGACGTGCAGAACACTTCCCTCAACGAGCTCCAGGTCATCGAACAGCGGATCGAGGAGAATTCTGCGGGCGTTTCGGGATGGGCCGGATTTTACGCACCGATCCTCCAGATCAACCTCTTTATCCAAAAAGCCAACGCGTCTGGTTTCCTTTCCACGGAAAAGAAAAATTACCTCCTCGGACAGGCCTATGCCATGCGGGCGTGGTATTATTTCCAGCTACTGCGCACTTACGGCGGCGTGCCCATCCGTACCGAACCGGAAGTCCTCAACGGCACCACCGACGTTGTGCAGCTGCGCAAGGCAAGAGCTTCCGAAGCGGAGGTGCTCGCCCTCGTGAAAAGCGACATCAACCAGGCGATGCAATTCTTCGGCACTTCGGCTTCCGCAGATAAAACGCAGTTCACGCCCGATGCGGCCAGGATGCTGAAAGGCGAAATCTTTCTCTGGTCTGCCAAAGTATACGGCAACACCGCCGATCTGAACGAAGCGAAAACCGCGCTCACTGCCATCGGTGGCTATCAGCTGCTGCCTTCGTTCGCCAGCGTGTTCGCCTACAACAACAAGGGAAATGCGGAAATCATCTTCGCCATCCGTTACCGTGTGGCCGAATCGGAAATGAACGTAGCGGCTCACCTGTATTCGACGTTCAACTTCAACGGGCTGCATTATAAAGATTCGCTCGTGAGTGAAGGAGTGGGCAATTTCCTTGTTGATCCGCTGAAGATCGCAGATGTGAACTCCCTTCAGGTGATACAGCGGTACCGGTATACGTTCGAGCTTTTCCAGTCGTACGATGTGGCAGATACCCGCCGCAATGCCACCTTCTATGATTACTACAAAGTGACCACCAGCACCACGCCCTACGTGGTGACCGTCCGCAACACCGCCCTGGTGAAGTTCCTCGGCACCATCGATGCCAACAAGCGCTATTTCGCCGACGACTGGCCGGTATACCGCGAAGCCGACCGGCAGCTCATGCTCGCCGAGATCGCCAATGCCCAGGGCCAGGACCCCACGGTTTACATCAAAGCCATCCGCGACAGGGCTTACGGGCCGGGCAACGACCCCACGCCTTTCGTGAACGGCAGCAAAGACGCCAATGAACTGGCGATTTTCCGGGAGCGGAGCAAGGAGTTCGTGTTCGAAGGCAAACGCTGGTACGATCTGCGCCGCATGCAGGTGGCAGGCCAGCCCATGGTATTCAAATCCGCCGCGCATCCTTTCGGCGTGCTCGATAAAGCCACCCAGGGATACAAGGTCCTCTGGCCCGTGGAGCCCGCCATCTGGACGAACGATCCGCTCGTGAACCAGACACCCGGATACATGACCGCCAAACCACAATAACCCAATATCCATCATCAACGATTCTGAAGCGCATGAAACATTTGCAAGGACTGATTGCCGCTCCCTTCACGCCCATGAACGAGGCCGGAGCACTGAACACGAAACTGATCCCGGAGTATTACCGCCTGTTGAAAGCCAACGGCGTTAAAGGCGCTTTCATCTGCGGCTCCACCGGCGAGGGCGTCTCCATGACCGTCGCCGAAAAGAAAACCGTGACCACGGCCTGGGCCGAATGTTCCCGGGGCGACGACGATTTCAAAGTAATGCTCCTGCTCGGCGGCACCTGCCTGGCCGACTGTAAAGAGCTGGCGCTGCACGCGAGAGACGCGGGTATTTACGCCGTTTCGTTCACCGCGCCGTTCTACTTCAAGCCCGCCAGCGTGGAAGCCCTGGCCCGGTGCTGCGCAGAACTGGCCGCCGTAGTGCCCGGCATGCCGTTTTACTACTACCATATTCCCGTGCTGAACGGTGTGGGCTTCGCGATGTACGATCTGCTCCAGGCCGTAGACGGGAAGATCCCCAACTTCGCCGGGGTGAAATACACGCACGAGGATTTCATGGACTTCCTTTCGTGCCGGAATTTCAAAGCCGGTAAGTACGACATGCTCTGGGGCCGCGACGAAAACATGCTGCCGGCGCTCGCCATCGGCGCCAAAGGGGCCGTGGGCAGCACGTTCAACTATGCGGCGCCGCTGTATCACCTGTTGACAGCAGCTTTCGAAAACGGTGAGCTTGAAAAGGCCGCGCAGTTGCAACAGCAGTCGATCGATATGATCCGCCTGCTCGGCAAATACGGCGGCATCGCTACCGGAAAAGCATATATGAAACTGATCGGGCTGGATTGCGGGGAATTCCGTCTTCCGGTCTCCAACATGAGCGGCGCACAGTTCGAGCTGTTTAAAGAAGACGTTGCCGCGTTGGGGTTCGATCAATTTAAATCCCGGCCCGCGGCCAAGACCCATTCCTGAATAACATGCGATTCATCCGAGACATCAGATTCATGCTGACAGCAAGCCTGTTTTTTTCCTGGATCAATAAAGGCAGCGCGCAAC
Organism: Chitinophaga sp. NPDC101104; assembly: GCF_050277495.1. Classification (NCBI taxonomy): domain Bacteria; kingdom Pseudomonadati; phylum Bacteroidota; class Chitinophagia; order Chitinophagales; family Chitinophagaceae; genus Chitinophaga; species Chitinophaga sp. NPDC101104. The sequence goes on along the minus strand of NZ_JBNNSF010000001.1, from coordinate 1,429,974 downwards.
AACCGAACCATATCCGATGGGATGTTGCCGCCAAACTGCCCGAACTGCCCGATGGCGCCCCGCAACCTGGTGTTGCGGGGGCCTTCACGGGCGTACACAACAATGTGCTGCTCCTGGCCGGCGGCGCCAATTTCCCCGACGCCAAACCCTGGGCCGGCGGTACCAAAACCTACCGCAACGAAGTCTATGTACTCCGCGGCGATACGGTTTCCACGTTCCCGCTCGGCCGGTCTGTCGCTTATGGCGCCAGTGCCACCGTGCCAGGGGGCGTAGTGTGCATAGGCGGCGAAAATGCCGGCGGTCCCCTCGCGCAAGTGTTCCTCCTTCAATGGCAGGGGCATGTAGCCGTGAAAGACCTGCCATCCCTGCCTTTCCCGCTGACCAACGCTTCGGCCACCGCCATCGGCTCCACCGTTTTCGTGGCCGGCGGTGAAAACAACGAACGCGTTTCCGACGCTTTCCTTTCCATCGATCTCTCCTCCCCCGCTCCCGAATGGAAGCAACTTTCGCCCATTCCCAAACCGCTTTCCCACAGCGTGCTGGTGGCACAATCCAACGGTTCCAGAACACAACTATTCCTTATCGGCGGCCGCGCGCGTACCGATTCCGGTATCAGCGAACTGAGCTCCGCCGCCTGGCGGTACGACCCTGGAGGCGACCGCTGGTCGGCCATCGCGCCCATCCAAGACGAAAAAGGCATCACCCATCTTTCCGCCGCCACCGCAGTGGCTACGGGCGCCAGTTACATCCTGGTGGCCGGCGGCGACAAGGGCAACATCTTCCACCGGATCGAAACCCTCAACGCGCAAATCTCCCGGGCAACCGGCGAAGCCAAAACGGAACTGACGGAAGAAAAATTACGCATACTCAACAACCATCCCGGTTTTAATACCGACGTTCTTTTATACAATACTATTACCGACACCTGGACCGTTGCAGGCCAGCTCCCTTACTCCGCGCCGGTCACCGCTACCGCCATGAAATGGAACGGCGACATTTACATCCCCAGCGGCGAGGTGCGCCCCGGCACGCGGACCATCGACGTGCTGCGGGGCTCCATCAGCAAACCGTCTTTCTTCTCCACCACCGACTACATCGTATTGGCGCTGTATTTCATCGGGATGGTGATCATCGGGCTGTGGACGTCGCGGCACCAGCATTCCACCGCCGACTATTTCAAAGGCGGCGAAAAAATCCCCGGGTGGGCAACGGGCCTCAGCATCTTCGGCGCCAAACTGAGCGCCATCACGTTCATCGGCATTCCGGCGAAAACCTATGCCACCGACTGGACGTACTTCTTCCTCCTCATGACCATCATTTGCTGCATGCCGTTCGTGGTGCGCTTTTTCATACCCTATTACCGCAGGCTGGGGGTTACATCGTCTTACGAATACCTGGAAAAACGGTTCAGCTACGCCGTGCGCTCCGTTTCCGCGGGCATGTACATTTTATTGCAGCTCGGGCGGATGGGCATCGTGATCCTGCTGCCGGCCATCGCCCTGTCTGTCGTAACCGGTATCGACGTTAAACTGAGCATTCTCCTCATGGGCGCCGTGAGCCTGTTTTACACCGTGCTCGGCGGCATCGAGGCGGTGATCTGGACGGAAGTTGTTCAGGTGATCATTTTGCTGGCGGGCGCGCTGCTGGCGCTGGTACTCATCCCGATGTCGCTCACCAGCGACGGGGCGGCGGTTTCGCGGACGCTCGCACAATACGACAAACTGAAGCTGTTCGATTTCCGTTTCGATTTTTCGTCTGCCACATTCTGGGTGGTGATCATCGGCGGGTTCACGCTCAATCTCATCCAGTACGGCTGCGATCAGACCGTGGTGCAACGCTACCTGACCACGCCCGACGAGAAAACGGCCGTTCGCAGCCTCAAGCTCGGCGCCTGGCTTACCCTTCCGTCTACCATCATATTTTTTGCCATCGGCACGCTACTCTTTTTGTTTTACCGCGATCATCCCGGGCAGGTCAACATGGCGCTGGATGCACAGGACACCATTTTCCCCTGGTACATCGTGACGCAATTGCCCACCGGCGTGGCGGGACTGGTGATCACCGCCATTTTCGCCGCGGCCATGGGCAGCCTCAACGGCAGTCTGAACGGGGTTTCCACGGTTTTCGTGAATGATTTCCTCCGGCGCCTGCAACCCGGGAAGGGCGACAAATTCTATCTCCGTTCCGCGAAGCTCACCACGCTGATCGTGGGGCTCGCGGGAACGGGGATCGCCTGGTCGATGGCGGAACATGGCGCCACGTCGCTGTGGGACCAGTTCAACCTCATCCTCGGCCTGTTTACCGGCGGGGTCGGCGGGCTCTTCGTGCTGGGGATCTTCACCCGCCGCGCCACGGACGCCGGCGCCGTTGCGGGGTTCGTGGCCAGCGCGGCGATACAGGTCCTGCTGCTGCAATTCACCGACATGCACCTGCTCATGTACGCCTTCACAGGGCTCGCTTCCTGCGTGATAGCCGGATACGGCTGGAGCGTGCTTTTCCCGAAAACACAAAACATTTCCGGTTTAACCATCTATCGATAAAAAAATAACGACTTATGCAATATTCCTTTTCCGAACTCGAAGCGCTGCGCGACTTTTACACCGGCCAACTGCTGAACGACACCGTTCCGTTCTGGTTCCCGCGGTCGTACGACCACGAGCATGGCGGTTTCCTCCTCATGCGCGATGCCGGCGGCCAGCTCATAGACGACGACAAGGCTGTCTGGATACAGGGACGGGCTACCTGGCTGCTGTCTACCCTATACAATTCCGTGGTGCAGAGCCCGGAGTGGCTGGAAGGCGCGAAGCTGGGATATGATTTCCTCAACCGGCATTGCTTCGATACCGACGGGCGGATGTTTTTCCACGTGGCGCGCAACGGCGCTCCCATCCGCAAGCGCCGTTATTTCTTCTCCGAAACCTTTGCCGTGATCGCCATGGCGGGCTATGCGAGGGCCACCGGAAGCGAAGAAGCAGCCACCCGCGCGCGGGAGCTGTTCGGCAAATGCGTGGAATACGCCACCACACCCGGCCTGCTCGATCCGAAATTCGAACCTACGCGCCCGGCCAAAGGGATCGGCGTTCCCATGATCATGCTCAACACCGCCCAGCAACTCCGCGACACCATCGGCGATCCGCGCTGCGATGCGCTGATCAGCCAATGGATCGGTGAAATAGAAAAATACTTCGTGAAAGACGATATCCGCTGCGTGATGGAACAGGTGGCGCCGGACGGGAGCATCATCGATCATATCGACGGCCGCACCCTCAACCCGGGGCACGCCATCGAAGGCGCGTGGTTCATCCTGCACGAAGCGGTGCATCGCGGCAACGATCCCCGGCTCATCGACCTCGGCTGCCGCATGCTCGATTATATGTGGGAACGCGGATGGGACCACCAGCACGGCGGTATCCTCTATTTCCGCGACGTCTACAACAAACCCGTGCAGGAATACTGGCAGGACATGAAGTTCTGGTGGCCGCACAACGAAGCCATCATCGCCACGCTCCTCGCCTACCTGGTAACGGGCAATCCCAAATATGCCGAATGGCACCGGATGGTGCACGACTATTCCTACACCCGCTTCCACGACAAGGAAAACGGCGAATGGTACGGCTACCTCCACCGCGACGGCAGCATCGCGCAAACGGCCAAGGGCAACCTGTTCAAAGGCCCGTTCCATTTGCCGCGGCAGGAATGGTATTGCATGCAAATCCTCAACAATCACCTGCAAAAGAACGCCGTATGGTCAGGAGCATCGCATGGCTGATAATCTTGCCTGCAACGGCTTTCGGACAGATAAAGATCAGTCCGCAATGGATGGACCATATGGTGGTCCAGCGCGGGAAACCCGTTTCCATCAGCGGCAAAGCCCCGCCCGGCGCAACCGTGCAGCTTACCTTCTCCGGAAAATCCGCCGCCGTGCGTGCCGGGAAAGACAGCAGCTGGCAAATCCGCATCGGGCCGTTGGAAGCGAACGCACGGCCGGCGGATATGCGCATCACGGCGGCAAAGGACACCCTGGTCCTGAAAGACCTCCTCGTCGGCGACGTCTGGCTTTGCCTGGGGCAGTCGAACATGGAATTCCCAATGCGCAACGAAGCGCATTATGCCGAAGCGCGCCGGAATATCACCCACGGGCCGGTACGCTGGTATAATCCGACGTACGTGGGGAAAGGGATTTACAACCAACTTTTCCCCGACAGCCTGCTGCAGCGCATCGACAACGGCGAATTTTACACCGGCGCCTGGCAACGCTGCGATTCCGCCTCCCTGGCGGATATGAGCGCGGTGGCGTATTTTTTCGCGGAGAAAGTGACGGCATCGGCAGGCGTGCCGGTGGGCCTGGTGCACCTTGCCATCGGCGGCGCTCCGCTGGAAACGTTCGTGCCGGAAGAAGCCCTGCTGGCCGACAGCGCATTTGCGCGCAAGGCACGGGGCAACTGGCTCCGCAATCCCTCGTTGCCGGATTGGTCGAGGGAGCGCGGGCGGCAGAACCGTGGCGACGATACAAGCGCCGGAGGCCCTGCGCATGGTTATAAACCCGGGTTCGCGTTCGATAAGGGATTGCGGGGACTGACGGGCAACCCCGTGGCAGGGGTGCTCTTCTACCAGGGAGAGACCAATGCACAGGAAACCGCACGGGTGGCGGAATACGGCAGGTTGTTCGATGTGATGGTGCAGGCGTACAGGGCCTTCTGGCCCGGCGTGCCCTGTTACTTCGTGCAGCTTTCCTCGATAGACAGTTCCGGTTACAGATCGCAGCTATGGCCGCAATTCCGCGACGAACAGCGCCGGATACTGCAACGGACGCCCAACACCGGCATGGCCGTTTCCAGCGACGTGGGCGCCCGCAACGACGTGCACCCTACCGACAAACGCACCGTAGGCTACCGCCTCGCCGCCTGGGCGCTCCACGATTTTTATAAACTCGGGAACGTGGTACCATCGGGCCCGCTGGTGGAAAAGGCGGTGTACCGGCAGGGAAAAATCATTCTTCATTTCAAATGGGCGGAGGGACTGGCGGTGGCCGGGGGAACCTTGCTGAAGGGGTTTTCGCTGGACGGAATGCATCCCGCCCGGGCTTCCGTTCATGGAAATACCGTGGAAATCCCGTCAACCGGAAAGCCTGCTTTCGTATATTACGGATGGCAGCCCTTTACGGACGCAAACCTCGTGAACGCCGCCGGATTGCCGGCATCCACGTTCCGCCTCCGTATCGAACCTTAAAAACAGATCATGATCAAAGCATATTTTCTATTTATCGTATTGGCGCTCGCTGGCTGGGAAACGCAGGCGCAATCTTTCACGCCCGTATTTACCGGCGGGCAGGAAGGGCATAAAAGTTACCGGATTCCCGCTATCATATCCGCCGGCGGTAAGCTGCTGGCCTTTTGCGAAGGGCGGGTAGACCATGCCGGCGACTTCGGCGATATCAATATCGTATTGAAGGAAAGCAAAGACGGCGGAAAAACCTGGGGGCCGCTCCGCACGGTGGTCGACTACAACAACCTGCAAGCCGGCAATCCCGCGCCGGTGGTGGACCTTACCGACCCGGCGTACCCGCAGGGCCGGATTTTCCTTTTTTACAATACCGGGGATAACCACGAAGGAGAAGTGCGCAAAGGCAAAGGGCTCCGCGAAGTCTGGTACAAAACCTCCACCGATGGTGGTGCCACCTGGTCGGACGCGGTGAACATCACCACGCAGACCCACCGCCCCAACATGCCCGGCAAAAATCCGGCGTACAACTTCCCGGAAGACTGGCGCAGCTATGCCAACACGCCCGGCCACGCCCTTCAGTTCGCCGACGGTACCTTCAAAGGCCGTATTTACGTTGCCGCGAACCATTCCGCCGGTAAACCGCAACCCGATTTTGGGGATTACAAAGCCCATGGTTTCTATTCGGACGACCATGGCAAAACCTTCCACCTCAGCGAAACGGTGACTTTCCCCGGCGGCAACGAAGCCATGGCCGCGCAACTGCAAGGCAACCGGATGGTCATGAACATCCGCAACCAGAAAGGCAACGAACGGTATCGCATCATCGCCGAAAGCAGCGATGGCGGCCAGTCGTGGGACAGCACTTATTTCGACCGGCAACTGCCCGACCCCGTATGCCAGGGCTCCGTGCTGAGCGTCGGGAGTACCCGCAACCGCCGACTGATCGTTTGCAACAATGCCGACACCGCACAGCGGAACAACCTCGTGCTGCGCGTGAGCCGCAACGATGGGAAGTCTTATTACAAAAACATCCCGATCGCCAACCGTCCCGGCAATCCGCGCCGCAACTCCCATTCCGCCTATTCCGACCTCGTGGAAAACGGGCGTCGGAAAGTGGGCGTGCTGTTCGAATATGACGACTACAAGCAAATCGTATTTACCACAATTGCCTATTGATCCATGAAGACCCGACCGATCCGTTTCTTCGCCGTATGGCTCCTGGCTTGCCTTTTGGGCCCGGGCGCCGTGGCACTGGCCGTCCCGCCGCACATCACGAACGGCGAAAACGCGAAACCCTCGCTCCTGCCGGAACCCGCCGAATTGCAGTGGCGCAACGAACATTTCGACCTGCGGAAATGCCGCGCGATCCTTTACACCGACCGTGCGATACTCCGGTATGCCAACATGTTGCAGACAGCGATCTTCAACGCAGGTGCTGGCACAGTGAGGGTGAGATTAGAGCAACCCAAACAAGGGCCGTACATCGAGCTGGTAAAAAACCAGGTGAAAGCGCCTGTTCATGAAGACGAAGCCTATTCGGTGGAGGTGAACGAAAAGAAGATCACGCTGACCGCCGGTACCGAAAAAGGCATGTACTATGCCATCCAGACGCTCCGGCAACTGATGGCCGGTAAATCCGTCCAGGGTTGCTCGATCCGCGACTGGCCGGCATTTTCCTGGCGGGCGTACATGGTGGACGTAGGCCGCAACTATCAGCCCATGGCGTTGCTCAAGCAACAGATCGACATCATGAGCCAGTACAAAATGAACGTGTTCCATTTCCATTTCACGGAAGACGTGGCGTGGCGGTTGTACTTCAAACGGTACCCGCAACTCACCGACGCGAAAAATATGGTCCGGCAAAAGGGGAAATTTTACTCCGAAAAGGATTTGCATGAACTGATCGAATACTGCAAACTGCGCCACATCGAACTGGTACCGGAGATCGATATGCCGGGCCACAGCGCCGCATTCCGCCGCGCGATGGGCCACGATATGCAAAGCGATTCGGGAATGGCGATCATACAAAACATCGTCCGGGATTTCTGTGAAGCATACAAATTGCCGTACCTGCATATCGGGGCGGATGAAGTGAAGATCACGAACAAGAACTTTTTGCCGGACATGACGAAGCTGGTGGAAAGTTACGGCACGAAAGTGATCGGCTGGATGCCCGGCGGCAATTTCCCGGAAAGCGTGATCCGGCAATTGTGGTCGGAAGGAAAAATCGAATCGGGCGATGGCTCTGTTAAATACATCGATTCCCGCCAGCTGTACATCAATCACATGGACCCGCTGGAAAGCGTGACCAGCATCTTCCAGCGGCAGCTTTGCAATACCGCCGTGGGAAATGCCTCGGCACTGGGCGCCACGCTGTGCCTCTGGCACGACAGGAACGTGGCCAAAGAAGAAGACGTTATGATCATGAACCCCGTCTACCCTGCGCTGCTGACTTTCGCCGAGCGCACCTGGAAGGGCGGCGGCACGCCGGGCATCAAAGTCGCCATAGGCCCGGAGATCGCCGCGGATTTCGCTGGGTTCGAAATCCGGCTCATGGACCACAAACAGAAATATTTCAAAGGCCTGCCGTTCGGGTATTTCCCGCAAAGCGCCCAGCAGTGGCAGCTGTACGGCCCATTCCCCAATAACGGCGACCCCGGCCGGGAATTCGATACCACCGGCGTGAAGCCATCCCAAACGGCGACCGGCGGCACGATCATCCTCCGACATTGGTGGTGGCCCGAGCTGCAGGGCGTCCTGCCGTCCCCCGCCGAAAATTCCACTTACTACGCCTCCACCCGCATCTGGAGCGATCGTAACGGCGAAACCGACTGCTGGATAGGGTTCCACGACTTTTCCCGCTCGCATGCGTCTTTACCGCCCACGGCCGGTAAGTGGGACAACCGGGGCAGCAGCATCCGCGTAAACGGCGAGCTCATCCCGCCACCCTTATGGGAAAGCGCCGGCAAAACCATCACCCTGGAAACGCCCTATACCAACGAAGGCTACGCGTACCGGTCGCCCACGAAAGTGCGACTGAAGAAGGGCTGGAACATCGTGGAAGTGAAAGCGCCCGTCACCACGTTCAAAGGCCGCGACTGGCAAAACCCGGTAAAATGGATGTTCACGTTCGTTCCCTGCCGCGATTAACGCACTCCGATTTCGATCGATAAATAGGCGCGCCTCCGGAAACGGGGGCGCTGCCGTTTAAAGCGGTGCCTTTCCCCTGAATTCATTATCATTGCAGCATGTTCAAAAGTTGGTTCATTATCGCCTTATTGCTGCCCGGTGCGCTGGCGGCGCAGGAGCGCAAACGCGCGCGGGAATTCGGTATCCGTATCGGCGTCATGCAGCCCGGCGCGCTCAACGCCATCACCGACGTTCGCGGCGTGAAAGTGGGGCACACCACTTTGATCAAAGGCGATTCCATCCGTACCGGCGTAACGGCCATCGTTCCGGCGGAAGGGAACCTCTTCCAGCAGAAAATTCCCGCTGCGATCTATGTGGGCAACGGTTTCGGGAAACTGGCCGGCATTACGCAGGTAAACGAGCTCGGCAATATCGAAACGCCCATCGTGCTCACCAACACCCTTAGCGTACCGGTCGCCATGCAAGCCGTTGCGGGCCTGGCCATGGCGGAAAAAGGGAACGAAAACCTCCGCTCCGTCAATGCAGTGGTAGGCGAAACGAACGATGGTTACCTGAATGATATCCGCGGCCGGCATGTGTCAGTCACCGATGTGGAAGCGGCCGTAAAAACCGCTGCTCCCGGAAAGGTGAAAGAAGGCAACGTGGGCGCGGGAACGGGAACGGTCTGCTTCGGGTTCAAGGGCGGCATCGGCACCGCTTCGCGCAAGCTGCCGGCCAGTTTGGGCGGATACACGGTGGGCGTGATCGTACAGACCAATTTCGGCGGTGTACTGGAAATCGACGGGGCGCCGGTTGGCAAGGTGCTCGGGAAGTTCGATTTCAGCGACCGGTTATTGAATAACGTAGACGGATCGTGCATGATCGTAGTGGCTACGGATGCACCCATCGATCACCGCAACCTCATGAGGCTGGCCAAAAGGGCCATGCTGGGCCTCGGAAAAACGGGCGGCATCGCTTCCAACGGGAGCGGCGATTATGTGATCGCGTTCTCCACGGCCGAAGGGCTCCGCATCCCCCACAGCGGCAATTCCGCCACGCAAACGGTGACGCTGCTGCAAAACGACAGCATGTCGCCCCTGTTCATGGCCGCGATAGAAGCCACCGAAGAAGCGATCATCAATTCCCTGTTCATGGCCGGCGGCATGAAAGGCCGGAACGGCAATTCGGTGGAAGCATTACCTTTGACCCAGGTTTTACCCATTCTCCAAAAATTTAACCGCCTGCAGCCATGAGCTATGCCATCATCAACGGCGCCATTGTGCCGGAAAGCGAAGCGAAAGTCCTGATTTCAGACCTCTCCATCCAGCGCGGGTACGGCATTTTCGATTACTTCCGCACCAGGGCCGGGCAACCGGTGTTCCTCGAAGACCATCTCGACCGGTTTTATCATTCCGCATCGGTGATGCGGCTTTCGCCGGAAGTGGACCGCGAACGGCTGAAACACTTGCTGGCAGAGCTGATCGAGATCAACGGCGCGCCGAATGCAGGGATACGCATCACTTTGACGGGCGGCTATTCTGAAAACGGGTATACGCCGGCTGCTCCGAACCTGCTCATTACGCTGGCCCCCTATCACTATGACCCCGCCAGTTTCGACAAAGGCATCCGGCTCGTGACGCACGACTTCCAGCGCCAGCTCCCCGAAGTCAAAACCATCGATTACCTCCAGGCGATCTACCTGCAACCCTTCATCCGCGAGCATGCAGCCGACGATGTGCTGTACCATCAAAACGGCGCCGTCCGCGAATGCCCCCGCGCCAATTTCTGGGCCGTCACCGAAAACGGGACGCTCATCACACCAGCAGACCGTATCCTCAAAGGCGTAACCCGGAAAATGATACTGGCGATGGAAGACCTCCGTCCACAGGCCGCCCATCTCCCCCTTTCCGCCCTTTCCACCGCCCGCGAAGCGTTCATCACCAGCACCACCAAAATCGTGACGCCGGTCACCCATATCGACGGCCGCCCCGTCGGGAACGGCCGGCCCGGCCCCGTCGCCAAAGCCATTTTCGACCGGCTGCTGGGCATGCGGGGCGGGTATGAGTAGTTTCCAAAATATTACTACCTTTCCGCATCATCAGACTACTTTCCATGTTATCCGGACGTACCGACAGTGAACACCTTTCTCCCGGCGATGAGCGCACTTTGCTGCAACTGGCCACTGCCGGGGATATGGATGCGTTTACCCAACTGTACGTTCACTTTTACCCACGCCTTTACCGTTTTCTCTTTTTCATCACCCGACAGCACGAAGACGCGGAAGAGATCGTGCAGGACGTGTTCCTCAAAGTCTGGGACCGCCGCGAAAGCCTGGGCACCGTGCGCTCGCTGGAAGATTACCTTTTCCGGATGGCGAAAAACCGGACGACCGACCTCCTCCGCAGGAATAAAACCGGCATGAAGGTGATCCACAACCTCCAGCAGAAAGACCTTCCGCTGGACAGCCCTACCGAATCCGCCGTTGCCTACCGCGAATATCACCGCCTGGCCCGCGAGGCCATCACACAACTGCCGGAGCGCCGGCGCGAAGTGTTTCTCCTGAGCACCGAAGGCGGCCTTTCGCTGGACGAGATCGCCGCCACGCTGGGCATTTCCCGGTCGGCCGTCAAAAAGCACCTGGGCCTGGCCACCACGCAGGTAAAAGCGTACCTGCGGCAGCATGCGGAGTGGACGGCAGGGATGCTGGCGCTGATTTTTCTTTCCCGATAAAATTTTTTTGGTGGACGGGGTGTCCTTTTTTCCCGGTCGTTCGTCTTTAGCGCATGACAAGGGAAGCTATCATCTCCAGCCTGGAAAAATATGCCGCCGGCACGTTGACGCCGGAGGAGGAACGATCATTGTTCGCCTGGCTGGAAACGGCCCCGTCCCACGAGTTCCACGCCCTGCTCGATGCAGCCGGCGTTCCGGACGCCCTCAAATCGTACCCTATGCCTGCATCCGCCTCCGTGGCGGATTTCCGGCGGAAATTGGAACTGCGGAAGCCGGTGCCCGAGCGTACTTTCTGGCAAAAACTGACCGGAAAAGCGGCCTTTCATCGCCCGTTTGAACCCACCGAACCTGTACCTGCGCACCGCCTGCGCCCCACCTGGCGGAAGATCGCCGCTGCCGCAGCCGTGTTGCTGCTGGCCGGCGGAAGTTATTGGATGTTCACATCCACCCGCCAGCCCGGGAAAAACCACGTTGTTCAGCATGCCGTACCGCAGCCGGGCGGCAACAAAGCCACGCTCACCCTGGGCGACGGTTCCATCATTGCCCTCGACGACGCAGGTGCCGGCGCCCTTTCCCGGCAAGGCAATACGAAGATCGTGAAGCTGCAGGGCGGGCGGATCGTGTACGACCCGCAGGCGGATGGCGGAGAGCCTGTGTTCAACACTATCTCCACGCCAAAGGGCGGGCAATACCAGGTACAGCTGCCGGATGGAACGGTGGTATGGATGAATGCCGCGTCATCGCTGCGGTTCCCGTCTGCTTTTACAGGGAGCGAGCGCCTGGTGGAGCTTACAGGGGAAGGGTATTTTGAAGTGGCCGCCGATGTGGAAAAGCCGTTCAGGGTAGCGGTGAAAGACGTACGGGTGGAGGTGTTGGGCACGAAATTCAATATCAACGCATATCCGGAAGAATCCCAGGCAAGGGCGGCTTTGCTGGAAGGGTCGGTACGCGTGCGGAGGAAAGACGATGCGGTGAAGTTGGCGCCCGGTCAGGAAGCGCGCATCGGCCAGGAAGGGAAGATCGCCGTTTCGCCGGCAGACCTGGAGCAGGTGCTCGCCTGGAAGAACGGGTATTTCCAGTTCGAAGGGGCCACGCTGCCGGTGCTGCTGCGCCAGATCGGGCGGTGGTACGATGTGGAAGTGGTTTGGAAAGGCGAAGTGCCGGAGAAGGAATTTGCCGGACGGATCTCGCGGGAAGTATCGCTCCAGGCCATGGTGGAAGCCCTCCGGAGCAGCGGCGTGAACTGCAAAATAACGGGACGGACGCTCGAAGTGGCGCCGTAACTCATTCATACAACCTGACTATCAGATCAATATAACAATATCAACATAACTTGAGGTATCCAGACATTCAGAACGAACATCAAACCAAAATCGAAACATGAAAACGACCAGCTAATCGGATCGGTTAGCCCGTAAACAAAGCCAGGAGTGCGTCAACACTCCCGGCGGGATTGTTCGGGTTGGCCGGAAAAGCGCGCTTAAACACTATTTACATCACCAAACCCAAACTGTACAAAAGTATGAAACTACTTGTGTCCGGCAAAGCCATGCCACGTTTTCGGCTATTGCCCGCTAAATTATTACTCGTTATGAAATTAACGGCCATTTTGATGCTTGCCGCAGCCTTGCATGTAAGCGCCGCCGGATTCTCACAAACCATCACCCTCAGCCGCAAGAACGCGCCGCTGGGGCGGATTTTCAGTGAGATCCAGAAGCAGAGCGGCTATTCCCTGCTGTACGATATGAAACTCATCCGCAGCGCGGGCCCCGTGAGTATCGACGTGCAGAACGCCTCCGTGGCCGAAGTCCTGGAAAAATGCCTCCAGGGCCATAACCTCACCTTTGTGATCAATAACAATATCATCGTCATCCGTGAAAAAGCCGCCACTGCAGCCGTTCCTATGGCCGCTGTCATGACCGGTTCCGTGACCGACGATGCCGGCGCCCCCATCCCCGGCGCCTCCGTAGAACTGCGCGACCTCCGCAAAGGGACCGTCACCGACGCACAGGGCCGCTTCCGCTTCGCCGACGTTCCCGCCGGCCAGCACAGCCTGCGCGTGAGCTTCATCGGCTACGAAACCCTCGACACCGCCGTGCAAACCGGCAACGAAGCCTTCAACATCGCCATCGTCCTCAAACCGGCTGTGAACAAACTGAAAGAGCTGGTAGTGGTTACGGCCCTGGGGATCAGGAAACAGGCCCGCAGCGTTACCTACAACGTGCAGACCGTTTCCGGCGCCGAGCTGAACAACGTCAAAGACCCCAGCCTCGTCAACACCCTCGCCGGCAAAGTGGCCGGCATGGCCGTGAGCAATAGCTCCTCCGGCCCGGGAGGCGCCACCAAAGTGGTAATGCGCGGCAACAAATCGATTTATGGCAACAACAACGCGCTGTTCGTGGTAGATGGCATCCCCTTACCTGACCTCTTTACCCAACAAAAAACCGACGGATTTTCCGTGCCCGGCGGAAGCGACGGCATCGCCAACATCAACCCGGACGATATCGAAAGCGTTACCGCGCTCACCGGCGCATCGTCTGCCGCGCTTTACGGCAGCCAGGCCGCCAACGGCGTGATCCTGCTCACCACCAAAAAAGGCCGGTCGGGCAAACCCTCCGTCAACTATTCCTTCAACGCCAATTACAGCAAGCCCCTCCTGCTACCGGACTTCCAGAGCAGCTACGGCGCCACGCCCACGGCGGGATCTTTTTACAGCTGGGGCGATAAACAGGCCGCCAACGCGGATAACAAAAGCTTCTTCCAAACCGGGGACGCCTATACGCACGCCGTCAACGTGACCGCCGGTAACGACCATAGCCAGAACTATTTCTCCGCCGCCGCAGTGAACGCCAACGGCATCGTTCCCAAAAACAGCTACGCACGCTATAACTTCAACGCCCGCAACACCACCAGCCTCCTCAACGATCGCCTGAGCCTCGACGTGAACGCGCAATATGTGAACATGGAGCAGGACAATGTGCCTGTACAGGGACAATATTACAACCCGCTGGTGGGCGTTTACCTCTTTCCCCGGGAGCATGACTTCAACAGTTTCCGCCAGTTCGAACAGTACGACGTCAACCGTAACTTCAGCACCCAACGCTGGCCGTATTCCGACCCGGGCATGATGCTCCAGAACCCTTTCTGGGTGGTGAACCGCAACACCAACTCACTGCAGCGCAACCGCTTCATCGGCTCGGTGGCCGCCAAATACACGATCACGCCATGGCTCAGCGTTACCGGCCGCGCGAAGCAGGACAGGACCAACGATGTGTATGAAGCGCGCAGCTATGCGTCTACGCCCAAATTCCTCGCCGGCGACAATGGCCGGTACGACAAAACGCGTACTTCCATCCGGCAGACCTATGCAGACATCATGTTCACGGCGCAACAGCGGTTCGGGCAATTTTCGCTGCAAGCCAACGTGGGCAGCAGCATCCAGGATGTAGTGGATAACACGACGGGCTGGGCGAACGGGTATCTCCTGCAATTCGCCAACTTCTTTTCCTTCGCCAATATCGACTTTACACGATTCGCGCCGTTCGAGAAAAACGACCGGCTGCAAACCCAGGCCGTTTTCGGGACCGCACAGCTCGGTTTCCGCGATATGCTGTATGTAGACGTGACGGCCAGGAACGAATGGTCGTCGGCCCTGGCGTTCACGAAAAACCCTTCGTACTTCTATCCCTCCGTGGGCCTGTCGGCCGTGCTGAGCGAAATGGTGAAATTCCCCGAAGCCATATCCTTCGCGAAGCTGCGGGCGTCTTACAGTGAAGTGGCCAACTCCATCCCCATCTACATTTCCATGCCTACCATTACGCTGACCAATGGCGGTTCCATCCAGGCTATCCACGCCAAACCTTTCTCGGAAATGCAGCCCGAGCGCACCCGCTCTTTCGAAGTGGGCCTGGATTCCCGGTTCCTGAACGATAAACTTTCCTTCAACCTGACTTACTACAAATCTTCCACGCTGCATCAGTATTTCAAAGTGGAAGTTTCTCCGTCGGTGGGGTATAACGCCTATTACGTGAACGCCGGCAACATAGAAAACCGCGGCATCGAAGCGAGTTTGGGATATAACGGGAAGATCGGCCAGGTACAGTGGACGTCTACACTCAACTATGGGTTGAACAGAAATAAAGTGGTGGAAATGATGGATTATTCCGATCCGTTTACCGGCACGAGGAGAACGCAGGAAGAATTTGTGGTGTCCGACTTCGCGGGGTACCGGCTCATCGTGCGCAAGGGCGGCAGCTACGGCGACATCTACGCCAAAGACGTGAAACGCACGGCAGACGGCAGTGTTGCGCTGAACAACAAGGGCGTGCCCGAGATCGGCGATTACAAGAAAGTGGGGAACGCCAATCCGCGCTACCTCATGGGATGGAACAACAGCTTCAACTGGAAACAGTTCCAACTGTCTTTCCTGGTAGATGCGCGCATCGGTGGCGAAGTGGTGTCTACGACGGAAGCGATCATGGATAATTTCGGCGTGTCGCAACGCACCGCCGAAGCCCGCAATAACGGCGGCGTGAAGGTGGGCGACAAAACCGTTCCGGCGAAAGATTACTACCAGAGCATTACCGGCGCCACTTCTTCCGCCCTGGCACTGTACACTTACAGCGCCACGAACGTCCGCCTGCGCGAGCTTTCCCTCGGGTACAGCATTCCCGCGAAAGCACTGGGCAACAAGGTGCGGCAGCTGCAGGTTTCCCTGGTAGGGCGCAATCTCTGGCTGATCCACAAAAAAGCGCCGTACGATCCGGAAATCACAGCCTTTACGACGAACCAGTTCCAGGGGTACGACTATTTCGGCCTCCCCAGCCAGCGCAACCTCGGCGTAAACGTGAAAGTCACCTTCTAATGCTCACCGAAAACGGACATCAACATGAAAAAAATCACTTCCATATATAAACTCATCCCCGCAGCCGCGCTCACCCTGGCCATCGCCGGGCAAACCGCCTGCACGAAGAATTTCGAGTCGTTCAACACCAATCCCAACGAACTGACGGACTCGCTGCTGAAATACGATTACAAGTACGTAGGCGCCTTCATCCCTGGCATGCTCACCAGTATTTACAGCACGGTAGACTGGCAATACCAGCTCCAGCAAAACCTCAACGCCGACATTTATTCCGGGTTCATGGGCATCCCCACACCGTTCAACAGCGGGAAAAACAATTCCAATTATTTCATGATGGACTGGAACAACTGGGTGTTCAAGGTGCCGTACGATAATATCATGAGCGGATGGAAGCTCGTGCAGGAACGCGGCGCCAAAACGCGGCCCGACCTCTTTGCCGTGGCCACGATCGTGAAAGTGACGGCCATGCACCGCGTTACCGATGTGTTTGGCCCCATCCCCTACAGCAAATTCGGTGCGGGCGGCTTTTCCACGCCGTACGACAGCCAGGAGAGCGTGTACAACGCCTTCTTCACCGAGCTCGACCAGGCCATCGCCTCGCTCACCACGTTCGATAAAACGAACCCCGGCGGCAAGGCGCAGCTCAAACCCTTCGACCTCGTATACGGCGGAGAATACGCCAACTGGATCCGGCTCGCCAATTCGCTGAAACTGCGCCTGGCCGTGCGGCTCGCTTACATCAAGCCCGCACTGGCGAAGCAAAAGGCGGAAGAAGCCGTAGCCAACGAATACGGCGTTTTCACGAGCAACGCCCAAAACGCGACCGTCCATTCCGGCAACGGTATTACGGTGAGCAATTCCCTGTACGTGATCAGCCAGGAATACAACGATATCCGGATGGGCGCCACCATGGAATCGTTCCTCAAAGGGTACAACGATCCGCGGCTGCCGAAATATTTCCGCGCAGCTGCGCTCGCCGGGGGCGGATTCAAAGGCGTCCGCAACGGGATCGATATCAAGGTGAAAACCGATTACGAAACTTTCTCGCCCCTCAACATCGACCGCAGCACGCCCATCCGCGTGATGTCTGCTTCGGAAATGTACTTCCTGCGGGCGGAAGGCGCCATTCGCGGGTGGGACATGAAAGGGACGGCGAAAACACTGTATGAGGAAGGCATCCGCACATCGTTCGCGCAGTTCGACGCTGGAGATGCATCCGCCTATATCGCCAACGGCACCGCCAAACCCGCCACCTACACCGATCCCGTGAACGCAGACAACAACGTCACGGCGGCAGACAGCTACCTCAGCACCATGACCATCGCGTGGAACGAAGGAGACGGTTTTGAAAAGAAACTGGAAAGGATCGTGACCCAGAAATGGATCAGCCTGTTCCCCGATGGACAGGAAGCCTGGTCGGAGTTCCGGCGCACGGGGTACCCCAGGCTCTGGCCTGTGGTGGTGAACCTCAGCGGCGGTACGGTGACAGGCTTCATCAACCGCCTGCCTTTCCCGCCGGATGAATATAAAAACAACAAAGACGAAACCACCAAAGCCGCGGCCCTCCTGGGCGGACCGGATAACCCCGGCACCAAGCTCTGGTGGCAACGCCCATAATATGATCATGCTTGTGAAAACCCGAAGGAGCCGGCGAAAGCCGGCTTTTTTTATTGGCAATATTGACGGATGTAGTGCTCCGTCATATTCAGCCCTCCTTTATCTTTAGCCATTCGAAAAGCCTCACAGGCAAGGCCTTTCTTATCCTGTTTCAACAACAAAATACCTTTATTGCACCATGCGTAGGGGTTTTCGGGACGCAACCGCAGACTGGAATCGATATGCTGCATTCCTGTTTCCATATCTCCCGACATCCCCATGGAGTAGCCCATATTATTCAATAATGACGCCCTTATCTGCTCCTCTTTTACTTTTGCCAGGCCTTGCTTTGCATATTTAATTGCATCACTGTACATCCCCAATTCACCACAACTATAAGATAGGTTCACCAACGCCCCGCTATCCCCTGGCGCAACCTCCAACAGGCGAAGAGAATAACTGACTGCCAATTCATTTTCATTCGAAATGGCGGCGATATATCCCAAATTCTGTAAAGCGATGATACTTTTCGGGTTGATGGCCAGTGCGGAATCCAGGTCTTTTGCAGCCTGAACGAAATCTTGATTGTCCACATACTCCTGAGAGCGACAAATAAGCAACTCGGCATACATCGGATCGGATTTTTCCGTTACTGCAAATCCTTTCTGCAAAAAGCGCTTGATTTCTTCTTCCTTATGCAAGCGACCGGCAAGAAAAATAGCCTTAAAGCAATCCACAGGTGTAGGATGATCTTGTTGCATCCGGGCGCTGGCGGCAGGCCAGGATTGTTCGAAACCTGTTTTGGTCAGCTCTTCAATGATCGCTTCGGGCGTTAATTGATGTACGGAATGACGGGAACAACCGATCAGTGCAAGAAGAAGACTACACTTGAAAAAGAGGTATTTCATTGTATCAGGGTTTAATTATTTACTTCCATCCTCGAACACCACCGTACCATCGGGCTTCTTCAGGGATATTTGCTGGATGGAGCCGATGCCGGCGAAGTTAAAACGGATGCCGTACAACTTACCCACAGGCTCGTTGTAACCGATATCGTAAAGCGCCTTGCCGTTGATGGTAAGCCAGGCATGTTTGTCTTGTACGCGCAAGTGCACAGTGCCGCCGGATGTGAGGTCGGTACCCACGGGACTGAGGTCCGTTCTGCTGCCATGAATCCCCTTTTCAGAAAAAACGAGGTAAGCCCACGACACGCATCCCGGCTTCAGCAGCAACATTTCATGCTGCGATTTTTCGCCGTAGAGCGTGATCATCACCTGCGAACAGCGGATCCCCGGCCGCAGGCGCGAGGTGGTCAGCCGGGCCGTCAGCTCGATATCGTCGCCCGTAGCGTCCCACTCCTGCGTATTCACGAAATCCACATAAAACGTATGCAAGGTGTCTACTCCCGTTGCGTACACTTCTTTTGGCGTTACCAACATTCCTGTAGCACCAAATGCCGGCGTTTCCAGGGGATAAACGCGCGTGGTGTCCAGCTGAGAGTTGGCCGTGGCCGTCCACCCGTTGGTTTTCAGGTAAATGGGAAGGGTATCGACAGGTTGCGAATCGTATAATAGTTTAGCGTAAAAACGGCCGGGTTTTTCATAATAATGCGTGAGCACCGCGCCGGGAGAAATGGGCAAATCCCTTTCTCCATCGCCGAAAACGATGACGAATTTACTGCTGTCGCCCCGGAATCGGTCTGGCAGCAGCACACGGAAAACGGCGGAATGCGGGTTATCGCCCACAGGATTGGAACAGACGAGCTTTGCGCCGGCGGGGCGTTCCGGCGGGCGGTCGATATGTTTCAGCCATTGCCAGGCGAAGATAGCACAGGCGCCGGCCATTAAAATCAATGCGGGCCACCAGCTGATGCGCGGCGCTTTGGGCTGGGGGATTTTGGTGAGCGGGCCGGGCGCTTCGGTGGCCGCTGCGTCTCGGGGTTTCGCGGGGCGGGGGTGTTTGTCCACGAAATCGTCCCAATCCGCGAACCCCGCATATCGGGCGAGGCCGTCGCGGGTCGCTTTCTGGGGATAATAGCGCTCGGTCGTTTTCAACTTGCCGAAAATCCGCTTGAGCGTGCTCGGGCTCAGCTGGATTTCGGACGCGCGGCTCAATATCCCGCTCAGCCGGAGGTAATCGCCATTCGTCCACGAAGCGATTTCCGGATTGCCGAAGTTGCCGGCAACATACCGGCATACCAGGTCCAAATGATAAAATGATTCCTTGTTTTCGTGTTGTTCCATCCCGTTAGGTAGCCTCAGAAGACTTGCTGGTTACAGTTGGTTGATGGGCCGTGGCGCGCCCGTTGCGGCCAAAGATAATCCACTTTTCCAAAAATGGAACCTACCCCAAACTTAAATCGATTGTAATCGGCAGGCATGTGACAATGTTGCCGGCGATACATAATAATATATATGTGAAAAAGGGAAAACAATTGTTCATCTCAGGTGGATGGGCATTCACTACAAATTGACTATCAAACTATTAACCTGTTCAAACTTTTGGTCGGCGATTGATCAGCCCTAAACTTGGCGACGGGATGCCGTTGCTTTTACATTTGTTTCGATCGCTCAACCACGACTTTTCCGCCCGATGCGGAAATCACCAAAATCATTTATTCCAGGATTATGAAAAAGCAACTACTCTTCCTTTGCGCCGTGATGTTGCTGGCCGTAAGGCTGGCAGGCCAGGACCGGCAGGTCAAAGGCACGGTGACCGACGCCGCCGGCAAAACGCCGCTGCCGGGGGCCACCGTCTCCGTTCCGGGTACACCGGCCGGCACTACCACAGACAACAACGGTCATTTTACCCTCCGCCTTCCCACCGGCGCAGGCAAGATCACCGTTTCGATGCTCAACTATGCCTCCCAAACGCTGGATGTTACGCCCGGCCAGCCGGTCGAAGTTTCCCTCGTTACCAACACCCGCGAGCTGGATGAAACGGTGGTGGTGGGTTACGGCCGGCAAAAGAAAAAAGACCTCACCGGCGCGGTGGCCACCATCAGCGCCAAAGACGTGGGCGGCCGGCAGACGCTGAAAGTCTCCGATGCCCTGCAGGGCGCTATGGCCGGCGTGTCCGTCACCCGCAGCAGTGGCTCCCCCGGTGGAGGTTCCTCCATCCTCATCCGCGGCATCACTACCATCGGAACGAACGGCCCGCTGGTGATCGTAGACGGTGTGCCCGTTTCCAGCGTAGACAACGTAAACCCCAACGACGTGGAAAGCCTCTCTGTCCTCAAAGACGCGGCCTCCGCCTCCATCTACGGCTCCCGCGGCGCGGCCGGCGTGATCCTCATCACCACCAAACGCGCCGGCAACGGGCGCCCCAGCCTCGAATACAACTACGAATACGGTGCCCAGAAAGCGACGGCCATGCCCAAATACGTGGGCCCTCAGGATTATATGCGCTACTTCAATGAACAGGCCGTGAACGACGGCGCCGCTTCCGGCGCTTATGCACAGCCGTTCATCGATGCTTATCTCGACAGCAATCGCGTCAACCCGGACGAATTCCCCGTGACCGATTGGGAGAAAACGCTCCTTCGCCACCGCACTGCACCGCGGCAGCGCCATGAAGTCATTTTCACGTCGGGGACAGACAAACTCAAGACCAAAGCCTCCCTCAGCTACTCAAAAGCAGGCGCGTTTTACGACAACTATGATTTCGAAAGGTATTTGCTGCGCGTCAACAACGACCTGCAGATCAATTCGAAGCTTTCCGCCGGACTGGACATTTTCTACAAACGGACGGAAGAGAATTCCCCCAACACCGATCCCATCTACCTGAGCCGCATCATGCCCGGCATATACGACGATTATTACAGCGATGGGCGTTTCGCCATTTCCAAAGACGGCCGCAACCCCGTGGCGCAACTCTATGGCGGCGGGTCCAACCGCGACCGCTACAACCAGATCGGCGGGCGACTTCTGTTCAATTTCCGGCCGGTGGAAGGATTGACACTTACGGCCCAGGTGGCGCCAACGTTCGACATGGATAAATTCAAGAACTTTTCCGCCCAGATCAAATTCACGAACCCGAACGGCTCTCCCAGCACCGTGGTGAACCAGCCACGCACCACGCTCGGCGAATCGCGGAACGAAAACATTTCCATCAACGGGCAACTCCTCGCCAATTACGCCCGCAGTTTGCGCGGCGGCCACGACATCGATGTACTGGCGGGTTACGAAGAGAACTACAATAACTACGAATCACTGAGCGCGGGCCGCAGCGGGTTTCCGCTGACAGGGTACCCCTATCTCAACGCGGGGTCCATTGAGCTGCGCACGAATTCCGGCTCGGCCTCGGAATCTGCGCTCCGCTCGTTTTTCGGCAGGCTGAAATATGCGTATAAAGGGAAGTACCTGGTGCAGGGGAACCTCCGCTACGATAAATCATCCCGCTTCGGCAAAGCCTACCGCGGCGCGGTTTTCCCTTCCGTTTCGGCAGGATGGACGGTTTCCGAAGAATCGTTCCTGAAGGGCGCCAGCTGGCTGTCGTTCCTGAAAGTGCGCGGTAGCTGGGGCGAAGCCGGCAATGAAAGGATCGGCAATTACCCCTACCAGGCCACACTCGATTTCACAAACGCCCTTTTCTACCAAAACGGCGGCGTGGTGCCGCTGAGTGGCGCAGGCCAGCAGGTATATGCCGTCGAGAATATTTCCTGGGAAACCACCCGCACCTCAGACCTCGGTATCGACGCGGCGTTCCTCGACAGCCGGCTCAACGTTTCAGCTGGCTACTTCAAAAAATCGACTTTCGATATCCTCCTTCCGCTCGACATTCCTTTATACCTCGGCTACGACAAGCCCAATCAGAACGCCGGCACCCTGCATGTAAAAGGCTGGGAACTGGATGTGAACTGGAGAGACCTGATCGGGAAAGTCCGCTATTCCATCGGCGCCAACTTCTCCGACGCCCGCTCGCGCATCGGCGACCTGAAAGGCACCGAGTTCCGCGGCGATCAGATCATCCGCAACGGCTCGGAGTATAACGAGTGGTTCGGATATGTGTCGAACGGACTGTTCCAAACCGCGGAAGAAGTGACGGCCGGCCCCGTGATGGGCGCCAACACCAAACCCGGCGACGTTAGATATATAGACATGAACAAAGACGGGGTGATTACGCCGGACGACAAGATCCTTCTCGGCGGCGCGCTGCCCCGTTATCTCTATGGCGGCAACGTGCGGGCGGACTATATGGGTTTCGACGCGGGGCTTTCGTTCCAGGGCGTAGGGAAAAAACTGAGCCGTTTGGGGACAGATATCGTGCAACCGTTCGCAGAAGCTTTCGGGAACGTGCCGCAGGAAATGGTCGGCAAGTTCTGGAGCAAAAACAATACGGCGGAGCAAAACCTCCAGGCCACATATCCCCGCCTGTCGAGAACGTCTAACGGGAATAATTACACGCTGTCTGATTACTGGCTGAAAAGCGGCGCCTACTTCCGCCTGAAAAACGCGACGCTGGGCTACACTTTGCGGGAACATTTGCTGAAGACGGTTGGGGTGCAGTCGCTACGGGTGTACCTGTCCGCCAACGATTTCCTTTCCTTCAGCAAATTGCCCAAATACCTCGATCCCGAGGCCGGCAGTTACAGCTATCCCATAGTGGCCACATTTATGGTGGGCGCCATCGTCAAATTCTAAGTTCAACCAAAAAAGATTTCACGTGAAAAAGACATTATCCATCATATGCCTGGCCGCGGGGCTCGCATCCTGCGCCAAACTGGACCTTACACCACCGTCGGAACCCTCTACCGGCGGGTTCTATTCCAACCAGACCGAGCTGGAACTGGCCGTGAACGACCTGTATCGCCTGCCGTTCTGGGGGAACGACAATGAGCTGTTTACCGACAACGACTGGCACCGCGCGCAACTGACCAACGCCGTGATCGGCGGCACCATGAACGCGGAAGACGCCAGCGTGCAAACGTACTGGCTGAATGCCTACAAAGCCATCGCCCGGGCCAATTCCTACCTGGCGAATATGCAGCGCGCCGCCGCCACCACGCCCGCTGCGGTGATGACGCGGCTCGAAGCCGAAATGCGCCTCATCCGGGCTTATCAATACGCACGCCTCATCGCCAGGTTCGGTGACGTTCCGTTCATTACGAAGCCGCTGACGCTGGAGGAATCCGGCGGCATTACGCGCACTTCGCAAAATACCGTGCTCGATTTCGTGTTCGCGGAGCTGGATTGGGCGGCCGACAATCTGCCCGCCACATACGGAGCGGGCGAAGTGAAACGCCTGACGAAGGGCGCCGCGCTGGCCATCAAAGCCCGTACGGCATTGTATGCAGGGAAATGGGCAGAAGCGAAAACCGCGGCATACAAGGTGATGCAACTCGCCAATGCCGGTGTGTACACGCTGGAAGGGAAATACGACCAGCTTTTCCTGAAAGCCGGGGAAACCAGCAAAGAGATCATCCTTAGCATTCCCCGCGATGAAAAGCAGCAAGTATTCAACGGCGCGGGGTTCGTCCAGGATTATATCTGCCGGAATGCCGGCGGCTTCGGCGCATGGCTCCCCACACGAGACATCGTAGACGCTTATGAATGTACAGACGGCAAACCCATCGACGAATCGGCCTCCTATGATCCGCAGCATCCCTTCCAAAACCGCGATCCCCGGCTTACGATGACCATCGTCGAATTCGGGACGCCCTGGCTAGGGTTCTCCTATCAGCCGCACCCGGATTCACTTACGACCCGCAATTTCAAAACCGGCGGCATGGTCCCCAATTTCGACAACCGCGCCGTACGCCCCTTCGCCAGCTACACCGGCTTCCTCTGGAAAAAAGGGATCGATCAGACCTGGGCAGACAGGCTGGTGGAAGATAACGACGCCATCATTATCCGTTTCGCCGAAATACTGCTGACCTATGCAGAAGCCAAAATCGAGCTCGGCGAAGGCGACGCATCCGTCCGCGAGGCGATCAACCGCGTGAGGGCACGGGCTTACAGTGTAGCCGTTACCGATATATCGAACTATCCTTCCGTTACCACCGCCGATCTTGTAGAACTGAAAAAAATCGTGCGCAGGGAAAGAAGGGTGGAGCTGGTGAAGGAAGGCCTTCGCTACATGGACCTCATCCGCTGGCGGCTGGCGGAAAAAGTCCTGACCAGGCCGGTGATCGGCCTCCCCGATCCCGCCAATCAAAACCGCGCCAAATGGCCCTTCCCTGGCGTAACCCCGCTCGATAACGACGGAATCGCCGACTATTCCTCTTTTGGGGCAGACGTGAAAATACTGGTGGAAAGGAAATTCGATAAATCGAAACAATACCTCTGGCCCATACCCGCCGTAGAAAGACGCGTGAACCCGGCCATCACCCAGAACGAGCATTACTGATAAAAGTGAATATGAGACACATGAAGATATCAACAGTTTGTATGATGACAGTCCTCGCCGCGGGGCTCACCAACCTAGCGGCGGCCCAATCCGATAACGGCGGGGGGAAACCGCTGCAGATCAGCGGCGTGTACCCCCACCTCACCGTCTTCAACGAAGGCGGCGGCTATCCCTGCAAGGGCGACGGCGCAGAAGGTGGCATTGGCGCCATCACGCCCTGGGCGGGCCAGTTATGGATGGTAACCTATTCCCCGCATTGCCCCAACGGCAGTTCGGACAAGCTGTACAGCATCAGCAAAGACCTCCGCCTCACCACCCATCCGGAAAGCGTGGGCGGCACACCGGCCAACCGGCTCATCCACCGCGAATCCAACCAACTGATCACCGGTTCGTACTTCATAGACAGCAAGGGAAAAGTGCGCGTGATCCCGCTTTCGACCATGCCCGGCCGCATGACGGCCACGGCGCGCCACCTCACCGACCCCGCCAACAGCGTATATTTCTACGACATGGAAGGGATGGTGTATGAAGCGAATGTGCACACCCTGGCCGTGAAGAAACTCTTCCACAAGCCCGTTCCCGGATGGCACGGCAAAGGCGCCTACACCGCGCAGGGCCGGTTCATCATCGCCAACAACGGCGAGCACAAGGTTTTCGACATCAAAGCGACCGATCTCCAAACCGGCAGCGCACCGAAAAACAACGACGAAAAAGGCGTGCTGGCCGAATGGGACGGGAAGAAATGGACGATCGTGGAGCGGAAACAATTCACCGACATTACCGGCCCCGGCGGCATTTACGGTTCGCCCGACGATAAGGCGCCGGCCTGGAGCATCGGTTGGGACAAGCGCTCCGTCATCCTCAAACTCCTCGACAACGGGCAATGGTACACCTACCGTTTGCCCAAAGCTGCCCGCACCTACGACCATTGGGGCGGCTGGTATACCGAATGGCCGCGCATCCGCGAGATCGGGAACGGTAAAATGCTCATGGATATGCACGGTATGTTCTATGATTTCCCCAAAACCTTCACCAGGGCCAATAGCGGCGGCATTGCGCCCATCGGCAGCCACCTGCGCTACATTCCGGACTTCTGCGAATGGAACGGGCAGCTGGTCCTTTCGACAGACGAAACCACCATCCTCGAAAACCCTTACGCCGGACGGTCGCAGTCTAACCTCTGGTTCGGCACGCCCGAAGATTTGAAAACCTGGGGCCCCGCCTCTGGCTGGGGTGGCCCCTGGATGGGCGACTCCGTGAAAGCCGGTGTTCCCTCCGATCCCTACCTCGCTTCCGGAACGGGGAAGAAAGTGCTGCATCTCAGCCATGGAAACGGATCGCCGGTGGTTTTCACCATTGAAACGGACGAAAAAGGAAACAACGAATGGTCGGCTTATAAGAAAATAACGACCGGCAAAAACGGCTATGCTTTCTTCATTTTTCCGGACAGCTTCAACGCCAGCTGGGTGCGCATCCGGGCAAATAAAAACTGCGTGGCGACGGCTTTCTTCCACTACGGCGGCCAATTGCACGAGCAGGCCGATCCCATATTCGCTTCGCTGGCGGGCATCGAAGAAGACGGTGTATCCGGCGCACAGTTGATCCGGCCTTCGGCGGGGAACAAAAACCTGCAGGTATTGAACATCGAAGGTGGGAAAAAGCGGTACGCGGAGATCGGGGAAACCTTGCAGAATGTAGCTTCCGTGGGCGACAGTTCGGCTCAGATGGAAAAGATACTGGCGCTTGAACGGGATTTCGAGGTGGATGACGCCTCCGTGATCGTGACCGACAAAACCGGTACGTTCCGCCTGCCGAAAACTTCCGCGCGGTACGATCAGCCGATGGCATTCGGTTGGCCCCGCGGCGCGAGGGAACTGGAATCGGAAAGATACATGCTGAACGCGCATGGAACGTTTTATGAAATCGGCCGGGAGTCAGGACTCGCATCCATCCGTCCCGTTTCCACCCACAAAAGAAAGATCGCGGATTACTGCACCTGGCGTGGATTGCTGGTGATCAGCGGCACCCGCGGCGGCGCATCGCCCGACGGGCAATACTTCGATACCCAGGGGCCGGCCGGAGGATTATGGTTCGGCGCCATCGACGATCTCTGGAAACTAGGTAAGCCCGTGGGCGAAGGCGGCATGTGGAAAAACACAGCGGTAAAGGCGAACGATCCCTCCCTGCCGTTCCTCATGACGGGGTACGACAAAAAATCGGTAACCCTCCGATCCGACAAAACCGTGCAGATCACGCTGCAGGTGAATACCGACCTTACCGGCTGGCATACTTACAAAAACATCCGCGTTCCCGCCGGGCAAACCGTTCGCCACGTATTCCCCGAAGGCTACAATGCCCACTGGATAAGGGCTGTATCCGACAAAGACTGTACCGCCACCGTGTGGATGAAATATGAATAAAATGACGCAAACCATGCAAACAGAAAAACCTGCCCTCCGCGCGCTGTTTTCCGCACCCGTGATCGTAGCGGCGCTGGGATATTTCGTGGACATTTACGACCTGCTGCTGTTCGGCATTGTGCGCATCCCGAGCCTGCGCGACCTGGGGCTGAGCGAAGCCGCCATTTCCGGAGAAGGCGCATCCATCCTCAATTGGCAGATGACCGGGCTGCTGCTCGGCGGCATTCTCTGGGGTGTGCTCGGCGACCGGAAAGGCCGGCTGTCGGTGCTTTTCGGGTCGATCATCACCTATTCGCTGGCCAATTTCGCCTGCGGTTTTGTGCAGGACATACCGCAATACAAAATCCTCCGGTTCATTGCCGGTGTGGGATTGGCCGGAGAGCTCGGGGCGGGCATCACGCTCGTGTCCGAAAGCCTGCCGAAGCACCTGCGCGCACTGGGCGCTTCGCTGGTGGCGGGTGTGGGCCTACTTGGCGCAGTGGCAGCCTACTTTACCGTGGAGCTGTTCAGCTGGCGTAACGCGTATTTCGCAGGCGGTGCGCTCGGGGCGATGTTGTTGCTCCTGCGCATCGGGGTGTTCGAATCCGGTTTGTATGTGAACATGAAAGACATGACGGGCGTGCGGAAAGGGAGCTTCCTGTCGTTTTTCACGCGGAAAGACAGGCTGGTACGCTATCTGAAATGCATCGGGATCGGGTTGCCCACCTGGTACGTGATCGGCATACTTTCGACCTTCAGCAATGAATTCGGAAAAGCCCTTGGCATCGTGGAAGAAGTGAAACCGGGGCTGGCCGTAATGTGGTGTTACGTAGGCCTCGCCGGCGGCGACCTGCTCAGTGGCTACATTAGCTACCGGATGCAATCGCGGCGGAAAGCGGTGATGCTGTTGATGGGTTTTACTTTCGCGGGAAGCGTGATCTTCCTCTACGCCGGTATTAATACCGCCGCCATGCTCTACTTTGCCACGCTATGGCTGGGTTTCGGGATCGGGTACTGGGCGATGTTCGTGACCATCGGGGCGGAACAATTCGGCACCAATATTCGCGCTACGGCCGCCACCACCATTCCCAACATGGTACGGGGCACCGTTGTGGCGATGACCTTATCCTACGGATTCCTCAAACCGCTGGTGCATGAAGTGAACGCCGCGGCCATCGTGGGCGCCGTCTGCTTTGCGATCGGATTTTATTCCATCTTTACGATCGATGAAACCCATCACCGCGACCTCGATTTCGTGGAAGAACATTAATACGTTGACAGATATCGATACGATCCCACCGGGAGCCGGCTTATACCGGCTCCCCTTTATTTCTGGCAAAAACGGTTTTCCTTTTCATCCACAACTGGTAGCAAACCCCTCCCGCGAAATAAGCCGCCACATCGCCCCAATCTCCCGTATACCGCGGCGAAAACGCCGGCGCCAACACTTCCATCACCAAAGACACGTACGCCGCCACGAAAAGCACCCAGCCAAAAGGGAAAACGAAACCCGGATCGCGGGCCACGGTGCGCCGGATGATGAGCAACGCCAGATGCGCCATGGCAGGAACGGCCAGGAAATCGGTCAGGTAGCCGTTGAGAAAGGGCAACGGATGCCCGATGCCGCGGAAAAAGTGGATAAACGCCCATGCCGTGGCGAAACCGATCAGCAACCGCATGTCAGACCACCATTAAAATCACCCCCGCCAACGATACGCTGATGATCAGCGCCAGGGTGCCGAAGAGGTAAAATGCACTGTCTTTCAGGGTCCGGACCACCGGCCCATCGCCCGGCTTCAGAGGAAGGAACATCGCCCGGATGCCCTGGAACCAATTTTCATGCTGCTTTTGCTGTAAGCCGTCCTGTTCCATACATATCGATTTAGAACAAATGTACTAATCAATTAGAACAAAAGACCTAATTAAAATCAGTTTTCCGCAATAGCGGCTTATATTTGGGTATGGACACCAAATCCAGGATCCTCGAAACAGCACTGGCGCTGTATAACGAACAGGGCATACAAAGCGTCACCAGCAGGCACATTGCCGCGGAAATGGGCATCAGTCCGGGTAACCTGCATTATCATTTCCGGCACACGGACGATATCATCGTGGCCCTCTACGAGGCGCTTACTACGCAAATGGACGCGCTGGTACTTGAAATGGAGCGGATCGAAAACGCCAGGCCGGAAGCTTTGCTGGATTTCGCGGAGCGTACGTTCCCGGTGGTTTTCAAGTATCGCTTCATCTTCCTGCACTTCCCGGAAATCGGGCTGCGCGTGCCCTCCGTCAAGCAGCAATACACGGAACTGGTAAAACGCAGGGAAAAGGAGTTTTTATCGTTTTTCAAGGCCTGGCAGGAAAAAGGCATCTTCCGGAAAGACGTGCCCCCTCATATCCTGCAAACGCTCGTCACCCAGATATTTCTCGCGGGAGATTACTGGCTTTCCCATAACGAGCTCACCGCCCGGCTCAAAGGCAAAGAGGCCGCCAGGGCTTACCGGCAGGTTTTCGCGGGCCTGTTCTGGCCCTATCTCACCGAAAAAGGAAGGAAGAAATTCTCAATGTAACCAACCCGCCTGCCGCATCCAGAACAGGCAACGGCCGAACCATTCGTCGAACGGCGGTTCCTGCAGGAACCCATGTTCCCCTTTCTGGTAAATATGCAGCGATGCCGGGATTTTGTGCGCCCGGAGCGCCAGGTAAAACTGAATACTGTTCTGCTCGCCGACCACGGAATCGTCGCCCGCATGTACGAGAAACGCGGGCGGGGTGAGCCCATCCACCTGCAACTCATTCGAAAAGCTCTCTACCAAAGCGTTTGCCGGTGCATCGCCAAGCAAATTCCGCCGCGATCCGGCATGGCCGATACTATCCGTAAAACTGATGACAGGGTTCACGAGCAGCATGAAATCCGGCCGGACATTCACCGCATTCCCCTTGAAATGCGTACCCGCTGTGGCCGCTAAATGTCCACCGGCGGAAAAACCCATGATCCCGATCCTGGCGGGGTCGATCTTCCAATCCGCCGCCTTCGACCGAACGATGCGGATGGCTTCCTGCGCGTCCTGTAATGGCGCCTGCGCGGGCTCGGCGATGAGTTGGGCGCTGGGCAACCGGTATTTGAGCACGAATGCCGTGACACCCGCTTTCACAAAAGCCCTGGCCACATCGCGGCCTTCGCGGCCGAGCAGCAAGACGCCGTATCCGCCGCCCGGACAAATAATCACCGCCGTGCCGTTGGCTTTCCCTTTTTCCGGGGCAAATATTTCCAGCGACGGCCGGGTGATATTGGAAACGAGCAGTCCTACCGTTTTATCGGTTCGCACGTCCTCTTTCGCTGTTGCGGCGGCCGGCAGCATCCCGGGCACTTTTCCGCCGTAGAGCAAAATCGTTTCCTGGGCGGAAACCGTGCCGGTCAGCAGCGTCAGTCCCAAAGCCAACTTGAGCATACGTCAACTTTTTATGCATATTATTTCGATACCGTGAAAACATAATTCCCGGAACCCGTCGTGAATACGGCGTACCCGTTTTCCGTCCGTACCGGTTGCAGGGGCTTTCCGCTTTCCTTCACCACTGTTCCGAATTGCTGCGGGAGGTATACTTCTGCCGATGTATTCCCGGGAATCGTCGTTTTGAGGGTATAAACACCGTTCCTGATATTCCACTCACTGGCGATCTTTCCGTACATACTTTGGATATGCCCTTTCGCGAAAGTCAGATTCCCGGCGGGTTGCGGCTTGATGACGATCTTCCTGAAACCGGGCGCCGCGGCGTTGATCCCCAGCAGCGAACGGTAAAACCATTCGCCGATGGAGCCGAACATCGGATGGTTTTGGGAATAGGTATTGTCTGAATATTTCCAGGTTTCCCACAGCGTGGTAGCGCCGTTTTCGATCATATGCCCCCACCCCGGGAATGTTCGCTGGTCGGCGATTTTGTAGGCCACATCGTTCAAATCCCGCTCCCGCAGCACGTCGAACATCATCTTGGTACCGAAGATGCCGGTGGAAAGATGGAAATCCTTGTTTTCGATGGCCCGCAACAGCGCCTGTTGCGTTTTTCCATCGTCATCGCCCTGCGGAATACCCGCCCATAGCGCCATCGACTGGGCCGTCTGCGTTCCTTTCCGGAATTCTCCGGTAGCAGAATTAAAGAATTTCGACTGGATGGCCGATCGGATATCGTCGCGGAGTTTTGCGTATTCGGCGGCATCCTCCGTTTTGTTGAGCACGGCCGCGAATTCCGTCATCATTTTGGCGGTCAGATAGTAGAAAATGGATGCGGTGAGCGGCACCTCCCGGTCGTCGAGCCCTTCATGATCGCCGAGGTCTTCCTTCTCGAAAAGGTTCCCGATGGCACGTTCCCGGAGGAATTCGAGCTGCTTTTTCATCGCCGGGTAGCTTTCTTCCACGATCCCTTTATCGCCATAATGCTCGTACATTCTTTTGATGAGGAACGGAAAACCGGCCTGCCAGCCCATCGGGCCGGAACCGTCGCCGGGACCTGCGTCTGCGATGCCGACATAGGGCGCGGTTTCCGGAATGCCGCCCATCGGCCGCTGCGCGTCGATATGGTCGCGGATGGTTTTGACGTAAAAAGCGGGCATCCCGAAATGATGCATGAACGAACCCGCACTGCAAAGGATGTCGCCGGAATACGCGAGTTTTTCCCGCGCAGGGCAATCGGATTGAATGCTGAACACATTGCTGAGGAACGTCCACCGGATCACTTCATCCAGCCTGTCCAGCATTTTATTGGACGAGCTGAAACTCCCTGTAGCCGGGAGGTCGGCGCTCATCCGCAGTCCGTCGATATCCCCTGTCCCTGGTTTCCCCGGCCATCCGGAAATTTCCACGTACCTGAAGCCGTGGAAGGTAAACCGCGGGTGCCAGGTTTCGCGGCCGCCGCCTTTCAAAATGTAGCTGTCTTCCTGCCAGGCGATATGCGGCGCCCCGGGGCCGCCGTTCCCTCCCTTGATCTGGCCGGCAACAGCGGTCATCACGTTCAGTTGCCCATCTTTCAGAGTATCTTCCCCATACCGCAAAACGATCTCTTTCCCCGCAGGCCCCTGCACGCGCAGGCGCACGGCGCCGGCGAAATTCTGTCCCATGTCTGCGAGAAAAACGCCGGGCTTCACTTCTTTTATGCGGACGGGTTTCAGGATTTTCGTGATGCGGATGGGCGGCTGCCCCTGGGCTTCCATCCTGCCTTGCGGCCCGGTTGCCGGCACTGCGGCCTTCCAGGTCCCTGCGGGATTTAATGCCGCCCAGTTCCTGATTTCGCGGCGGGCATCGTACTGCTCCCCGAGGTATACATTGTTGCGGACCACGGGCCCGGGTGCGGTTTTCCAGGAGCCGTCGGTACCGATGGTCTCGGTTTTACCGTTCGCGTAGGTGATGCGGAGCATGGCGTTGGCGACAGGGCGGCCGGTCTGTAAAAAATCCCGCCAGTTCCGGGAGCCCCACATCCGCAGTGGCAGCGGATTGTACCATCCGTTGCCCAGCATGATGCCCATGACGTTTTCGCCGGACCGCAGCATCGGCGTAACGTCGTGCACGGCATAGAGGATTCGTTTGTTGTAGGTCGTCCATCCCGGATCGAGCAGCTGGTCGCCGACTCTCTTTCCGTTGACATAGGCTTCATAATAGCCAAGGCCCGTGATGTACAACCTGGCTGAAACGATTTTCCCGGATGCGGTGAATTGTTTTCTCAACAGCGGCATGGGATCTTCGGCGTAAAAATCCCGCGGATTTTCGGGAACGCCGCTGCCGTCCCCGATCCAGCTGGCCGACCAATCTTCCGGCCGCATCGCCGCCGTTTCGAACCAGGCCGGCTGGCTCCATGCGGATGCGCGGCCTTTGTCATCGAACACCCTTACTTTCCACCAATACCGCGTGAAGCTTCGCAAAGGCGCGCCTGCATAGAGGATATGGATGTTTTCGGTGGAAATGATTTTGCCGGAGCGCCATGCATCGCCATTTCCCTGCATATTCGTACTGACGATGATCTCATAAGCCGACTGCCGCAGATCGCGGCCATTCCCGCCGATCATCCAGCTCAGCCGGGGAGCGGGCGCGTCTATGCCGAGGGGATTGCTGCGGTATTCGCAACTCAGTTCCACGGCCGAAACCGCGGCAGATTGCGCGAACGTGATTTGGGCGCATAGCATCAGCGCCAGGAACATCCATTTCGATTGCATGGGCTATTGTATGATTTTCAGTTTTCCGTTTTCTTCCGTCACTTTATAGATCCTGACGCGCGTATGCGGCGCGCCGTTGGGAGCATGATAGGAA
Source organism: Chitinophaga sp. NPDC101104 (assembly GCF_050277495.1). NCBI lineage: Bacteria > Pseudomonadati > Bacteroidota > Chitinophagia > Chitinophagales > Chitinophagaceae > Chitinophaga > Chitinophaga sp. NPDC101104. The sequence continues at coordinate 1,396,390 of NZ_JBNNSF010000001.1, read as the reverse complement.
ATGCGCAACTGGCCGCTGAAATCGCGGAACAGCATGGCATGGCCGCCGTCGTCGGCATTCAGCGGTCCGGGATCGTGTTTCCACGGGCCTTTCAGCTCGCCGCTCGCAGAGCGGGCAACGCCGATCGCATATTTCCCCGACTTCGTGAAACTGCTCCAGATCATGATCATTTCTCCGTTTTGCATCCGGTGGAAGAAAGGCCCGTCCGTCACGATGCCAGTCTTCCCTTCACCACTTACCGGGCCCGTCCATGGCGCATCTCCAGCCCGGGTCAACTCAATAGGCTTACCAACGGCGGATTTCAGGTCGCGGGAAAGGCGTTGGGCCATGATGCGCCCGTCTCCCACTTCCAGCCACTCCCAACACCAAACCAGCCAGGGCTTCCCGTCTTTTCCGGTATAGATGATCCCGTCGAGGCACATATTGGAATCCGGCGTGGACGGACCGTTTTTCAGCGGCGCGAAAGGCCCTGCGGGATGATCACCCACGAGGATGGAGGTGCCGCGCTTGCGGCCCGGTGCGCTGAAAGTGGCGAGCATATAAAATTTACCACGGTATTTGTAGACGTCCGGCGCCCAAAAGTCTTTCGTTCCCCAAAATCCGGCCGGCGGGTCGAAGGCGATGCCGGCTTTCTCCCAATTTTCGAGGTCCCGGCTTTTGTAGACCGCGATGCGCGGGTTTTCGTTGGCGTAGAGATAATAGGTACTGTCGGCCAGATTCGGGAACACGAACGGATCGCGTATGCGGAGGTCGGCCGTTTTGACCTGCGCCACCGCCAGCTGCGCGGCCATCAGCATGATCCCCACAAAAAATCGCCCGCATCGGGACGCGTTCTTTCTCAACATGGTTTTCTGATTTATGGCTGATCGATGTTCGACGGGATTTTCTTCATAACGTTCGTTCCGGGCAACGGGCTTCTTTCAAAAGTAGGCATGCCCCGGCGAAAATCCCAACAATGAAAAGGAATTTCGCCGTCAGAACTGTCCTGCCCCATCCTGACCGCCGGCCCGATTCTCCCCAAACTTGTTTAATTTTGGCGGGATTCAACATTACCGGCAATTACCAATGGGATATAAAAGTTTACAAGACTGCATTACGGACCTGGAAAAGCACGGGCATCTCGTGCGCATCAAACAGGAGGTGGACCCTTACCTCGAAATGGCCGCCATCCACCTGCGGGTATACGAGCACCAGGGGCCGGCATTGCTGTTCGAGAACATCAAAGGCAGCAAATTCCCCGCGGTATCCAACCTGTTCGGCACCCTCGACCGGTCGAAGTTCATGTTCCGCGACACGCTGGAAAAGATCAAAACGCTGGTAGATATCAAGGGAGACCCGATCAAAGCCGTCAAACATCCTTTCAGTTACCTGAACGTAGCCGCCACGGCGCTTTCCGCGCTGCCCATGAAAACCGGTAGCCGTGCGCCCATCAACTTCGGCCGCACCACCATCGGCGAATTGCCGCAGATCGTGAACTGGCCGATGGACGGCGGGCCTTTCGTGACCATGCCGCAAGTGTATACCGAAGACGCCGACAAGCCCGGCATCATGGGCGCCAACCTTGGCATGTACCGCATCCAGATGGGCGGGAACGAATATATCCAGGACAAGGAGATCGGGTTGCATTACCAGTTGCACCGCGGCATCGGGATCCACCAGGCCAAGGCCAACGCGAAAGGGCAACCGCTGAAAGTGAGCATTTTCGTGGGCGGACCGCCGGCTCACCCCCTTTCCGCCGTGATGCCGCTGCCCGAGGGATTGTCGGAAATGACGTTCGCCGGCGCACTGGGGAACCGCCGTTTCCGGTATTTCTACGACGATGAAGGCTATTGCATTTCCGCCGACGCGGACTTCGTCATCACGGGAACGGTGATGCCGCTGGAAAACAAGCCCGAAGGGCCTTTCGGCGACCACCTCGGTTACTACAGCCTTACCCATCCTTTTCCGCTCATGAAAGTGAGCCGCGTATATCACCGGAAAAACCCGGTTTGGTCGTTTACCGTTGTAGGCCGTCCTCCGCAGGAAGATACCAGCTTCGGTGCGCTGATCCACGAGATCACCGGTAATGCCATTCCAAAAGAGATTCCCGGTGTTCATGAAATCCATGCCGTAGATGCGGCGGGCGTACATCCGCTGTTGTTCGCCATCGGCAGCGAGCGGTATACGCCCTACCTGAAGGAACGCAAGCCCCAGGAAATCCTCACCATCGCCAACCACATCCTGGGCAGCAACCAGCTGAGCCTGGCCAAGTTCCTGTTCATTTGCGCGAAGGAAGACGATCCGCAGCTGCATACGCACGACATCGAGAAGTTCCTCCTGCATATGCTGGAGCGCATCGATCCCGCGCGCGACCTGCATTTTTATACCAACACCACCATCGATACGCTCGACTATACCGGCAGCGATCTCAACGCCGGCAGCAAGGTAGCCATCGCCGCGGCGGGCGAAAAACGCCGGGAGCTCTGGCGCGAACTGCCTGCAGGGTTCGATTTGCCACGCCCGTTCACGCAATTCAAAATGGCATTGCCGGGCGTACTGGCAGTGGAAGCGCCCGCTTTTACCGACGAGCACGAAACGGCGAAACAGATCGCCCAGCTCGACGAACATCTCAAAAACCGGCAGCTGGACGGCCTTCCGCTGATCGTGCTGTGCGACGATGCGGGCTTTACGGCGGAGAACATCAACAACTTCGTGTGGGTAACATTCACGCGGAGCAATCCCTCCCACGACGTGCATGGCATCAACCCCTTCATCCGGCACAAGCACTGGGGATGCACCGGCCCGCTTATCATCGACGCGCGCATCAAGCCGCATCACGCACCACCGCTCATTAAAGATGCTGCCGTGGAAGCGAAAGTGGACGAGCTGGGGAAGAAAGGCGGCGTACTGCACGGCATTATCTGATCACCCATCCCACGAAAAATAAAAAAACGGCTGATGCGCAACGCACCAGCCGTTTCCATTTGTATCCGGGTGAAGGTTAGTCTTTCAGGTTGAGGTACTTCTGCACGGATTTGTAATTGTTCCAGTCCACATCCGCACCGGCTGCTTTCCGCGCCGCAACGCCACCGGGGATGAGGATATACCGGTATTGCCAGACTTTCTCGTTCTGCGCGTTCAAACCGGTACCGGCATCGATATTGGAAACCAGGTTAACAGCGCCTACCGTGAACAATGGCGTGATGTTCACAAAAATGCCGAAAAACGCAAAATCCGCCACAGGCAAAGGCATCACCAGTGGATTGGCGGCCGTCCTGAAGTTGATGTATACTTTGATATCGCCTTTGGCAAGCATATCCGCGTCGATTTTCGGCGCATTCATACCACCATAGAAAGTAAAGATGGTGTCGCCTACTGCCACCACGTTCGTATCTATTTCGGGGAACCCGACGTCGAGCCAGTCCGAATAAATGACGTTGGCCGTTCCGGGATCGCCTTTCGGGCCGGCGGGGCCACCCGGGCCAGCGGCGCCACCAGGGCCGGCAGGACCTGCAGGGCCCGCGGGGCCCGGGTCTCCGTCTTTACCGCATGCGGCCACAAATAGCGCCAGTAAAAGCAATGGGACATATAAAACGCGGGGCATGTTCGTTTTCATAAAATCAGATTTTAGGTTATAAAATAGTTGCGTGATTGTAACGATTCAAAGCTTAGTACCAAACCATGTACGAAGTGGCGTCTGTTGCGTCTACCATGTCGAACTGGTGCGGGCCCGTCTGGATGAACCACCATCCGTCCGGGTTGATGAATTTGACGGCGGTTTTCAGGTACGCGTCCATCGCTTCCGGCGGTACATCGCCGAGCTCACCGAGCAGCGGAAAGACGGTTTTTCCACCAGTGAAATTGGGCGTATCGGTACCGAGCCCGAAATTCAATGCGAGGCCGCCCGATTCGAGGAAAACGAAACCGAAAACATCGTATTGGGAGCCGTATTGGAAGATGAGGAAGGCAAAATTCTCCAGCTTCCACAAACCGTAGGTATCCCACACGCCTTTGATGTTGAATGCCGTCCCGCGCCAGTAGGTTTGCTGGGAAGCCTGGTACCAGCGTCTTCCCGCGTTAACGTCTATCACCAGCGGAGCGATGGCCCCGGAGATGCTGCCTGCCGTAGCGCCGTTGACGCTCAGGTTGAGCGTGGTGCCGTTCCACGTCATGCCCGACAGCCGGGAAATGGTATTGGCACCGTCTTGCAGGGGCTCGGTGAGGACCAATCCATCTGCGGAGTAATTGTATTCCGTGGTGTGCGACTGCGGGTTTCCGCCGCCATCGCGCCAGGTGAAGGTGATGGTATGGAAGCTGGGATCGATGCGCACTTCGTATTGCCGGCCGCCGATGGTGAGGCGTTTGAAGTAGTTGAGGATCTTTTTCGAAAGGTCCGCGATCCGTGCGCCGCCTGCCCATTTACCGGATTGCCAGGCGTCCAGGTCGGCTGCGGAGGCCTTGCGCAGGGTCATTTTGGCGCCCTGCTGCCGGCCCGTCAGTTTGATGACGTCTGCCGTCACAGAATCCATCGAAAATTCGAAATCACCGTTCAGGCCCACGCCTTCCGGCCCGCCGGAAATCGAATCTGCCGGATCGGAGAGGATGTGGATATAGGAATAGCTGTCGAACAGGAGCGACGGCTGCTGCAACGCTTTGAGGCGGAAGCTGCTTTCCTTCCGTACGGACGATGACGTGCCGTCGAAATCGGAGAACATCTTCACGCGGTTGGCGTTGTCGAAGCTGAAGTGGAACCGGTAGGTGACGTTATTCTTGGTGGTCATTTCGCCATTCCAGCCATTGGCCGAAGCGGCGAGGGTAGCCTGGTATTCGTTTAGCACGCGGTTGATGCGCTGGTCGGCCGTTTCCGAAAAAACCGGGTCCGGTTCTTTCCGGCAGGCGGCGAGCGTAATGGCGGCCAGTATGATACAGGAGAAAATTCTCTTCATGACAGTTCTTTTTATTTGATCAAAGCTACCAGTGCCGCGCGGGTCCGGGATTGCAGGTTATAGAAATTGACGCCCCAGCTGTTGCGGTAATATTCCACCACCATGGCTTCCTTCTGGCGGAGCAGTGCGCGCGCCGCTGCGGGCTGGGTACCGTCGCCCCCGGCCACGGTCACGTTATTGACGAGCCGGTCGAAGCCGCTGCGGCCTTCCGTGAGCATCGTGGCTACGATTTCCACGAAATCCTCGTCGGGGCCGGACATGGAATAGGCGGTGATGAACCCGCGGCGGCGGGCTTCGTTATCCGTATAATTCACCCAGTTGGCGGTGTATTTGCCTACGGTGATGCGCTTGTAGTCGGGCGAGTAGGAAACCGTCTGGTTCAGGATATGCCCGAATTCGTGCTGGATGGTGTGGAACATCTGTTTCACATTGGCGGAGTCGCCCGGAACGAACCCCGGCATCCAGTTCACCCGGAAATCGTTCAGGGTATACAGTTCGATGGTGCGGCCGCCTTCGGCGGTACCGAGGGTGATGGTGCCGTCCATATTATATTGGGAACTGCCGACGAGCACGAAGTACTTGGGTGTATAGCGCTTCACGAACAGTGCGCCCATTTCATCTTCGAACGGCTTGATCCATCCGCGGCGGATGGTGCTGAGCACGGGGATGATCTTGGCTTCGTGCGGGGGCACCAGCGCCTTGGTAGGGTCCAGTTCGCCCTGTTCCCATTTATATTTCACGGTCATGTTGTAGGGCGTGGTCATGCTATCGATGATCCAGGTGTCTACGGGGCCTTTCGCCCAGTCGTCGCCCCCCAGCCCGGGGATGTTATCAACGTTGCCCGGGTCGTCGTCTTTCCGGCAACCGGCGAACAAGGCGAGCAACAGCAGTGATATCGTTAAATGCTTCATTTGCATAATGGTTCGGGATTGAATGATTTGGTTAACGGGGATTTTGCGGAACGCCCGATTCTCCGGCCGATTGCGGTATCTGGAACAACCTGCGGGGATCGTTGGCGGTCAGTCTATACGTTTTACCGTCGATCGTTTCGTGCACAACGGGGATGCGGTACCGGAGGATGTCGAACCAGCGCATGCCTTCCTGCATGAATTCCGCCTGTTTGAAATCCAGTACGGTCAAAATGATGCCATCGCGGTCGGAGACATTTCCGTAATAATTCTTGATTTTCGGTATGGTGAGCGCATCGGCCCCCGGATTGTAATTGTCGAAACGGGTGCTGCTGTAGGCGTTAAGGTCTTGCAGCGCACTGGCGGTATTATTGAGATACGCGTTCGCTTCTGCGCGGTTGAAGAGCACTTCTTCCGTCGTAAAAAGCGGCACCATCACATAACCCGAGCCGATTTCCGCGTTCACGCTCTGGCGCACGAAGTACTCGCTCACTTTCGGGAAAAAGACGCTGGTAGTGCCCCCGCTGCCGAGGTACGCCTGGTTCAGGAACGACCAGTCTGCCCCTACCACATTGAAGTTGAAGTAATAAGAGAACAGGTTACGGCTCAAGCCATACCGGCTGCTGCGAATGCCCCGTGCGTACCACGACGCCGTTTCGCACAACAGCAGGTTGGCAGCTTCGGTAGCCTTGGCATAGGTTACCATCATTTCCTGCGCGGTTAACTGCAGGTAGCGGGAATTCCAGGGCCGCAGCTTATCCACCACCGTTCCGTCCGAAAAAACGGCATTGGCGTGTTGCACCACTTTGGCGTAATCTTTCTTAAAGAGATAGAACCGTGCCGCGAAAGCATTGGCGGCCGCTTTGTTGAAATGGTAGCGGGGTACGGAATATGTTTTTTCATCGATCAGCGGCAATCCTGCCAGCAGGTCCTTTTCGATCATTTCATATACATACGCCACCGTTTTACGGTCGTATTGTTTCACCACTTCCTTTTCCGGTTCGGTTACGTACGGTATACCAGCTTTGGTCGCGGCGGTAGCGGGGTCGTAAATCTCGGAGAAGAAAGTCACCAGCATGAAGTGCGCATAGGCGCGGCAAAGGAGCGCTTCGCCTTTCTGGGCCATGTAGGCCGAGGGGTTCGGAGCCTTTTCGCAAACCTGTAATGCTTCGTTCGCCGCAGCGATGGCGGTATAGCAGGCATCCCAGTAAAATTCGGGGGAATCCTGCTGATCGCTGCGGACATCCGCAAAAGTAAACGGATCGAGAAATTCGTTATCCGTGCTTCCACCTCCCCTGTCGGTCACATTGTCTGACGACAATTCGGCAAACACGACGTAGCTCGCGCCGGGGTAAGCCGTGGCGAGGAGACGAGACACCTGTTCCGGCGTGTTCAGTACCGCCCGGTTATCCGGCGGCTGTTCCAGGAACTTCTTGCAGCCTGTTGTGGAGAGCAGGGCGAGGAGTGCGTATATTTTTAAATGCTTTTGCATGGTCATTTCTTTTAGATCCCAACTTTCAGGGAGAGCGTAAATTGTTTCTGCACGGGCTGCGCAACGCCGCCTGCGTTAAAGAATTCCGGGTCCTGGCCTCTCAGCTTCGGATCGGCGTAGATGAGCCAGGGGTTGATGGCAGCGGCGGTGACGCTGGCGCTGTTGAGGCCGAGGCGGTTCAGCAGCGAAGGGCTCACCTGGTAGGAAAGCGACACCGTTTTCAGCCGGACCATGTCTCCTTTGGCCACGCGCTCCGTGGAATAGTTGTAGTTATTATAAGGATACTCGCCGATCAGCTGGCTTTTTTCGAAGGCCCCGAGGATGGATGGCACCCGGGTATACTTCTCGTCGCCCGGCATCACCCAGCGGTCTTTGAACTCTTTCGGGGTGGCCGTAAGGTCTGAATAGTTTTCGCTGAATGCGGGGTACAGGCGGATGGTGTTGCCGGCCTGGTACGTCAGGAAGATGTTCAGCGATAACGATTTGTAGTTAAAGGTGTTGGAGAAACCGCCGGCGATGGTGGGGTCTACAGGCCCTTCATACTTCAGGAACCCGACGTTGTAATCCTGCAGGTAAACGGCTCCGGACACTTCGCCTTTTTCGTTGTTGAAAGTGGGCTTTCCTGTCCGCGGGTCGAGGCCGGCGAATGGGATGGAGAAGAGCCCCCGCGCAGGGTACCCTTCCTTCGCCCCGCCTTCCGCCACTACCAGGCCGAAGATATTGGGCCGGTTGCGCAGCCGTGTGATTTTCGTGGTGTTATATCCGAAGGTCAGATTCGTTTTCCAACCCCAATCCTGCTTCTTGATCACTTGTCCGCCGATGAGGAACTCGATCCCTTTCGCATCCATGTCTGCGTAGTTGGCCGCTTTGAGCGACTGCCCGCCGATGCCGGAAGTGCGTACGATACTGATCAGGTCGAAGCTCTGGCGCATATATGCATCGATGCTCACGTTCACTTTATTTTTGAACAGGCCGAAATCGAGCCCTGCGTTGGTGGTGTAAGCTTTCTCCCAGGTCAGGTCTTCGTTCTCCAGTTCCGCCAGCACGATCACCGATTCCATTTCGTTCAGGTAAGGCCGGTTGGTATTGATATTGCGCAGCACGATGGTGGAGTTGGTAGCCGGGCCCATACTCGCCGTAAGACCGTAAGAGGCGCGCACCGTCAGGTAATCGAGCCAGGTCACCTCTTTCATGAACGGCTCTGCGTCCGCGTTCCAGGAACCAGCCACGCTCCAGGTGGGGAGCCAGCGGGCGCGGGAGGAACTGCCCAGGCGGTTGGAGCCGTCGTACCGGCCGGTGGCCGTCAGGTTATATTTCTGGCGGTAGGAATAGCCGCCCGAGCCGTAGAATGCCACGAATCGGTCGTAATCCCTGCTCATACCATAATACGGGAAATTCGCCTCCAGGGTTTGCTTCACGATGCGATAGTCTACGAACGGCACCCCGCCGTTACCATATTGATAACCGAACCCGGTATTGCTGGCGTTCTGACGGTCGGTGGATTTCACCTGCATACCTGCCAGGAGATTCAGGGAATGCTTTTCGTTGATCGTTTTGATGTAGTTCAGGCTGGGACGGATGTCGTAGTTGACCATCTGGTCTTCCGTCCGGTTGTAAAAACCACCGTACGGCAGCACGACCACCGGTTCCGCTTCCGGATCTGCCGGGTCGCGGTAAAGGAATTTATTGTTGTTCCGGATAACGGAGGTGCTGGCGGCGCGATAGGCGTTGGCCATGTTCGAATTTTCCTTGATCTGGTGCTCCATCGACGATTTTACGTACCGCAGCGCACCCACGAAGTCCAGTTTCAGATCGTCGGTGATCTTGAAGGAAAAATCTCCCTGCAGCCGGAGGTCGGCCACGTTGATGTCGAGATAGTTGTTCTCCAGTTCGGTAAGGATATTGAATGGCGCGTAGTTCCGCTGGAAGTATTCCCGCTCGCCGTTCTCGTCGTACGGGGTCATCGTACGGCTGGCGTTGAGGGCGAAGCTGAACGGGTTGATGTCGAAATCGCGGTCCATCTGCCCCTGCACGGGGTTCGGATTGCGTTTGAGCGACCCCGGCGCGCGCTGCTGGCGAACGGAGGCCAGTGTGGAGAAGCCGACGGAAAAGCGGTCAGACAGTTTATAGTTGTTCCGGAAGTTCAGGGTGTAGCGGCTCACGCGGTCAGCGATCGTCCAGCCGTTGTCTCCATAATAACTGGTGGAGAAATACGACTGCGAGCGGTCGGTACCGAAGGAGATGCTGAGGGAATGCTCCTGGAGAAAATTATTCTTGAACAGTTCGTCGTACCAATCGGTATTGGCGGAAGCGTATCTTTTCAGGAAGTTCCGCCGGCCTTCGACGGTGTTGGGTACCTTGAAGTTCCCGTTGGCGTCGGCTTGCAGGCCCTGGTACATTTTCCCGTATACGCCCCAGTTGGCATCGTTGAGGCGCCCCACGTTCAGGAATCCTTTCCTTTCCAGTTCGGCCAGTACGGACATCTGGTCGCCGGAGTTCATGATACTGTATTCCCCATAAGAAGGCACGAGCTGCGTGCTGAAGTTGCCGGTGTAATTCACAACGGGCTTGCCGATGCGGCCTTTCTTCGTCGTGATCACCACAACCCCGTTCATGGCGCGGGCGCCGTACAGGGCGGTGGCCGCGGCGTCTTTCAGGATGGCGTAGCTTTCGATATCGTTCGGGTTGAGCCCAGCCACGGCGGAGCCGAGGAGCGTTGTGGGGTCGCCGGAAGAGAGCTGGTCGTTCGAGATATTCACCACATCTTCCAGTACCACGCCGTCTACCACCCAGAGCGGTTTGTTGTCGCCGTTGATGGAAGTGGCGCCGCGCACGCGGATTTTGGGAGCGGAACCGAAGGTGCTGGAAACGTTCTGGATGGTTACGCCTGCGGCGCGGCCTTCGAGCATTCGGCTGAGGTCGGCCACGCCCTCGATCTTCACGTCATCTGCTTTGAGCGTGGTGGCGGCGCCGGCGAACTTGCGCTTTTCCAGGTCCTGGAAACCGGTTACCACCACTTCGGAGAGCTGGCCTTCTTGTTTGCGAAGGCTGATATTTAGCGCCTGTCCACGGAAAATTGCTACCAGCGGCCGTTTGCCGAGGAAGGTAAACCGTAGGCTGTCGCCGTTGCGGGCGGCGAGCGCATAATAACCGTTGACATCGGAAAGCGTGCCCCTCCGGCTGACGAGGTTTTCGACGGTGACGCCGGGGAGGGGAAAATTTTCTTCCGCGTCCAGGACGCGGCCACGGGCCATGGGAATGGAGTCCTGGAAGAAGGACGAACACGGCGCGGCTTCAGCAGGTCTTGGTGCGACGGCTAGTAAAGGTAAAAGGAGAACTGCCGGGGACTTTTTCAGCCAATCCCGGACAATTGTATAGGAGTCCATCATATGCATGGGTGTACATGATTTTAAAAAATTTCGATCTGGTTGATATGTCAGTCGCTCAAATTTCTATCTGCCCGGGGTGCTTCGACACAATGAGTTTAACAGACAATCAGGGGCGGTACTACATCATTGCAGACATAAGTTACGCAAATATTGTCAGGAAACGGGAAAATGCGGCGGCTTTTTTAGCCCCCGGAAACGGAGCACGACACGTTATTTTATTTCAACATATAACTTATGGCCAGCGATGGGCGAAAGCCAGGGGGATCATACGTGAAACATGGTACCACGGAGGTATCGGGCGGGTTTTGCGAGGGACCGGGGACGGGATTTCTGCCATAGGGAATAATGGTTTAGGCGTGCAAGTTAGTGCCAAATGTCTGCCATGCAAAGCATCCATCGGAAAAATCGTTTTTGCATAAGCGGTGCATCGCTGTAATTTTATCGAGCCTGACCTTCGGCAGGTGTAAAATTGTATTTCGATGGAACAGTTATTCGCGCATCTTTCCCAGTACCACCCTATCAGCGACGCGGCCCGCCAGGCAGCGGCGGACTGCTTCCGGGAAGACGTTTACGCTAAAAACGACATGCTCATCACCCAGGGGCAAGTCTGCCGCCGGTTGTATTTCGTGGAAAAGGGCTGCCTGCGCGGGTATTACCATCTGGAAGACAAGGAAGTGACGCACTGGTTCGGCTTCGAGCGCGACTTTGTGACGTCGTTCCACAGTTTCACGACCGGCCAGCCTGCGGTGGAGAACATCCAGCTGATGGAGGGGGCGGTGCTTTGGTCGGTTTCGCGGGAAGACCTCCTGCGGCTGCTCGACACTTTCCACGAACTGGAGCGGCTGGTGCGCATTGCGTATGAAAAATACTACCTCCGGCTGGAAGAGCGCTATGTAAATTCGCAGTTCCGCACGGCGGCGGAGCGTTACGAGCAGCTGCTGGAACAGGCGCCCCACATCCTGGAGCGCGCGCCGCTGAGGTATGTGGCCTCTTACCTGGGCATTTCGCAGGAAACGCTGAGCCGGGTGCGGGGGCGCATTTAACATTTCCCGTGCCGTTTTTTGACGGATGTCAAAAGTCTGCCGGAACGGGCTCCTTACCTTGGTACCATAAATCAACACCTTTATGGAAACTAAACAACAACAGCCCTCCTCCGCATTCGTAGCCGCATCCTGGATAGCCCTGCTCGCCGGCATGGTAGCCTACAACATCGGTTTGTGGAATGCCGCCACCATGCAGCTCAACGAAAAAGGGTATTACTTCACCGTGCTGATGTTCGGCCTGTTCGCCGCCGTTTCCGTGCAAAAATCCGTGCGCGACCAAATGGAAGGCGTCCCCGTAACCGCGATATACTATGGCCTTTCGTGGTTCAGCACCATCCTTTGCATCGTGCTGCTGACCGTTGGGCTGTGGAACGCCGATCTCACCAAAAGCGAAAAAGGCTTCTACGCCATGTCTTTCGTACTGGCGGTTTTTGGCGCCATCGCCGTGCAGAAAAACACCCGCGACGCGAAGTTATTCCGCAATGAAGAAGAACCGAAACATTGATTGTTAATCCATATACACGGAAACCCGGTCTGAGACCGGGTTTCCTGCTACGTACGTTATAAGAATCAAAAAGCCTCCCGGTCCGGGAGGCTTTCTTAAGCTTGTTATTTATCCAGCAATTCGTTGATCATCAGTTCCAGCGTCCGGTGGTTGTGCTCGTCTGTCCGGAAGTTTGAGAAAACAATGTTCCCTTCCTTGTCGATGAGGTAATTCGTCGGAGCGCCGCGGGCCACGAGGTTTCCGCGTTTGGTGGGCTCGTCGCGCACGGGCGTGAACGAATAGCCGCTTTGATTGATGAAAGGCACCACGTAAGGGTCCTGCTCATGAGCGATGTTGATCCCGATGTACGCCAGCTGGTCTTTCCCGTATTTCCGGACTACCGCTTCGAAATGCGGGAATTCTCCGCGGCAGGGGCCGCATCCGGGGAACCAATACGTTACCAGCACCACTTTCCCTTTCAGATCGGCCAGCGAAGTTTTGCCGGCGGTCATGTAATTGTCCAGCGAAAAAGCGGTGGCGGGTTGGGCGGCCGACTTGCGCACCTTCCAGACGTCTGCCTGGATGGCGTCGTTGTTTTTGCCGATTTTGCCGCCGTACTTTTTCATGAGGGCGTAGATTTCGTCGGTCGGGTCAACGGCGTAATTTTTCAGCAGGCTGTCGTACGACCCGGCCGTATTGCCCATGGCGTCGTTGGCGAGGGCGATCTCCTTCAGCAGCACGGTTTGCGAACTGCTGTAGCGGATTTTCGGCGCGGCACTCAGCATTTCGATGGCTTCCGCGTAGTTCTTTTTGGCCATGAGTATGCGGCCTGCGAGAATTTTCTCGGCGACGGACCGGGCCTGCAGCCATTGTTTGTTTTCACGCAGGGAGTCGTTCTGCAGCATTTCGTTCGCCAGCTGCTGTGCCTTTTGCGCATCAATGGGAAGGAGATAGCTGAAGTAGCCGTTCATGGCGCCGGATGTCCAGGACGATTTCCCGGGATCATATTGTCGCCTGGATTTCTCCCATACCTGCATTTTCACGGCAGGGTTGGTGGAGCGCTGGGCCAGCCAGTAGAGCGCCTGTGCGCCTCTTTCGGTCCCGGGGAAACGGTCGGGCATGGACAGCATCAGGTCGTGATGTTTTGCTGAATCCACGTCTTCATGGGAGCTGGCGTAATAAAACGCGTAATTCGCGTTTTTGGGGTCCGATTCGGTGGCTTTGCGCAGGTATTCGCGGCCGGCGGCGAAATCGCCCCATCTTTCGGCGTCGATCCAAAGCATCTGATAAGCTTCCCCGTTTTTCGGATCGAGCTGGATGACTTTTTCGAGATAGGGTTTGGCGGCGGGGAGTTCCCCGTTATAAAGCGCCTGGGCAAAGGCAAAGGGGATTTCCACGGATTTCGGGTGCGATTTGATCCATTTGTCGTACTGTGCCTTCACTTCGGGGCTTTCCACGCCGGCGAGGTAGATGTATTCTTCATGTGCCTTCGCGTTTTTGAAATCCTTTTCCACTGCTTTCCGTGCTGCGGCGATTTCCGCGGGGGTGCCTTTCCCTTTTTTTACGATAGGCCCCTGGGCTTGTGCGTTGATGGTTTGAAGTCCGGCGATAGCCAGGAGGAGCAATAATTTTTTCATGATGATCGTGTTAGACCAGTTATGCAAAACGATAAGTTCAATATGTATTTTGTTGGATAACGCCGTTGCTGGAGATGATTTCCGTAGTCGGCACGGGCGCGGCGAACCGGCGGGAGCCTTTGGGCAGCGAATACGTTTTCACGGCCCCGCTGGTTTGCACAACGGCGGAATTATACGGGTAAAACTCGCGGCTGAGCGACACGTCATCGCCCGGATAGTCGTTATTGTTATACCGGCGTACATCGAACCAGCGCTGCGAGAAGGGCATTTCCCGGCGTCGCTCCTGCAGCACTTTGGCAATGGCATCGTCGTTGGACGTGGCGGCCAGGTTCACCCAGGCGCCAGGCTCCATCCGCTTGGCGCGCAACTGGTTCAGTGTGGCCATCGCATCTGCGGCCTTGCCCGTACGCGCCAGGCATTCGGCCTTGATCAGCAACATTTCGGCCACTGTGGGGCCGGAGGGAAGGCGATCTTTAAAGAAAAAGATATACCCGGGATGATCGAAACCGGGATTGATCATCCCCCTGTCATACGAATATCCTTCCACCATGTGGTACCGGAACCGGAGGTCATGGTCTTTATCATACAGCGCCAGCAGTTCCGCGCTCGGGACGTACCACCAACTGCTGTGGCTCAGCATCCTGTAGTACAGAAATTCCTTCCAGCCTACCATGTCGGTCTGATCGGTCTGGTTATCGTGGGTGTAAGGGTACTGCAGCACTACAGTTTTAACGTCCGGGGTGCCGGGGTTCACTACCAAGCTTTGCGAGCGGCCATAGCGCATGCCGGTATTGTAATCGACGAGGGTGCTGTATTCGTTCAGCGCGTTTTCCGCAAACTTCAGCGCTTCGGCGTAATTGCCGCGCGTGAGGTAATAACGCGCCGCGAAGCCGTTTACCGCCGCAGAGTTGGCGCGCCAGTGGCGGGCTACGCCGTTCTGCACCAGCGGCAGCTTGATTTTGAGCGCTTCGGCCAGGTCTGCTTCTATGCGTTGGTACACTTTTTCAAGGGACGCCCTTTCCATCGGCTCGTCGAACCGGATGGAGAGCTTGATAGGCACGCCGGGCTCGTTCCTGGTGGATGGGTTATACGGGAGGGCGTAAGTATTCACCAGCTGGAAATAACTGTACGCCCGCACGAAATAGGCGTCTGCCGTGAGGGCGGATTTCTGCTCCGCAGTGCCCGACACGGTACCTACCTGGCTCAGCACCATGTTGGCGGTAAAGATCTTCCTGTATTCGTTGGACCAGAACGTTTCGCTGACGTCGTCTGCCAGGTATTGCGCGTCCCAGGTGGCGAACTGGATGCCGGAAAGCACGAACGGAGTGGGTGTGGATTTGTACATCGCCGGGGTAATGCCGTAATCGTCCGTGCTGTATATCGCCGATCGGTTGGTTTCGGTGGCGAAGACGTTGATGTTGTTCAGGAGCGCTTCCAGTTGCGCCGCAGTAGTCACCTCCAGCGCGGAAGTCTTGCTGGGGCGCTCGTCCAAGAACTTATCGCAGGAAGCAAGGGCCAGTGTGCCGCACAGCAGCGCGGAACGGAATATATATTTGAATTGGATCGTCATGAAAAAAAAGTTTTGACTGGAAAAAACCGGGTTAGAGACTGCACTTGATGCCGAAGGTGACCGTGGGCTGCGGGCGCAAGCTATTCATCGGATATTCGGGATCTTCCTTGAAATCGTTGGCGTACACCGTAAACAGGTTGTTCCCCTGCGCAAATACCTGCACTTGCTGGAAGCCGATTTTCGCCAGCTTCGCCTTGTCGAGGTTGTAGGTAAGGTTTACTTCCTGCATGCGGATGTGATTGGCGCTCTCCACGAGGTAAGACATGTATTGGTGGAACCTGTCCCAAAAATAATAACGGTCTTCGACGTTGTTTTGCGGAAGCGGGATGATTTGCTGCATATCCCCGTTCAGCACTTCAGACAACCGGGCGTTTGGCAACACGCGCGTTGTCCACGTAGGCGGGTAATTGAAGCCCATGCGCTGGAAGACATGGCCGAACTTGCCGGTCACGATGAAAGAAAGATCGAAGTCATGCACCCGGAAGGTGTTCATGAAACCCAGCGTATAAGGCGCCACGGTGGTACCCATGTTTTGCAGGTAGTTCCGGCCGTCGCCGGGAGTGAAAGTAAAGAAGTTGTACAACTGTCCTTTTTCCCCATATACCATCGGCTGGCCATCGTGAACGCCGGCATAACGGTAACGCCATATGTCATTGGCGTTCGCACCCTGCACATACGAAGCGGAGCCGCCGCTCGTCAGCGAAGACGCGGCATAATTGGCCACGAACAGCTTTTCGATACGGTTCCTGTTGTAGGCGAAATTCACGTTCCCCTGCCAACTGATCCTGTGGGCGATGCGCTGCTGCGTACCGATTTCCAGCTCTATACCACGGTTGCTGATCTCCGCATTGTTGAGCTTTTGCGAAGTGGTGCCGTTAATGGCCGGGATGGATACCTGCGCGATCTGGTCTTTCCCGTATTTGCTATACAGGTCGATCTTGCCGAACAACACGTTGCCGAAAAGGCCGTAGTCTACCCCGATGTTCCAGGTGGCAGTTTTCTCCCATCGCAGCGACGGGTTGCCGAAGCTGGAAATGGTGGCGGTATTGTCGTTCGTGTAAGCATTCGGGACGGCGGAAACGGCGATCAGGGGCATGAAAGAGGTGGTACGGTCTTCGTTGCCGTTATACCCGTAAGTAGCACGCAGGTTCAGGCGGTTCAGGAAAGATGCGTTCCGGAGAAAGTCTTCGCGGTGCGCCGCCCAGGCCAGGCCTGCCGACCAGAACGGCGAATAGCGGTATTTGGGATCGTTGGCGATGATATTGGACGCATCCGTCCGGAAGCTTCCAGACGCGGTGTATTTACCCCGCCAGGTATAGGCCAGGTTGGCGAACGATGAAAAATAGCGGTTGGTCCGGTAGGCAAAAGTGTTGCCGTAAGGGATGAGAAAGTTGTTGCCCTGCCAGTCCTGGATCGTCTTGAACGTCCCGCCGGGGCCGTTGGGGAATATCCCTGAAGTGAGGGCTTCGTCGTTATACCCGTACGTGACCGGGCTGCCGAAGAATTCCAGCACCTGGTTAGCGATTTCCACCCCTGCGATCAAATTCACTTCGTGTTGGCGGCGGAAGATATTGTTGTAGCTCACCGAGTTACGCCAATTGTACCCCTGCGTACGATAGCGGTTCTGCTCCAGGATGCTGCCTTTGGGAATGTTGGGTAGCAACATGCCTGTAGTTTGGTTCCAGGAGGTCGCTTCGTTCACCCGCCTGCGCACGTAAAATGAATTTTCGTCGTAAAGCCCACGGATGAAGTTGTTGAAAAACTCGTACTGGAACTTGCTGTCCAGCGAAAGACCTTTCATCAGCTTGACCGTAAGCCCCGCCATCACCCGCGCGTTGAGCTGTGTACGGGTCAGCTTCCGGCTGTTTATTTCGCGGGCGGGATTGTATGTCCAGTCGGCGTACGGGAACCTGGCGGTGGGGACGGACCGCTTCAGGATGGGTACGTAATACTGCTGAATGTCAGTGAACGAACCGTCGGGGTTTTGCAGCATGTCGTACGGCGAAAGGCCCTGGATGTCGGCCAGCGTTATGCCGCTGCTGTCTGCCTTGTGGTAATTCAACATCCCGCCGATATTCAGGTCCAGCCATTTGGTGACGTTGGCGACAGATCGGAAGTTGAGAAGATATTTTTCGTAGCCCGTGTTTTTGAAGTTGGATTTGTTCTTTTCGAACAGCAGCGAAACCATATTGGTCATCCGACCGGAGGAGCCCGACAGGCTGAGGTTATACTGTTGCGTGGCGGGTTTGTTAAGCAGGAGGTCGCGGATCTGCTGCTTGTTGCTTTGGCGGCTTAAACCTGCGAGTACCGCATCTTTTTCCGCCGCGGTCATATATCCCAGGAAGTGTTCACTGAGAGCCACGGTGGCCGACGACCAGGCGTACTGGGAATACGGTATCGAACCGGGATTGGTGCGCGCGCTCCATTTGTTGAAGGAGCGCGTCTCGTAATCCACCGTTTCGGCCGAAGTGGCCCGCGGGTTTACGTAATCCAGGTCCATTTTGCCGCCCATTTTGGTGAAAGCGGAAAAATCGATCCGGAGCGGGGTGTTGCGTTGTCCTCTTTTCGTTACCACCACGATGACGCCGTTGGCGGAACGCGCACCCCAGATAGATGCGGCGGCCGCGTCTTTGAGGACGGTGATGCTTTCCACGTCGTTGGGGTTAATGGTGGAGAAATCGCCGTTGATGGGGAAACCGTCTACCACCACCAGCGGGGCTGCCGTGGCATAGAGGCTCGATTTGCCGCGGATCTCGAACGTGGGGTTGCCGTCTACGTCCAGCTTGGCCTGCACACCGGCCGTGGTGCCGATGATGCGGCTGCCGATGTTGGTGGAAGGCCGGGCCAGTTGTTCCTTGTCGATATACCCGAACGATCCCGTCGCACGTTCCTTGTTCAGTTGCTGGAAGCCGGTGTTCACCACGGTTACGGTACCCAACGTCCGCGCGCCTTTCATCACGACGCTGATCGTTTTGCGGCCGTTTACCGGTACCACCTGCGTTTCCAGGCCCACATAACTGAACACGAGATCCGAATTGCCGCTGGGAACGTTGAGGGCGAATTCACCGTTCCGACCGCTGAAAGTGCCACCGCTGGAACCTTTGACGGAAATGCTCACCCCTTCGAGCGGCTCCCCGGAAGCGTCTGTGACACGCCCTTCCACGCGGACCATCTGGCTGATCGCACGCCGGTCTGCCACCACGATCATATCGTTTTCCAGCATCCTGAAATCGAGCAGGGTACGGCCCAGCGCATGGCTCAACACTTCAGACACGGCAGTGTTCTGCACATCTATGCTAACCCGGTAATTGCGGGGAATGACGTCGTTCGAAAAAACGAACCGGTAATCCGTTTTCTTCTCGATCGAATTGAACAGTTGCTGAACGGAAACATCATTCAGTCTCAAAGTCACTTTAGTGTCCTGCGAATAAGTGTTCGCACTTACGTGAAGGCAAGCCATCACCATAAGGATAATGGTTAGTTTCATACACATCAACAATTTGACGGGGACCCATGGCGCCCCCTTTCCCCAGCCTGGAAGTTGGTTTTTTTGCATACTTTCGTACAGGTTTAAAGTGAATAAACAGGAAACAGGTTACCGCGTCAACAGTGTGCCTGTCTCCCAGCTTTTACCGGGGGGAATGCGTCACCATTCCCCTTTTTTTATGTCTTGATGCAGGGCAGCAGCGCGTCACCGCTCCTGACCTTCCATCCTATGGTTGCAATACCACGGTATGGTCGTCTTCGAACCGGAACCGGAAACCCCTCGATAACTGCAGCACTTCGAGCACCCGCTGCAGGGTTTCCTTGTTGAAATGCCCCGTGAAGTGGTACCCGCGCAGTTCTTCGGATTCGAACCGGATCTGCACGCCGTACCAGCGTTCCAGCTTCCGGGCGATGTCCCCGAAAGTGTCGTCGGCAAAAATCAGCCGGTTGTCGACCCATGATAGTTCAACAATTGCGCTGTCGTGTGGAATGTGTGTGAGAGAGTCGATAAGATAGTGGCTCCCGGCTTTCTTCATGTCTGCCTGCCGGGGCGTTAATGGTTGAATGTCCTGTATCTCCTTGTTCCTGGCGATCACCAGTTTTTCTTTCGGTTGGAGGTACACCTGGTGGCCGGCGCGCGTGTCTATCCGCACCCGCCCCCTGATCAGTGAAGTCTCCACCGTCTCGTCGTCTTTGTATGCTTTTACGTTAAAAGCCGTGCCCAGCACGGTAATATCCATGTCTTCGGTATGGATCACGAATGGCGAAGACGCGTCTTGCGCGATGTCGAAATACGCTTCGCCGTCCAGCGTGAGCGTGCGCTTCCCTTTCTGGAAACCATCGTCCAGCCACAGGGTACTGGCGGCATTGAGCACAACCTTCGTACCGTCCGGCAACTGGAAAGCCTTTCGCTCGCCGGGCTTGCTGGCGTAGGTAGCCGTTTTCCCGTCTGCCGCTCCCGCCGAAGGGGCAACTTTCCCGGCCTGCATCCACACCATCGTCAGCACCAGCCCCGTGAGCGTGGCCGCCACGGCGAGCGTGTACCACTTCCAGCCGTTGGCCCTGGTTACCGGCCGCAGCTGCGGCGCCTGCATCCCCGGCCTGATCCCTTCCGCCAGCAAGGCTTCCGTGAACCGGCGGTGATGGCCGGCGAATGTTTCCGCATCCAGCCCGCCGTTCAATCGCAAATAAATCACTTTGGCGGCCTGCACCAGCTCCCGCTTCTCGGGATGCGCGGCCAGCCACTGCTCCCAAAACCGCACTGCTGCCGGGTTCGTACCGGTGCAATACTGCTGGAAAGACTCATCCATCACCAGATCTTCCGCCTTATGCCGCAAGTAATTCATTCCGCTCTTTATCCTATAGAGAAGCAGATCACATCGATTTACTATGAAAATGTTAAATTTTTTTTCCGCTATTGCAAAATCAGCAGCATTGCCGCGGAAATGAGGGCTTCAATGGGCAACCCCGATTGCTGTACATGCCCCTTCAGCTCGTTTTTCAACTGCTTGAGGGCATCGTGTATAATATTATAGGCGGTCCGTTTCGTAATGCCGCAGGTGAGGGCGATGTGGTCGTAGTCGAGGTCTTCGAAGAATTTCATCCGCAAGAGCTGCTGCTGGCGCTGCGTGAGCCGGCGGAAAGCGTGGGAAAATGCCTGGGTGAACGCATCGTTCCCTTCGATGGCCGTGAGGTAATCTTCATGCGACCATTCGGGCTCCTGACCATCCGGAACGGCCAGGTGGCGCTCCTGCCGCTTCTTCCCGGAAGCGATCTCGTGCATGATCCGGCGATGCAGGCAGGTAATGAGGTAAGCACGCACATTGGCGACCTCAGGCAGCGTGTGGCGCTTTTCCCAAAGGTCGAGCAGCACGGCGGTAAAGCAATCGTTGGCGAGATCGCGGTCGCCGGTGAGTTTCACCCCGTAATTGATCAGTCCTATGTAATGCAGCTGGTATAAAGCGGACAATGCATCCGTGCTCCCGTCCCGTAGCTGGTTCCAGTACTCCTGCGTGTGCAAATTCCCATTCATGCTCGTTAGTTGGTTGATAAGGGGCGGATGAATCGCTTCGAAAAAGATGTTACCAAGGTAAGGCATTATGCCGGATTTTGCAACCGGGCCGCCGCCTGGCGCACGGAAATAAAAAAGCCCGCGCCATTGCGCGGGCCTGTAAAATGTTCGTTTACCGGGATCAGGAACCCGTTACCGGTTGGCCGGTCGGTGATACCGAATCCGCTTTTTCCGGCGCCTTGTCGATCAGCTCCATGAACTGGTCGAGCTTCGGCGTGATGATGATCTGGGTGCGGCGGTTGCGGGAACGTCCGTCTTCCGAGTCGTTAGACGCGATCGGGTTGTACTCGCCGCGGCCACCTGCGGTCAGCCGTTTGGGGTCTACACCATAAGTGGTCTGGAGTGCCTGTACAACGGACGAAGCGCGCAGGGCGCTGAGGTCCCAGTTGTTGCGGATGTTTTTCTGACTGATGGGCACATTGTCCGTATTACCCTCGATCAGCACTTCGTAATCGCGGTAATCGGTGATGATTTTCGCGATTTTGCTGAGCGTTTCGCCGGCGGCGGGAGAAATTTCGTAGCTGCCGGAGCGGTAAAGCATTTTGTCGGACAGTGAAATGTACACGACGCCTTTCAGCACCTGCACGTCCACATCACGCATTTCTTCGCGGCTGAGGGAGCGGGTCAGGTTGTTGGTGAGCACCATGTTGAGAGAGTCGCTCTTGTTCTTGGAGTTCACCAGCTGCTGGATGTAGCGGTTGGATGCGTTGATCTCGTCTACCAGTTTGGAGATATTCACATTCCCCTGGCTGGAGGAGTTCAGACATTTGTTCAGCGCATCCTGCAGGGAGCGCAGGCCGGCGCGCTGCTGCGCGATCTGCTCTTCCAGGCTGCGCACACGGGTGGTGGAGCCTGACATTTCGCGCTGGCAATCCTGGTACTTGTCGTTCAGTGCCTTGTAGTCGTTCTGTAATTCGCCGTAAGTGCCTTGCAATGCGGCGAACTTCTTGTTGCTGACGCAACTGCTGCCGAAGATGGCGATCGCCACGACCGCCGTCGATATTCCTATAATTTTCATACAAAAGGATTAAGATTCATATTGTTACAAAGGTTGTACCATACTCGCAGCAACCGCACACTTCACTAACAATCAGCCTGCAAGAAATATTCGACAGGCATAATGTGTTAGAAAACCGCGATATGTAGCCCCGGTTTCCGGGGTTTCGGCAAGGGCCGGTTGGCACGCGATTCGCCCCGAAAAAGCATGACAACCTTGTTCGACATACCGCCGTCGTTCCCGCCCGGCTTTTATTATTACCCTGAATTTTTAACGGGGGAAGAAGAAACGGGCTTGCTTGAAACAGTGCAACAGATCAACGTGTCGGATTTCACTTTCGAAGGGTACAAGGCAAAACGGAGAACGGCCAGTTTCGGGTTCGATTATCATTTCGACAGCGGTGAACTGACGGAAGGCCTGCCTATTCCGTCCGCCTTCCGGGCGCTGACTGAAAAAGTGAGCGGCCTTGCCGGCGTAAACCCGGACGATTTCAAGGAGCTGCTCGTAACCCAATATCCGCCGGGCTCGGTCATCAACTGGCACCGCGATGCGTCGCCGTTCCGGCTGATAGCGGGCGTATCGCTGCAGGCGGGCTGCAGGTTCCGGCTGCGGCCGTATGGTGCGCGTAAGCCCTTGCTCACTTTCCCGGTGGAGCAGCGCTCGCTGTACGTGATGGAGGGAGAAGTGCGGAGCGCGTGGCAGCATAGCATCCTGCCCGTTGCGTCGGAACGGTATTCCATTACTTTGAGAACGTTGTATTAACCTATTCAGTCACCCGTTTTCATTGGGCCGCTTACCCAGGCCTTTGCCTCCAGGAAACCGGTCAGCGGGTATGTCCTGATTTCGCCGTGCACCAGCGAACTGAGGATCTTGTACGCCGTACGTACCCACTTTTCATCGGTCACGATGGCCATCCGCTCCCATTTCAGAAAATGTTCGAAGCTCACCTTGAGGTATTCGAGAAACGCCCCGATGCTATAATTCCCCATATCGGTTTCGAGGCGGACGAGGAAGTTGATATGGCCATAACGCTTCGCCACTTCATCTACCCTACGCATCACCACCGAGCGATATTCCTCCTTGCTCACGGCTCCGCGCGCGGCGTATGCGGCCACATGGCCGGGGAAATCATTCAACAGCTCTACCATGGTCCTTTTCCTGAAAACGGTGCCATTATTGTGCCGGTAATACGGCCGTTTCAAAAATCCTCCGCGACCGCGAATCGGGCTTCATCATGCGTGCGCATTATCTGAAAATTTATGCGTGATCCAGTTCAATGCCAATCATGGCCGCACTTAATACCAATGCGGCTTCATCCAAACATAATCAAATCCACATTCGCTGCTTTCCAACAAAAAAAGCCGCCTCGCGGCGGCTCCTTTCGGGATATATAGGAAACAGTGTTACCGGGTCCTGTCCGGGACGAAAAACATCCGCGAAACCTCCAGCGCCCACGGTCCCGGGGTGAAGAAATACTGCTGCACCAGGCCTTTTTCGCCGGCCAGCGGCAGAAACAGCCCCGCGGCGCCCACGCGGCTCCGGGTTTCATCGTTTTGGAAGGCCCACTGGTCGGTGGTGCCGGCTTTCGCGAAACAAATGAACGCCTTGTCGTGCATACCTTTGGTGGTAAACTGCTCCGCCGCCAGGTAATCGACGTACGTCCAGCTATTGGGCCGCACGTTTTTAGCGAGGTAGGCGCGGTGCTCGGTACCGCCCTCTTCCACCCGGTAGAGGAAGATGTCGATCGGCTCGTTACTGCCCGGGTTGCGCGCGAAGAAACCCAGTTTGTTGGTGTTGGGATCGGCCGCAGGCGGTTGCGAAGGCACTTCCTTCCCGTCGATATACACGAAATTGAAATGCGCCCTGGAGCCGGACTCGGGAAGCACCTGGCGGAAGATCACCGCTTTCGTCACGGTATCCGTGATCACGAGGGTTTTGTTCTTCCGGCGCAGCGGATAGTTGTACATCGCGTAGAAATGCAGCAAGGAAGCGGGTTTAACGATATAATCGCCATTTTTGACGCTCACGTCGAAAACGGTGGTGTCAATGGAAAACTGCAAGGCATGGTCAGACCCGTTGTACCCCGTCACCATGACCTGCATGGCCCTTTCCATTTCCATATCGTCTTTGTTGCAGGAAGCCATCGCAAATGGCGCCAATGCCAGTAGCAGGACGAAAATTCTATTCTTGATTAACGTTTGCATGATGTTCGGTTTTATATTTCCAGGTTCTTCACGAATGCCATGAGCGCGCCTGACGGGTTCTCCGAGAAAATGTACATCCTCGACGAAGCCACGTTGGCGGCGGGTTTCGGCGCGGTAGTGGTAATGCTCCAATTATATCCGGTACCGTTTGTATAAAACTCATTGGTACCGGCTTTGTAGATGTAGATGACGAACAGCACCGGGGTGGGCTGCCCGTTGTAGGTTTGCCCCGCTGTCGGGAAGGGATCGATGGAGATCGTTTCACAGAATTCGCCTGGCTTTACGTTTTTCACACGGGCCAGCTCTTCGAACACTTTCGGTATGAAATACAATTTGCCCACGGCGATGTCTACCGGGCCGGTATATTTCGTCTGTATCGGCATCCACATGTACTTCAGCTTGATTTTCCCTTCTTCGAACGGCGGCGGCGAGGGCATGTCGCCCACCTGTCCGTTCAGGTAAAAGAAACTGAGCCTGAAAGTGCCCTCTTCTTTCTTCACTTCCTTTTCCAGTACCACTTTCCCTGTCTTCTCCCTCACCGTCATATGCACGGTACTTTTACCTTCAGGAAACGTATAAGCCGCATTGGCATTGAATTTCCCGTTGGAGAGATAAAACTTTTTCTGGAGGGTGTCGATCTGTACTTCGAGCTCCTGGCCGCTGCCGTTGTAGCCAGACAAGGCGAAAGACAGCATTTCTTCCTTGTACAGAAAATCGTCCCCTTTATCACAGGCCGCCGCAAAGACCGCCATGGCCGCCAGCAGGATAAAACCGATATATTTCGTTTTCATGATTTGCGTTTTGTTGCGCGAAAAAATTAGAATGTATAGCCGACAGACAGGCTGAACGAGGTGCCCACTTTCCGGATGAAAGTGTCCTGGTCGCCGATCCTCCGTTTCCGCTTTCCGTCTTCCGTCATTTCCAGGTAGCCGGCTTCATATTTCTGCGAGAAGCCGTATTTCCATTCATAGATCTCGTTCCAATCGGTGGCGTTGATGGCCGAGACGGGCATGCCCTTCCATTTGTCGAGAAACTTGTAGGTATCGTCGCTATTGATGTAAAAACGGTACGCGCTGTTGGTAAGGTTGCTCATATTGAGCCTTACCATCAGTTTTTTGTTTTTGAGGAAGGCGTAGCTCACTTGCGCGTCCAGCTGGTCGCGGGGGCGTTCGTACTCCACGATATTAGGGGTAATCCCGGTGGTGAAGGTTTTGTAGCCCATGTGGTTAAAGGCCAGGTTGGCGCCGAGGCGTTTGCCTGCGTATTGCATGGCGATGTTGTAGAGGACGGGCACCTGGCCGTAAAGCGGCCGTTTCTCCTTCAGTTGCTGCTTGGTGCGGTAGCGGTATTCGTAGCCGTATTTGTTGGTAATGAGGGATTGTCCACCGAATTGTGCCGCCTGCACGGTAGAGTTTTGCAGCGTGAAATTGCCGCTGAGGTAAAAATCCTGGAGGAATTTCCATTGCGGGTACACGAACCCGAGGCTCTTGCGGATATCGAATTCCCAGCCGTGCACTTTGGCCCATTCGGAGTTGTTGGTTTTGACATAAATCCGGCCGGTAGCGTCGGGCTGGTCGCGGTAGATTTCCACGGGCTTGTCGAAATATTTATAGAAATAGCCGAAGGAAATCACTTCGCCGGGCCTGGGGTACCATTCGAGGCGGAGGTCGTAGTGGTCGATGAGGGTCGACAAAACACCTTCGTTCATGCGATAGGCCGCGACGGCGGGGTCGTAGCGGACCATGCGGGAGTTTTCGATCAGCGAGGGGCGCACCACCGTTTGCGCGTATGCGGCGCGGATGTTGAAATCCCTGGTGGGGTTGATCGTCAGGCTGGCCGACGGCAGATATCGCCAGGCTTTTTCTTCGTTGACAGGATCGGCGAAGGCGCTTACGACTTTACCGGTTTCGGGGTCGATGTACCGCACCCTTTCCCCTTCGAGGATGAGGTTGTTGATCTGCTGGTCGTTAGCCCCGTTCCTGATCCTTTCGTAATTATAATATTCTGCGCGCAGCCCCCATACCAGGCGCATCCAGTCCGTAAACCGGTTATCGAGCATGAGGTAACCGGCCTTATTGGTGTTCTTGCCCTCGTAACCGCTGCGCGAGAACGCGGCGGGGTAATACAGCAGATCGTTCAGCGGGTCTTTGTATTCCAGGAACCTGTTCCATTCCTGCACGGGCGCATAGGCATACAGTCCGTTGGACGACTGCAGCGCGCCGATGGGCAACACCATCCAGTCATAATAACCATGCCTGTCCATATATTGCACACCTGCCTTTGCGATCTGCTTCTGGCCGAACAGTTGGGTCTGATAGCTGAGGGCGCCTTCGGCGATGCGGTTGGTTTCTTCGTAGAGATATTGCGCGCGGTTGAAGGTGCCGGTCCCCGGGTTCGTGATAGCCGTGGGCAGTACATTGTACATCATCCCGTTGAGGGTGTGGATGGGCTTGAGCCAGGCTTCCACCGCGTCTTTCTCGCGGTTGGTGACCTTATTGCGCGCTACGTTCCATTCAAACCGGAATTTCCCGAAGTTATGGTCGCCGTTGATGCGCTGCTGTACCATATCGAGGAACTTCGGTCTATCGTACTCCCTTACCGCAGGCAGCTCGCCGTACCCGATCTCGTTCCCCCAGCCCACGAGCCGGGAAAACTGATTATTGAACACGCGTGAGTAGAAATTGCGCACCGTGATCTTGTGGTGCTTCGCGCTCCAACCGGCATTCAGCAACGCGCCCCAGGCCGTGCTGAAATTGTAGTAGTGCGCATAGGTAGGCTCTTCTTCCTCACCGGTAACGGCATTGTACACCCGGTTGTTCAATTTCTCCCAGTTCCCCCGCTCGAAGTGGGAAACATCGTCGATCGACTGCTCATTGCGGTAGCTCACGGAGCCCACGAACCCGATGCGGCTGTTCTTCACGTTATAGCTCCGCCCTAAACTGAACTGGTATTGTTGTCCCGGAGCGGCAGTGTATTTGCGGGTGCCCAGGCGCTCCAGGCCTCCGATCCTTTTGTTCTGCTCGGCCACCATAGCCGGTGTAATGAGCGTTACTCCGGGCGCCGGCGTGGCGTTGGGGTTGGCGGGGTCGTAATTCCGGCCGTCGAACAGGATCATGTTGTCGGGGAAGTGCTCGCGGCTGCCGTCGTCGAAGCCGAGATAATCGTTTTTCCCGCGGCCGTACCCGAGAAATTCCTTCCCGGTAACGCCGGAGATGTATTTGCTGCCGATGCTGACCGTCGTGAAATTCTCGTGGGGAATGGCGAAGGTATTGATCTGCACCAGTCCGCCACCGAACCCGAAGCTCATGTCCGGCGTCGCGGTTTTGGAAACAACGACGTTATCGATGAGGTTGCTGGGAATGATGTCGAACTCGAAATCCCGGATCTGCACGTCTGTACTGGGAAGAATGGCGCCGTCCATCATCGCCAGGTTGTACCGTTCCGCGATGCCGCGGATCACCACCCGTCGGTTGTCGTTGGTGCTGACGCCGGAAATGCGTTTCAACGTTTCGCCGACGTTCTTGTCTGGCAGCGCCGAAATCTGCTCCCGGCTCATCCCGTTCGAAATACCGGCTTCGTTCTTCTGCCGCGCGTACAGCGACGCTACGGATTCCTTTCCCGCGGAAGATGTTACCACCACCCCGCTCAGCGTGCTTTTCTGGCGTTTCAGCGTGGCGTTCAGCTCGAAGGTTTGTCCATCCTTCACTTCGATCCCCGTTACGCGCTTGGTGCCGTACCCGATGGAGGAAATCTCCACTTCGTATGTTCCCGGGGGCAGGCTGAGCACGAAGGAACCGTCGATTTTGGTGGTTGTCCCTTTGCTGCCGATGCGTACCGTCACGAAAGGCAAGGGCTCACCGTTCGACTCGTCGATGATCTTCCCGGAAATGCGCCCGTCTGCCCGAACCGCCGCGGCCGCAGATGCCGGCGTTTCAGGAAGCGCACCGGGCCGGAGGATCACGGCGCCCATGTCGCTGGTGCTATGCGTAATGCCCAGCGTGGTTTGCAGGGTTTGGAGGACTTCCTTCACCGAAGGGCTCGCACTGCGGAAATGGACAGGTTTCTCCAGCCGCCCGCTCACTTCCTTCCCGAACGTGAACTGTACGGATTCGGACCGCTCGATCAGGGCGATCACTTCCCGCCCTTTCAATTCCTGCTTCGGAAGCGGGATCAGTTTGGCCATATCCTGGGCCCGGAGCTGGGAATTGCCAGGAAATATCAAAGGGATAATAAATGCAGCGATACAAAGTATCCTGTTTTGCATAATTTTATGGATTAAATGTTGCAGACTCATGTTAGTACTGTGCGTTTAGCCGCTGTACGGGTGGTGAGATACCCTTGCGGCATGGACCGGACTGTTCGCGCAGGCCGGTTTTTTCTTTGGTAGATGTTAAAGCATGCGGTTGATCGGTGTTTTGAGCGGTTAGTAAATGATGATCCTGTCGTTTTCGTTTTTATACCGGAAGCCCAGCGTTTCGGACAGCAGGGCGATGGCTTCCGTGCAGGTCTGGCGGCGGATGCGGATGGTGACGGTTTCCTGCTGCCAGCGGGCGTTGCGGATTTCCACCGGAACGTTGTACCAGTCGGAAATCGACTGTACGACTTCGGCGAGCGGCGCCTGGTTGAACACCATCCCCCGGTCCCACCATTCACACAGCAGAGCCGCGTCTACCGTATCCACCGCAAAATCGCGCTGCTGAGTATTGTAGCGCAAACGCTTGCCGGGCGTGAGGTTGGCCAGGTGCTTGCCGTCGAATGCCACGCCCACCTTCCCCGTGCGTACGATCACGGAAGCGGAGCCGCTGTCGGTCGATTTCACTTCGAAAGAGGTGCCCAGCACCTGCGTGGTGAGTTTACCCGCCCGCACGAAAAACGGCCGGGAAGGGTTTTCCTTCACTTCGAAGAAGCCCCTTCCGCTCAGCGCAATGCGGCGGTCTGTTGCATTATAGTTATCGGGTATGGTGAGCGTGGCGCCGGGAAAGAGGTGCGCAACGCTGCTATCGGGCAGGTACACGGTTTTGGGCGAACCGGGCTGGGTGATGATCGTTTGGACGAATGCGGCGGGAGGCGCTTGCCTGGACAGCAGCATCCAGGTACCGCAGGCTAACAGCAAAGCCACGGCTGCGGCGTATGCCAGCCATTTCCGGGAATTGCCGGCGTGGCGGAGCGGGAGGTCCGCTTTCCGGGAAACGGATTGCCAAAGGGCGGCCTGGACCGCCCGCCGGTGACGGGGCTCCAGGGCATGGTGGTCTTCCGGCCGCTCCTGCAGCCACTTCCCGATCCATTCCCTTTCTTCCGCCGATGCCGTACCGGCGAGGTACCTTTCAAACGCTGCTCCGAGTTGTTCTACGTTCATATCGTTACGGGAATTTTCCGTCCCCAACTATATGCGTATCCAACCATCGATTTCAACCATCATGGAATGTTACCAAATTATTACCAAAGGAAAATGGCGCTGAGGATGGCCTCCCTGAGCTGTTTGCGGAGTTTCTGGTAGCTGGTGTTCAGCTGGTTGCGGACGGTTTGTTCCGACACGCCTAGCATGCCGGCGATCTCTTTCACCGAATAATGTTCTTCCTGCCGCAGGCGGTACACCTGCCGCATTTTTTCCGGCAGCCGTGCGATCTCCTGTTGCGCCAGCGCCTGGAGCTCTTTATACCGCAATGGATCGGCAAAGGCGGCGATGTCCGGCAAAATGCTTTGTTCCAGTTCGCTGTTGCGCCCCGCGGTTTTGGCCGCGCGGGCCACCTGTGCGATGGTCTCGTATTGGACGGCCGCGTGGAGATAGGCCGCCAGTGTGGTTTCTATGGCAATGGAAGCACGGCGCGTCCAGACACGGACCATCACATCCTGCACCACGTCCTGCGCGTCGGCTTCAGACTTGATCCGGTTGAGGGCATACACGTAGAGGCGCTCCCAGTAACGGTCGAACAGCTGCCTGAACGCCGCACCATCGTCTTGCCTGACCCGGCCCCATAATTCCATATCCGTGAGTTCGCATGTTTCCATTGAGCAAGGGCATGGACGCCCGGTGTAAAATTAAGCGGGTTTGCGGGATGCGGGGGTTATGGTTTCTTTAATTTTTGACGGCACGAAAAAAGGGAGCCATGGCGGCTCCCCTGTTCTAACCTATAGGGACATGGCTGTACTACTGCTTGTTCACCTGCTTCTCGAACGCGTCGGATGCCTTGTTGATATTGCCGCCGATGGTTTCGAAAGTAGTATTGATCTTGTCGAGCGTGGTCTGGATCTGCGCCTGCACGGTGGTATCGCCGCCTTTTTCCTTCGTGCGCAGTTCGATGAGCTGTTTGTAGGATTCATCGGCGATCTGTTTGTATCCTTTCAAACCTTCGGTTACCGCGGTTTTCAGTCCGCCGTCTTCTTTAATGGCGCCCAGTTTCTCCACTTCGCCGATCGATTTGCCGAGTTGTTCCGACCAGGTTTTGCGGACGGTTTCGGCTTTGGCGTAATCGTCGCCGGTCATGGCCGCGTTCATGGCGTTCATGTGTTTTTCGTTTTCGTTCATCACGGTCATCAGTTTGTTGTTGTATTCAACGGGGTTGGGAGTGCTGCCGCAGCTGGCGAAAAAGAGCGATCCGAAAAGGGCCATCATTGTCGTGAGTTTTTTCATGTTCCGGTTTTTTTTCGTGATTTGATAGCACAAAAGTAGCCGCGGAAGCTCCCTGGGAATATCCCTGAAACCAGCCATTTTTAAACCGCATACTATAGTAAATTTGCACCTGAACCCGGAACCATGCGATTTTTATACAATATCATATATACTTTGCTACTCACCGTGCTGTCTGCCGCCGGATACGCGCAGGTGGTGGAAGACTCGCTGCGGAAGATCGTTTCGCAGCCCCGCCTGCCGCTGGAGCAGCGGATAGACGCCATGGACCGCCTCGGCCAGGTGGTATTTTTCAATAAGGGATGGAACGAAGGACTGGAAGTGCTGCGCAACTCCATCGCCCTGTCTGCCCCCATGAAAGACGGCCGCTACCGCGCGCGCACCTACGGCATGATGGCCGCATCCTGCTTCATCGCCGGAGAATCGCAGGCCGCATACCGGTATCTGGACAGCGCGCAGTTGTACATCCGCCGGTCGAACAGCGGCCTCATCAAAGGCTATGTGCTCTATATGAAAGGCTGGATGGAAAGCCGGGACCATAAGGAAACCGACGCCATCCGCACCCTCCAACAGGCGCTCGACGTATTGGAAAAAGAACCCGAAGGACTGAAATACCGCCAGGCCGTATACTCCGAACTGGCCGGCGTGTACTTCAAATGGTACGATCTGCTGAACGTGGAGAAGTATACGAGATTGTCGCTGGAAGCGGCCCTCCGGATGAAAGAGCTCGAGAAAATGATCAGCGCCACACAGGAACGGGGAGGGTATTTCCTGAATCTTTACCGGACAGATGAGTCCCGCAAACCCGCCCTCGATTCCGCCCTCTTCTACATGCAGCATTCCCTGAACCTGGCGCGCAGCAACCGAGACAGGCTCGTCACGCCCAGTAATATCCCCTTTTCCGCCATCGGCATCGCCAACATCTTCCTCGATCATTTCCCCGCAACGGCGGCCAATAAAGACAGCGTTAATTATTACAACAACATCGCGCTGGAAGAAAGCCGCAAAACACGGCAGTTCACCGTGGAAGCGGGCGTGTACAACACCCTGGCCAATATCGCCATGGACCGGGGCGACTATAACGATGCCATCGCGCACCTCCACAGCGCCATCGCTACCAGCATGAAAGACCCCCTGTTCGACAAATTCAATCTTTCCCAGTCGTACCTCGTGCTGGCAAACGCGTACGAGCTGAAACGAGATACCGCTATGGCCCTGTTCAATTACAAGCAGTACATGGACCTCTACCGCGAACTGTTCGAAGTCGAAAAGATGAACAAAGCCAAAGACCTGGAAGCCCGGTACGAAATGGCCCACAAAGAGCGAGCGCTGCTGGAAGTAAAGCTGCTGGCCGAACAGCGGAACCGCGAGCTCATCCAGGCCAGGTACCTTTCCGGCATTAAAGACAAACAGCTGCTGGAAGCGCAATACGCCGCCGTCGTGAAAGATAAAGCCCTGCTCAACGCGAAATACGCATCCGAAGTACAGCAAAAAGCCCTCGACAGTGCCAATTTCAAAACCACGCAACGCGAACAGGAGCTTAAGACCATCGGCGAACGTTTCGCCTACAACCGCAAACTGAATAAAATCTACGCCGTGCTCACGGTGGCGCTGCTGCTGGCGGCCGCTTTCCTGTACTACGCTTTCCAGCAACGGTCGAAAGCCCTGCGGCAACGGCAGCAACTGCATAACCTGGAGCTGGACCGCATCAGCCAGGAACACCGGATGACCGTGCTTTCCGCCATGCTCGAAGGCCAGGAACAGGAACGCACGCGACTGGCGCGCGATTTGCACGACGGGCTCGGCGGACTGCTGTCTGGCGTGAAGATCGAGCTGTCTGCCATCCATCAACCTGCCACTACCACGCCGCAGCAGGCGGTGGTCCAAAAAACGATGGGGCATCTCGATAACGCCGTGGAAGAGCTCCGCCGCATCGCCAGGAGCATGATGCCGGAGGTGTTGCTGAACTACGGCCTGGGAGAAGCGATCCGGGAATTCTGCAACGGACTGAAAAAATCCGGCGTGCCCGTTTCCTGCCAGGTGTTTAATTACCGTGACGACATGAGCCCCAGCCGGCAGGTGACGTTGTACCGCATCATGCAGGAATTGGTCAACAACGCCGTGAAACACGCCGCGGCTAAGGAAATCCTCGTCCAGCTGCAGCAGCGCGGCAACCGGATTTTCCTGGTGGTGGAAGACGATGGGAAAGGGTTCGACACCGCGCAAATGCATGCGCTCAAAGGCGCGGGACTGGCCAATATACAGTCGCGCGTGGAAATATTACAGGGAACTTTGGAAGTGGAATCCTCACCCGGCACGGGTTCCACTTTTACGATAGAATGTGCCGTAAACTGATGATATGATACAAGTTTTGTTGATAGACGATCACCCGATCGTCATGGAAGGATTGAAGAACCTGCTTTCCCGGCAGGAAGATTTTACCATCGCCGGATGTTGCGCCACCGGGCAGGAAGGCCTTGCCGCTATTTCGGAACTCTCGCCAGACGTGGTGTTGCTGGACATTAACCTGCCAGACGTAAGCGGCATCGATATCTGCCGGCAGGTCCGCAAGCAAGACAAAGACATCCGCATCATCGCGCTGAGCGTGCATAACGAACGGCCCGTGATCAAAAACCTCCTGGCCAGCGGTGCCAACGGGTATGTGCTGAAGAATTCGGTAGGGGAAGAAATCATCACTGCCATCAATTCCGCGCTGAACGGAGAAACCTACCTCTGCCGCGCCGCGCGCGATATCCTCAGCACCATCCAGGAAGGCGAACTGGCGGAAATCCCCAAGATCACGCGGCGGGAAAAGGAGATCATGCTGCTTGTGAGCAAGGGGCTGACGACCACGCAGATCGCCGAGCAATTGTTCATCAGCTCCCATACCGTAGAAAGCCACCGGAAAAACCTCATCGAAAAATTCGACGCAGGCACGATGACGGCCGTCATCAAACTGGCGACCCAATACGGTTTGATGTAAGCCCGGGTAAAAAATGGCGGTTTTCAGGGATATCGGCCCCCTGCTCCCCGGCGTAGTTTTGTGGAAACAAATATTCACCATCAAAACGAAACCAGTATGGACAGAAAAACCGTCGCGATCATTTCCTACATCAGCATCATCGGCTGGCTCATCGCGTATTTCCAGTACAAAGACAAGCCCCGCGATCCTTTCGTGGCCTATCATCTGAAGCAGGCATTGGGCATCGCGGTCATCAGCATCATCCTGGGCGTGGCCATCAATGTGGTGGTGCGGATCGTGCCGGCACTGTCTGTAGTCGTATATGCCAACATCGCGATCCTCGTGCTGTGGGTGCTGGGCATCATCAACGCCGGGAACGGCCTGCAGAAGCCCGTTCCCGTTGTGGGCGCGATGTTCGAGCGGCAATTCCCCTTCCTCGATGCTAAAGCGTAACCCCTTCCATCAACTCCCAAACATAAATTTTATGCAAAAAATCGGCTCCTTCCTCGTCATTATCGGCCTTTTATCCATTGCCGCCGGCTACTTCGACCGTGTTCCCAAAATCCTCATGTGGATCTACCAGTGGGGCGATGTGGTGGCCTGGTCCATCAAGATCGGCATCGTTGTACTGGGCGCGGCGCTGTTCCTGCTCGCTCCCAGGAAGCAAACTACCTAGTGTTTTGTACGCCCGGATAGAAAAAAGGTCTCCTTGTCATGAGGAGGCCTTTTTCATTCTTAAAATTTTTATATAGACAACTATATAATTAACTATATAGTTGTACATTCGCTGATAAACAGGCAAAGCCATGCAGATGGATTTCATAAAAGAACTGGGTTACAAGGCGCTGGACAGCCGGCTGAAGCGCATCAGCGACCGCATCGCGCACGATGTCAGGAAGTTCTACAAGGAACAGGGGCTGGACATCGAACCGAACTGGTACCTCGTGTTCATGCTGCTACGCCACGGTGAAGCGGTCCCTATCGCCGCTATCGCCGAACGGTTGGGATATGCGCACCCGTCGGTCGTGGTCCTGGTACGGAAAATGGCGGAAAAGAAATACCTGCAGGTGAAGCAGGACAGCAAAGACAGGCGCCAGCAGCTGGTTTCCCTATCCCCCAAAGCCATAAAACTGCTCCCGCAGCTGGAAATGATCTGGAACAGCTGCGAAAAAGCCATCCTGCAGGTGCTGTCAGACGATCTCGCCATCCTCCGCCACCTCGACCGGATCGACGCTGCATTGAAAACACGGTCTTTCCACGACCGCTTCCAGCAAGCTTACTTAGATTCCAATATATCATGAAGACACTTACATTATTTTTTGCACTGCTCCTGCCCTTCGCGGCTTCCGCCATCGAAACCAAAGTGATGGTGCGGGCCAAAGCGCGGGACGCCAAATTCATCGGCAGCTCCCTCGGCGGCGCTTACATTATTATCCGCAACAAGGCCAACCAGCGCATCCTCGCTGAAGGGAAAACCACCGGTACGCCCGGGAACACGCAGCTGATCATGAAAAAACCCGTGGCCAGGGGTACCGCTATCAGCGACGATCAAACGGCGGGATTCTTAGCGACCATCGATATCGACGAGCCCACGTTCGTCAACATCGAAGTGATCGCACCGTTCAACCAGAAGCAGGCCCAAACGATCGTCAGCACGGAGCGCTGGCTCCTTCCCGGCAAAAACGTGCTGGGCGACGGCATCATCCTCGAAATCCCCGGGTTTATCGTAGACATCCTCAGGCCCCGCACACATCAGTTCATTTCGTTGAAAACCGTGAAAGACAAACCCTTCCAGTTCCAGGCGAACATCGTCATGATGTGCGGGTGCGTGATCGACAAGGGCGGGCTCTGGAATTCCGATGAAATGGAAGTGAAAGGCGTACTGAAGAAAGACGGGAAAGTGATTCGGGAAGTAAATTTTACGCTCGTTTCGCCGAACCTTTTCGAAGGGGA
Source organism: Chitinophaga sp. NPDC101104 (assembly GCF_050277495.1). Lineage (NCBI taxonomy): Bacteria > Pseudomonadati > Bacteroidota > Chitinophagia > Chitinophagales > Chitinophagaceae > Chitinophaga > Chitinophaga sp. NPDC101104. The sequence continues at coordinate 1,360,641 of NZ_JBNNSF010000001.1, read as the reverse complement.
TTGCCCCATCACGCAAACCGGGAATTACGAACTGGTGCTGTATGCATGGCATGAAAAAACCGGGAATGCAGGGGTCGACAAGATGAATTTTGTGCTGTACGAATAAAAACCATTCTTCTCCGATCGAATGAAAAACCCGTGCGCCGCGCGGGTTTTTCGCTTTTCCGGGAAACCTCCGTTCCGGATATTTATGGTATTTTTAAGGGATGGACGACGTAGAGATCATAGCGGCTTTCCGTGCCCGCAGGGCACATTACGACACCTGGCTGCAGGCGAACGATGTTCCCTTTTGTACCTGTCCGGGCTGTGGGTTCCCGACGCTGCAAGAACGCTGCGACTTCGAGATCTGCGCCGTGTGTAATTGGGAAGACGACGGGCAGGACGACCATTCCGGCAGCATCCTGGACGAATTGCAGGTTTCGGGCATCAAGGTTTCCGGCCCCAACGGCCACCTTACCCTCACGGAAAACCGGATCAACATCGGCCGGAAAATTGAAGTGTATGCCGATTTGATACAGGGCGAAGTGGATACCGATACCGGCCGCGTGATCCAGAAAATCGCATTTTACCGGCAACGTAAATCCGACATTGCAGACCGGATGACGGGCGACGAGCACATCCAGGACCATATCTGGATCGAATGGAAAGAAGTTTCCAAAGACCTGCTGATGGAATTGATGGTGCCGAAGGAAACCGGTCCCGAATAAGAAAAAAGAAACCCGCGGCAGGCGCGGGTCTCTTAAAAATCCACGGGCCCAGAAGGGCCCGTGCGTACCAAATCAAGATTTGCTTGAACTAACCAAGATCTTTATAGCCATTTTCTTATCGTTCCGAACCTACCGGCTCCTTCTCCAGCAAAGCGGCCGCGCCCAGCAAAATGCCTTCTTCGCCGAGTGCGGACACCTGGAACCGGTATTGCCGCTTAGCCGCGGCCAGTCCCGCTTCCAGCGCATCCCCGAACAAGGGGTACGCCCTGGCGATATTGCCGCCCAGCAGGATGGTATCTACTTCCGGCGCGGCTTCCGACAGAAAACCTGCCAGGTTCGCGCCGAATTTCCGGAACACTTCGCCGCTGTTTTCGCGGGTAGCCAGTTCCCACACCGAAGTCAGCTTTTCTCCGCCCTGCGCCGCGAATGCATGCAGGAGCCAGCGGGAAGAAAAGTAATCGTCGGCCAGGGAGTCCCCGAAAGACCGGCACCAGTAATCCGGCGAAAAATATCCTTCACCAGACCGGACCACCGATCCAAAACCCGTTCCCAGCGTCAGTCCCAATACGTTTTCGTTTTCCTGGAAACAACCCGCGAAGTAATGTCCGCGCAGGAAACAGGTGGCGTCGTTATCGAATTGGATGTTACCGGCATCGATCTGTAATCTTTCCGCCAGCGCGTCCTTGACATTCACACCGTAGAGTGCGTCGAACTTCGACTGGCCGCGGACCCGGCAAACGCCCGACGCGTAATCGAACGGCCCCGGCATTGCCACCGCGAACTGCGTCCCCCCATGCGTTTCCGCGCACCGGGCGATGGCGGCGGCCCAGCAATCGAGGATTTCGCCTGCCGGGCTCCGGGAATCCACCAGCATCCGGGAACCTCCGTTGCATGTCCTGCTTTCCATATCCACGGCCGCTACGGTAATGTGCGAGCCGCCAATGTCCACCGCTGTGATCTTCATTTTCTTTTAATTATTGGTTTTTTGCCGCCCATTTGCGCAGCAGCTGGATCGCATCATACAATACGCCCGCTTCTCCCCGGAAATCGCCGGAGCCGGAAGGTTTACCGGAACGCACTTCGTACCACTCGTGGAACCCGTGCTGGATCACACGGTCGAGCATGGGGCTCACTTCTGCGTAGGCCTCATTGTTGAAGCCATTGAGGTGCAGCGCATGGATCATGCGGCCGCCGAACCAGGTCCAGTCGCCGGCGTTCTGGTAATGGTACGCCGCCATGTTGGGAAATACTTCCACCGGGTAGGGCGGGTACACCGTCATCCCGATGGTCGCGAATTTCTCTTTCTCCGCCGCGCTCAGGAACTGGTCGTTGATGGCGCGGATCTCGGATTTGGAGTGCAGCCCGGCCAGGATCGCGCAGGCGGTACCGCCGGTATAGAGGATCTCGTTTTCGTTGAAATCCGCTGGGAAGGGGCTTCCGTCGAGATAAATATGCGGGATGTACTTTTTCTTTTCCGCGTCCCAGAGGTGCTTGCGGACGTTCTTTTTAATATCGCCGGCCGTCTGTTCCCATTTTTTACGCATGTCCCCTTTCGGCAACAAGCTCATGAAATCGTTCAGGGCGATGATGAACATCGCGTTGTCATAGATATCGATGGTCCATTTGGTTTTATCGTTGAGCGCAACGCCCCAGCCTTTTTCGGGCTGCACATCCCCCCAGTCGATGGTGGTGGCGCCTTTGATGAGGCCGTAATCCGCGGCCCAGCGTTCCTTCAGGAGAAAGTTCATCGCGGCTTCCATGCGGAGGAGCACGGTTTGCGCGCCCACTTTTTCATCGAGGATGGATTTATCGCCGGTGGCGTCGATGTATTTGCGGACGGCCTGGATGAGGGAGGTTTCCTGGTCGGTTTCCACGGTATTCTTGTGGCTCGCCCATCCCGGGGCGAGATCGGTGCTGGCGTATTTGTAAGCCAGCGCGGCATCTTTCTTGGCGATGGCGCCGTCGGGGATGTTGCCGTCTGCCCCCTGGAGCTTGAAGAACAGGAGCAGCGCCTCTTTCACGTCCTTTTTATCGCGCACCTGGAGCGAGCCGGTGATGAAGGTATTGAGGTCGCGGATCCAGATCTCTCCGTATCCGTTACCGGCGTTGAACCCGTTGAGGATCCGCAGGGCGCGGGTTTCCACGGTATCCAGCCGGCTGTCGCTCAATATCTGCCTGGCCAATGCGCGCTTCCCGATGCTTTCTTCTATCCTTCCCGGATAAGACACCAGTTTCAAATCCCCCGTCTGCGCAAATGATGCCGCCGAAGTGAATAAAAAGCTTAAAAAAATCAAACGTTTCATGCTACTTGTTTGTGGTTCCTGTTGATTGTTGCTATATCCAGACCGGCATTACCGGTCGTGCGTGAATAACGATATTTCTCCCATGGTAAAAAATGCACTGTTCCCCCAGTTGGTGAGCAGTTTAAAGCGGTAATACCGGAATTTGGCGGTGCCTGCAGCAACGGCGAAATCTTCTCCCGCCAGCGCGTAATCCACGTCTTCCTGCGTATTCTCCCCGACCGGCTTGCCCGACGGCTTTACCGACGCGAAGGAACCGATTTTGGTCCAGCTGTCCCAACTGCCGTCGCCCGCCGGACTGTTGCTCCCGTAAACCTCGAACGTTTTCACGTTCTCGATCCTGTACAGCCTGTCCGTAGCCTGCCAGTATTTGATGCGGCTCAGCGCGGCCGATTGCCCCGCGTCGATGGTGAACCACGCCGGTACCTGGTTGGCCGTGGCGAAGCCTGAATTGATGTTGCCATCCCACAGGTAAGGCATCAGCCAGCCGTGATTGCTTTTGATATCGGTCGGCAGTTCCAGCACACTGAACCCGGATTTCGCCAGTTGCCGCTCAAAAACGGGCAGCGTGGCGGAAGAAAGGGGCGGATAGAAAAACTCGAACGCCATGGTATCGGGCTTGTATTGCGAACGGTACGTCAATTGCGAACGGCTTTCGTAATCTGGCAATGTGGTCACCGATTCGGTAGCCGGAACGGTGATGGTCTTTTCCACCCCGTCGGCGCCTTTATATTTCACTTCCGTGCCCAGTTCCCCGCCGGCCGGTTCTCCCCAGTTCAGGAGCACCTGGCTCCCGTCGGCCGACTGCTCCACCGAGCGCAGCGTACGGTTTACCAGCGAACTGGTGTAATTCTGCCCGTATGCCACGCCAAAAGCGTTGACCATGATGGAAACATGACCTTCATCGTCGTACGTATACACGGCGAAGTTATAATTCCCTTCCTTCAGGTTTGGCACCAGCACGTCGATGGTATCAATACCGGAAGTGCGTTTTACGGGCACAGTGACCGAATCGGCGTTATTGCTCCAGAACACGCGCAGCTGGCTCACCAGCGGATCGTTCCCCAAAACTACGGACAATTTGATCCGGTTGAGGCCCGGTTTCACGAGCACGGTATCTGCACGGCCGGGATAGATGATTTCCCCGCCTTTCATAAAGTCTTTGTATGCGTCGCGCTTGTCTTTGGAGCAGGATGCGGCGGCCAGAACGATCATCCCGATTAACAGTGAAATGCGTAAATCTTTCATGATTTTGATTGGTTAATGGGATGGATTAATGCGTATCTCCGTACATTTTGATCTCGTGGAAATTCACGTACGTACCGTTCGACCAGTTCTTCAGCGTTTTGAAGCGGATGTACCGCACTTTCGGCGAATTGACCGGGAAGGTGACGGTGTGCCCCAGCAGCGCGGCTTCCTGGTCGGCCTGGGAAAGCTGGCCTTCGGGCAGGCCGGAAGGTTTGGTCTGCGTAGACCGGGCCAGCAGCACCCAGCTATCGTCGAAGCTGCCGTTGGGATTGGGGTTGTTGCTGCCCCAGATCTCCACTTCCTTCGGGTTGTGCAGGCTGAAGAAGAACCCCGGGCGCATGAACCACACCAGCCGGCTCAGTTTGGCGGTAACGCCCATGTCGTAGGTGAACCATTGCGGCATCCGCGCATCGTCTGACGAGTGATAGAAACCAGCCTGCGTGTTGCCGTCGAACAGGCCGGCGATGGAGCCGAGGTGCCCGATGGGCGCATCTCCGGGCAATACCACCCCGTTCATTTTCGTACGGTCGAGCTGCTCTTCGAAAAGCGGGGTGAGCTCGGTGAGGAGGGTGTCTGACAGGTTGCCCCAGCGGTCGCGTACGTATACGCCGAACCGGGTGGGCTTGTTGGGCATGTTCCGGGTGGAGAAATCGCCTTTCTTCAGTTTGGTATATTGTGTGGCGCGGGGCGAAAACTGGCCCAGCGAATCGATCGACAAAACCACGATGGCGAGATCTTTCTCTTCTTCGTTTTCAAAGGAAACGTTCACGCCGCCGAAGTCGGGAATAATCCCCAGCGATCTGCGGACGATCCGGACAGGCGGCTCCAGGGGCTTGACGGTGATTTCCGTTGGTGCGGAAACGTTCTCGCTCTTGTCTACCGCAAACAGCGTAACGGTGTAGGCATTCGTATCGCCGAACCCTTCCATGAGGAGGCTCCGGTTGAAACGGCTCACGCGGGTTTCGCGCACCGTGCCTCCCGGGGCGGTGTAGCGGGCTTTGATGTACTGGAGGTCTTTATCCCCGGGCAATTCGAAGCTGATCCTTGCCGCGCCGTGGAGGTTTTCCACGGTGAGGTTGCGGACGGCGCCCGGAGGCGTTCCGTCCTTTTCCACAGGGCCGGCCTCGTCCCTTTTGCAGGCGCCCGCCGCCAGTAAAACGGCCAATGCGGCGAGGGTGAATTTGTTTGGCATACCGATATTTTTAAACTGCTTTCGCAAATGTTATCATGAATTTTTCGTTACCATCCGGGGTTTTGCACCAGGTTGGGATTGATCTGCAGGTTCCCTTCGGCGATGGGCCAGAAGTAATCGCGCGGGGCGATGAACTGCGGGCTGTACAGGAGCACGCGGCGGTTGTAGTCTTCGTAAGTGGTCTGAATAATATCCCAACCGTAAATCGCTTTGCTCAGTTCCTGCGGCGCGGTTTTCCAGCGGCGGAGGTCCCAGAACCGGCTGCCTTCGAACGCCATTTCGATGGTGCGCTCCTGGCGTACGATCTCCCGCAGACCGGCTTGGGTAGTGTATTTGGCAGGATTGGTGGAATAGGTGGCCCAGGCGCTTTCCACGGATTTCAAGCCGGCCCTTTCGCGGACCATGTTCAGGTAGCGCAGCGCGCCGGCAGCATCACCGGTTTCGTTCAGCGCTTCGGCATACAGCAGGTACAGATCGGTGAGGCGGATAACCGGCCAGGGATAAGACTCAACGGTAAGACTGGTTTTGTCGAACACGAGGTTCCAGTTCACGATTTTTTTCGTGTAATAGCCAGTGATGGAGTAAATACGGCTTTGCTTTTTGCCGGCCCATTGTTCGGATTTGCTCTGGATCTTGAATTCCCCGTTGCGCATGAACCATTTGGAACCGTCGAAAGCGATGTCTGCATAGAAACGGGGCTCGCGGTCGAAATGAAGCCCTACCGACTTATACCCTTCCTGGATACCGGAATCGAGCGCGGTGGCCGTGCGCAGTTTGAAACGATTGGCGTGGTCCCAGGTTTTGTCTTCGGTGATGGGCACGCCGTTCTTCGTGTAGAACAGCTCCGCGATCTTCATGGGCGGGGCCAGTTTTGCTTTCAGGGCAATGTTGAAGTTGTTGGGATCGAGCTGGGGGCAGGCATAGGTCTGGAGCCAGTAGGTAGGCGCTCCGCCGGAAGTGTTCCCCCAGATCAGCTCGCTGTTCCATTTCTCGCCAACGGCGTTGCGGATATTGAGCTCCGTGCGGGTGAAATTATTGACTTCCACCACGGCCGAATTGAAATAATACAACTTCAGGCCCGCTGCCGCAGCCATGTCGATAGCCGCTTTGCAGGCCTCGCGCGCACGCACCCATTTCTGATCGTCGGCCTGCGCGTTGAACAGCAACTGCCCGTTATTGTTCTTGAAATTTGCAAAATCGTTATTGCCATTGAACAAAGGACTGGCGGCCGTAACGAGTACCCGCGCCTTTACGGCCAGGGCGGCTGCTTTGGTAACGCGCCCCAGTTCGGTGGTAACGCTGGTAATTTTCATGGGCAACGCTTCGCCGGCGGCGGCATCGTCGAGCGTCTGCACGATATAGTTCACGACGGAATCGACCGGCTGGCGGTACACTTTCATGGCTGCCGGCGGCGCATCGATCGGGAGGTTTTTATCCATGATGGGGATAGGCCCGTACATCCGGAAAAGGTACCAGTGCATGTAAGCCTTCAGGAACTTGGCTTCCGCGATCCAGCGGTCCCTTTCGTAAGGCTGCAGATCGTACACCTTGCCCACGTTCTCCAGGAAGATATTGCAAATGCGGATTCCCTGCCAGAGCGACTTCCCATCGTACCCGTCCCAATAATTCATATACGGCGAAGCCTTTTGCTGGTTGCCGCGGGCGATGTTGTAGGGATCGAGGTAAAAGTAATCTTCCTGCATGGGCCAATACGTCCACGCCTCGTCTCCGCCGCTGAAAGCGGGATTCTTGTCGGGATGGCCTTCCTGCGGAAGAAAGGAATAGCAGGTGAAAAGATATTTTTCGGCTTCGAGACGGTTGGCGAAAGCGTGGTCCAGCGTGGGCACGTTGTCTGGCACCATATCGAGGAACCCTTTCATACAGGACCCCAGCATCGCCGCAACTCCCAGCAGCACCACGGCCACCATCCGGCCCTTTAATATTCTGACTGACATGTAATTATAATGTTTCAGGTGATTGAAATGTATGGCGCGGGCGATTACAACTGTACGTTGATGCCCATGTTGAACGTCCGCTGGACGGGGTATCCCAGCCCGTTGCCGCCTTGTTCGGGATCCCAGAGCTTGAAGGCGCTGATCACGAAAAGGTTGACGGCGTTCGCATAAATGCGCAGCCCGTTGATGCGGTATCTTTTCAAACCCTTGTCGCCGATGTTGTACCCGATCTCGGCGCTTTTCATCCGGAGGAAAGCGCCGTCGCGCATCCACCAGCTCGACACCTTATTATTATTGGCGTTCTGCGTCATTCCCAACCTTGGCCAGAAAGCGTAGATATTGCGGTTGTCTTCAGACCAGTGGTCGTCTGCGATCGCTTTGAGCAAACCGTTTTCGTTGGGCCCGTCGGCCACGAAAGGCGAGATCTTGGCCGGGTCGATGTAGAACGAAGAACGCGCCGATCCCTGGAAGAAAGTGCTGATGTCGAAATTTTTGTAGCCGAACGAGAAACCGAACCCGTAAATGATTTCCGGGGTAACGGGATAGCTCAGCCCGTTGATCATGTCCAGGTCGGTGATCTGGCCGTCGCCGTTCAGGTCGCGGTATTTGATATCGCCGCCGCGGGTTTCGCCGAAATGCTGCTTGGGGGAGTTTTTCACGTCTTCATCGTCTACGAACAATCTTTCCGCCACCAAACCGTAAGCGAGGCCAACCGAGTGGCCCACGCGGGAGAGGTACTTCATGTTGGCCGCATATTCCGGCTCTTCGTTCACCAGGATTTCGCTGGTGGCGTAGGTGAACGTACCGCGGGCCTGCAGCCAGGCTTTCCCGAAGGTTTTGTTGTAATCGGCCTGCAGCTCAAACCCGCGCCCTTCGGCCACGCCCACATTGGCAGACACCGGCGCCGTTAAGCCCATGGTGGTGGGAACGTAAGCCCGTTGCATGAGGATGCTGTTGCGGCGCTCCTTGTAAGCGTCTATGGTAAAGTTCACCGAGTTCCAGAGGCTGAGGTCCATGCCCACGTTCGCCTTGAGCGCACGTTCCCAGGTGATCAGCTCGTTGGGATAGCGGGAGATCAGTACCCCCGGCCGGCCATACCCGTAATTCTCGCCAAACGTTGCCCCGTAAGGATTGTAGTTCAGGTTCACGTTGGAAAGGTAGAAGAACCGGTCTTCCGCCCGCCCGATCTGGTCGTTGCCGGCCAGACCATACGTGGCGCGGAGTTTCAGGCGGGAAACGGTGTTGGATAAATCGGAAAAGAAATCCTCGCTGCTCACGTTCCAGGCCACGCCCACAGAGGGAAAGAACCCGAACCGGTTCCTTTTCGCGAAACGCTCGGAACCATTGTAACCGAAATTGCCTTCAAACATGTAGCGGTCGTCGTACCCGTAAGTCACGCGCCCGGAAACGCCCTGGTTGCGGAAAGGGAGCGATTGCTGCAGGTCGGTGGAATTGCCGTTCAGATAGTTCCGGCGGATACCGATCAGCAAACCGCCGACATTGTGCACCTTATTGAACGTGCGGTTGTACATGACGGCCGCTTCCGCGTAGGTGGTGGTGTTGACGATCTTGGCGCCGGGGTTGTAGCTGAGGTACTCCGTCCCGGTTTTCTCGTTCAGGAGCGACAGCGTATAACCGCCTGGTGCCTCGAGCGAGGGGTTGGCGGAATAATAGAACGGTGAGAACTGGCGCGACAGGCTGAAGCTCGAATACCGTTTCGTATAGATCATCATGCGGGCCGTGAGGCCGGGCGTCAGGAAGTTGAAGTCCTGCTTCAGCTCCAGCTGCACGTTCAGCGTGGAGGTATTGTATTGCTGGAATCCGGAGACCATGTTGGCGTAAGGGTTCGTGTACACTTCGCCGTCGGTGCCGCGGGCGGCGTTGCCGAAAAGCGGGTGCTTTACCTGCGGGCGGTCGCTGGCCGGGAAAATGGCGGGGAAGCGGACGGGGTTGGCGTTGAGTACGCTGCCGAAGATGGCGCCGCCGCCGCCGATGGGGCCGTTATAGTCGTCGAAGTTGCCCGTGGTACGGAAAATGGCTTCTGTGGTTTTGGTGAGTTGGAGGTTCACGTTGGAGCGCACCTCGTAGCTGCGCAGCTTGATGTTGCTGTTGAAGCCGCTGCCGCTTTGGGATTTGAGGATACCGTTGTCCTGGTTCACGGTGGCGGCCACGTAATACTGTGCTTTGGGGGTGCCGCCGCTGAGGTTGAGATTGAGCCGCTGGTTGTTCGTGTTCTTTTTGATCATTTGCTCTATCCAGTTGTTGTTCGGATAGAGGTAAGGATTGTCGCCCGCCACGGTGTGGTCGATCTTGTTCTGCGAATACGGGAGCACGCCGAGCGGGTCGCGGGTGAGCATGGCTTCGTTGGCCAGGCGCATGTAGGTGATATTGTCTGCCAGCTTGAAGTTGCGGGTGTTCGACGTCATGGAGTTCTCCAGCCGCACGTTCATTTTGGTAGCGCCGCTTTTCCCGGATTTGGTGTTGACGAGGATCACCCCGTTGGCGCCGCGGGCGCCGTAGAGCGACGATGCGGCGGCGTCTTTGAGCACGGAAAACCCTGCGATATCGTCGGGCTGGATGCGCGCCAGTTCGGTAGCCGTGGATTCCATGCCGTCGATGAGGATGAGCGGGTCGATTTTACCGGACCCGAAAGAGGTGATGCCGCGGATGAAGAACTGGGCGTTGTCTGCCCCGGGCTCGCCGCTGCGCTGGTAGGAGATCATGCCGGAAATACGGCCGGCGAGCATGGTAGTCAGGTTACTGGTGGGGCCTTTCAGCTCTTTGGGGTTGATGGTGGTGATGGAGCTCACCATGCTTTGTTTTTTCTGATGGCCGTAAGCTACGATCACCACATCGTCGAGATCATTTTTATCCTCCAGCAGGGTTACGTTGACGGTGCTCCGGACGCCGGGCACGATTTCCTGGGACTGGAATCCGACGAAGGAGAACACGAGTGTGTCTGCGGCGGATTTCAGCTGGAGGGTAAATTTGCCGTCGGGCGTGGTGACGGTGCCGGACTGGGTGTGTTTGATGCGAATGTTTACGCCGGGAATGGCTTGTCCTTTCGTATCGGTCACACTGCCGGATATTTTCGGTGCCTGTCCGACGGCTGCGTTGGCGAGCAACAGGAGCAGCCACAGGAAGAGGTACCGCTTTCTACATAACATCGGGTAGTTCTTCTTCATAGTGAACGGGAATGTGAATATGTTTTAATTGTGTGTACATATTTACATATAAACCCGGGAAACTACAAACATTTTGACCGGAAAAATTTTAACATTTTCATAATGATTTGATAATATGAACATTACGAATGATTATTCATTCTGTTGAATGATGCTTTATTTGCATCATTCAGACATTCGGGAGGAATCTGCCGGTGGGATGGGGTGGCTACGGATTTTATTTTCTAATTTGCAGGTAAGTTATGTTTATACATGTATGCGATTAAAGATTGACCATCAAAGTGCCGTTCCGCTGCATATCCAGGCGGAGAACCTGTTACGGGAGCTTATCAAGCAGCCCGAGTACCAGGCCGGAAAGCTGTTGCCCAACGAAGTAGAGCTCGCCAAACGGCTGGCCATATCCCGCACCACCTTGCGCCAGGCCATCAACAAGCTGGTGTATGAAGAACTGCTGGTGCGCAAGAAACGCCTCGGCACCAAAGTGGCCAACGCCAAGATGAGCTCCAAATCCATGAACTGGCTTAGCTTTTCGCAGGAAATGCAGGCCCGGGGGATCGTCATCAAAAACTACGAGCTCCACATCAGCTGGGTGTTCCCCGATGAAACCGTGGCCGGCTTCTTCGATATCAAAACCGACCAGAAAGTCCTCAAGCTCGAACGCCTGAGAGGCAATACCCAGGAGCCTTTCGTCTACTTCATCTCCTACTTCCACCCACGGGTGGGGCTCACCGGCGACGAAGACTTCAAAATGCCCCTCTACGAAATGCTTGAACAGGAACACTTCGTCATCGCCACCCTGTCCAAGGAAGAAATCAGCGCCCGGCTCGCCGATAAGCTCATCGCCCAAAAGCTGGAAGTGGATGTAGACAGCGCCATCCTCCTCCGGAAACGCTTCGTGTTCGACCAGGCCGACCGCCCCATCGAATACAACCTCGGCTATTACAAAGCCGAAAGCTTCATCTACACCGTCGAAAGCCGGCGCTCTTCCTGATCCATCCTTCCCCCTGGTTTGGAATTTAATTTGATTTGGTATATGTTTGTACATTACTACATTTATATACCTTATGTCTACCATTAATCCAGCACAAACCCAACAGCAACACCGGTTCAGGGCCACAGAACAATTCCTGGCGCCCCCTACCAAGGAAAAACGGGAACAGGCAGGCTATGACATTTATCCCTGCTTCACCGCAACAGGCCCCATCCACGCAGGGTTCGACTCCCTCCTCACCTGGATCCTCCAACGCCGCGCCAACATCATCATCGACGGATACGTAGGCGTTCAATGGGAAGATTTCATTTCCGCCCTCCAAACCCGCCTCGCCGCCCTTCAAACCAATGCCCGCTTCGTCAACGTCAACACCGCACTCATCCCCGCTGCAGACCGCGATGCGCTCGTTGCGTCCAGCCTCGGCAACGGCGATCCCCTCTTCGGAAAAGTCTTCGACGGCCAGCTGAGCGATTTCTTTTCCCCGGAAAAACTCCGCGACATCCGGCCCGAAAACGGCCAGTTGAATATCCTCTACGGCTGCGGCGCCTCGCTGTGTGGCTGGGACGGCGCACTCCTCTATATCGATCTCCCCAAAAACGAGATCCAGTTCCGGTCCCGCGCAGGACAAGTCTGCAACATCGGCCACCACAGCATTTCCGGCGATGCGCGCCAGCAATACAAATCGTTCTATTTCGTAGACTGGCCCGTGCTGAACCGCCATAAAAAAGCCCTGCTGCCTTCCGTAGAACTGTTCATCGACGAGCAGCGCCTCAGCGAGATCACCTGGTGCGAAGGCGATACGCTCCGCAATACGCTCCGCGAAATGTCGCGCAACATGTTCCGCGCGCGGCCCTGGTTCGAGCCGGGCGTATGGGGCGGCCACTGGATCCGGGAAAACATCGCGGAGCTTAATCCCAACGTCGTGAATTATGCCTGGTCGTTCGAACTGATCGCACCGGAAAACGGCATCCTTCTCGAACATGAAGGCCTGCTCCAGGAAATTTCGCTGGATACGATGCTCATGCTCGATAACACCGCCGTGCTCGGCAAAGCCGCGCCCCGCTTCGGCAACACCTTCCCCATCCGTTTCGATTTCCTCGATACGTTCGACGGCGGCAACCTCTCCATCCAGTGCCACCCCAGCGTTCCCTATACCCGCGACAATTTCGGTGAGCCGTTCACGCAAGACGAAACCTATTACATCCTCGACGCCAAACCCGGCGCCAAAGTATATCTCGGCTTCCGGGACGATATCGATGCCACCGCTTTCAGAAGCGCGCTCGAAAACAGTGTGGAACAACACCAGGCCGTCGACATCGAAAAATTCGTTCAGGTATTCCCGTCCCATCGCCACGACCTTTTCCTCATTCCCAACGGTACCGTGCATAGTTCCGGGAAAGACAACCTGGTACTGGAAATCAGCGCCACGCCCTACATATACACCTTCAAAATGTACGACTGGATGCGCACCGACCTCAACGGCCGGCCGCGTACCCTGAACATCGCACGGGCGTTCGAGAACCTTGATTTTGACCGGAAGGGCGATGTGGTAAGGGAAACCCTGCTGTCGGCCCCGGTTACCATCCAACAGGGGCCCGACTGGCGCCTGCTCCACCTGCCCACCCATCCCCAGCATTTCTACCGCATCGAGCGGGTGGAATTTTCATCCGCCGTTCAGCTCGAAACCGGCAACCAATGCCATGTGCTGAGCCTCGTGGAAGGCGAGCGCATCCGCGTGCTGACGAACGGCCGGGAGCAGGTGGTGCATTATGCGGAAACCTTCATCATCCCCGCCGCCGCCGGCGCTTATACGCTCCTCAACGACAGCGGCGAGGAAGTGAAAGTTGTCAGGGCTTTCGTGAAAGAAGAATGCTGCTAATCTCTATACCGATAATATGGATCAATCCGCAAAGTATGTAGGTCTTGCCACTTTTACCGCCGCGCTCGGCGGGCTCCTTTTCGGCTTCGACATGGCCGTTATTTCAGGGGCGCTGCTTTTCGTCAAAGACCAGTTCCAGTTGACAGATGCCGTTCAGGGCTGGTTCGTATCGTCTGCCCTCGTGGGTTGCATTGCCGGCGTCGCGTTTTCCGGCGTGCTGAGCGACCGTTTGGGAAGAAAGAAGATGCTCGCCGCCGCGGCGGTGCTGTTTCTGCTGTCGGCCGCCGTCAGCGCGCTTTCCCCGGGCTTTACGATTTTGGTGCTGGCGCGCATCGCAGGTGGCGTGGGCGTGGGCATCGCGTCTATCGTGGCGCCATTGTACATTTCAGAGATCGCGCCGGCGCATATCCGCGGGCGGCTGGTTACATTGTACCAGCTGGCCATCACCGCGGGCATCCTCCTCGCGTATCTGACGAACGCGGCCGTTCTCCAATATGCGCAAAAGGCGCCTGCCGCCCATTGGCTCGTTGCCGAGCCATGGCGCGCCATGATCGGCATCGGTGGTATTCCTTCGCTGCTGTTTATCATCTGTATCGCGTTTATCCCGGAAAGTCCGCGCTGGTTGCTGCAAACGGGGCGTACGGCCGAAGGGATGGCCATCCTGCAGAAAATGAACACCAGCATAGACGTTGCCGCCGCGCCCGCCGTGGCTTCCCGGGGCTCTTTCCGGGAGCTGTTTTCGCCAGCGTTGCGCAAACCCATGCTGATCGGCATTTTGCTGCCTTTGTTTTCCCAGTTCAGCGGCATCAACGCAGTGATTTATTACGGCCCCCGCATCCTGAACGAAGCAGGGATCAATATTTCGAACGCATTGCTGAGCCAGACGATTTTCGGGATCGCCAATTTCGTGTTCACGCTCATCGCTATCTGGAAGGTAGACAGTATGGGACGGCGTCCACTGTATATGGTGGGATCGCTGGGTGCCGCCGCCAGCCTCCTTTTCGCCGGATATTGCACGCATACCGGGGCTACGGGGAACCTGGCGCTGGTAGTGGCGATCATCCTGTTTCTCGCCTGCTTCGCGTTTTCGCTGGGGCCACTGAAGTTCGTCATCGCCGCGGAAATTTACCCCACGCATATCCGCGGCCAGGCCATGGCCGTGAGCCTGATGACCATGTGGGTCGCAGATTCCATCGTGGGGCAGCTCACGCCGGTGTTGCTGGGGAGATTCGGGGGCGCAACCACTTTCTGGTTCTTCGCCTGCTGTTGCCTCCTCGCCTTCTGGACCGTTCTGCGGATGGTCCCGGAAACAAAGGGGCGCTCGCTGGAAGCGATGGACGACGTTTTCAAGGCGCACTGATCCGCCGCTATTTATCCTCTCCCGATGCCATTCGGAACATATGCCAGATGAAAAGGCTTCCTCCCGGGGAAGCCTTTTTTCTTTTCCGGCGCCTGCCGTTACGGGTGCTGCCAGTTCCGGTCGAACAGTACATTGTCCACGCCCGTTTTATGATGCGGTGTATGAATGAACGCGCTGTTGGCTTTCCGGTTCCTGAAAACGAGCACCAGCATGAGGAACATAGCCCAGGGGAGGTACAAGACCGCCCGCAACAGGAAGCGGGTGTAGAACTTCACCGGCAATGGCAGCAACAGGCTGCCGCAGCACATGCTCAGTAACGCGATCCAGCAATGGTAGGGAATAGCCAGATAAGCGTTAAAAAGCAGGTAGATCACGGAAAGCAATAGGGTGGCCGCCAGCAACAGGAGCCGTGGCAGCAGGAGGTTCTGCCATATGGAAATATACCAGTAATCGATGTTCCCGTTCAGCAGCTCCAGGTTCCCTTTCCACCAGTTTTGCCGCAGGCAGTACAGCTGGCCGAACAGCCAGCGTTTCCGCTGGTTTTCGAACGCGCGGGCGTTGGAGACCTTTTCATCATAGATCAGCGCCTCTTCCAGGTAATGGATGCGGTGCCCTCTTTCCACGATCAATTGTTGCAGCACTTTATCTTCCCCGAACCCGCCGATGGCAACGGCCTGCTGCATCGTTTCCCGGATGAGCCGAAATTCGGCCGCAATGCCAGAACCCGCCAGGGACGCGGAAAGCCGGAATGCATTAGCGCCCTTGCGGTGGATGTGGTTGGCGATCATCTCGTTGGCCGCATCCAATATCGCAAACGGCATATCCAGGTTCTTTGCTACCCGCTGCGCCTGGATGACCGGGTGGCCCTGGCGGAAAGCACGATTCACTTTCAGGAGAAAATCCCTTTCCAACACGTTATCCGCATCACAAACCAGCGCGATATCATACACCGGCGGCAGGCGCTCCAATGCCGCATGCAGGGCTTTCGCTTTCGTGCTCACGGTGAATTGTACCGGCAGCACGTACAGGCCTTCCTGCAACAGCTTCGAAATCGTTCCGGGCTGTAGCGAATCGGCGATCACCACCACATCATAGCTCGCCCGCGGATAATTCAGGCTATCGTAGCTTTTCGCTGTATTTACGATTACGTTGTCTTCCTTGTAAGCCGGTATTAATACCACGATGCGGCAACAGGGCGCTCCTTCGTCCAGCCCCGCGGCGGGCGCGGCAGCCCAAAAACGGCCGGCCACCGAAAAGGCGAAGTTGTAGCAGACGCATGCAGCCAGGTAGACGATGACGAGTAGTTCAGCAACGATCATGGTAACCATTTTTGAGGAATTCGGGATGTATAGGTACTTTGGGCAATTTCAGGTATGATCATCATTACAACGGTACGGGATAGTGTTATCGCGTTGAAGTTAAATACTGATGGGCTTTACTAAAATCGGCCGGTCCGTATGAAATAAGGTAGCAGTGGCGGGCCGGAGGCTGCAAATAAAGCATTACAAAAGATCAATTTACCGGTTGCAGTCCCCTGATATTTCATGAAAATTTACCGTTCCGGAATTCCGGCACCGGATGTCGTCCGCAGGACCGGGTTATGGACATGGACGATCATTCGGGGCAAATTCGTAAATTAAAACATGCGGCACCCGGCCAGGCGATCTGCCGGCGGGGCCGCTTCGCATCATTTATATGAGAACGATAATCAAAAAAAGTATTTTCCTGCTCCTGGCTACCGTGTTGGCCGGCGGCGTACGCGCGCAGCACGATTTCCAAACGGATTATTTCAGGATCCACATCAATAACAAGGGGTGGATCACCAGCATGAAAAACATCACCGTTCAGCCGAACCGTGAATTCAGTCCGAAAGACAAGCCATCGCCCCTCCTGAGCCTGTACGACAGTAAAAAGAAGCAGTATTACCAGCCTGTAAAGGCCACCTATGCGAAAGGGAACAATACCCTGGCGCTGCAGTACCCGAACGGCTCGGTGGCTACCATCAGCATCCAGCCGCAGCAGCGGTACTTCAGGCTCGTGTTGCGCTCCCTTTCTCCCCGCAAAGGGATAGACGCGGTGCAATGGGGCTCCATCCACACCAATATCACCAACCTCATGGGCGAGATCATCGGCGTGAGCCGCGATACCAGCGATGCGGTCAATTTTGCGATCGGGATGCTGGCGCTGAACGATAATACCCTCGGCGGAACGGCCGAAACCATCGGCGACGCCGCCCCCTTCCAGTACATCATTCACACGCCGGACGCGAAGCGGTTCCCCTTACCGGATTCCCTTCACGAAGGACAGGTTTTCACCCTCGGCGGCAATGGCATCAGCGATGTGGCGTTTTACGCGCATAAGGAGCCATGGTTCCGGATCATGTACGGAAATGCCGCCATGGTAGACGCAAAAGGCAGGATATCCATCGCCTACCAATCCCGCGACCGGACGATCGAACGGGAAGTCTACTTTTCCCTCATTCCCAACATGGCCGCCAACACGCCTAACCATTTGCAGGTACAACCCTTGCCCGGCGTGGATTACATCGGCTCCTCCGTGGCGTTGTGGGGCAGCCCTGACAGCACCGCGCTGCTGGACGTTATCCAAAAAATCGTTCTGGCAGAAAAGCTGCCCTACCCGACCATCAACGGCAAATGGGTGAAAGACCCCTCCGCCTACGTTCCCGACGCCATCACCGCGGGCGGGTTGTACGACAGCATTATTTCCTATACGGCGAGGCTCGGATTCAAAACGATCAGCCTGTACGACCAGGGGTTCCTGCGGCCCGACAGGGGAAATGCAGGTTACATCGACGGAAGGAACTTCGAGCATAAGCCCCTCAAGCTCACGAGCGGGAACCTGTCGCATAAAGAATTCGCCGATATCGCCGCCCGGCAAGGCATTACCATCGGCCGGACGCCCATCACCAACTCCCTCGCCCCGGGCACCCTCGATGCCAGCCCGGTGCCCAGCGACAGCCTCTGCTACCAGCAAAAGCGCCTGCTGACCAAAGGCATCGGCGCCACAGATACCATTATCCTCGTAGACGATCCCAGGTACCTGGAAGAGATCGCCAGTTGGGAAGGGCATTGCGCCAATCTGAACATGATAAAAATCGGCAAGGAGCTCATTCATTACATGGGCGTTTCCACCACGAAGCCTTACCGGCTCCTGCAGGTAAAACGCGGTTACTGGAAAACCACGCCGGCGGCACATGCTGCCGGGGATGTGATTTACAAGTTACAGGTAACGGTGAATTACGGGTACGACGGGCTCATCCCGAACATGGAGCTGCAAGACGAAATCGCCGCGCACTACGCGGATGTGTGCGCCATCAACGGACTTCGCTATTACGATTTCGACGGGCAGGAATTCCTCTTCAACAACGGGCATGGCTATTATTCCGCCAAGCGTTTCTTCCGGAAGATGTTCGAGAGGGCGGAACGGTCGGGCGTTGGTACGATCCGGTTTACGGGGGCTACCCTGTCTGAGGGCTCGTGGCATTACCAGAGCATCTGGAACGTGGGCGGCGGGAAAAACCTCTACGATACCGACACCCGGGAATGGGGAAGCGCCACCAGCCAGGGAAAAGACCTCCGCGACGTCACCTATGCCAACTTCTTCCCGGTGGGCATGGGCGGCAATTTCCCCATCAAGGCGAATTCGAAAGCTACCGACTACGAGCATGTGCAGGCCATATCGGTGGGCGTGGGCACAACCTATAGCCTCACGCTGAATCAAAAGGACGTGGAAAGCTGTCCGGAGAAGGAAAAGATCTTCACCGTTATCAGGACCTGGGAGAACGCAAGGGCGGCCAACGCTTTCCCGCGGTGGGTAAAAAAAGAACTGATGGACGCAACGCAGTCGTTCCACCTGGAAGAAACAGACGGCAACAACTGGAACCTATACAAGACAAACCGCGATGGCTCGGCGCCGCGGTTGTTCGTGAAATTGAGCAGCGGCATGGGGAAGTGACGGGAGATATCCTATAAAGAACCACAAAAAGGGGACGATCATTTGTAAAATGATGTCCCCTTTTTTAGTTTCCATGAGTTTAGCGGTAATTGGCTGGATTCATCTTTTAATGTAAATAAGCGTGCTGTTGGGTTAAACATTGCAATCTGCCAGAAAGAAAGCACGTTAAAATTTCCGGCAGGGATTGGGCGGGATGATAATAGGTGTTTAAAGAATCTTGACAGTCCAGCTCGACTAAAACATCCCCGTATATTACGGGTCTCTGAACAATTGTGCGGCCTGTGAGGGACGATTATCGATTTGTATTTAACTACATTCAAACTTAAACCCCTCAAGCACCTTCACTGTTTCATCAAATATCAGCTTAGCCTTAACCGCAAATTCCCCTAAGTACATTTTACTGAATTCAAAATCTCTCCAAATAACCTTGGCAGGTGGATCTATCCATCCCGTCATACAATCCCAAAGCGCGTCAAGATTGTTTCCATAGTAGACCGGAAACTTCAATTGCTGACTGATTGCTTTGTGAAAATCTTCAACTGTCCTTAATGCAGTCCCTTCCAATACTGCTATCATCTTAGTTTAATATTATTTGTGTAAATGATTCATAATGAAACAATGCTTCCTGGTTCAATCTGTCTTTGGAGCAAATGCAAGACACCAGACAAAAATAGAATTTATATCAAAATATCTATGGCTGATCAACAGAGCGGTCATTGAATGCATATTTTCAATTCAGGCAGAATTGGTACCTTTAGGCAAGCCCAATAGTCATATTCATGCTGCATCAGGCTTATTTGCGCTGAAGAAATCGTACGGAATTGCAATAATGCCGGCAAAGTTAATTTAGCATACAGAAAAGAATTCCGATAATCCCGCCAATAATTCCTCTTATTCAGCCATTGTTTGACATCAGCGGATTGCTTTAATAGGAAACATCAATTGGATAACTGATCCAGACAGCTCAACTTCTTATATTCCTGAACTCCAAAACAGATACTATGAAACGCAGTACTTTCTTAAAGCTTGGGGCTGTTATGGGAGCCCTGTTTGCTGTTCCATTCAACCTGCTTGCAAAATTAAGTTCAAAACCCGGGAATGAAAAAGGCTTTAAGGTTGAAGCCGGGAAAGATCGCGCCGGAAAAAGTATCTCTCCGTTTGAAGGAGACGTTTTTTATACAAAAGTCTCGGCTAAAGACACCGATGGCGGGATGTATGTTTTCGAATCTACCCGTATCAAAGAAGGCGGGCCCATCCTGCATACGCATTATGAAACTGATGAATGGTGGTATGTGCTGCAGGGTGAGTTCCTTATCAGAGTGGGCGACACAACTTACAATGCCAAAGCAGGCGATTTGGTATTTGGGCCCCGGATGGTGCCTCACACTTTCGCAAAAATCGGAAACGGCGAAGCCAGGGTCATGATAACCCACCAGCCCGCGGGAAAAATGGAAGCGTACTTCAGGAAACTCAGTGAAGGCGTAGCCAGAAATATGACGGAGGAAGAAAGGAATGAACTTAGAAAAGCGCACGGATTCGAGAAGGTAGGCCCGCCGATAACTTATTTGAAGCAGTGAAGCGCACGTTTTTTTTACGGAAATGTGAACCGGCCAAATACCAAAAATGGGTCAATTAGTTTTTAGACGCTATAATGCATTCAGCGCCGCTTTATTTCCGCTACCTACTTCTATAGAACGCCGGTCGAAGAAAAAAACTACCCGCTGTGAAACCCATGTAAAGAATTGATGGTAAATTAAGGGTGTCATTTTAAAGCACTTGGGGGAAGGAGGCAATCGCCTCCCTACTCCACATTAATCAGCCCCATCTTCGCAGCCTTTCCAATTAGGATCGCTGTATTCTTTGCGTTAAACTTTTCGAGCAGGCTTTTGCGGTGCGTATTGACCGTAGGTATGCTGATAAACAGTTTTTCTGCGATGGCCGCATTGGTAAGGCCGGCGGCGATAAGTTTCAGTATTTCATTTTCCCTTCGGGTGATGACGGGGATTTGATGGGCAGAATCTTTCAAACTGGTGCTGGCTTCGTGGCTCATATAGGTTTTACCCCTGGCGGCGAGTTGAATGGCTTCCATCAGCTCCTGCTTGCCGGCGTTCTTTAGGAGATAACCGGAAGCGCCGTTGTCGATCATATCCCGGATAACCGCGTGCTGGTTGAATGTACTTAGACCGAGCACATTGCAGCCGGGATACTTGCTCCGTACTTCCCGGCAAAGCTCGATGCCGCTCTTGTCGGGCAGATTGATGTCCATCAAAATCACGTCGGGCTGCTGCTGTGCTAAAAAACTGATACAGCTCGCCGCGTTGGTAGCATGCCCCAGCCACTCTATCGAAGGCTCCTGCTGCAAGAGCGAACGGATGCCTTCAATTACCATGTAATGGTCGTCTACGATAAACAGTTTAATTTTCATGCAAGCCTTGAATTAAGCCAGCGGTGGCGCTAAACATTTATTTCTATCAATACCGATGTGCCTTTGCCGGGCCCGGTGCTGATATCTATTCTTCCCTTCAAAAAATCGACCCGGTTCTGGATATTATGCCATCCCATGCCCCTGGCACTCTTCAGCGACTGTACATCAAAACCGCGGCCATCGTCTTCCACCGTTAGCGCAAAAAGTCTATCCTGCAATGCAAAGTTGGTTTGCACCAGCAGGTTTTGCGCATTCCCATGCTTCACGGCGTTGCCGATCAGCTCCTGGGCGATACGGTAAATGGTCACGGCCGTGGTATGATCTGCCGAAAAACCGGTCATGCCGATGGATTGATAGTTGACCTTCAAGACCCCGCTGTTGTCTATTTCGCTGCAGTAATCTTTAAGCGCCGTGTCCAGCCCATACTTCACCAAAATTTCAGGCATCATATTGTGCGCCACCCTTCTCATTTCGCTGATAGACGAGTCGAGCATATCGAGACTGCGCTCAAATGCCCGGGCATTTTCGGGTGTCATTATTAAGTTCCCTCTCATACTGCTTAATGAATGTTTAATGCCGCTGAGCATGCCCCCCAACCCATCATGGAGGTCTTTGGCAAGGCGGCTTCGCTCCTGTTCTTCTCCTTTCAGCACAGCTTCGGTAGCGGTGAGTTGTTTTTCGGTTTCGAGTTCATCGATCTTCGCCTGCTGCAGTTTCTGCCGGTTACGGTAATTCCGGTAGCCAAGGCTGGAAATCGCCAATAAAGCCGCAGTGCCGGCAATAAGCATGTAATTGAGGATATTTTTCTGGCGAAGCTGAAGATTATGGATCTCCCTTTCTTTTTGTAGCGATTGAATCTCCCGGTCTTTCCCGGCAACCTTAAAGCGGGTTTCCATCATCGCGGTTTGCGCCTTCATTTCATCCGACATGATGGTGTCTGACAACAGCAGTTTCTTATTCAGGTATTCGTTCGCGCTTTTCCAATCCGAATTATTCTGATGCCAGGCAGCCAGCAAACTGTAAGCGTCCAACCTGTAGGTCTTCATTTGGTAGGAGATCGATTTGTCCAGCAGCGTATCCATATACCGCTTGGCCTCCGCCAGCTGTCCTGCGTCCTGGAGGCATTGCGCCAGTGGGCCGAGTATGACAAGCTGCTGGTACTTGTCGTCGATCGCCAGCGCAATTTCCCTGGCTTGCTTGAGGTAGGAGACCGCTTCCACGAATAGTTTCCTTTCCTGATAAATCATCCCTTTGCTTTCATAAAAAAGGAAAAGGTGGATAGGCTTGTTGTTATTCCTGACAACGGGCTCGATTTTGTTCAATAACGCCTCTGCCTCGCCGAATTGTTTATTGCCGAGCAGCCGGGTGATATAGTTCAGGCTTCTGCCGGCCACCGCGGTTTGCACACCGGACTTTTCGGCGGAAGCGATGGCTTTTTTATCATATTCCACCGACTTTTCGTGTTGCGATATTTTATAATACACTTCCGCCATGCCATCGTATACGACAGATACCACCTGGGGTTTATAGACCTCCAAAACCGCGGCGGCCTCCGTATAATGATGGATGGCCTGGTCATAGTCGCCGATCTTGAAGCAATCCATACCCACGTTATGGTGGAGAAATGCCTTTTCGATGATCGCTGCCCGGGAGGTGTCTCCCTGAAAGGCCAGGAACGCGGAGTCGGCGTATAAAAAAGCCATGGGAAAATCGCCCCGGTCGGCATAGTAGATCTCCTGGGTGCTATAAGCGATTTGCAGTCCCCTTTGATATTGCCTTTCCTTGCTGATATCGATCATTTCGGCGATATAGGGCAGCAGCAGGGTAGTATTCTCGTTAACAGCGTTCTGCGTGTATTGATGGATGAGGCGGACGCGCGTGGTATCCCTGGCCGGATGCTTGTCGATTTCCGACCGCAGGCTGTCCAGATATCGGGTCTGCGCCAATAACCCGGCACCGCACGAAGCTTGCAAAGCAATCAGTATCAGTAGAAATTTTCCCATACGCCCAATTTACATTATTCCGTAGCTACAAATAACGGAAAAGGAAAATAGTTGCCGCTCGTCCTTTTTAATGATTTTTTGACGGCTGGCAAAATCATGCTTTTTAATGATAAGGGGAACCGCCATCCGAAGCTACTTTTATATCGCAAAAACGCCAATCGTTTAACAAAATGCCGCAGTATGAACGTGCTTTCACGCCGATCCCTGCCGGGCACCCCGAAGCTGAATGTCCTTGACCGGTATAACATCTACAACCTCAAACGCGCATTATGAAATACAAAAAGCAATTCCTGATCCTGCAACTGGCCCTGTTCGCAAGTATTGCGGCCATGGCGCAGCGGCCATCCAAAGCGCAGATGGAAGCCGACAAAAAGCAACTGGCGGAAGCGAAGAAAAACCTCGCCGACCAATTGGCCAAAATGGACCCCGCCGCCAAAAAAGGCTACGATAGCATATTGAGCGTATTCGGCGCAGGTACGAAAATGAATGACGCCCTGCAGCAGGTAGAAAATAATGCGGCAACGGCAGGTAAACCGTCCGGGCTCGCGCTGGACAAAAGCAATACATCGAAAGCCCCCATCGCCGCCACCCCTGCTACCGCCGGCATGCGCGCCTTTATAAGCACCGGCAACAAAGCCGTATTCTCCGCGATGTTGCCCGCCGCAAAAAACAAGGCCGGCGAAATCTACAAAGCATTGCAACAAAAAGGCGCCGACAACGATGAAATCGGCAATGCGGCAACGGCTTTGTGGATGACGGGCCGCACCCAAACAGCGCTATGCCTCATGGCGCAGGCTTGCAGCAACGACGCCAACAACATAGACAACCTCAGCAATTACGCCTCCATGCTCACCATGTCTGGAGCCCCCGAGATAGCCATCCCCATTTTAAACAACCTGAACGGCAGGTTCAGGAAAAATACCACCATACTGAACAATCTCGGGCAGGCCTGGTTTGCGGTTGGCGATATGGATAAAGCCAATAAATACCTCGACAGCACGCTGGCACTGAACGCCGGCCATGCGCAGGCCAACGAAACCAAATGCCTGATCCTTGCCGGGAAAGGCAATAAAACCGCCGCAGTGGCACATGCCAAAGCCGCGTTCAAACAGGGTGCCACCCAGGAGCGGAAAGATAATTTAAAGCAACTGGGCTACGCCGTTTCCGGGAACGACTACAACAATTTCCCACCCTCCAATCAAAGCGACGACCTCCTGCAGCTGGGCGGCTTCTCCATGCCGCCGTTCCCGAAATCGGTCGCGGAAAGCAAGGCCCTGGAGCCGGTTTGGAAGCAATTCAGGAAAGACATCGATCTACAAATCAAACCCCTGCAGCAACTAACGGAAGAATCCAACAAGCTGATGGTCAAGCAACTGGAAGCACAGCAAAAGCAATTCATGAAGGCCATGAGCAGCGCCGTGAGCAATCCCGGATCAGTAAGCCAGAGCGGAGCCCTCGCCATTGCCGGGGTACCTATGTTTGCCGAAGAAATGAATGCGCGGCAAAACATCGTGTTGCAGCACCTCCAAAAGAAAAAGCAGGTGGTATTAAAAAAGATGTCGGAGTTCGTGAACGGCGAAGGCGCGGCCATGCGGAAAAAGTACCAGGAGGCCATGAACAAAATAAACGAGCAGTGGAAAGATGTGGGACAGGGCGGCTCGGCCAACAGCGAAGTACTTTGCAGCAATGCCGTCAAAGCGTCCAACGAATTCCTGCTGCCTTACAACGGCAAAATGGAGGAACTGTACAAGGAATATCTGGCGGCCGACAAGCAGTTGCTGAACGAGCTGTCTTATTCCGCGCTGTATACATCCTATCCCGAAATGATACCGGGCGTGAATGCCGGGTTGAAAATGCAGTGGCTGCGGGATTTGTCACTTACCTTGAACGGTTTCAATTTTGAATCCGTTACCCAGTACGATTGTGTAGATGCGGGCGACGGCAAAGGCGGCAAACTGACGGCGTTCAAAGATCCCCGTTGCAATATCAACAGCGAATTCAGCCGGTCGCTGGGCATCGCGAACCTGGGATTCAGTATCAAGCTCGACTGCAGCGGCCTCAGCACTTCGATCAGCCTGCTGGCGATCGGGGTTACCCTCAACCAGGACCTGGACCATGCCGGATTCGGCGACTCATTTAAAAGCTGCACGGTAAGCATTGGCCCCAAAGTAAGCGCCGGTAGCAAAATCGGGCCGCTGGAAGCCAGTGCGAACGTGGGCGGCGGCGTCGACGTAGAAATAGACAGGACCGGCGTAAAAGACGTAATCGTAAAAGCCGGCGCAGAAATCGAGTCGGGCCTGCATAATCCCGGGATTCCCGAAACCGGGGCGTTGGGTACGGCGGCCTCGGGGTCTGTTGGCGTGGAGGGGCGGGTTAGCCTTAATACCGGTGCGGGATCTATCCAGGGAACAGGCATGTTGGGCAAATAAATGAACCAATCACTATTATGAGCATACATCCACTGAAATTATTGGCAATTCTTTATGCGTTCCTGATGGGATGCCAGTACGCATCCGCGCAGAACAGGCCGAAGCTGACGGCGCCGCAAGTACCTTGCAACGGAACGGCAGACGCGGTTGCGGGGATTTATACAGACCATACCCAGACAAAGTACCCCCTCACGATAAAAGGTACGGCGGCCGAAAAGGCGATGATCATGAAAAATATGATCGCCATCGAAAAGCTTGAGGAATCCAGCCGCTCGGGCTTCAAGCTCACAGGATGCGCCGCCAGGGTAAGTTTTGCCAGGTTTGGCACCAGCGAGTATGGAAAAATCAAGGCCGTCAGGTACGGTTATCAGCTAGGCGTGTATAAATATGCTTGCCATGTTACCGAGCATGTTCCCAAAATCGTAGATGAGTACAGGACCGTTTTCCGGGTGGATATCAACCCTTACATTTTTAAAGGAGCCAAAGCCGGTGGTACCGGCGATTTTTCCGTCACCGGTAATTTAAGTTACGAAATTCCGATAGAAGCCAGGAATGGGCCCGATTTCGATCAAGAAAGCAAGAACAGACCCAGCAAAGTTTCTCAATATATTACGGAAGCAACCATGCTTACCAACCGATCGAACGATTACAGGAACAAGCACGCCGAATTCCTTAAAATCATCAACGGAGAAGGTTACACGGAAAACTGGATGAGTGGCGACAGGTACGATCAACGCAGGCCGGACAGTTACAAATGGATAGACCGGCACTACATGATTACCCGGCCCGGCGTGCCGCTGCTGGTCCCTGTCAGCAGAAAGCAATACCTGGAAGATATGCTGGAG
Source organism: Chitinophaga sp. NPDC101104 (assembly GCF_050277495.1). Lineage (NCBI taxonomy): Bacteria > Pseudomonadati > Bacteroidota > Chitinophagia > Chitinophagales > Chitinophagaceae > Chitinophaga > Chitinophaga sp. NPDC101104. Next base: position 1,334,147 of record NZ_JBNNSF010000001.1, on the reverse strand, counting down.
TACCTGGAGATAGAAAAGTTCAACTTCGACTACAGCCATGCCGCCAAGCTGAAGGATATTGCAAACGAGAATGCCGATTGGGCGAAGAAGCAGCGCGCTGTTTTGGAAGCGGACAAACTTGCCTATCCCAACATCTACGAAGCCAAAAAGGCAAAGCTGCAAGCACTGCTCGCTACCCAAAAAGCCGATTGGCTGCAAAAGCCTGCTGTAGTAGACAACAACAACAAAACCTACAATGCCGGCAAGCGCCTGGAGAGCCTTGGGAAGTTCTATGATGCCGAAGACGAATACATGTCCGCTTTGTACATCTTAAATCCTGCGTACTTCAATTCCGGCAATGCGCCATTAACGAAACCGATATTCATGGAAGTACAGTTTCGCTATGAACTCGGGAATGACGTGGGTTTTTCCACAAGGATCTTCCAGAATTTCCTGGAAAATTTCGATATGGCAGCGTTGCGGAAAATGCTCGAGTAAGCGGAAACCATGCTGCAGGTACATATTATTCTTTATTCTACAAAACAAAACATATGAGAAAGGCGCTCGTTTTTACAATGATCATACTCACTTGCACAAGGGTTGTTGCACAACAACAAAGTTTTGACGTGGTCTCCTACACGGCTCCCCAGGGTTGGCAGCAACAGCGGACCGAAGGTGGCGTTCAACTATCTGTTTCAGACAAGCAATCTGGCGCCTATGCGGTCGCAGTTATCGTGAAAGCTAAGGATGCTGATGCGGACCCAAAATCAAATTTCGACATCGAGTGGGCGAAACTGGTGAAAGGCACGGTACAGGTGAATGAAGCGCCTGCCATGTTGAGCCCGGAAAAAGAAAAGGGCTGGGAAATCATTTCCGGAACGGCACATTACACTGACGGCGGCCAAAAGGGCCTGGTTACGTTAATGACGGCAACCGGCGGCGGGAAAATGGCCAGTGTGGTATTAATGACAAATACAGACCGGTATCAGGATGAATTACTTGCGTTTCTTCATTCATTAGGTCTTTCCGACATTCCCCAAAACGGGGCCGCAGTAAATGAGCAAGGGAGCAACGGCGCTTCCATTGCGGGATTGTGGGTCCGCTATACGATTGAAACAAGCGGTTATGCCAATGGATTCCCGCAGCCGTCGGGCGGCTATTTCAGGAAAGAATATGCTTTTTATGACGATGGCACTTATTTGTTCCGGATGAAGAATTGGGCGGTGTATGTAAAAGAGATACAGTATGTATATGAATCCGGCACCTGGAGACTGAATGGCAATCAACTAACTATTACGCCCCGGGAAGGAAATGGCGGCTGGTGGGCCAAGGCGAAAAGCGGGAAAACCAGCGGATGGGGAGGCCTGGCCCAAAGCGGCAGCTGGAAACTGGAGCCGGTAACTTACACGATTGACCTGCATTACTATTCAGGATCGAACGAAACGCACCTGGTCCTTCAATCCCCTTCGCCAACCGAAAGGGAAGGCAAGTTGGAAGATAATAAAGAAACTTATAGTCCGCGTGCGATCGGCCATTCATTGATTGATAATCCACCGGGGATCAGAACGGGGTTTGAGGGCAAGGGGATGAGGTAGTTTTATGGATGGGATCGGGGAACGGTGGAACGAGGGGCTACAGCGGGATGTGGCAGAAAACGAAAAAGGGGACAATCACTTTTTACATGATTTGTCCCCTTCTGCGGGCTGGGAGGGACGATTATCGAACTTACTTATTACCTGAAAACAATATGGATACCCAATCCAGTTAATTTTTACAAAATTACGTCACGCATTAATTCGCCCTTTTCGGGAAATAACATATCTTAATTTTAGCAATTGCGTCAAACAACATTTTACACAATATCAATATATGATAGAAGTGAACGAACAATTCGGCTTTTCTTCAAATCAAGAGCTAACTGTAACCGTATCAAAATTAGCCTTTGAATACCCTTAATTTAGTCATCATGAAATTAAAGTTCGTAATTATTGTTAGTGTAATAGTGATTGCTATATTACTCTATTTATTCTCTATGAAATGCTACAAAAAACTACCCGAAGTAACAAGCTATAGAATTGTTAGCAACACTGGTCAATCAATACCCGCAAAATTATATTTAAGAACTAAAACAGATAATAAAGAGCAGGTTATTAACGAACTAATTCTATGTTTTAATGATTCCATTGTCTCAAGTGAATTGAACATATCAGGTGAAGATGCAGTTTATAAATATCTCGTTATCGTTCCTGATTATAAGTTGATTGGATTGGTAGAACAAATGGGATCCCTCGAAGAAAAGGAGGGATATATCTGTCAAACAAACGATGCTGCAAATAAAATTACTCCAATCAACAACAATTTTGTTTTTTTTACTAATCCACCAATAAAGGATGCAAGTTTTACTGCTAAAAATACCACATTTAATACATACGGCATTTTAAAACAATTTGGAGATAGTGTAATTATTGAGGTGAAATAAAAATGTTTCGTCAACAGGTTCGTGACGCTGGATTGGTAAAACAGCGCCATTGAGAAATCCAGGCTCATGTATGTCTACACCCGCATTCGTTCTTATATTAATTTGTACGGCCCAAGTTTCACTTGCCCAAAACGCTATCCGTCTTGATGTCCTCAAGAAATCGCAAATTGGAAAGAAATATTGTTATGACTCTACCACTAGCGACAATCAAGGAAACAAAGTTTACATTACATATCTTGGGAGAATTACTTCCAATTCGGGAGATGTTATTAAGGTACTTACGTGGTCAAGAGTATGGGGCCCAAACAACCATACGACCGGGACTATTTACCTTTTTGACAAGTTCAATAAATATCGTGGGAAATATGAGCTAGGTGATCAATGGGATCTACCAACGAAAATTGAAAAACAGCAATTGGTTTTTATCCGTAAGAATAGCAATTGTACTCCAGGGCTTACTTCAAAAGCTGATTTTAGTCAAGGAATACCTAGAAAGTTATTTATTCGGTGTAAAGGTGAAAGTGGGGATTTATATAATTACTCTACAAGAAAATGAATGATGATGTCGCAAAAATAAAAGGAAATGTGGACTCCTCCGAAATTAGCAATTATTCTGTCAATCACTATTTTCTGTACTGCATGCAGTATCAGCTCCCAAAAACGAACAAAGGTAATACCGATAGTAAGGAACCCGGTACTTGACTCGCTATACAAAGATGCTAAATTATATGGCGTCGAATTTATTTCAGCTTTTAACTGTTCTAACGAATTCAAAAAAGCAACAAATCAAATCACAACGAATTGCGTTAGCACTATTCGCGGCAATACATTCGGTTATTCTATCAAAATGACGGATACGACCAACAATTTTGATAGTGCCGATTACACGCCTACTGATCAATTTAGGTTTGATAGTGCCTATATCCACTTTAATTCAAAAGTTGCTAATATTACGCTTCTGCCATATTTTAATACTGAGGAGCAATCTGCTCCAGTCATCGTATGGCATGAACGTTCATTTGGTCCCTGTGCACAATTTTATCAATTATCCGACAGAAAAGTATTGCTCGTCCGAGGCCTAAATTTCTATTGTAATGGATCTAATTGTACAAACTTCAAAATCATTTTGATCCAAGAAACAAAAGGAATGGAAACATCGGCTGCAATTCTGGATTTCCCTGGATTATACCCATTTGATTTCGAGAACATTCGTCTTTTTGGCCATAAATTATACGAATCGCCGTCAATATACATTGTAAAAAGAGGAATGAACGGTATTCAAACAAGCGATTTTGAAATTATAAAACTTGATGATTTATTTGCCAATTCTAGAAAAATCTTGAAACTATATGAGTAAGTTAATGTTAAAATACCAAACAACCCGTACTTAGGACTGGCAAGGAGAGTGCTGTCGGAAGGTATTATTAAATTTTAATTGCTCACATGTCTGTTTACGGTCACGACCTGTACACAATCTACTAATGATCTAGTCGATTGTAGATACATATGGAAAAGGCTGTTAAAGCTATTCAACCCATAGACTAACGAAATTTTCCAGCGAACCATTGTCGGTAAATCATTCATTTCTCAAAGGTCTGGTTAAGCCAATGGGCATTTTATTACTTAATTAGATTGCTTGCCCTTATTTATGAAAATGCCAGGTAACAATATCGAACCTGGAAGAGAAGGTAAAATCAGTGGTTGAATTTTGCTCCAGATTGCCTACCACATGGCTTTAGTTAAGTAAAAATAAAGCAATTCAAGTTTTGTTGACAAACCGTTAACCACCAAATTAGATCTATTTCAATATTTTTATATACAGACCAGATATAATGCATATGTTGCCAATAAAAAAACACTATAAGATAAGACACAAAATTCTTGAGACATTGTACTTACTTGATAACGAGACTACTTGTGCAAAGGAGATTCACTTTAATGAAATCTACAAAAGATTACCTCACACGGATAAAATATACTTGTTAGATAATTTGCAATTTCTTATTGATGCTAAGGAAATAACCTGTAACAAAAAATATGATGACTCTTTATTTCTAATACTAGGTAATGGAAGAAGCGCCTTCATAGAAAGAAAGTACTTAATCGAAGGACGAAAAAAAAGCTTGGAACATATTTACGACAACCTAAAAGTAGTAAGTACTGCAGTACTTTTGATAATTGCGGTAAGTACATTCCTTGTTAATATAATGCAAACTCAAGAAAATAAAAACCAAATTAATCAAGTAAAAACCCGTATTGATTCCCTTAAAATGAATTTCGACAATGGAAAATAATATTGCATTAGAAAGGCAAATGAAAACGCGTGAAGTCAATACGCTAAGCGAATTTTTAGACCTTTGCATATCAAATTATAACTGTGGTCATTATGTTTTTCGAGGTGTTACAAACAAAGATGAACACAAACTAATTCCAACAATCGCACGAGCATACTCGATAGATCACGAAGAAAATATTAGTCAATTTGAAGAAGAAATATTTAGTAGATTTAAACTTCGAGCAAGGTCTGAATTGAATTTTACGCCTGCGAACGACTGGGAATGGCTTGCTTTAGCTCAACACTATGGACTACCTACTAGGTTGCTTGATTGGACCACCTCTCCATTGGTAGCCGCTTACTTCGCAACTAAACCCCAATTATCTAGCTCAGGAAAGTTAAATCCATGTAATGATTCTGGTGCGGCAATATATGTAATGCATACATGCAATTATGTGAATATCGCTGAAGCTGACTCTCCACTTAAATATGAATGCCACGGGCTGTTCTATCCACCACATGTTAGCCCTAGAATTTCCGGCCAGTTCGGGCTATTCTCAATACAGCCAGATCCCAAGAATGAATTTCAGATTGGTTTTCTTGATTCTGCTTATGAAGCAAATGAGCTTTATAAAATAGAGTTTTCTGCAAGTGTCGCGCAAGAGATACAAAGGGCTTTATTTCTACTGGGAGTAAGGCATGAGAGTATCTTTCCAGATCTAGACGGTTTCTCATTTGATTTGAAAGTAAAGTTTAATCTGGCATCGAATCACACATGCGAAATCGCAAGGATGAAAAGTTGATTATAAAAATCGGCTGCGGGCCTAAGTATTATTAATTTATACATAAATTTCCGATATCATGGATTACATTCCTGAAAGGGCAAGAAGATTTTTACAAACATACTTTAGGGATATCGATAATCACGAATCGATTATCTCCGCAATCTCAGAGGAACTGGAAGTTATATTTGAAAAATCAGAAAAGGTAAAGTTCATCAATCTTATACTCGAAGAAAACAATTCCAAGTATGTCGCCCATAAATCAGTATGTAAAAAACCAGACACTTGTGTATTGAATTATAGTCATGAAAGTATTAATTATTTCTTGACAGGTCGCCTTCGTAGCTTGGATATTCAAATACCAGAAGATGCATTCACTGTAAAAGAGAAGCATGCTGCCGAGGATAGGTTAGATTATATTTTAGAAGATCTAAGTAAGATTAAAGCAGGTCAACAAGTATTATATGAAGAGTTCAAAAAAGAAATTGAAGAATTGCGGGGCTTGTTTTATTTGGGTAAAAAGAATTGGCGACAACTGTTATTAGGAAAAAGTATGGAAATGGTTGCGGGCGGAATAATTAGCGAGACGGTGTCAAAACAAGTTATCGAATCATTTAGTGACTGCATATTATTAATTTAACACAAGTCGAAAAACGATCTACGAAATTTATTTTTCTTATAAAATTCGAATTATGTATAACTATTTTTCTAGAACTATTCAGTCTCCAGAAGGTGAGAAAAACGCCACGTTCTCACCTACTTATTATGGTGATGTATTGTATTATTCAGTAAAGATTGATAATGTTGACCAATTTAGAATGACTCGCGATGATAGCTCTCAGTGGAAAATTGCCGCACAAGTGCTTCCTATTTGGGTACATGAAAAGGAGTTAGAACTACATGATATGATCGAGGAGGAAGCTGAAAATAGTTGAGGTTTTGCCAGTTTAACCATGAGATGTTCAAAATTGCTACGCGATCGCGAAATTCACCTTAGCATATTAAAGCATCAATTCACCTTGGATAGGTTTAAAATATCCATTAAATTGAATACTAGGCGTGTTAACCTCCATAATGATCATTGAAAACAAAAGGGAACTCGACTAAATACTCGACTAAAAACAGAAAACCCGCGCCTAGCGCGGGTCTCTTCTAAATCGTGCGGACCGGACGGGACTCGAACCCGCGACCTCCGCCGTGACAGGGCGGCATTCTAACCGACTGAACTACCGATCCATTCCCTACAAAAAAACCCGAAGGCTGTTCCGTTTTGGGATTGCAAAGATAAGGACAAAATTCCCATAAACGCAAATCTTTTCCCTGAATTTTTTTTCGGCCGGAATTAGCTAATTTCATTCATGCTCAACCCGTGATATATGAAAAACCTCCTCCCCATAACCCTCCTCGCCATTTTCACGTCCTGCAACCAGGCCGTAAAGCCCCCCGCACAAGACTCCTCCATCGTCGATGACGTCAAAGACCTCGTGCCCGTGGCCCCTCCCCCTTCCATCAACGTCACCACCGCCCAAATACAAGCACCCGACTCCGTGTTCGACGACGGCTCCGTCCCCTCCAGCTGGGAAACCGCCGGGTTCGACGACCCCGCAGATTTCAAACTATTTATCGCCCGGTTTAAATCCTGGGTACAAAAAGACCAGGCAGACAGCATCGCCGCCGTCATCCGGTTCCCCCTGCGCCTCTACCCCTCCTCCACCGATTTCATCTCCCAATATCAACAGGTTTTCGACCCCTCCCTCAAAAAAGCCATCGACACCCTCCGGCTCGACCGCATCTTCCGCAACTCCCAGGGCGCCATGATCGCCGGCGGACGCATCTGGTTCGCACCCCTCCCCGAAGGCTACCGCATCATCGCCATCAATCCGAAATAACCCTTCCACCCAACGCCAACATGACCGCTGAAGAAGCCCTCCGTCTCATCCGGCTCCCATTTCCCGCCACCAGCGCACCACAAACCTGGGCCGACCTCGGCGCCGGACAAGGCCTGTTTTCCCGGGCCCTCCTCCGCCAACTCCCCGCCAACAGCCAGGTATACGCCGTAGACCGCGACACCACGCCGCCAACATCTCCCGGCATCGTGCCGCACATCTTGGATTTCGTGACCGGAGAATGGCCCTTCCCGCCCCTCAACGGCATCCTCATAGCCAATTCACTGCATTTCGTACAAGACCAGCATGCGTTTCTCCGTCGCGCGGCGGAGCATTTGCTGCCGGGAGGCATTTTCCTCTTCGTGGAATACGATACCGATACGCCCAATCCCTGGGTGCCCTTTCCCCTCAGTTTCTCCTCCTTGCAGGCGCTGCTGCGTGATCTGGACATGCATCCACTGCAAAAAATCCACACCATGCCGTCGAAATTCGGGCGGGCACAACTGTACTCGGCCTGGCATGAATACGCCCGCCAATAATCCCAAACGCCAAAACTCAACCGCTTCCCATTGAGCGCACGATTACAGAATATCCCTGATCCCACTGATTTTATTCTATGGCTGTTTTCCGATATTTGCAGCTGATGCCGATACACCGATATATATGGTTGCCCCTACTGATCGCAGCCCTCGCCTGCCATCAACCCCGCGAAACGCACCGCGCGTTCTATCACTGGAAACAGCGGTACGAGCCCGCCCCCGGCGAATCGCAGGCGTTGCAAAAACTCGGCGTTACCAGGCTGTATGTGAAATGCTTCGACATCGACCGGCAAGCGGATAACGCCGTGCCGGTGGCCATCACGGACCTTCGCACCCCGTTTCCGGACAGCGCGCTCATCATCCCCGTCGTGTTTATCATGAACGAAGTCTGGCAACGGCAAGACAGTAGCTGGACCACCGAAATCGCGCGGCGGACCGCGGAGCTTCTCGAACAGGTATGCCGCAACATCCCGCAGGATCGCATCCCGGAAATCCAGCTCGATTGCGACTGGACCCGCAGCACCCGCGAGCCGTATTTCGCTTTCCTGCGCGCCATCCGCCGGGAACCTTTCTTCCGGAACCGCCTGCTGTCGGCCACCATCCGCCTCCACCAGGTGAAATACTCCACCGGCAGCGGAGTGCCGCCTGCAGATAAAGGCTTGCTGATGTGCTACAACATGGGCGACCTCCGCAAACCCGGCGACCATAACTCCATCATCGATCTCAACAACTTACGCGCCTATACCGGTAAAGACCGCATCTCCACCTATCCGCTGCCGCTCGACTTCGCGCTGCCGCTTTTCGAATGGGACGTGCTTTTCCGGAAAGGGCAATACGCCGGTCTCACGCGCAACATGCCCCTGCAAAACGAACAGGTGTTCCGGCCCGCGGGCAACTTCAGCTACACCGTTGTGAAAGACACGGCCATCGGCGGCGTACGGTTGCATCCCGGCGATGTGGTGAGGCACGAAGACAGTCCGCCGGATGTATTGAAAAAGGCCGCCAGGCAGCTATCTGACCAGCGCCAGCCCGGCGTGCCCACCATCATATTCTATCATCTCGAACCTGGAATTCTCAAAAAATATGACCTCCATGAACTGGAAACGATTTACCGTCTATTCGGGTAGCGCCCTGGCGATGACGCTGGCTGGCGCGGCCTATGTATGGTCGTGCGGCGGAGAAGCCGACCCCTACGATTACTACACCTCGATGTTCAACCCCAACCTGGCGGAAAAGCCGGGCTTCGAGCCATTTTATTACACGGCGCTCACGGATTATTATTCCGCGGAAACACCGGAACAAACACTGAACCTGCAGGAATGGGGAACGTTTTTCAACGGGAAAGTCTCGAAAGACGACCTGACGGAATTCATCTACACCTATTCCCGGCCGCAGATGAGCACGCTGTACAACCACATCGAAAAAAATCAGCCCCTGCAACTGCCGGACAGCGTACAGAAAAACGGGCTGACGAAATATTTCCTGGAATCGAAAGACCGCGAAACGCTCGGCTACTTCATGTACGCCAAGCAATGTGAAGCCAATTCCGGTTCCGACAACCCCTGGGAAGAGCCCAAGCGCGACTCCGCCGCCATGCTGCGCCTGGCGAAGAACGGGATGCAATTATACCGCGCCGCGCAAAACCCGCAGATCCGCGAGCGATACGCTTTCCAATCGGTGCGCATGGCCCACTTCGCGAAGAACTACAGCCAGGCGCTCCAATATTACGATTCCCTCGCAGCCCCGCTGAAAAGCGAATCGCTCATCCATTACCGCACCCTGGCCCTGAAAGCCGGCGCCCTCATGCGCACGGGCAAGAAAGCGCAGAGCGCCTACCTCTTTTCCCAGATTTTCGACAAAGTGCCGAGCCAGCGCAGGCTTGCGTTCCTGAACATGAAATGGGCCGGCGTCTACGAAAACAGCGTGCTGCAACTTTGCAAAACCCCGTACGAAAGAGGCACCGTCACAGCCATTTACGCCATGCGGCAAACGGATTATTATCCGCAGGGATTGGAACAAACCTACGCCCACGACCCGAAACACCCGCTGCTGGACGTGCTCCTCAGCCGGGAGATCGCGAAGCTGGAAGAGAATTACCTGACCGCCGCCCTCGGCAAGGAAAGCGGTATGTTCCAAAACTATTATGAATCGTCCGAATACGCCCCCGATAAAGTGGAAAACCTCCGCGACGTAGTAAACCGCATCGCGAAAGAAGGTAAAGTGAAGGAAACCTCGCTGTACCATATTTCCAGCGCGTACCTGTCTTACATCATGCACGATTACAAATCGGCCCGCGCCAGCCTCGCCACCGCACAAAGCCTGCCGGCGCGGCCTGCGGTGAAAGATCAGTTCGAAGTGGTGAAACTGTTGCTGACCATCGCGGAACAACCCAGGCTGGATGCGCCCTTTGAGCAGGCCCTCCTCCCTTCCCTCCGCTGGCTCGATACCAAACTGCCCAAACAAACCGATCGCGAATACTGGTACGACCCCGCGCCCGAATCGCTCGACGGTGATTTCTATTCCCGGCTGTACCGCAACCTGATGGACTTCATCATCGCCCCGCGATACGCCAAACAGGGCGACCCCGTCCGCCAGGCACTCGCCCTTTCCGTCCGCGACCGCGTGAAACAATATCAATACTACTGGACGTTCGTTTCCGCCAAAAGCTATATCACAGACAGCCTCAGCACCAACGCCATGATTTCGCTATACAATGGCCGGAAAGCCAGGAACCAGTCGCCCTACGAAGCGTATCTCTACCAAAGCCTGAAACTGTCGGAAAAGGAGCTCGGCGAAGCCATCGCCATCAGCTATGTGCGCAACCACCAGTTCTCCGACGCGGTAGAATGGTTCAAACGCAGCGGCAGCAGCCGGAAAACGGAACTGACGCTCCGCCCGCAGTTGCAGGATTATGGCTACACGGACCCGGATTCGCTGGCAGCGCCTGTAACGGAATTGCAGTTCGCGGAAAAAATGGTGTCGCTGGAAAAGGAGATGAAGAAATCGAAAGTCAACCCCGAAACGTATTTCGAATACGCCAACGGACTGTTCAGCTTCTCCTACTACGGCGCAGCATACCACCTTGCCGCGGATTACCGCCCCAGCACCGACTGGTGGCAGCCGGAGTACGACAAAACGCCCTGGCTGAAAGAATATTACGGTTGCTACCGCGCGGAAGAATATTATAAAAAAGCGGCAGACGCGTCAAACGATCCGGAATTCAAGGCGAAGGCCCTGTTCCTGGCCGCCCGCTGCGCCCAAAAGCACCTGCCTTATTCCGAGCAGCTGGAATGGCATATGCAGGCCATCCGCCAAAATCCGTATTTCCCCGCATTGCAGGCAGATTACAGGAACACGCGCTTCTACCAGGACATCATCAAGGAATGCGGCTACCTCCGCGATTTCGCGAAAGCCCAAAAGCCATGATCATCCTGATAATCAACACATAAAAAAGGGGCTGGTATGAAAATACCAGCCCTAGTTTTTTTTCATCATTACTACTAAATAAACAATGCAAAACGGCGGCACGATGAGGCGCTCGCCATTCTACACCCAATATAACACATTTCAGCCATTAAAAGTTTCGATTAGGCGTAACCGTGACATTAAAAATTTATGGCGTGATCGATCCCGAACGCTTCGCCCTTCCAGGCCTTGCGCATCGTCCAGTCAGCGAAAGGTGCCGCCCAGAACGGGTGGCTCGCCGGAAGCCCTAAAGGCAAAAGCGCCACCGCAGCCAGGTACATGCTTCCAGAGTTGGAATAATAATCCGCCACGCCCGGCTGATGGCCGATCACGCCCAACGTGAGCCAGCCTTTCCGGTCGAAGGTGCCCGGGTGGTTGAACTGGCGCTTCATCACCGCCGTCATACCGCAGCGTACCTGCGCAGGCGTTAGCTCCTCCGGCAGTTCGCCCGTGAGCGCGAGCTGCGCCAGCGGCTGAAAAACCGCCGCCCGGTATGTGGCAGAACGGCCCACGATCGGGTAAGTGCCCTCCGGGGAAATCTGGCGCTCCAGGATCACGGCGTACCGCTGCATCCGGCGAAGCGCCAGGTCGTACGCCTTGCCGTAAGCCTCGTCTTTACCGGCCATCACCTTCAAAATATCCACATACATCGGCTGGATCACGAACGCGTTGTAATAATCGAAGTGGAAAGACGGGCCGTCGCCGTACTGGCTGTCGCCCTTGTACCACGACGCCGTTTTGTCCAGCGCCTCATCGATCCGGTCTTTCCGGTATGCTTCCCCGATATGGCACAAAAACGCCTCCACAATACCCGCAAACAAAGTCCAGTTATTTTTGAACCCTCCCAGGCGGCGGAACTGCTGTAATTCCTTCACGAACCTTGCCTTTGTGGTGGCAGAAAGCGGCTCCCACAGGGCTTTTGGCGCGCGCAGGAAACCATGGACGAGGAACGCGGCGTCTACCAGCGGTTGCCCGCCGACGGACCAGTTCATGTAATCCGGGCTGGAGGGGTCTACGCAGTGGTCGAGGCTTTGGAGCATTTGCGCGCGCAGGGCGCTGCGCAGTTTGCCTTCGGCGGATGCATCGTCCGGAAGGGCGAGCCATGGCGCAATCCCGGCCGTCAGCCGGCCGAACGCCTCCAGCCAGGCGGATGATTTTTCACGGTCGCCCCATTGCGGCGCGTATTCCATCTCCCAGTTCTTGCGGAGCGTTCCTGCGCTGAGGTTCCCCAGCACCGGCACCGCCATCTTCCGCAGCAGCTCCACCCAAAAAGCACGATCGCCTGCCGGTGCCGGTGATAATTCGGGCGCAATGCCCATGGCCGCAGCACCCGGCACAGCGGCCGCCGCACCGAAAAGCGATGTCCACTTCAAAAAATTCCTTCTCTCCATTTACAAATACCATTTTTTATAGCGCAAAAGGCCTTCCACAAAATAATAATCCGCGTATGTCAGCGGCACGTCCACTTCCCCGTTGGCGAGGAAATGCCCGACGCTGTTCTTCAAAATGAATCCCCCGTTTTCGCCCAGCTTCGCCCGGTAGGCCGGCGACGCGAGCGACCGCAGCATCGTGGCCGCCGCGGCAACATATTCCTGTTGTTCCTTCTTATCGACATACTGGCCCAGTTCCAGCAGCGCGGATGCGGCGATGGCGCCGGCGGAAGCATCGCGGGAAGTAGGGATCTGCGGCGCGTTGTAGTCCCAGTACGGGATTTTATCGGCCGGCAGGTTGGGGTGATGCAGGATGAACTTCGCCACATGGCGCGCCTGCTCGAGATATTTTTGGTCCCGGGTAAAACGGTACATGATCGTCCAGCCATACAATCCCCAGGCCTGGCCGCGGCTCCAGGCAGAGGTGTCGTGCGCGCCCTGGCCATTCACTTTCTGGATCACTGTGCCTTTCTCCAGGTCATAATCCACGATGTGGAACGTGCTATGGTCTGGGCGGTAGTGGTTTTGCAGCGTGGTGTTGGCGTGGGTGACGGCGATGTCGGCAAAACGTTTGTCGCCGCCCTGTTGCGATACCCAGAGCAATTGTTCGAGGTTCATCATGTTGTCGATGATCACCGGACAGTTGAGGCGCTTGCTTTTGTTCCACGACTGGATAGACCGGATGGAAGGGCGATAGCGGGTGATCTGATAAACCGCCGCCGTGTCTACCACGTCTTTATATTTTTTATCGCCGGTGATGCGATAGGCATTGCCGAAGGAGCAGAAGATCATGAAGCCGATGTCGTGATTGCCGGTGTAGCGTTTTTCCTTTTCGAGGATGGCGAGGCGGCGTTCGGCTTCGGCCTTCACTTTGGCGTCTTTGGAATATTCGTACAGGTACCAGAGCGTGCCGGGATAAAAACCGCTGCACCACCATTCGGTGTCGGAGGTGACGGAGCGGCCGTGCTGAAAGGTGCGCGGCATGCGGTCTGCCGGTGTACTGTCTTGCAGCACCCGGTACTGTTGAACGGCGAAGTCGAGATTATCGGCGATGAGCCGGCGCATGTCGTTTTTCGACTGGGCGGCAACGGCGGCGGGCATAACGAGGAATGCCAGTGCGGAGGCCCATTTCCCAAAGGTGGAAATCATGGATAACAATTTAAACTGTAAACGCGTAAACGGATCTGAAAACGTGCAAACGTTTGCATAAAAATAGCAAGCCATCCGGATTATCCAAGGATTTTTTACATATTGCATCCATGCGATTTGTTTTATTATTCTTTTTAATATTTACTGGCTGCGCAACCAACGCACAAACGGGGAAAGTAATTTCGGTAAAGGATGGCGATACGATTGAAATGCTGATAAACGGCAAGGCGGTGCGCATCCGGCTTTTTGGGGTGGATGCGCCGGAGAAGGGGCAGCCTTTCGGGGAGAAATCGCGGCAATACACGGCCGGTCTTTGTTTCGGGAAAACCGTACGTATGGAGAGGAAAGATAAGGACCAGTACGGGAGGATCGTGGCGGAAATTTACCTGCCAGATGGCACTTCGCTGAACCATCGCCTCGTGGCGGCGGGGTTTGCCTGGCATTATGCCCAGTTCAGCAAAAACCCCGACCTGGCGCGCGCCCAGCAAAAAGCGCGGACCGAACGGAAAGGGCTCTGGGCAGAGCCCCAGCCCATGGCCCCCTGGAACTGGCGGAAGCAACACCGCCGCACATCACAGTTTCACGCTCAATTATAATATATGGAAACATCATCCCCCCACACCGTAACCCTCCGCTTCCTCGCCGAGCCCTCCGATGTCAACTTCGGCGGCAAAGTGCACGGGGGTTCCGTGATGAAATGGATCGACCAGGCCGGGTTCACCTGCGCCGCCAACTGGAGCGGACAATACTGCGTGACCGTTTACGTGGGCGGCATCCGGTTCTACAAGCCCATCGCCATCGGCGACCTCGTAGAGATCGATGCCTCCATCATCTACACCGGCAACACCAGCATGCATATTTCCATTCATGTGTATGCCGGCAGCCCGCGTCAAAAGGAAAAAGTAAAAACGACCCATTGCATCATGGTGTTCGCCGCGATCGACGAAAAGGGCCAGACCGTGCAAGTCCCGAAATGGACGCCGCGCACGGAGCAAGAGAAAAGTATGGAGGAATACGCCCACCGGCTGATGAACCTCCGCAAGAACATCGAAGATGAAATGAAACCCTACCTCTAGGCCTTACGCGATGGCCCGGCTGAGCGCCTGGGCCTGGCCGGCGGTATAAACGGCCGTGAGCAGTTCGCGGCGGGGAATGCGCTGGTCGAACAGGGGGTCGGTAAACGCCCAGGCGATGCGCTGGCTCTGGCCGAGCACGTAAGTTGCCGGCAAAGGCGCATTTTCCTCGAAACCGGACAGGCGCGCCCACAGCGGGTCCGTTTCCGCATAAATCCCCGCGCTCTTCGCGATGGCGTAATCTTTGTCGTACGCCAGCGGGAACTTGGCGCCAAGGGCTTTCAGCTCTTCCACCGCATCACCCGAAACTACCAGCAACTGCCCTCCCATCACCTGGATATCCGCATACAAATCTTCCAACTGCCGTACAAAATCAGGCGCATACCCGTTCCAGTGGCGGGAATAAAAAGCCAGCACGAGCGGCTGGTTCAGCAGTTCGCTGCCCGGAACGTAAGCGCCTTCCGCGCCCAGGAACGAAAATGGTACGATGAAATCTTCCCGCTGCAAATGGGAAAGCGGCACAACCGATCCTTCGGATGCGGGCTGGATGGGGGTACGGTCTTTGGGACGGGTCGAAATGATCTCGTAACGGAAGGGGAGCAAATCTGCATAGCGGTTGGTGGTGTACATAATCGTAGGTTGGTTTTTGATGCTGATTTTCTGATGACGATACAAAGATAGGGAGAAAATCTATTAGTCGACCACATTTGTAGACTTTTATTTTAGAAAAAAGAAAACCCGCCGTAGTGGCGGGTTTTGAATATCTGGAAGGGAAATTCCTTATTGTTTTACGAATTCGCCGTCGGCATAGATGGCGATATCGTCGCTCAGCATTTGTGCGGGGAATTTGGCGCCGATGCCGAAATCGCTGCGTTTGATGCTGCCGGTTACGCGGAAACCTGCGGTGGGCTTCTTGCTCATCGGGTTTTCGATGGTGCCGCGGTACCAGAGCTCGAGGGTCACGGGTTTGGTCACGCCATGGAGGGTGAGGTCGCCGGTGATGGTATATTTATTATTACCCGCGCTTTTCAGGGAAGTGCTCTTGAAAGTGAGGGTGGTGTTGGTAGCTGCGTCGAAGAAATCGGGGGATTTCAGGTGGTTGTCGCGCTGTTCGATGCCGGTATTGATAGAACCCGTTTCTGCGGTGAGGGTGAATTGTCCATCGCTGAAATCCGCTTTGGATGCGGTAACAGCTGCTTCGAACTTGGTGAAGGAACCGGATACGGTGGAGAGGCCCAGGTGCTGCACATCGAATTTCAGTTGGGAGTGCGCTGCGTCGGATTTCCAGGTGGATTGTGCGAAGGCGCCAACAGATACGGTGACTGCCAGCAGGAGGCTCATTACTTTTTTCATATTGTGTGCTGTTTGGTTATTAACAGGATTGCAAACTTATGTACATTTGCTTTCAACTTGTTAGTAGTTACCTAAAGGTAAGTGGTTACTTTGAGGTAAGTTCGACAATGTTACCCGATTAGATATAAAGATCAACCCGGTTATGTTAAAGTTACAAACAATTTCGGCAGAATGGGAAACCTGTACGGCTTTATCGGCGGTGCAGGATGCGTTGTACGTGTTGCACGGAAAATGGAAGCTGCCGATCATCGTGGCCCTCAGTTCGGGCAACAAGCGTTTCAACGAGTTGCAGAAAACCGTACCGGGCATTGCGGCGAAAGTGCTCTCCCACGAATTGAAAGAGCTGGAACTGAACGGGTTCGTGACCCGGCGGGTCCACGATACCACGCCCGTACTGGTAGAATACTGCATCACCGACTACAGCAATACCCTCGGCGAAGTGGTGGACGCCCTTCGCAAATGGGGCACCCAGCACAAGGAAAACATCCGCCGGCAGTTGAAGAAAGCCGATTAGTCGAGCCGCTGGCGGAGGTAATTCCCCAGCTCCTTCCCTGCTTTGGCATAGGCCGCACCGATCCGGGGGCCGCCGGTACCATTATCTTCCTTATTGCTTTCGCCCGAGGCTTCGTCGATCTGGATTTTCACAAGCGGTTTGGCCGGGTTTTGGGTATCGATGACGGTGATGGTGCCTTTCAGTTTGGCCGATTTCCGGATGAGGCCGCTTTGGCCCGGCTCGATGTAGGTGGAGCTGAGCACCAGTTGGTAGCGGGTGCCGGGATGGTCGCCGATCTCTTTTTCCGAGAATTTCCGGATGGCTTCCAGGAACTGGGGCTCGTAATATTTCGACCGGTCGCCGATCCACATTTCTTCCCAGGCGTACCCGCTGCCGGGGGCCCTTTTTTCGGCATCGGCCTTCTTCTTCCGGATATAATTCGATTCTCTCCCTAAATCCCCCACCATCAGTTTATCGTATTTATATATGATCTGAAAAGTATCGATGCCTTTCAGCGCTTCGATCTTGCCGGAGGAAACGTCTATTTTCTGGGCGGAAGCAAGGGCGCTCAGCGCCAGGAGCGGGAACAGGAAAAATAAAGTACGGGATCTCATGGTTTTCGGTTATGCCGATAAATATAAATCTTTTCGATCAGCTGCCGCATGAAAAAAGGGCATCCCCGAAGGATGCCCCATATGGCTGCTTTTTTGCGAATGTGTCGGTTGATTTTCGTTTACGTGAACGGGTGTTTCGCCCGTCCGAACAATATAGTGTAGCATCTTACGGCTTTGGGCCTTTGCGGGTTTTCACTATAGATCGGATAGCTTCGCACAAGATACTCACCACCGGAAGCAACGCGAACGGCTTCCGCAGAAATCTGAACAGCGGATGACATTGCGCCGCCGGCCGGAAGCGGTCCATCCGCCGGAAATGAACAAATCCACCTTTACAGCCTTCATCAGGCCAGCTTTTTGAACACACCGCAGCGGAAAACAGGAGAACCCGGGCAGAAAGGCCCCGCTCCGGCTGACGAACCAATGACATACTAATTTGGGTCAAGACACAACATTTCCCACTGCGGTATTGTTTCAGTAGAAGTTTCATCCATCGCTCCAAAAAAACGATCAAGCTATCTGTCGCGCACAACCATATCACGACACCTATTTCATTACCAAAAAGTACATTTTTCCATGCCAATGAAAACAACCGCAGGCATCCTGCACGGGGCCAACTATGATTTTACCATGCAGATTCCGCCGAACTACCGTGAATGCCTCATCGAAGAAGCCATCGCCAATCACAACAGCAACGCAGGCGGAGAGATCCTCACCCAGTATTTTTCAGACCAGTACCTGCATACGTGGGTATACGAAACCCGGCAGTCGGAAACCCAAATGCTGTCGGTCCTCCTTGCCACTACCGCCACCGTGGCCATGTACAACCTCAACGGTACCGCGTGGCTGCATACCCGTGGCCGGGGCGCGCTGGAACTGGAGCCCGACAGCTTCCAGATCTTCAACCTGCAGCCCGGCACGCACCAGCTGGAATTGCCCGAAGGCGCACATCGTTTTCTTTTCCTGTTCTTTTCACCGGCCATGCAATCGCTCGTGAATGAAGAATCCATCGCGCTGCCGCACGAGGGGCCAGACCGCGTGCTCCTCGGGCCATCAGACCTGGAGCAGCTCCAGGGCCTTTACCAGCGCGGGATGGAGGGTAATATCTGGCGATTGAAGCGCCAGGTGCTGCTGCTCGACCTGTTGTTCCGTTCGCTCGGCAAGGCGGGTGTTAGTTTCCGGGCGGAAGATCTGGCGGTATACCATCGCGATTACCAAACGCTTAACAAAGTGAAGCGCTACATCGCCGAGAACATCGATAAGAAGTTGTCGATACAGCACCTGGCAAAGCGTTTCGAGATTCAGCCCACGCAATTGCGGCGTGGATATTACAAAGTGTTCCACCAGCATTTGTGCGATTACATCCGTGACTTGCGGTTAGACAAGGCACGCAAATTGCTGACGCAGACGGGGCTTCCGGTCCAGGAGATCGCGTGGGAAGTGGGATATGAGTCAGCAGCGGGGTTTTCGCGGGTGTTCGCGCATTATTATCAGCAGCCGCCGATGAATGTTCGAAAGGAATAAAAATCGAACGATTGAAAAAAATGCAAAGAAATCCGTCAATTTGGTAGTTGGAAAATAAAATTAGTAGAGTAGATTTACATTAGAAGCATGAACGACATGAGAATGCACAACAGACCAACACGATTCATGCTCCGCTAAATAATGTCTACACAAGAGGGAACTAGCATCTGATAACCGTCGTTAATTACGTATCTATGAAGCACAAGAGGCTGCTTGAGGGTATTATATTTTTCCTGTTTTTATTCTGGATATATGCCGCCGTGGTGAAATTGGCGGACATTAGTTTATGGAGGTTCCGGTTACTGGAACAGCCGTTCAGCGATGCGTTCGCGGAGCCGCTGGCCTGGGGGCTGCCTTTGCTCGAATTTGTTATTGCCGCGTTAATGATTTCCGGAAGAACGGTGAAGTGGGGTTTGTACGCCGGAGCCGGGCTGCTGGCTGTTTTCAGCGGGTATATCGGAATGATTTTGTTAAATGTGTTTTCGCACGTACCTTGCAGCTGTGCCGGCATTGTGAAGCGCTTCGGCTGGACGGACCATCTCATTTTCAACATTGCCATCTTGACAGTTACTATATATACCATCTTTCAGGTTAACAAGCCGCAAAGTGATATAACTTCTTCGGAGGTACAGCTATCCTGAAGCTACACACATTTTCTCCTTTCTGTTTTCGCCAACTTTCCCCTTCCCTTTAACATTTTATCGCAGCGTCTGAAGCTGACAGACTATGACAATGGTCTGCGCTTTTAGTATCGTTTTTCTGTTACTTAATGATTCTTGACTCTTGTTTAATCGCGTAATGTTAATTGTCTCTTTTCTTAATCACGTATTGTATTGTCTTTTATTACTAGCATCTAAATTTTAAAAAATCGTATTGATCTCACAAAACCGTTTTATTATGAAAAAGCTCAAAATTGGCTTAATTGCAATTGCGTTATTAATTGGTGGTGTTCAGGCTTATGGGGGAAGGTATAGTCAAACTTATTATTGCCTTGCGGGTACGGGTCTTGATGCATCAAGCTTTCAAGTAGCAGCGACGAGCCCTGCTTTCTCTTGCTTCGGGGGACAAGTGGCTCCTTATGTTTGCACATTCAGCGCTGCTAACGGGCTTCCCAATGGATATAATGTTATTGCCGCACAGGCTAATATTCTCACAACATATAGTAATTGATTTATCTTGGATTTTGATCAATTCCCGATAATTCTATTTCATCTTGCGGAAACGGATATACATATTTAGGATCGTTAGGTTGTAAGTATATTATTCTTTCCGCAATTTTTCTTATTAGAATCGTACTCCGTTTATTATCCAGATTCAGTCTCTTCAAATCCTGCCATCTTAGTTGTCCAGTCATTGGGAATTCTTTCCTTCTTTCCAATAATATCATATTGAGTAGCGAATCTGCATCCGTCACATCAATTGGATTGAACTTACCCTTTTTAAAACGCTTCACCAAAATTGAATTTAAGGTACTTAAAGCGCCCTCCACCTCACCCAATCTGGCCATGCATTCGGCTTTAATAAAATACACTTCATTCAAGCCAATTCCAGCAAAATTTGTAGCGTTCCCTGTGTAACTCCCCAAAAACTTAATAGTATTCGAATAAAGCTCAGAGTAGAAGAATAATTTCCTTAGGTCCTCATTATGATAAGTTCTATAAAGGCTTGTATCTACTAGCCCATAATTTGGATTATCATTTGGCGCTAACAATGCATATCTTGTTCCTTGACCATAAAACAAAATTTCTCGGTTGCCCGCTTTAAAATCGGGAAATCGGAATGTCAATGTAAGTTTAGGCTCTATGTTAAAATCTATCAATTCACTCCTCTTTTCCAAGACCGAATCTGCGAAATCCTTAGCTCTTTTATAATCTCCCATATTTAATGCAATCCTTGCAATAAATGCGAAAAGCGCGATTCTATTTGGCTGAGTGGAAAAATTGGAAGTTAGGGGCAATAAATCTTTTGCTTTATAAGCATCTTGCATTATTCTATCATAGGTTTCCTGCAGCGACGATCGTTTTACAATTGCATTAATGTCTGCGCCTAATTTTAAACAGAGTCCTCTTTCGGCATTTGCGCTGCTTTTTTCATATTGTTTGCAATAAATACTGGCCAGCTCATGAAAGTAATATGCCCTAAAAAACAATGCCTGGCCTATTATGTTCATCTTCAATTCATGCTCATATGGTTTAATTTCAATACCATCTATGAGTTCCAATATAACGTTTGAATAATTTATTGCTTGATAAGCAAAGAGATACTCAGGAGAACTTTTACTATCATAAATATTCTTTTCCCATAAATATGCGTTTTTCTCAACGGCGGTCACTTTGCTTAAATTAGCGTCTTTTACATAATAGTTATCAGTACCAAGTTGCCCAACCATCGGGAAGGTTTGATTAAAAACCTTAGTGTTGTTTAACAAGTCCTGGAAATCCTTCAACGACTCTAATTGCAAATCGTTCTTGGACTTGGGAACATCTAACCAATCATTTTGCTTTTTACAGCTAATTGCTAAGAAGATTGCCAATATTAGTATTGAAGACCGCATGAGTTACAATTTTAACATTACACCTCCAGAAATAGAAAATGGAATGGGATACGCATCGAATATGGTTGCATGGCTTACATCTGGATCAATTCCCTCTCTATTGGCCCGCCACAGTATCCCCAGGTTTGTCATATAAACATAGAATTCACAAAACTTAACCGATTTTTTCTCACGCGGTTTATCTATCAGGGCATATGAAACTCTGACATCCTGCATTCGAACATGATCGCCTCTTAACACCATGATTTCTGATTTCTGATAAAATTGATTCCGAAAATCGTTGCTGGGATATACTATGGACGGCACTGAAGTCTTCAATTCGTCTTCCGGGCTTTGCCACCGTAAATTGTAATCTTTATGCATTCTGTAGGTCAACAACTCCGCATAATTAGTTGATACGCCATTTTTTCTAAAAAAATAGCCCAATTTAAATCCAATAGTTGCCGATAAAGTAAGTCTCTTATAAACCAAGTCATTTCTGATAGAGCCGAAATAAGTTGGCACCGCCGAGCCGTGGTAAACCAGACTATCAGGATGAAAAGTGTTTAGTATCGCACTGTAATCCTTACTTATCGCACCGTTTAAGTAGCCTTGAGGATCTCCCGTTTTAGGATCGAGACCAGACCATTTATAGCTGAAAATGCCCTTCAATGAATATCCAGGCACTCGAAGTTGATCAAAATATGGATTAGTCAATATAATCGTTTGTCGGCTTGGCTTTGGATCATACTTATTCAATCTGTCCTTGAGATGATTCAAAACTAACCGACTCCCCCACTTTATCTTGTTAAATTTAAAACTGCTATTTAACGTTAGCTCGTAACCTCTTGTCTGGCTTTCTGCAGAGTTTGTCATGGCATTCAAGTAGCCTGTCTGAGGTGCAACATTAGTTCTTTGCACTAAATCCAGGCTCTTCTTGAAGAAATAGTCAACAGTACCTGATATGCGATAATTAAGGATCGCGAAGTCCATCCCTACATTAGACATCCGGATACGCTCCCATTTCAGATCCTTATTGGGAGCATTGGAAATAGAATTACTCGGTAATCCTGTGAGTGGGTCTATATCTCTAAAGATCGTCAAATATGCCGATCCAAAATATACGTTACCATTTTCTCCTAATGAGGTCCGCAGCTTTAACGTATTTACCCATGGAACCTTAAAAAATTCTTCCTTGTATATCGACCATCCGGCCCCAATCGACCAAAATGGAGAAAACGTTCTATTGGTGGCGATTCCAAATAAGTTCGCACCATCCCTTCTTGCACTGAGACTCATTTCATACTTCCCCATATAATTATAATCTAGAATAGAGAAATAAGAAATGTATCGATTAACCAGTCCTACCGGCGCTCCATTTAACCCTATTTTTTCACTTAGACGGGATTCTCCAAATGGAATTGTGGGGTAGAGGATATTAGGATTTATGTTGGTTACAGGAACCCCGTTGATGTTCTCATAACCAACTGATGCTTTTTCAATCCCGTCAGCCGTTAAATCCCGAGCTTCACCACCCAGCAGCATTCTTGCGCTATGATCCTTTATCTTCCGCTCATAGCTTACAGTTGTCCTTAAGTTGTTCGCCTTCCAATCATAGTCGCCAATGTTCATAATGCCGCCTACTGGGAGGTTATTGGTAAGTTTTCCGGTGACTGGATTGTACGTCGTAAAGGTATTGACCAAATCTCGAGCATAATACGAATCCTTAGACCAGAACATCTTACTATAAATAATCTGTCTTTGATTTTGATAGTTCACTTCAACCGTCCAGTTCTTAAAGAACTTATATTTAATAGCTAATCTCAATATTAGATTCTGGAAGGATGTGCTATTAACCTTACTTCCTATTTCGTCCAAAGGCCGGAATTTCCAGTCCAGATACCCAAGCCGGTTTAAACTGTCCGTATAATTGGCACTTAAGTCTTTAGCTATGGGAACTGGATTTCCATTATTATCAGTAAATCTGGCATAGGGATATAAGTCTGTAAACTTACCAGCTCTGCTTTGAATCCCTCTAAAGACCATTTCATTCCCCTCATCAGTATTTTGTAGTGCATAGTTGATAAAGCCATTAATCTCCATATTCTTCAATGGTGAAAAAGTGCTCGATGATATCAACGTTGTGCGTGTTCGGCCATTTCTTACTGTTTCAGATTGATTTCGGTCATGCCCTAACGACAAATAGTAACCCAGATCTTTAGTTCCGCCCCGGATACTAACAGCATATTGCTGATTCACAGAATTTCGATAGGAGTATTTACTTAAATCCCTCCTGACATCATTTTGGGCCAATTCCTTTAACTGTTCGTTTAAATATTCCTCAGAAATTGACCCTTTCTTACGTTTATTCAATAAATCTACAACTGGGGATATTGGAGGGTAAGAAAATCGATCATTTATATCATTTTCAAAATAGCCGAGATCAAACAGTTTTCTTTCAACATCAATATAATCGGAGGCTTCCAGGAAATTGGGATCATAGAACAAGTTGGGTTTTAACCCTACCGTTAAACTTGAATTGACGTCAATTCTCATTTTCTCATTGTACCGCCCCTTCTTTGTAGTCATTACAATTACGCCATTTCCACTTCTGGCACCCCAGATACTGGAGGAGGCGGCATCTTTTAGAACGGTAATCGTTTCTATATCGTTCGGATTAATATTTTTCGGATCTCCCTCGTACGGAAAATTATCAAGTACTATTAAGGGATTGGGATTAACTCTGTTTGGCGAGACCGAACTAAATCCCCTGATATAAAATCCATAGTCGACTCCATCCGGCATCTTTGAAATATACCTGATCGCGCCTTGGGATCTAAATGCTAACAAGCCTCCCGTAACCCCTTCAAGTCTATCCAAGATATTGGGAGTTACCGGCCGGTTTATCAAAGCACTATCAATCACCACCACCGCCCCGGGCGTCTCCTTCTTCTTCAGCACCTGGTACCCCGTGTTCGCAGTTATCTCCACCGGCTCGATCTGCGAAACCGCCGGTTCCAGGATGAACGTCACTTTCCGCTCGCCGTCTAACCGGTACTGCCGGCTCAGGAACCCGATGGAATTGATCACCAATGTGGATTTCGGCAACACCTTCTCGATCCGGAACCGCCCTTCCCCGTTAGTTACCCCGCCCTTCTGTTCCCCCTTTACCATGATCGTGACGCCCGGCAACACCACCCCGTCCTTATCCATCACGAGCCCCGTCACGGTGATGGTCTCCTCCTTCAACCGGACCGGGTTGGCGCTGGGGAATAACACAATATCGAGCCCGGTGATCATCCAGTCGATGGGCAGATCCCCCAATACTTTATCCATCACCTCGCGGATAGACGTACTGCGGAAATGCACCGTCAGCTTCCGGGTGAAATCGATGATGGCATGATTGCGGTTGACGTAAATATTGGTCTGCCGGTGCAACTGGTCGAAAATCTCCCCGACGGTAAAGGTGCCCGATAACGTGAAGGTCAGCTCTTTGGGAACGTCTTGCGGGGGCGGAGGCGGCACCTGTTGGGCGCGTGACGGACTGCCCACGCTCAAAAACATGGTAATGAATAAGGTGTGGACCAGAATCGCTGCAATTTTCCCCATGCGAATCATTTACAAATTTTGGTTGTTTGTACTTCGTTCGTTCTGGCAGCAGACTCCGGGGTACTGAACATGGAGATGGGCCATGTGGGAAACCGGGGGTTGTCTCATAATATGAACAAAAATCCTATTGTCAAAAATAGGATTTTTGTTTTTGTCCAAGCATGCTAACAAGTTTGTGTAGATGATAGGCCCAACCATAAGGGCGATTTATCGCAGGTGTTTGAGGCGATCGCGCAGGTTTTTCAACGCGATCTTGATGTGGCTTTTCACCGTTTCCAGTTTCAGCTCCATTTCTATGGCCACTTGCCGGTGCGGTTTCCCCTCCAGGTACGTTTTCTCGAACGCCAACCGCCTTTGCTCCGGTAATGCTTTCACCGCGTCGCGTAAACGCTGACGCGTATCCCAGGCCTCCAGCATCTCGCCGGGCTCAAACCTGGGCTCCGTTTCCTCGAAACGGTCTTTCTTCCGCTTATCCGCCACCGCCTTCCGCTGCGTGCTCAAACAATTGTTGCGCACCGCACGGTACAGGTAAGCATGGTATTTATCCGGCTCCACCTTGCTCAGGTGGCCGCCTTTCAATATCACTTCGAACGTATCCTGCACCACATCTTCCGCCTCCCAGATATTTTTCAGGATAAGCGTAGCCTCCACAATCAACGCCTTACGGTGTTGTGCGAACAAATCACGGACCAATGCCAGCATTGCTCCAGACGCATGATCCTGATGTGATGAGAACGATTCTTCCGGCATATTAATTACGCATCTATGTTTTTGGTCTGTTAAAAACCACCCGCCCGTATCCCCGAACATCTATTTTCCGGGAATCGCCGCAGATGTATCAATCATATGCTTATACGGAAAATTTCTTCACTGAAGTTAGTGAAAAAACAGCATGCTAAAAAAAGCGAAAATGTTAATCTCGCGTTAATGGACACCGGTCATGTCTAACATGCACCCCCGTAAAACAAATATAATGGTTAACTCAGGGAATAACTAACAATCAGGTCAGAGAATATGCTCATTGTTCTTGATGATCTCCAGGTGGTAGCCGATCCTGGACAATAACTCGCTGGACTCCTCCAGCAAATCCAGCAGCTCCTCCCGCAAGTTCGAACCATTCTCCCCCGCACGATGTACGAAATCGTCCCAACTGAGGTTATCCGTCAGGAAAATGTACTGCAATCGGTTCGTCAAATATGAATTTTCCATAATGAAAAAATTAATATATGGTCGTGATTCGCGTGAAATACATTAGAAAATGTGCAGCTCCTTCCCCTCGATCCGGTAATCCAACCCGTTCATGACCTTCAAAATGTTCATGAACTCATCGATCGATTTGTTTTTATCCATCCTG
Organism: Chitinophaga sp. NPDC101104; assembly: GCF_050277495.1. Taxonomy (NCBI): domain Bacteria; kingdom Pseudomonadati; phylum Bacteroidota; class Chitinophagia; order Chitinophagales; family Chitinophagaceae; genus Chitinophaga; species Chitinophaga sp. NPDC101104. The sequence continues at coordinate 1,307,610 of NZ_JBNNSF010000001.1, read as the reverse complement.
ACATCGAACTTCAGCGCCGCCAGCTCCGGTTTATCCACCACCAGCTCCAGCTTATACCAACGCTCCACCATCTTGGCGATCTCCCCGAAATCAGCCGCCTTGAAATAATACACCCCCTGCATCCACGACAGCTTGTCCCGCTGCTCGAACCGCACCACTTCCAGGGGTTTATTCTCCGTCCACACCGCTTCCTGCCCCGGCTTCAAAACAGCCGTACCGCCGTGCCCCGCCGCGCGAACGCTTCCGCTCACCAGCGAAGTCACCACCTTACCGGGCTCATAGGTGTTCACGTTGAAACTCGTTCCCAATACCTGCACTTCCCCCTGCGGCGTCAGCACCACGAATGGCTTGCCGGCATCTGGGGATACATTGAAATATGCCTCGCCCGTTACCTCCACTTCCCGCCTGTTGCCGGTAAACGTGAACGGAAAACGGATCGAGCTCCGGGAATTCAGCCACACTTCAGTGCCGTCAGACAGCACCAGCCTGCAATCCAGCCGCTGTGGCACCTCCAGCTGGTTCCAGCCGTCGGCCTGCCCGGTCGGGTCTTCATATTTGATGGATTTGTCGCCCTCCATCCGCAATTTCACCCGCGACACCAGGCGCGACGAATTGGGGGACAAGGGTATCCGGTCGCCGCCGGCCATTTTGATCGTCACCTCATCGGAAGCGTATTCCGGGGAGAGGCGGGCCATTTCCCGGATTTCGGGCTGCGGATGATGGATGTACCGGGTATAAACGACCGCCCCGATCATCAGCACAACGGAAGCCGCGGCCACGTACCGGAAAATCCGGATCGTCCGCCCGGCACGCCCGGCGCTTTCCATCGCCTGCGCCGCCAGCTCGTCCCACCGCTTATTGGTGGGCCGCTCCCGTAACAGCTCCCTCATTTCGGGCGACTCATAGAGTTCGTCCAGCTCGTCGCACATTTTCCGGATCCGGGGATCGGTCAATGCCGCGGCCAGTTCGGCATCCTCACTTTCGGTGGTAGCTCCTGCCAGTTTCTGGAGGTACAACTGCCTTATATGATCTAAATTTTCTGCCATAGACTCAGTGGTGTTACATTAATAGATGGAATTTGCATCCCCGCAGGGTGTATCGTCCGAAAAAAAAATTCAACCGGTAATCTAACAAAACATCTGCAATCCGCATGAATTATCGGTGCAAAAACGATTTTGTTATCTTTGGCTACAATAATCAATCCTTCCTTACTCATGCGTTTATTCATTACCAGCCTGGCATTGCTGGCCCCCACGCTCCTGCCTGCGCAGGACCCGGCCCGGTACGTCAGGCCCATTATCGGGACCGCCAAAATGGGGCACACCTATCCCGGCGCCACCGTCCCCTTCGGCATGGTGCAGCTCAGCCCGGACACAGACACCATCCCGTACGAAATGAACGGGAAATACAACCCGGACGTGTACCGTTATTGTGCCGGCTACCAGTACCAGGACCCTACCATCACCGGGTTTTCCCACACCCATTTCAGCGGCACCGGCCATTCCGACCTGGGCGATTTCCTCATCATGCCCGCCAACGGCCCCGTACAGCTCAATCCCGGAACGGCAGACCATCCTGAAAACGGCTACCGGTCGAGGTTCTCCCATCAAAACGAAACCGCCGGACCGGCTTACTACAAAGTGCTGCTCGACGAAAGCCGCATCACCGCCGAGCTCACCGCCACCAACCGCACCGGCATGCACCGGTACACCTTTGCGTCGGGCGATAACCCGCATATCGTGCTCGACCTCATGGCCAACCTCTACAACTACTCAAACAAGAATGTGTGGACGTTCGTACGGGTGGAAAACGACACCCTCGTGACCGGTTACCGCCAAACCAACGGCTGGGCCCGCACGCGGACGCTCTATTTCGCCATGACCTTTTCCAAACCCATCCGCCGCTACGGTCATCAAAACCTGGCCAGCGACGTATACAAAGGGTTCTGGCGCAAATTCAACCAGACGGAGAACTTCCCCGAAATGGCCGGCCGCCAGATCCGCGCCTGGTTCGGGTTCGACGCGCAGCCCGGCGAAGCGGTGACCGTGAAAATGGCCCTTTCGCCCGTGAGCACGGAAGGTGCGCTGAACAACCTCCACGCGGAGAATCCCGGCTGGGACTTTGACGCCGTTCGCCGCCAGGGCCGCGACGCCTGGAACCGCGAGCTGTCCAAAGTGAAGGCAGACATGCTGAAGGAAGACGATCTCGTCAACTTTTACACCGCATTGTACCATACGTATCTCGGTCCTACCACTTACGCCGACGCAGACGGCACCTACCGCGGCATCGACCAGAACAACCATCGCGCCGAGGGCTGGACGAACTACAGTACTTTCTCGCTGTGGGACACCTATCGCGCCCTTCATCCCCTTTTCAACATCCTTCAACCCGGCCGGAATGCCGACATGGTGAAATCGATGCTGGAACATTATAACCAAAGTGTGCACAAAATGTTGCCCGTCTGGAGCCACCAGGGCAACGAAAACTGGTGCATGATCGGTTATCACAGCGTTTCGGTGATCGCGGATGCCATCATGAAAGGCAATATCAAAGGGTACGACGCCCTGCAGGCGCTCGAAGCCTGCGCCGCCACCGCCCGCTACAAACCTTACGACGGCATCGGTTATTATATGGAACTGGGCTATGTACCGGAGGATAAGAACAGCTCTTCCGTTTCCAAAACCCTCGAATATGCGTACGACGACTGGTGCATTGCACAGGTCGCGAAAAAACTCGGCCGGAACGACCTTTACACGGAATTCTCCAAACGCGCGGAAAATTACCGCAACGTGTTCGACGGCACCACCGGCTTCATGCGCCCGCGCCTCAGCAACGGCACGTTCCGCAAGGATTTCGACGTACTGAGCACCCACGGGCAAGGCTATATCGAAGGGAACGCCTGGAACTACAGTCTGTATGTACCGCATGCGCCCGCCACGATGATCGATATGATGGGCGGGAAGAAACAGTTCACCGGCCACCTCGACTCGCTGTTCACCATGCACCTGCCCGACGCGTTCTTCGCCGAAACGGAAGACATTACCCGCGAGGGTATTATCGGCAACTACGTTCACGGCAACGAGCCCGCCCATCACGCGGCCTATCTGTACAACTGGACGGACGCGCCATGGAAAACGCAGGAACGCGTGCGGATGATCATCGAAAAAATGTACAAACCCGCGCCAGACGGCCTTGGCGGCAACGACGACTGCGGGCAGATGAGCGCCTGGTACCTCTTCACCGCGCTGGGCTTCTACCCTGTTTGCCCCGGCTCCACGGAATACGCACTGGGCAGCCCGACCGTTGTTTCCGCGGAGATCCGACTGGAAAACGGCCGCACTTTCAACGTCAAAACCGTTAACCAGGGCGCGAAAAACGTGTACGTGAAGAAAGCCGAACTGAACGGCAAAGTGTTGGACCGCTTTATCTCCCACGACGACATCATGAACGGCGGCACGCTGGTGTTCCACATGAGCGCGAAACCGGCGAAGTAGGGACAAAAAAAACATCCCGGAGAACCGGGATGCGAAATTTACAGTGAACAATGAAATAGCATAGATTGCTACTATTCCAGGATCTTGATTATTTTCCAGTTGTTGTGAACGAATAAGGATAGGCAGACTCGTTTGTGCCCCGTTGTTTATTAGGGCTGGCCCCCATCGACACTTTCATCACGCCGCCCTGCTGGATCGCCGAATGGCTGATCCAGTTGGCGTTGAGCGGTTTCCCGTTCAGCGTAACGTTTTGGGCATACACGTTCGTTTTGCTGTTGCCCGGCGCTTCGATCACGAATTTCTTACCGTTTTGCAGCGTTACCGTCATTTTCGGGAACAGGGGCGCGCCTAACACGTACTGGTCTGTTCCGGGACATACGGGATAGAAGCCCATTGCCGAGAACACGTACCAGGCGGATGTTTGACCGTTGTCTTCATCGCCACAGTAGCCATCGGCGCCGGAATGGTAGAGGCGGTCCATCACCTGGCGCACCCAGTACTGGGTTTTCCAGGGTTGGCCGGCGTAGTTGTAGAGGTAGATCATGTGCTGGATGGGCTGGTTGCCGTGAGCGTACTGGCCCATGTTGGCGATCTGCATTTCGCGGATTTCGTGGATCACGGAGCCATAGTAGCTTTCATCGTAGACCGGCGCCATCACGAACACGGAGTCGAGCATCTGCGCAAATTGCGGGCGGCCGCCCATAAGGCGCGCGAGGCCTTCCACGTCGTGGAACACGGACCAGGTGTAGTGCCAGCTGTTGCCTTCGGTGAAGGCGTCGCCCCATTTGAAGGGGTTGAAAGGCGCCTGGAACTTCCCGTCCTGGTTCTTCCCGCGCATGAGTCTGGTTTCGGGATCGAAGAGGTTACGGTAGTTCTGGCTGCGTTTTTTGAACCGTTCGATCTCTTCCTGCGGGCGTTTCAGGGCTACGGCGAGTTTATAGATGGCGAAATCGTCGTACGCATATTCGAGCGTGCGGGCGGCGTTTTCGTTGACGTCTACGTCGTAGGGCACATATCCCAGGCTGTTATAGTATTTCACGCCTTTGCGGCCTACGGAGCTGAGGGGGCCTTCGTTCTCGGAATTCTTCAGCAGCGCCTGGTACAGCGTTTCGATGTCGTACCCGCGGATGCCTTTGAGATAGCTGTCGGCGATGAGGGATGCCGAGTTGGAGCCGATCATGCAGTCGCGATGCCCGGGGCTGGCCCATTCCGGCAGCCAACCGCTTTCCTTATAGGTGTTGGCGAGGCCTTCCATGATCTGGCCGTTCAGTTCCGGGTACATGAGGGTGAAGAAGGGGAATACGGCGCGGAAGGTGTCCCAGAACCCGTTGTCGGTGAACATGTAGCCGGGGAGTACCTGGCCGTTGTACGGGCTGTAATGTACGATCTGGTTTTTTGCGTCGAATTCGTAGAATTTGCGGGGGAAGAGCAGGGTGCGGTAGAGGCAGGAATAGAAGGTGCGCACCTGGTCGGAGGTGCCTCCTTCCGGAACGATACGGCCCAGTTCCTTGTTCCATGCCTGTTTGGCTTTCTGTTTGGTGGCCTCGAAGCTGTCTGCCCCTACTTCGCGCTGGAGGTTGAGGGCGGCCTGTTCGTGGCTGATGAAGGAGGAGGCGGCTTTTACGTGCACTTTTTCCCCTTTCGAGGTGGCGAAGCCGATGATGGCGCCGGCGTTGCCAGCTTTGAGCTCGAGCGTGTCTTTGGCCAGGCGGTTGCCGTCCCAGGTGTGGGCGAGGGCAAAGGGCTTATCGAACACGAGCACGAAATAATTTTTAAAATTCTCCGGAACGCCGCCGCTGTTACGGGTGGAGTAACCGATAATTTTCTTTTCGGAGGGGATGATCTTGATATAGCTGCCCCGGTCGAAAGCGTCTACCACGATGAAAGCGCTATCGGTTTTGGGGAAGGTGAACCGGAATTGCGCGGCTCTTTCGGTGGGGGCGATCTCGGTGGTGACGTCGGCGTCGGCGAGATAAACGCTATAATAATAAGGTTTGGCGGTTTCCGCTTTGTGGGAGAACCAGCTGGCGCGTTCGTCTTGCGAGAATTTCATGCGGCCGGTGACGGGCATGAGGGAGAACTGGCCATAATCGTTGATCCAGGGGGAGGGCTGATGGGTTTGTTTGAACCCGCGGATTTTGTCGGCGCTGTATTGATAGGCCCATCCGTTCCCGTTCTGGTTGGTTTGCGGCATCCAGAAGTTCATGCCCCAGGGGGTGGCGATGGCGGGATAGGTGTTACCGTTAGACAGGCTGCCTTTCGAATCTGTGCCCATGAGGGGGTTGACCCACTCCACGGGATCTGTGATCTTTGTTACGGTCTGAGCGTTTGCGTGAAAGCCTGCACATAATGCGACAAGGCACCAGCGAAATGTATTCATGTTGCAAAATCGATTTTGTAAAAGAAAGGGGCCGGCCCAGGAATGGGCCAGCCGTTAGATGCTACTCTTTATTGTTTGTATGATAAGCACATATTCATTCAACGCCTATTTGTAGCCTTCATGTTGTTCCAGATTGGGGTTTAGCCTGATCTGGCGGCCCGGTATCGGAAATAATTCGGCTTTGGCGCTCGTCGCAGCATGGTCCCACCACGTTGCGGTCGTAAATTTACCAAACCTAATCAAATCTTGGCGTCTTTTCCCTTCAAAAATAAATTCCCTTCCGCGTTCTGCCAAAAGTTCGTCCAAAGTTAATGTTGCGGTTGTATAAGCCGCTGAAGGCCAATCAGTTGCCGTAAACGCTCTTTGACGCACCGAATTCACCAGCGCCACAGCCTCCGCATTTGCGGCCCCGCCGTTCTTCCGCATGATGGCTTCCGCCTTGTTCAAAATGATCTCCGCCAGGCGGTACAGCACGAAATCGTTGTTCCAGTATTCGGCGTCGTCTTTGGCGCCGGGAAGGTATTTCGAGAAGCGCGCACCGCTGTTCTCCTCCCCTCTCGTCATGCCACCGGCGCCGGTTTCGCCTTCCGAATTGCGGCGGATCTCCTTGACGAACACCAGCGGCTTGTTTTTATACTCTTCTGTCGCCATCACCACCGAATCCGCTACGTTGGCGCGCACAGACGGGTGTTTCTTCAGCGTGTCGATCAACATCCACTGCTTTTTCCGGAGGTCGTTATCCGCAAACGCGTCGAACGCCGTAGGGATCACCACAATGCCGTTATTCCCCCGCTCGGTGGCGTTGTATGCCTGCCGCTGCTCGTAATGCCAAAGGTCGCCGTTCCAACCGAAACGGAATTTGCCGACTGTAAAGTTATAGGCAATCTGGAATAGGTTTTCGGGTGAATTGTGATTGACATTATTGAAAGGTTTCATGATATCGGTCTCCAGTGCAGGCGCCGCACCTTTCAGGCTGCCCCCGTCCCCATTGAGGATTTTGTTGCAGACGGCCACACATTCGTCCCACTTCGTTACTCCCGCCCATTTCTCCGCGTTCAGGTACAATTCCGCCAGCATGGCGTATCCAGCGGCCTTGCTCACCCGTCCTACCATCGAAGGCCCCAGCGGCTGCAGCTGCTCCACGTTTTCCCGGATCTCCTTTTCGATGAACGCCCAGACTTCCTTCCGCGGCGCCACTTTCGGCTGAGCCGGCACGCCCACTTCCGTCACAATGGGAATGTTCCCGTAAAGGTCCATGAGGCGGAGGTAATGCCAGGCGCGCAGCACTTTCGTTTCCGCGATGATCGACACTTTGTCTGCCTCCGTCATGCCGATCTTGGTGAAATCGACTTTCTGCAGGTCGCCGATGGTGCTGTTGCAAAACCCGAGCCCCCAGTACATGAGCCGCCAGGGGTTCCAAACCACATCGTCGTCTACCGTCCAGGTATGATTATGAAGCCGGATCCATTGCCCGCCGTCGAACCCATGGATACCTTTCTGCGGCCAGGCCAGCTGGTCGCCGGAAAGCTCGCTCACGCGCCAGTACCCTACCTGCCCCGTGGGCGAGGCCCAGGCATTGGCGTGGGTGAATGGGCGCAGCACGGCGGTCATTACTTCGGTGCGGTTTTTATAGTAATTGTCCGCAACCAGCTCGGAATATACTTTTTCGTCGAGGTTGGTGCAGGAAGCCGCTCCGCACAACAGCGCGGTCAGCCCCAGCACGATATGTTTCTTTTGCATAAGATTTCTTCGGTTTCGGTGAATTAAAAGCCCAGGTTAAGGCCGACGGTGAACGAACGGGTGCGCGGATAGAACCCGCGGTTGTCGATACCGGTGGTCATCCCGTTGTCTTGCAGCTCGGGGTCGAGGCCGGAATATTTGGTGATGGTTGCCAGGTTCCTGCCGGAAACATATGCCCTGAGTTGGCGGATCACGCCGGATTTCACGGGGAATTTGTAACCGATGGTGACGTTGTCGAGCTTCACGAACCCGCCCGGTTCCAGGTAATAATCGGAATATTGCGGGGGTACTTTCACCTGTGCATGTTTCGTCAGCGCTACCATGAGCAGGTTATTCGGCAGCCAGCTGCGGTTGCCGAAGTACATGTCTTGCAGGTTCAGCAGGTCCACGCCCAGCTTCCCACGCCAGAATATGGTGAGGTCCCAGTTCTTGTAACGGAGGTTGTTGTTCCAGGAGATCATCATCTTCGGAACACCGTTCCCGATCACGGAAAGGTCTTCTTCCTTGATATCGCCCGCCTTGCCGGTGGAGCCGTCTTTTTTGTAGAAGAGGAAGTCCCCTTCGGCGGTGAACCCGGCGAAACGTTTTCCGTAGAAATTGCCCAAGGCACTGCCTTCCACCACGCGGATCGCAGGCCCGAGGTTACCCGGAGAGGGCAATCCCCCGAAAGTCAGCATTTCGATCCGGTAACCAGGGCCTGAAATTTTGGTCATGGTGTTGTTCTGCCGGTTGAACGTGATGTCGGTACTGTAAGTGAAATTCTTTTTCTGCACCGGAACGGCGTTCAACACGATCTCGAAACCCTTGTTCCGGATACTGCCCAGGTTATACCACATTTTATCGTTCACGTTGGAGGGCAACGGCACGTCGTAGTTGCCGAGCAGCGCGCCGGTCGTTCTCCTGTACACGTCGAACGAGCCGCCCAGCCTGTTATCGAAGAGTGAGAAATCGAGCCCGAAGTTCCATTCCGCCTTCGTTTCCCAGCCCAGCTTCGGGTTGGGGTTGCGGGAAAGGCCAACGGTTTCAGGATAACGCCCGTCCAGCGGATAAGCGCCGCCGGTGCTCATCAGCGTCAGCGAATTGTAGTTCGCGAAGCCGGAGTTGCCCGTTTCACCATATCCCACACGCAGTTTCAGCTGGTCCACCCAGCCGGCCGTTTTAATAAAATCTTCTTCATGCAGGTTCCAACCGGCAGAAATGGAGGGGAACTTCGCCCATTTGTTGTCTTTCCCGAAACGGGTAGACCCCTCATACCGGAAAATGGCCTGCGCGAAATATTTATCGTTGAAAGCGTAGTTGGCGCGGGCAAAGAACGCCACCAGCGAATGTTCGGCCTTGTAGCTGCCCATTCCGGCCTTGCCTTCGCGGAGGAAGAGGCCGTTGCCCATGTTCCAGTCCTGGAAACCGTCTGTCAGGAAACCAGAGTTGTTCATGTTGAACGTTTCGTAAGTGCTGTTGAAGTAGCTGTAACCCGCTACTGCCGTCACCTGGTGCTTGTCGATCCGCTTGAAGTAGTCGAGCGTCACGTCCAGGGTTTTGTCTAGCGACAGGTAATTGCCTTTATAAGCATACCCGCGGCCTTCGTAGGAGTCTACGGACGACTTCGAGTCTTTGGTACGGAACTGCCGGTCGTTGTAGGTGTTGCGGGAAATGCCGCCGAACACGCTGGCGCGGAGGTCCTTGATCACTTCGAAGCTCAGTTTGGCATCGCCCTGCAGCGTTTGCTGGTCGCGGTAATACAGTTCCTGTTCCAGCCGCGCGATGGGGTTGTATACGTTGAAACCGTTCGGGTTAACGTATTTGCCGTCTTTCATGAGCGGGGAAGTTGGATTACGTTGCACGGCCTGTTCGAAGTCGCCGTTGTTACCGCCGAGAAGGTCGGCTTTGTTGAAGTTCACGGAGAGGTTCGATTGCAGGACCAGCCTGCCGTTGACGCCCGTCTGGTTGACGTTGATACGGCCGCCGTATTGGTCGCGGTAGTTGCGTTTGGCGATGCCTTCTCCTTTGTTGTAATACACGGCCGCGCGGTAGTTGGACTTTTCATTGCCGCCGGTGGCGCTGAGCGTGTAATACTGCGAAAGGTTGTCTTTGTTGAGGAGCATGTCGTACACATCGGTGCTTCCGCCTTCATCGGCATTCGGCGCGATTTTGCGGAATTCGTCGGCGGTGAGGAAGCGGGGCTTTTTGGCTACGTAGTCGCGCTGTACGAAGGTGGCCAGGTTGAACTGGGGAGCGCCGCCGCGGCCTTTTTTGGTGGTAATGAGGATCACGCCGCCATTGCCGCGGGTGCCGTAGATAGCGGCGGCGGAGCCGTCGCGGAGCACGTCTACGGAGGCGATGTCTTCCTGTTGGAGAAGGTCGAGGTTACCGCCGGGGACGCCGTCGATAACGATGAGGGGTTCCTGGGAACCGTTGAGGGAGGTGATGCCGCGCATCTGGAAAGTGGCGCCACCGTTGGGGTTGGTGCCGTTGGCGCGGGTGATGGAAAGCCCGGGCACTTTACCCTGGATAAGATCGAGCGGGCTGCGGGCCACGCCGGCGTTAAAGTTTTCGGGTCTGAGGGATGTAACGGCGTTGGTGATTTCCTTTTTCTTGAGGGTGCCGTATCCGACCACCACTACGTCTTCCAGGTTTTTGGAAGAAAGGGGGAGCCCTACGTCGAGGGTGCCGCTGGCGCCGGCGGGGAGGGTGAGCGTTTCATAGCCGATGAAGCTGAATTCCAGCCGCGAGCTGGCGGAGGGAACGGAGATGGAATAGGTGCCATCTGTGCCGGTGACCGTTCCGGCGGCGGCGTTGACGATTTTCACGGTAACGCCGGGGAGCGGCGTGTTGTCCCTGGCGTCTGTCACTTTCCCCCTGATGGTACGGGATTGGGAGAAAGCCACGGAGCAGACGAGCGCGAGCAAGACGCTCATCCAACCTACACGCCTGGAAAACGTGGATGCGGTGTTCATTGCAAATTATTGATTTGGTTAAGAAAATACAGGCATAGGATGTCCTGGCCCCTGCGGACAGGGATTTTTACTTTTGCTAAATGATCGGTGTGCGCGGGCTTGCGGCCCGGGCGGTCTGTTTATCGCCTTGCAGGCTTTCTGTCACGGCAAATGCTACAACTATTTACGGGCCTGCCTTCGGGCAGAAAGTTCGTCACATTATTATGCATGTTTCCAGTCACTACATTCAAGACAAATTCTACCATGCAGGATGCTCATCGTTGCAATTCACTACCGGTCATGCTTTCAGTCGCTGCAATCACCACAACTCTTTCCCGGTAATACTTTGCGCCAGAATCATCATCACTTCGACGCTACATTCGTCACAATTCATTACCGCACAATCCTCCGTCGATGCCATCATTGCAGGTCATTACCGGCCATGTTTTCTGACGCTGCAATCACCGCAACGCTATACCGTTATGACTTTGGGCCGGAACGATCATCACTTCGGCATTACATTCTTCACAATTCATTTACCATGCAGGGTTCCAACGAGCCATTCTTTGCGATTCATTACCGGTCATGCTTTCAGCAGCTGCAATCACCGCAACGCTATGCCGGTATGACTTTTGGCCGGAACCATCATCACTTCGGCAATACATTCATCACAATTCATTTCCCATGCAGGATTCTCATCATTTCAACTCACTACTGGCTTTACTTTCAGTCGCTGTAAACCCTGCAACTATTCACCGGTTAGAAATTCCATCGAAACTGAAAGGCAATAAAAACCCAGGCCCCGGCATTTCGTCGAAGCGGTAAAGGCAATAGTGTTCCGTATGCGGACGATCCGTCGAAGCGGGCAAGGGCAAAAAATTCCTGTGCGCAGACTTCCGGTCCGAACAAATTGGGCAGCAAACCGCCATGCTCCTGGCGCTCGGCCAGACGCAAAATCGATTTAGCTAAATGGTTTTAAAAGGCGTCTTGGTTTTTGGGAAGGCATCCTGGATGCCGTTGGCTAGTTCGTCATCGATAAGTGTAATTGAGTTTTACAATGGGAGATCGCCCTGGATGTGTGTAGCAAATCTTCCTGTGTGTTACAAAAAATCAAGCTGTTTTTCGATAAAAGCTTTTCCTTGTCAGCAAATGTTTACGGACAGGCATCGCCCATCCCTTCATAACCGATCGTAGAATTTGGTACGGGAATAAAGCGGTATAGCACTCCATCCCCCGACTGTTACATTCATTGTCAGGTCCCACCCCGCCATCTCCGCTCCTTCTAACTCATTGCTAAACAGCAAAATCGATTTAGCAAAGGGTTTAAAAAAAAGCCTTGATGAAGAGGCGTGACGTAAATGTAGAATTAATTTATCGATTCCAAAAATTTTTGGAAGGAAAAATGACGAACGGGAACTGCTGCCAGACAGCAGCGAAATTGTTACGTCCGCCTGATCATTTAATCCGTTACATCGTAACAGAAAGATGTAACGGTATCAGCATTTCAAATATAGAAAGCAGTCACTATCAGGTAGATCCCCGCTTGATGAACTTGCCCGGCAATTCCAGCTTTGTTTTCCGCAGCGCACGCTGACTTTTATCTAACTGGTTCATCAGCAACTGCATCGCCGTTTTCGCGATCTCCTCTATCGGCTGCTGCACCACCGTAATGCCAGGCGGGTACAGCCGGAAAATATCGTGATCGTCGAAACACACCACCGCTATATCATCGGGAATTTTCAGGTTCAGTCCTGCCAGGGCTTCCAACCCAAGAATCCCCAGGTAGTTCGTCGCGAAAAACAACGCATCGATCCCCTTGTTCGATTGAATGAACTGGCGGATCCTGCGGACGGATTCGTCTTTATCGCCATTATAGGGCAGCTCCAGCACGAGCTTGTTCTTCACGGGGATCCCATGATTGCGCAGCGTTTCGCGGTAGCCTTTGATGCGCTCCTGCATCTGCACCAGTTCCATGTCCACCGTCACGAAACCGATCTGCTTCGCGCCACGGTCTACCAGGTGCTCGATGCCCTGCTTCACACCGGCATAATTATCGATCAACACATGCGGCGCCTGCACTTCGGGGAAGTAGCTGTCCATCAACACAAGCGGCCGTTTGTGGGCGATCAGTTGCTGGATGTCTTTCTCCATGCCGGCGGCGGGCGTGATCAGGTAGCCGTCTACCTGCTGACGACTGAGCATTTTGATCAGCTCTCCGCCTTTCTGCGCATTATTTTCCGTACTGCAATACACGATATGATAGCCGTAGCGGTCGGCTTCCGACTCGATGACCCGGGCCAGGGCGGCGAAGAAGCTTCCGGAGATGCTTTCCACCATCAGACCGAGGGTTTTGGACTGGCCTGTCCGGAGGTTGACGGCCACGGAATGGGGTTGATAGCCGGTCTTTTTCACCACAGCCATCACTTTTTCGGCCAGTTCTTCGCTGATGCGCATCTGCCGGGCCTTTCCGTTGAGAACGAACGACACGGTAGAAGGAGCAACGCCCGCCATGCGCGCCACATCTTTCAGGGATAATCTTTTCATTTCCTGGCCTTTCTGTTCTTTCATTTTTTAGTGCGGTTTGACCGGGTAACCATCCGGCAAGAGGTTGATAATATGCTTACAGCTGGGAAATTAAGGTAAAAAGCGGATTTCCGTATCAGATTCATGACAATTCCGTGCCGGCAGGGCCGGCGACGCCAGGAAAGGAGGGGAAGGGCTATATGCCCACCGAGTTATCGACCCGGCGATAGTTCATCCGCCACAGGATGTTGGCGAGCCTGCGGGCGGTGTTGGTGATAAAGGTTTCGCTTTTTTCGGGAAAATATACGTGCAAAGATTCGTGGAGGGCCACTTCGAGATGTTTGCGCCCCTTCAGCCTGCTGTCTATCACAATCGTATTTGAGCCGTAGTCCGAAAGACCGAAAGCCTTTTCGCGCCCCAGTTTCTTATATATGACTTTCATACGCCCGTAATTTGATGGAATTAAAGATACGAAGATGCCCGGCGCCCTTACGGCACTACGTGTACCCGTTGCCTGCGGCGGATTTCCCGTCAAAACGCCCCAAAAGGAACCACCAGCCCGCGTTCCCCGCTGCAATTCCCGGAGAAGCGCCATGACGGAGATTCCAGGCCTGAAATCCCCCATCGAACGGCCCTATGCCTCCCCGTTAACGGAAAAACGGTACAACCGGCCGTTATCCACATCCACCCAAACCTGCCAGTATAAATTCCCCCCATCCTTCATCCCGGTCCATCCCTTATCTCCCGGCTGATCGTCCCACACGGCGTTGATGTGCAGGTGCAAATGGCCGTCGTTATCCCGGAAACCTTTGTATTGCCGGACGTACCGGTGCAACTTCCAGCGAACGGGAGGCGCCGGATAAGTGATTACCGTATCCAGCAAAGGCAGCTGCGTACGGAGGATGTGTTCCGCCATCAACACGTCTGTCAACAGCAAATTCGTTGCCTGGGACTCTATCCCCGCCGGATATACGAAGCCCTTCAGCCCGGGGGCCGTTACTTTCCATATGCCATTTTCCGCCTCGTATTCGGCGACCCGGCGGTTCCAGGTGTCTATTTTCCGTTGCATCCGCCAGTCGGCGATCTTGCCACAGGAGCAGCATAAAAGCGTAACCCCCAACAGGGCCGGCCGTGCAATCAAATCCATCCATTTTATCATAGCGTGATCATCATGGTTCTCGCTGTAAGATGCGGCTAAGATCGGATTTCCATATCCATCGCCTGCAAAATGCGGTCCTTTCCACAAAACGAAAACCGGCTACGGCCCGAAGGCCGCAACCGGTCTGATGTCACACTATACACTAAGCGTTTCCGTTAGATCTTCTCTGCTTTAAATCCTGCCTTTTTCACCGTTTCTTCCACTTCTTCCGCCGTAAGCGTGCTGGTGGAAACGGTCAGTATTTTATCGGGATTGTTGGTATCTACTTCCCAGTGTGCGATTTCCTTTTCGCCGTTCAGCGCAGGGCTAACACCTTTAACACAGCCACTGCAATTGATATTCGTCTTGAATTTGAGCGTTTGCATGATTCGATCAATTTATTGTTTGATTAAATAGTTGATAATTTAAGCCGGAGACTGTTGCTCACTACCGATACGGAACTCAGTGCCATGGCCGCTCCGGCCAGCATGGGATCGAGCGCGAATCCGGTAATCGGGATGAGGACGCCTGCCGCCACCGGGATGCCGATGACGTTGTAAATGAAGGCCCAGAAAAGGTTCTGGCGGATGGTGCGCACCGTTTTCCGCGAGAGGCGGACCGCTTTCGGGATCTGCCGGAGGTCGGAAGAGATGAGCGTCATCATGGCCACGTCCATCGCGATGTCTGTCCCTTTTCCCATGGCGATGCTCACATCGGCCTGCGCCAGGGCGTGACTGTCGTTGATCCCGTCTCCCACCATCGCTACTACTTTGCTCTGCCGTTGCAGTTCCTGGACGAAGGCGGCCTTTCCATCGGGCATGAGCCCGGCCTTCACGTTGCGGATCCCGGTCTGTGCGGCCACTGCGGCGGCGGTGCGGGCATTGTCGCCCGTGAGCATGTATACTTCGATGCCCATGTCCTGCAACTGTCGGATGGCTTCGGGCGAGCCGTCTTTTATTTTATCGGCGATGGCGATCACGGCCAGTGCTTTCTGTGTGTCGGCGAACCAGATCACGGTGTAAGCGGCGTTCAGCCATTCGTCGGATTTTTCTTTGAGGGCACCGGCGATGCGGATGCCGTTTTCTTCCAGGAGTTGCTGGTTGCCGGCGAAGAACCCTTTGCCCAGGGCGCTTCCTTTCACGCCACGCCCGGTAATGCTTTCGAAGTGCTGCAGCTTTTCCGGCGTGATGCCCTGCAACTGTTTCACTACTGCTTCGGCCAGCGGATGTTCGGATTCGCGCTCCAGCGCCAGGAAAGCGCCGGAATACATGAGACGGTCCTCTTCCGACAGCCAGGCTTCTCCGGTTACCGCGGGTTTCCCTTCGGTAATGGTGCCGGTCTTGTCGAGGATCAGCGCCTGGATGCGATAGGCTTTTTCGAGGCTTTCCGCGTCTTTGATAAGAATCCCGTTTTCAGCGCCTTTGCCCATGCCTACCATGATGGCGGTCGGCGTTGCGAGCCCCAGCGCACAGGGGCATGCGATCACCAGAACGGTCACCAGCGCCAGGAGGCCCTGGGTCAGCCCGTTGGCCCCGCCCCAGATGAGCCACGAAGCGAAGGCCAGCAATGCGATGCCGATCACCACCGGTACGAAGATCCCGGCTACTTTGTCGACGAGCTTCTGCACGGGGGCTTTCGATCCCTGGGCTTCCTGCACCTTGCGGATGATCTGCGCCAGCAATGTGGCGCCGCCTACCTGCGCGGCTTCCAGCCGGAAACTGCCTTTCTGGTTCAACGTACCCGCAAACACCTCGGAACCGGGCTCTTTCGCTACGGCCACCGGCTCGCCGGTGATCATGCTTTCGTCTACATAAGATTTTCCGCCCACCAGTTTTCCATCTACCGGCACCTGCTCCCCGGGCTTCACGAGCAGCACGTCGCCCACCTGCACTTCGGCGAGGGGCACTACGGTTTCCCGTCCGTCGGCGGCGATGCGCACTACGGTGTTGGGTTGCAGGCCCATGAGTTTTTTGATGGCAGACGAAGTGGAGGCTTTGGCCCTTTCTTCGAGGAGCTTGCCGAGAAGGATGAATGCGATCACCACTGCGGCGGCCTCGAAATACACGTGGGGGTGCAGGCCGCGGCTATGCCAGAATCCGGGGTTTAAAGTATTGAAGACGCTGAAAGCATAAGCGATCCCGGTACTGAGTGCCACCAGGGTATCCATGTTGGCCTTGCCGTTGCGGGCCTGCTTCCAGGCGTTGATGAAGAAATGACGGCCGAGCACGAGCACCACGGGCGTGGAAAGGGCCCACATGATCCAGTTGGCGTAGGGCATGTTCATGAAAAACATCCCGATCACCACCAGGGGCACGGAGAACAGTACGGCCCAGATGGTGCGTTTTTTCAGTTGTGCGTAATGGGCGCGCTGGTGATCTTCCAGCCCGGTTTCCATATTTTCGGTGAGGAGGTCGTACCCTACCGACTGGATCGCTTTTTTCCATTCGGCCGGGTTGGCTTTACCGGGAGCGTATTCCACCAGCACGGAACTGCTGGCGAAGTTGACGGCAGCGGAGATAATGTCCGGCTGCGCCTGCAGCATGCTTTCCACGGAACCGGCGCAAGCTGCGCAGCTCATGCCGGTTACCGGGAAGTTCGTTTTTACCGTTTGTTCCAATGTTTCCATCTTGTGTTTCCTTTGAGGATACAAAGATCAGCAGGAACGGCCGGCGGGGCATTATAGAATTCAGGGAAAGATTTACATCATTTGCTAGGCCTTCTGTTTTTCGCCTTTTACGCGGAAAAGGGCGGTGGTGCGGCGAGGGTCTCCCACGATCCAGACTACGTCCCCGGTTACCAGCCGCATATCGGAAATGGGGTTGAGGATGCGCTCTTCCCCTCTTTCCACCCCAACTACCATGCTATGCGCCATTTCGCGGATGCCGGATTCGCGGATGGATTTTCCGTTAACGCCTGATCCGTCCAGCACTTCGTACCGCCGGAGCTGGACCTGCGACCGCGAAAACTGGGGATGCGGCTCGTGGTGCTCGATGAAATGGCGGAACGCTTCGATCTGCTGGTCGGTCCCGATCACCTGGAGCCGGTCTCCCGGGAACAGGCGCTCGCTTTTCGCCGGAATGGGGATCAGCCGTTCGCCCCTTTCGATCACCGCGATGTTGACCCCGTACTTTTCCCGGAGGCCCAGCTGCTCGAGGGTTTTGCCCACGCCATCCCAGTCGGCATGCACATGGAACGCGGCCAGGTGGGCATCCCAGGGCGCCAGCACGGGGCGGCGGGCGGCTTCGGCGGTTTCGCGGGCATTGTAATTAGACAGGAAGCGCGCTTCCAGGCGGTCGTAAAACGTCTGTATTTTCCGGTTCAGCAGTAGCAGGATGCCGGTAATGAGCACCGTAGCCGTGAGCGCCACGGTGAAGGAGAAAAAACGGTCGAGCATGAAACCCACCAGGAACACGGCCAGCGCGATGCGGACGGTCCGGAACAGCGTCAGCGGCCCCTTATAACGGTTTTGCGCCCAGAGATTGGCGAAGGCTTTCGGCTGGATTTGCCGTACGGCCAACGCCCAGAGGAAAGGCAGCATGAAAAGGAAAGTGAGCGCCGCGGTCACGATCTTGCCCCATTTATCGCCGATGAGATCGTCAATGAAAGGCAATACATATATGTTCGACAGCAAACCCAACGCAACGACGATCACACTGAAAACCACCGCGTTCAACACATATCCCTTGAACAGCACCTGCCAGTCGGACGCCTGCGAGATCGTCTGCGCGCCGCTGCTGTATCGGTCGAGCGAATTTTTCCATTTCTGGGGGATGTATTTATCGAGCCAGTTGTAAAACGGATCGGCTACTTTGATCATGTATGGCGTGGTGAAGGTAGTGACGGCCGACACCGCCACGGCGATGGGGTACAGGAAATCGCTCGTCACTTTCAGATCGCGGCCGAGAATGGCGATGATGAACGAGAACTCCCCGATCTGCGCCAGGCTCATCCCCGCTTTCACGGAAGTTTTCAGGGGCTGGCCGGAAATCACCGCGCCGAGGGTGGTACTGAATGTTTTACCGAATACCGTCAACAGCGTGATGATCACTACCGGAACGATATAGATCTGGAGCATTTTCGGATCGATGAGCATGCCGATCGAAACGAAGAAAATAGCGCCGAACAGGTCTTTTACGGATTTCACGAGATGTTCGATCTTTTCAGCCTGGGTCGTTTCCGCGAGGATCGAGCCCATGATGAAAGCGCCCAAAGCCGGGGAGAACCCTACTTTCACGGCCAACACTACCATGAGCAGGCACAGCGCGATGGAGGTCACGAGGAGCGTCTCCTCCCCCATGAGCTTCTTCGTTTTCTTCAGTAAAGTCGGGATGAAAAAGATACCGCCGATGAACCACAGCACCAGGAAGAACACGAGCTTCACCACGGCCATCAGCATTTCCGTTCCGGCGAACTGCTGGCTTACCGCGAGGGTAGACAGCAATACCAGCAGCACAATGGCGATCAAATCCTCCACCACCAAAATCCCGAACACCAATCCCGCGAACTTCTGTCCCTTCACGCCCAGTTCCTCGAACGCACGGATGATGATGGTGGTCGACGAAACGGACAATACGCCGCCGAGGAAGATGGAATCCATGGTGCTCCAGCCCATGAACTGGCCGGCCACGTACCCGAACCCGAGCATGACGGCCACTTCCACCACCGCCGTGATCCCTGCGCTGCCGCCCACTTTCATGAGTTTCTTGAAACTGAATTCAAGCCCCAGGCTGAACAGGAGGAAGATCACCCCGATTTCCGACCAAACCTTGATGTTGCCTTCTTCCTGCACCGTGGGGAAGAGGTGGAAGTACGGCCCCACGAGGATCCCGGCGATGAGGTACCCCAGCACCAGTGGCTGCTTCAAAGCTTTGAAAATTAATGTCGTTACCGCCGCAGCTCCCAATATCAAGGCCAGGTCTACAATCAGGTTCGGAAAATGCCCCATACGCTCAGTCTTATGTTAGTTTCTTTTGTTATTCGATTATGGCTAAAATAAGTAAAAAAGACGGCAGTTCGGGGCGAAATGGAACGGGGAACGCGCCGCTATGGCCACATTCCCCGTCCAGAAAAGGATTTCACCAACAAAATTAATATCAGCGGCCGCTCCACTTTTTATACCGGAGCAGCGCCTCGAGATAGTAATAGTCGGCGTACGACAACGGCACATCGATTTCCGAATTGCCCGGCATCGAGCCTGTGCTGTGCATGAGGATAAAATGATTATTGGCGCCTTCCTTTGCGCGGTAAGCATCGCCGCTGAGGCTGGCGAGGGCGTCTGCGCCGGCGTTCCAGTATTTTTTCGCTTCGGTTTTATCGACATACCGGCTCAGTTCCAGCAGCGCGGAAGCCATCACCGCCCCCGCCGATGCATCGCGGATGGCGTTGGGGATTTCCGGCGCGTCGTAATCATAATACGGAACGAGATCGGCCGGCATGTTGGGATGATTGAGCATGAACTCCGCGATATGGCGCGCCTGGTCGAGGTACGTGCGGTCTTTAGTTTCGCGGTACATCATGGTATAACCGTACAGTCCCCAGGCCTGCCCGCGGCTCCATGCCGAAGCGTCGGAATGGCCCTGGTGGGTCTTTTTAGCGAGCACCTGCCCGGTTGCGGTATCGTAATCGATCACATGGTAGGAGCTGTAATCGTCGCGGAAATGATTTTTGATAGTGGTATTGGCGTGGTTGACGGCGATCTTCGCGAATTGGGGGTCTTTGCTTTCCCTGGCTGCCCACATGAGCATTTCGAGGTTCATCATGTTGTCGATAATGACGGGGCATTTCCAGCCGGCGTGGTCCCAGGAACGGATGGCGCCGATAGTGGGCTTATACCGTTTGATGAGCGATGCCGAGCTGGTGAGCAGGATGCGGCGGGCGGCGGTATCGCCGGTCAGTCGGAGATCGTTGCCGAAGCTGCAGTACATGAGGAACCCGAGGTCGTGCGTGTTGGTCCGGAATTGATTAGGCAGCAGGTTCCCCTGGCGTTTTTCGGCTTCCGTGCGGAAAGCGGGGTCTCCCGTGGCTTCGAAGAGGTACCAGCAGGAGCCGGGGTAAAAGCCGGCGGTCCACCAGTTGAACTTCGCGGTCATAAGGCTGCCGTCTTTGTTGGTGGAACGGGGGAAAAGGGAGTCCGGCACTGCGGTCATCATCCCTTTATATTGCCGCGCGGAGAATGCGAGGCTTTCGGCCACGAGGGCCTTCATGTCCTTTTTGCTCAGTTTCGTTTGTGCGAAAGTGGCCGTGGAAGCGGACAGAAGTAATGCTAAGACAAGTCGTTTCATAAGTGGATCATTTTTTCTTTTTCGGCGATCCCGCGCTGGAATCCCGTACCACGAGCTGTGTGGGCACAATTTCCTGCGGGTGCCGGTAACCGGCGGGATGCCGGGTCTGGATAAGGTCCATCAGCGCGGAAACCACCCTTTCGCCCATAGTGGCGGGGAACTGGTCGACCGAAGTGATGGAGGGCGTCACGATTTCGGTGCGCGGATCGTTGGAATAGCCGACGATCTTTACATCTTCCGGCACGCGGATCCCGTGTTCGCGGCAATATTGCAGGAGCGTGATGGCCGTGGTGTCGTTGGTGGCGAAAATCCCGTCGGGGTAAGGCTGCTGGGCGAAGATCTTTTCGGCCGTGGCCAGTGCGTTCTCGCGCGTAAGCTCATGGAAAAAGACGCGTTGTTTTTTAAACGGGACCTTATGTTGCTGGAGGGCGCTTTTGTATCCGGCGAGCCTTTCCACATACAGGTTACAGGTCAGCGGACCGGAAATATGCACGATATCCCGGCAGCCCTGTTCGATGAGGTGCTCCGTAGCGGTGAGCCCGCCCACGAAATCGTCTCCCTTGATCACTTTCGCCTGGTAATCTTTGGGCGTACGGTCGAAGAAAACGACGGGGATATTGTGCTGTTTGAAGATGTCGAAATGGGAGAAGTCCGTCGTGGAAAGCGTGGCGGAAACGGCCAGTCCGTCTACCCGGGCGGAGTACAGCGTGTTGACCAGCTGTTGTTCCTGTTCGAGGGAGTCGTTGCTCTGGCAGATGATGAGGTGGTACCCGTATTCCTGGAGTTTATTCTGGACCACGGTGGTGATGGCGGCGGGGAAGAACATGGAAATCCTCGGGATGATGAGCCCGATGGTCTTGCTTTTGTTGTTCCGCAAACCGGCTGCCATGGCGTTAGGTCGGTAGCCGAGCTTCCGGGCCATTTTCCTCACTTTTTCCTTCGTCTTGGCGCTGATGTTGGGATGATCGTTGAGCGCGCGGGAAACGGTGGACACGGAGAGCCCCAGCTCTTCGGCGATATCCACGATTGTTTTTTCAGAACGTACGGACATAATTTGTATTGGTTTATCGGCCCATCCAGCCCCCGTCTACCGTCATCACCGTTCCGTGCATATAGGCGGAAGCGGCGGATGCCAGGAAAACGACGGGCCCCTTGAAATCTTCCGGTTCGCCCCAGCGGCCGGCGGGGATGCGTTCCAGGATGCCCTGGCTGCGCTTCTCGTCTGCCCGCAACGCGGCGGTATTATCGGTGGAAATATACCCCGGCGCAATGGCGTTCACATTCACGCCACGGCCGGCCCACTCGTTGGCGAACGCTTTCGTCAGCTGCCCCACCGCGCCCTTGCTGGCCGCATATCCCGGCACGTTGATGCCGCCCTGGAAAGTGAGGAGCGATGCGGTGAAGATCACCTTTCCGCTGCCCCGCTCCAGCATTTGCTTGCCGATCTCCCGCGTGAGGATGAATTGCGCCGTCTGGTTGATGGCGATCACTTCGTCCCAAAACGCGTCGGGATGCTCGGCTGCCGGCTTGCGCATGATGGTGCCTGCATTGTTCACGAGTATGTCGATAACCGGGAAATCCTGCTGGACTGCCGCAATAAATGTATACAAAGCCGCGCGGTTCCCAAAATCGCATTGGTAAGCCTTGAATTTCCGGCCGGTGGCGGTCACTGCTTTTTCCACCTCGCTGCCCGAAAGCTCCAGCGAAGCCGATACGCCGATCACGTCTGCGCCCGCTTCCGCCAGCGCCTCGGCCATCGCCTTCCCGATCCCGCGCTTGCAGCCCGTTACGAGGGCCGTTTTGCCTTTGAGGCTGAATTTGTCGAATATGGACATAAATCTGTATTTCGAAATTAGTAAATCCTTACCTGGACAGGCTTTCGCAGCTTCTGCGCTTCCTGCCGGAGATAATTGAACCACTCGCCGGAGTTGGTGATCAGGCCCGCCTTGTCCCAGGCGCCGCCGGTATAATACACCACTTTATTGCCTTCGGCCGTGGGAACGATAGACAGCAGATGCCCCTTTTCCATGGCCATTTCCTTTACGGGCGTCACCATTACCACGCCGATGCCGGTGGTACCGTCTTTCGGCGAAGCGGGCTCCCAGTAGCCCATCACCCCGTCCTGCTCCCCGAAATATTCCGTACCGGGCGCGTTGCGCTTCACGATCCCCACGGCGGCCGTGAGCGGCGCGGTGTAGGTGATTTCCATGCGGGAAAGCTGGCTGTGCGCATCGATCGACACGCGTTTTACCACGCTCACCTGTTTGCCATCCGCGTTCCAGGGCTCGTATTGCAGCTCGAAGGTGGTGCGGAGCGCGCCGCTGTCGAGCATGCGGTGGCCGGTGTAATTGCGGGAGTACCAGATGCTGTCTTTCGTGTACGGCGCAATGCCGCCCGCGCCCAGCGTGAAACCTACGCTGTAACCGTCCAGTCCCTCGCCTTCGTCTTTATGATAATTGGTGCGTTTGTACCAACTGTTGACGATCATTTTTTCGGTCCGTTTGTTCCAGAAATCCACGCCATACGCATTATGCTTGGGTTGCGATTCCAGCGCGCGGCCGTACATGCGGAACGCCACGCGGTCGTTTTCCCAGGCGTAATCGTCGAGCCGCTCGGCGATGTACCGGCCGTAAGTTTTCGGCTCCACGGGCGCGGGAACGCCTTCCGCGAAAGTGAGGACCGCGCGACCGCCGGGCGCCAGGGGCGCGTCGACCAGGATTTTAACCGGTTGTTTGCCGCCTTCGGTGATCAGCTGGTAAGCCACTTCCTTGCCGGTAACTGTGTTGATGATTTTGTATGGACCCTTGCGCAGGGGTTTCCATTTGGCGGCCACCGCGGCGTAATCCAGCTCGGAAAGCGGGGCTACGGCGCCTGCAGGATTATATACCTCAACAGTGACCGGGAATTGCTGTTCGGCCAGGGCCATTTTCAGCAATTCGGTGCCGGCGAGGAGAAACGCCCCTACACCATATACCTCCGTATCGTCGAACGTGGTTTTGCCGGGCGAATCGGCGATCTTCTGCACGAATCCCAGCTTGCCGTCTGCATGCACGCTCTGCTGCAGCGCGTTCCAGCCTTTGACGAGCACGGGCCGGAAGTCTTTCTTCGGCAGCAAGCCATTATTGACGCCCCATGCCATAGCATAAATGAAAAAGCCCGTGCCGCTGGTTTCTTTGGAAGGGTAACTGTCCATATCCAGCAAAGCCGCGTGCCAGGTGCCGTCTGCATACTGCAAACCCGCCAGCCGCGTGGCCATTTCTTTAAACTGCTTTTCGAACGCGGGGCGCGACGGGTGATTGGCCGGCATGTTGGCGAGCATCCTCACCAATCCGCCCATTACCCAGCCATTTCCGCGGCTCCAGAATACGTTGGCGCCGTTGCTTTCCTTTTTGTCGAAATAACGGGCGTCGCGGTAATAGAGGCGTTCGGATTTGTTGTAGAGGAAATCGGAGGTTTTCCACCATAGTTTCACGGCCGTTTCCAGGTAAGATGGGTCGTTGGTGGCGGTGGAAAGGTACGCCAGCGCCGGGGGGCCCATGAACAGGGCATCGCACCAGGCCCATTCGCGCATGTGGATACCGTTCTTCCAGTCGAGCGGCTCATCGTGCGGTAATTTGCCGATACTGTCCGCCAGCGAGCGCCAGCGGCGGATCATGGGCTCTTCTCCGTATACGCGGTACAGTTGGGAGTAGAGCTGGCCCACGCAGTAATCGTCCGCGAAAAGCCTCCGTGGCCCTGTGTTCCAGCCGTTGTCTTCCGAAATCCGCAGCAGCCGTTCGAAGTTCGCCGGATCATTGGCGATCTCGGCGTAAGCGTAGGCGCCGGCATACAGGGCGCCGTTCGTCCAGTCCCATTTTTGCCAGGTCCAGCCTTTGCGTTCCAGGTTTTTGAACTGCCAGTCGTTCACCTTTTTCATATAGGTGAAAATCGTGTCGGCTTGCAGCCGTTCCTGTGCCGTGGCGGGCAGCGCCAGCGATGCGGCGGCGATGCCTGCGAGGCACCATTTTTTCCAAGTATAGAACATATGCAGACTATCTTAAATCGGTGATGGCGCAATGGTCCATGTCGCCGTAATCGAGGTTTTCGCCGGCCATGCCCCAGATAAAGGTGTAGTTGCTGGTGCCGGATCCGGAGTGGATAGACCAGGGCGGGGAAATGACGGCCTGGTTGTTTTGCATCCAGATGTGCCGGGTTTCCTGCGGCTGGCCCCAGAAGTGGCAAACCGATTGGCCCTGGGGCACTTCGAAATAGAAATAAACTTCCATGCGGCGGTCGTGCGTATGCGCCGGCATGGTGTTCCAGGTGTTGCCGGGCTTGAGTTCCGTCATGCCCATCTGGAGTTGGCAGGTGGGGATGACGGAGTTGACGAGCAACTTGTTGATCGTCCGGTGATTGGCGGTTTCCTGGGCGCCGAGGGTTACCACTTCCGCTTCGGCTTTGGTGACGCGGCGGGTGGGGTAGGTCATGTGCGCGGGGGTGGAATTGAGATAGAACATCGCCGGAGCGGCTGCGCTGGCGGATGCGAAAGTTACGCTGCGCTTGCCTTTGCCGATATAGAGCGCTTCCTTGTGCCCCAGTTCGAACGCTTCGCCGTCTACGGTTACGGTGCCGGGGGCGCCCACGTTGATGATGCCCAGTTCGCGGCGCTCGAGGAAGCATTCAGCCTTGAGGGCGTCGGGTGCCTCGAGGGTGAGCGTGCCGGCTACGGGCATGGCGCCGCCGGTGATGAACCGGTCGTAATGACTGTATACGAGGCGAACGGCGTCTGCCTCGAAGAGCGACGGTATCAGCAGGGCTTCACGGGCCTGGGCGGTGTCCCAGGATTTGGCTTCGGCCGGACTGCTTGCGTACCTGGTTTCGATATGCGTGCTCATCAATTAGGATGTTTTTTTAGATGTATGCGAAATGGTAATGAAATAATACCGTGGAACGGGAGCCGGAAGTTATAAATAATCAACGAAATCTGCAAACGTTTGCATAAAGATTAACAGGCCATTGGCGCGCGATGGCGGGAGGAATCGGTAACTTTGCGGGTGCGTTAATATTAAATCATGAATACAGTGGATAGTATTAACGCAACTTCAGCAAATGGTCTATTTTAGCATATCATGAACACCTTTCTTCAGATTCACCCGAAAGACAATGTGCTGGTGGCTTTACAGGATCTTCCGGCAGGCCGGCAGATCGAGTTCAACGGCACTTCGATCCAATTGACGCACAACGTTCCCGCCAAACATAAATTTCCGTTCGCGCCCCTTCATTCCGGCGATCCCGTGCTGATGTACGGCGTTCTGGTAGGGAAAGCCGTGACAGACATCGCCGCCGGCGAGCCCATCACCGTAAAGAACCTCCAGCACGACGCCGACGCTTTCCATGAAAAAGATGCCTCCATCCAATGGCAGGCACCCGACGTGAGCAAATGGAAGGACAAGACTTTCAACGGTTTCCACCGGGCAGACGGGCAAGTGGGCACCCGCAATTACTGGCTCGTGATACCGATGGTATTTTGCGAGAACAGGAACGTGGGCGTGATCAAAACCGCCTTCGAAAAAGGGCTCGGCTTCGCGCCGCCCGAAGTATATAACCAACAGGTGAACGACCTGGTAAGCCTCTACAAATCCGGGGACCTCGACGCCATTAAGAATTATAAAGCAGCGGAAGCCGATCAGACAAGCACCCGCAGCACCATCTTCCCGAATATCGACGGCGTGAAATTCCTCATCCACGAAGGCGGATGCGGCGGCACCCGGCAAGATTCCGACGCGCTCTGCGCCCTCCTTGCCGGTTACATCCACCATCCCAACGTGGCCGGCGCCACCGTGCTCAGCCTCGGCTGCCAGCACGCGCAGGTATCCATCCTCCAGGAATCGCTCAAAAAACTGAATCCCGATTTCAATAAGCCCGTCCTCGTTTACGAACAGCAAACCAGCGGCTCGGAATTCAATATGCTCAGCAACGCCATCCGCGACACCTTCCTCGCACTCGTGGAAGCCAATAAACAGGAACGCAAACCCGCGCCCCTGTCCAAAATCACGATCGGCCTGGAATGCGGCGGCTCCGACGGCTTCAGCGGCATTTCCGCCAACCCGGCCATCGGCCATACGTCCGACCTCCTGGTCGCACTCGGCGGCACCACCATCCTTTCCGAATTCCCCGAGCTGTGCGGGGTGGAACAGGAACTGATCAACCGTTGCGAAGAAGAAGCGACCGCAGATAAGTTCATCACCATCATGCGCGCATACGAGAACCAGGCGCAATCCGTTGGTTCCGGGTTCTACATGAACCCTTCGCCGGGCAATATCAAAGACGGCCTCATCACCGACGCCATCAAATCGGCCGGCGCAGCCAAAAAAGGCGGCACCTCCCCCGTCCGCGATGTACTGGACTATACGGAATATGTGACCAAACCGGGCCTCAACCTGCTTTGCACTCCAGGCAACGACGTAGAGTCTACCTCTGCGGAAGTGGGCTCCGGCGCGAATGTGGTCCTCTTCACCACCGGCCTCGGCACGCCTACCGGCAACCCCATCGCGCCTGTCGTGAAACTGGCTACCAACAGCCGCCTCGCACAGCGCATGCCCGACATTATCGACATCGATACCGGCAGCATCATCAGCGGACAAAAAACCATCGAACAAATGGGTGAAGATATCCTCGATTACGTGATCAGACTGGCCAGCGGCGAAGAGATCACCAAAGCGGAACGCCTCCACCAGGACGATTTCATTCCCTGGAAACGCGGCGTGAGCCTTTAATCACAAAAAATGTAGATGAAAAATAGAAAAGCGGCGGAGCAAGTGCTTCGCCGCTTTCATTTTATGGATAAGTTAGCTTACCGGATCACGGTCACCGTTCCCCGGAAAATGAATGTGCTGCCATCTTCGCACACGGTTTCGATCGCGTAGACGTACGTTCCGTAAGGCGAGGTTTTGTTTTTCCAGCTACCGTTCCAGCCCGCCGCCGGATCGTTCAGCTGGAAGTGCGCGTTCTCGAATACCAGTCCACCCCATCTGTCGTAAATCCGCATCCAGCTTACTTCCTTGATGCCGCGCCCTTTGGGATAGAACCATTCGTTGATGCCGTCTTTATTGGGGGTGATGGCGTTAGGCATGAAAACGCTGCCCTGGTCGCAGCCTACCGTCACCAGCACATCGTCGATCGCTTTGCACCCGAACCGGTTTTCCACTTCCAGTTTATAACGGGTGGTAAGGTCGGGAAGCGCGCTAGGAGCGGGACAGGTAGGGCAATCCAGGTATTTTGGCGGCGTCCAGGTCCATTTAACGATGTCGGAGCTGCCCTGTCCGCCCAGCACCACCGGGATCCCGGACATCACCACGCGATCGGGCCCTGCGTTGCTTGTAGGCGCGGGATGCACGTCTACCCGAACGGTGGCATCGTCCGTGAAACATCCGTCGGCATCGAAGCCGGTTACTTCATACGTGTAATTGCCGGTGGATTTGATGGTGGCGCGCGGAAGGGGAACATCCGTCTTATCCAGCCCCTCCCCTTTCCACAGATAATGGTCTGCACCGGAAACCCGCAGCGGAAGCACGTGCCCCAGGCACAAAGTGGTATCGGGCATGGTTTGGATATGGAACGGCTGCGCTACGCGAATGCTGACTTCGTCAGAATTGGTGCATCCGTTGGCGTCCGTCACCGTCACCTTATAATCTGTGTTTACGTCAGGAGCCGCCACCGGCGTGGGAGACGAAGGATCGTCCAGCCCTTCCACCGGCGCCCACCGGTAGCTGATGCCTCCGCCTGCGCTCAGCGCCGTGCTGTTGCCAAGGCAAACGAAAGACGCAGCGGATGCGGCATTCACCACCGGCGTTGGCGTGATATTGATCTGATGGACGGCGGTATCGTTACATCCGTCTTTGCTGGAAACGATGAGTTGCACGTCCGTGAGCCCGGGCCTTGAAAACGCCTGTCCGCCGGGTTGTTGTGCGGTGCTGGAACTTCCGTTGGCGAAGTCCCATTTCCAGGTCACATCGTTTACCACGCTTACCGCGCCGCTGAACGTTACCTGCGCGTCCTGGCAAGCCTGCAGCGGCGCCGTGATGGCCGAAACCGGCCGGGGGAACACGTGTACGGTCTTGTTCACTGTTTGGGAACATCCGTAAGCGGTGGTGGTGGTAAGAGTGAAAGTGAAATCCTTCTGCTGATCGAGGTAGAAACGGGGCTGGGCGGTGGTTTCGTCCTGAACGGTCAGTCCCGCGTCGAACGTCCATTTGTAATCCGCCGCTTCTTTTAGCTCGTCGATGGAATAGCTGTTGAATTCAGGCTTGAAATCGATCCAGCCATTATCGCACAGGAAATCCGGCGTGGTGTTCAGTTTTACGTCCAGTTTATCGATCACGATCGGATCTTTGAGGAATGCGGTGCCTTTGCATCCGGCCTGGTCAGACAGGATGAGGCGCGGTTTGTACACACCTGGATCTTTAAAGGTATGCTTGATGGAAGCGGCCGTTGTTTCCGTTACTTCCCCGTCCGTAAAATCCCATGCAAAATTCACGGCATTCACCGCATCCACCTTAAACTCGATCTCTTTCGTGAGGCAACCGCCCGTGGCGGAAGTGGTGATCGTGGCATAGGGACCTTTCACTTCCACTTCCTGTTCAAATTCGTCTTCCGTTCCCGCATCACCCACTACTTTCAGTTTCACTTTGTATTTGCCGGCGTAGGTGTAGGTGTGGGAAGGATTATCCAGCGTGGAGAAGCTTCCGTCGCCAAAATCCCAATACGAGCTGCTGTAATTGAGCGAAACATTCGTGAATTTGGCAATCACCGGTGGGCAGCCGCTGTTGTTGACGAACGTAGTCGTAAATGTAAAATCCGCGCTCACGCTCGACACCTTGATCTGTTTTTTTATACTGTCGGTACACCCGTTATTATCCCTTACCAGCAGCTTCACGGTATATAAACCTTTGTCGGGGTACATTTTGTTCGGGCTGTAATCGGTGGAAGTGGTCCCGTCCCCGAAATCCCACTCATACGTTGCATAGCCGCCCGTTTCGCTGGTATTGTTATAGAACCAGACATCGCCGCCCGGCCGGATCAGGTTGGCGCTGGGCGTAAAATCGGCGTTGGGGCCGTTTACCTGGAGGTAGCTCCCGTCTGCCGAATTGCTGCATCCGTCTTCGTCGGTAACGGTCAGCCTCGGATAGAAGTACCCGGATTTATGGTAGGTATATTTGAACGGGGGCGCCGTGAATATTTTGGGCCCGGAACCGTCGCCGAAGTCCCAGGACCAGGTCTTGATGGGTTTGCCTTTCGAGATATCGGTCTGGTCAACGAAATTCAGTTCCGTTCCGCGGCATTCCAGCACGTCGGGTGATTTGAATTTGGCCAGCGGGCCGCGCACGTTCACTTCCACTTTGTTACTGGAATCGAGGCATCCCTGGTGGTTGACCGCCAGGAAGTGGATGGTATTTTTACCGGGCTTCAGGTTGGTGTAGCTTACCTTTTCGTAGTTGTAGTTGTCCCACTGCGGCGAGGAGCCTTCCGAAGAAATCCAGCTGTAATAGTAATAGGAATAATACAGCGACCGGTCGATGGTCAGCAGCGTGGCTTTGAGGGTTTCGTTGCCGCAAAGGTCCGATTTATCGGCGCTGATGGTGATGGTGCCCGGCGCGTATACGTCGATGGTGGCGGAATCGGTGCTGGTGCAGGTGCCGTCGGAAACGGTGAGTTTCACGAGATATTGGCCGGTTTTGTCGTATTTATGGGAAGGATGGGTTTTGGTGGTAAAGGCATCTTCCTTTCCATCGCCCCAGCTCCACTTCCAGCTGGTGATCGTTCCGATGGATTGATCTTCGAAGCTGATGGTTGTCCGGTTATTGCAGTCGATATCTTTCCTGGCGAACCTGGGGAAAGGGTTGACGGCTTTGATGAAGGCCGTTTTGGTGATGGTGGTCGCACATCCATTGTTAGACACGGTCAGCGACACGTCGTACGTTCCGGGCTCGCGATAGCTGTGTTGCGTATGTTGGCTGGAGCCGCCGTAATAATCCCCGAAGTTCCAGCTGAAGGAAGTGCCCACATCCGTAGTGGCGTTGAATGTCACCCAATTGTTCCCGCAGATCTGTGGGGCCTGAGGAGAAGTGAAATCCGGCGTTGGTTTTTTATACACGCTGATCTGGTAGAAGGAATACAAGCTTGCGGTGCCTTTGCAGCCGTTGGCCGTGGTATAATTCAGTTTTACGACGTAGTTGCCGGCTTTGTTGTAAGTGTGTGTGGGCGTGGCTTCGGAGGATTTGGGGCTCCCGTCCCCGAAATCCCATTCATAGCTTGCGATATCGTCTCCGGTGGTACTGCTGGCGCTGAATGCAGGGGAAATCCCTTCACAGCCCGCCGCAATGTTGGTGTAGGCGTAGATTTCCGGTTTCTGGACATGGATGTACCGTTCCGCAGTGCTGGAGCAGCCCTGTGCATTGGTGGCGGTCTGTTTGATCCAGTAATATCCCAGGCTGGTGTAGGTGACGGTGGGGTTCCGCTGCGTGGAGGTTTGGCCATCCCCGAAAGTCCAGCTCCAGCTCGTAGCGCCGGTCGAATTATCGGTCAGTTTCACGGTGGCGGGCACGTCGCAGATCGCCGCCTGATCGATAGAGAAACCGGCCTGTGGCGCGGGTTTCACCACATAGTCTTTGGTAATGGTTTCGCGGCAGGTGCCGTAATCGGCCGTCATGGTCACTTTTACGGTACCGGCGCCGGCGGGCGAATAATAAGCGGAGCCGCCCCAGTAACTGATATATCCCTTATCGACGCTCCAGGTCACGTTATCGGCCTGCGGCGAATTGCTGGCGGTGAAATTGGTGCTGCTGTTTTCACAAATGCTGGCGGGCAGATCGAAGTTCGTTTTATAATTGGCGACGTTGATCTCTTCCGAAGTTTTGGACGCCACGCATCCCCTGTCGTTGGATACGGTGAGGGTGATTTTATACACACCTCTCGCGGTGTACGTATGCGAGCCCGGATTGGCGCCGGTAGCGGTTTTCCCGTCGCCGAAGTCCCATTTGTAAGTGAGGGCTCCCGGGCCGGAGGAGGCGTTGGTGATCGTCACCGTTCCCGGAGCCGAACAAATAAACCGGTCAGACACGCTGAAATCGGCCGTGAGCGTGGCACCGGCATCCACGATGTTGGAGATGACCTTAGACGCCGTACATCCGTTGCTGTTGGTGACGGTAAGGGTCACGGCGGCTTTCAGGACGTTGTTGTAGGTGTGGACCGGGCTGCTGCCGGAGCCGGTGGTGCCGTCGCCGAAATCCCAGCTTTGTGTGCTGATGGTGCCGTTGACGGGATTGGATTTGTCGGTAAAGGTAACGTCGAACGGGATGCAGCCTTTCACCGGACTGGCCGCGAAATCGGGTTTGGGATTGGCCCAGACGGTGACGGTCTTTTCGGTGGAATGAGTATTGCCGGCGGCGTCTTTCACCGTGAGCGTCACTTTGTAAGTGCCGGGCGAAGTGTAGGACGCGCTGGGGCTTTGGGCCGTTGATACGGACCCGTTGCCGAGGTTCCACTGCCAGGAAACGGGGTTCCCGGTAGAATTGTCGTTGAATTTAGTGATGAGGCTTTCGCAATCGCTGGATTTACTGGGTGTGAAATCGGCCCTCAGCTGCGCTTTGGCGGAAATGCCAGCCCAACTGAGCAGGATAAACAAAATGGTACAGGTTACTGCAAGTTTCGGGATAACCCTGGTGATTAGGGACATATGCTGCTGTTGGCCCGAAAATTACGCAAAATTACTTATATCAGTAGGGTAGCACGGAACTGGCTGGTTATCAAAAAGAAACGGCGCAACCGGTGAAAGTTGCGCCGTAAACTATGATACATCGTAAAATCTATGCTGCTGCAATTTCCACCTGCTCCATTTTAGGAGCGAAGATGTGCATCATGATCCAGGCGAGCAGGTACATCACGCCGCAGATCAGGAAAAGGATATTGTATCCCGCATTGATGTTGCCCAGGGCTTTGTAGTGGTCGAGCAGCGCGCCGACCACGATGGGGAACAGCATCCCGCCCAGCGAACCGGCCATACCGCCGATCCCTACCACGGAGCTCAACGCGAACCGCGGGAACATGTCGGACGCGGTGGTGAAGATATTGGCAGACCAGGCCTGGTGCGCAGCCGCAGCCAGACTGATGAGCGCCACCGCTACCCACATATTATCGGTAAATCTCGCCGTCATGATCGGCAATACACAGATCGCGAAGATGAACATGGCGGTTTTGCGCGCTTTGAATACCGGCATACCGCGCTTGATGAACCAGCTCGACAGGTATCCGCCGCCAATGCTGCCAACGGTTGTAGCCGTGTACACGATGATCAGCGGCAAGCCGAGGTTTTTCATATCGAGTTTGAAAGTGGTCGAGAAGTAGGAAGGCAGCCAGAAGAGGAAAAACCACCAGATCGGGTCTGTCAGCAGCTTTCCGAACACGAAAGCCCAGGTTTGGCGGATGCCGAACAGTTTCAGCCAGGGCACTTTCTGCTTGGTGCCAGAATCGTCTACCTGGTCGCTGTGAATGTATTCATATTCCGCTTTGGTGATTTTCTTGTGGCGGGCGGGGATTTCGTACATCACGATCCAGAAGATCAGCCAGATGAAGCCTACAACGCCCGTCCAGATAAACGCTTCCTGCCAGCCGTACGCGTTGGCGAGCCAGGGCACAACTGCCGGCGCCAGTACGGCCCCGATGTTTGCGCCGGAGTTAAAAATCCCCGTTGCGAAAGCGCGCTCCTTCTTCGGGAACCATTCCGCAACGGATTTGATCGCCACGGGAAAATTCCCCGCTTCGCCCAATCCCAAAACTGCACGGGCAGCGCCGAAACCGAAGGTGGATTTCGCCAGGGCATGTGCCATGGCGGCTATGCTCCAGATAATGATCGACACACTGTAACCTACTTTGGTGCCTACCTTGTCCACAAACCGCCCGAATATGAGCAGGCCGAATGCATAACAGGCGGAAAAAACCATTACGATCTCGCCATATTGGCTCTCCGTCCAGTTAAACTCTTTCTCCAGTACGGGTTTTAAAATACCGATGACCTGCCGGTCGATGTAGTTGATAGTGGTAGCAAAAAACAACAAGGCGCATATTCGCCAGCGGTACCGGCCAATTACAGTGGAATTCATGTCAGTTGAGTTGTTTAAGGTATGATCATTACAAATTACTGCAATGACCGCAATAATGCAAACGTTTGCTTAATTTTCTCTCCGAGGCTTTCCCAATCGCGGTTTGCAAGGATTTCTTTTGGTATCAGATTGGAACCCATCCCTACGCAGGCCACACCGGCGCCGAACCACGCTTTCAGGTTGGCGGCCTCCGGTTCCACGCCGCCGGTGGGCATGAACTTCAGTCCGGGGAACAGCGGTTTGATGGCTTTTACGAATTCGGGGCCGAGGGCGCTCCCGGGAAAGAGCTTCACCAAAGCCGCACCGTTCTTCTCCGCCACGGATATTTCCGTAGGCGTCATACAGCCCGGGATCCAAAGGATGCCGGCCCTTTGGCAATACGTCGCCGTTTCGGGGTCCACCACGGGGCATACGATGAAATCGGCCCCCATATCGGTGAATGTACGCGCATCGGCCACGTTCTTGATGGTACCGATGCCCAACTGCATATCGGGCATGGACGCGGCTTTCAGATCGCGCAGGTGAGCAAAGTTCTGCCGGGCCTGCTCTCCGCGGTTGGTAAATTCGAAAACGCGGATGCCGCCTGCATAACAGGCTTTCATCACTTCGGCGCACACTTCCGGATCTTCATGATAAAAAACCGGGATCACTTTCGTGCTTTCGAATGCTTGTAAGATTATTGCTGGTTGCGTTGTCATTTGCTACATCATTTGGGTGATCGTTTCGCGGGGCGTGAGGTTGAAATCCCCCGTCCTGAAAAGCTTCGTATAAGCCGATGCGGCGGCAAAACCGATGGTCTGCTGCGGATCGAGCCCATGCAGGTTCGCATGTATCAATCCCGCCATAAAACTATCGCCGCTGCCTACACGGTCTATCACATCGTTCGTTTCATATTGCCGGCTCACGTACAGCTCGCCCCCGGTATAATACACGGCATAATACAAATTGTGCGTGGGCCCGTCCGAAAACCGGAACGTAAATGCCACCCGGTCGCATTTCGGGAATTGCGCGGTGATGGCCGCCGCAGATGCGCGCGCTGCCTGCAAATACCCGTCTTTCGTATTCCCGGCAATAGCTTCCTGGTTGATGGGCACGCCCAGCATCATGTCTGCCGCCCAGATATTGCCCATGATCACATGGCAATATTGCGCGAGCGCCGGCATAACGTCCCGCGGCGATTTGCCGTATTGCCACAGTTTGCTGCGGTAATTGAGGTCGGTGGAAATGGTCATCCCCTTCCGGGTAGCCGCTTCCAATACTTCCCGGCAAATCTCCGCCGCGTTGGCGTTGAGCGCGGGCGAGATGGCGCTCCAGTGGAACCAGTCCGCCCCGTCCAGCAGCGCGTCCCAATCCACCGTTCCCGGCACGATCTCACTGAAGCTGGAATATTTCCGGTCGTACACCACTTCGGCGTTTTTCAGATCGGCGCCCTGCTGCAGGTAATACGCCCCGATGCGGTCACCTCCCCAAAGCATCCTGTCTGTCCGGATGTTCGCGGCTTCCAGCTGTGCCATGGCCTGGCGGCTGAGCCCGTTGTCGGGCGCTTTGCTGATATACGCCACGCTATCGCCCCAGGTGCCCAGGGCGGCGGCTACATTGGCTTCTGCGCCGCCCACGTACATGGCCGCGCGGTGGTTGGCCCATTCGGGCGAAAGCCGGAATAATATTTCTCCGAAAGTGATGACTGATACTGGTTGCATTAAAAATTAAAATACGCCTTGGCGTTGTTATAGCATATATCCTGCACCATTTTGCCCATCCAGGGAATGTCGGCGGGCAATTCTCCGTTCTCTGCGTCGTTGCCGAACAAATTACACAATATTCTCCTGAAATACTCATGGCGGCTATACGACAAAAAGCTGCGCGAATCGGTCAGCATGCCCACGAACCGGCTGATGAGGCCCATATTGCTGAGCGCGTTCATCTGTTTTTCCATGCCGTCTTTCTGATCGAGGAACCACCATCCGGAGCCGAACTGCATTTTACCAGCTACGCTTCCGTCCTGGAAATTGCCCACCATGGTGGCGAAAACTTCGTTGTAGGAAGGGTTCAGGTTATACACGATCGTTTTGGCCAGCTGATCGTTGGCGTCCAGCCGGTCGAAGAACCTGCTCATCGCTTCTGCCATGGCCCAATCGCCGATGGAGTCCACGCCTGCGTCTGCCCCCAGTTTTTTCAGCAGCCGGCTGTTGTTGTTCCGGATCGCGCCAACATGGAATTGCTGCGCCCAGCCTTTCTCGTGGTTCCACTGGCAGATGAAGTGCAGCGTCGCGGATTTGAACATCGCGGTGGCGGCGGCATCCAGCTGGCGCCCGGAGAATACTTGCTGGAAAGCCTTTTCCAGCGCGGATTCCGTAAAATCGCTGTAAATGAAGTAATTCAGGCCGTGGTCAGACAGGCGGCCTCCCGCTTCATGGAAGTAATCGTGCCGTTTTTTCAGCGCCTCGATGAGGGAATGGTAGCTGTGGATCTCGATCCCCGCAGCGGCGCCCAGCTTGTCCAGGTAGGCTTTGAATGCCTGTGGGTCTTCCACCGCCATGGCCTTGTCTGGCCGGAAAGTGGGCAGCACCTTGACACCGAAGCCCTCGGCCGCCAAAGCCTTGTGATGCTCCAGCGGGTCCGCCGGATCGTCGGTGGTGCAGAGCGCCTTCACGTTGAAATGCTGCAACAGGCTGCGGGTGGAATATTGCGGAAGCTGTGCGTTACAGGTTTCATAAATCTTCGCGGCATTGTTGCCGTTGAGCGTTTCGCGGATGCCGAACGGGTTCGCCAGTTCCATGGCGCTCCAGTGGTAGAGCGGGTTCCGGGCGGTGAAGGGCACGGTTTCCGCCCACATGCGGAACTTCGTGAAATCGTCTGCCCCGCCGGTAATGAGGTCTTCGGATACACCGTTGGCCCGCATGGCGCGCCATTTATAGTGGTCGCCCTTCAGCCAAACCTCCGTCATGTTCGCGAAGGTCTTGTTCTGCGCGATCTCGTCGGGCGGCAGGTGGTTATGATAATCGATCACCGGCATGTCTTTCGCATAATCGAAATACAGGCGACGGGCCGTTTCGGTTTGCAACAGGAAGTCTTCGGACAGAAATTGTTTCATATGCGATTATAAAACCTTGGAATGGTGGATGATATATTCCTTTACCCCGTTCTGCATCATGCCGATCAAATGATCGGTAACGGTATCGGCGAAGCCGGGCAGTTGATTGAGATCGGTTTGCCAGAGGCGGTCGTCCCCGCAAATTTCGCGCACCATGGCGGATATTTCGGGATACCCCATTTTCGCAACCGATTTCCAGTAGGCAGCGAAAATAGCGGCGTTCTCGTCGGTGATATCGTAGAACTGATCGCCGCGCTGGCCCTGGAATTTACCGTCGTGCTCGCGCGCGGGCTTCAGGAAAAGCAGGGTGCACGCGAACCCGAGCAGCATCATTTCCGGCAGCAATCCTTTGCTTTCGCGGTAGCGGAGCATGGTCTGCACGTTCCGCGCGTTCATTTTGCTGCTTTGCTGGAAAGTGATGGAAATAAGTTTGTGCTCGATAGACGGGTTGTCGAACCGGTCGAGCACGTCGGCGGCGAATGTGGCCACCTGGGGACCGAGGTTTTCGAGCGTGGGGAGGATTTCGGCCTTCACCACGGTTTCGAAGAACCGCCGCATATGAGGGTCTTGCATGCACTCGTAGACGGTGTTCAGCCCGGAAAGGTAGCCGAGGGTCACTGCGGCGGTGTGACTGCCGTTGAGGATGCGGAGCTTTTGTTCGCGGTACGGGGTAATGCTGGGGGCAATGAGCATGCGGTCGTCTGTCTGGTGAAAAGCCAGTTTCTGCGCCACGCCCGCGTCTCCTTCGATGGCCCAGAGGAGGAAGGGTTCCGAATCGATCCAGAGCTCATCTTCATATCCGGCTTCTTTCCAGCAATCGGCCAGGTTTTTCGGGCGGCCGGGCACGATACGGTCTACCAGCGAACTGCAAAAGCGGTTGCCCTGGCTGATCCATTGGATGAACTGTTCCGGCATTTGGTTGAATGCCGCCAGTTTGAGGACGATCGAACGGAGCAGTTCCCCGTTATCCACCACCAGTTCGGTAGGGATGATGACGAAGCCAGGGAGCTTCCTGCGGTAGCGCTCGAACAGGATGGCGAGCAGCTTGCCGGGGAAAGACGCGGGCACCCCGGCGCCCACGTTCTCTTCCACATATTGTATCCCCACTTCCGTCGTATTCGAAACGATGATCTCCATGGAAGGCTGACATGCCGCCTCCAGCACCGCCTCCCAATCTGCATTCGATTGCAATACACGGCTAACAGAAGCGTTGATGAGGTATTGATCGATGGGCTTGCCCTGCGATACGCCTTTGATGTGGGTGGTAAACAGTCCATCCTGCGCGTGGAACGCTCCCGCGTCTCCACCGTCGGTGCTTTTCACGATGGCGATGCGCCCGTTGAACACGCCCTGTTTGTTGGCGTTATCCACGAGGTAGTCCACCAGCCCGCGCAACAGCACGCCGGTCCCGAACTGCAATATTTTTTCCGGTAACTGAAAATGGTCCGATGTAATGCCCCACTCGGGGTGATTCATAACGTGTGGCCTATTCAAACGAGGTAGCATGCATTCAAATTTTATAATATGTCAGGCTAATTTCCGATAAATATAAAATTAGCCGGTGACTTTTTTGACGAATAGTTAAAGAATTTAGACAAAAATGGGATATCAATCGTTGTAAATCCCTCGATATTGAATTTTTTCCATCCGGCGGCATCGGGCTTCCGCCTATGGGCTATCAGCGATATCTATAGGCCCGGCCCCCTCGTTCCGGGGATTTTCAGTAATTTTGCACGCTAAACCGTTAGGAAAATGAGCAAGCATGGAAAAGTGCTGGTAGCCATGAGCGGTGGGATCGACAGTACCGTGACCGCCCTTATGCTCCATGAGCAGGGATACGAAGTAGTGGGCATCACCATGAAAACCTGGGATTACGCTTCCGCCGGAACTTCCAAAAAGGAAACCGGCTGCTGCAACCTGGATTCTTTCAACGACGCCCGCGCCGCCGCCGTGCACCATGGCTTCCCGCACTTCATACTCGATATACGCGACGAATTCGGCGATTTCGTCATCAATAATTTCGTGGACGAATACCTCGCAGGCCGCACCCCCAACCCCTGCGTGCTATGCAATACCCACATCAAATGGCGCGCCCTCATGAAACGGGCAGACGCCATGGACTGCGCCTTCATCGCCACCGGCCACTACGGCCGCATCCGCGAGGAAAACGGCCGCGGCGTCATCAGCAAGGGGGTAGACGAAACCAAAGACCAAAGCTACGTGCTCTGGGGCCTGGAGCAAGACGTGATCAAACGCACACTCCTCCCCCTCGGCGGCTACCGTAAAACGGAAATCCGCCAGATGGCATTCGATTTCGGGTACCCGGAACTGGCCAAAAAAGCGGAAAGCTATGAAATCTGCTTCGTGCCCGACAACGATTACCGCGGGTTCCTCAAACGCAAGGTGGAAGGGCTCGAAGAACGGGTAGACGGCGGCAATTTCGTGCTGGCAGACGGCACCATCGTCGGCAAGCACAAAGGCTATCCCTTCTACACCATCGGCCAGCGCAAAGGGCTCGACATCGCCCTCGGACGCCCCATCTTCGTCACCGAGATCATCCCCGAAACCAATACCGTGGTGCTGGGCGACGAAGTGGAGCTCAACCGTTCGGAAATGAATGTGGGCGGCATCAACCTCGTGAAATACGACCAGCTTTCCGAAGGCATGGAAGCTGTCGTAAAGGTGCGGTATAAAGACAAGGGCACCCTCGCCAACCTCTATCAGGGCGAGGACGGCCTTACCAAAGTGCATTTCTACGAACAGGTGAAAGGCATCGCGCCCGGACAAAGCGCCGTTTTCTATGAAGGGGACGATGTGCTGGGAGGCGGTATCATCCGCAGATAAGGAAAAAACTTCCGTAAAATATGAGGCCCCTCCGAGCGGAGGG
Source organism: Chitinophaga sp. NPDC101104 (assembly GCF_050277495.1). Lineage (NCBI taxonomy): Bacteria > Pseudomonadati > Bacteroidota > Chitinophagia > Chitinophagales > Chitinophagaceae > Chitinophaga > Chitinophaga sp. NPDC101104. Next base: position 1,268,004 of record NZ_JBNNSF010000001.1, on the reverse strand, counting down.
GCCTTTTTATTATCATTTGTCCCGTTGCGCCACGGTCACGAACATGGAATCCGCGAACCGCCGGAACCCTTCCACCACCGTACTTTCCACGATCCGGAGCCCGCAATCCCGCGCCAGGAAAGCGGCCGCGTCTTCGTTCTCTTCCTGGAACACCGAACAGGTAATGTAAACAAGCGTTCCACCCGGCGCCAGGAACTTCGACACGTTCTTCGCGATCTTCTTCTGCAATGCAGCGTACTCCGCGATTTTCGCCGCTTCGAAAAAATACAGGTTCTCCGGAGACCGGCCCCAGGTACCGGAACCGGTACACGGCGCATCGAGGATGATACCGTTGAAAGATGTATGCGGCAAATGGCCGCCCAGCCCGGGACTGGTAAGATCGAGCGTGCGCGACGCATAATCCCGAATACCCGCTTCAGCAAAGCGTTTGCGGAGGTTATCGAGGATTGAAGAACGGACGTCGCTCACCAGCAGGCGGATATCCGGCTCCTGATCGTGCAGGAGGATGGATTTGCCCCCGCTGGCGGCACAGCAGTCCCACCAATATTCTTTCGCTTTGGGATGGAACCGCAGCCCGGTTTCCTGGGAAGAGAGGTCCTGTATCTCGTACCAGCTTTTCTCCGGCAGGATAGCTTCGGTTTTGGTACCGTTGGGAAGGGCGATGGCGTCTGTCCCGACGGTCGCGTATACGACGCCGGCCTGTTCCAACTGTTTGATGATCGCTTTCTTTTTACCGGGGCGTGCGCGGATGAAGAGGCGGGGTTGCTGGAAGAAGGATCGGGTGAATGCATCTGCCTCTATGGAAGGCGACAAGTGAGCCTGGAAGGGGAATACGGCGGCGGGGTCCCAGTCCAGCTGCGCGATGGCCAGTTTTTCGGCCAATGGCGACGAAATGTGTTTGGCGAATTCCGGGCGCAGGGATTCCAGCATGGCGTCTGGGGCCGTTTCACAGAGGAAGGTGGCCAGCAGGAGGCGGTCTTCCACCGGCATATCCGTTTGCCAGCGGCCCAGGCGGTAATAGCGGTAAACCAGCTGCTGGACGGTTTTACGGTCGCGGCTACCCATTTGGGGCCTCGATTTGAAGAATTGCTTCAGAAAATGGTGCAGCGGCACGCTGCCATCGTATTCTTCCAGCACGGCTGCGGCCGACCGGAGGTAATTTTCCCATCGCGTCATGGGCGCAAAGATAAACCTATCCCGCGAAAGCCGCATTTCGAAACCGCCCTTCTCCGGTTGATCACACTGCCGTCATTCGTATAGTGAAAACCGTAATTTTAGGAAAAATCCCCTTCCATGCAACTTTTCAAAACCCTGCTTTGCCTCCTGCTTCCCCTGGGCGCATTTGCGCAAAACGCCCGGGAAAACCAGCGTCGGGTAGAAAACAACCTCATGCCCTGGGTACGGTTCGAAGGCCGGGCACCCATGCGATTCAACATCGAAGAAAGATTGAAGGCGCTCGAAATCGTCGGCGTAAGCATCGCCGTAATCCGGAATTATAAAGTGGAATGGGCGAAAGGATATGGATATGCCGACAAGGAAGAAAATCGCCCCGTCACCACCGAAACCCTTTTCCAGGCCGCTTCCATCAGCAAATCCGTGAACGCCGTCGGCCAGCTGAAACTGGTACAGCAAGGGAAAGTGGACCTGGACGAAGATATCAACGTTTACCTGAAAACCTGGCACCCGGATACCAGCCGCGGAAAGATCACCCTGGCGCACCTCCTGAGCCACACCGCCGGCCTCAGCGTACACGGTTTCCCCGGATATGAAGCCGGCCAGCCACGGCCTACGGTGGAACAGATTTTACAGGGCAAAGCGCCCGCCAACACGCAAAAAGTAACGCCGCTGTTCGCACCTGGCGAGAAACTCGAGTATTCCGGCGGAGGTACCACCGTTTCCCAACTCATCCTCACCACCGTTACCGGCGAACCGTACGACCAATTCATGCAGCGCGAAGTGCTGGACCCCATGGGTATGACATCCAGCACCTACCGCCAGCCGCCTGGCCCGGAAAAGGCGAAACAATTGTCCAGCGGCTATTACCGCGACCGCAAACGTGTTCCGGGAAAATATCATATCTACCCCGAACAGGCCGCCGCTGGCTTGTGGACCAACCCGCTCGACCTGTCCAGATTCATCATCGAAACCCAATTGTCGAAAGAAGGAAAATCGGCTAAAGTATTATCGCAGGCCATGACGCAAAAGCGCCTGACGCCGTACCTCAATGAAGAAGGGGCGCTCGGCGTTTTTTATACGCCGGAAAAGAAGTGGTTCGCGCACTCCGGCGATAACGAAGGCTTTTCCTGCACTTACTATGGCAGCGTGGAAGGCGGGAACGGACTCGTGATCATGACCAATTCCGACAATTCGCTCATTATCGACGAGATCGTCCGCAGCATCGGGGAGGTGTATGGCTGGACGGACCTTATGCCGCATGAAACCCTACAACCAGCCGTGCCTTCAGACAGTGTAAAAACCTCCTGCCCTGGAACTTATAAAATGAACGACCAACAACTGAAGATCCAGCCGTCCGGTGATGGGCTCGTCATTACGTTCGAGCAAAGCCCGGCCTGCAAAATCTATTTTACCTCGCCCAACACTTTTGTCATCACTGAATTGCCGGCCATGTTCGTGGTGGAGAAAGACGCCGTGGTCCTGAAGTTCCGGGGGCGCGAATTCCGGCACGTCCGCCAGAAAGATTGATCCGTATGCTCAGAAATATAGGAAGGGCGGCCGTTTGTGCCGCCCTTTTTGATGTACACTCAGAACAAGCCCCAGGCATCCCGCTTCCCTTCCTCACCTTATCAAGCGGATCAAACTGCGGCCGATCGTGTAATGAAAACCGTAATTTCAAGGAAAATCCCCCATCATGCAATTCCTCAAAACCCTGTTATGTCTCCTGCCGTTGGGCGCATTCGCACAAAGCGCACAGGAAAACCAGCGCCGCGTGGAAAACAGCCTCAGCCCCTGGGTTACGTTCGAAGGCCAGCAACCCTTGCGGTTCAATATCGAAGACCGGCTCAAAGCCCTCGAAATCCCCGGTGTCAGCGTCGCTGTCATCAGAAACTACAAAGTGGAATGGGCAAAGGGATATGGATATGCCGACAAGGAAGAAAAACGCCCCGTCACCACCGAAACCCTCTTCCAGGCCGCTTCTATCAGTAAATCGCTCAACGGTGTGGCGATCCTGAAATTGGTGCAGGACGGTAAGCTCAAGCTGGACGAGGATATCAACACTTATCTCAAAACCTGGCATCCCGATCCCAATAAGGGTACCATTACCCTGGCGCACCTGCTGAGCCACACGGCGGGGCTTACCATCCACGGTTTCCCGGGATACGAAACCACGGACAAATTGCCCACGCCCGAACAGGTCCTCCTGGGCAAGAAACCCGCCAACACGAGCGAAGTCAAGCCTTTTGCCGCGCCCGGTGAAAAAATGCAATACTCGGGCGGCGGTACCGTTGTGACCCAGCTGATCCTGCAAACCGTTACCGGCGAGCCTTACGAACGATATCTCCAGCGCGAAGTGCTCAACCCCATGGGCATGACGCAGAGCTTCTTCAACCAGCCGCCGCCTGCAGACAAGGCCGCGCTTTTAGCCACGGCGTACGAGCGCGACGGAAAGCCCGTCAAAGGGAAATACCATGTGTATCCCGAGCAGGGCGCCGCCGGCCTGTGGACCAACCCTACCGATCTGGCGAAATACATCATCGAAACACAATTGTCCAAAGAAGGGAAATCGGCGAAAGTATTGTCGCAGACCATGACGCAAAAACGCCTCACGCCGTACCTGGACAAAAGTTCCGGTCTCGGCATCTTCCTTAAATTCAACGATCGCTGGTTCAACCACAACGGCGGCAACTGGGGATTTGCCAGTATGTATTACGGTACGATGGAAGGCGGCAACGGATTCGTGATCATGACCAATTGCAATAATTATCTCATCATGGACGAAATCGCGAAGGCCGTGGCGGAAGTGTATGGCTGGAAGGATTTCCAGATCGCGGAAAACTATCCCCTCCTCCAGTCGATACCTGATAGCCTCATGGCGAAATATACCGGGCAGTTCAGGAGCGAAAGCGGGAATACCAACATCGTGATCAGCAGGACGGGGAACGCGCTTTCGGCCGCATTCAATAATGGGCCGGCGTGTAAAATGTATTTCACTAAACCGGAAACGTTCGTTATCACCGAAGATGCGGCCACGTACACATTTTCCGGGGATACGCTGAAACTGTGGACGGGCAGGCCTCCGGCGGTCAATTTCCTACGGAAGAAATGATCCAAATAAAAAGGGCGGCCATAGCGGTCGCCCTTTTTTCGATATACAATTACGGTAATTATACTTTCAGCAGCGCTTTCACGGGATCCTTGCCGAACAGGAGCTGTTCGGGATTTTCGAGCATGTCTTTCACGCGAACGAGGAAGCTCACGGATTCGCGGCCGTCGATGATGCGGTGGTCATAGCTGAGGGCAACGTACATCATGGGGCGGATCACGACCTGGCCGTTAACGGCCATGGGGCGTTCCTGGATTTTGTGCATGCCGAGGATGGCGGATTGCGGGATGTTGATGATGGGCGTGCTCATGAGGGAGCCGAACACACCACCGTTGGTGATGGTGAAGGTACCGCCGGTCATCTCGTCCATGGTCAGTTTGCTGTCGCGCGCTTTGGTAGCGAGTTCCACCACTTTCTTCTCGATGTCTGCCATGCCGAGGCTTTCGGCGTTGCGGATCACCGGTACCACGAGGCCTTTGGGGGCGGATACGGCGATGGAAACGTCGCAATAGTCGTGGTAAATGATCTCATCGCCATCGATGTAAGCGTTCACCGCGGGGAATTCCTGCAGGGCGAAGCAAACGGCTTTGGTGAAGAAGCTCATGAAACCGAGGTTCACACCGTGGGCGGTTTTGAAGGTTTCTTTGTATTTGGAGCGGATCGCCATGATGTTGGTCATGTCTACCTCGTTGAACGTGGTGAGCATGGCCGTGGTGTTTTTGGCTTCCACGAGGCGGCGCGAAACGGTTTTGCGGAGGTTGCTCATTTTCTCGCGGCGGTCTGCGCGGGAGAACAATTCCTGGCCGATGGCCACGCCGGGGTTCTGGAGGGCGGCGAACACGTCGTCTTTCATGATCTTGCCATGGGCGCCGGAGCCTTTGATGCTGGCGGGGTCCACTTTTTTGTCGGCGAGCACGGCGGCGGCAACGGGACTGGCTTTCACATCGTTGGGGATGGAAGTGACCGGGGCCTGTTGCGCGGCGGGAGCGGCTTTCGGCGCTGCAGGGGCGGCCTGGGGCGCGGGAGCCTTGCCGGCCGGGCGGGCGGCGGATGTATCGATCTGGCAGGCTACGTCGCCGATGAGCAGCGTATCGCCTTCTTTCGCGATGGTTTTGAGGACACCGGCTTCTTCGGCATTCAGCTCGAAGGTGGCTTTTTCGGATTCCAGCTCGCAGAGTACTTCATCCCTTTCCACATAATCGCCGGTTTGTTTGATCCATTTGATGAGGGTTACTTCACTGATGGACTCCCCAACGGTAGGGACCTTGATATCGATCGTGCCTTTGTTGGACGCGGGCGCGGCCGGTGCGGCGGCTTCGGGCGCCGGTGCAGGGGCGGCTGCGGCGGGCGCTGCTGCTGCCGGGGCGGCAGGTTGCGGCGTTACGCCTTCCGTAGCGTCTGTGTCGATGGTGGCGGCTACGTCACCGATGTTGATGGTGGCACCTTCTTCGGCCACGATCTTCAGCACGCCGGATTTTTCGGCGGTCAGTTCCAGTGTGGCTTTTTCGGACTCCATCTCGCAGAGCACGTCGTCCTGGTGTACGAATTCGCCGTTCTTCTTCAGCCATTTAGCGATGGTAACTTCGCTGATCGATTCTCCTACCTGAGGTATTTTAACTTCGATAATCATGTGTATAACCCTCCCGTAAAATGTAACGTTAAAAATTCATGGGTAAAATTAAGGGGATTCCGGTTAGCGCGGCTTCCTTTTCTTTTACTTTATGCTTAAATGTTGAATGCGGTGTCGATGATTTCCTGTTGCTCCTGGGCGTGGACCTTGCCGTAACCCGTTGCCGTGGCGGCGCTGGGGTTGCGGGAGATAACGCCGTAGTTGAACTGTTTGAGGTTCATCTGCAGGAATCCGGCGGCGCCCATGTTCAGGGGCTCTTCCTGCACCCAGAACCACGTTGCGCCCTTGTACTTCTGCTGGATGGCCTCCAGTTGCGCGATCGGCAGCGGGTACAGCTGCTCCAGGCGAACTACCGCCACATCCTTCCGGTCTTCCTTCATTTGCTTTTCGCTCAGGTCGAAATACATCTTGCCGGTGCAAAGCAGTACTTTCTTCACCCGCGCCGGTTCGGTGATGAACGGATCGTCCAGCACCTCCTTAAAACCGCCCTGCGTGAAATCGGTAACGGGGCTGTAGCTCCGGACGTGGCGCAGGTTGGCTTTGGGCGAGAAGTTGATCATCGGCTTGCGGAACGGCAGCGCGAGCTGGCGGCGCAGGGCATGGAAGAAGCTGGCCGATGTGGTACAGTTGGTAATGAAAATATTGTATTCGGCGCATTGCTGCAGGAAACGCTCCAGGCGGGCGCTCGAGTGCTCGGGGCCCTGCCCTTCGTAACCATGCGGCAAGAGCATCACCAGCCCGCTCTGCTTCTGCCATTTGGTTTCGGCGGAAGTGATGAACTGATCGATGAGCGTTTGCGCACCGTTCATGAAGTCGCCGAACTGTGCTTCCCAAATGGTCAGCGCATTAGGCGTGGCGATGGAATATCCGTATTCGAAGCCCAGCACGGCGAACTCGCTCAGCAGGGAATTATAGATGCGGAACTTGCCCTGGTTGTCGCCGATACGGCTCAGGCGGCTGTATTCCTCGTCGTTTTCCTCGCTGCGGAGCACGGCGTGGCGGTGCGAGAAAGTGCCGCGCTTCACGTCTTGCCCGCTGAGGCGCACGTCCTTACCGGATTGCAGGATGCTCGCGTAAGCCAGCAATTCGCCCGAAGCCCAGTCCAGCAGCCCCTGTTCGGCGAACAGTTTCTGTTTGTCCTTGAGCAGTTTGTCCACCTTGCGAAGCGTTTTGAACCCTTCGGGGATGGCCATAATGTCTGCGAACAGTTTGTCGAGGTCGGCTTTGGAAATGGCGGTGTCGGGGGATTTGACGAAATCTTCCGGTGTGGATTTCCGCAGTTCCTGCCACCAGACCTCCGGGGCCTGGTACTTATAGGGAAGCGGGTGTTGCTTTACATTATCGAGCCGCTCCTGCAGGTCTTTCCAGAAAGCTTTTTCCATTTCCTGCGCGATGGCCGCGTCTACGTCGCCGTTGGCGATGAGCTCGCGGGAATAGATTTCGCGGGGATTGGGGTGTTTTTCGATGGCTTCGTACAGCTTGGGCTGGGTGAACTTGGGATCGTCTCCCTCGTTGTGCCCGTGCTTGCGGTAGCACACCATATCAATATAAATGTCGGAATTGAATTCCTGACGGTAGCGCGTGGCGATCTCGGCTACTTTCACGGTGGCTTCCACATCGTCGCCGTTCACGTGAAAAACGGGCGCCTGCACGATGGAGGCTACGCTGGTGCAGTAGTCGGACGAGCGGGCGTCTTCGAAATCGGTGGTGAAGCCGATCTGGTTATTGATGACGAAGTGCATGGTGCCGCCGGTGTAATATCCGCGGAGCTTGCTCATCTGCGCCACTTCGTATACCACGCCCTGCCCTGCGATGGCCGCGTCTCCGTGGAGGAGGATGGGGAGGATCTGGTCGTAGTCGCTGTTATAGATGACATCGGCTTTGGAGCGGGCGAAGCCGACAACAACGGGGTCTACCACTTCCAGGTGAGACGGGTTGGGCGTCAGCTGCACGTTCACTTCCTTACCGGCCGGCGTCTGGATGCTGGCGCGGAAGCCGAGGTGGTATTTTACGTCGCCCGAGCCCATGGTGGTGTCGGGGATGGCGGTGCCTTCGAATTCGGAGAAGATCTGTTCGTACGTTTTGCCGAGGATGTTGGCGAGCACGTTGAGGCGGCCGCGGTGGGCCATGCCGATCACGGCTTCTTTCACGCCGTATTCTGCGGCGGTGTTGATCATGGCGTCGAGCGCGGGGATGGTGGTTTCACCGCCTTCGAGGGAGAAGCGTTTCTGGCCGATGTACTTGGTGTGCAGGAACTGCTCGAACATCACGCCCTGGTTCAGTTTGGTGAGCACGCGCTTCTTCTGGTCGGCCGCGAGGGGTTTGCGGAGGGTGGTCTCCATTTCCTTCTGCAGCCATTCGATCTTTTTCAGATCGTTGATATAGGTGAACTCGATGCCGACTTTTCCGGCATAGATCTCTTTTACATGTTGAACGATTTTTTCGAGGGGGGCTTTGCCGAGGCCAACGATCTGGCCGGCGAAGAACTCCGTTTTGAGGTCGGCGTCGGTGAGGCCGAAATGCGCGAGGTCAAGATTGGCTTGCCGGTCTTTTCTTTCGCGGATGGGATTGGTTTTGGCGATGAGGTGGCCTTTTTTGCGATAGGCCTGGATCAGGCGGTAAACGCCCAGTTCCTTCGTCAGCTGTTCGTTCGATACTCCCAGCGCAGTGGTGCCGGTTGCCGCCGCACCCGCTTTCCCGTTCACGTTGCTTACCGCAAAGTCGAATCCTTCAAAAAATTTGATCCATTCCGGGTCTACCGAGGCCGGATCCTCGCGGTACGCATTGTACAGCGATTCTATGTACGCCGGGTGCGAGTTGGTGACAAACGAAAAGTCCTTCATTTACAACGAATTTAAGCTTGGTCTTTAATTCTGCTTTAACCTATAACAAGAAAAAAGTGTTACGGGATTGCAAATATCGCTAAAGATTTGGGATTTTATGGGCTTTTTACCGGATTTACAGGGCGGAAAACGTGACCCGGATTTCACTTTTTTTTAACATCTTTGCAGCACAAAGGAAAGGGGAAGTCTGTCCAAATCCCGAATTCCCGGTTTTTATTTTTGTTTATCCAAAGATAAAACATACCTTTGCCGTCCGAAACTTGAAATTTATACAATGGCAAACCATAAAGCAACGAAAAAAGACGTACGTCAGAGCAGAGCGCGTAATGAACGTAACCGTTACTACGGGAAAACTACCCGTAATGCCATGCGGGATCTGAAGAAGCTGACCGACAAGGCAGCCGCTACCGAGAACCTCCCGGAAGTGCTGTCAATGATTGACAAGCTGGCTAAACGCAACGTTATCCACAAGAACAAAGCAGCTAACCTGAAAAGCAAGCTTACCCTGAAGGTAAACGCGCTCGCTTAATTATCAGGCTGTTAAACTTATAAATCAGCTCTTCCCTGCAATACGGGAAGGGCTTTTTTCATTTCCTGTATTCCCCGCGCCCCTGTTCAAATATCCACCCCGCCCCTGAAGGAATCCCCCTATTGCCGTATATTTACACCACCTTCCTAACAATCAAATCATTAACCATTGATTTTCAACAGTCTAAACCGCAAATGGCGCCCCCTCGCCCTGGCAGCCCTTTTGGCCGCATCGTTCCAAACCGCTCAGGCTCAAGACCTTACCACAAAATATGAACGCTCCGGCGCCCGGGAAACCGTCACCTACGCCGAATGCATCGATTACTGGAAGATGCTCGTCCGCCGGTTCCCGCAGCTCCATATCCGCGAAATCGGGTCTACAGACGCCGGGTTCCCCCTGCACCTGGTTACCCTGTCCCCCGACCGCGACTTCGATTATGCGAGCCTGCACCGCAAAAACCGGCGCATCATCCTCATCAACAACGGCATCCATCCCGGCGAGCCCGATGGCATAGACGCCACCATGATGCTCGCGCGCGACATCTGCCTGGGCAAAAAAAAGCTCCCCGCCAACGTGACCCTCGCCATCATCCCGCTATATAACATCGGCGGATCGCTCAACCGCTCGGAATTTTACCGGGTAGACCAGAACGGCCCGGACGCCTTCGGCTCCCGCGGAAACGCCCAGAACCTCGATCTCAACCGGGATTTCATCAAAGCGGATTCCCGTAACGCCAGGACTTTCCACCAAATCTACCATCTCACCGATCCGGACGTATTCGTAGACAATCACGTCAGCAATGGGGCTGATTATCAGCACATTATGACATTACTGTCTACCCAGCACGGCAAACTCGGCGGGCCCATGGGCGCCTGGCTCCACGATACCTTCGAACCGGCGCTGTACAAAATGATGCAGGAAAAAGGGTACGATCTGCTGCCGTACGTGAACCATTTCGGGCCAACGCCCGACAGCGGGTGGACCGCCTTCGCCGACGGGCCCCGTTATTCCAGCGGCTACACGACCCTGTTCCATACTTTCGGTTTTGTGCCCGAAACGCATATGCTGAAACCTTACAAACAGCGCGTGGAGGCCACTTACGCCCTCATGGAGTGTTTCATCCGGTTTACGTCGGAAAACAGCGCCAGGATCAAGGCTCTCCGAGACGCCACGAAAGCCGCGGTCAAAACGCAGGAAAAGTTCCCCCTGAGCTGGGAGCCCGATATGAATACGCCGCAGTGGTACACCTTCAAAGGGTTCGAGGCAGGATATAAACCGAGCGAAGTGTCCGGTTTACCGCGCCTGTTTTACGACAGATCGAAGCCCTACGAAAAGCAGATCCGCATTTTCAATCACTTTGAGCCCGGCAATTTCGTGACGCGGCCGGAAGCATATCTCATCCCGCAGGGATGGTGGGCCGTGATCGAGCTGCTGCAGGGGAACCAGGTGAAGATGCGCCGTTTGCAGCGAGACACCACGATCGAAGTGGAGACGTATACCATCAAGGATTTTAAAACGGTGACGTCACCGTACGAAAAGCATTATCTGCATTTCGGGGTGAAGACGGAAACGTCGAGACAGCGGATCGCGTTCAGGAAGGGGGATTGGTATATTCCCATGGACCAAGCCGCCAACCGGTATTTGGTGGAGACGCTGGAACCGGGGGGCGCGGATTCCTTCCTGGCCTGGAATTTTTTCGACGCCATATTGGGACAGAAGGAAGGGTATTCGTCTTATGTGTTTGAAGACACGGCAGGCGAATATTTACGGTCGCACCCGGAAGTGAAGAAGGCGTTGGAAGAGCGCCGTGCCGGGGATTCCACGTTCGCAAAAAGCGGTTCCGCGCAGCTGAATTTCGTGTATCGCCAATCGCCCTGGAACGAGCCGGGATTCATGCGGTACCCGGTGTTCAGGGTGGTGAAATGATGGGTTGTGAGAATTTCGTTTCCAGAATTTTTTGAAAATAGTGCCGGAAAAATTTTTCAGTATCGAAAAAATTTACCTTGCTTCCATTGATAACTAAAACAGAAAAAAGATGGAAGTACAACAAAGCCAGATGGTCCTCGAAGCCGTAAAATCACTGGAATCCACATTCAATGGAAGAATTGATGCACTGGAGTCCAGGTTCGATGGGCGAATTGATGCACTGGGGTCCAAGCTCGATGGGCGAATTGATGCACTGGAGTCCAGGTTCGATGGACGAATTGATGCACTAGTTCTCCAGGTTGAAAAACAATTCGAAGAAGTCGGCGAGCAATTCAAAAAGATCAATTTCCGGATTGATTTGTTGCATCTTCGTATGGGAAGTATTGAGTGCATTTATAAATCAGTACTAAACCGGCTTGGCCGCGCAAATGAACATTTTGAAAAAATCGAATCGAGGCTAGGCATGAAGCTTGGCAAAATTTAGTTTCCTTTCCTGTAATGGCTGGTTCGTTGATACCTACTTAAATAGATACCGAAAGCCGTACCTCATTTAGGTGCGGCTTTTTCACTTTTCAAAAATATCTTTCAAAAAATTCGCCTTCAACTTAACATAAATCAGGTTCAAAAAAGTTTGATCTTGTTGGAGAAATTATATTCGCTGCATTCGTTTACAAATGGAATTAGTATGAAAGATCAAAATTTGACATCACTTTTAGCAGCAATTCAAGCAATTGACACGAAGTATAATGAACAAATGCAGATGAGCAATTTCCTGCTTTGTGAACTGAACAATAAAATATCAACATTAACTTCTAATTCCAGTTCTATGGCATCGAAATTTGATGAATTAGGTAAAAAATTTAAGGCCTTGGAAACGCGAATAGGTTTGCTTGATGCTGTATTAGATAAGCATTACAAGGAGATGCCCAGAGTATATTATCCCTGAATGCGCATTTTGAAAAGCTTTCGAAATTGAAATTCTCAGTCCGCTCCTAAGATCTTCGGAGCGGACTTCCCTGGTACATGAAAGCGAAACGAGCCTGAGATGGGAGCCAACCGGCGCCTGGGAACAATTTCCCCCGCAATAAAAAAGCCGCTGCGATGCAGGATCGATGCGGCTTTCAATGTGTTTACATCAGGAAGGGTCAATGCTTTTGCAACAGGATGAACGTATGCTGTTCTCCGTAGAAATGGTTATACACCAGCGCAGTTTTGTGACGGCCGGAAATCAGCTCCTGTTGGGCGGTCCACATGCCGAAGGCGCCCGCGGTATCGTATTCCCCGCAATATTGTTTGAAGGAGATATTCGAAACGGAAGCTGGAAGTATGTTTGCTACAACATCGTAGAAATGATCGAAACGCGTATCGCCGTTGCGGCCGCTGACGAGCAAATCCACGTCTCCAGCTCTCACACCCTGTTTTTGCAGGAACTGTGCGAGCGCGGAAACCACCTGTTCAGGCGCAGGTTTGTAGAGCATCTGCATGCCTTTCACTTCGACCGGCGCAGGCTGCGTGCCGACGAGGAAAAACACGGCGCCTTCTCCGGCAATGGTACCCGGCGTTTGGGACGCCAGCATATCCATCGGCTGGGTGAGCGCTGATTTCCAGTAGCCGATGCGGCTTTTGATGAAGAAATGCTCCACCGTCATTTCGTCGAAACCTCCTGCCAGCACGCTTTCCGCATTCCCCTCCTGGATCTGCAGAAGGCTGTCGAGCAGGGCGTGCTCGAAGGAGAAGCCCCTATGCACGAACGTATTGTTATAGTCCGTGCATTGCTGTTGCAGGGCGATGAGGCCATTGACGGAGTTATAGGTGGACTGGATGAACGGCGTGGGATTGAGCGCGGTTTCTTCGTAAGTGCGGATATCGTGGAGGAACTTCTCCGTGTCTTGCAGGCTGCCGCGGCCCGTTCCCGTGATGATGGCGCCGGGTATGGGGGCGTTGGCGTTCCGCAGGCATTGCAAAGCCGCCGTGAGCCCCATTTTGAGCAGCCGGCTCATACGGCGCAGGCTGTTGGGCGGAATGAACCCCGCGTACCCCGGCTCCTGCGCGCGCAGGAGGTTCCGCTCTTCGAGCGGGAGGAACTGCGGTGTATAATCCCCCGAAAAGCTCTGTTGCGGGGAAATCGCCGCACTGGCCTGTATGTAGCACTTAATTTCCATATTTACTGATCACGAGTGATGCATTGTTGCCGCCGAACCCGAAGGAGTTAGACACCACGTTCCTCACAGGCGATTCTTCCAGCAGGCGCGTTTCCGGCGAGATGCGCAGCTCTTCCATGCGCGTCGTAAAGTTGAGGTTCGGCCAGATCATCTGCCGGTTGATCGCCAGCACGGAATAGATCGCCTCGATGGCCCCGGCCGCCGCAAGGGTATGGCCGGTAAAGGGCTTAGTGGAACTGAACGCCGGCACCTCGTCACCGAAGAGCCTTTCCAGCGCCCGGCCTTCCGACACGTCGTTGTTCAGCGTAGCCGTGCCGTGCACATTCACGTACTGCACGTCTGCCGGCGTAAGCCCGCCCATTGCCAGGGCTTTCCGCATGGCCTCGTAGGCACCGTCGCCCTCGGGCGAGGGAGAGGTGGGATGGAAGGCTTCGTTGGTATTGCACCACCCGCTCAGTTCGGCCATGGGCCTGGCTTTGCGGCGCTGTGCGAAACTTTCCGATTCCAGCACGAGATACGCCGCGCCTTCGCCCAGGTTCAGACCGTTACGATCATTGTCGAACGGCAGGCAATGCCTTTTATCGATATTCTTGAGGGAATTGAAACCATTGATGGTAAACCGCGTGAGCGCTTCGGTCCCGCCGCACACCGCCCTGTCTACAAGCCCCGCGCGGATGAGCCGCGCGCCGTACATGAGCGCGTTGGCCGACGAGGAGCAGGCGGTACTGATGGTGGTGACATAGGCCGTAAGACCCGTTTCATCGGCGATCCGCTGGGTACAGTCCGCACAATCGAGGGTATCGATGAGCTGGAGGAAGGTACCTTCCTTTTGGGGGTCGAGGATATCGAAATAGATTTTCTCGGTGTCGCACATGCCGCCAACGGTGGATGCGTTGATGAAGGCGGTCGGGGTTTCGGCGGCATTGCTGATGCCGGCGGAGCGCAGGGCTTCCTGCATGGCAACGAGCCCGAGGAGCGTGGTGCGGGTGAAGCCTGTGGTATCGGGGAGGCCGGCCATCTTCGCCAATTCTTCCGACGAACACTTCACTTCTCCCACCGGAAGCACGTTACGGTAAATGGTATCCACGAACTGTGAATAGCCGATGCCGCTCCGTTGCGCCCGGAGGCTGCGGAAATTCTCCTCCACGTTATTCCCGATGGCGGAGATCATACCCATCCCTGTTATCAGCACACGTTCTGCCATACGGTCTATGCGGGATCAGGCCGCCTGTTTGCTCATAATGAATTCTGCCATGGATTGAACGCTCTGAAGGATTTTACGGCCTTCGCGAGGGTCTTCCACTTTGATTTTGTAGTTCCTTTCCAGCAACACCATCAGTTCCAGCGAATCGATGCTATCGAGCCCGAGGCCTTCACCAAACAGGGGGGCATTGTCGTCAATGTCTTCCGGTTTGGTATCCTGCAGGTTCAGGGCTTCGATGATCTGCTGTTTGAGTTTCAGTTTTAATGCTTCCATGTTGTTGTAGGTTTTACGCCCACGGCGTATTCCAGGGGGGTAAAATTAATTGTTTTACCGTTGTTAAGAAAATGTTCTTTATCCGATCCTGCGCTGCTCCACCACCGCCGCCGCTACCAGCATGGCCCCGCCGCATCCCAGCAGCTTGGCGATATCGGGCAGCACGAACGGGATATGGCCGTTGCGCAGGTAAATATCATTGATGGCGTCCAGCCCCCAGCTCAGGGGCGACAACCGTCCTATCAGCTGCATCGATTCCGGCATGATCTCCAGCGGGATCCAGATGCCGCCGATGGCGCTGAGGATCACGATGCTCACCGCCCCGAAGTTCAGCGCCTGGTTGGGCGTTTTGAAGATCGTGCCGATGAGGATGCCATATGCCGTGGCCGTTACGCCGATGCTCGCCGCCACGAGGAATCCCGCCGCATGGTCTACACCCAGCTGCAGCTTCGGAAGGCCCAGCATTGGCAGTAAATACAATCCCACCATGATCATCCCGTAAAACTGCACAACACATATGCCGACGAAAAACAGCAGTTTCCCCGTGAGCACAGACAAGTAATTCCCGGGGATGAGCTTCATCCTTACCAGGCTCCCGTCTTCCCGCTCGCGGATCATATTCCCGGCGATGGGGATCACGATGAAAAACATGGCGAAAATGCTCCAGGCGGGCACGTTGTGCTGTACGGAATTGGAAATGACGTCGATCTGCTTCCCCTCCCCCAGGCTCGTTTCCCGGAGCGCCACGGCTTTGAGGCGGATGGCTGGGAAAGTGTCCTGGCTAAGGCTGTCGCGGCTGCGGAGCTGCAACTGGATACGCTCCAGCAGCAGATCGGTCTCCACCTGGGTGAGAAAATTGTCCAACGCCTGGTGGATGGCGCTTTTGAAGGCTTTCTTGGCCGCGGGGTCGAAATACAGCTGTACGGCGAGGGAGTCGTTGGAAAGGGCTTTTACCGGCAATTGCGACGGCAGGCCCATCCGCTTCGAAATATCGTTCACGATCTTGTTGGCATTGCTGACGATTTCCGCCGTAGCGCCTTTGGGAACGGTGATGCTGATCTTGTATCTGCCTTCGGCGACCATTTTTTTCGCCGCCGCTTCCGACAGCGGCTGGCCGTTGATGGAATCGACGACGTTGAATTGCCCGCTTTCCTGCAAGCCTTCGCGGATGTACCGTCCAAGCCGGCCATGGTCGTTATCCACCGCAAGAATATCGAACTTCACTTCCTGGTAATCGCGGAAAGGCGCGTCCTGGATGAGGGCCATCACGGTAATCAGCACCAGCGGCATGGCAAAAAGCAGCGCCAGCCCGGCTTTGTCGCGCCGCAGCAATAACCATTCTTTCCGTATCGTGGCGATGATCCTTAACATGATTGCTTTTGTTTAATCCCGCACGGCATGGCCGGTATAGTGGAGGAACACGTCTTCCAGGTTGCGGCAATGGCCGTGGCGGCCAACGAGGTCTTTCGGCGTGCCCTGCACCACCAATGTCCCTTCGTCGATAATGGCCACCTCGTCGCAGATCTGTTCGGCTTCGTCGAGCAGGTGCGAGGTGTAGATGACGCTGTTGCCTTTCGCGTTATAATCCCGCAGGAATTGCAGGATCATGCTGCGCGATTGCACATCAACGCCGGCGGTGGGCTCGTCGAGCACGAGGAGCCTGGGCTCGTGGAGGATCGACGCGATGATGTTGGCGCGCCGTTTCATCCCGCCCGAAAATTTCCCGGTTTCTTTATGTGCGGCCTTTTCCAGCCCAAAAGCTTCGAGGTGCTGCATGATTTTTTCGCGGAGGGGCTTGCCGCTGAAGCCGTAGAGGTTCCCGAAATACCGGAGGTTCTCGAAAGCCGTCAGTTGCGGAAAGAGGGCGATGCGCTGGGGCACCACACCGATGACCCTTTTGATGGCTTCGCGGTTGGCAGGCACCTGTGGCATGCCGAAGATTTCCGTGCTGCCGCCGGTGGCTTCCACCAGTCCGCAGAGGATGGAGATCGTCGTGGTCTTCCCGGCGCCGTTGGGCCCGAGGAGCCCGGCGATCGTTCCTTCGGCGAAGGTGCACGAAAGCCCGCGGAGACTGGGTATCAGTGCTCCGGCGTAGGTTTTCTCCAGGTCTTTCACGGCAATGCTGTTCATGTCGCTTTTCCTCAGAGTTTAACGGTAGACAGGCGGCGGAATACTTTTTCTTCCATATCGGCGATCTGCAGGAGCATTTTGCTCAGTTCGCCGTAAGAAACGTTGTCGGCCGAGCGCGCTTTGCAGACGCGGCCTGCATGGGCGGCAAAGTTACGCCAGGCGTCGCCCACCTGCGTCAGCTCGCGGCCCACGTCTTTCAGCTCGGGCTTGTCCAGCAGCGAACCGGCTTCCTGGAGGAAGGCGGCATACATGAACCGGAACCCTGCGCCGCCGGTCCCGATCTCTTCCTGCATGCGGATCACATTGCCGAGGTAAAGCGCGGCTTTGCGGTCGCCCACTTTGGCGGGGTAATCTTTCATCCGCTTGGCGAGGAACCGGATGCCTTTCACGCCGAACATAGGCACGGGGATCTTGAGCATATAATGGCAGGCCTGGTCGATGCCGGCTTTCACCGGTTCGCGGAAATCCACTTCCTGCGGCACGTTCACGGGGTAATACATTTTGCCTTTCGGCGCGGGGAACCCTTTGGCGAAACGGGCGCGGATGAGGTTTTCGGTATCGATGCGGGTAACGGTGTCCATGATGGGGTCGGAAACGAGGTAATCGTCCCCGTCTTTACCATATACCACGAGGTTGTGCGCGTTGAAATGGAAGCGGTACGATTCCGGGAAATACGGAAGGTAGTACACGCTGGACTGCAATCCGACCGGCACGCCGTCTTCGACCAGTTGGTCGAGGGTTTTCATGGCGCTGTCTACGTTGCTGAACTTGCGGGATTCCATCGTAACGCCGAGCCGTTTGCAGGCGCGGGAAAAGATGGCGCCGGGCCAGATGCGGTAGGTGGTGCCTGGCACGCCGTTCACTTTCACGAAAGGCAGGTGGCCGAAAAAGATGCCGGCCCCGATCCCGAAGGCCATGGGCTCGCTGATCTGGAGACCGTGATGACCGAAGAGGTTGGATATTACGCCGCTTTCACAGTGGGCGGTTTGCGTGTGGCTGAATTGTGTCATGTCTGTTCGTTATGCTGGGCGCTTGAATGGAAGCAGTTCGCCGCTGCGGAGGGCCTGGGCGGGGATGCCGAAAATATCCGCGTAGCGGTCGATCATCTTGCCTGACAGGCCTTTGAATACCTGGGGTTTCATGTGCCGTTTCACCTGCCACTGGAATTTACCGGCTTTGAGGGCCAGCAGCGGAAGGTCGAGCAGGGTACGTTCCATGTAGTAGGCGACGGGGCTCAATATCCCCGCTTCCACCTGCGATTTCGTATCGGCCACACGCTGTTCCACTTCATCCCAGGCCTGGCTGAGCGCAACGTTCTCCGGTTCCCAGCCGATGCTGGTGGCCGTCGTGTAATCGCCCTGCTGGTCTACTGCGTAGAAAAGTTGCTTGAACGTACCGTGATGCAGGTTGTCGCCGTCCTGCGGAACTTCATCTTTTTTCATGGTGTGCAGTTTTTTCGTTGATGAGGGATCAGCTCCCTGATATTATTTGAAATGCAGCAGGCACCGGATTTTCCGGCGGCTGCTGCATGGTAGTTCGATCATTATCGGCCGTTAAAAAGGCTTAGACAACGGTGATGCCGGCGTAGGCATACGAGAAGCGTGCGCTTTCGGGCACCATCATCACGATCGTATCGCCTTTTTTCAGCATGCCCTGGTTCAGCAGTTCTTCCAGCATGAAATACGGGGAAGCCGTGCCTACGTTGCCCACGCGGGTCAGGTTGGTGAACCATTTTTCCTGCGGGATGTGCACGCCCAGCCGCGCGATCTCTTCATCGATCTTGAAACGGAAGAATTCGGAAGAGAGGTGCGGCAGGAACCAGGTGAGCTTATCGATATCGATGTTATATTTTTCGACGAGGTCTTTCCACATCTGCGCGCCGGAAGGCACGATGTTCTTACCGAGCAAACGGGTGTCCTGTTTAAAGGAGAACACGCTGTTGGCAGCCCATTCTTCGGGCGTCATGTCTGTCCAGCCTTTGGTGGAGCCGTCTTCATTCTTCACGGCACCTGCGTACATGCAGGTTTCCAGCTCATGCGCGTACGAGGCGATCTCCACCCAGTCTACCCGCAGGCTGAGCCCTTCTTCGTTGGGCTTGTCCTGGAACAGGGCGGCGCTGGCGCCGTCAGACAGCATCCAGCGGAGAAAATCTTTTTCGAAAGCGATGATGGGATTTTCGGTGAGGTGCTTCAGGTTTTCCGTTTCCGGCTCAAAGTTGCGGGACAGCAGCCAGGCGGAGAATTTCTCGGAACCGGTGCTCACGGCGTTGGCCGTGTTGCCGCATTTTACCGACATCCAGGCGTATTTGAAAGCCTGCATACCGGCCGCGCAGGCGCCGGTGGCGGCGATCAGTTCCACGGGCTGGCATTTGAGGATGCCGTGCACCATGGCTGCATGGTTGGGCAGCAGCTGGTCGGGGCTGGTAGTGCCGCAGGCCAGCAGTTGCATTTGGGTAATGGGAAATTTATCGTCGAACAGGCTGGCCACGGCGCTGGCGGTCATTTCCGCGTTGGTGTGCGTGCTTTGCCCGTCTTTGTTTTGCGCGTAATAGCGCGTTTTGATCTTGTTGTTTCCCAGGATGATGTTCCTTGCCCGGGAAGGTTTTCCATCCACCATACCGAGGATGCTTTCCATTTCTTCATTCGCTACCGGCTCGTTCGGCAAAAATTTGGAGAGCCTCGTTATATATACTTCTTTCATCGCAGTGAATTGTCCGTTTTTTACTCGATCTGAATAGTCGGCACCGGGGTACCGGAATCATTTCAGGGTTGTTGTTAATTGATTAAGCGGCCGTAAATATAGAATTTATTCAGTTTTCGCGGAGTTGTATTCCTTTGTAATACGTAACGTCCTCGTTAAGTTTCTTTCTGCCGATCGTGAGCTGTAGCCAACTGGCAATGGTGGTGAAAGGGCTGAGGATGGGAATGGCGGCGAGGAGGATTACGCGGTACATGGTAACGCGGCCCTGGCGGGCGGGGCTCCCCGGTTCGCCGGCCTTGCTGATGTAATTGGCCCAGAACCGGAACGGCTTTACGCCGCGCATTTCGAGGACGATGAGCCCCGGGTCTACCTCCACGCTGTTCAGCGCCAGGAGGTGTTGGTGCAGGTCGCCGAATTCCTTCCTGGCCAGCGCGTTGCCGATGGGCGCCGCGAAGCGGGACGATTCCACGATTTCCTTTTCCTGTACGCCTGCGGGCGGGAAAATGAAGAATGCGTCTTTCTTTCCCTTGGTGGCCCAGCGGAGGATGGTGATGAGCGATACGAGGTTCGGGTGCTTGTCTACCAGCGCGATGTGCCCGGCCAGTTGGGCGCCGGCGGCGTGCAGGTAGCGTTTTACTTTCTCCTGTGCGTTGATCCACATGTTGCGGCAGCCGAGCAGTGTCACTACGGGCTTGCCTTTCAGGAGGCGCTTCCCTTCTTCGCTTTGCAGGAAAGCGGCGATGGGCTGTGAGGGAGAAAGGAACCAGGGCTGGTATGCCAGCAACACCAGGTCGAAATGCTCGTCCGGGTTAATTTTCAGGGGTTGGATGGGCTGGGGTTTGCCCAACACCGTTTCCGGCATGGTATCGAAAAAACGCTGTTTGGGCCAGGGGAATGGAAAATCCTTCACCGGCGCGATCTCCTCGAACTGTATCTCGGCCTTGCCCTGCAATGGCGCTAACACATGATCAATGATTCTCTTCAGCTGGCCCGTTTGGGTGTAGTACACCACTAATATCTTCGGAAGTTGACTCATATACGGCGGTCGTATGTTCCTAAAAAAACAGCAAACATACAAAAGTTTTTCAATTTGTTACTGCTTGTGGACGCCTCCGGAGCCCATTTTGTTCACGTTCATGGAAGGCTCTCCTTTATAATATATATCGCCCGAGCCGAGGATGGAAGCCTTGAGCGTCCGGCTGGCGTGCAGCTTGATGTTTCCGCTGCCGGCGATGTTCACTTCCGCCGTTTCGGACATGAGGTCGAACGCGTTGCAGTTGCCGCTGCCGGCGATATCTACGCTCATGTCGCGGGTTTCGCCCTTCAGGTCGATGTCTCCCGCACCGGCGATGCTCAGTCTGATCTCGGGAGCGCTGAAAGCCGCTTCCATGTCGCCGCTGCCGGC
Organism: Chitinophaga sp. NPDC101104; assembly: GCF_050277495.1. NCBI lineage: Bacteria > Pseudomonadati > Bacteroidota > Chitinophagia > Chitinophagales > Chitinophagaceae > Chitinophaga > Chitinophaga sp. NPDC101104. The sequence continues at coordinate 1,246,920 of NZ_JBNNSF010000001.1, read as the reverse complement.
AATGCTCAGGCGAACGGGGCGGTCGGCCGTGAAGTGGCTGCCGATCTTGATATCTCCCGATCCCGCCAGTTCCACATCGGTCAGTTGGTCGGTGGCGAGTTCCACTTTCACATCTTTATGTGTACGGATATTGACGTTATTCCTGAATTTTATCCTGAGTTTATCCCCATCTTCTATTAACTCGATGAGCGGGAGAATATTGTCTTCGGCTTCGAGCGTGGCCGAACCGCCGGCGCCCTTGGTGATATAAACGTCCATGCTTCCCTGTACTTCGAGGCGGGAAAAAGGTTTGACATTGCGGGTTTCAGTGGCTACGCGGCCGCTGCCGCTGACCTGGTCGCAGGCCGACAGGAAGGGCAGGGCGACGAGGAGGATCGCCATCAGGGAGAATTGCGTTTTCATACAGCAGTTGATTTAGAATCAGGGTATTGGGCGAAAAATACGATAAAATATCCAGATACGGGACTATGGCAATTTCGGGCGAATCTGCGGGAAAGCAAAATCCGAAGTCCGAAATTCCTTTATCTTTGCACCACCATGACAGAAAAGATCCTGATCCTCGATTTCGGGTCCCAGTATACGCAGCTGATCGCACGTTGCATCCGGGAACTGAATACTTATTGTGAAATACAGCCATGTAACAAGCCCATTGAATGGGAAGACAGTATTAAAGGCATTATTCTTTCCGGCTCTCCTTTTTCCGTGAACGACCCGCAGGCGCCTGTGGTAGACATTGCCTCCATGGCGGCGCGTGTGCCCGTGCTGGGGGTTTGCTACGGCGCCCAGCTGATGGCCAAGGTTTTCGGCGGCGAGGTGGCCAAGAGCAGCACCCGTGAATACGGCCGTGCGTTCCTGGAACATTCCAACAAGGAAGAGCCCCTTTTCTACGACGTAAACCTGAAAAGCCAGGTGTGGATGAGCCATGCAGACACGATCGTTCGCCTGCCCGAAGTGTTCACCCCCATCGCGCATACAGACAACATCCCGGTGGCGGCCTTCAAAAGCCTCACCCTCGCCAAATACCCCGTGCATGCCGTGCAGTTCCACCCCGAAGTGACGCACTCCATCGAAGGGAAACAGATCATCCGCAACTTCCTCGTCCATATCTGCGGTATGCAGCAGGACTGGACGCCGGCGGCTTTCGTACAGGAAACCGTAGCCCGTATCAAGGCACAAGTGGGCGACAGCAAAGTGGTAATGGCGCTCAGCGGCGGGGTAGACTCTACCGTGGCTGCCGAGCTGATCCACAAAGCCATCGGGCAGAACCTGTATTGCGTGTTCGTAGACAACGGGCTGCTGCGCAAAGACGAGTTCGAGACCGTGCTGGATTCTTATAAACACATGGGCCTCAACGTAAAAGGCGTAGATGCGAAAGAGCTGTTCTACGGCGAGCTGAAAGGCGTTTCCGATCCCGAAACCAAGCGCAAGATCATCGGCCGCCTCTTCATCGAGGTGTTCCAACAGGAATCTAAAGCGTTGAAAGACATTAAGTTCCTCGGTCAGGGTACCATTTACCCCGACGTGATCGAGTCGGTTTCCGTGAACGGCCCGTCGGCCACCATCAAATCCCACCACAACGTGGGCGGCCTGCCGGAAAAGATGAACATGGGCCTGGTGGAACCGCTCCGCTTCCTCTTTAAAGACGAAGTCCGCCGCGTAGGCAAGGAAATCGGCATCAGCGACATCTTCCTCGCCCGCCATCCCTTCCCCGGCCCCGGCCTGGCCATCCGCATCCTCGGAGAGATCACCCCCGAAAAGGTGCACATGCTCCAGGAAGCAGACGCCATCTACATCGAACTGCTCCGCGAAATGGAACTTTATAACCAGGTATGGCAGGCAGGCACCATCCTCCTCCCCGTACAAAGCGTAGGCGTAATGGGCGACGAACGTACTTACGAGTTCACCGTTGCCCTCCGTGCCGTTACGTCGACCGACGGGATGACGGCAGACTGGGCGCACCTCCCCTACGAGTTCCTCGCCAAAGTATCGAACGACATTATTAATAAGGTAAAAGGTATCAACCGCGTGGTGTACGACATCAGCTCCAAACCGCCGGCTACCATCGAATGGGAATAATTCCCTTCAACGAATGAGCAGTTACGAATTACGGATGAACATTTTTTTTCATTTGTAATTCGTAACTGTTTTTATCCATGGAATGATTTTTGCAAATTTGGCCTCATGAACCGAACGAACAACCTGGGCAGACTGGCCCTCACCATGTCTTTCGCCCTCCTGCTTTCCGCCTGTAGCATCTTCCGCCAGGCGCCTCAGAAAACGGACGGCCCGCCTCCCGAACTGAGCAAGCCGGAAAAGGAAGAGCCCAAAAAACCGGTTGAAGAGAAACCCGCCGCCAGGGCGCCCTTCAACGTTCCCGCATTCGCAAAGGAAGTGAAGAAAGACGCCTATAACGTCGCCATCTTCGCGCCCCTGTACCTCGATTCCGTTTTCGCCAACAGCCTCGAAATCCCCGGTCGCACCATGCCCCGCTACGTGCTCGCCGGCCTCGAATTCTACGAAGGCGCCCAACTCGCGCTCGATTCCCTTTCCCGCCTCGGCGTGAAACTCAATGTCCAGATATTCGACAGCAAATCCCGGACGAACGACGCGGCCAGCCTCATCCGCAGCCGCCGGCTCGATAATACCGACCTCATCATCGGCTCCGTTTCCGCTCCCGAGATCAAAGTGATCAGCGATTTCGCGAAACAGAAGGAGATCAACTTCGTTTCCGCCACCTATCCCAACGATGGCGGCATTTCCGGCAACCCCTTCTTCCTCATCACCAACAGCACGCTTCGCTCCAACGTGGAAGCCGTGCATGATTACGTGCAAAGAGGGTTCGCCAACAAAAACATCGTGGTGGTCCGCCGCAATACGCCCTTCGAAGCTGGCATTTTCAACAATATCAAGGCTGCGTACGACAAGTTGAACTACGACAAAAAGTCCCGCGTCCGCGAGCTCATCTGGAGCGATGCCACCTCAGAATCGCAGATCTCGCAACTGCTGCTGGCCGACCGGCCGAATGTGCTCATCGTGACCGCGCTCGACGAAGCCGGCGCCAAGAACATCCTCCGCAAGTTGTCTGCCCAACGCGCCACTTACCCCATGCATGTTTTCGGCATGCCGACCTGGGACGTGATGAAATTCAAGGAACCCGAGTTCGAGGGGATGACGATGTATTACACTTCGCCTTACTACAACGATAAGACCGATGTGTACTCGAAATACCTGACAGACGCGTTCCGCCATAAGTATAAATCCCGCCCGTCGGACATGGCTTTCAAAGGGTTCGAGGCCACCTGGTATTTCGTGAAGGCGCTCGCGCAGGATGGGGTATATTTCAACAAAGACCTCAACAAACCGGGCAACCGCCTCTTCACAACGTTCAATTATCAACCGGTTTACCTCCAGGAAAACGCCGAAATGCCGGATTACTTCGAAAACAAGAACATCTATATCATCCAGAAAGGCGATAGCGCAGACTTCAAAATGAATGCTATCAACTGATTGATACATAAATGATTACAGAAAAAGACCGGTTTCCCCGGTCTTTTTTTATGCCCCGATCTCCCAACCCGGCGGACCGGTTTTTGTTGTAGATTCAGGTATCCATGCAACCCGTTCTCACATTCACCGAAGGCGGCATTTATTGTCCAGCGGGCGGTTTTTACATCGACCCCTGGAAGCCCGCAGACCGTGCCGTGATCACCCACGCGCACTCCGACCACGCCCGTTTGGGCAGCCGGCATTACCTCTGTACGAACGATTCCGTGCCTTTGCTGCAATTGCGGCTGGGAAAGGATATTTCCGTGCAGGGCGTGGGTTGGGGCGAGACGGTGAGGATCGGTGGCGCAGAAGTTTCGTTCCATCCCGCCGGCCACATGATCGGTTCGGCGCAGGTGAAAGTGACGGTGGACGGGCAGGCCTGGGTGGCCAGCGGCGATTATAAAACGGAAAACGACGGTATTTCCGGCGCGTTCGAGCCCGTGAAATGCCATACGTTCATCACCGAAAGCACTTTCGGCCTGCCCATCTACCGCTGGCGGCCGCAGACGGCGATTTTCAGCGATATCGAAGGCTGGATGCGGGAGAACGAAGCTGCGGGAAAACAAAGCATCCTGGTGGCGTACAGCCTCGGAAAGGCGCAGCGGCTGCTATACAATCTGGCACATACGGGAAAACGGTTCTTTGTGCATGGAGCGATCTATAACGCGCAGCAGACGCTGCTTTCAGCCGGATGGCCCCTCCCGCCGGTGGAACTGATCACCCCGGAAACGAACAAAAGCGAAATGAAAAACCAGCTCATCATCGCACCGCCATCCGCAGCAGATTCTGCGTGGATGAAGAAATTCTCGCCCTATTCGCTCGGCGTCTGCAGCGGATGGATGCAGGTACGCGGGAACACCCGGAGAATGAACGCCGATGCGGGTTTCGCGATTTCCGACCACGCCGATTGGCCCGGATTGCTGCAAACGATCAGGTACACCGGCGCGGAAAAAGTGTTCGTCACCCATGGGTTCAGCAGTGTGCTGGCGCGCTACCTCCAGGAAAACGACATACCCGCGGAAGCCGTGCGCACGGCGTTCGGCGGCGAAGAAGAAACCGAAACCACCGCCTGATGCACCAGTTCTCCCAACTCATATCAGACCTTTCGCACAGCACCAAAACGAACGAAAAACTGGAGCTGCTCAGCCGCTATTTCTCCACGGCCGACGAGCGCGATGCCGCCTGGGTGCTTGCGCTTTTTACCGGACGGAAACCCAGGCGCACCGTCAATTCCGCACAGTTGCGCCTGTGGTGCCGCGAAGCGGCGGGCCTTCCCGAATGGTTGTTCAACGAATGCTACCATACCGTGGGCGACCTGGCCGAAACCATCGCGTTGCTGTTGCCGCCGCCGGAAAAGCGGGACGGCCCCATGCCGCTGCATTTCTGGATGGAGGCGTTGATTTCGCTGGAAAAGGCGCCCGAAGCGGAGAAATCCGCATTCATCCGAAGCGCCTGGGAGCAGCTGCAGCCGGGCGAAAGATTCGTTTTCAACAAGCTGATCACGGGCGGTTTCAGGATCGGGGTGTCGCAGGGCACGATCGTCAATGCCATTGCGAAGGCATTCGGTATGGAGGGCGCGGTGGTCAGCCATATGATCGGCGGGAATTGGGATCCCCGCGAAACCACGCTGCCACAGCTGTTGCACGACAGCCACAGCAACCCGGACGATTCGCGGCCATATCCTTTCTTCCTGGCGCATGCGCTGGAAGGAAGTCCCTCGGGCCTGGGGGCGCCGGCCGACTGGCAGGCCGAATGGAAATGGGACGGCATCCGCGGGCAGCTGATCCGCCGGAACGGACAGGTATTTTTGTGGTCGAGGGGCGAAGAACTGATCACCGACAAATTCCCCGAAATCGCCGGTCTGCTCGATTATTTGCCCGACGGAACGGTCGTTGACGGGGAAATTTTGGCCTGGGATGTAGTACTACAGCGCCCGCTGCCCTTTCAAAACCTGCAAACCCGCATCGGTCGAAAGAATCTCACGAAAAAGCAGCTGCAAGACGCGCCGGTGGTGCTTCTGGCGTATGATCTGATGGAATGGGACGGACAGGACATCCGGCCGCTGCCGCTCCGCGAGCGCCGGGCGTTGCTGGAAACGCTGGTGAAATCCGTGGACCGGCCGGCGTTGAGGATTTCTCCGTTGATCGGATACGGGGATTGGGAGGAACTGGCGGTGCTTCGCGAACAGAGCCGGGGCAACAACAGCGAGGGCGTGATGCTGAAAAACGCGGGATCGGTGTATCAGGTGGGCCGGCGGCGTGGTGATTGGTGGAAATGGAAGATCGATCCGTTTACGGTGGATGCGGTGATGGTGTATGCCCAGAAAGGCCATGGCCGCCGTTCGAACCTGTATACCGATTATACTTTCGCCGTTCGCAACGGCGATCAGCTCGTGCCTTTCGCGAAGGCTTATTCCGGGTTGACGGATGCGGAAATCGGGGAAGTGGACGCGTGGGTGAAACGGCATGCGGTGGAGAAGTTCGGGCCTGTCCGCACGGTGAAGCCCGAGCTGGTGTTCGAGATTGCTTTCGAAGGGATCGCGGCGAGCAACCGGCACAAATCCGGCATCGCGCTGCGTTTCCCCCGGATCCACCGTTGGCGGAGAGACAAGCCGGTGTCGGAGATCAATACGCTGGACGACCTCAAACAACTTCTGGCGACGCAGACCTGACCTCCCCTGAGATTACCCTTTTAGTCTACAGAATATGTGTTGAAGTGATGTACTACCTTTGATTTGCGGGGGTTAACACCCTGCCGCCAAAACATCCCTGGACCGTAATAGACGGAAGGAAAAAAGGACCAATCATTCGACGACCAACATTAAAAAAACGCAATTGTACCTACCATTGCCGGACCATTGGCTTTTCTACCGTTATGCGCAAAGGATGCAATATTCACACGTGAAAATCATTTAACGCCAGATGGACTTGCAGGCTGCATTGTTGCTAGTATTGATAGGATTTGGGATCGGAACCTTCGGGACCCTGATCGGGGCCGGGGGAGGCTTTATCCTCATGCCTTTATTGCTGTTGATGTACCCGGACATGGCGCCCGACGTACTGACGAGCATTTCGCTGGCGGTGGTTTGCCTGAACGCGACCTCCGGATCGGTGGCGTATGCCCGTAAAAAGCGGATCGATTACCGTTCTGCGGCCATTTTCGCGATCGCAACGTTGCCGGGTGCCATACTCGGGGCCATGGCCACGAGTGTTATTTCGCGGCATGTATTTAACCTGATCCTGGGAGGGTTGCTGATCGTGATCGCGCTCTTCCTGATCGCCAAACCCAACCGGGGGGCATATGCGCAGGGTTCGCTTAAAGGAAAATGTGTAGACCGCGACCTCACGGAGCGAAGCGGCGAGCATCATCAATACCGGTTTAATATCTGGTACGGTATTCTGATCAGTTTCGCCGTGGGCTTCATCAGCAGCTTGCTGGGCATCGGCGGCGGCATCATCCATGTTCCGGCACTGATCAGCGTATTGAATTTTCCTATCCACATCGCCACGGCTACGAGTCACTTCATCCTCGCCATCATGTCTTTGGCGGGAACGATCGTGCACATGGTCCAGGGCAGTTTCTGGGAAGGTTGGCAAACAGCCCTTTCCATAGGGATCGGGGTGGTGATCGGTGCGCAGCTGGGTGCGGGGCTTTCCAGCAAAGTGAAGCCCAAAGGTATCATGATCGCCCTTGCTGGCGCCCTGCTCATTGTAGGTGTCCGGCTCCTCTTCACCTGATTTTTCCATATGCATACAATAGTACATGCCGGTTGAACGATCAACCGGCATTTTTTATCGATGAACTTTTCGATAATTACTGCAGCATAAAACTCTGCTCGAACAGCACGGAAAGCACATAAATTACCGGGCTGATCTCGCGGCATTTCCGTTTAAGACCATTAGCAAAACATAAGACAGCATCCCGAAAACGAATATTAATTGCCGGTTGAACTTTCAAACCACATTTTTTATCGCTGAATTTATTGAAAATTATTGCAGCATAAAAATCAGCACAAACAGCACTGAAAGTACGTGCATCACCGGGACAATCTCGCGGTACTTCCCAGTAAAGACCTTCAGCAAAACATAGGACTGCATGCCAAAACGAATAGTAAATGACGGTTGTACGATCAACGACAATTTTATCACAGAACTTTTTGTCGATTATGCTACATAAAACCCAGCACCAACAGTACTACAATAGCCAATGCCGGCGGAACGATTAACCCACATTTTTTATCGCTGAACTTATTGACAATTACTGTAACATAAAACTCAGCACGAACAGCACCGAAAGCACATACATTACCGGGCTGATCTCGCCGTATGTTCCGGTGAAGACCTTCAGCAATACATAAGTATGCCCAAAACGAATAGTAAATGACGGTTGAACGATCAACGACAATTTTATCACGGAACTTTTTGTCAGCTTATTGCTACATACTACCCAGCACCAACAGTACTACAATAGCAAATGCCGGCTGCACGATTAACCCACATTTTTTATCGCTGAACTTATTGAAAATTATTGTAACATAAAATCAGCACGAACAGCACCGAAAGCGCATACATTACCGGGCTGATTTCACGGTATTTTCCGGTGAAGACCTTCAGCAATACATATGACAGCGTCCCGAAAACGAATAGTAAATGACGGTTGAACGATCAACGACAATTTTATCACGGAACTTTTTGTCGATTATGCTACATAAAACCAGCACCAACAGTACTACATAGCCAATGCCGGCTGAACGTTTAACCACATTTTTTATCGCTGAACTTATTGATAATTACTGTAACATAAAACTCAGCACGAACAGCACCGAAAGCACATACATTACCGGGCTGATCTCGCGGTATTTTCCGGTGAAGACCTTCAGCAAAACATAAGACAGCATGCCAAAAACGATCCCTTCCGCAATGCTGTAGGTATATGGCATCATGACAATGGCCAGGAACGCGGGGATCGCTTCCGTCACGTCATCGAAATTGATTTTTACGACCGCCCCCATCATCAGCATCCCTACGATGATGAGCGCAGGTGCAGTGGCCGCGGCGGGGATCATGGCGAAAAGCGGAGCGAAAAACAGCGCCAGGAGGAACATACCGGCAACCGTCACGGCCGTTAATCCCGTTCTCCCGCCCGAAGCGATGCCACTGGCGCTTTCCACATACGCCGTAACGACGCTGGTCCCCAATAACGCACCCGCTGTGGTACCCACCGCATCGGCGAACAGGGCTTGTTTGGCCCGGGGGATGCGGCCCCGGCTGTCGAGCAACCCCGCTTTGCTGCAGAGGCCAATGAGTGTTCCCACCGTATCGAACAGATTGACCATCAACAAAGTAAACAAGATAACGACCATATCCATCGAAAAAATCTTGTCGAATTCCAGCTGGAAGGCGATCGGTGAAATACTCGGCGGCAAGCTCATGATGCCGTGTTCCGGCCAGATGGTCAAACCCAGCGGGATACCGGCCAGTGTGGCGATGAGGATACCCAGCAACAACGCCGCATTGACTTTTTTGTACATTAATACGGCACTGACGATCAGCCCCAATAAGGCAATGAGTGGCCCCGCGCTCGTAATGTGCCCCATTTTCAGGATGACCCCGTCCAGCTTGCCATCTCCCACATGCCGCATGCCCGTTTCGATGATTCCGGCATTGGCCATCCCGATCAGCGCGATCAATAGTCCAATCCCCACAGATATTGCGTGCTTGAGGTTCTCGGGGATCGTATTGATGATCGCTTCCCGGATGTGAAAGAGCGACAGGAAAATGAAAATGATGCCTTCCAGGAAAACGGCCGTTAGCGCAAATTGCCAACTGTAGCCCATTCCCAGTACAATGGTGTAGGCGAAGAAGGCATTGAGCCCCATACCCGGCGCAAGCCCCACCGGTAACCGCGCATACAGCCCCATTACCAGCGTGCCGATGGCGGCGGCGAGGGCGGTGGCGGTGATGAGTGCGTTGAAATCCATCCCGGTTTTAGACAGGATCATGGGGTTGACGGCCAGGATATACGCCATGGTCGAAAAAGTAGTCAAACCCGCCAGCAGTTCCTGCCTGACAGTTGTACCGTGTTCGTGTAAACGAAAGAAATCGCGCATACGGCAAAGGTAGGCCATGCGGGAATTTTTCCTAATTTCATTGTCTGATGAAACAAACACCCGGCTGGCAAGCGATCGAACAGTGGCTGGGAGCGAAAGGACTGGCGCCTTTCGCCTTCCAGGAAGAAGCATGGGAACATTACCTCCAGGGCCGCTCCGGCCTGGTAAATGCCCCCACGGGCTTCGGCAAGACTTTTTCCTTATTCCTCGGCACCGTTATCCGCTGGATCAATGAGCATCCGGAAGATTACCGGTCCCGCACCGGCAATGGCCTCCGCCTCATGTGGATCACCCCCTTGCGGGCGCTGGCCAAAGACATTGGCCGTGCCATGGAAGAAGCCCTCCGGGAGCTCGGCGTACCCTGGGCCGTAGGGATCCGAAGTGGCGATACGCCCCTCAGCGTCCGGGAAAAACAGAAGCGCAACATGCCCGAAGTGCTCATTATCACGCCGGAATCCCTCCACATCCTCATCGCCCAGAAAGAATATCCCAAGCGGTTCGAATATCTCGAAACCATCGTGGCCGACGAATGGCATGAGCTCCTGGGCAGTAAGCGCGGCGTGATGACCGAGCTCGGCATCAGCCGGCTCCGCGGCCTCCGCCCCGATCTCCGCATCTGGGGCATTTCCGCGACTATCGGCAACCTCGACGAGGCGCTGGACGTACTGCTCGGCAACCTCCCCGGCGAACGGGTTATCGTTCGGGCAGACGTGCGCAAGGCCATCGAAGTGGAATCCATATTGCCCGACGAGATCGAAAAATACCCCTGGGCCGGGCATATGGGACTGCGGCTCCTCCACAAAGTGATCCCCGTCATCATGGAAAGCAATACCACACTGCTTTTCACCAATACCCGCGGACAGTCGGAAATATGGTACCACCAAATCCTCAAGGAATGCCCTGAGCTGGCAGGCGCCATCGCGCTGCACCATGGCTCAATCGACGCAGAGCTTCGCATCTGGGTGGAAGAAGCCCTACACACAGGGATCCTCAAACTGGTGGTATGCACCTCCAGCCTCGACCTCGGGGTAGACTTCCGCCCGGTAGACACCGTCATCCAGGTCGGCAGTCCGAAAGGCGTGGCGCGATTCCTGCAACGCGCCGGCCGAAGCGGCCACCGGCCCGATGCCGTCAGCCGGATCTGGTTCCTCCCTACCCACTCCCTCGAGCTGGTGGAGGCGGCTGCGTTGAAAGACGCCATGGCGCAAAATCTCATCGAAAGCCGGATGCCGGTCGTGCTGGCCTACGATGTGCTGCTGCAATACCTCATGACCCTCGGCGTGTCGGAGGGATTCAACCCGGATGAGATCAAAAACGAGGTGTTATCCACATTCTGCTTCCGGGACATGACGGAAGAGGAATGGAACTGGAGCCTGTCGTTCCTCGTATCCGGCGGCGAAGCACTCCAGGTCTACGACGAATACCATAAACTCCACCTCGTTGGTGATCGCTACTACTGCACAAGCAAGCAACAGGCTATGCGCCATCGCCTGCACATCGGCACCATCGTGAGCGACGCCATGTTGAAAGTCCGCTACCTCGCGGGCGGTTATGTCGGCGTCATCGAAGAATATTTCATTTCGCGGCTCACTCCCGGCGATAGCTTCCGGCTGAGCGGACATAACCTGGAGTTCGTCATGATCAAAGACATGACGGTCCTGGTACGCAAATCGAAATCGAAAAAAAGCATCGTCCCCAGCTGGAACGGGGGCCGGATGCCACTTTCCGCCAATTTGGGCAAAATGCTCCGCCGGAAATTCCACGAAGCCATGTCGGGCCAGGCACACGAGCCCGAAATCACGATACTTCAGCCCTTGTTCGAACTTCAGCAGTTACTTTCGCACATTCCGCGCGAGAATGAGCTGCTTATGGAACAAATCCAGACGGAAGACGGATACCATCTTTTCGTGTATCCGTTCGAAGGGCGGCTGGTCCATGAAGTGATGGCCATGTTGCTGGCCTGGCGGATCAGCCAGCGGCATCCCATCACTTTTTCCATCGCGATGAACGACTATGGTTTCGAACTGCTGAGCGACCAGCCGATACCTGTCGACGACAGTAATGCGGACGAGCTTTTCTCCGCCGACAATCTTACGGTAGATTTACAAAGCAGCGTGAATGCCACCGAAATGGCGCGCCGCAAGTTCCGCGACATTTCGGTGATCGCCGGGCTCGTGTTCCAGGGGTATCCCGGAAAATCAAAAGCCAACCGGCATTTGCAATCGTCCGCCTCCTTGCTGTTCAAGGTTTTCGAAGATTATGATGCGCAGAATATCCTCGTTCGGCAAGCCTACAACGAAGCGTTTTTCTACCAGATGGAAGAGGCCCGCTTGCGGGAAACCCTGGAACGGATACGGAACGGCAACATCGTGATCACGTTTCCTCAGCGACTGACGCCTTTCTGCTTCCCCATCAAGGTGGATAGCCTTCGTGAGGAGCTGACAAGCGAAAAACTGGAGGACCGCATTAAAAAAATGACACTCTGGCAATAGGGGATGCTGCCTGAGGAAGCTGCTATGAGGTTTGCGCAAACCGCCATAAAACAGCTACATATATAAGGCATTCATGCTGGCGAAACGGGTGAATGGAAAATAAAAAATCCTGGCAACGGTCCAGATAAAATAAACGAAAATTGGAAGACATTCGGTACGAGTTCAAGGGCGGACACTGGCGGCTTTCCGCCGGAAAAGCATTGTATTGGGAAGAAGAGCGGGCGCTGATCGTGGCAGACCTGCATGTGGGAAAGGCGGCGCATTTCCGGAAAGCGGGCATTGGTGTGCCGGCGAACATCGTGCAGGAAGATCTTTACCGTTTGCAGCAGCTGATCACGAAATACAATCCCGAGCGGTTGATCGTAGTGGGCGATATGTTCCACAGTTCGGCAAATAATGAAGTGCAGTATTTCCGTATTTGGCGAAACCAGTTTCCACACATCCGGTTCGAGCTGGTGACGGGTAACCATGATATTATGGACCCGGGGGTCTATGCTTCATTAGGGATCGATTTGATGGAGTCGCTGCAGGTAGATGGAATTTATTTCGTGCACGATCCGAAGGACAGGCTGCCAGATAACGGGGAAACGTATGCAGTTTCGGGGCATATACACCCGGGGGTCTGGATGGTGGGATACGGCAGGCAGCGGCTACGGCTGCCCTGTTTTTATTTCGGGCCGGAGGGCGCGATCCTGCCGGCGTTCAGCGTATTCACGGGATTGTATTCCCTGGAGCCTGCGGAGGTCGCAGCGGTTTTCGTGATCGGAGGAAATGGGATTTTCAAGGTTTGACGGCCGGTTCGTTCTCGGGAACGATACTTTTTCCGAAAGCGAGGATATTTCCGTCCGGGTCTTTGACGGCAAAGTCGCGGACACCATAGGGCCTGTCAGCCGGCGGGATGAAAGCATCGGCTCCTTTCGCTGCGATCTCCGTGAAATAATCGTCCACTTCGTCGCAAAAGATGTAGATATGTCCTTCGCCTATCGCCTTTTTGTTCCCATGTGATGCAGGGCCGGAGAGATGAATGAACACATTTCCGTGATGCAGCCCCACTACGCTGCCGAATTCAAAATCCAGGGTAAACCCCAGCGTTTCGGTGTAAAACACGGTGGCGGCCGCGAGTTCGCTGACATGGAAAATGGTAGCTGCGCATTCGGTTGTCATGATCCTGAATTTTTTGTAGACAGTTAAATGTACGTTTTTCCAGATAAGCGGGTGATCTCGAAAAGATCCCCCGCAATAATCCCAACAACTACGGCCCCCAGCCAATTCCATCCATCAAAAAATGCCGGAGGAACCTCCGGCATTGTCAATGGTTAACATGGGGTTTGCACAAGGATGAATTCCCTTGCATATGTCATAAGGCATTCTTCTATGTCAAAGCATTTGCAAATCAGCTGTAACCCTGATTCTGGGGAATAAAATCACTTCATGGGCCTGAAATGGCAACGTGCGTCATGGCTTATTAACAGGGCCAACGCAATTTATCCATCCAGCGATTTTACTTTCCCGATTCAAACACTAACATATTTGCACCAATCAAGGGCCAACGCAAATTTATCCCTCCACCGATTTTACTTTCCCGGTTCAAACACTAACATTTTTGCACCGATCAAGTGCCAACGCAAACTTATCCATCCAGGCGAGACAGTTCTTTCCCGGGACGAATACGAACATTTTTGCCCCGATTAGGGCGAACGCAATCTTACTCATCCAGGCATGATGTTACTTTCCCGGAACGGGCACAGATTTAACGCCGATCCATTTCCAGAAAGGGTGAAATGCTGCACCCATCCTCGATCAAAGCCGAATCAATTCTTCATCTGCTTTTTCAGCATGCTCACCTGCTCCTGCAACTGGTTTACCATACCGGCGAGGTGGTTCACGCTCATTTTGTGCTGCTGGCCCATTTTCTGGATCACCGCATCCGCCGCCCAGATTTCCAATACTTCGTCCATATTCACGGAATACGGATCGTACATGGGGTTGTCGGACGCCAGGGTCACCTTCGCTTTCGAACGGTTGCTCTTCAACACCCGCTTGTATACGATGCCCTCGCGGTTCGTCACCACGATATACGCCTCGTTATTACGGATATCTTCCCAACCATCCACTTTGTGGCAAACCACTACCGACCCCGAAGGCGTCGGCAACATCGAATCGCCCGCGATCTCGAACGCACGGTACTGGCCCGCACCCAACATGGGCAACGTAAACGTATTCAACTCCTCGATGAACTCCTCATCGTTAAAGCCCGCCAGGTAACCCGCGGCCGCTTTTACCGGAACGAACACCACATTCTGACGGCTGGTACCACCCAACTTCTGCTGGCGCCTGCGCTCCAGGAAAGTTTCCTTCTGGGAACTCAGATCGCGCCGCAACAGATCGTCGATCGATACACGAAACATATCGCTCACCTGCTCCAACACTTCCGTCCGCGGCTCCGCCCGCTCTTCCTCATATGCCCCCAATAACGAACGCTTGATGTTGAGACGGTCCGCGAATTCCTGCTGCGTCCAGCCCTTTTGCTTGCGCAGGTATTTAAGATTTCGGCAAACAGTAGACATCCCTAAATTATTTAGTACAACAATGCTAACAAAATTAGCAAATATTTTTTGTAATAAAAAAATTTATCTGTGACTCAACGCTTATTTTTGCCCCGGACAAACTCAAACAATATGAACGCTTTGTTAGACATTCACTCGTACGTGCGCTGGCTCATCGTGATTTTCGGCGCCCTCGCCGTTATTCGCGCCATCGCCGGTGTTGCCGGTAAAAAGCCCTACGGCGCAGGCGATGCCAAGGCAGGCCTCTTCTTCATGATCTTCCTGGACATCCAGCTGCTCATCGGCCTCGTGCTCATGTTCACCAGCTCCCTCACTAAATCCGCTTTCGGCAATATGGGCGCCGCTATGGGCGATAAAGTGCTCCGCTTCTTCACCGTAGAGCA
Source organism: Chitinophaga sp. NPDC101104 (assembly GCF_050277495.1). Classification (NCBI taxonomy): domain Bacteria; kingdom Pseudomonadati; phylum Bacteroidota; class Chitinophagia; order Chitinophagales; family Chitinophagaceae; genus Chitinophaga; species Chitinophaga sp. NPDC101104. The sequence continues at coordinate 1,231,823 of NZ_JBNNSF010000001.1, read as the reverse complement.
CACCCTTCTCGCCATCGTGGCCATCGCCATGGTCCACATCGGCCGCTCCAAGATCAAAAAAGCAGATTCCGATGCCAAAAAACAGAAGACCGCCCTCATCTTCTTCAGCATCGCCCTCGTGCTCCTCCTCGCCCTCATTCCCTGGCCCGGCCGCGAACTGATCGGCAGAGCACTCCTCCCTTCCCTCCGCTAATGGTTTATATACCATAAAAAAAAGTAAGAACAGGTTTTCCCGTTCTTACTTTTTTTTGCCCGGAGGTCGCTTGCCATGAGCTCCGTGCGTTCGACGATTCAGCCCTGGGTTTTATAAAACAGCCGGTAAGAATAAATGTAAGGCAGCGCCGCCAGCGCCATTGCCGCGAAAATAAACAGGAACACCCCGCTGATCACCGGCAGGAACATTCCCGCCACCATGATCACGATCCCCGCGTACAGCCACAAACGCCCCGCCATATGGTGCGTTTCCGTCCAGATCGCATCGCTCGCCAGCGTCCACGGCGTGCGCACCCCCACGAAATAATTCGGTTTCAGGTGCCGCAAAAAGACGCCCAGCGCCGCAATCAGCAATCCAACCCCCACAAACACCCATTTTTCCACGAAAATCTCCTTGCCGCGCGAAATGAGGAAGATCACGATCGCCGTAAACACCGCCAGATATATATGTATCCGGAACCGGATGCGGTAATATTCACCCATATACGCCTTGAACTCGGCGGGCGTCTCGTCCCACGTCTCCCGCTTCGGAATATAACGGAACAGCGCGTACAGCAGCCCGTTCGTAAAAAAGAGGAAAATCATCAGGAGCAAAAACTCGCTTTTTCTCACCACACCATCGGCCTCGCCATTTATATTGAAATTGGTGGGTATGCTGGCGGGAAGCTGGTTCCAGATCAGTGCCAGGTAAACCATCGGCCCTAACAACAGTGCCAGCAGCAGGAACTCTTTGACATAATCCGTGTGTTTCATAACGAAATGGATTAGTACATCTATTTAAACAAACGCCGGATGCCTTTGGTTTATTTTTCTTTTTTCTTTGCCAACAACATTAGTAATACTAATTTTTTTAGTATTTTTGGATGCAAAGACACGATTTTATGTTGTTAGACGGCCAACGAACGATCGCGCATTTCGACCTGGACTGCTTTTTCGTATCGGTCGAATGCCTGAAGGACCATAGCCTCAAAGGCAAGCCCCTGCTGGTGGGCGGTAAGAGCGACCGCGCCGTGGTGGCGGCTTGCAGCTATGAAGCCCGTACGTTCGGCATCCACTCCGCCATGCCCATGAAAATGGCCTTGCGGCTTTGTCCGCACGCGATCGTCCGCAGCGGGGACTTTGAAGAATACAGCCATTTTTCGCGGGAAGTGACCGATATCATCGCCGGCTCCGCACCGTTGTACGAAAAATCGTCGATCGATGAATTTTACCTGGACCTGACAGGGATGGACAAATATTTCGGCTCCCTCAAATGGACGTCCGAGCTCCGCCAGCAGATCATGCACAAAACCCGCCTGCCCATTTCCCTGGGCCTGGCGTCGAATAAAATGGTGTCGAAAGTGGCGACCAACGAAGCCAAGCCCAACGGACAGCTTTCCATCCCCTTCGGACAGGAAAAAGGTTTCCTGGCGCCCATGCCCGTCGAAAAAATCCCCATGGTGGGCAAGGAAACGGCGGCACAATTGCGGCGGCGCGGGGTGGAAACGGTAAAAACGCTCAGCGAGATCCCGGTAGGATTGCTGGAGGCGTGGATGGGAAAAAACGGCATTTCACTGTGGAACAAGGCCAATGGGATCGATGAATCGCCCGTAGTGCCATTCCATGAACAGAAATCCATCTCCACGGAATCGACGTTCCCGCAAGACACGATCGACCTGGGGTTCATGCACGGCGAACTGGTGCGGATGACGGAGAAGATCGGGTTCGAGCTCCGGCAGCAAAACCGGCTCACGGGCTGCGTTACGGTCAAAATCCGGTATTCGGACTTCGAAACGGTGACCAAACAATTGAGCATACCGTATTCGTCCAGCGATCACGTGCTGCTGGGCCACGTCAAACAACTGTTCACCAAGCTGTACGACCGGCGGTTGTTGGTACGGCTTATAGGGATCCGGTTCAGCAACCTCGTGTCGGGGAATTACCAGATCAGTCTTTTCGACGATACGGCGGATATGATATCGCTGTACCAGGCGATCGACAGTATCAAATCGCAATTCGGATGGCAATACCTGATGCGCGGCAGTAGCAGCAGCGGCAATTTTGAGCAGCAGCTACAACCGTTCCAGAAAGAAACATTTATTATGAAACGACGATATCCCGGACACTGATATGTACCTGAATTGCAAATCCTGGTTCAGCCTGCGGTACGGCACGATCCGTACGGACGAGCTCGTATCCGTGGCCAAAGCGCACGGCATCACATCGCTGGCGCTCACGAACATCAATGCCACCACCGATGCATGGATGTTCGTGCAGGAATGCATGCAGCAGGACATCAAGCCCGTCCTGGGACTGGAATGCCGCAACGGCACGGCGTTCCGGTATATTTTACTGGCGCAGGACATGGAAGGATGGATGGCCATTAACCGGTTTTTATCGCGCCATTTGCAGACCGGCGAACCCTATCCGGACCGCGCGCCATATCTGCCAAGCACCTTCGTCATCTATGCCTGGGGAGCGTTTCCGCTGACATCCCTGGCAGCACACGAACTGATGGGGGTCCGTCCGCGGGAGCTGAACCGGCTCTTCCGTACGGATACCCGTCAACATGCCGGAAAGCTCGTTATTCTCCAACCCCTTAGCTTTCAAAATGAAGAATCCCAGCGGTTGCACCGCGTGCTCCGGGCGGTAGACAACAACTTGCTGATCAGCCAGTTGCCGCCGGAAGAAGTAGCCGGAACGGACGAGTGTTTCATCCCGCCGTTCCAGCTGCTGGAGCATTTCAAGGAATTCCCGCACATCGTCCGCAACACCCTCAGGGTAATGGAGGAATGCCAGCTGCACTTCACGTTCGGCCAGCATTTGAATAAAAAACGGTTTACGCATAGCCGGGACGGCGACCGCCAGCTGCTCCGCGATCTTGCTTACGAAGGGATGGAATACCGGTACGGGATGGGGAATGCGGAGGCGAAGCAGCGGATCGACAAAGAACTCCTGATCGTCGACCAACAGGATTTCAATGCGTATTTCCTTATTACCTGGGACATTGTGCGGTACGCGCGGCACCGGGATTTTTTCCATGTGGGCCGGGGAAGCGGCGCCAATTCCATCATTGCGTATTGCCTGGGCATTACGAATGTAGACCCCATCGCGCTGGACCTTTATTTCGAGCGGTTCCTTAATCCGCACCGCACATCGCCCCCGGATTTCGATATCGATTTTTCGTGGCGCGACCGCGACGAGATCTTCGATTACATCTTCAGGAAATATACTTCGGAACACACGGCACTATTGGGAACGGTAGCTACTTTCCAAACGAACGCCATTGTGCGGGAATTGGGGAAAGTATACGGATTGCCGAAAGGCGAAATCGATAAAATCCTCGAAAACCCATACCAGGTGAAGCTCGGGGAAGACAGTACCCACCTGCGCATTATCAGGTACGGCCGCATGCTCGACCGTTTCCCGAACCATCTGAGCATACATGCGGGCGGGGTCCTGATCAGCGAAGCACCCATCCATCAATACTGCGCTACGCATATGCCCCCGAAAGGACTGAGCACCGCGCAGCTGGACATGCACCTGGCCGAGGCGATCGGGCTGCACAAGTTCGATATCCTCAGTCAACGCGGCCTCGGCCATATCCGTGATACGCTGGATATTATCAAAGAAAACCGGGGTGTGGAGATCGATATCCACGACGTGAAAACCTTTATGGAAGATACGCGCGTCCGGGACGCGCTGCGAAATGTGCAGACGATCGGGTGTTTTTATATCGAATCGCCCGCTATGCGGCAACTGCTGCGCAAGTTGCGTTGCGACGATTACATCACGCTGGTAGCAGCCAGTTCCATTATCCGGCCGGGCGTGGCGCAGGCCGGGATGATGCGGCAATATGTATTGAATTTTCACCGGCCGGAGGAAGTGGAATACCTTCACCCCATCATGAAAACCTTGCTGGGAGAGACCTACGGCGTGATGGTCTACCAGGAAGACGTGATCAAGGTAGCGCATCACTACGCCAATCTCGACCTGGCAGACGCGGATACTTTGCGGCGCGCCATGGCAGGGAAGTACCGCGGCCAGCAGAATTTCGAAAAGATCAAAAACCTTTTTTTCGACAATTGTGAAAAGCTCGGCCGGCCGAGGGCCGTCAGCGAAGAAGTCTGGCGGCAGATCGCGAGCTTTGCGAATTTTTCATTTTCCAAAGCACATTCGGCCAGTTTTGCGGTGGAAAGTTACCAGAGCTTATACCTCAAAACTTATTTCCCGGCAGAGTTCATGGTGGCCGTGATCAACAATTTCGGCGGATTTTACAACCGCGAGCTGTATTTCCGGGAGCTCCGGAAAACGGGCGCCCGCATCCATCCGCCCTGCGTCAATCAAAGTGATTACCTGACCAATATCAAGGGGAACGATGTGCATGTCGGGTTCATCCATGTGGAGAAGCTGGAACAATCCTGGATGGAATCGGTGCTGGAAGAGCGGCGGATGAACGGGCGGTTCGCAGGGATGGAGGATTTCGTAAACCGGACGCAGCCGGGCGCCGCGCAACTGGAAATCCTCGTTCGTATCGGAGCATTTCATTTCACGAAAGAAACGAAGAAAAACCTCTTGTGGAAAAGTGCGGCATTACTCCGCAAGGAAACGCTCGACCCCGCGCGGCCAGGGCTTTTCCAGGAACCTTCGCGCAACTGGGCGCTGCCGGCGCTTTCGTACCACGAGCATGAAGATGCGTTCGACGAGATCGAATTGCTGGGATTCCCGCTCTCCTCTCCTTTCGACGTGCTGCAGCACGATCAGCGTGCATACACGCCCGTGGCGGAACTGGAAAATCATCTCGGTCAAAATGTAACCATGCTCGGCAACCTCGTAACGCTGAAACATGTGTATACATCGAAGCAGGAGCCCATGTGCTTCGGCACTTTCCTCGACCGTAACGGCGATTTCCTGGACACGGTGCATTTCCCCGACAGCCTGCGGCGGTACCCGTTCCAGAAAAGCGGGTTCTATATCCTGGAAGGAAAGGTGATCGAGGAATTCGGCGTGTATTCGCTGGACGTTTTCCGGATGCGGAAGATCGGTTACTTCGAAGGCAAAGCGAAGGAAACCGGGACCGCCGGTGTGCAATTGCGCTCCGCGTGATGCATCATCCGCCCGTACCTGCTCCTGAAAGCGGATGTTCGGCGAATAACATTTCCCGTCATTTTGATGCCGGGTTCCGGAGAAAAAGTATTCCGCCGGACGTCCATTCAAATCCGGCTGTTGCGCTACCGGAACGCACGGCCCCTACCATTTAACCTGTCTCTTTCCGCCTCTCATCCCAATAAAAAAGGCTGAAGCAACATCTGCTTCAGCCTGTATCGTCGATCAACATCCGTCAACTATTCCAGCCCGAACAGGCCTTTGTTCAGCAGCTGGAGTGTTTTCTCCTTGTGCTGACCGCCTACGAGGATGGAAATGTTATGCCTGCTGCCGCCGTAAGAAATCATGCGGAGGGGCACTTCGTTGAGGGAATCGAACAGTTTTTTGAGGATGGACGGAGTAGCCGCCACTTCGTTGCCCACGATGGAAACGATGGCCTGGTGATGGTCCAGCTCAACGGTACCAAAGGGTTGCAGTTCCTTGAGGATCTGGTCGAGATGGCGCTGATCGTCGATCGTAATGGAAACGGCCACTTCGGAAGTGGTGATCATATCGATCGGGGTGCGGTATTTCTCGAAGATCTCGAAGATTTTGCGGAGGAAGCCGTAAGCGAGGAGCATGCGGCTGGATTTGATTTTGATGGCGATGATGCCGTCTTTCGCAGCGATGGCTTTCACGCCGTTGCCGTTGGGCATTTCGGTGATGATGGTGCCTTTGGCTTCGGGCTGCATGGTGTTCAGCAGTTTCACGGGAATGTTGAAATGCTGTGCGGGCCAGATAGACGCGGGATGGAGGATTTTTGCACCGAAATATGCCAGCTCGGCCGCTTCGTCGAACGACAGTTGCTCGATGGGGAAGGTTTTTTTCACGACACGGGGATCGTTGTTGTGCATCCCGTCGATGTCCGTCCAGATTTGAACTTCCTTTGCCTGGATCGCAGCGCCGATGAGGGAAGCGGAATAATCGCTGCCGCCGCGTTTCAGATTGTCCACTTCTCCGCGCGCGTTGCGGCAGATATAGCCTTGCGTGATGAAAGTGGTTTCGCCTTTATGCTGTTCGAGGAGCTGGTTGAGTTTTACTTTGATGCGCGGAATCTCGGGCTCTTCGAACTCGTCGATGCTCATGAACTCGAGTGCGGGCAGCAATACGGATTTCACGCCCGCTTCCGCCAGGTAGGCGCCGAACAGTTTGGTAGACAGCAGTTCGCCCTGGGCGAGGATGTCTTTGTTCAGTGCTTCGTTGAAGGAAATGCGGAGGATGATATTGAGAAACTCGAAATGTTCGTCTACGATGACTTTGGCGGCGTCCCGTCCGGCATCGGTCTTCACCAGTTCCAGGCAGAAGGAACGATAGTGGCTTTCCAGTTTGTCGATCAGCTGTTTCGCTTCGGCCTTTTTTCCTTCGGCGAGCGAATTACCGATTTCGACAAGTGCATTGGTAGTTCCGGAGAGAGCGGACAGTACCACGATTTTGGCATCAGCGTCTGCTGTGATCAACTGCGCCACGGAATGCATACGTTCCGGTTTGCCAACCGAGGTTCCGCCAAATTTTAAGACTTTCATTTGTTTGTGGTATATATTACTTAAAAATTGATTTTAAATTTCGATGCTACTTCGCCGAGGTCTTTGACGACGGGGGCGAGTATTGGGATGCCGGCTTCGAGCCGGTGGGCCTGCATTTCGCGTTCGGGATCGCCAGGGATGAGGACTTTTTCCTCGCCGGGAACGGTTTGCGCGCTGCGGAAGCGATTGATCCAGGTGTCCATGTGCGCCTTGAATTCGTCTGCCGGGCGGAATGCGTCGGTGCGCATGGCGCCGAAGAAATGCCCGAGCCCTTTGCCCACGGGGTCTGGGGGAAGCGGGAGGAAACTGACGAACGGAGGTGCCCATGGGCCGTAGTTGGCGCCGGAAAGCACGGCCGAAAATATATCAACGATCGCACCCAGGCAATAGCCTTTATGGCTTCCATGTTCGCGGTCGCCGCCAAGGGGCAGCAGGGCGCCGCCGCTTTTGAGCTCGTTCGGGTTGGTGCTGGGATTGCCGTTTTTGTCCTGCACCCAGCCTTCGGGGGCTTCCTGTTCCTTGCGCTGGAGGATCTCCAGCTTACCGTTCGCCGCCGTGGTGGTGGCGAAATCGGCTACGAAAGGCGGTTGCTCCCCTGCCGGGATCGCCACGGCGATCGGATTGGTGCCCAACATCCGTTCGGTAGCGAAGGTAGGTGCTACCAGCGGGCTGGCGTTCGTCATCGCCATTCCGATCATATCCTGTTCCAGCGCCATCATGGCATGGTAGCCGGCTATCCCGAAGTGGTTGGAATGCCGTACGCTCACCCATCCCGTGCCTGCGACCTTAGCTTTGTCGATCGCTACCTGCATGGCAAAAGGAGCCACCACCAGCCCGAGACCTCCATCACCGTCCACTACCGCCGTAGAAGGCGTTTCATGAACGATCCGGATATCGGGCGTAGGGTTGATGCGGCCCGCTTCCCAAAGGCGAACGTACCCGCTTAAACGCGCAACCCCATGAGAATCAATCCCTCTAAGGTCGGCCGACAATAAAACGGTGGCTGCGAGATCGGCATGTCCGGCAGAACAGCCCATTTTCAGGAAAACATCACGGGTGAAATCCCGCAAATGCCCGTACGAAAAAATTTGCTCCATTCTCGTGGTTCGGTTATGCCTGGGCGGTGGGACCGCCGAAGTTCATCGGTAAGGAAACCGGCTCCTGGTCCTGGATCGTACCATGGGCGGATTCATATTTCTTTACATTGTCTGCCAGTGCTTTCATAAGGCGCTTGGCATGCTGCGGCGTCAAAATGATCCTTGACTTCACCCGGGCCTTCGGCAAACCGGGCATTACGTTGATAAAATCCACTACAAACTCTGACGGAGAATGCGTGATGATCGCCAGGTTGGCATACGTTCCGTCTGCTACTTCCTCGCTCAGTTCAATGTTCAGCTGTTGCTGCTCGTCTTGATTTTCCATTATTATGTGGATTAGAAAGCACAAAAATAAAAAACAGCCTCCGCATTTGGAGGCTGTTTTTAAAATAGAACTAACAAAGCAAAGACTTATTTGCGGGTGATCGTTTCCCGGACGATGCGGGGAGCCGCCGTATTATAGGCATAATTCAGCGTAAACGCCTTAGTAGCAGGGTCATACTTATTCACACCATAGTTCATGTCCACGTTGGGCGTGGCTCCGGCGGGCGTGATGGTCACGGAATTATCCGCATTGATCGTCAGCACCATCTGGTAACCGTTGGCACCGAGGTCGCCCAGGTTGCAAATCACCGAATTCGGGCCGGCGGTCACCAGGTCTTTATCCTCGTCGATGGCGCGCGGACCGTTTACCGGGTGGTAGAAAGTCCCTTTCGCCGCATACTTCCCGTCCCACTGGTTTTTAATGATCACCTGTACCAGTGCGGTATTGGGGCCTTTTGTGATAACCCCGTTCACGGCTTCGGTGAGGACGAAAGGCATCGCATACGACTTGGTGAGGTCGAGCAGGCTGGTATTAATGTTTATCTTGATGTACTGCGCGATTTCCCCCGATCCAAAACGAACTTCGTAGAGCCCGTTAACCTGTTTCACGGACGCGTCGAGGCTCCATGCGTTGGCGGGCAGCGCTTCAAAGTGCACGTGCCGGCTGTTGTTGATCTTGGTGATGAGCGCCGGGTCCGGCTTCACTTTCACGATGGTTTCCCCGTTCAAAACGCCTGCGCTGTGCGGCGCCCGGCTAATTTCGAGAATATTGACCGCCTGGGCGGTGGCCTTGTAATCGACCCCGAAAACGATCACCGTATCATCGGAACCCGGTATGCGCACCAGCGTCTGCCCTGCGCCGCCGAGTCCGTCGCTATCCTTCTGGCACGCTGCTGCAAGCAGCATTACGCCGCCGGAGATCATGATATTTTTGAGATGCTTTATAGTAAACATGCTAATTCGTTTATATATGAAATGAGTTATTGTTTGTCCCACCATACGCGGCCATCGTGGGTGTCGCCTCCGGAGATGCGCGCCGCGGCTTCGCCGTAATTCGCCTTGTTGAGGGTAATTTCGTTGGTAGGATAGCCGTAGCGGCGGGGGATTTTCTTGCTGACGTTAACAGCATACGGAGTAGGCTTGATAAAGGGCCAGCCGATCCGGCGCCATTCCGCCCAACCCTGCCAGGAGCTCGGGTACAGCGCGATCCATTTCTGGGTGCCGATTTTGCGAATTACTTCGCCGCCGGCGAACGATACTTTCGCATCGGCGATGTAGTTGTCATAGGCTGTTTGTTCGAACACGCCCCATTGCTCCCAGGAAGCTTTAATAGCCTCGTTGTAAAGTGTTTGGGCGTTTTCGGCCGTCCAGCCCATGGAAGCCGCTTCTGCACGGGAAAGCAGGATTTGGGCAGCGGTGATGATGTAATCGGGCGCATTTTCCGCTGTAATTTCCGGGCCGATTTTGGAAAAATCCGGATTGGCGGCCGTCCACGTAATGAGCAGTTCGCGGGTAAGGCCGTAAGGCACGCCTTTCACGACGCCACTATGCGGCTCACCGTATTTCGACGCCCGCGGGTCGGCGTATTTCTTCAGGGTATCGGCCATCGTTGCACTGATAGCGTAGTCGGTACGGCCATCGTACATCTGGTACCAGGGGTTCTTGTAGGAACCGCCGGGCCAGGGCATGATCGCGTTTTCGCTGTTCTGGTCGATAAGTCCGGCGGGGCTGGCCAGCGTTTCTGCGAAAGTGGTCTTGCCGAGGTTGCCGATCTCGCCATCGCGTTTGGACAGCCGCAGTGCGAGGATCATGCGCAGCGAGTTGGCGAAGCGTTTCCATTTCGCGGGGTCGCCCTCGAAAAGAATATCGCCTTTGACGTTAGCACCGCCGTCGAACTGGCCGATCGCTTCCTTCAATTCTTTCAGAAGATCGGTATAAATATCTTTTTGCGTGTCGTATTTGGGCGTCACCATCCCGGAAAGGGCTTCCTTGTAAGGCACATCGCCCCACAGATCGGTCACCTGCGCGAAAAAGTACGCTTTAAGGATGCGGGCAACGGCCAGCTGGTTCGCATTGGACCCTCCGGAAGTAACGGTCGGTTCGTTCTTCTTGTCGGCGTCGGTATTGTATTGAATGATCTTGTGCAGATCTTCCAGCGGGCCGGCGAAGTACTGCGACCATCCCCTGGCCGTCACCGAATACTGGGACTCGTCGGGGTACTGGGTCTGGGAAGTGTATTGCACGTACATGGCGCCTTCGTTGAGGAAACGCACGTCGAACGCGTAATTGACGTTCATGGAATTGCCACTTCCGAGATAAACCTGCACACCTGTCAGCAACGCAGACGTAACCGGCGATTCGCTCGCGTTGGGAGATTTGTTCAGGTCACCGAAATCTTTACAGCTTTCAGCGGTGAACAGGATCGATAGCAGCAGGCTGATGGAAATTTTATTGAAATGTCTTTTCATGATCTGATTTTTTAGAAACCGAGTTTCAGGTTAACACCGAAGGAACGAACGCCGGGCATTTGTCCGTTTTCACCGAAACGGCCAGACAGCTCGGAGGGATCGAATCCTTTTTCATCTGCATAGATCAGCCACACGTTGCGGGCCACCACGGAGATGTTGGCCTGTGTGAAAATCTTGGGTGCCCATTTTTTCACCGGCAGGTTGTATCCGAGGCTCACTTCGCGCAGCTTCACGTAGGAAGCGTCGTAGATGGACATGTCTGCGATGTTGCTGTTCGTACGGAACTGGTGCCAGTATGTCTGCGCATCTACGTAAGTCTTCACGGGCTTGCCGTCTGCATCAACACCGGAAACGTTCACGCCGCCGCCGTCTTCAACCGGGTCCCGAACGGGAATTCCTTTATCGTTGAGAACAGCGGTTTTGGCGTACAGCCCGGAGAATGATCCCCAGAAATCAGACAGGGAAAAATATTTACCGCCTTTCTGAAAATCGAGGGAAGCGGTCAGCGTAATGTCCTTGTAAGTGAACTGGTTGAACCATCCGCCCATGAAATCGGGCAGCACGGAACCGAAGTAAAGGTTTTGCTCCATGGCGTAAGTACCATCTGCATTCAGCACCGGCTGGCCGTTGATGCGCTTGATACCGTTGCCGCGCAGCTGGCCCCAGTCTTCACCTTCCGCGTGCACTACAGTTGCCACGCCAAAAGAAACGGCAGCACCTCCGCGGTCGGAGTTAGGCAGGGTGTAGGTTTTCACGTCTTCCGTGAGCTCTTTCACGACAGATTTGCTCTTGGAGAAATTGACGGTGGTTTCCCAATTGAAGTCGGCGGTCTTAACCGGCGTTGCATCCAGCTGCAGCTCGATACCATTACGCACCAGGCTGCCCGCGTTGATCACTTTGGAAAGGAAACCGCTGGCGTTGGATACGTTCACCGTCAGGATCTCGTTTTTCTTATTTTCCCGATAGTATGTGAAGCTGAGGCCCACGCGGTTTTGCAGGAACTTCAGGTCGGTACCCGCTTCGAACGAAGACGACAACGATGGCTCGATCGCGTTGTTCGGCAGCGTGTTCCGGGTGAACATCGGGGAGTTCTTGTTGAACTGCGTCGGCTCCAGCGAGTAGTTCAGCTCCAGCTGGTAAGGGTCCAGGTCGGAACCGATCTGCGCCCAACCCGCGCGGAGCTTACCGAACGAGAGGAAGGGAAGCGATTCTTTCAGGTATTCGCTGAACATGATGCTACCGCCGACGGACGGATACCAGTATGAGTTGTTGTCTTTCGGAAGCGCGGAGCTGATGTCGTTACGGATAGATGCGTCCACGAAGAAGATGTCTTTCCATCCGAGCGTGGTTCTGGCATAGGCGCTGCGCACAGTTTTGTAGAAGCGATCGTTGCTGTAGGTGATCGGGTCTTTAGAGTTCGACAGTGTGAACAGGTCGGGAACGGTTAGGCCGTTGACGGTGGAAGCGCTGATGAACGACGAAGCGTTTTTGCGGATGTTGCCGCCGAGGTTGAAATCGAAGCTCAGCGAGCGGTCGAAGAACTGGTTGGTGTAAGTGGCCAGACCTTCGTAGTTATCTTCCCTAACCCAGTCCTGTCGGGTGAAGTACCCTTGTTTCACGCCGGTTTGGGTGGCGCTGGTTTCGAGGATATACGGTGTTTTTTCTTCGCGGTTAACATTGAGTTCATTTCTCCGGATGAAAGCGGCTACTTTGAAGTGATCATTTAGTTTGTAGGTGAGGTTGATGTCACCGAAAACGCGGTTACGTTTCGCGAAGTTGTCGATGTTATCGAAGTAGGAGAAGAAATTGTACCAGTAGTTGGCGCCGTAGAATTTGAGCGGATTTGCGCCGCTGTAGAGTTCCGGGTTATTGTGGTTCCAGCTGGCGAGGGCGCCCTGCGGGGATTTGAGGCCGCGGAGCTCTTTAAGTTTGCCAAGATCCAGGTCGCGGTGGAACCATTGGTTGAACGAGCCGGACGAGTTATTGGAATAGCCGTCGTTGAATTCACCTTTCAGGTTTTCGGTCACGTAGTAGACGTTGGCGCCCACGGTGAAGTGGCTGCCCATGTCGAAGCTGGCCTGGGTGGAAAACGAGTTCTTGTCGAGACTGGAATTGGGGATAACGCCTTCACGTTGCAGGTTGGTGAAAGATACGCGGACGTTGTACCCTTCGCCAGCTTTTACGAAGTTGACATTGTTGTTGAACGAAAGGCCGGTGCGGTAAAAGTCGCGGACGTTATCCGGCTGCGCTTCGAGCTTGGCGGTTTTGCCGAAGTTAGCGCCGGGATACCAGGCGTACCAGGGGATATATTCCTGGCCTACCATTCGGGGGCCCCAGCTGGCGTCATCGGAATAATCGTGATAGAACTTTCCGTCCATCGCTTTCCATTCTTCGGGCTGACCTGCCTGCCAATTGTAGCGCATGAGGTTGCTGACCCCGCCGCCTGCGTATTCGTTTTGATAGTCGGGGAGGATGTAGACTTTATCGAAGGTGGTGGTTTGGTTGAGTTGGAGCCCGATACCGGGGTTGAGGCGGCCTTTTTTGGATGTGACTACAACTACCCCTGCGTCTGCGCGTTGGCCGTAGAGCGCGGTGGCGTTGGGGCCTTTGAGGACGGAGATGTTTTCCACATCGTCCATGTTGATATCGTCTGGGCTGACGGGCGTTCCGTCGAGGACGAAGAGTGGGTTTTTATCCGAGAGGGAGCCTGCGCCGCGGAGGCGGACAACTGCACCCTGGCCGATTTTGGCGCCCGACTGTCCCTGGATCTGGACGCCTGCTACTTTACCGGCGAGTGTGGAGCTGATGTTGGTTTCCCGGGTTTGGGTGAGCCTGGCGGCGTCCACTTGCTGAACGGCGTAGGGGACGGATTTCTGGGAGCGTTTGATGTTGAGGGCGGTAACCACTACTTCATCGAGGTTCGTGTTGTCGGTTTGAAGGACGACATCGAAGGTGGCGTTGGTGCCGGCGGGGATTTCCCTGTTGAGGTATCCCAGGCTACGGACGATGAGGACCGTGTTGTTTCCGGGGATGCTGAGCCGGAAGTTGCCGGATTGGTCGGTGGTGGTGCCTGTGGTGGTGCCTTTTATCTGGATGGTGGCGAAGGGGATGGGAGCTCCATCGTCTCCTCTGACCTTCCCCGTAATCTGGCGCTGTTGAGCATAAGCCAGACTACTGCTCACCACGGCAGTGGCGAGAAAAAGTAGAGCCTTTTTCATAGATGATTTAGATTTTGGTTGACACCCGCAAAATAGGTAGTTTTTTGAATCCGCAAAAATTTTAAGTTAAAACTTTGTTAAGGCTTATTAACGGTTCACTGCAACGGATATGCGGCGATTACTAGATAAGTTGTTGACTTTCAAATCCTCCTCCAACTTTTCATGATACCCTCAAATTTGTTTGAAAAAGAGCAAAGTTTTTTGGGATTGGGCATAAAAAAGCCGGTTTCCGAAGAAACCGGCGGATTGATGATCAGTTGGTGTCAATCAAAATCTAAATCATCAAAGAGGTAAGGCTTTACTTGTTCAACAAGCGATGCAAGATACTATGTAAAACTGCAATCGCATAGTGTTTTTTTGGATGAAAGTCTGAAATTATAACGCGGGAAAGTCGATTTCGTTTAACTAAATGCCAGGAAAGGGCTGGGAATTATTCATGCCGCCCCCATTCGTACTGTACCTGCAATTGAACGGTGCTCCTTCCCGCTATCAGCGTTCCCTTCCGCCATTCCGCTAAAGTCTGGACGGGGGCCCTGTTCCGTGAGTACTGCCAACTGCACCATGCGCTCCAGCGATCGCCGAAGTTGCGTTGCGCCTGGCATCGGAAATACCAACCCGAACCGCTGAAACGCGCAACCGTCCCATCTCCCGGAAACCCCAGCCCCGAGAGGTACATGCCCAATCCCGCGCCGCCGTCGTACCAGGCATGAGTCCAGCCCCCCTTCCATTTCCCCGACCGCCAGTTCCATTGCTGCATGGCGATCCAGGTACCGGACGACTCCAACAACTGGCATTGCGCCCTTGCCCGCCAGGTCAAGACCGGCGACAATGGAAATTCACAACGCAACTGCACCTGGTGCGCGCGCTGCCGTATGACAGCTTTCTCCATGGCGCCCTCCGATTCCACATCCTGCATTTTCTCCGTGTACCGGTAGGTGCCTTGTACCATAGCGTGCCGCGACGGATTCCACTGCAGGGAAATCAGGGCATCCGTTCCTTTGGAAGGAGCGCTTACCCGGTAGCGCAACCACTGAAAACCAAACACATCCACATAGCCGGCGGCTATTAATGCAGGATGTACCCGCCATTGCAGGGCGCCATAACAGCCCTTTTCGTTCCCCGCCAAACCGGTAGCCCCGAACGGCGCACCGTACATTCCCACGAACCCCGGAGTCCCGGTGCGCCAGACCATGCCCGCATCCACTGCGGATGACAAAGCAGCCAGCCATCCTTGCGTCACAGCCCAATGGCCCGTGCTGCCCCGCGCAGCTTCACCGAAAAAATGAACATTCCTCCAGTTAAACGCATGGTCGATACTGGCTTCCAGCAAGCGGTCTCCCTGGAAGCGGAACAACCGGTACCCATCATCGCCCCTTTGCAGCGGAACGGAGAAATGCAGGCCCTGGGCATTGAAGGCTACATGTCCCGCCCGCCAGCGCCGCTTCCAGATCGCGCCGGCCGTAAATTGCTTGATATTCCCCCGGGCCTCCAGTTCCGATAGGTTTCGATGGTACCCTGCGGAAAGGATCGAACCGGACGTTTCAGCGGTATCTTCATCCGCAGGTTTTAATCTGCCGTCGAGGGTGCGGGCAGATAGCCAGGTGGTGATTTCAGACTTGCGGAAAGCCAATGTTGACGCGACTCCCCGGTAAAAATAAAACTCCCCCACACCTGCATACGGTCGCAAAGATTCGCCTTCCCTTTTGAAGTATAGGACGGAGGAACCTTTGCCAGGCGCCATCCCATGCCATTGTATGAGCCCTTGCCCGATATTGATGGTATAGTCTCCCAATACTAACGTCTTCAATAGCCCCGGGCGCCGTACCACCCAATGAAACCCGGCGTGGTCCGGCAATGGAACAGCGCTTTTCCGCAACCAGGACTCACCCGCGTCTTTCTCCAGCACGAGCCCCCAGCCCATGTGGCGGCCCATTGAATAGCGGTACCGCAGGGTCAGTTTGTCGGGGCCACCAATATATGCCGGCGGTTTTTCCGTGGCAGGGAACAGCGATCTGCCGGGCCCATCCCAGGTTCTGGCATAACGTAATTGCAGGGAATGTTTGCCTTCGGACCAGTAGTTACGGAAGGGGATCTGCTCAACAAAGGCGTCTCCTGCTGAGACGTATGGCAACAACCGCCGGATCGTCGGTATATCGAACCCTTTTATCGCCTGCAATTCATAAATCGCGATGAGCGGGCCGAGTACTTTCCGGTGCTCCAATAGTTGGGAGATTTGCTCCGGCAGCAAAATCCCTAACTCCTGCAATTCTTCTGCCGTGGCTGTGTTCAGGTTCAACGGACGGCGGAGGTATCGCTGCAGCAAGGTCCACTGCTCATCGTTCTCCCGCATTTCTTCAGGAGCCGATCCAGCTTGTTGTTCCTGCCACTCTTCGACATGCTGAGGCACTTCCTGGCAGGCAAATCCTTGCATTGTACCGCAATACATACAGTACACGAAGAACATCCATTGCACAATAGTTCGCGTGCCCCATCTGGATATTCCAAATCGGAAAGACTTATTACTCAAACCCATGATTCATTATTCCGAGGTCAACATTTTGCTTTCAGACGACCTGACTTGCATATCCATACAGCATCGCGCAACAGTCCACGCGCCACATCTGGATATTTCAAATCGGAAAGACTTTTTATTCAATTCTATGATTCATTTTTCCGAGGTCAACATTTTGCTTTCAGACGACCTGACTTGCATATCCATACAGCATCGCGCAACAGTCCACGCGCCACATCTGGATATTTCAAATCGGAAAGACTTTTTATTCAATTCTATGATTCATTTTTCCGAGGTCAACAATTTGCTTTCAGACGACCTGACTTGCATATCCATACAGCATCGCGCAACAATCCACGCGCCACATGTGGATATTTCAAATCGGAAAGACTTTTTATTCAATTCTATGATTCATTTTTCCGAGGTCAACAATCTGCTTTCAGACTTCCTGACTCCCATATACATGCAGCATTGCTGCAACAGTTCACGTGCCCCCATCTGGATATCCAAATCGGAAAGACTTATTACTCAAACCCATGATTCATTATTCCGAGGTCAACAATCTGCTTTCAGACGACCTGACTTGCATATCGATACAGCATCGCGCAACAGTCCACGCGCCACATCTGGATATTTCAAATCGGAAAGACTTTTTATTCAATTCTATGATTCATTTTCCCGAGGTCAACAATTTGCTTTCAGACTTCCTGACTTGCTTTTACATGCAGCATTGCTGCAACAGTTCACGTGCCCCATCTGGATACTCCAAATCGGAAAGACTTTTTATTCAATTCCATGATTAATTATTTTAAGGTCAACTTTTAATATAGAAAATCAAACGCACGTATCCCTCTATCAAGCTACAAAACATACAACTTGTGATCAGCGTCCATCCCGCAACAACCCGCCTCTTCCATCTGGATTTTCCCAAATAGCAACACATCAATTACTCAAACGCATGATCCATTATTCTGAGGCCAACGACCTGCTTTCAGACTAATTAATATGCGCTTCCTTTTATCACACTGCAAAACATGCAAAATGTGTTAACTAATTAAAAACTCAGCCTGTTCTACTGCCGTGCAATACATGCGCTGCGCGGAAAATATCCCTGGCACAATAGTCCGACAGTTCCCTCCGGATGATCCAATTGGATAGCATGATTTGCCAGGAGCACATGATAGATTACGCTGCCGTCAACAATCACCTTCCAGTTAATTTAGTAAGCATATCGCTTCCCCTTCCTCATCCGTCAATCCCTGCGCTTTCCATTCCAACCGATCAAGATTCCAGGCGAAATCCCCAGATAAGGATGCCACCGCCCCACTACCCCCATCTTCCACCAACCGGCCATCCAACCTACGCCCACATAGGGAAACAATGGCCCGGCAGCATATCCGCCCACGATCAGCAACCGGTCCACCGGCCGGTAAAGCACCTGCGCCCGCCCAGACACTGCCTGTCCTGCCGCCTTACCAGCAGCCAGCTCGATCTCAACCGGCCCCGGCGCGCCGAACGTCACCGAAACACCGCCGTACTCCGCTCCGGAAGCCCCCATCCCGCATTGCATCCCAATCCTGCATCGCTGCCCCGTTTCCCAGACCGTCCCCAACTCCGCAGCTGCCTTCCCTGAGTTCAAACCGAACCCTGCCGCGGCCATCACCGACTTTCCCAAACGCAGTCCATACATCAGGCTGGCCTGCGTTTCCGCATACGGACGTATGCCTGCATGCAGCACCTTCACGCCCGCCACGCCCCCACCCGCAGGAAAAGCCACCGCCAACGCATGTACGTTCCATCCTTCGATCATGAATCTTTTCTCGGAATACACGCCCGCCGAAACCCGCCGAAGCGCAGCCAGCCGCCCCGGCTCGTTCCAGGACTCAAAAACCTCCAGCAACGGAGGGATAGGAAATAATTGCAGCAACACCCATTGCAGGGCCAAAGAACAAACAATGATCATAAAAAAACGGGTTCTTCAAACAATATCCCAAAACTAATGGCATGCTGCATTCGCTCCAAAAAAAATATCTCCGAAAAACGGAGATTACCGTTTGACGGAGATAGATATTATCGCTTCAAAAACCTAGAAAAGCCCGTACAGCTCTGAGTCTACTCGTGAAATAATTTCACCGAGATCTTCCTCGTTTTCCGGGAATTTATTTTTGTCGACGTCGATGATCAGCAACGGACCATCCTTATATTTTTCGATCCAGCTGTTGTAATATTCGTTGAGGCGTTTCAGATAGTCGAGCCGGATATTTTCCTCATACTCACGGCCGCGCTTCTGGATCTGCGCCACCAGCGTAGGCACGGATGCCTGCAAATAAATCAGCAAATCCGGCGGCTTTACCATCGATTTCAACGTCTCGAAGAAATTGAAGTAGTTATCGAAATCGCGTTTCGTCATCAAGCCCATCTCGTACAGGTTGGGCGCAAAAATGTGCGCATCTTCGTAGATGGTGCGGTCCTGGATCACGGTATCTTTACCATGCTGGATATCAACCAGTTGCTTGAGGCGACTGTGCAGAAAATATACCTGCAGGTTGAACGACCAGCGCGGCATATCGTCATAAAAATCAGTCAGATATGGATTATGCTCTACGTCCTCGAACTGCGGCACCCATTTGTAATGCTTCGATAGCATTTCCGTGAGGGTGGTTTTTCCGGCGCCGATATTGCCGGCTACCGCGATATGCTTGATTTTATTTTTTGCCATGCATTGGGGGTATGATTCAAATAGAAAAATAGATCAATAGAAATTGAGGCCCATGAGCTTGCGCGCCTCGGCCAGCGTGGCGGCGGCGGACTCGCGGGATTTCTCGGCCCCCTGGCGCATGATGCGGTGCAGGTAGGCATGGTCTTGCTGGATCGCTTCGGCCTTCTCGCGGATCGGGCGGATGAAGTTCACCATATCCTCGCCCAGCTGCTTTTTCATATCGCCGTAGCGGATGCTGCAACCGTTGAAGGCGTCTTCGAAGAACTGCACGGTGTCGGGTGTAGAAACCAGCTTCATCAGCGTGAAGAGGTTCTCGATATAATCGGGCTTGGCGGAATTGGGCGCTTGCGGGCCGCTGTCCGTCTTTGCCTTCTTGATTTTGGCGCGGATGGAATCATCGCTGTCATTGAGGTACAGCGTGGAATTCTCGTTCTCGCTTTTGCTCATTTTACCGTTGCCATCGAGGCTCATGATGCGCACGAGATCGTCGCCGTAATTGAACGGGTACGGATCGGGGAAAAGCTCTCCATAGCGCTCGTTGAAGCGCTGCGCAAAGTTGCGGCTCATTTCGAGGTGCTGCTCCTGATCTTTGCCGACGGGTACTTTAACAGCACGGTGGATAAGGATATCTGCAGACATGAGGACGGGGTACGTCAGCAGCCCGGCGTTCACGTTATTGGGGTTCTGGCGTACTTTATCTTTGAAGGTAGGCACTCTTTCCAGTTCTCCTTTATACGCCATCATATTGAGCAACAGGTAAAGTTCCGCGATCTCCGGAATATCGCTCTGTACGTACAAGGTAACTTTATCGGGATCGAGGCCGGAGGCGATGTTCTCGGCGAGCACCCGGTACACGTTGCCGCGCAGGCTGGTAGGGTCAGGATGCGTGGTGAGGGCGTGCCAGTCGGCCACGAAAAAATAACAGTTGAATTCTTCCTGCATCCGGATGTAATTACGGATGGCACCAAAATAGTTCCCGAGGTGCAAAATGCCTGTAGAGCGGATGCCGCTCACTACGATTTCTTTTTCCTTAGCCATATCGGGCCGCAAAATAAGAAATTTTAACAAGGCTTTTGGGAAAGGATACATCCACATCCCGCCCAATAATCCCTATTTTTGTACGACCGATCACATTTATCGGTTATATGAATAGATTTTATTAGCTTTAAATCGTTAATTTAAACACATGGAAGTGAATGACGCCCTGATCCGGCAGCTGGCTACGCTGGCAAGACTGGAAATCGGCCAGGAAGAAGGGGAAACCATCCGGCAGGACCTCCAGCGGATGATCACCTTTGTGGAGAAACTGAACGAACTGGACACGACAGATGTGAAACCACTGCTGCACATGACCCGCGATGCCAACGTTTTCCGCGAAGACGCTGTGCTGCCGGCCATTACCCGGGAAGAAGGGCTTCGCAACGCACCCGTCCACACAGACGAATATTTCAGCGTTCCCAAAGTAATCAAGAAATAATATGACCCAATCCGTTATCCACCTGCAAGGCATCCGGAAAAGCTATTTCATCGGCAAAAACGAGCTGCCTGTCCTCAAAGGCGTAAGCCTGGACATTGGCCGCAACGAATATGTAGCCCTCATGGGCCCTTCCGGTTCCGGCAAATCCACCCTGATGAACATCCTCGGCGCGCTGGACACACCCACCGCCGGCAGCTATATCCTCAGCGGGCACGATGTAAGCAGGATGGAGGATAACGAACTGGCCCGGATCCGGAACCAGGAGATCGGGTTCGTATTTCAGCAGTTCAACCTCATGCCCCGGCTCACCGCACTCGAAAATGTGGCCGTTCCCCTCATTTACGCCGGCATCAGCAAGCGGGAACGGGAAGACAAAGCCCGCGCCATGCTCGAAAAGGTTGGTCTGGGCGAAAGATATAAACACAAGCCCAACGAGCTTTCCGGCGGCCAATGCCAACGCGTGGCCATCGCCCGGGCACTGGTAAACGACCCCTCGCTTATCCTGGCCGACGAGCCCACCGGTAACCTGGACACCAAAACCTCCATAGAAATCATGGACATTTTCGGGAAAATCCACGCCGGCGGCAACACCGTAGTGCTGGTTACGCACGAGGAAGACATCGCCGAACACGCCCGCCGCATCATCCGCCTGCGCGACGGCCTCGTGGAATCCGACAAAATGAACCCCGTAAGGGAAGCCGTAGCCAGATAACCCGGCTTTTCTTCAAGATATCGATAGCGGCCCCGGTCAACCACCGGGGCCGCTTTTTTCAGTACATTCGCCCAAAACCCTGCATTATGGCTTTCAGAATATATACCAAAACGGGCGACAAAGGCAAAACCTCCCTCATCGGGGGCACCAAAGTCTCCAAAGGGCATCTCCGCATCGAAACTTACGGCACCGTAGACGAACTGAACTCCTGGATCGGCCTCGTCAACGACCATATGACCGACCCCGGCGTGCGCGCCATGCTCCGCGAATCGCAGGACCGGCTGTTCACCATCGGCGCCTCCCTGGCCACTGATCCGGAGAAGGAATCCAAAATGAAACGGCCCGACCTCCACGACGAAGACGTTAAAATGCTGGAAGACGCGATGGACAAAATGGACGCGATCCTGCCGGAAATGAAACATTTCATCCTGCCGGGCGGCCACGTAGCCGTATCGCATTGCCACATTGCCCGGTGCGTTTGCCGGCGGGCCGAAAGGCTGTGCGTGGCACTGATGGACGAAGGACAGCCGGTAGAGCCGCTCGTGCTGCAATACATCAACCGGCTGAGCGATTACCTGTTTATGCTGGCGCGTTATGTAGGGCATCAGTTGCAGGTGGAAGAACTCCCCTGGCGGCCCCGGATGTGATAAAAAGGGCGATTATTCGTCGATATAAACGTAACTTTGCAAAAATTTTTCACCATTTCATGAATCTAATATCGGAATTGCGCTGGCGCGGTATGATACAGGATATCAAGCCAGGCACGGAAGAACAGCTGGAAAAGGAAATGACGACCGCCTACGTGGGATTTGACCCGACGGCGGACTCGCTGCATGTGGGCAACCTCGTTCCCATCATGCTGCTCAAACACCTGCAGCGCGCCGGCCACAAGCCGCTCGCACTCGTAGGCGGCGCCACCGGCATGGTGGGCGACCCTTCCTTCAAAGCCGAAGAACGCAAAATGCTCGACCTGGACACATTGCAGCACAACCTGAGCAGCATCAAAGCCCAGCTGGAGAAATACCTGGACTTCGACCCGTCGAAACCCAATTATGCGGAAATGGTGAACAACTACGACTGGTTCAAAGACATTTCGTTCCTCAGCTTCATCCGCGACGTAGGCAAACACATCACCGTCAATTACATGATGGCGAAAGATTCCGTAAAGAAACGCCTCGAAGGCGACAGCGGCATGTCGTTCACGGAGTTTTCCTACCAGATGATCCAGGGGTACGACTTCTATCATTTATATAAGACGAAGAACTGCAAGATGCAGATGGGTGGCTCCGACCAGTGGGGCAATATCGTTACCGGAACGGAACTCGTCCGCCGTATGGGCGGCGGCGAGGGATACGCCTTCACCTGTCCGCTGATCAAAAAGAAAGACGGTACCAAATTCGGCAAATCCGAAAGCGGGAATATCTGGCTCGATGCGGCAAAGACCAGTCCGTACGAATTTTACCAGTTCTGGCTGCGTTCCGATGATGACGATGCGGAAAATTACATCAGGATCTTCACCTTCCTTGAAGAAGCTACCATCAACGACCTGATCGCCGAACACCGGCGGGACGCGAGCAAACGCGTGCTGCAAAAGAAACTCGCGCAGGAAGTGACGAGCTTCATACATGGCGAAGAAGAATACCTGAACGCTGTTAAAACGACTGATAAGCTCTTCAACACTTCCATCGATTCGTTACGCGAGCTTTCTGAAGAAGAGCTGATGCAGGTGTTTACTGGTGTAGTAAAGTTTGAAATGCCCGCAGCCGTGTTGGAAGCAGGAAAAGATGTGGTTACTTTCCTCGCGGAAGCTGGCGTGTTCCCCAGCAAAGGCGAAGCGCGCAAAACGATTCAGGGCGGAGGAGTGAGCATGAACGGCTCAAAGCTGACCGCAATCGACCTGAAGATCGACGGATCGTCGCTGCTGAACGCCAATAGCATTCTTTTCCAAAAGGGGAAGAAGAATTATTACCTGGTGAAGATCATTTAGTTTTTTTTTTTCGATAAGTGAGGTTCGTTATTGACCCCGGAGGCTTTAGGGCTCCGGGGTTTTATTTTCAGAAAGCACGAAGCAACACACCGTCATCCCGCACTTCCAATCCGGGCAAATCATCGAAACCATCCGCCCGCGGCTTGAAAAACCCCACGATGCATTCAGGATTGCGGATACAAATCTGGATGTGGGATTTACTATAAATCCCGGACCCGTCAAAAACCGGTTGCCCCTCAATAAACAAACCCCTTACTGAATCGAATGGCTTCGTTTCGCAGCCGAAATTATCCGGGGTGCCAAATCGGCTCAGCCATTCCATTTCCTCATGCATATGCTCGATCGCAGCACAATCAAGGTTCCTGGCAACAATATCTTTTGGCAAAGTACCTTTTGGTGCGAAATTGACAGGCATATCCCGTCCTCGTATCGCCCGGTCTTCCTTCATATTCCCATGATACGATCTGATCAGGTTTAAATATCGCTGATCTGAAAAATCGCAGCAATTCCTCAAATTGAGCAATGCCCCTATCACAGCCGGCTTTCTGATAAGCTGTCTCTCAAACTTCAGATTTGCCCACTCCATTCCACGTCTCAAATTGTTTTCCCAGAAATACATCCCATGTCCCAACCACTCATGTTCCCGGTCACTAACGAAAAATTTCCTGTGATCATTTAATAACAATTCCGCGATATCCATATCACAGCCATGGTACCCGATGGCAAAATTTCCAATTCCCATTTTTCAACGATTTGGGTTAACAAAACTATCTGTAGTCATCTATTCCGGTTCCAATATTCCTCAAGCGTCCGCCAACGGCTGGTATCGGCCCATCGCATGGAGGGACTTCCATCTTCTTCGATGAAACCGTTCTTGATCATCCGCTCCCGTTTTGCCCTTCGGGTATTGAAATGGTTTAATATACGCTGTATCAGCGCGCCCTTTTGTTGCTCAAGTGCTCCCATTTCAAGTTTGATGGCTTTTAATTCCTCTTCGTTTAAATAATGTTCTTCCATAAAACAAGTTTTGCGTTCAAAGTAATTTTTCTCCGAACACAAAACTTTTTTCAGGCTTTTTCTATCGGAAATTCTTTTTTCAACCATTGGGAAATCCCCTCGGTCATGACGTACACATGTTCAAACCCCATGTTCCGCGCGCGCTTCGCGGCATATGGCGCCGCTCCGCACAAGGCATCCGAACAGTAAAAAACGATCGTATCCTCCTTCCCGCATTCCAGATCCCCCGCCCCATAATCCCCCGGGTCCAAATGCCGCGCACCGGGAATATGGTGCCGCTTGAAAGACGCGCACGGATTATTGTCCACCATCCGGAATCCCGGCTCCCCCAGGCGCCGGAGCACCTCCTCCGGCGTAATGTCTTCCAGCCCGAAAAGACGGGCCATTGTTATCTGCTGTCTCATCTTTTTTCCACAAATCTCAACCCGCCCTATGACAAGGGTATGTCAGCAGCACCCGACGATTTTTCCAGGACATAAAAAAAGCCGCCCGCTGGCGCGGACGGCTTGCATCAATTCATTGCAAATCAATCTATTGCAACTGATACTTATGCTTATATCTTTCAAACAGCTGTTTATGCTTGTCTGTCAGGTCGATTTCCCGGCCCTGGATGTACGCCCGCGTGATCACGCTCGACTTCATATCCAGGATATCGCCCGTGCTCACCACGATATTGGCGTCCTTTCCCACTTCCAGCGAACCGGTCTTATCCGCGATCCCGAGGATTTTGGCGGCATTGAGGGTGATCGCGCTGAGGGCTTCTTCCCTGCTCAAACCATACGCTCCGGCCGTTCCGGCGTTGAAAGGAAGGTTCCGCTGCTGCCAGAACCCCTCGTTCGAAATGCTGAACAGCACACCGGCTTTCTGCAGGAGCGCAGGGGTTTTGTAAGGCTGGTCCACGTCATCGTCCTGCATCACCGGCAAACTGTGCGGCTGCGACAGGATCACCGGGATGCCGTTCTTCTTCAGCATATCGGCGATCATCCAGCTGTCCGTTCCACCAACGATCACCACATCCAGCCCGAATTCCTGTTTCATATCCGCGGCGATCACCATTTCCTTCATGAGATCGCAGTGGACGAAGAACTTCTGGCTTCCGTCGAACAGGCCTTTCACCGCTTCGTATTTCAGGTTGGTGCCATTCTTTTTGGTACCGCCATCCAGATATGCTTTGGCATCTCGCAGGAAATCCTTCACCTGGCCGATCTTTTCCATGGCCGCTTTCACTGCATCGCTTCCCGGCCCGCGGGCTTCCGCACCGAAAGGATTGGCGCGCGGCATGAGGCGGGGCATGTAAAAATGGATGCCGTTATCGGTTTTGTAGGCCGCGTCTTCCCAATTCCAGGCGTCGAGCTGTACTACCGACGAGCTGCCGGTCAGCAGCCCGCCTTCCGGCACTACCTGCGCCAGGAGGATCCCGTTGGTCCGCAGGGTATTGATGATCTTGGAATCGGTATTGTAAGACACGATGGAACGGATGGACGGATTGATCTCCCCCACTTCGCTGTAGTCGTTGGTGGCGCGCACGCTTTCCACTTCGGTGAGGCCGAGGTTACTGTCTGTCACGATCAGGCCGGGATAAATGTGCTGGCCCTGCACGTCGAACACGCGTACATCGTCTGCCGGGATGGCCACATTTGCGCCCACCGCAATAATTTTTCCGTTGCTGAACCCGATGGTCCCGCGTTCAATGACCTGGCCGGCGCCGGTATGAATGGTGGCGTTTTTGAGGAACACCAGTCCTTTCTGCGGCCCTGCCGGGTACACCGTTTCCTGCGCCCGCAGCGTGGCCAGGGAGGCGGTAAGCCCTATGATGGAGAGGAATATTTTTTTCATGTTAGTGTTTGTTTGCGTGGTCGTGATCTTCCACATCGTTCAGAATATGATGCTGATGGCCGGCCTGCAGGTCTTCGCAATGATAGATCTCCTCCCGCGAGGGCACTGCTTTCTGGGTAGGGCCTCCTTTCTTTTTCTCGCCTATCATTTTGGCGATCAGCCGGTTACGTTCACCTGCGATCCGGGCGCGCAGCTCGAGGTCGCGGGAACGGTCGAAGTAAACGATACCGTCTACGATCGTTTGCTCGGCTTTGGCGTAAATGCTGAGGGGATGATCGCTCCAGAGCACCACATCCGCGTCCTTACCGGTTTTGATACTGCCGATGCGGTCGGAAACGTGAAGCAGCTGCGCGGGATGCAGCGTCACCATTTTCAGGGCGAGCTCTTCTTCCATCCCACCGTATTTCACGCTTTTGGCAGCTTCCTGGTTGAGACGGCGGGCCATTTCCGCGTCGTCGGAATTGATGGCAGTGGTAACGCCCACCCGTTGCATAATGGTGGCATTCTGCGGGATGGCGTCTATCACTTCCATCTTATACGCCCACCAGTCGGCGAAAGTAGAACCTCCGGCCCCGTGCGCCTTCATCTTGTCGGCCACTTTATAACCTTCCAGGATGTGCGTGAAAGTATTGATGTTGAAGTGGAAGCGATCGGCCACTTTCATCAGCATATTGATCTCGCTCTGAACATAAGAGTGGCAGGTCACGAAACGTTTTTTGTTGAGGATTTCCACGAGCGCGTCCAGCTCGAGGTCGCGGCGCTTGTTGGGACCGGCTTTCTCGTAATCCCTGGCGCGGGTGAACGCATCCACCAGCACCTGTTCCACCCCCATGCGCGTCTGCGGGAAACGCACACGGGCCGGGAGGTTCCAGTTCGACTGCTTCACGTTCTCGCCCAGTGCGAATTTGATGAAACCGTCGGTCCCTGCGAACTTGAGGTCTTCCGCGTTCGCGCCCCAGCGCAGCTTGATCAACTGGCTCTGGCCGCCGATGGTATTGGCGGAACCATGCAGCAGGTGAGAGGCCGTTACGCCGCCTGACAACTGGCGGTAGATATTCACATCGTCCGGGTTCACCACGTCTGCGATGCGCACTTCCGCGGTAACGGATTGCGTTCCTTCGTTCACACCGCGACTGATCGCGATATGCGAGTGCTCGTCCAGAATGCCGGGCGTAAGATGTTTGCCGGTACCGTCGATGACACGGGCGCTTCCGGCGGTGAGGCCTTTACCGATCTGCGCGATCTTGCCGTTACGGATCAGCACGTCCGTCCCTTCGATCTTTCCTTCTTTTTCGTTCGTCCAAACCGTGGCGTTGCGGATGAGCAGATCCTGCTGCTTCGGCATTTCTTCGAATCCATATCCCACGAACGGATAGTAAATTTTACCCGGTGCTTCCGGCGTTTTCTTTTTGGCCGTATCCGCCTTTGCAACGTAGGTGGAAGTTTGAACGGCCTCCCAGTTCACGGGCACGCCTTTGTCGTCCACGCCCGAGCCGCGCATGGTGACCATTGCGCCCTGCATGAATCGGATAGCGCCACTGAGGCGGATCTGGCGGGTATTGTCTTTCGTATTGTTGAGCACGATCGTCACCAGCGGGCCCGCCACGTCGATCTTTCCGGGAATGGTGTCTTTGTTGACGATAGACGGCGCAGCCGGCGATCCCTTGATTTCGGCGGGATACGTTGCGGAACTGTTGGGATACGAGAGCACGATGTTGTATTTCCCGCGGATGTCGCTCCAGCCTTCGTCTTTCAGCTGGTATTTATTCCCTTGCACCCAGTTTTGGTACAGGATGGTGCTTTCGTCGAAAATGGGCCCCGAGGCGATGAGGAAGTTGGCCAGTTTGCCGGCGTCGAGCGAGCCGATTTTGTCGGACGCTTTGAGGATGGCGGCGGGCGTTTGCGTGAGGGCTTCCAGGGCTTTCTGTTCGGACAGGCCGTTGTCGATCGCTTTGCGGAGATTGGTGAAGAAGGATTTCGCGTCTTTCAGGTCGGCAGCCGTCAGTGCGAACGGTATGCCTGCTTTTTCGAATGCGGCGGGGTTGGTGGATGCCAGTTCCCAGTGCTTCATATCGGCCAGCGCCACGAAGCGCGCGTCTGCCGGGTCTTCCACATCCATGGCGGCGGGGAAGTTCAGCGGCAGGATGAACTGCGCTTTGGACGCGATCATTTCCGGAATGCGTTGATATTCATTGCCGCCGGCCTTGATCACGTATTGCACGCCGAATTCGTCACCGATTTTGTCGGCCCGGAGCGCATTCCATTTATCTCCGGCATCGAATATCTGGACGAGCTGCTGCTGGTCGTTCCAGGCCTGGAGGCTCAGATTGACGCCTTCTGCGGCGGGGTTGCCCTTGTACCATTGCGCGTCGAGGTACTGCTGACGCAGCAGCGCGATGGCGCCCATGAGGGAACTGGGGTAATCCTGCGTGGAGGAGCCTTTCTCGAAGGAGTAATGCGAAGAAACTTTCTCGCGGATGATGGTTTTGTTTTCGCGGTCGGAAGCGAGGCTCACGAGCGCGCCGGTACCGCGGGCGATCCCATCTTGCTGATGGGTAAGGACAGCGCCGAACCCTTGTCCACGGAGCGTTTCGGCTTTACCGGCATCCGCCCCGAAAAGCTGTGCGGCGTTCACTTCCGGTTTGATGGACTGGTTCCAGTTATAGGCGCCTTTGGTAGCGGAGATGAATTGCTGCGACCCGCGGCCGGAACCGCCCCGCTGGTTGGAGGGCATCCCGTAATCGCTGTAGATGTCGATGAACGAGGGATAGATGAACTTCCCCCGGCAATCGACCACCACGGCGTCTTTCGGGACCGCGGCACCGGGGCCGGCGGCCACGATCTTTCCGTCGCGGATAACGAGGGTTGCGTCTTTCAAAGTCGTTTTCGCGTCTTTAACGATGGTGGCATGGGTGAAGGCGTAACAGCCTTCCCGGGGCTCGGCCACGCCGTTGACGGGGAAGGTCTGCTGGCCCAGTGCGCCCGTGGCCGGGAATAAAGCCGACAGGCCGCATACTGCGCCGACGGCCCACCGCGTTAAAAGGTGGCGGCGATGCTGCATCCCCGGCTCCGGCATGGGTGCGCCGGCAGGAAATTTACTTGCTTTCATGGCAGGTTGATTAAGATACGTTTAGATGATGGCTGAATACGACACGCGCCGGCACAGGATAGATCTGGAAAAAGCACGGCGACCAGGTAACAATACAGCTACAAGTGTTAAATTTAATAAATGATTGACCGCGGAACCTACTATTTTGGAATAAATTTTTACGAGCGGTATCTTTCAGGTATCAACACACGGCATCACTATATGAAAAACAAGATTTGGCTCATGACGGTACTGTTTGCGGCGCTTACATTCGCCGCACAGGCCCAGGATTCGACGCACGCCCGCGGCCACCGCTGGGACGCTGCAGGCAAGGCAGACAAGATGAGCGACAAGCTCTACCGCGAACTGGACCTCACCAAAGACCAGCGGAAGGCCATTTACGACATCAACGAAGACGTTGCCCGGAAACGGGATGCCGCCAGGAAAAACACTACGCTCAGCGCCCGCCAGCGCATGCAGCGGTACCAGGAGCTCGACAGCGACCGTAACCGCCGCTTCCGGGAAGTGCTCAGTCCATCGCAATACAAAAAATGGAACGATTGGGAATTGAAGAAGAAAGCGGATATGGAAAAGAAGATGGACCGAAAGCAAGACAAGAAAGAGGCGCGCAAAACCTCCGCCGGATGAGTGCCGCCGCAAGACGCGACGCCGAAATCATTTTTCTCCATGCCGTAGCGGCCGTTCAGCCGCGGCACTTCGTTCCCCTCCACCTGCCCTCCCCGTCTCCGGGCGACGGCCGCATTTTCCTGCTGGCCGCCGGCAAAGCCGCCGCAGCTATGGCATTCGAGGCCGAGCGCATCCTGGGGGAGCGGCTGGACCGGGGTTTCGCCGTATCCAGCCATTCGCCGGACATTCCCCTGCAAAAAACCGGGCTCATCGTTGCGGGGCATCCCGTCCCGGATATCAACAGCCTCATCGCCGGCACCACCATGCTGCAACTTGCGGCGGGCCTGAAACCGGATGACCATGTGGTTTTCCTGCTGTCCGGCGGTGCCTCCGCCCTGCTGGCCGATGTGCCGCCCGGCGCTTCGATGGAAGAGCTGCAACATGCCTTCCAGCTCCTGCTGAACAGCGGGGCCGATATCGCGGAGATGAACACCGTCCGCAAACACCTTTCCGCTATCAAGGGCGGCCAGCTGGCCAGGGCCATCCATCCCGCCAGCGTGCAT
Source organism: Chitinophaga sp. NPDC101104 (assembly GCF_050277495.1). Classification (NCBI taxonomy): domain Bacteria; kingdom Pseudomonadati; phylum Bacteroidota; class Chitinophagia; order Chitinophagales; family Chitinophagaceae; genus Chitinophaga; species Chitinophaga sp. NPDC101104. Next base: position 1,201,318 of record NZ_JBNNSF010000001.1, on the reverse strand, counting down.
TCCATCCTGTTATCTGACGTGCCGGGCAACGACCCCGCGGTGATCGGTTCCGGGCCTACCGTGGCCGACCACACTACGTTTGCCGATGCGCTGGCCATCATCGACAAATATCAGCTCCGCGACCGCGTGGCATCCGGCATCCTGGCGCATCTGGAGCAGGGAGAAGCCGGCCTCATCCCCGAAACCGCGCGCCCGGCCGAATTGCCGAACGCCACGCACGTACTGGCCGCCAGCAACCGTATCGCGCTGGAAGCTGCGGCCCAAAAAGCGGACGCGCTCGGCTATCATGCCCATATCCTCACCGACCACGCCACCGGTAAAGCCCGCGACCTGGCAGCCGAACTGGTGAATGCCGCGTTATCGTACAAAGGCCCTTTCCCAGCGTGCCTCCTGGCCGGCGGAGAATCGACCGTGCAGGTGACCGGCAACGGGCTTGGCGGCCGCAACCAGGAACTGGCGCTGGCAGCGGGCCTGCTGATCAAAAACCATCCGCGGATCACTTTCCTTTCAGCCGGTACGGACGGGGTCGACGGGCCCACGGATGCGGCAGGCGCCGTCATCGACGCGGAAACCCTCGCGCAGGGGCCCGACCCTTTGCCTTTCCTGGAGAACAACGACAGCTGGCATTACTTCCATCAAACCCATACCCACATCCGGACCGGCCCCACCAATACCAATGTGATGGACCTCGCCATCATTCTCGTACAAGGCACTGCAAACGATTGACAATTTCCTCGCCGGAAATTTGCTTATCTGGTTCGTAATGCTAATTTTGGGAAACTAAAAAAAATCGAAAGTTTATGCTGAGAATGGAACAGACCTGGCGGTGGTTCGGCCCCAAAGATCCGGTGAGCCTTTCAGACATCCGGCAAGCCGGCGCCACAGGTATCGTTACGGCCCTTCATCACATACCCAACGGCACTGTATGGTCCAAAGAAGAGATCATGCAGCGCAAACAGGAAATCGAAGCCGCTGGCCTCACCTGGTCTGTAGTGGAAAGCGTACCTGTGCACGAAGACATCAAAACACAAACCGGGCGCTTCAAAGACTATATCAAAAACTACCAGCAATCCATCCGCAACCTCGCGGCATGCGGTATTTACACCGTTACATATAACTTCATGCCCGTGCTGGACTGGACCCGCACCGACCTGGCCTATACCCTCGAAGACGGTTCCAAGGCGCTCCGGTTCGATAAAGCCCAGTTCATGGCGTTCGACCTCTTCATGCTCCAACGCCCCGGCGCCGAAAACGATTATCCCGAAGAGGAAATCTCCCGCGCCAAAGAGCAGTTCGACAGCATGACGGAAGACGAAAAAGCCCTCCTGCAACGCAATATCATCGCCGGGCTCCCCGGTTCGGAAGAAAGCTTCACCCTCGAACAGTTCCAGCAGGCGCTGGACAAATACAAAGACATCGACGCCATCAAGCTCAAGCTTCACCTCTTCTATTTCCTCCAGCAAATCGTGCCGGTAGCGGAAGAAGTGGGCGTGAAACTGGCCATCCATCCAGACGATCCCCCGTATGCCATCCTCGGACTGCCCCGCGTGGTGAGCACCGAACAGGATGCGCGCGAACTGCTGGCCACCATCGTGTCTCCCTCCAACGGACTTTGCTTCTGCACCGGTTCCTACGGCGTGCGGCCGGATAACGACCTGCCCGGCATGATCGACCGCCTCGGCGAGCACATCCACTTCCTCCATCTCCGCTCCACCAAGCGCGACGCGCTCGGCAATTTCTACGAAGCCAATCACCTCGAAGGCGATGTAGACATGTACAGCGTCGTGAAAAGCATTCTCGGCGTGATGAAGCGCAGGGGCGTCTCCATCCCCATGCGGCCAGACCATGGCCACCAGATGCTGGACGACCTCAACAAGAAAACCAATCCCGGATACAGCGCCATCGGCCGCCTCCGCGGGCTCGCGGAACTGCGCGGCCTCGAAATGGGCATCGCGGGAAAGTGATCCGATATCCGTTTTCCGAATAAAAAAATAGCCCGGTCTGCGAAAGACCGGGCCTTTTTTATTTAAACACACACTACGAAAACAAAACCAGTCAATGGTTATTGTTTCCAAAATTCTTGTCCGCTGAGGTGCATCAGCTCCAGCCCCGCCAGCGATAACTGGTACTGGTATTGGATCTTGGAGAGTTGCGCTTCGAGGAGCGAGGTTTGTGCGTTTTGCAGATCGAGGTAAGTGATGACGCCGTTGCGATAACGGCTTTGCGCCAGCGTGAGGGCTTTGTTCGCCTGCTCCAGCAGCACTTCGGCCGTTTGCAGCCTGTCGCGCCCCGCCGAAATATCCGCATTTTGCTGGGCGGCTTCCTTTTGCAGGACTTCTTTCACATCCTGCGTGTTCAGTTTCGCGATTTCCGCTTCCGTGGCGGCGATATGTTCCTGCGTGCGGAGTTTTTTACCGTTATAGATCGGCACCGAAAGGCTCACGCCTGCATAGTAATTGAATTTGGGCGTGGTGATCTCGGGCAGGTAGCCGTTTTTGAAACCCGTTCCCGCATTTAGGAACAGGCTCGGTTTGTATTGCGCCTTCGCCAGTTCGATCCCCGTTTCCGCTACTTTTTCCTTTTCCAGCGACGTGCGCACGGCAGCGTTGTGCTCGAAATCGCCCGCGGCGGGCGGAACGGCCCAGGCGAAATCGGAATGCACCGAATCCTGCAAATGCTCGCCGGTCAGGTATTCGAGCGTGGCGATCTGTTTCTGGAGGGAATTGGTGAAATCGACTTTTTTATTGCGGTAGGATTCGAGTTTCACGCGGGTGTTAATGAGGTCGAGATCGATGGCGTCCCCGTGTTTCAGCTTGTTTTCCACCATGGTCTCGGTTTCTTCGAGCAGGCGGATGTTGGCTTCCTGCACGGCGATATTGTCTTGCAGGAACGCGATGTTCATATAAACGTTCGCCACCTGGTACGCCAGCTCTTCGCGGGCTTCGGCGGTTTGGACGCCGAGGAGGCCGGCCTGTGCGGTGGATTTTTTGATCTGGCTGCCGGATTTGCCGAAATCGAGCAGCAATTGCCGCGCTTCCACGCCGGCGTTGATGTTTTCGGACGGCACCGGCTGGAATTTGAAATCGCTGCCGGGCAGTTGCACCTTGGGAACGGGGTACACGTGGCTGTAACTGGCGCTGCCGCTCACTTCGGGCAGGCGGTTGGCTTTTGCGAGCGTGGTCTGGTCGGCCGCGATGCGCTGCTGCGTTTCCATCGCCTTGATTTGTGTGAAATGGCTGAACGACTGCTGGACGAGCGACTTCAGCTCCGCGGGCGCCGACTGTGCGAAAGCCCCCGTGGCCGTGCAACTCAATATAATGATCAGTGCTTTTTTCATGACTTGTGTGTTTTTTAAATCAATGCGCATGTTCCGCCGCTTCCTTCATGGCGTCTGCGCTGAGGTTCCTTTTCTTGACGAACAGCATCAGCGGGAGCACACATACGAAGAAGATGCCCACGATGCGGAATGCGTCGAGGTATGTTAAGATGTAAGCCTGCTTGGTCACAACGGCGTCGAGCAGGGAAAGACTGGCGTGTTTGGCCTGGTCGAGCGTCATGCCTTTGGCTACCATGGCGTTGCTCATTTGCTGGAGGCGCTCCGTGGCGGTGGCGCTTTCCGGCCCTACGTACGGCAGCAGTTGCGTGCGGTGCTCCATGTACTGGCGCGCCACGTAAGTGTTCATGAACGCGATGCCGAAGGAGCCGCCCAGCTGGCGGAGCATGTTGTTGATGGCGATGCCCTGCGGCATTTCTTTGGGCGACAGCCCCGAAACGGCCTGGTTCGTCAGCGGTACGCTCAGCATGGCGGAGCCGATCCCCCTCAGCAACAGCGGCACGAAGAAGAACATCTCGCCCGCGTCCGGACTGGCGGTCGACATCCAGAAGCAGAAAATCGCGAAGATCAGGAAGCCGCCCGTGATGAGATATTTCGGCGGAACGCCGCGCTGGATCGCCTTTCCGACCATCGGCATCATAATAGCCGCCATGATGGCCCCCGGGAAGAGGCTTTCACCGGTAAGCGTAGGCGTATAGCCGTTCACACGTTGCATCCAGACCGGGTACACGAACATCGAACAGTAAATCCCCATCCCCATGATGAAGGTCAATAGCGTGGTGATGGCCAGCGTCCGGTTTTTCAGCACCTGCAGGTTGACGGCCGGCGCATCCGTCCGCAGCTCCCACCAGATGAACAGCACGAAAGCCACGGCCGCGGCCACGGTCAGCACCACGATGTGCGTGGCCGCAAACCAGTCTTCCGACTGCCCTTTCTCCAGGATGTATTGCAAACTGCCGACCCAGACGCATAGCAGGAAAATGCCGAGATAATCGATCTTGATGGCTTTCCGGTTGATATTGTATTCGTTGGGCTGCTTGTCTATGAACGAGAATACGAGGAACGCGGCGATGATGCCGATGGGAACGTTGAGGTCGAAGATGAGCGACCAGTGGAAGTTATCCACGATGATCCCGCCCAGCGTTGGCCCCACCGTAGGCCCGATGATCACGCCCATACCGAAGATGGCGGATGCCGTAGGCCTTTCGTAAATCTCGAAGGTGTCGAAGAGGATGGACTGCGAAGTGCTCAGCAGCGCACCGCCCCCCACGCCCTGGATGAAGCGCCAGGCTACGAGCTCCCACAATCCGCCCGACTGTCCGCACATGTAGGATGCGAACGTAAATATGAGGATGGAAGTGAGATAATAGTTTTTGCGCCCGAAATAGGAAGCAAGGAACCCGGTCATGGGGATCACGATCACGTTGGCGATGGCGTACGCGGTGATGACCCAGGAGGCGTCTTCGATCGTGGCGCCGAGGTTGCCGCTGATCTGCGACAGCGCCACGTTCACGATCGTGGTATCTATCAGCTCCAGCATGGTAGCGGAGATGACCGTGGCCACGATGATCCATTTGGCGAGCCCTTTTGGTTTCGCTGTCATTGCCTTAGTATTTTAAAGCCACTTCCACGCTCAGGCCGGCGCGCAGGCGGTCGAGGTATTGGTCGGCGTTGTCAATGGAAATTTTAACGGGAACGCGTTGCACGATCTTCACGAAGTTGCCGGTGGCATTGTCGGGCGGCAGCAGGGAGAATTTAGCGCCTGTAGCGCGGGAAATGGCGATCACATGCCCTTTGAGGTGCAGGTCGCTGAAACCGTCCACTTCAATCTCAGCTTCCTGGCCCACGGCGATGTGTGCCAGCTGCGTTTCCTTGAAGTTGGCCACGATGTAAAAACCGTTTTCGTCGACGATGGTGAAAAGGCTCTGCCCGGCCTGTACGAACTGGCCCGGCTCCACGTTCTTTTTACCGATGCGGCCCGCGATGTTGGCGGTTACGTTGGTATAACCGAGTTTCAGCTTCGCCTGTTCAACCGCTGCCTGTTTGCTGGCCAGCAAGGCTTCGGCCTGCTGAACCTTGGCGGCGGCTACCTGGACAGCCGAGCGCGCCAGTGTAATATTGTCCTGCGCGGCCTGGAACTGTTTGTCGTTGGTGAGGCTGTTGGCCTTGGTGTCGTCGAGCTGGCGGTTGGTGATGGCATGGTCGTCGAACAGGGCCTGGTCGCGGCGGAGGTCGGCGGTAGATTTGTCTTTCCGTACCAGCGCCACCTGCGCGTTGGATTGCGCTACGGCGATGCCGGCGCTGGCATTGGCGAGATTGGCGCGTGCGGTGGCCAGGTCGGCCGCGGCCTGCTGCGCGTCTGCTTCGGACTGTTGCAGCGCGATGCGGTATTCTTCGTCGTCGATCGTGACGAGCGTATCGCGCAGCTTCACGTTACCGTAATCCTGGACGTTCAGTCCTTTCACGTACCCTGCCACCCGGGCGATCACGGGGGCGGAGTGCCCCTCTACCTGGGCGTTGTCGGTAGTTTCGTGATGGCGGGCATATAACCATTGTTTAATGCCGAATATGGCGCCGAGAATGAGGATGGCGATGAAGATGATCCTCGCCACGAGTTTGCCCTTGCGGGGACTTGCCTGTGCAGTTTCCATTGTGTGTGTTTTTCGAAATCGGCATCAAAGGTAAACCAAGCTTACCAAATGGACAAATAAGTTGACCTTTTTAAATTTTTATTATCTTTGTATGACAAAAGGGGATATTTTAGCCCCTTCATCCAAAACTGGCCGCACCGATTATGACTACAACTGATAAGGACCAACAATTAGCGGATATTATTTCCCAACGGCCGAAGCTGCTCATCCGGCTATTGAGCATCGTGAAGAAGGATTTCGACGCGCGGCTCACGGAGCATTTGCAGCAGAACGGCTACGCCGATTTCAAGATCGGCGACATGGTGCTGATGGCGAACATTTCTACGGAAGGGACGATCAACAATGAGCTGGCCAAGAAGGCCCGCATTACCAAACAGGCCATGAGCAAGGTGGTGAAAAACCTCGAGGCGATAGGCTATATCATCACCCGCAAGCACGAAACCGACAATCGCGCCACGGTCATTTTCCTGAGCGAAAAGGGGAAACAGCTGATGATCGATATGTTCAGCGCCGTGAAGGGGATCCAGGAATATTACACCGGCATTATTGGGGAAAAAGACGCGGACCTGCTGCGCGACATCCTGTTCAAGCTCGCGTCCGAGCTGCATCCCACGCTCGTGGACCCGAGCCGGTAAGCGAACATTTTCCCGCGGAGTTTTGTAACGTAATAGGTAAACCTGCCTCCATGCGTTCCTTCAGCACATTTCTCATTACGGTTGCGGCCATTGCGCTGCTGATTTCGGCGCTGCTCTACCTGAGCCCCTGGCGCAAGGAGCTGTATGAGGAATATGCCGTGCGCGAAATGGTGCCGCCCAACCGGCGGGAAACGGTGGCGGATTCGTTGCTCGCCGCAGCCACGCGGCATTTCAATCATCATAAGTACGAAAAAGCCGCAGCGGAGCTGGACAAAGTGGTGGCGCTGGAGCCGGACATGGAGTATGCCCGATATTACCGCGGCCTGGCGCAGCTGGAAAACAACCGGTTGGCGGAGGCGCGGGCCGATCTCGAGGCTTTATGGAAAGAGGGGTCGCATTACAAACACAGCTGCGCGTTCTTCATCGCCCTTTCTTACCTCAAAGGGAAAAACGGCGCCGAAGCGCGCTTGTGGCTCAACCGCATCCCCGAAGGCGCGCCGGAATACCCGAAAGCGCAGCGATTGTTACAGGAAATGAAATGATGGGGCCGGCTTTTTCTCCTTTCTCAACCGCCGTTGCGTCGCACACTGCAACGTATATTTTCCCATCACCCAGGCTTCAGCCCGTACATCCACCCCAAACTTCATCCCCTCCCCCTCCCCGGAATATGAAATTTTGTCAACACCTTCCGCCCGGTCCCACTGAAAAAATTTCCGTCTACTTGAAAATCTGTCAGCGCCCCGGCACATGAATTTATAGGGAATCGTTTGGCATGCGCGTTGATAGGAAAATCCTGCAAAGGCAATATACCTGTAGCCTGATGAGTATTCAAATCTTATTGTTTAACCGTCAAAACGAAGGTCACTATGTCTATCATCAAAAGAACACGGGATTCGTTCCCTTCTTTCGCCAACATGTTCGACGATTTCTTCAATCGCGAACTCTACAACTGGGGTCTTTCCAATTTTTCGCCCGGCGGCACAACCGTACCGGCGGTAAATATCAAGGAAACGCCAGACCACTTCGAAGTGGAAGTTGCGGCGCCAGGTATGGATAAACAGGATTTCAAGGTGCAGCTGGACGGGAACACGCTGACCATCTCATCGGAGAAAGTCCACCGCGACGACGACTCGAATTACAGCCGTAAGGAATTCAGCTATCAATCATTCCAGCGTACGCTCACACTTCCGAAAGACGTGGTGGATGAAAGCAAAATCTCCGCGCGGTACGAGAGCGGTCTGTTGCGGCTGGTGATCCCGAAGCGCGAGGAGGTCAAACAAAAGCCGCCGCGCCTGATCAATATCGACTGATGCGCTGCAAATGCGCCAGTCCCACTTTTCCCCTTAAAGGTTCATTATATAAAAATCCGGCGGGAAGCGGCACCTCATCCGGGGCTGCTTCTCCAGCCGGTCTAATTCTCCATGTGGCTCATTTAATACCGAAAGGTTCAGTATATAAAAATCCGGCGGGAAGCGGCACCTAAACTGGGGCTGCTTCTCAAGCCGGTCTAATTCTCCATGTGGCTCATTCAATACCGAAAGGTTCAGTATATAAAAATCCGGCGGGAAGCGGCACCTGATCCGGGGCTGCTTCTCTGGCCGGTACAATTCTCCATGTGGCCAGCAAGTGCATGGAGGCGCATGATGCTGTAAGACGGACAAGGTAAAAAAAGATGCCGGCTCAGACGAGACCGGCGTTATCATATTCCACGTCTACAGTAAAAAATTTAATCACTTTACATTATTAATTACAAACTACAGTTTAACTAACCATATTTCAGGATTGCGCACGGGCAGGTTGCGCAACACTTCTTCCACTTCCGAACCGTGCGGCAAACGCTCCCACAGCCGGAAATACGCTTCCTTCCCATAGGCCGCGGCCGCAAACAGGAGAAAGGGGTGCGCCATCGGCCATTCGTCCCAATACATCACGTCTTTCGCATATGGCCACGAATTTTTTTGCTGAACAAAAGGGTACATAAAGGAAATGCCTTTGCCGATCGACTTCCTTGCAGCGTCTTCGAATTGCCAAAGGTCCGCGCCGGGCTTGCTGAGGATCTGGCAGATAGTGCTCATGGCATCCAGGTTGAATAACGCATAACCGTAAGGTTTTGTTCGTCTCAATTCCAGCGGAAAACTGCCGTCGGCGGCCATTTGCGCGGGAAGCAAAATCTCCTTGTACCGGCGTTCGCAGAAATTCATCCACGCCGTGTCTTTCAAAAACGAGGAAAACGCCGCCACCTGCATCACCCAGCATGTGCCATGGTTGTTCTTCGCGTTCATTTCGTCTTTTCCGTAGGGATGCTCCGTCATCCACCGTAAATAATCCCTGAACCAGCGGCGCACGGCTTCCAGTTCCACACCTCTCAACACCCCGGCTTTTTCCATGATCCGCAATGCCTGCGCCACTTCCAGCAGATGAATGGTATCGATGATCCCGATCCCCCGGCCCGTGGCCCTCCCTTTGATCGCCTGCGCATACAGCAGATGCGGATGCATAAGGGTGGCGGTATCCGCGAACCAGGCGAGGATGTGTTTTTTCGCATGTTCCAGCCGTTCCTTCTTCCCGTCTGCTACATATGCCGCGGCCAACGCCCCCACCACCCTGCTGAAGCGAACCATCGCCTGGCGGTGCGCCACGAAGTTTTGGGGATTGGTCTGGCCGTCGCGCTGCACGTACGGACTATCCGGATGCTTCGGGTCCGGCCACCAGTAATCCCCTTCGGAGTAAAAATCGTGCTTGCCGCCGGCACTCCGGTCGCAGGAAGCCGCCGTTACGGTAACGGGCAGCTGTTGCATGGCCCACGCGGCTTCCGTGCGGACCTGATCGCGCCGTACGGCCAGTGCGCGTTTCAGCCAGCCATCGTCTGTTGCGGCGGCGGTTTGCAGCCACGCCAGGCCCAGGATTACGAATGCCGTTTTCTTCATGTGCTGTATAATTTCTTCGATCGTTTTTTTAACGTTTTTCATCCAGGCAGGCGCCACTCCATCTGCCGGAATTTCAGTGGTGTTTCGCCCGGTTGCAGCAGTTCCAGTTTCAGTTCGGCCGTCGTTCCATCCCGCAATTCCACTTCTCCGAGTTCTCCACCCGGCCCCGGCGTACCTTCGAGCAAGGTGTTGTCGGCACTGAGCCGGAAACGGGTGCCCCTGGGCGGCGCATCTTCGGCGAAGCGCAATACCACCTTATATTTCGCGGTCGCCTTTTGCCGGATTTTCCAGGTGAGGAACTGCGATCCGTTATTCCACTGCTGCGCGTAATCCTTGCCGGCCTTCCCGTCGCCATAGCTCCAGCCCTGGCCGTGCAGTTCGGCGTCGAAGGCGTGGAAGGTTTGCGGGACGCGGGGCTCCAGCAACCGGTGATCACCGGTTCTCATTTCGCCCTTCACGTCCAGGGCGATCACCGTGGCGGCAGTATCTTTCAATGTACCGTCAAGCCTTATCATTACGTCTTCCGGCCTGGTCCTGACCGTCTTCAGCTCCTTGCCATCGGCCAGCATCGTGGCTTTCCCGATTTCCGACCGCAATCCCGCCACTATGAGCCCGCCACCCGGCGGCGCCTGGAAAACATGGAGGTACAGGCGGTTACCCTTGCGCGTCACTTCGCCCCAGGATTGCACTGGGAGCGGCGAGGGCTGCGATCCATAAATGCTTTCGCCGTTCGTTTCCAGCCATTCACCGATCGCTTTGATGATCCGCACGTCCCGGGGATCGATGACGCCGTTGCCCATGGGCCCGATGTTCATCAAAAGGTTCCCGTTGCGCGCGGCAGCCTTGCTCAACAGGCGGATGAAAAACGCAGGCGGCTTGTGGCTTTCGTCGAACCGCGAATACCCGTAAGATTCGTTGGTAGTGGGAATCGCTTCCCAGTCACCTTCCACGGGATAAAACGCAGCGGGACGGTCGGCCGTATTCTTATAATCGCCGAAGGAAACGGCTGCACTGCGCGCCAGCCTGCCGTTCACCACCACCGCCGTATCCGTTTCCCGGATCGCGCGGAGGATACGGATGTTTTCGGAGAGGGGCAATTTATGCGGCGTATCGAACCAGAGAATATCCGGATGATAGCGTTGCAGCAATTCCTTTATCTGCGGGACCGATTTTTCGTTGACGTACTTCACCGCCTTCGGCAATAGCTCCGGGTGATGATCGTACCAATTGGTGCCGCCGAAAAGATTTTTATCGCCGCCGGGATTGTTGTAGTCCCAGTCGTTCCCCGGCGCATCGGGATGCTCCCAGTCGAAGGCGTGCGAATAATAAAACCCGAACCTGATCCCGTACTTCCTGCAAGCGTCCGCCAGTTCCTGCATGGGATCCCGCTGGAAGGCGGACTGCCGGAGGGTATAATCCCCGATCGCGGAGGGGTACATGGCCACGCCGTCGTGGTGCTTGGCCGTGATGATGAGGTATTTCATCCCCGCGTCGCGGATCGTTTTCACCCAGGTTTCGGCGTCGAACCCGGTGGGATTGAAAGGCTTCAGCAATTGTTCGGCGTATTCGGCGCGGGAGATTTTTTCTTTCCGCATGAGGTGTTCCGCATATCCGCCCACTTTTTTTCCTTTCCATAATCCGCCGGGAACGGAATAGACGCCCCAGTGGATGAAGCATCCGAAGCGCGCTTCGCGCCACCAGGCGATGCGCTGATCGTGCCCGGCCATGGAAGCCGTCCACCAGCCGTCCACCGCTTCGGCGATGGCCGCGCTGTCTCTCCTGGCGGCCTTTTGCATGAGGATGCCTTCGTCGTCTCCGGCGTACTGGGCCGTTGCCTGCAGGCTCCATGCGAGCCCCAATCCCGTGATCTAGGCCGTTCTTCTCATTTCGCTACGATCGTTGTTTTACCTTTTCTGATATGCACCGCCTGATCGGTCACCGCCGGCAGACGCAGTTCCGGGAGCTTGTCCGGTGCGGCGATGCGCTTGTTGACGGGGAACCCGTAATCTTTCAGGCCGCCGCTGGCTTCTTTAGCGGCCACCGGGGCTTCGATCTGTACGGGAACGTTCGTCCGGATGATCCTTCCGCCAGCGTCATTTGCCGAACGGATCTGCGCACTGGCGAGTTGCCCGTTTTTCCATTCGATATCCACTTCCATCCCACCTTTCACTTTCAATCCCTTCACACTGCCCGCCGGCCATGCGGATGGCAATGCGGGTAAGAGATGGATCACGCCGTCGTGGCTTTGCACGAGCATTTCCGTGATGCCAGACACCACCCCGAAATTCCCGTCGATCTGGAACGGCGGATGCGCATCGAACAGGTTGGCATAAGAACCGCCGCTGTTGTCGGCTACGCTGATGGAGTCGGTTTCGGCGAGGAACAATTGTTTATTGAGCATCGTATAGGCGTGGTCGCCATCTTCCAGGCGCGCCCACCAGTTGATCTTCCAGGCTTTCGACCATCCCGTTCCGCCATCTCCGCGCAACTCCAGGCTGCGTTTGGCCGCCGCGGCGAGACCGGGCTCACGCCGCGGCGTGATGGCATTTCCCGGGAAAAGGCCGTAGAGGTGGGAAAGGTGACGGTGCTTGTCTTTGGGATCGTCCCAATCGAGGTACCATTCCTGCAACTGACCGTACTGCCCGGCCTGGAAAGGATATAAATGCTTCAGTTTCTGTTTGATGCCCGACACCAGTTCCTTATCCCGCTTCAGCAGCGTGGCGGCCTGCGCGGTGCGGTTGAGCAGATCGTGGATGATGGACATATCCATCGTGGAAGCGATGCTCACGGAACCTTTGCGCGCGCCGGCGATGAGGAAATTGTTCTCCGGGGAGGTCGACGGGTTGGTCACCCAATTCCCGGCAGTGTCTTTCACGAGCCAGCCGAGCATGAATTCGGTGGCGCCTTTCATGAGCGGATAAGCTGTTTTTTCGAGGAAAACGCTGTCGCCCGTATAGGCATAATGTTCCCAAAGGTGCCGGCAGAGCCATGCGCCGGCCATGGGCCAGATGCCCCAACGCGGGTCGCCGCGCGGATCGCGCCAGTCGAAGCCGCCGGAAGGCGCGGTAATGGCCCAGATGTCGGCGTTATGGTGGACGGTCCAACCCTCCAGCCCGTAATTCACTTTCGCGGTCTTTTTCCCGTTTTCGGCGAGCTGCCCGATGAAATCGAACAGGGGCGCGGTGCATTCGGAAAGGTTGGCCGTTTCCGCCGGCCAGTAATTCATTTCGGTATTGATGTTCGTCGTATAGTTGGAGCCCCACGGCGGCTGCACTTTATCGTTCCAGATGCCCTGCAGGTTCATGGCCGGACCGCCCTTCCTTGAGCCGGCGATCATGAGATAGCGCCCGAATTGGTACAGCAATGTGGTGAGCTGCGGATCACGGTTGCCGCCGGCGCGGGTGTATTCCACGAGCCGCGTGTCTGTAGGCTTGCGGGCAGAAGAATCCACGCCCAGGTGAAGCTGGACGCGGCGGAACAGCGGTTGGTAATCTGCGAGGTGCCTTTGCAGCAGCGCCCCATATGCCAGGCCTTCCACTTTTTTCAGGGGCGCCAGCGCGGCGGAGTCCGCCCGCCGGCCATGCTTCACGGGATCTACGTTCGGACCGTTGAAGCCCGTGCCCATGGAAACGAGCAGCGTCACTTCCGTGGCGCCTTCGATGCGCAAACGGTCGCCGTCGGCAACGGAACGGCCGCCGGTGAGGCGCGCCTTTACGTGTACTTCATAAGGAATCCCGATGGCAGGATCGTATTCGATGGTGCGCTTTTCATATGGCCGGTGCGGCACGTACGAGGGGCATTGCCCTTTCATGACAAGATGATCGGCGGCGGATGCTGCAACCGTTGCCTTCATGGGGTTCCTGAACCCTGCCGTGAAGCTGAGCATACCTTTCCGGCTGCTTTTCCAGCGGATGACGAGCAATTGGTCTGGCCAGGAAACGAACATCTCCCGCGTGTATACGACGCCGTTAATAGTATAGGAAACTCTCGCCTGCGCCGAATTGAGGTCGAGCGAACGTTCATATTGGGTTGCAGGTGCGGTGTGGGAAGGCTTGAGGAACAGTCCGCCGAGTGTGAGGTACCTGGCGGAATAGGGCCCGAGCATGAGCCGGCTGAGCGAATCTGCTTTGAGGTATTCTCCGTTCCAGAGGGCCTGGCGAACGAGCGGGAGGGTATTATAGGCACCGGGATTGTTGCCTACGCCGGGGCCGCCGCTCCACAGGAACGCTTCGTTCAGCTGCAGTTGTTCTTCTTCCACGCCACCGAACACCATGGCCCCGATGCGCCCGTTGCCGATCGGCAGCGCCTGGTTCCAGTTGGCCGCGGGCTGGCGGTACCAAAGTTTCAGCAATGGGTCTTGCTGCTGCGCCGAAGCCGCCAGCGCGGCGAGGCACAACACACCTGTCATCCAGCCTTTCAATCTAATTATCATATCGTTGATACACTCATTTTTATCGCCGGGAAAAACCGCGAGCCACAGGCGTACGGCCAAAAAATACGTACAGCCCGTGAGCTCACGGATTACTTGAATGGATTGGAAAAGTACATGATACTACTTTTCATAACGCGGTGCCTTGCAGGGCATATAATAAAACGCTTTTTGTGCTTGTTTGCGCGACGTGTCTTTACATTTAAGCAAACGTTTGCAGGCATACAGGGAACATACATCAATGCGCTTCACTGCAAACGTGTCCCGAAATTATGCAATCGGTTGCATACAACAAAGCAGTTTTTTAACGGATACTGATACTGGATTCACATTCATAACGCGGGACTACTGAACCCCAATCGCCTCAACCCCGTTTTCACTTCCGGGCAACTCATGAAAAGCCGCCACAGCAGCCCGCTCCGGTAATTCTCGATCATCACTACGATCGGGCCCTGGTCGATGGCGAGATACTGATAGTCAAACCAGTTTACCGTTTCGTTGAAGGCATCGTAAAATCCGTATTCGCCCCAAAGCCGGTCGCCCAGCTTGTCGTAGAAATATCGCATGGCCTGCATGGAATATTCCGGTGTATAGGGAAACGATGATAAAGCCGCCGTAGGCGTGATCACACCGAGATCGTTCGTCGGGCTGTGCGCGTTGTAAAACTCATGGTTGTCGCTCGCGGTAAGGCCCCAGCAATCCGGCCCGTAGCCTTTGAATTGCTTTGGATTGTCGATGCAATATTGCCGGTTGATGAGCGTATGCGCTTTATTCTGTTCCCAGTAATCCGCGTATTGGTCTTTCAGGCCGCGCGGATCGAGGCCGAGGAAAGAATAATGTGCGAAGAACAGCGGCCCGCCGTACGGAAACCCCAGCGGCAACGTGATCCCGTAATATTGCCGTCCGTTCAGGAAATAATTGCTGACCGCCCAACCCTGGTGATACACCCGCGGCGAAACGGGGTACGTGGGCGAAGAAGCCGCCAGCACATACGCGATCAGACATTCGTTATAACCCCGCACCGCGTGGTTCATGGCCCATCCCTGGTTGGGCGACCAATGCCAGTACAGCACATCCTGCCCGCCCTGCGTGTACCAGCTCCACTCGGCTTCGCTCCACATCCATCCGATCTTGTCGCGCAGCTCGCGCTCTTTGGGAACATCGCGGTCGAAATACTGTCGAACGCACAGCAGGCCCTGCCACATGAAGGCCGATTCCACCAGGTCGCCGCCATCATCGCGGCGGGAGAAAGGCACCGTTTTCCCCGTGGCGCCATGCATCCAGTGCGGCCATATCCCGTGATAATGATCGGCTTTCAGGAGGAAGTTGACGATTTTGAGCATCCTGTCCAGCCCTTCATCGCGCGTGATGAATTTCCGCTCGATCCCCACCAGTATCGCCATCACCCCGAACCCCGAGCCGCCGATGGTCACGGTATCTGGCGTGGTGGTGCGCTCAGGCGCAAGACCGGACACGGGATGCGCGAATTTCCAGAAGTAACCGAACGTGCGCTGCTGCACGAGCGTCACCAAAGCAGTATCCCCCAGCTGCTGCCGGGGGATTTTTTTCTTTTGCTGCGCGCTCATCGCCAGGGGCGCCAACATCGCCGCGCATCCTATCAAAACACATCGGATATTCATCTTCATAACCTGCGTATTTCATCAATTATAACCCGGGTTCTGCGTCAGCCGGTTGCCGGAAAGCACGATCTGTTCCTGCGGGATGGGAAACAATTCGTTCTTGTTGTCCTGGAACGCTTTCCCGTGAGCCCGCAACACCTGCCCCGCGCGGCCGGTCCGCACCAGATCCCAGAACCGGTCGTGCTCCATCGCCAGCTCCACTCTCCGCTCCTTCCAGATTTTCTGCCGCAGGTCTGCCTGTCCCCCGTTCGTTGCCGGCGGAAGCCCGGCCCTTTTGCGGACGATGTTCAATTTGGCGAGCGCTTCCGCCCCGTTCCCCAGTTCGTTCGCCGCTTCGGCATATTGCAGGAGCAATTCGCCGAAACGCAATACGCGCAGGTTTTTCGGTGTACGGTCGGGACTGCCGCAATAGGGTTCCTGCGTGCGGCTGTGATACGCTTTGTAGTTGTAACGGTCGTTTTCCACGGAGTCGCGGCCGGGCACCCGGAACCCGTCCCACAACACGGTGCCGTTAGGCCGGATCGTGATGATGGTCGCGTCTTTGCGCTTATCCCCGGGCTCATAGGCCGCAGCCAGATCGGCCGTGGGATTGTTGAACCCGAACCCGAAATCCGTCCATCCCTTCCGCGCGCGGATGCCCTGGGAGTTGGCATACAGCTCGATGGCGGCGTTGCATGCGGCGTTGGTACCCGTCTGCACTTCAAAAATGGATTCGATGGAATTGGCGCCTTTCGCCCGCCAGATATCCGCGTAATTCGACAACGTATCGTACAGCCCCGAATTGATCACGGCCTGCGACAGTGTAAACGCTTTTTGCCAATCCTTCCGGTACAGGTATACCTTCCCGAGCAACATCTGCGCCGCGCCTTTGGTGACGCGCCCCGTTTGCGTGGCGCCTTTCACCGGCACGTTATCCACGGCGAACTGGAGATCGCCGATGATCAGCTGGTAAATTTCTTCGGCGGATGCGCGCGTCTGGAACTGGTCGGAATTCGCTTCGTCGGGCGTAGGCACGCGATCGAGCTTGGGAACGCCGCCGTAAGTGCGCACGAGGTTGAAGTAAAAATATCCGCGCAAAAACCGCACTTCGCCGATGAGCCGGTTTTTATCGGCGTCGGGCAACGGGCTCAGCGGCAGCTTGTCCAGCGCCTGGTTGCACCTGGCGATGCCCTGGTAAAGCCCGGTCCAGTAGTTCTGGATGATAGGATTGGTGGGCGTGAAAGTGAAATTATCGATCTGGAGCGCAGGCTCGTAATCCTGCGGGGTGCTGCCTTTATCGGCGTCGTCGCTGGAGATGCTCGTGAGGGTGATGAACTGCAGGCCGTGGATGTCTGGCCCGAACCCGCCGAGCCACATCACGTTATACACGCCATTCACAAGGTCTACCGCGGCGGTGGGATTGGTACGGATCTCTTCCTCCGTAACCCTGCCCTGCGGCGGGATATCGAGGAAGCTCTTTCCGCACGCGGTGTAGAGGATCCAGCAGCCGGTCAGCACAATGGGAATATAGATGAGTTTTTTCATGTCGCCGTTTTTAGAAGGTGATGTTCAGGCCCAGCGCAAAGGTGCGCGTGGTAGGGTACGGACTGAGCTCGATACCGGCTTCCAGCGGACTGCTGCTGTTTTGCAGGCTGAGGAAGCCGTCTTGCTTCGGATTGCTGGAAATCATTTCGGGGCTGAATCCGGAGAAGCGTTTGATGGTGAAAAGATTTTGCGAAGTGAGGTATACGCGGACCCTTTCGATCTTGATGTTATCGAGCAGGCTTTTCGGTAATTCGTACCCGAGCGTCACGTTGTTCAGCCGGAAGAAATTCCCCGATTCCACGAAGTAGGTGGATGCGGGCGTGTTGCCGTACAGCACGCGGGGATCGGTTGCAGACGGGCGGCTGGCGGTCCACCGGCGATCGGCGTATTTTGCTTCCACGTTGTCGGTCACTTCGTACCGGAACGCTTTTTTGCCGTTGTAGATTTTGTTGCCGGAGTTGCCGTAGAAATCGAGCCCGACGTCGAATCCTTTATATTTCAATCCTGCGTTGATGCCGTAATACAGCTTCGGCTGATAGGAACCGGCGTAGATGCGGTCCAGGTCGTTGATGCTGCCGTTGCCATCCACATCGCGGTATTGCAGATCGCCGGGCTGCGCGTTCGGTTGTATCTTTTGTCCGTTCTTATCGACATATGCGTCGATGGCGGCCTGATCGGGGAAAACGCCCATCGCGTCCAGCACAAAAAAGCTGCCGATCGCCTGGCCATTGTCCGTTTTGGTGATATTGCCCTGTTGCCCTACGCCGCCGCGGAAAAGCGGCTGGCCCTGGTTGAGGCCGGTCACTTCATTATGGTTGAGCGTGAGGTTGCCGCCGATGTTGTAGCTGAAATCTTCGGTGATATTATCTTTCCATCCCAGCGTGAATTCCCAGCCGCGGTTCACGAAGGAGCCGGCGTTGGTGGTGTATTCGTTGTCGGGATCGCCCAGCAGGCCGGGGATTTTCACGGTCACGAGCGCGTCTTTGGTCTTCTTGTTATAATAATTGACTTCGCCCGTGAGCCGGCTGTCGAGGAACGCGAATTCCAGTCCGAAGTCGTATTCTTCCGTGGTCTCCCATTTCAGGTTACGGTCTTTGATATCGGCGAGATTGGTGCCCAGCGTGGCGGCGCCGTTAAAGAAATACAGCAGGCCGGAATTGGCGGTGAGGATGTAGAGGTTGGACGCGATGTTGTCGTTCCCGATGCGCCCCCAGCTGCCGCGGAGCTTGAGGAAACTCAGCGCGCCGCCTTTCGGCATCCAGTCTTCCTCCGAAATCACCCATCCCGCGCCTACCGCCGGAAAATAACCGTTCCGGTTGGCGGAAGGGAAGCGCGACGACGCATCGTTACGGAACGAAACCGTCAACAGGTATTTGTCCGCATAACTGTAATTGACGCGCCCGAGCCACGACCGGCGGGCGTATTTATCGCCGTCGGCGGTGTTGGTGGAAGTGTTCGGATCGCCGGCGATGAGATACCACATATCCGGGCTGTTCGGCACATTCCTGCGCAAGCCTTCGAGGTAATTCCCTTCATATTCCTGCGACGTAAAGCCGGCCAGCACGGTAAGATCGTGCCGGTCGAACTTTTGCTGGAACGTGACCGTGTTATCCCAGATCCATTCCGTGCCTTCTTCCTTCACCATCGTGAGCTGGCTTTCCGGGCGCTGCTGGTTGCCGCCGGCCACGATGAACGTGGATTCGTTGTTGAGGAACGTCGCGTTGTAGCGCCGCCGGTTCTGGAAGCCCTGGTTGGCGCTGATGGAAGAGCGGAGCTTCAGGAATTCCCATGGACTGTATTCCAGGTACCCCGTTCCCTGCAGTCGGTTTTCCTTGTACCGGTCGTTGACTTTATCGATGGAAAGGATGGGATTGCCCACGTTCTGGAAAGCGGAAGTATTGCCGTATTTACCGTCGCGCTGAATGGGGATCACGGGCGCGGCGCGGTAGGTGTTGTTATAGACTTCGGCGAGGTTTACGTTTTGCGTGGTGTTGTGCATGTACGACGCCTGCATGACGAATTTCAGGTTGCTGGCGATGTTCCATTCGTTATTGGAACGGATGGTGAAGCGGTCGTATTTGTTTTGGCGGACGATCCCTTCATCGGTGAGATAGCCCGCGTTGAAATAATAAAGGAATTTTTCCGTGCCGCCGGAAAGCGACACGTTATGCGTTTGCTGGAGGCCCTTGCGCAGGAGCGCGCCGTACCAGTCGCTGTCTGCATTGTAATCCGGAATGGTGACGTTGGGGCCCGCGTCTTTCAGATAATCCGCGTATTGCGATGCATTGGCCATTTTCACGGGGTTAGACACTTCGCGCCAGCCCACCGTCATGTTGTAACTCACTTCCATCTTGCCTGCGCGGCCGCGCTTGGTGGTGATGATGATGACGCCGTTTGCGGCGCGCACACCGTAGATCGCGGAGGCGGACGCGTCTTTGAGCACGTCCATCGTGAGGATGTCTGCCGTGTTGATATTACGGATATCGTTCGTGAGCACGCCGTCCACTACATACAGCGGTTCCGCGCCCGCGAGCATGCTACCTGTACCGCGCACGCGCACCTGGGGCTGCGAGCCTGGGGCGCCGGAACTGACGATCTGCACGCCCGCCAGTTTGCCCTGAACGCCTTGCGTGGCGGTGTTGACGGGTTGTGCGGCGATGGCTTCGCCGCTGAGGCTGCCTACCGAACCGGTGAGGTCGCGCTTGCGGCGGGTACCGTATCCGACCACTACTACCTGGTTCAATTCACTGGCAGACGCTTCCAGCACCACGTCTATCACCGCGCGCCCGCCGAGCGGTATTTCCTGCGGCGTGTACCCGATATAACTGAATACCAGCACGGATGCCGGATCGGTGACATTGAGGGTGTAGGTGCCGTCTGGCTGCGTAACCGTGCCCTGGCTGGTGCCTTTGATCTGGATGGTGACCCCGGGCAAGGGGTTGCCGTCTTTGTCGCGCACCGTTCCCTTCACGGGGTCTGCCGGCGGACCGGCAAGGCCGGCCGTGGAAAGCAACAACAGCACTGCCACAAACATGTGTAAGCCTGGTTTCATACATCAATGTGTTTTGAATGTCAGAAAAATGGGTGATACAGCAGGAAAAGGGCTAAACAGGGCTGTACAGGGAGAAATAAGGTTGCATATAAATTACAATCGACTGTAAGTGAAAGTTCAATGCTGTTGGCCGTTTCAAGCATTCCGGCAACAAAAAGCCCTCCCGGTACCACGGTCCGGGAGGGCTTCACAAAGTAGTTTGAAATTCGTTACGGTTGCACGCGTGCCGCCGGCCTGCGTTCCGTTCCGGGCATTTTGCGGAGTTCGTCGCCGAGGGTTTGGCGGTAGCTATCGGCAATCGACTCGAGGTCTTTTACGACGTCGGGGAAAACCTTGCTCACGTCGGTCGTTTCACCGGGATCGATGCTCAGGTCGTACAATCCGCCGGCAATGTCCACATCTGGCTGTGCACCGGGGAAGCCGTCGTACCCGGGCGTATTGAGGCGGTAGGTGCGGCCCCTGTGCGGGAACACGAGCTTGTAATTGCCTTTGCGCACGGCTTCCAGGTTATTGACGTTGTAGTAATAAACGAAATATTCGCGCGGATTGGCGCCCGGTTCGTTTTTCAGCAGCGGGAGGATGCTGAGGCCGTCGATCTTCCTTTTCGGCAGACCGGCGCCGCAAACGGCGGCCACGGTGGGGAGGATGTCGATCGCCGCGGCTACTTTATTGCACACGGTGCCCGCCGGGATTTTACCGGGCCATTGCATGATGCAGGGCACGCGCTGGCCGCCTTCCCAACTGGTGCCTTTGCCTTCGCGGAGGCCGGCGGTGTTGCCGGCGTGGTTGCCGTAATTCAGCCATGGACCATTGTCGCTGGTGAAGATGACGAGCGTATTCTTATCGAGACCGTTTTCTTCCAGTGTCTGTAAAACTTTGCCGATGGATGCGTCGAGCTCGGTCATGAGGTCGCCGAAGAGGCCGGCGCCGCTTTTCCCGCGGAAGGCTTTCGATACGGCGATGGGCACATGCGGCATGCTGTGGGCCATGTAGAGGAAGAAAGGTTCTTTTTTGTGTTTGCGGATGAATTCGCACGCGCGATCGGTGTAGATACCGGTCAATTCCGACTGGTCTTCCAGGTTGCGGATGATGCGGCGGGTTTCATTCCCTTCGATGAGGGGCAGCGGCGGATAGCGGGCTCGCCAGGTTTTTGCGGTGTCGGGATATGGTTTTCCGTCGTAATGAACGGGCCACATATCGTTGGAATACGGCAGGCCGAGGTATTCGTTGAAGCCGTGCTGCAGGGGCAGGAAGGGCACTTTGGCGCCGAGGTGCCATTTGCCGACCATGCCGGTGGCGTAACCCTTGTCTTTCAATATTTCGGCGATGGTTTCCTCTTCTCCGTTCAGGGCGATTTTTGCATCGGGGTTCAGTGCGTTGTGGATGCCGATGCGGTTGGGATAGCAGCCCGTGAGCAGGCCCGCCCGCGACGCAGAGCATACGGCCTGGGCCGCGTAGAAATGGGTGAAGCGCATGCCCCTGGCGGCCATCCGGTCGAGGTTGGGCGTAGTGTAAGGGCCGCCGCCATAGCACGAAGGGTCCCCATATCCCATATCATCCATGAAAATGATGATGACATTCGGTTTGGCGGGCGGTTGCGGCTCCGCCGGAACGAAGCTCGCGATACCGAGCCCTGCCGCGGCCAGCAAAAGGCCACTGGCAATTTTCTTCAACATGTGTGATGATTTTGGTTTTTCGGAAAAGGAACGCCGCGCGGGAGGACCAACGCGGCGTTCCGGCTTATTGGCAAAATACGATTTATCAGTCGGCCAGTATCAGTTCAATTACCGGAATTTCCACACCGGGTTTGATGACGGGAAGACTAAGGTTCAGATCGTCTGCCCCCACTTCATTCTTGATCCAGTGGCCGGCGGGCGCGCTGAAACGGATCTCGGAACCGTCGTGCAGGAATTGCGCGTACCTGATCTTACCTTTATAACCGGGCAGCGTGAAGTTTTGCAGCGGGTAATCGAGGAGGTGAACGTACAGGCGTTTGGTAGTTGGATTATACGTCAGCAGCGTGTTTTCAGGCTTTTTGAAATGATCGGGCGCCTGGGTGCAACCGTAAATCGACCGGCTGTTCAGTTCCATCCACTGCCCCATTCCATCCAGCGCCTTGTCTGCCCGCGCATCGAACTTGCCGCGGGCGGTGGGACCAACATTGAGGAGGAGATTGCCGCCTTTGCTTACGGTTTCGATGAGCAGGCCGAGGAGTTGTTTATTGTCTTTCCAGGTGTTTTCGTCGCGGTAATATCCCCACGATCCGGAGAAGGTCTGGCAGGTTTCCCAAGGCACGCGCTGGCCGTTGTGCGTGGGCCAGGCGGCCACCTTGAACTGTTCGGGCGTCACGAAATCGCCGCCGTCGGCATATTCCTTCAGATCGAGACGGTCGTTGACGATGATCCCCGGCTGGAGTTTGCGCACCAGTTTGATGAGATCTTCCGAGCCCCAGTCTTCGCGGCCTTTCCCGCGTTTGCCGGGGTAAGAGAAATCGAGCCAGAGGATGTCGACCTTACCGTAGTTCGAGAGCAGTTCGCGCACCTGGTTTTGCAGGTAGGTGCGGTATTTGGACATATCCCGGCCTTTGTTGAGGGCATCATAATCGGCGTCGTTTTGCGGCCGGTTGGGGTGCGTGCCGTCGATGGTGAAATCGGGATGGTGCCAGTCGATGAGGGAATAATAAAACCCGATCTTGAGGCCTTCGGCGCGGAAAGCGTCTACCCATTCGCGGAGGAGGTCTCGTTTGGCGGGCGATTTAACGGCGGTGTAATCGGTGTATTTGGAATCGAAGAGGCAGAACCCTTCGTGGTGTTTGGTGGTGATGACGGCGTATTTCATGCCGGCGGCTTTGGCTTTGCGGGCCCATTCGCGGGGGTTGTAGAGGTCCGGATTGAAGAGGTCGAAATATTTCCGGTAGGCGGAGTCGGTGATCTGTTCCCGGTTCTGGACCCATTCGTGGCGGGCGGGGAGCGCATAGAGGCCCCAGTGGATGAACATGCCGAAGCGGTCGTTGGTCCACCAGGCGAGGCGTTTCTCCTTTTGCGCCGGCGTTTCGGCGAAGAGGCGTTTTTCCTGGGCAGCCGCGCAGAAGTGCAGGATGGCGCAGAGGAGGGTGAGGAAGATGGATCGTTTCATGGTAACGGCTGATTTTGAATGAATTGGCAAGATAGTTTGTGGGAATTGCGGGGGATGGTAGTTTTTTGTCATTGATTGGGAGGATTTGAAGTTGGCGGAAATCGGGGTGGTTGGAGGATGGGGAATGCTTTGCCGGTTTGACTCCCCCATTCAATCGGGGTGGCGTTGGGTTAAAGCCCAGCGATTTGTTAAACAATCAATTATTAACATCTGATTAACAATTATACAATCGAATCGACAGTAACATTGCTGAAAATATTCACTTCCCGGTCGATAAAAGTGTACGATTTGTGCCTCCGGGCCTCTGGTTTACCTTAAGCAAAATAGCCGTCAGCTTCGTCATCGCTGGCGGTTTTTCTTTTATGGAAGGTGCAGCTGCGGCGGGTTTCCAGGAAACGGGGCGATCGGAAGGGCGGGCCGAAAGGCAGGGAAACGAGGGAGGCGGGCAACCGCCGGCCGAAGGCAGGGATGCGGGTCGTGGAGTGGCGGGCAGGCTACCCAAAAGCTACCCCTTCTATTTGTTAATAAAAATCAAAATATGACATTTTTATAACATGGCGTTAACATGCCTGAAAACGGCTGTAACGTAATATTGATGCATGATTCACGCTCCAAGTTAACCAGACTGAAGGCAACCTCACCAAAGAGGTTGCCTTTTCAAATAGTTTAGCTGGTGCGGTAATAATGCAGGCCTGCGGCGTAATTTCGGATAGAATCCTATCAAAGCAAAGCAGTACTGTATTCGTTAACCTTTAAAACAAATTTCCCGCGAATGATGTAAATTTTTAAAAGACAAAAAGACACAGACACAGTGAAGCTCCATTCCGTCCAGAACACATTCGTTAACAACATTTACAATTTAGCTATTAAACCCCCTGTTGATCCATGCCAAAGCGTTATTTCGAAAGACTACAGACCATCGATTACCTGATCCGTATCAAAGGCACCGGAAAGCCCGCCCAGCTGGCCAAACGCCTGCGGATCTCGGAAAGGACCTTGTACGAGTTCCTCAAGCTCATGAAAGACCTGGGAGCCCCTATCGAGTACGATAGATACAAGGAAAGCTATTATTACGGGGAAAAAGGTGGATTCAATATCAAATTCACCAAACTGCTCGCGGGTCTTACCTCCGCCGTTCCCTTCCTGCTGCTCTGCTATACGCAAACGAGTTAGCATTAATTTTTTATTACCAAGGCGCCGGTTAACAAAATATTAACAGGCGCAAGCCCGGCTTAAAGCTATTTTGTTGTCGTAATCACAAATCGGCACCAGAATAGCTTTTGCCGTTTTGACTACCTCCGTCTGACATCCGAATTTTTTACATCCAGCAGGTGCGAGCCCCATCACTAATTGCACGAGCGGGTTTCTGTCCAGTTACCGGCCTGCAATTTTTATAACGGCCGCGCCGGCCCTGTGATACATCGATTTATTTATAACGCGGTTAAGATCGAAACGATCTATTTTAGATGCTAAGACGATGCAGGTTTCTTTTCAGTCACCTGCCCCTTAACCCATCCGCCGTCATTTTCCCCATACCTGTCCGCTTTCGTGCCATTCCGAACCTGGTTTCCAGGCGGGTCCTTTCGCATAGGAGAAACGTCCATTGCTACCGCTCAGCCGCAGCACGGCTTTCTTGTCGGCCGCAAAGTGCCAGAGGTATTGGTCCCTCTCGCCCCCATCCCCTTTCTTCACAGGCCGCAACTTCAATTCCAGCAGCTCTTCCGTTTCCCACAGCTCCAGCTCCATCCCCCATTCCGGCATGCCCTTCATCTCCACCGCCAGCACGAAATCCTTCCCATACCGCATGGGAAAGCCCTCCGTCCGCGGCCGGTGCGCCGGCGCCAGGCAATTGTTCACCTCCGCACTGTCTTGCAGCACATACACATTGAACTCCCCGCCGCCCAGCGTATCCGAATAAGCCGGGCTGCCGCAGGGCGGGAAATAACGGTAGTCGTCGATCGGAACGTAAGACGTAGCCTGGGGCTGCTTCGGGCCGGAGAACGCTCCGCATCCGGCCAGCGCCCACAACAATGGTAAAAACACGCGCATCCGGTAATTTACGAAGAAGCCGGCATTCTCCTGAATTGATGTCATTTTACCTTTTCCCAACGCTCGTTTCGCACCTGCTCGTTTTTTATGCCGATTCCGGTTATTTTTAATCATTATGCATCACCACGTTCTACTCTCAGCCATGATGGCCGTTGCTACCGTTGCAGCATCCGCACAGCAGCGGCCCGATCACACGCTCTATTTTGATAAGCCCGCCTCCCATTACGAAGAAGCCCTGCCCATCGGCAACGGTACCCTCGGCGCCCTCGTTTACGGCAATCCCGTGCACGACCGGTTCGTGCTCAACGAAATCAGCCTCTGGTCGGGCGGCCCGCAAAACGCCGACAACGACACGGCCTACCGCGTGCTCCCCCGCATCCGCGAAGCCCTGCTGGCAGGCCGCAACAAGGAAGCGCAAGACATCCTCCAGCAGTATTTCATCTGCACCGGCCAGGGCTCCGGCCACGGCAACGGCGCCAACGTCCCCTTCGGATGCTTCCAGGTTTTCGGCGATCTTACGCTCGATTGGAAAGACACGCTGGCTCCTTATCAAAATTACCGCCGCACGCTCGATTTCACCACCGCTACCGCCCGCACCACCTGGAGCCGTAACGGCATCGAATACACGCAGGAGGCCTGGGTAAGCCAGCCCGCCAACCTCCTGGCCATCCGCATCTCCGCCAACCGCAAGGGGGCCATCTCCTTCACCGCCGCGCTTTCCCGCCGCGAAAGGGCCAACACCCGCGCGGAAAACGGGAACCTCATCATGGAAGGCGTCATGAACAACGCCGGCCAACCCGGGATGAAATTCGCCGGCATGCTGGCCCCGCAGTTATCCGGCGGCAAATCCATCGCCACGGCAAACGGCATCGTGGTGGAAAATGCGGACGCGGTGATCCTTTACTTTACCGCGGCTACCGACTACAACGATAAAGACTTCCGGCAAAAGGGGCCCGATCCCCTCCCGCTGGTAAAAAGCAGGCTGGCCGCGGCCAAAAAGCCGTACGCCGCGCTGCAAAAAGCCCAGCAGCAGGCGCATCAAACCTATTACAACCGCAACTCCTTTACCCTGGCCGCCAATTCCGCAACCGGCCAGCTCACCACCCCGGAAAGGCTCAAGCGTTATTACGAAGGCCAGCCAGACCCGCAGTTGCCCGTTCTCTATTACAACTACGGCCGCTACCTGCTGATCGGCTCCTCGCGCCCGGGGCATCTCCCCGCCAACCTGCAGGGCCTCTGGGCGCCGGAGTACCAAACTCCCTGGAACGGCGACTACCACATCGATATCAACCTCCAGATGAACTACTGGCTCGCGCCGGTCACCGGCCTCGACGATCTCGCAGAGCCGCTCCACCGCTACATCCGCCTGCTTTCCAAAGAAGGGGAGCGCACCGCCAAAGCATATTATAACGCACCGGGATGGGTGGCCCACGTGATCGCCAACCCCTGGGGCTTTACCTCGCCCGGGGAAGGCGCAGGATGGGGCTCCACGCTCACCGGTGGCGCATGGCTCGCAGAACACATCTGGGAACATTTCCGCTTCACGCGCGACACGGCTTTCCTCCGTGAATATTATCCCGTGCTGAAAGGCTCGTCCGATTTCCTGCGCGCCATCCTCATCCGCGAACCGCAACATGGATGGCTGGTTACAGCACCTTCCAACTCGCCGGAGCACAGCTACATCATGCCCGACGGCACCAGCGGCAACACGGTGATGGGCCCTGCTATCGACATGCAGATCTGCCGCGAGATTTTCGGTGCCACCATCGAATCGGGCCGTATCCTGGGCATTGATGCCGCATGGAGAAAAGAGATGGACAGCGTGCGCGCGCAGCTCGCACCCAACCAGATCGGGAAAGACGGCGACATCAACGAATGGCTGCACGACTGGAAAGACGGCGAGCCCCATCACCGCCACGTTTCGCACGCATACGCGCTGCACCCCTACGACGAAATCACACCCTGGCAAACGCCCGAACTGGCCGCCGCCATGCGCGAAACCCTCCGCCAGCGCGGCGACGATGGCACCGGATGGTCTTTGGCATGGAAGATCAACTTCTGGGCACGGCTGCAAGACGGCGACCACGCCCTGCAACTGATCAAAAAACTCCTTCGCCCGGTAGACCCCGCCAAGCCCCGCGGCGGCGGCGTGTACCCCAACCTGTTCTGCGCTCACCCGCCCTTCCAGATCGACGGGAACTTCGGTGGTACGGCGGGCATCGCCGAAATGCTGCTGCAAAGCCACGGCGAAGGCACCGTCATCCGCCTGCTGCCGGCATTGCCCACCGAAGCCGGATGGCAACAGGGCAGTGTAAAAGGCATGCGCGCCCGGGGCGGATTTTCGGTCGACATGAACTGGCAAAACGGCGCCATCACCACCGCGAAAGTGCGGTCGTTGAAAGGTGAGCCCTGCGCCATCGTGGTACCGGCGGGCAAATCGGTGTACGACGCGAAAGGGAAAGCCCTCTTCCAATCCGGCGCCGCAGCGAAACAAGCTTTGTTCCCGACGGTAAAAGGTGGTGTATATACCATTAGATAAATTACCAGTAAACTGATGATAGTGCAAGAGCGCCCCGGCACCGGGGCGCTCTTTCCATAACGGGCGATCTCCCGCCATTCGCCGCCATTTTCTGCCGTCTGCCGGATTGGATTTCCACACCTGCTCCGCAACGCCTAGATTTGACCTCATGAAAATTCGTTACCGATACTGGATCGCACAAATACTCGGCTGGGGACTGTTCACCTACCTGTGGAACAACATCCGCACGGACGGGTTCGGCCTGCGTGGCGACGTGTTCTCCGATTACGATTTCTATTTCCACATCGCCAACGGCGTAGTCTGCACCCATTTGCTGGACGTGTTCATCCGCTGGCAGAAGCTGGAGCGCATGCGGTTCGGGGCCGTGTTCACCAAGCTGTGGCTCGCGGTGATCGGCGTTTCCATATTGATGGTCGTGAACCTTGCCATCATGGCCATATGGGAATCCGGGGGCTGGAACGCGTTTATCAGCCCGGTCTCGAAACACAATGATCTCTCGCCCACCACGATGATGGTCATCATCTTCATCATCGCCGTGTTTTTATGGCATTTGCTGTTGTGGGGATGGGTGGCGATTTACTTCGCCCTGGCGCAGGGCCGCGTGAAACGGCAGGAACTGGAAAGCGAGAACCGGTTGAAGCAGGCTGAGCTCGACAACCTGAAAACGCGCCTCAATCCGCATTTCCTCTTCAATTCCCTCAGCAGCATCCGCAGCCTGATCGCCGAAAACCCGGAACGGGCGCAGCGGGCGGTGGGCGAACTGGCGGAAGTGCTGCGCAGCGCCATGTTGTCTGAACACCAGCAACTGATCCGGTTCGACCGGGAGCTGGAAGTGGTGAAACATTATCTCGCCATCGAAAAGATCCGTTTCGAAGAGCGCCTGCAGGTGGCATTCAACATCGGAGAGGGATCGGACGGTCAGACCATCCCGCCTATGCTCCTGCAAACCCTCGTGGAAAACGCCATCAAGCACGGCATCTCCAAACGCAGTGCCGGCGGGGATATCCGCATATCGGCGGCCTGTTCGGGTAAGCATTTCGTCATCCAGGTCGATAATACGGGCAGGATGGAAAATGCCGCTTCGGATGAGGGATTCGGCATCAACGGTACCATCCGCCGGTTGGAGCTCCTCTATGGCGGCGAAGCGAAATTCTATATCTGCAATCTTGAAAACGACACCGTGCGCGCCACGGTCAAAATACCCGCAGCATGATCCAGGCGATGATCATAGACGACGAAAGGCTTGCCCGCAACGATCTCCGCGGCGTGCTCAAATCCTTTCCGCAAGTGGAGATCACGGGAGAGGCCGCCAACATCCGGGAGGCGGAAAGGCTCATCGGGGAGCTCCGCCCGCAGTTGCTTTTCCTCGACATCGAAATGCCGGAAGGCACCGGTTTCCAACTGCTGGAAAACCTCGATGTCATCCCGCACGTCATCTTCACGACAGCCTACGATGCCCATGCCATCCGCGCCTTCGAGATCAATGCGCTCGATTACCTGCTGAAGCCCGTCACCGAAAAGCGACTACAGGAAGCCCTCGCGCGCATACCTGCCGTTCCTCCCGCAACGCCCGCCACCGCTTATCTTCCCATCCACGAAAAAATATTCGTGAAAGACGGCGACCGCTGCTGGTTCATCCCTCTTGCTGACATCCGGCTGCTGGAAGCGGCCGACGACTATGTACGCCTCCGTTTCGGGAAACACACGGCCCTGCTGGCCCGCAGCCTGCAATCGTTCGAGCCCAGGCTCGACCCGCAGCATTTCTTCCGCGCCAGCCGCCGCCATATCGTGAACCTGCAGCATGTGCAGTCGGTTTCCCTCCTGCCTTCGCAATTGCTGCAGCTGGAAATGAGCGATGGTTCACTCGTTCCGCTGAGCCGCAGGCAGACCGCCCTTTTCCGGGAACTGCGCGGTATATAAACCTGAACATCCCATCTTAAACATCATCACATGAAACGCATCTACCTGCCGTTACTGGCATTGCTATGCCTGTGCGCGAACGTTTCCGCACAAAAGCCCATCACCCTTTCCTCGACCGATCCGGCGGCGGATTACGCCGACCTCCTTCCGCTGAAAAATCAATTGTCGCACGCCACTGTGATCGGCGCGGGGGAAGGGACGCATGGCTCGCGGGAGTTTTTCCGGATGAAGCACCGGCTGTTCAGGTTCCTCGCCGAAGAAATGGGGTTCACGGTGTTCGCCATGGAAGACAGTCCGATAGGCGCCGCCCTCATCCAGCAATTCATCGACACCGGCGACGGCAATCCCGTCGCCATTATCCGCGAGCATTTCCACAAAGTGTACCAGGTGAGGGAACTCTCGGACCTCGTGTACTGGATGCGGGATTACAACCTGCATCACGACAAAAAACTCCGCTTCGCGGGATTCGACTGCCAGCAGATGCATTATTTCCATCAACAACTGACCGAGCTATCCACGCGGTACCAACTGCAATGTTTCGCCCCCTTGCTGAATTACACGGCCGATACGGGCATCTCGTTCAGCAAAGCCATGGAGCCCATCATCCGCATTTCCGACAGTCTCACCCGCGTGCTGCCCGTGCGCATGAGCGGTGTCCCGGAAACCGACTGGAAGCTCGCGCGCTTTTGCCTGAGCAATATCCTCGCCGGCGCGCAGGAATTCCGTATGCAGGAAGACGACTGGGAACAGTCCTTCAACACCCGCGATTCCATGATGGCCAACAACATTTTCTGGCTCGCGGAGAAATACAAAGGGGAAAAGATGATGCTCTGGGCGCATAATTCCCATCTCGGCAACGTGTATTCCGATTCCGCGTTCACTTTCCGGCCTATGGGCGAACATCTGCGCAAGGCGTACGGCCAGCGTTACCAGAACATCGCTATGCTGACGGGGTCCGGCACTTATCGCGCGCAGCCGGACCATCATGTGGAGCCCGATACCGCCCACGCCATCGTGCCCCCCATCGCGGGATCGGCGGAAGCGCAGCTCCAGGCTTACAAAATCCCTATGTTCATGCTTCCCCTGCATTATTCCGGTATCCGCGGCCGTATGCGGACTGTCGGGTCCATTGCGTCGGAATACCAGTTCACCTTGTGGCCCGTGGCTTTGCGCGAGCGGTTCGATTGGGTGGTGTACCTGGAAAAAACATCGTCTGCCGCAACGCTCTGATTTACCGGCAATTCGTTAAATTACGTACAAACGCTGTTTGTATGCACCGATGGAAATATTACGGGCTCGTCCTGTGCCTCCTGACCACAATGGCTGCCGGGGCGCAGGACAGCCTTCTTTCCGTACCTGTCCTTTTCCGGAGCGACACGCTCTTCCTCCTGCAAACCGCCCCGCACAACATCAGCGTCAGTGAAAGGGCGGCGCTGATAGAAGGAAGGATTTCCTCGATATATGCCCAGCACGACTTCCGGCCGGATTCGCTGGTGTTGACGGAAGACTCACTGGCATCGCGCATCTTGTACAAAGGGCAGGTGGTGATGACCGTTACTTCGGCCGACGCGGCGGTTTCAGATCTCGACAGGCCAACGTTGGCGCGGAATTACCTGACATTGATCCGGGAAAAGACCGGCAACCTGCAATCCTTCTCGAGCATGCAGCAGGTGCTGCTGTTCGCCGCGGAGGCGCTCGCTGTGATCGCCGGGCTCGTGTTGCTGATCTGGCTGCTGAACAAACTGTACCGGCGCGTGAAATTCCGGTATGCGCGCCGCAGTTACAAACCGTTCGTGGCGGGCTCGTATACCCTGCTTTCCGGCGAGCGCGTGCGGGGGCTGTGGCTCAAAACGCTGGCCATCATCCGGCTGGCCGTGTTCCTTATCATCTTTTACCTGGCGCTTCCGGTGTTGTTCAGCATCTTTCCCTGGACGGAGAAGCTGGCCGACCGGCTGCTGACCTACGTGCTCGATCCGTTGAAGGATATTTTCCGGAACATAGCCGCGTACATACCGAACCTGCTCACGATACTCGTGATCTGGCTGTTTACCCGCTACATCATCAAACTGGTCAAATTCATGGCGGGCGAGATCGAAAGAGGGGTTTTGCAGATCAGGGGTTTTTACCCGGATTGGGCGCAGCCGACCTATAACATCGTTAAAGTACTGTTGTACCTTTTCATGTTCGTAGCGATCTATCCGTACCTGCCGGGCTCGGGATCGCGGGTGTTCCAGGGCGTTTCGGTATTCCTGGGATTGCTCATCTCGATCGGTTCTTCTTCCGCCATCGGCAATATGGTGGCCGGCATCGTGATCACCTACATGCGGCCGTTCAGGATCGGGGAAAGGATCAGGGTGGGCGATGTGACGGGCGACGTCATCGAAAAAAACCTGCTCGTCACCCGTATCCGCACCATCAAAAACGAAGATGTGACGATCCCCAATGCCGTGATCCTCGGCGGGCAAACGATCAACTACTCATCCTGCGCGCAGCAACAGGGGCTGATCCTCCATGTGGAAGTGACGATCGGCTACGATTCCCCCTGGCCGCACATCCACAAGCTCCTGCTGGCATCCGCCGCCAAAACGGAAGGCCTGCTCTCCG
This sequence comes from Chitinophaga sp. NPDC101104, assembly GCF_050277495.1. Lineage (NCBI taxonomy): Bacteria > Pseudomonadati > Bacteroidota > Chitinophagia > Chitinophagales > Chitinophagaceae > Chitinophaga > Chitinophaga sp. NPDC101104. The sequence continues at coordinate 1,168,879 of NZ_JBNNSF010000001.1, read as the reverse complement.
AGCCCAGGCCTTTCGTGCTGCAGACGGCCCTGAGCGATTATTACGTCAATTACCAGCTGAACGCCTACACCCACGAGCCGGAGCGTATGGCGGTCATTTATTCGGAGCTCTATAAAAACATCCTCGACACCTTCCATGATGCGGGGCAGGAGATCATGTCGCCCGCCTACCATGCTTACCGCGACGGCAGTTCGCCGGCCATCCCGAAAAAAGAATAAAGCCGCCGGATTTCGTATTTTAACCGGGTATGAAAAAGCTGTTTACTTTCCTGCTACTGACCATAGCGCTGCAGGCTTCGGCGCAGAACGAGCTGGCCCGGCCGCTACCATTCCTTGACAAGATCACCGATTTCTGCGGGTTCACCTGCTACGAAGGCCGCTTCGAAGGGCGCGCCGCGAAGATCGTGGTGCCGCACGGGGAACCTGCGGCGGGGAAGCCCTGGGTCTGGCGTGCCCGGTTTTGGGGGCACGAGCCGCAGGCCGACAGCGTTTTGCTGGCCCGCGGGTTCCATGTCGTGTATTGCGATGTGGCGGAAATGTTCGCCAACGAGAAGTGCCTGGGCATCTGGGACCGTTTCTATAAAGCCCTCCGGTCTGCCGGTTTCTCGCAGAAAGCCGCGATGTTCGGGTTCAGCCGGGGCGGGTTTTACGTGTACCGCTGGGCCGCGCGTTACCCCGAACGGGTAGCCTGTGTATATGCAGACGCGCCCGTGCTCGATATCCGCTCCTGGCCGCTCGGGGAAGGCGCCGGGCCGGGAGACGCCAAAACCTGGCAGACGTTCCTCAACGATTTCGGCTATACGTCCGAAAAGGCCGCCAAACGCTTCCGCGGCAACCCGGTAGACCTGGTTGCGGAGATCGTCCGCGGGAAATACCCCATGCTACACGTTTGCGGCGAGGCAGACGAAGTGGTGCCCATGGCCGAAAACACCGATATTTTCGAGCAGAAGGTAAAAGCCAGGGGCGGCAACATCCGCGTGATCCGCAAGCCGGGCGTGGGCCACCACCCACACAGCCTGAAAGACCCAACGGAAATAGTGACTTTCGTCATGTCGGCCTGCCAATAGGGCCGCATTGGTTATATTTGCAGTTAACGAAATGCAGAATATGTTCCACTTCGGCCAACGGCAAACGCTCGTCATCTCCATCTTCATCATGCTGGTGACCGCGTGCCTGCTGGTATGGCGGCCAGACTACAACTTCTTCGACGGGGGGCTCATCACGGCGATCCTCCTCACTATCTTCATCAAGAGAGATGCGCCCACCCGGTTCATGGGCATCGCGTGCACGGTGCTGGTAGTGGTGATCGCCTGCCTGCCGCACAAGAATCCCAACCTGGCGGAAGTGTTCATCGAGCACTTCTTTTCCCTCATCCTCGTCATCAGCTCCACGCTGCTCGTGCTCTTCCTGAAACGGCTGTACCGCACCATGCAGGAACTGAACCAGGCGCTCGAAAAGGAAGTGGAAAAAAGGACCGCCAACCTCGAGCTCGCCCTTTCCCATCTCGCCTCTTCGCAGGCGGAACTGAAAGAAGCGCTGGAGAAGGAAAAGGAACTTAACGAGATCAAATCCCGGTTCGTGTCTATGGCCTCGCACGAATTCCGCACCCCGCTCAGCGCCATCCTTTCCTCCGCCGCGCTGATCGCCAAGTATCCCAATACGGACGACCAGCCCCGCCGGGAAAAACACGTGGGCAAGATCCGCGAGTCCGTCATCCACCTCAACGAATTGCTGGAAGACACCCTCTCCCTGGGCCGCATCGAAGAAGGGAAAGTGCACGTCCATCCCGAAAAAATTTCCCTGTCCGCCTTTGCGCAGGAAACGGCCGACGAAGTGCAGGGCCTCCTCAAACCCGGGCAGATGCTGCAACCAGACGTGCAGGCCAACCTGGAAGTGATATCCGACAAGCGATTACTCAAACATATTTTCGTGAACCTCCTCACCAATGCCATCAAGTTCTCGCCGGCCGGCACCGCCATCGGATGGAAGCTACGCGAAGAGAACGGGCGTATTCTCGCCGAAGTGGCAGACCAGGGCATGGGGATTCCCGAAGAAGACAAAGCCTATCTGTTCAGCAGCTTCTTCCGCGCCCGCAACGTGACCAACATACAGGGCACCGGCCTCGGCCTGCACATTGTGAAACGATATGTAGACATGCTCCACGGCGAAATCGGCGTGGAAAGCGAACTGAACAGGGGCACCACCATTTCCATCAATTTCCCAAACCTTCCTTCAATATGATAGCGACGATCCTGGTAGTAGACGATCACCCCGGCATTCGGGAAAACGTAGCCGAAATCCTCACGCTCGCAGGGTACAAAGCCCTCGAAGCCGAAAACGGCAAACAGGCCGTCGAAATGGCCCGCGATCACCGGCCAGATCTCATCATCTGCGATATTATGATGCCCGAGCTCGATGGCTACGGCGTTTTGCACATGCTCCGCAAATACCCCGAAACCGAGCACATCCCGTTCATCTTCGTGACCGCGAAAACCGACCGGAGCGACTGGCGGAAAGGAATGGAAATGGGGGCAGACGATTACATCACCAAACCGTTCGAAGATGTGGAACTGCTGACGGCCATCGAAACACGCCTCAAAAAACAACAGTTCCTCCAGGAAAAATTCGCCGCGGCCAGAACACAGTCCATCGGCACGATGCTCCAGGACTGGCAGGCTTCCGGCCTCCTCCAGCTCGATCTGGACAGTTTCGACGTAGTGCCCTACGCCAAGAAACAACCCGTTTACCGCGAAGGCAAACACCCGCAGTTCCTTTACTATGTGAAAAGCGGGAAAGTGAAAGCCTTCCGCCTCAACGACGACGGGAAAGAATACATCACCAACCTGTTCGGGCAGGGCGATTATTTCGGTTATGTGCCGCTGCTCGAAGACCATGTCTACGATGAAAACGCCGAAGCCCTCGATCAGACGGAGCTTGTGCAAATCCCGAAAGAAGTTTTCCTCGAACAGTTGCTGAACGATATCAGCGTGGCGCGCACCTTCATCAAGCGCATCGCGCAGGAAGTAAAGGAAAAGGAAGACCGGCTGCTGCAGCTCGCCTACGATTCGTTGCGCAAGCGCGTGGCCAACGGCTTGCTGGCCATTCACGACAAGCTCCATCTGGAACAGCAGCCCGACGCGCTCATCGAGCTTTCCCGCGACGATATCGCGCGATTCGTGGGCACGGCAACGGAATCGCTCATCCGTACGCTCAGCGATTTCAAATCGGAAAAACTGATCGAAATGCAGGGCACGCGCATCCGTATCGTTCAACCCGAATTGCTGCGCAAACTGCTGTACTGATCAGGGTTTCAGTTCGAAAGACATCTCCTGCACATCCCGGCTGTTGGGGCCGATCTGTACCCGGAACTCACCGGGCTCGGCCACGTATTGCATATTGCGGTCGTAGAATTTGAGGTCGTTAACGGATATTTCGAAACGCACTTCCCGCCGCTCCCCCTTCCGCAGAAAAATCTTCCTGAACCCGCGCAGTTCCTGCAACGGGCGGTTGACGCTGGCGGTGACGTCGCGCAGATAGAGCTGCACGGTTTCGTGACCGTCGAAATTCCCGGTGTTGGACACAGTGACGGTAGCGCTGAGCGTTCCGTTCATGGCCATGGATTTGGCGCTGAGGGAAACGGGGCCGTATTCGAAAGTGGTGTAGCTGAGACCGAAGCCGAAGGGAAAGAGCGGGCCGTTGGGTACGTCGAGGTATTTTGACGTGTATTTATTGTTGGCATCCATCGGGCGGCCGGTGTTTTTACGGTTGTAGTAGATGGGGATCTGACCGGTGTTCTGGGGAAAGGTCATGGTCAGTTTGCCGGAAGGATTGAATTTCCCGAGGAGCACATCCGCGATGGCGTGTCCGGCCTGCGTGCCACCGAACCAGGTTTCGAGGATGGCGGGAATGTGGGCGTTCTCCCATTCGAGCGTCATGGGGCGGCCGTTGAAGAGCGCCAGCACTACGGGTTTCCCGGTTTGCAACACGGCTTCCATCAGGCGTTTCTGCGCATCGGGGATCCCGATATCCGAACGGCTCGCGGCTTCCCCGCTCATCCCCTGCGACTCTCCCAGCGCCAGCACTACCACGTCCGCCGCACGCGCCGCTTCCAATGCTTCCTGCAGCAACTTGTCCGCATCGCCCGGCTGCAGTCCCAATTTTGCCATCAATTGCGCATCCGCTGAAATGTCGGCGCCCTGGGCGTAGGAGACGTTTACGCCCGCCGCTTTCAACCCCTGCAGCAGCGTCACTGCCTTTTTAAAATCGCCCGCGGCCGACCAGTTTCCGATCATGTCCCGTTGCGCATCGCCCAGTGGACCGATGAGCGCTATTTTCTGATCGGGTTTCAACGGCAGCAACTGTCCTTCGTTCTTCAGTAACACGATACTTTTCTGCGCCGTTTCCCGCGCGGCCTGCAAAAATTCCGGGTTCATGATCACCCTTGCCGCGCGCTGTGTATCGCAGTAGCGGTAAGGGTCCTGGAAAAGTCCGAGCTTGTATTTCGCTTCGAGGATGCGCATGACGGCATCGTCGATCAGTTTGACCGGGACTTTCCCGGCTTCGACGAGTTTTTTGAGCTGCGTGGCATAGACGCTTCCCTGCATATCCATGTCCACACCGGCTTTGAGGGCCAGCTCCCCGGCTTCGTACTCGTTTTTCACGATGCCGTGCGGGACCATTTCGTTGATAGACGTGTAATCCGTAACCACGAACCCTTTGAAGCCCCATTCCTTCCGCAGCAGATCGGTGAGCAGCCAATGGTTGCCGGTGGCGGGGATGCCGTCCACCTCGTTGAAGGAAGTCATCACCGTTGCGGCGCCCGCCTGCACGGCGGCTTTGTACGGCGGTAGGTAAAACTGGTACATCTGCCGCCGGCTCATATCCACCGTGTTATAATCCCTTCCCGCTTCGATAGCGCCGTACAGCGCAAAATGCTTTACGCAGGCCAGGATGGTGTTGGGGGCGGAAAGATCTGCGCCCTGGTACCCGCGCACTTTCGCTTTCGCCACCTGCTCGCCGAACCAGGTGTCTTCTCCCACGCCTTCCGCCACGCGCCCCCAGCGGGGGTCCCGGGCAATATCAACCATGGGCGAGTACGTCCAGTGGAGGCCGTCTGCGCTCGCTTCTTCGGCGGCGATGCGCGCCGTTTTTTCCATCAGTTCCATATCCCAGGTGCAGGCTTCGCCAAGGGGAATGGGAAAGATGGTCTTATGACCGTGGATAACGTCGTAACCGAACAGCAGCGGGATTTTGAGGCGGGTCTTCATCGCCATGTCCTGCAGCATGCGGGTATACTGCGGCGTGTATGCGTTGAAAATGGCGCCACATGCGCCGCTGAGGATGTCTTGCTTGTAGTTTTCCTTCATGAACGGGCCGGTCACGTCCATATCGCTCGTGAGGAGGTTGAGCTGTCCAATCTTTTCTTCCAGCGTCATGCGCTGCAGGAGCGCGGTGAGGAAGCGTTGCTGCTGCGCCTGGGCGGCGCTGGCGATCAACAGGAAAAGGGCGAGGATGGGTTTCATAAAAAAAGCGGCGTTGATATGCTAAATCAACGCCGCGGTCCCTGCTTTGTTCAGTGCGGCACAGGCGCCGCCGCCATACGGCTGATTATTGTTCGGGCCAGTTGTCTGTCCGGAACGGGCCGACCGGCAGGCCTTCTTTACTGAAGATGTTGCCGATCGCGGCATTATTGAACGAGAAACGGACCGCTTCGGGCTGTGCGATCCCTTTACCAGACACGACTACGGTATTCCCCTTGATCTTTACGTCTGCCGGCACGAATTTCCTGTCGGCCCCGGCGATGTACCATTCCTTCGCCGCGCCTTTCAGCACCAGCCCATTGTCTGCATGCTTGAAATGGATGACGATCTGGTTGTTTTTCGTTTCCATATGATCGTAAAGCGGGCTTTTGAAGGCAGTCACTTTCTGACCGTAATGGTCTCCCAGCGCCAGGTTCGCCAGCCGAAGGCCTACGTCGTGCTTGTTAATGGGATGGATATTGTTGGTATCTGCCACCAGATCCGTGATAACGGCCATGGCGGTTTTGGGGTACGACAGCGTTTGGGTTTGCGCTTCCCGCAGCAATGATCCCCGCAGCGTGCCGGGCCCGTGCTTGAACGGCGCGATCTGTACGTAATAGAATGGAAAATCGATCCCCCAGGCCTTGCGCCACGCGCCGATGAGGGTTTCCATGAGCGGTTTGTAGGTGGATGCGGTGCCCGCGTTGCTTTCGCCCTGGTACCAGATGGCGCCGGCGATGCGGAAATTGGTGAGCGGAGCGATCATGGCGTTGAACGTTTTACCGGCAACTACCGGCCACCAGGGATTGGCGTTCAGCTTTGCCGCGGCGGCCGCCAGTTCAGGCACACCGGTCACCAGTTCGGCCGGGGTCCAGACTTCGGCGGGGGTGCCGCCCCAACTGGCGTTGATGAGGGCCACGGGAACGCCGAGTTTTTTGCGCAGCTCCTTTCCGAAGAAATAACCGACCGCGCTGAAAGGCTTGAGGGTATTGGAATCGCAGGAAGTCCACCGGCCGGGGACATAATCCTGCGGATGATCTGAAGTGGTTTTGCGCACCTGGAAGAAGCGCAGCTGATCGTCTGCGCAAACGGGCAGTTCCGCCTTTATGTCAGGCAAGCCGTGGTTGCCGCTCCATTCCATGTTGGATTGGCCGCTGCACAGCCAGACTTCGCCGATGAGGATGTTCTTCAGTTCTACCGTGTTGCTGCCGCGCAATGTGATGGTGTAGGGGCCGCCGGCTTCCGGGGTTTTGATCTTCACGCTCCAGACGGCGTTGGCCGTAGCCACGGCGGAATCGGGCGTCGATTTCCACCCGGTGCGGACCATGATCTTCTCGCCCGGTGAGGCCCATCCCCAGAGGGTAGCCGTGTCATTGCGCTGCAACACCATGTTGTCGGAAAGCACGTCCGGCAGGCGGACCTGTGCGCTGGCAACAACGTGGAACCCGGCCAGCACGGTCATTATAAAATATCGAAGCATTGTCTTGCAAGGGTTTTATCCCTTTAAAATATACAAACGCATCGATATTTTCTTATTTGTGTGACCGGCGGAATGCCCTGATACAAACAAAACCGGCCGCCACAAAAGATGGCGGCCGGTCTGGACTGAGTTATCTGAAGAAGGAATGTGTTACGCTTCGTGCGGGATGTATTTGCTTTCCACCGTTCCGTCCTTGTATAATTTCAGGATGGCGTAGCCCGGCGGCGTTTCCTGGTAGAAGTACGGGCCCGCGGATTTCTCGTCCCCTTTCCCCCACCAGAAACCACTCATCGCGCCGTTGCAGGCATAGGTGATTCCGTTGTACATCGTATTGTCCGACAAATGGTTATGCCCGCTGAGCGCCAGCCGCACCCGGTCGGTTTTGAAGAAAAGGTCTTTCAACTGCTTGAAGTCGGAATGGCCGCCGCCTTCGAGCAACTGCGTAGTGCCGAGGATGGGATAGTGAGACATCACCACCGCAAAATCTCCTTTCGGCAGCGCCTCCAGCTTGGCTTTCAGCCAGTCGAACTGTTCGGGGTCGAGGGAAATGCCTTTGTTGTTGCCGTCGAGCATAAAGAAATGCCAGTTGCCTTTCTGGACGGTATAGTAACGGTGCGGCGTTCCCAAACGCTTTACCACGTATGCTTTCCCGTACATCTCGTCTTCTTTCGAAGGCGCTTTCCACCACATGTCGTGATTACCGAGGCAGGAATGCATTTCGTATTTGCCGATGGTTTTCACACATTCGTCCCACAGCGCCCACTGGCTCGTCACCTGTTCGCGCACAACATTGTCGTAAGACGCATCGTGGATGGAATCGCCGGTATTGAGGAAGAAATCGGGTTTATGCTGGTCGATGATATTGCGGAGCACTTTTTTGAACCGTGCGGGCGCATCGTCGCCTTCGCGGATGTGCACGTCGGTGATGTGGGCCACGGTGAAGAGGGGCTTTTCCTTTTTGGCCGCCATTTCACGTTCCTGTCCGTCGCCCGAAAGGAGGTTCCCGGTGAGGGAGCCGCCGGCCAGCAATCCGATGCTGGATAAAAAATCTTGTCTGTTCATATACCGGGTTTGAATTTCAAATATACATTTGTTTAGTCCGAATAAACAAATCGCAAACGTTACCAATTTCTAAATAAATTGGCGGCGACGGTCAGCCACCATCGCCGCCAGGGTGCAATTCCATCTCTACAGATTCACTTCGAAACGGCGGTAATCGATCCACGTGCCGTTATCGTTGTAATAAACGTCTACATAGCGGGTGGTACCGCAATCCCCTTTGAACATCACGCCGAGCACGTTCTCATGCACCGTTCCGGCGGTCCCGGAATAGGTGTAGATAGTGCAGCCGTCTGCGCTTTCCACTTTGAATTTGGCGCCCACGAAAGAACCGTTGTACTTGAACTGGACGGATTTCACGTAGGGCGACGGCGGGGCGGGCGCGTCGAGCATGGTGATGGTACCGCCGCCGAGGGCGATTGCTTTCGCTACGGGTGCCTTGGTGGTCCCGGGCTGCATGCCGTTCATTCCGAAAAGGCCCATGATAGCGGCTAACGCTGCGATTTTGATCATCATAATGAAAGGGTTTTTATGGTGTTTTAGATAGTAATCAGTCCCATCCGAACAGCTGTTTCAGGTTCGGGTTCATGCTGGTTTCCGCGTAGGGCACAGGATAATAGTAGTACTTCGGCTCCACGAAGGTGCGGGTGGATTTTCCGGTCAGGATCCTGCCGCCGGCGTCCCCGTTTTCGAGATAGATATCCACGCTGGCATCTCCGTAATTGCCCACTTTGTTATAGATCAGCGTAACGCCGAGGGAGTTTTTGATCCGCTGGGCATCCGGCGGAATGGTGGTGGATTTGGACACCAGGAGCACATCGGCTACGCCGTCGCCGGTAAGGTCGTATTGTCCCAATCCGGGGAAGTACATACCGAAGGCATGCTTTTCCAGGCTTTTACCTGCATACCAGCGCATCACATCGTCGTACCGCAGCCCTTCCATCGCCATTTCCACCCTTCTTTCCCTGCGTATTTCCAGGATCAGGCCTTTATTGGCGCCCTGTACCCCGGGGTATTTCGCGGCAAGCAGCGCATCCGGCGCGGCGTTGGCGGCGGCCATATTCAGCGGCGGCATGCCTACGCGGGAGCGGAGCAGCCCGATCGTGTTGTCGATGTCCGTTTGCGTAGCGGTCCCCATTTCGGCAACGGCTTCGGCATAGGTCAGCAGGATTTCCGCATAGCGGATGGAGGGCACGTCTGTACTGCCTGTAATCTGCGCATCGGTGCTGAAGTTGAAATAGCCTTTCAGCTGATGGTAGCCGGTGAAATTATTGGCGAACTGTTGCACGTAAGGCAGTGTAGCCGGCCGTTTCACGAATCCCGGAGGCACGATGGTCATCGACAGGCGCGGATCGCGGTCGGTAAATTCCTGCACGAACTGGAACTGTTCGTAGCCGGGCTTGTCCGTATACCGGGAACCGTCTTTCATGAGGTAGGTCTGAATCAGGTCGCGGGAAGGCGATTGCTCGTAATCCCCGAACATGTAACCGTTGTTGTTGGAGCTGGAACCGCCTCTTTTGGTGACATCGTACGGGCAGTTCAGGATCACTTCCTTGTTGCCCGAAAGGTCGGCACTGTTGAAGAGCTCGGTGTAACTGTTGGCCAGCTTGAATTTCCCGGAGCTGATGATGTCCTGCGCCTGTTTCCGGGCGGAGTCCAGGAACCTGTTGGCGGTGGCGGCGAGGTTCAGTTCGGGATGATATTTCCTGAAAGTGCCTTCGTACAGTGCGATGCGTGCGTAAGCGGCTTTCACGGACCAGCGCCCGGGGGTACCATCGGGAACGCTTTCCTTCACATTTGCAGCGGCAAACACCAGGTCGGCGATCACACTGTCCACCACCTGCGCGCGCGGTGTGCGGGCGGCGTACAGCAACGCGGTGTCTGTCGGGTTGAGGGTACGGCCGTACCAGGGCACGTCGGAGAAAGTGCGGATCTTATCCATGTAAAACATGGCCCGGTAATAACGGGCGATCCCGGCGTAGTGGGCCTTCACCTCTTCGGCCACCCTGGCCTGCTGGTAATTTTCCAGGAAGTAGTTGATGCTGCGCAGCCGGCTCCATCCCCATGCGTTGGGCATGTTCCTGGAATTGGGGCTGCCGGTCATCATGGTGATGATGGTCTGGCCGCCGGTAGTGGCGCAGTTGTCGGTCGACTGTTCGGCGGAATAGATACCTGCGCCGGGATGGTTCAGCAAACCGTAGACGTACATGCTCAGATCGCTTTCCGATTTGAAGAACAGTTGCGGCGAAATCTCCGTGGTAGGATAACGGTCGAGGAAGCCCTTCTTGCAGGCACTCCCTGCAACGGCTCCTGCGGCGAGTATGGCGAGGATGATTTTTTTCATTGGAAGATTTTTTCGGATTGGAATGGATTAAAGCGTTACGTTGATACCCATGGAATATTTCCTTTGGAAGGGATAGTTCCAGCCGTTGCCCGAAGTGATCGCTTCCGGATCGATGTATTGTTTGATGGATGAAAATTCGTACAGGTTTTCGCCGGTGAAGAAGATCCTTGCGCGGGAAAGCCCTGTTCTGCCGATCACCGATTGCGGAAGGCTATAACCGATGGTGAGGTTTTTCAGGCGGAGGTACGCGGCGCTCTGCAGGTAATTGGTCTGCGGAATGGCGAGCCCCTGGCCGGTGCGCTGGTCTGCCAGCCAGGCCTGCAACGCAGGATAGCGCGGGTTCAGGTTGGCGTCTGCCAGGCCGGCGTCGATGTAGGCTTTGGGGTAAGTAGCGCGCTCAGCATCGGTTGCCGCGGCGCCACGGTAGAAGTCCAGGTTCCAGGAATAGATATTGGCGTAAGGCTGCTGGTACGGGCCCCAGAAAAGATAGTTCTGCGGATAGTAATCCATCTTGCCGATGCCCTGGAAGAATACGGAGAAATCGATGTTGTTCCATCCGAGATCGATGTTGAAACCGTACTGGTAACGGGGACTGGTGTTCCCGATCACGCTGAGGTCTTTCGGATCGGTTTTGCTGTTGCCGGTCTCGATCTTCCCGTTGCCATCGCGGTCGAGATATTTCGGCCATCCCGGTACGATTTTCAGGGAATTCCAGGGGATGATGGCGGATTGGTCCAGCTTGTCGATCTCGCCCTGGTCTTTAAACAGTCCGTCGCTGGTGAGGCCCCAGATCTCGCCGATCTCCTGTCCTTCGCGATAACCGGAGAAGAAGCCCTGGGGATTTTTATACTTCGTGATGGTACTGCGGCCGTCCCACACCCGGCCGCGCACGGCGAAATTAAAGGGCTTCCTGCCGAGGTTGACGGTGTTTTCATATCCCATCGCCAGCTCCCAGCCTTTCGTCTGCATATCGGCCGCGTTCTGCTGCGGCGCGGAAGTACCGAGCACGCCGGGCAGCACGGTTTCCGGCGCCAGCATGCCTTTGGTGTTGCGGATGTAATAATCGAAGTTGACGGTGAGGCGGTTTTTCAGGAAACCCAGGTCTGCACCGAAGTTGGGGCCGGATACGTTTTCCCAGGTATAATTCGTGGGGTCCACGTTCAACCGGGGCGCACCTGAAATCACCAGCGGGAAATTGCCGTTTACGAGATAGCCGCTCTGCGACGTCCGAAGGGTCTGGATGTAACCATAATAATCGACGGACTGGTTGCCGAGCGTACTGTACGCCGCTCTCAGCTTGAATGTGGGCAACACCGGCTCCATCGCTTTCCAGAAGTTCTCGCGGCTCACGATCCATGCGCCGGAAAAGGAGGGGTACGACGACCAGCGGTCGCTCGGCGGGAAGCGCGAAGATCCATCTGCACGCTGCGTATACTTCAGGATATATTTCCCTTTGAACGTATAATCCACACGGCCGAAATAACTCCGGATCGCGTAGTCGTAATAGCCATTATTGTCTACGGTCATATCTCCCGTAGCCAGGCTGATATGCGGCAGGGAAGCGGAAATAAGGCTGCCGCGGCTGGCCGAGACCGGCGCCCATTGGTAATATTCCTGGTTGTATCCCAGCGTAACGTTGAATTCGTGCTCGCCCAGCTTTTTATGGTAGTTGGCGAAAAGGTCGTAGATATTCTGATTTACCGTACCGTTCGTTTCCGTCACGGAACCCGGGCCGTTGATCTCGCGCACGTCGCCGGGCCCGTAGCCGATCCGCACGGGCAGCCTTTCGGTATGGTATTTCCAAAGCTCCCGCTTGATGCTCGCCGAGCCCGTGATGGTGAGGTCGCCGTTGAGGGCGGTGGCGATGCCGCGCACGAGGTTCTGGAACCCGAAGCGCGTCTGGTTGTTCCGCCCGCCGTCTTTCAGCTGCGCCGCCAGTACGCCCGCCGTGGTGTTGGCCCAGGTGCCGTCGGGGTTCTTGTCTACGTTGATGGGCTGCGTGTAATAGACGTCGAGGATGTTGTACGTAGGCTGGTCCTGCACGAGTTGGTAAATGTTGAAATTATTCTCTACAGACAGCCATTTCAGCGGTTTGATGCCGATGTTGGCGCGCATGCCGTAGCGGTTCCAGTCGTCTTTCGCGAGTTTGTTCAGCCCGTTTTCCTTGGTATAATCTGCGGAAAGCAGGTAGTTGACAGGGGTTTTCCCGGAGGAGGAGCCGCTGATCGACAGGTTATGATATTGCGAGAAGTTCGCTTTCGCGAAGAAGTAATCGTTCCAGTCGGTGTTTCCCATGTACGCCCATTTGGAGGGATCGTTGGGGTCGGTTTTGACTGCGGGAACGGAGGGGTCTTCCGAACGCTGTTTCCCCCAGTCGTATTGCCAGGAAGCGAAGGTGGCGTAGTGCCAGGGCGTATTGTCGGCCGACAGCTGCATCACTTTCATGAAAATGAACGGGTCGGTGATGGGGTCTGGCGTGAGGGTGCGGCGCGATTTGGCGAAATAGTTATTATAGGAGATCGTCTGTTTGCCTTCTTTCCCTTTTTTGGTGTTGATGAGCAGCACGCCGAAAGCGGCGCGGGCGCCATAGATAGCGGCGGAGCTACCGTCGCGGAGGGTGGTGATGGACTCGATGTCGGACGGGGTGAGGCGCAGCAGGTCGTCGTTGGTAGACGCGATCCCGTCGATGAGGATGAGCGGTGCGCTGCCGCTGGAGCTGATCGTGCCCATCCCGCGGATGTTGAGATTGGGCAGTGCGCCGGGGCGGCCGCCGCTATAGGTGATGTTGAGGCCCGGGGAGGCGCCCTGCAATCCCTGGAAAACGTTGGCGATGGGGCGTTCGGCGAGTTTGGCGCCGCTGATCTGGTCTACCGCGCCGGTAACGTCGATTTTCTTTTGCGTACCATAGCCCACCACAACTACTTCGTTCATGCTGGAGCTGGAAGGTTGCAGGGTGATGGCGGCCAGCGTATTATCGCCGGCTTTGAGGGAAAGGGCCTGTGTCACGGGGTCGAAGCCGATAGACGTGATCCGCAGGGTGTAGTTCCCGCCGGGCTCGATGTTGGCGAAGGAGAAAGAGCCGTCTGCATTTGTGACGGCACCTGCTTTGAAGGCCGGTTTATCGGCGGAGATGACGATGGTGGCGCCGGGGATGGAGGCGCCTTTATCGTCCTGCACAACGCCTTTTAGCGCGGCTTTCCTGTTTTGGCCCTGGGCGGAGGCGGCCCAGGCGATGGCGAGGCACCACAGCAGGAGGAGGCTGCCGCAATGTTTGGCCGAGGCGCGTAAACGGCGCACTGTCTGTTTCATAATAAGTGTTTTACAGTAAAGGAGATAACGTGATGGCAAGGCATGGCCTGGGCAGATCGCGCGTTCGCACGCCCGCTTCGGCCACTTGTATCGTGGTGCATGTAAAGCTATTGATCAGTTGAGCGGTAGTGTTTTCATTTCCCGGCATACCTTCCCCATTCCGGCCACAGATGCGGCCCGGCAGGCGGTACATTCCGGCAACAGTTCCCCTCGCCGCATGCTGCAGCAAAACGTGGCGGAAAACTGCCGTCTGGCTTGTTTTTAAAAAGTTGACCTAATTATTCTATCGTAATGCTTATCGTCACAACCCGCTGTAGTGCCGGCGGGCTTTTCGTTCCTGTCTAATAATTTCCCGGGGGACAAATATAGATTGAATGTTCATTCAATAAAATATCCATTCTGATTGATAACGGTTACGTAACATACACATCGTCCCTACAAATATAAAATTGAAATCGAAATAAAAAAATATATTGAATGACCATTCAATTAATTTATTTTCCTTCATGGCGGAAGCTTGTACAGAAACGTTAAATCTTCAGGGATTTTGGGGGAATTAGTCGGTAATATCCCGGCTAACCGCTAGATTTACATCCAACCTAATCACCAGTTTTTGCGAACAAATGGGAAGAAAGAGTTTAAAAGAGCCCCGGCAGAAAGAGATCATCAAGGCGTTCTATAAGATTGTCAAGAAAGACGGGCTGGAAAACGCATCCATTCAAAAAATAGCGGAAAGTATCCAGATCAATCCGAGCCTCATCATGCACTACTTCCGCTCGCGCGAGCACCTCGTCTACGGCCTCGTGGAATTCATCCTCGACCGCTGGCTCCTTATCTTCGACGTCAAAGACGCCGAAGATCCCCGCGATGCGCTCGATAAAGTGCTGGATAACATCTTTTCCAAGAAATGGAATTCCCTGTTCGATGACGGCACTTCCTACTCCCTCTATTCCCTCGCGTTCCGCAACAAAACTATTCGGCAGCGCTACAAGCACCTGCTCGATTCCCTCCGCCAGCGCCTCGCCGAAATGATCGAAGCCTGCAACGAATCGAAATCACTCGCCGTAAAAGACCCCGTGGCCGCGGCCGATATCATTTTCGTATTGGTAGACGGCGCCTATTATTACCTGTCGCTGGTAGACGATAAGGCGGAATACGACCGGAGGCTGGCCGTATACAAAAAACACGCGCTCAACGTGCTTTCCTGACCTCGCGCCGCCTGCGCAATAGGAGCCACACAATGGCGCCCAGGGCTATCACCAGCCATATGAAATTGACGACGAAACTGGGGTAATCGCTCAGGTAGAGCGCATTGGCGATAAGGCCCAACGCACCGAGCGCGTTCAGCCAATGGTATATTTTCTGGTCGGATTTGATCTTGCCCATCGTTAGCAGCACATAACCCAATACGTAAAAAAACGTACCCGCCCATCCCGGAATGTCCATCCATGAAATCCCCCCTTCCTTCACGCTTTCCTCGCTCCGCGCCGCTGCCTGCTGGCCATGCCCCGCAGTAACCGCCGCCAGCGCCTGCTGACGGCCGCGGCCGCCGATCTGAAAGGCTCCGCACAAGATAAGCAGGGCCAGGCTCAACATTACGAATTTTCCCATGGATGGTTTTGTAAGGGTGTATGAAATGATTTCCGGGCCGCGACGGGCGGCAGCGTATTTGTTCGCACTAACATACAAAAAATTTCTACCGCTGCGTGTTATCCTATTGAAACCTCAAAAAGGCGGGCGCCTTCAGGCCGTAAATATCGAACCGGAAATCGACGATGGTCGTTATTTCGAAAAAGAGGTTGTTCACACCGGGCGTTTTCCTGGGATAGTACGCCGCGCTCATCTGCAGCGTATTGAGCGACAGGTTTTCGTTCTTGATCCGCACCGCCAGCCCGAAACCCGGGTACACGGGGTTCTTCAACAAATAATTGTTCTTCCACGACACCTGTCCCGCTTCCACCGTTCCCACGAAATTGAATTTGAACCCATACACTTTCCAGGGGCTGTACAAAATACTTTCCGAGCGCAGCAACAACCGGTGGTAACCGTTCATCTTCGAGCGCCGCCATCCCCAGAATCCCGTACCGAAATCACGGTTCAGGCTCAGCGGGCGATAAAAGAAATTATTGGGCGTGCCGAGATAATCGAGATACACGAATTCGCGGAAATACCACTTCTTCCCGAGCTGCATCAACCGGCTGAAATAACTTACGTTGGAATGGATCACCAGGTCTTCCGAGGTACTGCCCTGCCAGAAGCCCCCCACGCCCAGGTTCACGCTCAGCAGCCCGTTATGCAGCGTAGGCCAGTATTTCTGACCCTCGATGGCCGTGTACAGCCGCCTCCTGTCCATCCAGTTCTCCCGGCCTACCGACAGCGCTGCGGAATAACCGTAGGGAATATCCTCCGTTCGCCCGAACCCGAAGAACCGCTGGCTTTTGAAGAAGTCCTGCTTGAACACGGCGATCTGGCCAAGGTAATAATGGCGGTCGTTGTAGAGCGGGTCTTGGTCGTACTTTTCCTGCGCCGGCTTCTCGTCGAACGCCACGTTCGAATACCGGAAAAGCAATGCCACGTTGGGCTTATCGTCGAAATGCCCGTCGGACCCGAACCGGTTCCGGAAGTTCCAGCCCGACCAGACGTCGACCAGTTTATAGGAATAATTCCGCCAAAGGGAATCGGGCTCGCCCCACACGCGGATGCTGTAATTCTTCGCCAACGAAATACCGCCCGTGATTTTGGCGGAAGTCCGGTACAGCGGCCGTTCCAGGCGGATGTAGTACGACCCTTCGTAAACGCCGGTATCGAGTTGTGAATTGGTGTTGAGATGGGTATACCCGACGGAAACGTCGATAAAACTGCCGAGCAGGTTATATTTCGTGTAGCGGGCTTCGGTGCCCCATGGCCGGGAGTAACTGCTTTTCCACCGGAACCCGAACTGCACGCCCTGCGCGGCGCCGAAAAGATTGTCGTTGGAAATTTTGGCCCCCACGCCGCTGGGCGCCAGCTCACGCAGGTCGAAGCCATATTCGAACACGTCTTTAGTGATCACGAGCACGTCCACCGTGTCCTGGCTGGCGGTTTCGAGTGTGATGATGCGGGCGTCCTGGAGGAAGGGGCGGTTACGGAGATACCGTTCGTTGTCGGCGAACGCATAGGCGTTCACGGTATCACCGGGCCGGAAAAAGAGCATTTGCCGGATCGCCCATTCCTGCGAATCGAAATGCAGTTTGTTGGCGAGATGGATGAGCTTCATGCTGGTGGTGAAAGCGGTATCGTTGATGCTCCGCGGACCGAACACTTTTACCTTTCGGAAATGGACACGGCGGACCGTTCTGCCGGAATGCGGCAAAAATCCCTGCTCAGACCTGGTCATCCGGCCGTCGTCCTCGATCGGGGGAGGATCGTTGTGCCGGGAAATGTCTTTCAGTACGGAATCCCGGAAACGCCGGCTTTTCAATGAATCCACGTAGTTGTTGAACTTCGTGAACCAGCGTTTCTTGTGTGCGGCCGGGATCGTATCCGATTGCGCGTTGGCGTTCACCGGACAACAGCATATGAACAGGTAACAGCTAAGGATAGCTAACAGGTGTATTTTACCCAACCGCTTCAATAATTGCAATTGATCTGTAACAACAATACAAATTTTTAACCAATATGCATGGCGGTGCAAAAAAAAGGAAGGGCACCGATCCGTTCAGTACCCTTCCTTATGGAAAGTTTAATGATTGAATATCAATATTGTACCGTCACGGTCCTGCCGCCTCTTCCGGTTTGATCGAACACCCGGAACCGGAGGGTCCCTTTCGCATCTATCGGGCCGCTCCACGCGGGACTTTTAGCGGAAGGCTCCTTTCCGTCGGTAGTATAACGAACGATCAGTCCGGGAAGTTGTACGTTGGTTAAAACTTTTCCATTGTCGTTTTTCACGCCGGGCGTGGGAATACGGTAGTTGTAACCGCCGTTGAGCGTGGCGAGGCGCGGGATTTCGCGTTGCCCCACCACATTGGCGAATTTATTCCACGCTTCGTTGTATTGGCCCAGATCCTGCGTCCAGGAAGGGTCGGGCGCCCAGGCGCGTTCCGCCATGCCGAGGAGCTTGGGCAGCACCATGTATTCCAACCGCTGGGGGGATTTCACCGTTTCGCTCCACAGCGCGGACTGGATGCCCACGATGTTCGACGCACCGTATTCCGTCAACCGGTCTTTCCCGACAAACGTGGAAGCGGGCAGCGGATTGCCGGCGTCGTCTTCCTTGGCGTTTTTGTATAAATCGAGGGGAATGAAGTAGAAGGGTTTATCGATGTCGACATATCCGCCCCAGTAAAATCCGGGCTCGTCGTAATCGCGCGCATAGGCCATGTCGAAATAATAATTCGCCACGCCGGAAAGTACCACTTTATATCCGCCGTTGGCCAGCCGGTAGCTCAGGTCTTCCATCCCGCCGCCCATGACGTTATTCCAGACATCCACCTGGAAGTTACGGTTGCCGAACACGGGGTTCACGATCATGACGCCCTGCCCGTCGCGCTTCGTACGGCGCATCCCGGCTTCTTCCCAGCCGTACAGCTGCATTCCTTGTTTATTCACGATCTGGGCCACCTTATCGTAGAAATAAATCCAGAGATCGTCTACATGGTCCAGTTCCGCGCTTTCGGCCAGCAGTTTTTGGCAGGCGGGGGATTTTTCCCACACGCCGCCGGGCGTTTCGTCGCCGCCCATGTGGATAATATCAAGAGGAACGCCGGCTTCGCGATGCATCGCTGCCAGTTCGGCCGTTACTTTTTCGATGAATTTGTAGGTGGAAGGAAGGGCGGGATTCATCACATTATCCTTCCACTCCTGCACGGAGCGGTATTGGCTTTTATCTTCCGGATCGCTGAGGCGGTATTCGTTGGCGTTGGGATCGCCGGCCTTGGCGAGCTTCGCCGAACGGGCGTCCATGGCCTTGATGGCGGCGCGCCCGTGGCCGGGCATTTCGATTTCCGGGACCACTTTGATATGACGGGCGTTCGCGTAACGGAGGATCTCGATGTAATCCGCGCGGCTATACCAGCCGGTACCGGTGGCGTTGTTCACATCGGGGCCGGAGCCGTACGACGGCTGGATGCATTCCATCTCGTCGAGCGTATGGCCACGGCGGCCGCCCACCTGCGTCAGTTCCGGCAGTCCGGCGATTTCCACGCGCCATCCTTCGTCGTCGCTCATGTGCAGGTGCAGTGTGTTCACTTTATATACCGACATCACGTCCAGCATCCGCAGCACCTGGGCTTTGGAGTGGAAGTTGCGTGCCACGTCGAGGCTGAAAGAGCGGAAAGCGAAGCGGGGCTCGTCTTTCACGAGTACCGCCGGCAGCGTGGCCGTTCCTTTGGCGGTCAGCGGCAACAACTGGCGGAGGGATTGTATCCCGTAAAAAATCCCGGTGTTCGTTCCGGCGAAGATGCGCACGCCCTGCTGATCGGTTTCGAGGCGATAGGCTTCTTTCCCTTTGATGGATGCGTCTTTCATGAGGCGGACCGCCGCCTTCCCGGTGGTGCCCTGTGCCGTGAGCACCGGTTTCCCGAAAACGTTGCCCATCAGCAGCGCCAGGTAGTCGGCCTCGGCGCGGAACTCCGGTTCGTACATGATGCCCTCTTTCGGATCGAGCACAACGGTTGCCCCGGATTCCACAATGGATGCGGGCGTAGGCAAAATCTTCGGCAGCTCGGAAGCGGGCAGCAATCGGAGCGCCTCGTTGCGGCGGTACACATCTTCCGGGGAAGTCCGCACTTTCGTTTCGCCTGCCGTACGGCGCAATTGTTTATCGCTGGAAGAAGGGACCACGGCGAAGTCGGCGATGGATTGCCCTTTCGCGGGATCGGAATCCCACACGATGTACGGGCCCGTCGGCGCATCGGTAAAATGCGTCACCCAGGCGGAGGAAACGATGTTCAGCTTCACCGAATCCCCGGGCTTCAGTCCCCCGAATCCCGCCGAAGGTGTAAACCGGAACAGGTCCCCGTTCACATGCCCCGCAACGATCCCCGGCGCAACTTCGCCGGGCGTCACGAAACGGATGAAGTTGAAATAGATCGTCCACCCGCCGGCCGGGAACGCCTGTTTGGTACGGTTCACCAGCGTGAATGTCGACAAGGTCTGCGCCTTCCCCTGGTAGCCGTTTTCCACCACTTCCCAGCGGAGCTGCAAGCCCTTTGCCGGGAACTGCGCCATGGCGGCGCAGGATAACACAAGGAATAAAAATGTAAGTCTGTATCGCATATAGTTGAGATAGTCTTGGCGTTTAAAAAGCTTTGTTGATCGCGTCCAGCAAATACCCTTTCGGATCGCTGGAATATTCCCAGAACATCACGCCCGCGAGGTCGTGCTTTTTCACGTAGCGGCATTTCTCCTTCACCGAACGTTCGTCGTCGAACGAAATGAACACCTGCTGCCCGGGGTGCCAAAGATAAGGCGCTTTAGCCCGTTTATCCCAATGCCGCTCGAATCCTTTGGCGGGCAGGCTGTCTTTGATGAATGTATACCCGCCGCCCCGGTACCCGCCGGTAGCCTGGCGGTTCAGTCCGCGGGCGGTATCGCTCCCCACTTTCCATCCGCGGCCGTAAAAAGCGATGCCCATAACGATCTTTTCCGCCGGAACGCCCGCGTCGAGGAAAAGCCCGACAGACCGGTGGGCCGACGATTCCTCCGGGTTATCCGTAGTCCCGAACAGGTTGGTATGGTGGCCGGCGATGCCGTTGGGATTGGTTTTGTAATCGTAAGACATGATGTTCACGAAATCGAGGTATTTCGCTGCTTCGGCCATTTCGGTATGCTCCACGAAATATTTACCGCCGCCCACCGCCGTGGTGAGCAGTTTTTTGACGCCGGTCTCCTTTTCCAGGGAATCGAGCGAGGCGCGGATGGCCTGGAACATCAGGGTATAATTTTGTTTGTCTTCGGGCCGGAACACATTCCCCTCTTCCCCGGCAACGCCGGGATACTCCCAGTCGATGTCTACCCCGTCCAGCCCGTATTTGCGGATAATATCCACAGATGTGTGGGCGAACAGTTTCCGGCCGGCATCGGTGAGCACGGCGTCGGAGAAATTCTCGCTCCACGACCAGCCGCCGATGGAGATGAGGATTTTCAGGTCGGGATTGCGGGATTTGAGGGCGTTGAGTTGCCGGAAATTGACCGTGTCCGTTGCCAAATTGGTAAGCCAGGCTTCGCCGCGCTGCACGTCCACGAACGCGTAGTTGATGTGTGTAAGCTTTTCCACGGCGATGGATGCCGGATCGGGGATCAGTCCGCGGAAACCGCCCACATAAGCGATGACGACGGGTTTGGGACGGAACGGGCGCGCGGCGGACAGTGCCGCGGCTGCGCCGGTGAGGAGGAGGAGCGCCGCAGCGGCGGCGCGCATGGGTTTGGAGAATAGACGCATGTTTAAAAATAGTATATTTACAACCTAAATTCAACCCTTTGAAATACATCTGCTCCCTGCTCGCCTTGAGCATCGCGGCAGCCGCCTGTAACAGTAGCGGCACAACTTCCGGTTCCGATTCCGGTGTAGTCAAAACCGATTCCGCCCCTCCGCCGAGCTTTAGCCCCACGGGTATTTATACCGGCGATTTCGGCGGAAGCCCCATTTATATCAGCATCAACTTCGCCCGCGGCAACAACATCGCGGGATACAACACCCATAAAGGCCTTCGCCGCAACCTCCACGGCCAGATGTCGGAAGACGCCAACGGCTGGAAGATCCGGCTCGAAGAACCGGGAGACCATGTGTACGACGGCGTGTTCGAAATACACCTGTCCAAAGACCGGCAAACCATGGAAGGCACCTGGAGCCCCCTGAACAAGGATTCCGCATCCGCCAAAAAGTTCACCCTCAAGCTGATCAACAGCGACCATCAAGAAGTGTACATGGCTAACGAAAACGCCAATATCCAGTTTCTTGAAGACGGCTCATGCAAGCTGGAGTACTATCCGGCCGACAGTATTTCTACCGGCCAGGTGGAAATCGTGCGCGGCACCTGGTCGCGGAACAGGGATACTTTCAACGTAAGCTGGAAAAACAACGCCCATTTCGGTAAAAATGGCAGCCAGTTCGTGATGTATATGTCGGCAGATGCAGACGGCGGCAGTTATCCGGACAGTCTTACCGGCGAAGGATTCACATTCTACCAGCTCCCATGAGGCTGATACTCCGCATCGCGGCCGTGGCGGCCATTCTGTACGCGTCGTGGCTCATGGTGCTGCTGAGCTTGCCTTACATTTCCTTCGAGCCGTATGTGGATTTCCTCTTTACCAAGCAGCTGGTGTATAAGATACATCATTGGCGCTGGAGTTTCTATATACACGTGTTCGTGAGCACGGCGGTGCTCGTGGCAGGACTGTTCCAGTTCAGCCGCTTGCTGTTGCAACGTTTTCCGAAAGTCCACAGGGCGGCGGGGTACGTGTATGCGGTAACGGTGATTGCGCTGAGCGGGCCCAGCGGACTGGTAATGGGGTATTATGCGAACGGGGGCGTTTGGGCGAAGATCAGTTTTATGATTTTGGCCGTTTTGTGGATCGGGTTTACCATCGCCGCGATGTACGCCATCTATAGAAAAGACTGGAAAAAACATGCGGACATGATGACGCGCAGCTACGCGCTCACGCTATCTGCGGTCACGTTGCGGTTTTACGCTTATATGATCGATGTGCTGGATATTTCCCTGTCTCCCCGCGCGGCCTACATCTGGATCGCGTGGCTGAGCTGGACGCTGAACCTCATACTGGCGGAGTATCTCATCCGCAGGCGGGTGTTTACTTCATGGCGAGCGGAGCGGATTTCGGCGTGATGTGGCCGTCTGCCGAAATGGCGAAATACTCCACGCCCACTTCGTTCATTTCTTCCATTTTATTTTCCGCGTAGCCGCTGGTGGCGGGGTCTTTCTCATACCGCACCGCAAATTTCTTCACTTCCACATCGCCGTTCGCCGTGATCTTTCCCACACGGAAAGGCTCGTCGAGGATACGGTGGCCGCCTACGATCAGTTTATCGAGCAGTTTGCCGTTGGGGTCGAAGCTGGCGAGGTAATAGCATAAAGGAGCGGCTTCGTCCATCATCACGTCTTTCACGGCATAGGTCACTACGGTGTAAAGCGGGGTGGACTGCACACTGCCGATGTAGTAGAATTCGCTGCCAACGTCGCGCGAGAATTTACCATCGCGCATTTCGGGGATGAATTTCTCGAAATCGTAGGTGACGTCGTCGAAGGTTTTGTCTTCCCCATATTTCAGATCGAATACCACGGGCAGTTCGAGCGGCTGAAACTCGCGGGAGAACAGTTTCCAGAGTAGGCGGTCGGGATCGCTGGCGCCGGAAAGGGCGGTAGTGATCTCGTTATCGAAACGCCAGCGGTGTGCGCGGAGTTTGGCGAGATCCTGGTCTTTGTAGATCTGGTCGGTATTCGTGTACCCGAATTCGATGGCCGATACGAGGTAGTGGAAGGCGCTGTCTTCCTGTTCCATTTTCGCATAAATGCAGGCGGTGTTGTAGAGCAGTTTGGACAGGGGCTTGTATCCCAGCAGATCCGCAATGTGATATGCCTGCAGGGCTTGTTTGGTACTCATATCCGACTGGAGCGACTTATCCCCGTTGCCCAGGTCAGACAGTGCGTTGCCGTATTCGAAGAAAGCCGCTGCGCGGGGGGCTTTGAGGATGGATTGGCGGAAGAGCGGTAAGGCGCCGGCGGGGTCTTTTTTATTGCGGTACTTGTCGATGGCCTGGCGGAAAAGGCGGTCGGCTTCCGCTTCCGGAAGGTCTTTCCGGGCCGCGAAGCGAAATACGCTGTCGGCATCCAGGTGATATTGTTCGGTTAGCGTGTATGCGCCGGCGTTGTAGGTGGATTTACCTCCGCCCTCATTGCAGGCGGTGGCGGCGAAGAACATGGCGATAAGCGGGATGTAACGCATAGGGGATGAATTTGCGGCCCAAATATACGGTTATTCCGCAGAAAAAGGGTTCCCCCCGGGCAGCGGCGGGGGCCGCTGCCCGGGGGGACCGGGTTAACGAAAATGGATTACTGGTTGAGATGGAAGCGGAACGGCATATTGAACCATACGGGTACGTTGCGTCCGTTCTGGCGGCCGGCTTTCCATTTCGGCATTTTCTTAATGACACGGATCGCTTCTTCTTCAAGCCCTGCGCCCAGCTTGCGCCCGGAGACTTCCACGTTGGAAATGGTACCATCAGTGCCCACTACGAACTTCAGGTAAACCGTTCCTTCGATTCCGTTTTCCGATGCCATGGCGGGATAGCGGGTATGGTTGTTCAGGAAATCGTACATCGCCTTTTCTCCTCCGGGGAATTCCGGCATCACTTCCACGAAGGTCAGCGGAGCATCCAGCTCTTTCACTTTGGGCGCTTCCACCACACCAGGCGTACCGCCTTCGCCATCGAAAGGGTTCTCAAAATCACCGGGTTTCCCGGCCATGTCTTTGGTGCCGATTGCTACTTCTTTCGTCAATTCGTCCATCTTTTTCACTTCATCTGCCGGATCTACTTTATCGTCTTCAACGATCCTGACGGTCACGTGCCTCACGGAAGCCACGGCGGCAGGGGGTTCCACCGTGCGCGGGGGCGGCGGAATGAATTTTTCTTCGGGTGGTAATTCCACCGTTTTGAGTTCGATGGGAGGAACGTAAGGTTTCAGTACCACCTCGCCTGCTTTCGATTGGGTAGCCCAGAGGTAGGAACCTACCGAAACAATTACCAATCCCGCCATACTGGCCACGGCGTTGCGGACGCGGCGGTCGTACCTGCGGCGGAGATCGTAGGCGCCGTAATCTTTGTTGCGGGAATTGAAGAGGATGTCGAGGAAGTCGGGTTTAGGCATTTGGGAGGTATTCATGGCGATTGTGTTTAACAGGAAGATGTGGGACTTACATTTTTCCATAAACTTTTTCCCGATGCGGCTTTAACATATTGAACCTTTTCACGTTACGATTGTTCTTCTGAAATGTACCCGCTGCTGTTAAACGGATACGAACCCTGTATGAGTAGCTGTTTCCCGAACATAATAAGGCGGATGGTCTGCGTGACCGCTGTGCTGACCACCGTTGCCGGGAGCGCCCCCGCCCAGCAGGGCGCCGCGGCCGGGGGGCCTGCGTTCTCGCTGGAACAATGCGTGCAGTATGCCCTCCGCAACCAGACCAATGTCGTTAACGCCCGGCTGTCGCGCCAGATGTCTACCGAAAAAATCCGCGAAACCCGGGGCAAACTGCTCCCCCATGCCAACGTGACGGGCAACTTCACAGACAATCTCAAACTACAGACCTCCCTCATCCCCGACTTCACCGGCGATCCCAACAACAAAATCCCCGTGCAGTTCGGCACCAAATATACCTCCGGCGTAACCGGGGAAGTCACCCAAACCCTCATCAACAGCGATTACTTCCTCGGCCTCAAAGCCGCCAGGGTTTACGACGAACTGGCCGTCCGCGATTATCAGCGCACCGCGATAGACACCCGCGTGCAGGTAAGCGTCGCCTACTTCAACGTGCTCGTTTCCCAGGAAAGCATCCGCCTGGTAGACGCCAATCTCGCCCAGTTCGGCAAAACGCTGAAAGACACACGGGCACGGTACGACGAAGGCGTCGGCGAAAGGATCGATGTAGACAGGATTCAGACTTCCTACAACAATGTCGAGACCCAGCGCGCCAACCTCCAGCGGCAACTGGATTACACTTACGACGTCCTCAAATTCCAGATGGGCATGCCCGTAGATTCGGCCATCACCCTCACGGAAGACATCCGCTCGTTTACCGACGATTTGCCCGACAGCATGAACTACAAATTCTCGGACCGCCCGGAATACGCCATGCAGCGCGTACAGGTGGAACTGGACCGGCTGAACCTCAAAAGCAAAAAACTGGAGATCATTCCCACCCTCAACGCATTCGTCAATTATGGCTTCAACTGGTTCTCCGAAGATTTCGGGGACCTGTATAAAAAAGGGTTCGGTACCTCCGCCCTCGGCGTCCGCCTCACCTGGCCGATCTTCACCGGAACGGAAAGGATCTACGCCGCCAGGCAACGCGAGATCACGCTGCAGCAAAGCCAGAACTCGCTGAATTACCTGGCGCAGCAGATCCAGCTGGAAGTGCGTAACAACTGGACGCAATACCGCAACAACCTCGCTTCGCTCAACACCCAGCAAAAAAACATGGAACTCACGCAGGGCGTGTACGACCGCGTGGTGCTGAAATACGAGGAAGGCGTGGCCACGAGCCTCGACGTGCTGTCGGCCGACAGCGAGCTGAAAGCGGCGCAAAACGATTACATCAATGCATTGATCAATACCCTCATCAGTAAAGTGCAACTGGATCAGGCGATGGGTAAAATAAAAGTGGAATAAACTCCTTGTTATGCAACCTTACCGGAACCTTTATATCTTGCTGATCCCTGTGCTGGCGGCGGCCTGCAAGGGCAAACAGGCCCAGCAGCAAATGGCGGGCGGCAGGCCCAAAGTGCCCGTCACCGTTTTCGAAGTCAAATCCGCCAGCTATACCGTCACCGAAAGCTTCCCCGCCGTGCTCACCGGCAACAACACCATCGATATCCGGTCTGACGTGACAGGGTTCCTCCAGAAAATACACGCCAAAGACGGCAGCACCGTTTCGAAAGGACAGGCGCTGTACGAAGTCGATAAAAGCCGCAGCCAGGCCGCCTACGACCAGGCCAATGCCGCCGTCATCCAGGCGGAGGCAGACCTGGCGCTGAAGAAGCGCGACCTGGAACGCTATACCAACCTGCTCAAAAAAGACGCGATTTCCAAACAGACCGTAGACCAGGCCACTACGGCCGTCCAAACTTCGGAAGCCTTGCTGGCACAGGCCCGCGCCACGCGCGCCCGCTCGGGGACCGACATCAGCCACGCCGTTCTGCGCGCGCCCATCGCCGGAAAGATCGGCATCGCGCAGCTGCGCATCGGCGACCTGGTGACCGCCGGCTCCACCGTCGTGAACACCCTCGTCAACGAAGATCCCATCTTCGCCGATATCGACATCCCGCAAACGCGGTACAACGAATTCCGTAAAGACGCCGGCGATAAAGGGAGCGATCATCAATACTACCTCACCTTCCCCGGCGGCGAGCCTTATCCCGAACCGGGAAGGATACTGCTGGTAAACAACGTGGTAGACGCCCAAACGGGTACGATCCGCGTCAGGCTTACATTCCCCAACAAAAGCGGACAACTGAAATCGGGCATGACGGCGTCGCTGCAAATGCAATTCAAGACCGGCGAAAACCAGGTGGCCATTCCCGCCAAATCCATCATCGAATTGCTGAGCGAGGTGAAAGTCTATACGCTCGGGCCCGGGAATGTGGTGGAATCGAAACCCGTACAGAAAGGTTCCCTCCTCGATAGCCTGCAGATCATCAACAGCGGCCTCCAGCCCGGCGACAAGGTGATCACGGACGGCCTGCAGAAGATACGCCCGGGCGATACCGTCATTGTTAAATAAAAGGCACCATGATTGCGAAAACGTTCATAGAAAGGAAGAATACAACGATCGTGATCGCCATCATTATGGTGATCGTCGGCCTCATCTGCATGGTCAACCTCCCGGTAGCCCAGTTGCCCGACATCGCGCCGCCCACCGTTTCCGTGAGCGCCAGCTACATCGGCGCCAACTCCACCACCGTGGAAGAAACCGTGACCACCCCCATCGAAAACCAGGTGAACGGTACCCCCGGCGCCATGTACCTCCAGTCGGCCAGCGCCAACGACGGCTCCATGAGCATCACCGTCACTTTCGAGATCGGCACCGATCCCGACATTTCCACCCTCGACGTGCAGAACCGCGTGAGCATCGCCTCTCCCAGCGTGCCGGACGATGTCCGCCGCGTGGGCATCACCACCAAGAAGCGCTCCAACGACATGCTTATGGTGGTGGCGCTGCTTTCGCCCAACGGCACCCACTCCAAAGCGTTCCTCGACAATTACCTGAATATCTATCTCAAACCTGAAATTTCGCGCGTGAACGGCGTGGGCGACGTACAGGCCTTCTCCAACGACTACTCCATGCGCATCTGGCTCGATCCGCAGAAGATGGCCAACCTCGGCCTCACGCCGGCCATCGTGGCCGCGGCGATCCGGGAACAGAACACCCAGGCGCCGGCCGGCATCATCGGCGCACCGCCCGCCAATCGCGACCAGGCTTTCGAATACACCGTGAAAGTCCGCGGCCGTTTGCTCACATCCGAAGAATTCGGTGACATCATCGTATCCAGCAACCCGAACACCGGATCGCTGGTGCGTTTGAAAGATATCTCCCGGCAGGAACTCGGCTCGTTCAGCTACGCGATCGATGTAAAGGCCGACGGCAAAACCGGTACCGGGATGGGGATTTACCTCACGCCCGGCGCCAACGCGCTCGATGTGGCCGAACGTGTGGAAGCGCGCATGGCGGAGCTGCATAAAACATTCCCGTCGGATGTAGACTGGATGGTGCCTTTCGAGACCGTTTCCTTCGTTCGTATATCCATCAGCGAAGTGATCCAGACTTTCCTGGAAGCGCTGGCGCTCGTGGTGATCGTGGTTTACATCTTCCTGCAAAGCTGGCGCGCCACGCTCATCCCCATCCTCGTTATCCCTGTATCACTGATCGGTACATTCATATTTTTCCAGCTGCTGGGCTTCTCCATCAACACGCTGACGCTGTTCGGTTTCGTGCTGGCGATCGGGATCGTGGTGGATGATGCGATCGTGGTGGTGGAAGCGGTCCAACATCACATCGATGCCAATGGCATGTCTCCGCGCGACGCTACGTTCAAGGCCATGGAGGAAGTGTCGGCCCCGGTGATCGCCATCGGGCTGATCCTCGCGGCAGTATTCGTTCCCGTGGCGTTCATCCCCGGCGTGAGCGGCAAGCTGTACCAGCAGTTCGCGCTGACGATCGCGTTTTCCGTGATCCTTTCGGCATTCCTCGCGCTGAGCCTTACCCCGGCGCTGTGCGCGGTGATGATGCGCCCGTCCAAGCTCGACGACAAGGCGAAAGGATTGAGCAAGCTACATTACAAATTCAACGTCTGGTTCGAAAAATTCACGCACCGTTATACCAATGGCGTTCGCCGGGCCATCAAGCAGACGGCTTTCGTGCTGGTCCTGATGGGCATCCTTTTCGGCGCGGCCTTCCTCCTGTTCAGGAAAGTGCCTTCCACGTTCGTGCCGCAGGAAGACATGGGCGCGATGTTCCTCGCGCTCGACCTGCCGGACGCGTCGTCGTCCATGCGTACACGGGAACTGGCGCTGAAAGTGAATAAAATGCTGTCCGACGACCCGGCGGTGCAACATTACATGGGCGTAACGGGCATCAACTTCATCGGCGGCGGCGCGGTGAAACCCAGTTCGGCCACGTGGTTCGTGAACCTCAAGCCCTGGGAAGAACGCTACGCCAAAGGGGAGAATATGAATGTGGTGTCTGCCAGGATACAGGGAAAGCTGGCCCAGATCACGGAAGCCACGGCGCTGGCCATTCCGGCACCTACGCTGCGGGGGCTCGGCACTTCGTCCGGCTTCTCGTATGTGCTGGAGCAGCGGTCGGGAGACGATATCACCGAATTTGCGCGGGTGTTGCAAAACGTGCTCATCGCCGCCAACAAACGGCCGGAAATCCAGATGGCGTATGCATTCTTCAGCGCATCCACCCCGGAATACGACGTGGAAGTAGACCGGGAACGGTGCAAGCAGATGGGCGTAGCCATCAACGACGTGTTCACTGCGCTGCAAACGTTCCTCGGCGGCATGTACGTGAACGATTTTACACGGTTCGGCAGAAGCTTCCGCGTGGTATTGCAGGCAGATACCACCTATCGCAAAAACATCAGTCAGTTACAATATTATTATGTCCGGAATGCGGCGGGCACCATGGTGCCTTTAAGCACGCTCATCAAATATAAAATGGGAGCGGGCGCGCCTGTCATCAACCACTTCAACCTTTACCGTTCCGCCGAGATCAGCGGCACGAGCAAGGCCGGCTATTCTTCGGGAGACGCCATCAAGGCCATGGAAGAGGTTTCCAAAGAGGTGCTGCCAGCCAATTTCGGATACGATTGGTCGAACATATCCCGGCAGGAGATCGAAGCGGGCAACAAGAGTTTTCTCATTTTCATGTTGTCCATCCTTTTCGTATTCCTCCTGCTGACTGCCTTATATGAAAGTTGGTCTGTCCCATTTTCGGTACTCCTGGCCGTCCCTGTAGCCTTATTTGGAAGCATTCTTGCACTTTGGCTTACCGGGCAAGCCAACAGCGTGTATTCCCAGATCGGGTTGATCACGTTGATTGGTTTGTCCGCCAAGAATGCCATCCTGATCGTGGAATTCTGCAAGGAGCGGGTAGACAGGGGGATGCCGCTGCTGCAGGCCACGCTGGAAGCGGTGAGCCTTCGTTTCCGGCCCATCCTCATGACTTCCTTCGCGTTCATTCTCGGCGTGATGCCGCTCGTGTTCTCACAGGGCGCGGGCGCGGCTTCGCGCGTGAACATCGGCTTTACGGTGGTTGGCGGGATGCTGGCGGCCACTTTGCTGGGGATCTTCACCGTTCCGGTGCTGTACGTGCTCATCACAAGGATGGCGTACGGCAAGAAGAAACTGGCGCAGCTGGAACAGGAAGGCAAGGATCATGCGGATTCCGGCAACGGCGGACATTAATTCCGTTCTTCCGCATTGTCGCGCTCCCATCCGGTGTCCCGGATCATCATGTTGGTATAGGCATCCGCCTGTATCATTTTCTGTAATTCTTCTATTCTTTCCTTCGCGGCATTGACGTATTGCTTGTCGTCGCGGAAGGCGGAAAGGCCTTTGAGCGATTTTTCGTCGAACCGGCGGAACATCCTGGCGGCGCGTTGCGACTGGTAAGCCCTTCGGCCCAGTAGCTTCAGCACGTCCGTTCCCAGGCGCAGCGAGGTATCGATGGTTTCGCGGTAGATATTCAGCACGCCGGCGTTCATCAGTTCGAATGCGTCGGCATTGTCGACCGCGCGTACGAGCATGCGCAGGTGCGGGAAATGTTTCTTGACGGCCTCCACCACTTCCAGGTTCTTTTCCGGCGTGGCCATGGCGATCACGATGATGGCGGCCTGTTCCGCCCCGGCGGATTTCAGCAGCTCGAACCTCGACGCGTCTCCATAATGCACTTTCAGCCCCATCCGCCGCAGGAGGTCTACGCGGTCGGAATCGAGGTCGAGCACCGTTGCCGGCACGCCGCTGGCACGCAGGAAGCGCCCTATCACCGTACCGAAATGATCGAACCCGGCGATGATCACGGCGTGGCGCTCGTCGATACTGTCGGCCTCGCGCTCCTCTTCATCCGAATTATTGCTGAACCGGGGTTGGATGAATTTCTCGAAAGCCAGCATCACCATCGGCGTGAGCGCCATGGAAATCGCCACCACGGCCATCATCATATCCACCAATTGCTGCGGCAGCAGCTTCGCGCCGGCGGAAAAAGAGAACAGTACGAAAGCGAATTCGCCCACCTGCGGCAGCGCGAAAGAGAAAAGTAAATTCTGGTCGCGGCTGAGGCGGAAGAGTTTACCGAGAGCCGCCAGCACGAGGAATTTCACGATCATGATGCCCACAACCAACCCGGCAACGATCCACGGCGACTGTTCGATCAATCCGAAATTGATGGTAGCGCCGACGCCGATAAAAAACAATCCCAGCAGCAATCCCTTGAACGGTTCGATATCGCTCTCCAGCTCGTGGCGGTATTCGCTGTTGGCGAGCAGTACTCCGCCGAGAAATGCGCCCAGTGCCGGGCTCAGCCCTACCAACGTCATCAGCACGGCGATCGCGACAACGAGCAGCAGCGCGGACGCCGTGAAAAGTTCCCGCAGGCGGGTGCGCGCCACGATGTGGAGTACCGGCTTCACGACGTACCGTCCGCCGATCACCAGTCCGAACACTGCGCCCAACACAACGATGGTTTTGACCCAGGCCGGCTGGTTGGCAATGAGCGAGCCGCTTTCTTCCGCTGTCACCGTAGTACCGGCAGGCGCCAGCAGCGGGAAGATCGCCAGCATGGGGATCACGGCGATGTCCTGGAACAGCAGCACGGAAAAGGCGCTCTGCCCTGCGGCGGAGCCCATCTGTCCCTTTTCGGTCAATATCTGCAGTACGATGGCCGTGGAGGAAAGGGAAAGGATCATCCCGACGACGAGCGCTTCGTTCCACGGCAGCCCGCACAACATGGCGAGCCCGCCGATCAGGAAAGCCGTTACCACCACCTGCAAACCGCCCAGCCCGAGGATCGGCGCGCGCAGCTTCCAGAGCAGCGACGGCTCCAGCTCCATCCCTATCAGGAACAGCATCATCACCACCCCGAATTCCGCGAAATGCATGAGGTCTTGCCCGCTCTGACCGATGAGCCCCAGCAGGGCCGGGCCGATAATGATCCCCCCGAGCAGGTATCCCAACACGGAACCGAGGTTCAATTTTTTGGCCAGCGGTACGAACACGACCATGGTCGCCAAATACACGAGTGCCTGGTAGAAAAAGGATTCGTTCGACATATTTCGGATTTACAGGGTTCAGGAGAAACGCGCCGGCAGTTGCCCCGGCATGCCGCCGGGGGCATTGGCTTCGGCTTCGCGCATGAGGGCTTTCAGATCGGCGGTGCCGGCGGAAAGACTTTGCAGCAGCTGCACGTAGCCGTCTGCATACCTTCCGAGCTCCGCCTCGTCGATGTGGGCGGAGCCAGGCACCACGTATGGCGGCAGGTATTCCATGTGGCAGAGCGCGGCCGTTTGCCGGAAAGGCAGCAGGAAATCATACACCGCGTGGCCGTGGTGGCCTTCGGGAGAATAGGCATGCGCATTGCCGCCGGTGGAGATCACCTGCATGAGGTATTTCCCTTTCAGGGCCGTGCCGTCTTTCCCGTACGCCCAGCCATGTTCCAGCACAAGGTCCATCCACTGTTTCAGCAGCGCCGGGCCGCTATACCAGTAAAACGGGTGCTGGAGGATGACGAGATCGAATTGTTCGAGCAGGGGCTGCTCCAGTTTGGGCAGCACATCAAAGTCAGGATATTCTTCGTAAAGATCACGCAGGGTGATACCCGGCAGCGTACGCACTGCCTTGATGAGCCGCGCATGCACACGCGACCGCTCGAATGCCGGATGGGCGAACAGGATCAGAATCTTCAATCGGGTAAAAATTACAAATGTGCATTGAAGTTAAGATTTTAATCAACTCCAATGCACATTCGCAATCGTAAGGTATCCTTATATCTGCAGGGCCCCGGCCGCAGCCTCGTCTACGAACCAGTGCAACTGGCCGTTTTCGGGGCGGATGAGCTGGGAAGGATATTTGTCGGGATCGGGATCGCCGTCGATCACGCTCTTGAGCGTCAGCGCCTTTCCTTCGCCCGTGGCCATGAATACCACACAGGATGCGAGGTTGGTAACGGGCGCGGTGAGGGTGATGCGGTACATGTCCTGCGCTTCGAGCCAAAAGGCTTTCACCCAGGCTTTCTTTTCATGGACGATGGGCAGGCCGGGGAAGAGCGAGAGCGTATGCCCGTCGTCGCCCATACCGAGGAGCACCAGGTCGAAGGTGTTTTCCTTTCCGTCGAAATATTCGTGCAGTGTTTTTTCGTATGCCTTCGCGGAAGCTTCGGGCTCGATGTCTGTCCGCATCACGTGGATGTTTTCGGGAAGGGCGCCTACTTTATCGAGGAGCACGTCGTACGCCATGCGGGCGTTGTTGCGGGCGTCTTCGAAAGGAACGGCGCGCTCGTCGCCCCAGAAGAAATGTACCCGCCGCCATTCGATCATGTTGCTGTACGGTTCTTTGGCGAGCAGGGCGTAGAGGGCTTTCGGCGTATTGCCGCCGGAAAGCGCGAAGGTATAGATCTCCTGTTTCAGCAGCGTTTCCTGGATATGCTGCGTGATGAACGCGGCCAGGTTTTCGCTCAGTTGCTGCGGGCTATTGGCGATGTGTAATTCCATGCTTTACTTTTTTTCCGGTGGCAGATTGATCCAGGCGTGGCCGTCGCGGGCGATGAGGGCATCGGCGTCTTCGGGGCCCCAGGAATCCGGAACGTAATTCGGGAAATCGACCGGGTGGCGGTTTTCCCAGGTTTCCAGGATGGGCATGATCACTTTCCAGGCAGATTCTACCTGGTCGGCGCGCATGAAGAGCGTGGCGTCACCTTCCATCACGTCGAGCAGCAGGGTTTCATAAGCCTCGGGCGTATGATCGTCGCTATTGTCGTACGTAAAGGTCATGTTCACCGGGTCGAGGCTCATCGTCTGCCCCGGGCGCTTGGCCTGGAAGCGGATGCGGATGTCCATTTCGGGCTGGATGCTGATCGTCAGCCTGTTGCTGCGCCAGGATTCGGCCGCTTCAGACGGGAACGCGAAGGTGGGCGCGTCTTTGAACTGGATGGTGATGTGGGTCGATTTCTGGTGCATGAGCTTGCCGGTGCGCACGTAGAACGGCACGCCCTGCCAGCGCCAGTTATCGATGAAGAACTTTACCGCCGCATAGGTTTCGGTGGGCGATTGCGGGTTCACGCCTTTTTCTTCGCGGTAGCCCGTCACCTGTTTGCCTTTCATCCAGCCGGCACCGTATTGGCCGCGAACGGCGTATTCGTGCACGTCTTCCTTTTTGATGGGGCGGATGGCGTTGAGCACGTCCACTTTTTTATTGCGGATCTCGTTGGCGTCGAAGGAAACGGGGGCTTCCATGGCCACCATGCACATGAGTTGCAGGATGTGGTTCTGGACCATGTCGCGCAGGGCGCCGGAATGTTCGTAATATCCGCCGCGGCCTTCCAAGCCTACGCTTTCGGCGGCGGTGATCTGGATGTGGTCGATGTAATGACGGTTCCAGACCGGTTCGAAGAGCGCGTTGGCGAAGCGGAGCGCCAGGATGTTCTGTACGGTTTCCTTACCGAGATAGTGGTCGATCCGGAAGATCTGCTCTTCGGCGAAGAGGCCGGTCAGCAGATCGTTCAGTTCATGTGCGCTTTCGAGATCGTGGCCGAAGGGTTTTTCGATCACGATGCGGGTGGTATTTTTCTCCTTGCAGAGGTTCAGCGTGCCCAGTTCCTGCGCGATAGACGGCACCAACTGGGGCGCCACGGCGAGGTAGAAGATCACGTTGGGATGAACGCCCCATTCTTCTTCCTTTTTGCACACGTAATCAGCGATACGCTGGTACGAGGCGATGTCGCCCGCGTCGAGCTGCAGGTAATTCACATGCTGGAAGAATTCCTGGTAATGGCTGTCGGTTTCCGCTTTGCGGCGGGAAAACTTGTCGAGCCCTTCCTGGAGGTGGCCACGGTATTTCTCGTCGGAGTACTCCGTACGGCCGATGCCTACGATGGCGAACTGGTCCGGCATCCACTCGTCGAGGAAGAGGTTGTAGAGCGCGGGGGTCAGTTTCCGGTAGTTCAGGTCGCCGCTGCCGCCGAAAATGAAAAGGATGGAAGCAGGTGGGCGCTTATGTTGTTGCATAAAAAAAGTAAAATATTAATGGTGTTGCCAGTTGGTGTGAAAACTGCCTGGCATGTCTATACGCTGGTAAGTATGTGCGCCGAAGTAATCGCGTTGTGCCTGCACCAGGTTGGTGGGCATGGTCTCACAGCGGTACGCGTCGAAATACGACAGGGCCGCCATGAATCCCGCGGCCGGCAGACCCGCCTGTGCGGCCTGCACGATCACGGCGCGCATGTTATGTTCCTTCGATTTGACAATTTCGGCCACTGCTTTGTTCAATAACAGGTTGGGAACTTCCGGGGCGGACTTGAGCGCCTCGTAGAAAGTGCCCAGCAGCAGGGAACGGATGATGCATCCGCCGCGCCAAACCTTAACGGCTTCGGCCAGCGGGATATCCATGTTGTGCGCCGAAGATGCGGTGTGCAGCATGGCCATGCCCTGTGCGTAGCACATCACGGTGGCGAACTGGAGCGCGTCTTTCACCTGGTCGATGAACAGTTTGGTTTCGGCGGAAACGGGAAGCTTCGGCTCGGCGTACACCTTCGAAGCATCTACCCTTTCGTCTTTGTAAGCGGAAATACTGCGCATGGAAACGGCCGTATCGATGATGGTTACCGGTACGGCGAGGTCCATCGCTTCCTGGGACGTCCATTTGCCGGTGCCTTTGGAGCCGGCTTTGTCGAGGATGACGTCGATGAGGCGCTTGCCCGACTTGTCATCGTCTTGCAGGAAAATATCCGCGGTGATCTCGATGAGGAAGGATTGGAGCTCCCCTTCGTTCCAGGATTTATATACCTGGTGAAGCTGGTCGTTATTGAGACCGGCGGCCTGGAGCATCCGGTAGCTTTCGCTGATGAGCTGCATGATGGCGTATTCGATGCCGTTGTGGACCATTTTCACGTAATGGCCGGCGGCGCCCTTGCCCAGGTAAGCCACGCAGGGCTCCCCGTTCACTTTGGCGGCGATGGCTTCCAGCATGGGTTTCACATGGCTGTAAGCTTCCTGGTCGCCACCGGGCATGATGCTCGGGCCGGTGCGTGCGCCCTGCTCACCGCCGGAAACGCCTACGCCCATGAAATGAAATCCTGCCGCCTTCATGCCGTCTACCCGGCGAAGGGTGTCCGTGAAGTGGGAGTTGCCGCCGTCGATCACGATGTCTCCCGGTTCCAGCAGCGGGCGCAGCGATTCGAGCACATCGTCGACCGGCTTGCCGGCGGGCACGAGCATCATGATCCTGCGGGGGCGCTGGAGCTGGCCCACCATTTCTTCCAGAGATACCACCCCTTTCACGCGGGTGCCGGCGGTGGCGGAGGTTTCGAGGGCCTTGGCCTTCTCCGTGTCCTTGTCGAAGCCGATCACGGCAAATCCATGGTCTGCCATGTTGAGCAACAGGTTACGCCCCATTACGCCCAGGCCGATCATGCCGAATTCATACAAGCTGTTTGACATATATTCAGTTATCTGTATTGAAGGGGCGAATTTAGCCAATTGCCCCCATTAATTATTTGCGGAGTTGCAACGTGAGATCGCGGAGGGCTTCCAGCGCACGGTGCGCCAGTTCCTTCACCTTCTCGTCTGTCAGGTTGCCGTTTTCGTCGAATTTGGAAGGCGCCTGCGCCACTAAAACTTCCGGCTTGGCGATCTGCTTCATGTCCAGAAACTGGAAAACGGGCTTGAAAGCCAGCTGCATCCGCACCGTTCCCCACATGCCCGGCGTGGCGCCCATGAGGGCCACGGGTTTGTGCATCAGGGGCGCGTCGGTCCCGCGGCTGGCCCAGTCGATCGCGTTCTTCAATCCACCGGGAATGGAATAATTATACTCGGGAGATACGATCAGATAAGCATCCGCCCGCGCCAGGGCCTCGCGCATCGCCACCACCGAAGGCGGCCGCTCGCCCGTGTCCAGGTCGGAATTATATAACGGGACTTCATCAAATGTAACGATCTCGGAAGTCATCCCCGACGGGAGATTGGCCAGGGCGGCGCGTAACAGCGCCGTGTTGTAAGAGCCTTTCCGGAGGCTGCCGGAAAGACCCGCAATATGTACGTTGGTACTCATGAGATTTGCAGTTCGAACATCAACGCCGCAAAAATAGGTACAAAAAAGCAGGAGGCGAAGGAAAAAACGGCCGCATATAGGTACCGTACAACGAAAACCGGCCACCAGACAAGCCGGCAGCCGGTATTGGGGGGCGATGGATCAAAAATCTACCGGTTGGTCACCACCTTCAGGGTAACGGGGTGGGTGGGCACATCGCCGGAAATGAACAGGGTATATGCCTTTCCCTCCGCCAGCTGCACGTTGGCCTGCGTCAACTGCACCACGCCTCCGGGGCTCAGCCGCACCTGGAAAGAATGCGAGCCGGCGTCTATGGGAATAAAATTGTCGTAATTCTCGGCCGTGGCCTGGGTTTCGAACGCCCGGTTCGGGAAAATGGGCTGATACGCCGCCCCCACCAGGTAATTCACGTCAACGGCCGCCAAACCGTTGGCGAGATGGAAGAAACGGATGAAGGCCTTGCCCGTCTGGGCGTTGGGAAAATCGTCTTCCACCACGAATTTCACGAAGCTGGTGGATTGGTCGGCAAAAAAGATGCTGTAGCGGCGGTTTACGCCAAACTGGATATTTTCCCGGAGGAGGGTTTCGCCCGTTCCGTTGCGGTTCACGCGGAACATCCGGTTGCCGGGAATGGCGTCAAAATACCCGACGGTAGAGCCATACGGCATCGCTGAATTATTCAACTTATTGGGTTCCAGGTACATATCAGCGGAAGTAGTGCGGGCGGATGCCTGGTAAGCCATCGCAGCGGCCACGGGGAGCGGGTTATCGTCATCTTTGTCCCGGCTACAGGAAGCAAACAGGAACAGCGTGGCGCACAGTGTCAGCAGGTTTCTCATAACCAAAATTTTTGGGTGGAAGGATGGATATGGGAAAATGGACAGCAGTAGTATTACAACTCCCGTGCCGCAGAATTCTTTATCTTGTCTTCCATTATGAAAAAAGCGCTCCTGACCTGCCTGCTGGCAGCTTCCGCTACGGCTGTTTCCGCCCAGCAAAGAACGAAAGCCACCCTCAACCACCTAGCCCTGTATGTGCAGGACCTGGAAAAGGCGACGGTTTTCTACCGCGACCTCGTAGGCCTCGACACCATCCCCGAACCGTTCCACGACGGCAAGCACACCTGGTTCTCGGTAGGCCCGAAAAGCCATTTGCACCTCATCGCCGGGGCAACCGGGCCGCATACGGGCGACCGCAACTCGCATATCTGCTTCAGCGTGCCTTCGGTAGAAAGCTTCATCGAAAAACTGGCGAAAGCCGGCATCCCGTTCATCAACTGGGCCGGCGAAAAAGGGAAAGTCACCAAACGGGTAGACGGCGTGCAGCAAATCTACCTCCAGGACCCCGACGGGTACTGGGTGGAAGTGAACGACGCGAAGGAGTAAGGGAGCTCCCCTACTGCTTCACGAGCCTGAACTGGTGCGCCACCGGCGTCCGCAATGCTGCCGGAATCAACGATGCGCGCTCGAATGCCGCGCGGATCTCGGATTCGCGGGGTTTGCTTTGCTGGTAGGCCAGCGACCGTTTGATATTGGTGGAATCCAGCCCGGATGCGGCGGGGTTCGCGGTATATGCTTCCAGTTCCTTCATGAAACGGTGCTCTACGAGCCGGATGTCGCGGAGCTGCTTTTCGAGCTTCCAGGCTTCGGCCATATGTTTTTGTATTTCCTGTGCCTGCTTGTATTGCGGCGTGTTCTCGTACAGCCCGAGGTTCAGGCCCCTTTCCAGTTCCCCCGAAAACCAGGTCCCGATTTTTTCATCATCGATATATAAGGTGTAGTCGCCCGGCTCGAGGTAATGGACAAACAGCATTTCCCGGCTGATCTGAGTGAGCACGTCGGTGATGAGCTGCGCGGGCTTCTGATCTTCGCGGAGCGGGAACGGCAGCGCATTTTCCAGCATGGTGAACGAAATTTCGCTTTCACCGCGCTTCAATCCGCTGATCTTGCAGAATTTGCTTTTCGCCTGGCTTTTTTCGGTAGTTTGATCGATGACCATGTACGAAACGAAAGGTTCCGCCTTCATCGTTTTCAGCCATTCCAGCCCCATGAGCAGATGTCCCGGCCCGGCGGGGTGCACACGGTCCTTGCTCACGATCGTGGCGGTGGAATCGGTCGCTTGCGCGAGTTTGTTCGATTCTACCATCATCGTCCAGTAATCGACAACGGGGATATTGTGTTTTTTACCGAGTATTTTGATGAATTCGCCGCATTCCTTCAGCGCGTCGTTCACGCCAAAAAGATTAATGCCGGCCATTTTCGAGGTTTGATCGTAAATGGAAGGCGTTTGCAGGATGACTTTCACTTTGGCGGCGAGGAGCAGCGTCACGAGGCTGTCCACATTTCTTTTATAGGCGCTGATGGCGTCGAGCTGCTTCTGGCGGATGCCGGGCTCGTCTTTTCTGCGGGCGTCGTAAAGCGGGCGGTTCACGTCGTTCATCCCGATCATCACCACCACATGCGTGGGTTTGTGGATGAGGATATCATCGTTCAACCGGCGGATCATGCCCGAAGCCACGTCGCCGCTGATCCCCCCGTTAAAAAACCGGACCTGTGTGGAAGGGAACCGGGTGGCGTGGTACAGGGCCACGTTGTGCCAGTAATCGCCGTTGTGGGTGATGCTGTTGCCGGAAAAGACCACCCGGTCCCCGAACTTGAATATTTGTGCGGAAGCTGCCTGGCATGCAAGCAGCAGGAAGAGGATCAAATAACGTGTGCGCATGGTAGATCGATAAGGTTTGCCGATAAATATACGCACCCATTCTTCAATTTTCAGGCCCGATTGTATTTCGGCGCCACTTCCCGTTCCATAAACCCGTCGATCAGCGTGGCGATCTCGTCCAGGTGTGTCTCCAGCGCAAAGTGGCCCGTATCCAGCAGGTGGAAATCAACGTTCTGCAGGTCGAGTTTGTAGGGATGGGCGCCGGCTTCCACGAAAATCTGGTCGTTTTTCCCCCAAACCACCAGCGCGGGCGGCTGCCAGGCCCGGAAATACGCCTGCCATCCGGGGTACAGGGGCGGGTTGGTAGCATAATCGAGGAAGAGCGCCAGCTGGATGTCGCGGTTGCCGGGGCGGTCGAGCAGCGCCTGGTCGTGCAGCCAGGTGTCGGGGCTCACGAGCGACAAATCCTTCACGCCATCCTGGTACTGCCAGCGGGTGGCGGGGAGCGTGACCAGGCCGGCAACGCCTTCAATAGCCGCTGGGTCTTGGGGAGCCGCCCAGAATTTTTTGATGGGGTCCCAGAACCCTGCCATCCCTTCTACATACGCATTCCCGTTCTGGATGATGAGGCCCTCCACTTTTTCCGGATGCCTGGCCGCGATGCGGAAACCCACCGGCGCGCCGTAATCCATCACATACAGCGAATATCTTTCCAGGCCGATGGCGCCGATGAACGCGTCTATCGTGTTCGACAGGTTCCCGAACGTATACTCGTATTCATTAACGGCCGGCATGCTGCTTTCACCGAAGCCCGGGAAGTCGGGCGCCACGAGGTAATACTTGTCTTCCAGCGCGGGAATGAGGTTGCGGAACATGAAAGACGATGTCGGAAAGCCGTGCAGGAGCAGGATAGCGGGGTTGCGGCGATCGCCGGCTTCACGGTAAAAGATGTCCTGTCCGTTGATGGAAACGGTGTGATGATGTGTCATAAAATGCGGATTTTAATTTTGTACTAAATGGTCAAATATTGGTGATAAAAAGACGGCATTTGCATGCCGTGCATTATTTTTCAGGGGGCGATGAGCGACAACTGCATGTCTACCAGGTCTTCCAGCGCTTTCCGGTTGTACATCCTGCGGGAGATGCTCATGCCGTTCCACATGTTGGTCAGGAATCTGGCCATCAGCTCGGGCGCCACTTCTTTTCGGACCTGTCCGTTTTTCACGCCTTTGCGGAGATATTTAAGGTAGATCGTTTCGATGTCGAGCAGATGGTTGCGCGCCATGGTGGCCAGTTCTTCGTCTAATCCGCACATTTCGCCGAGGGTGTTGACGAGGAAGCACCCTTTCGCATGGTCTTTCAGGTCTGCCGGCCGCGTTACCGACCGGAAGATTTCGCGGATACCGTCGATCGGGTTGTCGTGCGCTTCGAACTTCCGCGTCATGTCGGTCACCGCGGATTTGAAGAACCGGTCCAGCACGCGGACGAACAGTTCGCGTTTGTTCCCGAAGGTGTTGTACATGCTGCCCTTGTTGATGTCCATCGCGGTGAGGAGATCTTCCATCGAGGCGGATTCGTAGCCTTGTGACCAGAATACTTCCGTGGCTGCGTTCAGCGCCGTTTCCTCATCGAATTCCTTGTGCCTTCCTGCCATGTGCTCGTTGCTTTACACGACAAAGATAGTATTTTGTACCATATGGTCAAATTTATTTTAAAAAGAAAGCACATCCGGGGGAGATGCGCTTTCGCAGAGGGGATTAGGGGAAAACAAACAGTAGTTATCAGACTAGCGATTACAAAAGTAGGTCCCGCCGGTAAGAAAAACACGAGTGAAACTGCTGATTCGGGAAAAAGCGTAGTTCTACGCAAGACCGCTTGCCATTTTGCAAACGTTTGCATAAATTAGCGGTATTCAAATTCCGCATGTTATGAAAACTGGATTCCTGCAGGCCTGCGCGGCATTGCTCCTGCTGCCCGCCGCCCTCTCCGCGCAGTCGGGCAAAAACGCGCTGCGCAACTTCCCTCCCGGCGCCACACCGGAAGAAATCGGCCGCAAAGTGGCGGCGCGTTTCGTGGCTTCACCGCATACCAATTTCGGCCGGCCCGTTCCGCCGCGGGTCATCACCTACCCGGAAACCTGCACCTGGTACGGCGCGCTCACTTTTGCACAGGTAACGGGCGACGATCGGCTCCGCCAGCAACTGAAAGACCGCTTCGAACCGCTTTTCGGCGCACGGGACACGCTCATACCCATCCCCGACCACGTAGATTACACCGTTTTCGGCTGCGTTCCCCTGGAGCTGTACCTCCAAACGAA
Source organism: Chitinophaga sp. NPDC101104 (assembly GCF_050277495.1). NCBI lineage: Bacteria > Pseudomonadati > Bacteroidota > Chitinophagia > Chitinophagales > Chitinophagaceae > Chitinophaga > Chitinophaga sp. NPDC101104. The sequence goes on along the minus strand of NZ_JBNNSF010000001.1, from coordinate 1,126,651 downwards.
AGAAGACCGCTACCTCCGGCTCGGGAAAGGCATCGCCGATAAACAGTGGGGACCGCCCGAAGGCAAGCGCGTCGTCCCCGCCAGCCACCGTTTCTACAATCAGGGCTATACCTGGCAAACGCGCCTCTGGATCGACGATATGTTCATGATCACCGCGGTGCAATCGCAGGCCACCCGCGCCACGGGCGACCGTAGCTACATCGACCGGGCGGCCAACGAAATGGTCCTGTACCTCGATTCGCTCCAGCAGCCCAACGGCCTGTTTTACCACGCCCCTTCCGCGCCTTTCTTCTGGGGCCGCGGCAATGGCTGGATGGCGGCGGGCATGTCCGAACTGCTGCGGTCCGTCCCGAAAGACAATCCCAACCGCCCGCGCATCCTGAAGGCTTACCAGACCATGATGGCTTCGCTGCTGAAATACCAGGCGGATGACGGGATGTGGCATCAATTGATAGACGATCCGCAGTCGTGGGAAGAAACCTCCTGCACGGGGATGTTCGCTTTCGCCATGATCTCCGGCGTCAAAAACGGCTGGCTCGACGCCAAAACGTACGGCCCCGCCGCCAGGAAGGCCTGGCTGTCGCTCATCACGTACCTCGACGAAAATTCCGACATCCGTAACGTTTGCGAAGGCACGAACATGAAAAACGATCATCAATATTATCTCGACCGCAAGCGCCTCACCGGCGATCTCCACGGACAGGCTCCCCTGCTGTGGTGCGCCACGGCGCTGCTGCGGCCCTGATCCATATCCAGCACTCCAACGCTCAACGCCGGGACCGACCAGTCCCGGCGTTTCGTTTTCCCATAAAAAAAACCTCCCGGACGCGGGGTCCGGGAGGTTTGGGGCACAAACATGGAATCTGTACGACGCTCTTGAATTATTTAGTGACTTCGATGCAATAGGTAGCGCAACGCCAGATCTTTTCGTAAGGCTTGCCATTGTGGTCGCCTTTTTCTTCCGCCGTGCCGGCCACTTCCACCATATAACGGCCGGGCCAGAGCGGGGTGAAGGAAGATTTGCCGGTGCTGTCTGCCCAGAACTTCTTGCCCCAGCCGTTCGGCGCGAATATTTCGACTTCCTGTCCTCCGGCGGGTTTGAGATTTTTAAGCGTATAGAAATCAATGCTTTGGCCCACTTTGAGCGATGCATCGGGCGCGGTATGAACGCTCAGTACGTTCTGATTGGCGGCGGGATCGATGGTGGCGGCTGCACCAACGCGTACCACGGCGCTGGAATGATAATCCAGGCGGCTGCCGTGATAGAGGTCTTTCACGATATGTTTCATCACAACGGTATATACACCGTCTTTTTCAGGCGTGAAGAAAGCTTTGTAGTGATCTTTGCCGGGCGCGCTTTGCAGCGGCACCACTTTACCGTCGGGCAACACCACGGAAAGGGAATAGGATTTGGTGTCGGAGAACCATTTGTCGAGCGGCGAAATGTCTTTATCGGCGAATTCGCCCCAAAACACCCTCACTTCCTGGGCCTGGCCTTTTTTACCGACCGGGCTGGTCTCTATCCAAAGCGCGTGGCCGGAAGCGTTAATGGCGGTCATGATCGCCAGGGCCAGCGTACAAGTAAAACGGAGTAACATGGGCTTTTTGTTTTGAAGGCATAAAATTAGGGTTGGAAAGACCGGGGGGATGATCGGATCGGAAAATTGATTTACGCATCCGGGAAAAATCGCGGGCATGTATTTTGCGCGGTGATAGGGATATTTCCATAATTTAGTGACAATGATATGCGTTATACACGCACAGCCCATAAACTTACCTGCATGAAACGGTTTTTCATACTGCTCGTACTCGCCTTCCCCCTTGCCGCCTCCGCCCAGAAGCTGACGGAATCCGCCATAGACGATATTTCGACTAAAATGGCCGCTACTTTCCTCAAACTCAACGATCCTGCGCTGGTGTTCGTAACGGAACAGATGAGCCGGTCGGGCGCGGGCGGGCTGGAAGTGGACAAAACCATGCAGGACCTGAAGAAAGACCCCGCCACCCTGGACGCCGCGCTGAAATTCCTGTACCAGTACAGCGATTGCAACCGGCAGACCTTCATCGCCAATCTCAAAGCGATGAACATCAACAGCAGCAACGTTTTTCCCATAGCTACCTACACCGTTAATAAATATAAGAACGAAGCCAAGGAACTGACCGACGAGAAAGCCGCGCTCTACAAAGCCAATGCGATCCCCAAGGCCATCACCCTCATGGTGGCGCCACCGGCCAATACCAACCAGGCTTCCACCGCTGCGCTGGACGGCCCCGCGCCTGCCAACGCCACATCCGGCCAGCAGCCCGCCACCACTTCCGCTCCGGCCACCATCAATACCACGGCCGCCGGCATCGAATCGGCGGATACGCGGAACTGGGACGTCCGCCTCGTTTTCGGCATGACCAAGCCCGACCAGCTGCTGGACCTTTACGGCAAAGACAACGTAGAGCTCCGCGACGCCACCGATTTCGACGGGAACGATGCCGGCAAGGCATGGGTCGTGTACCCGGACACGGAAAACGAAATGGCGGTGGTGTTCTATAAAGACTCCACCAAAACGATCACTTTCGCGGGAGAAAACGCGAAATGGCGGGCGCCTTTCGGCATCAAACCGGGCGACCCCATCGAGAAAGTACAGAAAGTGAACGGCAGAGGGTTCAAAATCAATGGTTTTGAATGGACGAACGGAGGAACGGTGGACAGCTTCGAAGGCGGGCAGCTCGATAAAAAGGGCGTGAACCTGCTGTTCAAGGCGCTCAATACCGGCGATCCCAAACTCTACGACCAGTTTACCGGCGAAAAAACCTTCCGGTCGGATGCCGGGGGCGTGAAAAAGCTTGGCGTGATCGTCGAAAAAGTCGAATTCCGGACCTCAAAATGACGATTCTTCCCGGTTTCCTTAATTTAGCCGCATGGAAGGCACCGGAAACAAGTACTACAGGCTATTGGTCAAACTGGGAAATGTAAGAACGAAATATACTTCCCACCGCAACTTTTTAATCCTGATCAGTTTCATCGTCGGCGTGATAGCGGCCCTGGCCGCCGTTGTGCTGAAGGTGTCAGTAGCGTTTTTCGAGCACAGGGCCGAGGCGATGAACGACTGGATGGGAAGCAACTGGCTTTCCGCGATTTTCCCGTTGATCGGGACGGGCCTCTCCCTGCTGGTGCTCACCCGTTTTTTCCAGGGGCGCCTGAGCCGGGGGATCGGGTTCATCATCCAGAACATCGTCGGGAACAAGGGGCGCATCGATAAAAGGCATACTTACGGCCACATCCTCACGGCCGCGCTCACAACGGGCTTCGGGGGCAGCGTGGGGCTGGAAGCGCCCATCGTGGCCACCGGCGCCGCCATCGGCTCCAATACCGGCCGCGATCTGCGGCTTTCCTCGAAAGATACCATCCTCCTACTCGCCTGCGGCACGGCCAGCGGTATCGCCGCGGTGTTCAACAGTCCGTTTGCGGGCATCATTTTCGTCCTGGAGATCTTCCTGCTCGATTTCAGCATCCCGTTTTTCATCCCCCTGCTGATTTCCACCGCCACGGCCACCGTCGTTTCACAACTCATCTATCCCGGGAAATTCATTTTCACGGCCAGCGAAAGCTGGAATATCCAGGCCATACCCTTCTACATCTGCCTCGGCATCGCCTGCGGCATGGTATCTGTTTACGTTACGCATATGGTGGAATGGATCGAAGGCTACTTCCATAAGCGCCGGATGACCTGGAAAACCTGGCTGCTGGCAGGCATCCCGCTTTGCACCATCATCTTCTTCCTGCCGCCGCTGTATGGCGAAGGCTATTCCACCATCACGCAATTGCTGGCCGGCAACAGCGCGGCCGTCACCTCACATTCGCTGCTCCAGGGCTATAGCTCCGAAGTCTGGGCGATCATCCTCATGGCGGTATTGCTCATCACCTTTAAAATCGTTTGTGCCGCGCTGACGATGTCTGCGGGCGGCAACGGCGGGGTTTTCGCACCATCGATGATCACCGGCGGGATCACCGGGTTCCTGTTCGCCTATCTCGTCAATGCGTCGGGGCTGTACCAACTCAACACGCCCAACTTTATCATCACGGCCATGGCTGGCGTACTGGCCGGCGTCATGCACGCTCCGCTCACCGCTATCTTTTTGCTGGCGGAGATTTCAGGCGGCTACAAACTCTTCGTTCCCCTCATGATCGTAACGGCTATTTCGTACTTCATCACCCGTAAATACATCAAATATTCGGTGTACCATAAATCGCTGGTGGAGAAAAAGATCCTGTCCGACGATTATCTTCCCGATCACTTCTGATCCATCAAAATAAAACAGCCCCCGGCGCAGCGAGCACCGGGGGCTGTTCGTTTTCAGGCGGTCAGGATCAGATTTTCACCAGGGTGATGGTGTAAACCTTCGTGCCGATGATCACCTGTACATAATAAATCCCCGACGGCCGGCCGGTAATATCGATCCGTTTGGAAGAGGGCGCCGGGTTGGCGGCCACGTTTTCCTGCCAGATCACCGAACCGGTGGGCGTAATCACACGAAGCACCGCGGTGGCGGTCAGCTTTGGAAGCGTGGTATACACAACGCCCGCCGTTGGATTGGGATACACGATGATGCCGTTGCGCGCGGCTTCGAGGCCGTTATGCACATCGGTGGCCGTGCCTTTTTTGCGGACCGTAACGGTTACCGGCTGCGAAGAGCCGGTAAGCCCATTGTTGTCCGTAGCCACGGCCGTGAGCGTGTAAGTGCCGATGGCGGCGGGGCTCCAGGTCAGCTGATACGGCAGGCTGTCCGTTTCCCCGATCTTCAAGCCGCCTGCGTAAAGCGCCACTTTGCCGATGAACCCATCCGCGTCCTGCGCGGTCATGGCCACCGAAATGGCGCCACTGTCGAGGTATGCGTATGGGACGGGACTGGTAATCGCCGCCTGGGGCGCGCTGTTCGGCGCTTCCGTCACCATCCATTGGCGGCTGCCCGTTCCGTTCACATGATGGAATATGATCCCGCCGTTTTGTTGCACGGCAGCGATGGGGTTGCTCCAGCTGCCGCTGCCGTTGAAGGTGCGGAACTGGCCGGCGAAGCGCCGGGTGCTATCGGCACCGGGGATCATGATCGTCCGCAGGGCTTGCAATTGCTGCGGGGTTTCGTACTGGTGCAAAATCCAGTAACCAGATCCGTGCACCGTTCCCTGGGCGCTGTCCGGAATAGCGTGGAGCCTGCTGGCGGTAATGACGCCCGCGGCGCTGTCTAGGCCAAGGGTGATGCCGAGGCTGCCAAAATCGGTCACCGCAGCGGCCGGCAGCGTCTGGCTTTCGCCTTTCGCCACGGGAGCCGTGGAATTCACCGTGCTGACGCCGCCGATGAGCGTCACGTTATAATGATCCGGGCCCAGGTCGGTGAGATTACCGTTTTCGGCGCCGTGGCCCTGGATGTAAACTTTCAGGCCGGGTTCCTGTCCGGTGAGCGTGTGGTGCATGCTTTCGCGGACTTGCTGATCCGTCCGGGCTACAGACCAGATGCGGAATTCGTCGAGGTCCCCGTCGATCGTGTTGCCGTCTGGCGAACCGATGCGGAAGGTACTCCAGGTTTGCGGCATCGCCGAAGCGGTGTTGGCGCCCATCAAAATACCGTCGCGGTAAATGCGGGAAGCACCGTTATTGAAAGTATACGCGTAATGATGCCATTGCCCCGGGTTTTTGAAGGCGTTCGCCACATAGATCCGCGATGCGGAAGACGCGCTGATGCCAACGTACATCGAGCTGTCATCGTTCGCATGCGCCAGGAAGCGGCCCCATCCGTTGCCCACATACTGGTTGTAGTTGCGGGCGGAATTGGCTTTGATCCACCATTCCACGGTGAACTCGGTGGGTTTCCAGTTGAGGTCTTCCACTTCCAGGAAGGCGCTGCTACCGTCGAAGCGGAAGGCTTTCCCGGCCAGGGAATCCGCCTGCAGCGCACGTTGCACCGACACGGCGAATTGGCCGGCGGCATTCCACGGCGTTGCGGGATCGGGCGTAATCACCAGGCGGCCGTTCTGTGCCACGATGTTCGTGGTCTTGAGGGCCCAGGTGCTGCCGAAATCGTTGGACCTGCGGCCATAAGCCTTGTAGTAACCGGCGTTTTGCACACTGTCGATCACCACGGCCGAAAGACCCGTATAATTCTTATCCGCACCGAAATTGTTCAGCACATAATAATATCCGCCTACCGTAGCAGGACGAACACTCGTATCCGGTACGGCTTTCAGGCGGGAAATCACGACATCGCCGCCGGGCAGCGTACCATTTCCGAATTGCAGTTCCACGCCGGTTTGTACGAATGCGTAGTTGCCGGAAGCGTTGACCGCCTTCGTTTCGCTGACGCCCTGCGCCACGGGCACGCTCGATCTGCTCCGTACCGGGTTGCCTGCCATCCGCACGGGATAAGCGTTTGCGGACAGGTCTGCCACGCCGTTCAGGTTGTCCTGGAACTGGAGGTAGACCTTCAGTCCCGGTTCGGCGCCGGTCAATGTGAGGTGCATGTTCTCGCGGATGTCGGATTGCGTTCTGGCCACGCTCCACATGCGGAATTCATTCATCTCCCCGTCTATCGTATTGCCGTCTCCGGAACCAATGCGGAAAGACGCCCATTTCGGCGGATAGCTCGATGCGGTTTTACTGTCTTCCAGCACACCGTCGCGGTAGAGTTTGGCCTCGCCGTTTTTGAACGTATAAGCGTAATGGTGCCAAACGTTCAATTCGGCCAGTCCGCCCGTGATCTTCATGCGGCTGGCCGTGTTATTGGCGACGCCGATGTTGAAGTTTTTATCTCCGTCGGCATGTACCAGGAACGAGCCCCAGCCGTTGCCGATGGATTGGTTGTAATTCTTGGTGGACCGGTATTTCGCCCACCATTCGATGGTGAACTCCGTAGGTTGCCAGTTGAGGTTTTCGATGTTGAGGTTATCGCCCGTGCCATCGAAATTCATGGCTTTTCCGGCGGCCGTTTCCACGGCAACGCCCTCCTGTCTCACCCAAACAACGGCGCCGGCGCTGTCGCCTTTCATAAAACGGATGGTGCCGCTGAAAATGCCGGCCGACAGTGGTTTGAAACGTGCGTAAACGATCGCTTTGGACAGGAACCCGTTTTGCGGAACGAGCCCGAGCGCCGTCGAGTACGCGCTATCCGCGAACAGCGACACTTCAAACCCTTCAGGCGCGAGTACCCGAACGGTATCGTTGAGGTTCACGCCGGAAACGGTCATGGCGGCGGCGGTGGTTTTGGCACCGGGGCGCACGTCGTACAAACGCAGCGTATCGAAGTTGACGGAAACGAACGAGCTGTTGGTATGTATCGGGAGGAACTGCTCATACGCCGATGCCGCAGAGAAACGCAGTTCACCGCTCAAAGTGGCGCTGGTGGTAGTGCCGATGAAATTCCATTTTCCGGTGGAAAGCTGGTTGCGGCCCATCAGGAGAATGTGCCCAGGCACGGTATCTGCCGCCGTCATGGCACGGTCTGCCTGGAGAACAGGCAGGAAACTGAGGTTTCCCGTCCCGTAGCGATGCCCGATCTTGTAGCCGGAAGTGTACGGCACAAAATCATCGGGCAGCCCGCGGGTATCGTAATTGGCCAGCACGATGTTGCTCATGGAAGCCGCCGCGCCGTTTTGCTGCGTGTATTCGGCTTTCACGCCGGTGTTGGTGAAGTTCACCGTTCCGGCGATCTCCGTGGCCGTGGCCGTTACGCCTTCGCCGAAAGGATACCTGGCGGCGGATTTCGGAATATTGACATCGAAGGTTTTACGTTGTACGAGCTCATAGCTTTCGGTTTCGGGGTTGTCGAAATTGGCGTAATACACCAGTCCTGCTTCGTTCCCGTTCAGCGGATGATGCATCATTTTACGCACCTGGTCGGCGGAAAGGGCCGTGTTCCAGACGCTCACCTCATCCAGCGATCCTTTCAACCGCTTCCCGTTCCAAACGCCCAGCTGGAAAGTATTGGTGGCAGTCACCAGCGCCGCGTTCCAGGTGGCCTGCAGCGCGCCGTCGTAATAGAAGGCCAGCTGCGTGCCGTTGTAAGTGAGGGCGTAATGGTGCCATTCGCCTTTACTATCGGGCAGGGTGAAATCGCGGTTGTTGTTCCAGAACTGTGCACGCCAGGTATTGTCGGCCGTGAGGGTTTTGAAAGAGAATTCGCTGTACGTGGTGCCGGTGGAGCCGGTCATGAACAGGCCGCCTTCATCGAACACGTCCGCTTTCGCCCACATGGCCACCGTCCGCGGCTTGGCGCCGTCGATAGCATTATTGGGCCCCACGGTGATGGATTGTTCGCCGTTGAAATCGGCTGCCAGTCCGGGCGAAGGCAGGAACTGCGCATCGCCGCTGTAAACGGTTTGCCCGTTCACCGTAGCCCGCATCCTGAAATGCCAGGACTCCCCGCCTGTGAGCGCCACGGCCGCCAGTTGGTTCACCGGGATATCGTCTGCGCCCGTAAATGTTCCCGGAACGGAGACCTGCTGGCCGTACGCGGTGGTAGGGCCGTATTCGAACACGAGATCAGTTACCGCCAACCGGTGCGGGTTCACCGTTCCTGCCAGCACCACGCTGTCTTTCCGGACGCGTAATGCCGCGGAAGTCTGCAGGTAATCGCAACGGAACGTCCCTTTCTGTTTCATGATCGCCAGGCTGCGGAGGCCTTGTTCCCCGTTAGCCCCGATCGCGCGGACGGCGAACCATTCTTCCCGCGCGCTGTCGGCATGCAGGGTAATCACGGTGTCGGCGGTTTGGAGAACGGGTTCCATGTATTGCTGCCCCAACCGGAAAACTTCGTATCCCGATGTACCGGGCGTACTGTTCCAGCGAAGCTGCATCGCCGTATCGCATACCCAATCGATCTTGAAATTCGCCGGAACGGGGAAGATGCTGAAGGTGGACGAAGTATCTGCCAGCGCGCCACGCGTGACGCGGACTAGATATTTCCCCGCCGCAGCCGGCATTTTCCATTTGTAGGCCCGTGAGCCGCCGGCGATGCCCGTGGCGATGGGCGACCAGCTGGAACCGTTGTCTGTAGAGTAATGCAGATCGAAAGGCGTTGCGGAGCCGAGCGCATCCCAGCGCACATAGATCTCGTTGCCGGGGATGAGCGATTCGCCGCCGATGGGGAACGCCATGTTCACTTCATCGCGGACGAGCTCGTAAGTGATAAAATATTCCTGTACGCCCTGCGGTACCTGGTACCCGGCGATGTTCACCGTATACTCGCCCGCAGCAGGATCGTCGATCGTGATCTGTTCGGTATTGTTGAGGTGATCGGCGTTGCGCGTGGGCGGAAGGTTCAGGTTGACGGGGTTCGCCGTCGTATCGAGCACCCAGGGAAGGGAGACACTGCCTCCCGGCGCGGCCAGCGTCATGTCGAGATCGTTCACGAGCGCCTTCGCAGTGCCTGCCGTGGCTTCATAATCCGACCAGTACAGCATCACGCGCAATTGCTTCGTTCCAGCAGGCACCTGTATGGCGAAATTCTTTTGCCCGCCCTGCTGCATACTATCGATGATGAATAAACGCTGTTTGATGACTTCATACGCCCGCCGCATATTCGGACGGCCATACCCCGTTTTAAAATCGATGCCGGGGTTGTGGATATCGTCCGCCGTGTTCATCATGATCGCTTTGATCAAGGCCGCTTTCAGCGAAGTGGCGCCCGTTTCTCCCTTAAATGCGTCGTATAAAATGGCCATCATCCCCGCCACTTTCGGTGCGGCGAAAGAGGTCCCTTCAGAACCTTCGATCGACAGCTCGGGTTTCACGCGGCCGTCGAACGCCGGGCCCTTGCAGGTCCAGTCGTAAAACACGTCTTCGTAGTTGGTACCGCTCACCACCAGGAGGTTCTTCGCATGTTTGGGATTCCCCGTGAGGTTGCCCCAACCCGCGATGCCATTGTATTTCCCGCCGTTGGTGACGTTTCCGCCCGAGTTGCCCGACGAATACACGAGCATGAATTCGGGCAGCTGGCGGATGGTGCGGTCGTGGCTCACGGATTCCCCGTTGTATCCGGCGTCTGTCCCCCAACCGTACGACATGTTCACGATCCGCAGCTTCGTGGCGGAATCGGCGTAGGCGGAATAATAGTCGAGCCCGCCGGTGGAAATGATCCGCGCGCCCCAGGCGTTGGACCGCAGCGAGGGGTCTGTATTGCCCGCATGCCCGAGCCGGTTGGCGCAGCCCGTAGCGTGGCTGCCGGGGCCTTCCGGGCCGAGGTTCCGGATATCGAGCCGTCCGGCAAAATCGATATTATCGTTCACCGCATCGCCCTCTTTTACCATCGTCGTAATGCCTTTGCCATTGTAAAGCACGCCGCCGTTGCCGCTGTTGATGACGTTGGAGCGGCCGAAGTTGTTCTGATCGAATTCCGGGACGGGGTCGCCGGCGCTCACGCTGATGAACTGGATTTCCTTTTCCGCCACCAGCGCCTGCAATAACAGCAGCGGCACTTTCACGCGGAGGAGGCGGCTCCCCTGCGGCAGGGTTTCTACCAGCGCGCCCGAGCGGATGAGCCGGTCGCGCAGCGCGGGAACGTCCGTTCGCTCGTAAGGCGTCACGTCCAGTTTGATGTAGCCGTTTTCCCAGGCAGATGGCGGGACCTGGTTCCCGAATAACTCGGGCGACAGCTTGAACTGCCCGTCTACCGTGAGTACCGCCCTGATTTTAAGGGCTTGGATGCTGGAGGGTTTCACGTCTTTGCCGAACCAGGCGTAATACGCGAAATTCGGCAAATATCCCTGCAGCTCGATGCCATGCGCCAACAGCTGCGCTTTTTCGGCGGCTGTGGGAATGTCATAAAACTGGAGGAGGTAATAATTGTTGCCGGCCCATGGGGCGGTGCGCGCCGAAGCGGACCGGGCAAAATCCGGCGGGGCCTTCTTCCCGTTCACGTGAAGGATGCCGTAATCCTTTTGTGAAGGGGGCGACTGGGCCCACGCCTCTCCGTTCATCGCTGCGCACAGGATGGACATGAAGAGTAGCTTTTTCTTCATTTGCGTCGATTTTGGTTAAAAAAGAAATTGGTTTGCTTACCTCGGGTCAACTACGGTTATTGGGCAAAAATCACAGGGTTCAGGTTTTTCATGCGTAGCATCGATCGTGGTGGAAAGAAAAATAGATAAATAGCAGCGGGAAAAATTGTACGGGATTTCAAAGTTGACAAAAGTATGTCAAACCTGTAGGTTATATGTGCAAACACACAATTCCCACTGAAACAGGACCGCTGCGCGATGCGGTGATGCCTTGGGAAGCGGGATTTTCAACCTTACAATCGGATGACAAACACATAAACATGATTGTGATTAAAACAGGAAACCGCGCAGGCCAGGGCCCGCGCGGTTACAAATAGGGATAAGACAGTAACGTTCTATTTTCTCGTCAGTTTACGGATAGCATGATTTGCCTGGTCGGCCACGTACACGTTGCCGTCGCGGTCTACGCACACATCGGTGGGTGAGTTGAGCTGCGCGCCCGCTCCGAGCCCGTCGGCGAAACCGCGCGCCCCTCCTGCGATGGACACTACTTTTCCATCGGTAGTCAACTTCCTGATCTTATGATTGTTCAGGTCGGCCACGAAGATATTGCCCGCCGCGTCTGCCGTAATACCATACGGATCGGCGAAACGCGCGCCGGCAGCATCGCCGTCGAGGTAACCGGAGTTACCGTCTCCCGCCACGGTGGTGGCTACTCCGGCCTGCGTCACTTTACGGATGCGATGGTTCAGCCTGTCCGCCACCAGGATATTCCCGTCTTTGTCCAGCTCCAAACCGCTGGGGTTGCGGAACTGCGCGGCCAAACCGGTACCATTCGCGAAACCGGCCGTACCGTTCCCTGCAAGGGTAGTTACCTGTCCGTCGGTACCGATCTTCCGGATGCGGTGATTTAGGTTATCGGCCACATAGAGGTTCCCGGCCGCGTCTACCACAATGTCCAGCGGCTGGTTGAACTGCGCCGTCGCCAAGGGGCCATCCGCGAACCCGGCGGTGCCCGTTCCGGCCACGGTGCTCACAACGCCCGCCGGTGTGATCTTGCGGATGGCGTGGTTATCGCGGTCGGCCACGAAAATGTTCCCCTGCGCATCTTCCACGGCGCGCCAGGGCAGGCGGAACCGCGCAGCCGCGCCTGTGCCTTCCGTGTAACCGGCAGTGGTAGCGCCTGCGATGGGCGTCACGTTCCCCGCCTAGATCCGGCGGATGCGGTTGTTGCCGCGGTCGGTCACGATGATGGAGCCATCCGCCCCGATCGCTACGCCCTGCACCGTTTTGAACAGCGAAGCAGCGACGGGCCCGTCCACCGATCCGGCCGTTCCATCGCCGGCGAGCGTGGTTACCGTATATTCTTCCAGCGGGGGAAGATAGGTGAAAATACCGCCGGTCGCGGAACCTTTCGGGGTGGCAACGGTTACCGGGCCGGTGGAGCCATCGGCCGGCGCCACTACCTGCAACGCCGTTTCGGACGCCTCTATCACGATGGCGGCTTTGCCGTTGAATTGTACTTTATTGTCCTGGCGGACCGTACTGAAATGCTTCCCCTTGATCGTGATGATCATATCCGGAAGGCCAGCCGAAGGATAAACCGCCGCGATCGCAGGCGTTGCCGGCTTTTCCGCATCGTCGTCTTTATCACAGGCCGCCAGCAATGCGAATGCAGGCAGCAGGATGTATGTCCATATTTTTTTCATACTGAAATGGGATTCGGGTTATCGGGAAATGATCATCCAGGCGTTGCCGACTGCGCGGTTGGTGCCGTCGCTGGGACGGTTGCGAACTTGCCAGACATCGGCCAGGGGATGTTTGATCATGAACGTGCTGCTGCCGCCGCCGTCTACGTTCACGGCGATCGTGGAGCCGCAGGCTTTGAGCATCTGGCCCAGTTGGGTGATCGTGCAACCGTTGGAATAGTAGAAACTGCGGCCGTCCACCACGATGAAGTACATTTTCCCCTGTTCGTTCATGCCTACGCCGGTGCGGGGCTCCACGGAAAGGTCGGTTTGCGTGAGCACCTGGTTGTTGCGCACCAGCATGGGGCCGCCGCCCAGGGCGTCTTCCAGGTCATTTTGCTTCGCCACGAAATCTTCGCGGTCGCCGATGTAGGGTTTCCCGTTTTTCAGCACGCCGATGAACGTTGCGCTGCGCGCGTTGGCCCAGGTGGTTTTGAGGACTTTCCCGTCTTTCACGTAAATGCCGCGCGGCTCGCCGGTAGAGGTGTTGAAGAAGTCCGCGTTCACGGCCGCCATCACGCGGTAGTCGGGTTTTTCCATGTACTTCGCCATGTCCGGAACGGTTTGCATGGCGTAGGCCGTGGCGTTGTACGGCGTTCCCGCCTGCAGGAGGATGTTCGGATGGTTGACGTCGACCTCCAGAATGAACGCGCGCATGGAATAGCCTTCGCGGGAAAGGTAGTGGATGTCGGTTTCTTTGATACCGGGGCTCACTTCGAACAGCGTGTCGCTGAACACCTGCGCCATGACGCCGGCGCTGTCGAGGAGGCGTTGGGTGAGGGGGCTTTTCAGGGTAACCGGTGCCTGAGCCGCGGCTTCGTCTTTCTTGCAGCCGATGAGCAGGGCGTAAACCAGCGTCATCGCCCACACCATTTTATATTTATTCAGCATAAAAATCATGTTTCAGGATTAGTAATCGTCGTTTTGTTCGAGGTTGCCGTTGAGTGCAAGCTCGTTCATGGGCAGGGGATATTTCACTTCCCGGTCCATGATCCCGAGCGTAGACACCGCTTTCCCGGTGCGCACGAGATCGTACCACCTGAACCCTTCACCCAGCAATTCCTTCCTCCGCTCGAGCAATACCGCATCCAGGTAGGCGGCTTCGCCGGAAGGGTTAACAGGATTCAGTCCACGCGCGGCCCGCAGCTCGTTAAGCCTCCCGAGCCCCGCGAGCCCCTGCGCTTCCGCGCTGATGAGGTACATTTCGCCAAGTCGTGCCACCACGATGGGATCGGTCCCGGACTGGCCGCTGGGATACTTATTGATGACGCGCAATCCCTGGAAGGTTTCCACGGAAATGGCGGTGCGCTTATCATCCGCCGAAAACATATCCATCGTTTCCTGCGTGGGCCGGTATACATAGCTGCCTTTCACGCTGTGGGCGTAGGTGTAGAAAAGCGTGCTCACGCGGATCGAGGATTCGATGGTCAGGTTCCTGAAGGAAAAAATCTCCTCGGTGTTGGCCGTGGCGCGGAAGATCTTCTCGAACGCGTCCAGCGCAAACAATCCGCTGCCGATCACTTCCTCTGCCAGCGCCGCCGCTTCCGTTTTCTTGCCTTGCGCCAGCTTCACCCGCGCCATCAACGCCTTTGCGGCCATATTGGTCACTTTGTAATAGCCGCCCGAAGTATACGCCGGCGCTTGCGCGATGGCGATTTCCAGTTCCTTTTCGATAAACGCCCAGGTTTGCGCTTCGGTGTTGCGCGTTACTTTCTCGGAAGTATTTTTTTCCAGCACCGGCACGCCGCCCCAGCGGGTTACGAGGTTGTAATAGATGAGCCCGCGGAAGAAGTGCACGACCCCTTCAATTTCCGTTTTGCGGGTGGAAGGGCTCATCCGGCCGAGGGTTTCCAGCAGGTTGTTCACCTGGTACAGCGAGGAATAATACCCGTTCCAGGCGGCGGACATCAACCCGTTCTCGGGCCGCAACACGTTGCTGATAAAGGTATTCAGCCCCCCGTCGCTAGTAGCGCCGGAGTTGATGAGGTTACCGCCCACGATGTCGAACGAAATGTACGACTCCGATCCGGGTGCGTTCTGCACCCTGTTGTACACGCCTGTCAAAAAGGCTTCCACGTCGGCTTCCGACAAGGAATTAGTGGCTACCGCCGAATGCGATTTCACGTCCAGCATTTTGCTGCAGGATGCAACCGCGAGGCTGCCCATGATCAGTGCCGGTATCAATATTCTTTTCATGACGATGTTTGCTTCGGTTGTTTAAAAATGCAGGTTGATGCCGAAATTGAAGGAGCGCGGTTGCGGCAGCACGAGGTTGTCTTCCCCGAGGAAACGCGGGTCCAGGTCTGACGATACTTCCGGATCGAGGCCGGAATATTTCGTCCACAGCGCCAGGTTGTCCGCCTGTGCGTATACGCGCAAACGCTTGATGTGCGCACGTTGCAGCCAGGATTGCGGCAGTTCGTACCCCAATGAAACGGTCCGCACGCGCAGGAAACTCCCGTCTTCCAGCCACCGCGACGAGTTCGCCAGGTTATGCGCCTGGTTGTAGATCGCTCGGGGAACGGTGTTGCTCGTGCCCGGCCCCGTCCAGCGGGATTCGGCGATGCGCTTGAAATTGTTCGTCCCGTTCTGCCCCAGCCTTTCGACCATGATGCGCGACGTGGCATACACATCGCCGCCGTAGGTATAGTTGAGGAAAACCGTCAGGTCGAAATTCCTGTAGCGGAACGTATTGTTCCATCCGCCGAAGAAATCGGGATTGGAGCTGCCTACCACCTGGCGGTCGTTGATATCGATGACGCCGTCGCCGTTGAGGTCTTCGTAATGCACGTCGCCCGCGCGAACACCGGTTTTGTACTGCGGTTCGGGCACTTCCTTATCGTCCTGGAAAATGCCGAGCATCCTGTACACCCAGATGCTGCCGATATCCTTCCCTACCTGCAGGCCGCGGTTGTTGCCGACGGAAAGCAGGTCGGTATTGCCGATGAGGGAAGTGATGCGGTTGCGGATGAAGGAGATGTTGAAATCCGACTGCCATTGCAGCTCGCCAAACCGGTAATTGGCGCTCACAGCGGCTTCCAGGCCATTGTTGCGCATGGAGCCGATATTGCTCGTGATGCTGGTGAAGCCGGATGTGGCGTGAATGGGCATGTTGTACAGGAGGTTCGTCGTGTTTTTCACGAAGTAATCCACCGTGAAGTTGAGCGCACCTTTCCACAGGGCGATTTCTACGCCGGCATCGAACTGGTTGGCCTTTTCCCAGGTGAGGGCATCGTTGCCGAACCCGGTGATGGCGATCCCGCTTTTACCGTCGTAGTTAAATCCGCCGCCGGTCAAAGCCTGGTACGCGTAGTTGCTCACGCCTTCCTGGTTGCCGGTAGCGCCGTAGCTCATACGCAGTTTCAGGTCGGTAGCGGGCATCTGCCACCACGGCTCTTTAGACACCTGCCATCCCGCCGAAACGGAAGGAAAATATCCGTAACGGTTTTCCGGCGAAAAGCGCGACGACCCGTCCGTTCTGATGGAAGCGCCCAGCAAATACCGCTCCCGGAACGCCACGTTCGCACGCCCGAAATAGGATTCCATCGCATTCCCATACAGGTTGGTAGTAGCGCTGTTGATGACGGAAGCCGCGTCCAGCACGTCGAACGAAGGCGCGGGGAACCCGTTGCCGTCGATGCCGCTGGTAGACGTCATCACCCGCTGGAACGAATGTCCGCCGAGCACGTCCAGCTTCAGCTGACCGAAAAGTTTGGAGTAGGTAAGGGTATTTTCGAGGAGGATGTTCGTCATCCAGCGGCGGTTATCCGCGATCCGACCGTTGCCCGTTCCGTAGGGATGTTTGGCGTTGTAGTACACGTAATCGTTGGTAAGGCCGAGATCCGTACCGAAGGACGTTTTGTACGTCAGTCCGGGCAGGAGCCGCAGTTCCGCGAAGGCATTGCCGATCATACGGTAGCTCTGCAATTGCGCCACTTCTTCTTTCAGGATCTGGATGGGATTGTGGTACACCAGGTCGGAAGTGCCTCCCACATAATAAGAACCATCTGGCTTGTAGGGCCGGTCGAACGGCCGCTGCGGCAAGCTTCGCCCCATTACCGTGGAGCCGAGGTTGGAACCGGGCACGCGGTTGTTGTCCGAAAAGCTGAAGCTCAGGTTCACACCGGTGCGTAGCCAGCTGAGGGGCTCGCTGGCCAGGTTGATGCGGCCCGTGTATTTTTTCAGGTCGTTATGGATGATGGTGCCCTGCTGGTTGAGGAAACCACCTGAAATGTAATACGTGGTTTTATCGTTCCCGCCGGAAACGGACAGGTCCACGTTCTGCGACCAGGCTTTCCGCAGCACCAGGTCCATCCAGTCGGTATCGGGCAATCCGGGATAGGGATGGTCGATTCCCTGGATGAATTTGCTGTTGCCCGGCTCGTAGCCGTATTGTTTGTTGTAATTATCGATCGCTTCGTTGGCGACTTCGAGGTACAACTTCGAATCCGCCATTTTGATCTTGTGCAGGTTCATCACTTCCGACATGCCCGTCCAGGCGTTGAGGCTCAGCTGTCCGCTGCCTTTCTTTCCGCTCTTGGTGGTGATGAGCACTACGCCGTTGGTGGCGCGGGAACCGTAAATGGCGGCCGATGCGGCGTCTTTCAGCACTTCCACGGAGGCGATGTCTTGCGGGTTCAACTGCGAGAGCGGGTTCATCCGTCCACCGAAATTGAACATCCCGGCGTCGTGCGGAATGATGGGCACACCGTCGATCACGTACAGCGGCTCGTTGCTGGCGCTCAGCGATCCCGTTCCACGCACGCTCACGCGCAGGCCTGCCCCGGGCATCCCCGAAGCGGAAGAAATATTCACGCCCGGCATGCGCCCCTGCAACATTTGGTCGGGCCCCAGCACCGGCCGCGCGTTCAGTTCGTCGGGCCGGAAAGTGCTGATGGAACCGGTGAGCTCCGTTTTCTTCTGGGTGCCATATCCCACCACCACTACCTGCTGGATGTTGCGGGTTTCGCGCTGGAGGAAGACCTGCACGGGCTTTTCGTCCGTAACCGTTATGGTTTTGGAAGTATAGCCGATGAAAGTGAATACCAGCGTGGCCGGAAGGTCTGCGTTCTGGACGGCGAAGCGCCCGTTGGCATCGGTTACCGTTCCCCCGGGGGCGCCTTTCAGGGCTACAGACACCCCGGGCAAAGGTTCCCTGCTGTCGGCATCGGTCACCACACCTGCCAGTTTCACGGCGGCTTTCGCCGGCTCGTCGCGGCTCATGAGGATGACGGTCTTATCGACGATGCGGTACGTGAGCGGCGAGCCGTCGAGGCATTTGTCCATCACTTCCCGGATCGATGCGTTCTGCATTTGCAGGGTGATGCGGCTGTTGAGGCGCGCGAGGTTCTCGTCTTTGAAAATAAAAAGGTAATCGCTTTGCTGGCGGATGATCTTGATGATGGTTTCCAGCCCGGCGTCGCGCACCTGGACGTTCAGCGGAATGTCTTGTACGCGAACGGCCGCTACAGACCGCATTCCGGCAAAGAGCGCCAGCAGTAGCAAAAGGTGCAGGGCCGGAGGGGCTTTCCGCCTCCGGATGCCCGCGCCACCGGTCCGCGCCGCGGGATTCATGCGTTTCTTCATAACAAGTCGTGTGTTTTAATAATGCTAAAGTATGCTTCCGGGCATGGCATGGGCAGCACGGAAGGCGTCCCCTCCGATCGGCCACAGGCCAGCTTTTCAACTATTTTATCGGGATACTTTGACCGTGCGCCCTTCCACCGTAAAGCGGACGCCGGCCGTCAATTCCAGAATTTTCAGCGCCTCGGCCAGGTGTTCCTGTTTCCGCATGGCGCCCGTTACATGAATTTCCTTATCGAGCCCCGGTTCGTAGGCGACGTCCACATCGTACCACCGCCCCAGGTCGCGCATGACGGCAGACAATTCGTCGTTCCTGAAAGTGATGATACCGTTCTTCCAGGCCACCGCGCTTTCCATATCGCCGTCGTATTGCTTCAGCGATCCGGAATTGGGCGAAAACGCAGACTCCTGGCCCGGCCTGAGCGTCACCTGCCGTCCGCCGCCCGTCACCCGCACCGCGCCTTCGAGCAGAGCGGTCGTGAATTGCTTTTCTTCCGTATATGCGTTAACGTTAAACTTCGTTCCAAGTACCTGCACTTTCATCCCGTCCACCATCACAAAAAACGGCCGCTGCACATCCGCCGCCACTTCGAAATAAGCTTCGCCGGTGAGGGAAACCAGTCGTTCCTTTCCGCTGAACGCTACCGGGTACTCCAGGCGGCTGGCGGCGTTGAGCCAGACCTTCGTGCCGTCAGACAACCGCACGCGGTATTGACCGCCGCGCGGCGTGATGAGGGTATTGCTTCCACCATCGCTTCCTTCCCCCGATGCATACAGCAGTTCCGCATCTTTCTTTTCTACATTGCCTTCGCCGATTTGTCCGTCTGCGGTTTGGTCGAGCACCACGGTCTTCCCGTTGCGCAATACCAGCCGGGCTTTGTTGCCGCCCGGCGCGATGTCGCCGTTCATTTCCTCCGGAATATGCACATCCGCTTTGGCGACCGGTTTCATGGGCTGCGGCTGGCGCATCCACAACGCCCCTCCCGCCAGTACCACCGCTATTCCGCCAACGGCCGCGGCGGCGCGCCACCAGCCCATCCGGCGAACGGGCGTTGCCGGCTGCATCCGGGCGTGGATGCCGGCCAGCAGGGATTCCTGCAGCGCGGGATCGTACGCGGGGATGTTCCTTTCGCGGAACGCTTCCAGCAACAGCGTTTTCAGTTCCGTTGCGGGCGTATGTTCCAGGTAATGCAGCAACCAGCGGCGTTCATCGTCCGTCCAGTCCGGTTTGGCGAGCAGCTCCCGGAGATAATGTAATGGATCCTCCAATGGCGGTCAGGTTTATGGTAAATACGCAGAAATTGAAAAAAGGGGGGTTGGGGGAAGAATTTTTTTTTAGCCCAGCAGGTGCGCAACGAGTGGCGCCCCCAGCGCCAGGGCCTGCCATTCCGGTTGCAGCCGCACGTATTCGCGGATGAAATGGCTGGCTTTCTGGATATGTTCCTTCACGGTATAGTGGGAAATCTGCAGTTCTGAAGCCGCTTCGGCATAAGTGCGGCCCTGCACCTTACAGAGCAAAAACACTTTTTTCCGTTGCGGCGGCAATTGTTCAATGGCTTTTTCCAGCATTTCCAACTGCAGCGAGGTATGGTCCCATCCGGGCTCGCCAGGCAGGTCGGGCAGGGATTCCAGGCCTTCCACGCGCAGTTTTTCGCGGAGGTCTTTCCGCAGCCAGGAAACGGAGCGGTTGTAACTCACTACGAACAACCAGTTGCCTGCGGGCTGGCCGGGTTTCAGCTGATGGCGCTTCTCCCAGAGGCGGATGAATACTTCCTGCACGATGTCCTGCGCGGCGGAGGGCTCGCGCACCAGCCGGCAGATATTGGCGTACACAGACGGGAAATACGCACGGTACAGCGCATCGAAAGCTTCGGTGCTGTTGTTGCGCAGAGCGTCTACCCATAATATTTCATCAGACTCCTTCCAGGTCATGCGATCCCTGTTTAATGGTAATGATGCCGGAACATGGCCCGGTTCGGCGCGCAAATTTTAGGCTTTTGGTTGATCGGTCATAAGGCCTGCCGGCAAATTAATAATAAAATAATACAAATCGCATTATTCGCGGACGAGGTGCGCCTGCAGGGAAGGGATCACCAGCGTTACGGCGGTGCCGGCGCCGGCGCGGCCGTCCCATTCGATGGTGCCGCCGAGGCCGGACACGTTCTGGCGGAGGATGTCGAGCCCTGAGCCGGGGCGCATCCTGTCTGCCGAAAACCCGATGCCATCGTCTTCGATCGTCAGCGAAATATCGGGCGCGACGAATTGCAGTTGTACGATGATGCTCGTTGCCTGTGCATGTTTCACGGCGTTTTGTATCAGTTCCTGCGCGATGCGGTACACCGTCAGCTCCACACCGGGATCGAACCGGAAAGGGTCGCCGAAACTGTAATAATTGATCTGCGCAGGACAGCAGGGCGCGAGGTTGCGGCAATGCGTACCGAGCGCTTCGTGGAGACCGTAATGTTGGAGCGTTTCCGGCATGAGGCTGTGGGCCGTTTTGCGGACTTCGCGGGTGGCTTCGTCGAGCAGGGCGAGGGTTTGCAGAAAATCCGCTTGCTGCTGGGCCGGCAGTTGGTTTTGGAGGGCGCCGAGATGCAGGCGCACCGCGGCCAGGGTGCCGCAAACGCCGTCGTGAAGGCTCCTGGCGATGCGGCTCCGTTCCTTTTCTTCCACATTCATGATGAGCAATGCCTTCTGGAGGTCGTTGCTGGACCATGGGCCCATTTGCATCCCCGCTTCCGCACCGGCTTCCAACGCTTTCAGTAAAACCGGGTTGTAGAAAAAGTTCGGGATATCGGCATCGCCGCGGCGATATAGCAATTGGGTATAGTCGCGGCCGCCGGAAACCGGGCAGTTGAAAATGGTCGCGTAATAATCTTCTTCTTCCGGCGACAGCTTCCAGGAAAAATGCACTTCGAACGGCAGCAGGTCTATCTGCGAAGCGTACTGCGTGCCGTGTTTGCAATAAGCCATGGCCAGTTCCACGAACTGCCGGGAAACGAATGCGGCTTCGGGCATATGGTGCCGGGGTGTCATGACCACGCGGGCCGCGTCGTCACTTTCCACGAGGTTGAAATCGAAAACGGTATGGAGGATGGGAAGATAACGCTGGATACGGAACATTCCTTCCCGCACGTTTTTGCTGTAACGGTACAGTTGCCCCACGATCCCCAGTGCGTCGAGGTTCGAGACATGGCCGATGTGCAACCCGATATGCGCATCGCCGGTGACGCGCACAGCCGATTCAAAAAAACCGGACAACATCCGCAAGGTAACCGGGTGCTGGAAAATCTCCAGCGTTTCCGGATCGATCCCCGCATCGCGGACGATCTGGTCTACCGGCCACCCGAGCTTTTCGCAGTAAATCAGGAGGATGTTCAACGCCTCAACGGTGGTTACCTGCGTGTCCATGCATTATTTGGATTTGGAAATTTTAGCTGCTGCCTGGGAATACGTATGCTGCAATGCAATAAAAATAGGCAATCTTTTCTTAAAAGCCCGCGCCCGGAAGCGCATTGCTTCCGGGCGACGAACAAAAATCAGAATGGCGGGCGTTGAGCGGATCAGTTCTTATCGAGCTTCTGCAGGATCGTGAGCGTATTTTCTGCGAAGCGCACTACTTTAAAACCGGTTTTGTTTTCCAGGGTGATGATGTAGGTATTGATACCTTCGGCCTGGAACTCGCGGATGTAGCGGATCTCGTGGTCGGGGCATTTCTTCATCAGCTTTTTGATCGCGGGCAGCGGCAGCGATGCATCGGTCACGAAGCGGGAAGTGGCGAGCAGGTTACCGGAAGCGTCATAATAAGACTTCTCTCCCATGATGCTGTAAGCAGCTTTATACATGAGGCCGGTCCCGGGAGTAGCGGCGTTGGCAGTGGAAGCACCGAAAGAAACGATTACTGAGGCAAGAATGGCGATGAAAGTTTTCATGTGAGTAATTTTTATGTGATTAACGTTGTTGTTTGTTTGATGATCCAAAAGTATGAACGGTTTCAAACATCCTAAAACGAATAGTTATCAGCGGATGAACGGCAAATCAAAACACCTCAAGTGTCCGCTTTTGTACAAATCGGACAAAGCGGGGAATTTGCATCAAACCCTTGACAGCAGCGGATCTCAACGAAAAAGCCCGTCAGATCGACGGGCTTCCGGGCCCAAAAGCCTTCAAAACCGGCTTAGGGCTAACTGGTTTTGGCTATACGCCGTTTTTTAAAACCGGACGACCGGCGCCCGGAATCGGACATCCCGACCGGTCAAATAGCCGGATCAGCGGAAAACCAGGAGACCTGGTGGGCTTCCCAGGCCGCGGGAACTTCCAGTTTCGCCGCGAGCTTTTCCAATACCCCCGCGGGCACTACGGCTTCGCGGCTTCCGTTTTGACGGGCGAGCTGCCGCCACGGGACTTCGACATACACTATCCGCACCTGCGCACCATAACTATAGAACAGCTCCAGCAATTGCGTCCGCATCTGCCGCGTGGTGTTGGTGGCGTTCCAGACGAAACCCTCGCCCCGCCTGAGAAATGCCCGCGCCCGCTCCTTCGCCGCCTGTATCACGCGACCGTTGCCGGCCGCGTCCGTCGGCGCTACGTCCATCTCGTGCCGAAGCCCGTCCAGCGATACGAGCGGCAGTTCCGGGAAGTGCTTCCGGATGAAGGTATCCTTCCCCGCCCCCGGCAACCCGCTCATCACCACTACTTCCGCGATGGGCGTGTTGAACGGGACATAATCCGGATGCGTGTTTTCACCGAGCAGGTAATGCATCCGCGCATGGGGCGTGGCAAATGCCCGTGAAGTGCCCCAGCATCCCTGCTCCTGGCAAAACGCTTCGAAGCAATCGATCCGGTACAGCAATTCGTCGCGGTCGCCACAGATGCGGCCCATCACATCGGCCCTGGCGAGGATCGCCAGCAGCCGGGTATCCGCTTCCAAACTTACTTTCACCAGTTCCTTCACGGGGTCGCGGCGCTCCAGGGCCCACAGCGGGAAGCCGTGGTACCGTACAAGCGCCACCACCTGCTCGCGGATGGCGAACGGCGCGGGGATGTCGCGGTAAAGGATGTTGCGGGCCGTGAGCGCGCCTTTGCGGGCATGGCCGGGCGAGGAAATGCTTCCGTCCGCATCTATAATAGTCGTACTGCGTTTCTCCACATCGTGCAGCAGCGCCGCCGCCCAGAGCACTTCCTGCTCCTGCGGCAGCAGCGCCAGGAAAGCCGCGTCTGCGCAAAGCGCCTCCAGTACCATGCGCGTATGCACGGCCACATCGCCTTCGGCGTGGTGCGCGGGGTCCTGGGGCGTTGCGGCCATATCGCGTACCCAGGCGAACGTGTGTTCGAGATGTTCCCAGGATTTGTTGTTACTGAGGGTCCACATAATTACCTCCTTCATATTGAAGGGCTGCGCGCTTCCAGGTTTTCGTCCAGTGGACGCCCGTCTGCACATGCCCTTTTCTTACATATTTAAATACATTCTCCGCGAATTCACCGGTCGTATATCCGCCGGCGTTGCGCGTCACGATCCCTTCCATCGTTGCAGGGCGGCCGGTGGCCGCATCGTGCGGACAAAAAGCACCGGCGCCGCCAGCTGCGGAAATAATCGCTTTTTCGAAAGCCTCCCGGGCCGTGATCCGGGGAATGCTGATTTCGGGCACCACCGGCAAATCGAGCAGGCGGGCGTAAAATTTCGTTTCTTCCCAACTCAGCCATCTATCTTCCTCCCGCACCGCGAACACATAAAAATGATGATCGAGGCGGCGGTATTCGATGGAATGAACGGCATAGAGATTTTCAAGGAAGATCTCCAGCGGCCCGAGGTCGCGCTTCACCAGCTGCCAGAACCGGCGCAGGCTCTCCGTCCACGGAGAAACCGCAGGCGCCGCGTGCGACCTGGCGAAAACGCCGTACCGCGAAAGACAATTGTTTTCCCCGTCGAGCTTTTCAGTATGTACCAGTTCGGGAATGGCGCCGATGTGCTGCCAGTAATCGTAATTGATACGATCGTCGCTGCCGGTGCCGGGCGAAAACGGGAAATGATAGGTACGGCCGTATTTTGATGAAATAGCCATGTTTGTAGTTTTACTTCCAGCAATAAGGTTCCTGGCGCCCGGGCGGGCGCCTTGTCAAGGTTTAATATGTGGGAGCAATTACATGGCGCAAGGCTTGTATCGTTTGCGATTGGAGGCAAAGGTACGTCAAATCACCGTCCGACGAATTGCGTTCGTCAATTGGCTATGCTGAAAATAAAACAGCCCGCGGCCGGAAGACCGCAGGCTGTGCTATGTATGATTCATCCTTACATATCGAATTTGATGCCCTGTGCCAGCGGCAGCTTCTTTCCATAATTAATGGTGTTGGTCTGGCGGCGCATATAGGCCTTCCAGGCATCGCTACCGCTTTCCCGGCCGCCGCCCGTTTCCTTTTCGCCCCCGAACGCCCCGCCGATCTCGGCGCCGCTCGTGCCGATGTTGACGTTGGCGATACCGCAGTCGCTGCCGGCGCAGGAAAGGAATTGTTCCGCTTCGCGGAGGTTGAGCGTCATGATGGCAGACGACAATCCCTGCGGCACGTTATTCTGTATCTCGATCGCTTCATCGATCGTGGAGAACGGCATGATATAAAGA
Organism: Chitinophaga sp. NPDC101104; assembly: GCF_050277495.1. Lineage (NCBI taxonomy): Bacteria > Pseudomonadati > Bacteroidota > Chitinophagia > Chitinophagales > Chitinophagaceae > Chitinophaga > Chitinophaga sp. NPDC101104. The sequence goes on along the minus strand of NZ_JBNNSF010000001.1, from coordinate 1,101,719 downwards.
ATAGGCGCGAAGGTTTCGGTTTGCACGATCGGAAAATCGGGCCGTACTTCGGCGATGCAGGGCTTCACGTAGCAGCCGCTTTCGAAGCCGGGGCCTTCCAATACACCGCCTTCCACGATAAACCGGCCGCCCTGTTCCCTGCAGGCGGCGATGGCCTGGAGGTAGGTTTCCACGGCGGCTTTGTCGATCAGCGGGCCCACGTGGTACTGTTCGTCGAGCGGGTTGCCGATGCGCAGCTGGCCGTAGGCTTTGACGAGTTTTTCGCGGAAGCGTTCGTATACGTCTTTGTGGACGATGAGCCGCCGGGTGGTGGTGCAACGCTGGCCTGCGGTGCCGGCTGCGCCGAACACGGTGCCGATGAGCGCCATGTCGAGGTCTGCGTCTTTGGAAATGATGACCGCGTTGTTGCCGCCCAGTTCCAGCAGGCTGCGGCCGAAGCGCCCGGCCACGGTAGCGGCTACGGATTGCCCCATCCTGGAGGAGCCGGTGGCGGAAACGAGGGGTACGCGCCCGTCTGCCGACATCCACATGCCGGCTTCGCGGCCGCCGGAAAGGAGGCAGCTCACGCCTTCGGGGACGTCGTTCCTTTCGAATACTTCCGCTACGATGCGTTGGCAGGCAACGGCCGACAGCGGTGTTTTCTCGCTGGGCTTCCAGATGCACACGTCGCCGCAAACCCAGGCAAGCGCAGCGTTCCAGCTCCAGACCGCCACCGGGAAGTTGAACGCGGAAATGATCCCCACGATCCCCAGCGGATGCCATTGCTCGTACATGCGGTGCTGCGGGCGCTCGCTGTGCATGGTGAGGCCATATAACTGGCGGCTCAATCCCACCGCGAATTCGCAGATATCGATCATCTCCTGCACTTCACCCAAACCTTCCTGCAGACTTTTCCCCATTTCATAGCTGACCAGCCTTCCCAGCGCCTGCTTCTTCTCGCGCAACGCATCCCCGATCTGCCGCACCACTTCGCCGCGGCGGGGAGCAGGTACTTCGCGCCACTTGCGGAAGGCGGCTTCTGCCGTTTTCACCAGGTATTCATATTCCGCCGCCGATGCGCCGGTTACCGTGGCGATGAGCTTGCCGTCTACCGGCGAATGCGAAGCGATATCGGCCCCTTCGCCCGTTTGCCATTTGGTGCCGGTGCTTACGCCCGACTGCCGCGTCAATATCCCTGTTTCCTGTAAAAAGTCCATTAGTGTTTATTGGTTTGTGAAGAATAGGTGCTTTCGAAGATCCGGTTGGCGTTGGCGGCTTCGAACCCCTCGCGCCGGTGCACCCTTTGAATTTCGGAAGTGGACAGGTGCGCGAAAGCCGGCAACACCCTGCGCTCGGCAAATTCCACGTACGACCCCGCGATGCGGGCCGTTTCCCCGTTCGCGAATGCCGCGTCGATCATGCCCGCTACGGTGGAGCTTTGGAGGAGCAGTCCATCCGGGCTTTCCTTGTACTTCCCGCCGGAATCGTTCAGCACGAGACCGTGTTTTTCCAGGAATGCGTTGAACCGGCCGATGTCGTTATACCCATCCGGCAGATTATGCACGCTGATGGTAAAATGGTTCAGGTAATAGCGATTGTAAATCGCCCAGGACGCATACTCGCTTTCAGCCGCCAGCGCGCGGAAATCTTCCAGCGAAGGCAGGCGCCAGAGGCCGCTGTGGAGGAATGCATCGACGGCGGAGGCGCTGTCCAGGTCGAGGGAAAGCACCGGGTCGGCGGTCACCTCGCTGGTATAGCTATGAATGATCTCCTGCACGCGCTCAGACAGATCGCCCACCCGCAGTTCGCTGATGAAAATGCGCGGCAGCGCGGGATCGGGCGGGGCATACCAGTAAGCGTTGAGCTTCTTTTCCGCGAAATGGTAATAATCGCGGCGGGTATAGCCGTGGTGGAGGAAGATCCTTTCGAGCGACTGTATCCCCAGATTCGGTACGCCCATCGTGCGGAAAGCGATATGATCGTTCTCGATGTCGTTGCCGTGGCGGATAATGCCTTCGGCGATCATGGCGGATATAACTTTATCCACATCCGGAACACGTTCCCGATAGCGGCGCATGAGGCCGTCGAGGATGAGCTGGAGGGTTTGCATGTTGCGTGTTTTTAAAGTGATAATTCGGTTAAGGCTTCGTCGAGATGGCGGACCATATCCGCGGCGTTCTGTTTGCTAAAAACCAGTGGTGGCTTGATCTTAAGCACGTTGTACAACGGCCCGTCTGTACTGAGGAGAAACCCTCTTTCCTTCATGCTTTCCACGAGGGCGTTGATTTCCGCGACGGCGGGCTCTTTGGTCTGGCGGTCTTTCACCATTTCCGCGCCCACGAACAATCCATGACCGCGAACGTCGCTGATGACGGGGTGTTTATCCATCAGGCCGCGCAATCCTTCCATCAAAAAGTTCCCCGTTTCCAGCGCGTGCTGCTGCATATTTTCGGACTGGATGACGTTCAGTACCGCGCGCCCCGTAGCCATGGATACGGGATTGCCGCCGAAAGTGTTGAAATATTCCATACCGTTATTGAACGCATCCGCGATTTCTTCGGTAACTACCACGGCCGCCAGCGGATGGCCGTTGCCGATGGGCTTGCCCAGCACCACGATATCCGGCTCCACGTTCTGCAGCTCGAATCCCCAGAACTTCTCGCCCACTCTTCCGAAACCCACCTGCACTTCGTCGGCGATGCAGAGGCCGCCCGCTTCGCGGACGAGACGGTAGACTTCCTGGAGGTAGCCGTCGGGCAGGGGGATTTGTCCGCCCACGCCCAGCAGCGTTTCGCAGATGAAGGCGGATATTTTGCCGGGGTTTTCCGCCAGTATTTTCTTCACGCTTTCCGCGTATTTCACACCGGCCTGTGGATCGTTGTAGCCGAACGGGCCGCGGTACAGATCGGGCGAATCGGCTTTATGGATGTAGGGCATCTGTCCGAAGCCGCCTTTCCCGTCGAATTTATACGGGCTCATTTCGATGGCTACGGTAGAAGTGCCGTGATAGGCGTGATCGAGCACCATGACGTCTTTCCGCTTCGTGAAATGCCGGCTCATGCGGATGGCCAGGTCGTTGGCTTCGCTGCCGGAATTCGTAAAGTAGCAGACTTTCAGTTTGGACGGCAGCGTGCGGGTCAGCTCTTTCCCGAATTCCACCAAATGATCATTCAGGTAGCGGGTGTTGGTATTGAGCGTGGCGATCTGGCGCTGCATCGCTTTTACCACCACGGGATGGCAATGGCCTACGTGGCTCACATTGTTCACGCAGTCGATATAGGTATCGCCTTTATCGTCGTACAGATATTGCAAAGCGCCTTTGACGATCTTCAGCGGTTTTTTATAGCTGATGCTGAGGTTGCGGCCGATGAACCGGTGGCGCTCTTTCAGCAGCGGACTGTAATCCACATCCGGCTTCACCAGCGCCGGCATGCCGCAGGATTTGCGGAATACGTCGGCCGCTTTCACGGGATTGATGCGGATGAGCTTTTCCAGCAGCTCCCAGGCGTGGCGCTCCGTGACGAAGTGGTGGCCGTTGTCCGATCCGTTAGCCGCCTGCTTGGCCGATTCCGTGACGCTGATGCAAAGCCGCGCGGCGATGAGGTAATAGATCAAATCCACTTCCTGTTCGGTGAGCGGATAGGCGGAATGGTACCCTTCCACCACCCAGGCCGCGGCCTGCAGCGGATCTTCCGTGTTCAACATGGCGTAGGTGCAGGCGATGGCCACGTTGTTGACGAGGGCGGAATAGACCATGTCCCCCAGATCGATCAAACCACTGACTTCACCGTTTTTCACCAATACGTTGTAATCGTTGGCGTCGTTATGAATGCAGGCATGCCGCAGGGCGCTGAGCACGGGCAGCACTTCCGTTTCGAACGCCAGGAGAAAATATCCCGCGATGCGGCGCTTCTCCGGGTCGGTAATGCAATGAAGCTGCCGGTTGGCATCTGCGGCGGTGTTCACGTCCCACACATACGGGCGGTGGAGCGCGTCGTGCTGGAAGTCCTGCAGCGATTCGTCGGTTTTGCCGAGAAACTGGCCGAGGCCGATGTAGAGGGATTTCGGTTTATCTTTCACATGCACCCAGCAATCGCCGTCGAGCCAGGTGAGGATGCGGACGTTGTATTGTTTGCCGTTATTGAAAACGGGCGTGAGCTCCTGGCGGTTTTTATTCCGGAGGATTTGCTGAAACTTCATGACCACAGGGCTCACGGTAAGGTGATCGAGCAGGCGGAGCTGGGCGTCGAGGAAGGAATACGGCTTCTCTTCGCCCGTGATCTTGAGGATGAACTTCCGGCCAGACGCATCGGTGATTTTATAATTGTACTCGTCGTACCCCTGGAGTGTCTCCACTTCCACCGCAAGCAGGTAGTTCTTCTGCACCAGCTGCTGCACTTCGTTTGCTGTGAATTGCATGTTCGTTACTTGTTTTTCAATATCATTAAGAGATGCGCCGCCGACCAGCTGAAATTCCTGGCATTCAGTCCTTTTCCGGATAGCGGGTGATAGTTTTCATATATCGGCTGATCTGCCAGCAACCCTTCGGCGCCGGTCAGCAACTTCGTTTCGAGCGTTGCGGCCAGTTTGCGGTAGCCGTACCGGCGGAGGCCTTCCGTTCCGAAAGCGAACTGATCGAGCCACACGGGCCCGCGCCAGTAGCCGTCTTCGGGGTCGAATGCGGGATGGTCGATGGAAAGGGTGGGCAGCGGCACGCGGCTGTTGAATTTCTTCGCGTCCTCCATTTTCGATTTAACGGCAGCGGCCTGCGCGGGCGTGGCGATCCCCGCCCACAGCGGTATCCATCCTTCCGGCCCGTCTACCGGCACATGCTTCGGCGCCCCCAGCATCCGGTCGCGGAAATACCCGGCCGGCGCGTCGTAGAAGCGGTCGCCGATCAGGCGCTTCAATTCCCGGGCCGCTTCCGTGAAATGATTCCGCTCCCCGGCCACGGCGCCCAGTTTGGCGAGGTACACCTTCTCGGCATAGAGGTAAGCATTCAGGTCGACGCTTTCCTGGTTGAGCGACCATGCCGCAGCATTATTCTTCAACATCACGGCACTGTCGAACCGGACGGCGTTGTCCATCCCGCTTTCCCAGGCGGCGGCGATGCGCGTACCGTCGGTGGAACCATATTCGCACAAGCCGTTCCCATCGTGATCGCGGTGTTTATACCACCATTCGTGGTAACGGACGAGCTTCGGCCACATTTCACGGACGAAAGCCGTGTCTCCCGACGCACGGAACACTTCCCACACGCCCCATGCGGCCAGCGGCGGCTTGGTATCGCGCCAGTTGTTCTCGGATTTATCGGCGTAAATACAATCGGCGATCATCCCATATTCATCCTGGTAATCGAACATGCTGCGGATGTTGTTTTTCGCCAGACCAGGGAAGAACGTGGCAATGCCGGCGGCCTGTTTCCAGCTGTCCCAGCTCCACACGCCGTAAAAGCCCTGATAGTTGACAGACGGGAAAACGCCATCATGCAAAATATCCTTGGATGCGCTGCGCCAGTTGGTCATGAGCGTAACGATGCCTTTTACGGCGAGGCGTTTTTCCTCGTTGGACAGGCGCTTCGTGCCTGCAAAGTACTTCGACAGGTAACCATTCCAACGGGCGGCGTTCTTCTTCAGTTCGGTATTAAAATCGTATTGATTATTGGGATGATTTCCATCCGGCGCGTACGAGTGGCGCTGGGTTTGAGCGAAAGTCGCCCCCGGCCGGAGGCTCGCTTTCCAAACCGCGGCGTACCCAAGACTATCGGCGTATGTGGAATCGGTGGCGGGCCATGTGATGGAGAACCGCTGTCCTTCCAAACCCGAATTTTTCACTTCCATTCCTTTCACGCGGCCGAAATATTTTATCCGCAACTGTACCGGATTCCCGCCGTGGTTGCGGATGTGCGTGTGCAGCAGGGCTTCCCGTCCGGATACGAAAATGAGTTGCTGGCGAACGGAAATATCTTTCCAGACAAACGACTGCTCCAGCATCCCCGGGTAATAATGAATATCGGCCTTCGCTCCCGCGAAATCGCGCTGCCGGCCGTTTACCTCCAGCGACAGCCGGGAAACGGCGTCGGAAAGCCAGCGGCCGTTCATGTCCATCACCAGCGGCCCCGTGAAAGCGCCATAGTCTTTCGGCTGCAACGGCAATGCGTACGCATGCCAGGCGCCCATGTCGCTGAAAACGTTCTGTTCGATGCGCTTGCCTTCCGGCGGATCGGCACGGAGATCGAGCACGTCGGGAAAAAGGGCGCGCTGTCCGAACGCGCCCGGTACTACACCTATCGTCAATATGAAGAAAAATATCTTTTTCATTGGGCGGCCGGTCGAAGAATGAACGAATATTGATAATCGCGGTACGGCAGCATGTATTCCGCGTGCGGCGTGGCGCCCCAGGAATTGTCGCCGCCTACGCCCGACTGTTTGTAATCGATATTCCACCACACCAGGTCGTCGTTGGTCATGGAGCCGCCGTGCACATTTTCCGGTGCGTGCCGGTCAAATTCGAGGCGGTCCATATCGAAATGCAGCACACCCGTGCAGATGAGCGGCAAGCCGTATGCCGTGAGCCCATGGCCCTGCGCATCGGTGAGCGAAATATTGCGAACGTCTGTCCGGTAGCCGCTTTCCTGCGCCCGGGCGTACGGGTGGAAGAGGCTATCGGCCTTCATCCGGTACAGCCCGACGGCGGCGGCGGTTTTGCGGTCTTCGTAGTTATCGAACGGCCCGCGCCCGAACCACGACACGTTATCGAATTTCCCTTTCAGCAACATGCGCATGCCGAAACGGGGCAGCTCGGGCTGGAAGGATTTCCCGGCTTTCATCGCCACATCCACCCGTACGGAACCGTCGTCCATCACGCGGTATTGCGACTGATATACCGCATCCACCGCGGGGAGGCGATGTTGCACGCTGACTACCGTTGCGCCCGCAGCATCTTTTTCCACGCGGATGAATTCAGTTACTGCGGATTGCAAAACGTCTTTCCACACCGCGCACCGCATCTGCTGGCTGTTGCCGATATCGTTATCCGTGGCGGCGCGCCAGAAATGCGGCTCCAGGGGCGACAGCAACATTTCCTCGCCACGCAGCACATATTGGTGCAGCCAACCGGATTTTTTATCGAAGGCAATAGCAAAATCCTTCCCGCTGAAGCGGATGGTTTGCTCGTTTTCTGTATAGGTTGCGGACTGGCCGTTCAATTTCGGCGCCTGGAAATCTTTCGGACCCAGCGGCAATTGCTCCCAGGCCGCGAGGTGCCCCGCGGGCACGAGGGGTGCGGCTTTCCGGGTGCGGGCTTCCACCGTCAGGAAATATTCGGAAGTACCGTCCATCGGCGGCAGGGGGAAAGAAAGGGTTTTCGTGGAGCGGGGCGCCACATCCACCGGCCCCCACTTCCCTTCCGCGATCTTTTCACCATTGCGTGTTACGGACCAGGAAAAATCGAATGCATCGAGGTGAGTGAAATCGAGGCGATTGGTCAGCTGGATGGAATTGGCAGCCATCGGCACCGGCGCGAACGTCACCGGCTGTATTACTTTTTTGAATTCGAAAGCCTGCGGATGCGGCGTGCGGTCGGCAGCGAAAAGCCCGTCGGCACAGAAGCTCGTATCGCTGGTAGCGCCTACGTTCCCCATATCGCGGCCATAGGCCCATATATCGCGCCCCTGTTTATCTTTCGTTTTAAAGGTCTGATCGGAAAAATCCCAGATGAACCCGCCCTGCAATTGCGCATGTTTGTAAATGAGGTCCCAATAATCCTGGAGATTACCGCCGCCATTGCCCATCATGTGCGCGTATTCGCACTGGATGTACGGCCTGTCGCGCCAGCGGCGCACATACTCCAGCATGGTGGCGGTAGACTTGTACATCGGGCAGATGATATCGGTGTACGCATTGCGCTCGGCGGCTTCGTACTGCACGGGGCGCGTATCGTCTTTCGATTTCAGGTATTGATAGGTGGCGATGAAATTCTCCCCGAAGCCGCTTTCGTTGCCGAGGCTCCAGGTAATGATGGATGCATGGTTCTTGTTCGCCTCGAACATCCTGCGGGTGCGGTGCAGGTAGGCTTCTTTCCATTCCGGTTTGTCGGACAGCGTTTTGGAAGGATGGAAATACATCCCGTCGCATTCGATGTTCGCTTCATCCACCACGTACAAACCGTATTCGTCGCACAGCCGGTACCAGTCGGGACTATTGGGATAGTGGCTCGAACGCACCGCATTGACGTTGTATTGTTTCATCAGGCGGATATCGTTGACCATGCTTTGTACCGTAATCACTTTCCCGGTGTGCATATCGTGCTCATGGCGGTTCACGCCTTTGATCTTCACGGCCACGCCGTTGACGAGCAGGAGCCCGCCGCGGATTTCTACCGTCCGGAATCCCGTTTTATGCGCGATGCTTTCCACGGTCCGGCCATTTTTATCGAACTGGGTAATGAGCAGTGTATAAAGATGGGGATGCTCCGCATTCCAGCTTTTTACATGGCGCAGGCCGGTTTCGAAATGGTACCGGGTTTGTTGATGCAGCGGTTGTTGTTGACGGAAGACGGGCTTCCCGTCTGCATCGAGCAGCTTCACTTCCAGCCGGCCTCCGGGTGCGGGGGCGTTCATCGACACATCCAGTTGAAAAATCCCGTTTTGATACGTGCTGTCCAGCAGCGATTTCACGAAAAAATCCTGCACGGCCGCCTGCGGTCTTGCGATCAGTTCCACGCTCCGCTCGATGCCCGACAATTTCCACATGTCCTGCCCTTCGAGATACGTGGCATCGCTGAACCGGAATACCTGGATGGCGATCGTATTTTCGCCTTTGCGGAGGAATTTCGTGACGTCGAATTCTGCGGCGGTTTTGCTGTCTTTGCTCAGGCCTACGTACTTTCCGTTCATCCAGCAATAAAAGAACGAATTCACGGCGCCGAGCCGCAGCACGATGCGTTTGCCTTTCCAGTTGTCCGGCACCTGGAAGCTCCGGCGGTAGGAGCCCACGGGATTATCGTTTTCAGGCGGGAACGGCGGGTTGACGGGAATGGGGTATTCCACGTCCGTGAAAATGAACCGGTCGAAGCCTTCCGTTTGCCAATGCGCCGGCACTTTGATTTCCTTCCAGTTTTTCACGTCGAAGGCGTCGGAGAAAAAGCTGTCTGGCCGCTGCGCGGGATTGGGGGAAAGATGGAAGCGCCACATGCCGTCGAGCGATAATACGTTCGGCGAAGCTTTCCGCGCGATGGCGTCTGCTTCGGAAGCGGCCGGAATGAACGAGGCGTGCGGTGCCAGGGTGTTTTCGGTTTGAACGGCCGGGTTTTGCCAGGGTTGTTGCGCCCTGGCGGCCGATAAAAGGAAGCAAATCATGCCGATGCTCCATCCGATGCGATATTTCATGCTTTCCGTGCTAATGGTGAAAAAGGCGCCGGCGCGGGTGAATGCGCGCCGGCGCGGGAGGATCAATACAGGTGATTTTGCTTTAACAGCGGGTTTACGCTGATTTCCTTCAGTGGTATAGGGTAACGGATGTGTTTATCTTCTACATATTCTTTGGCGCCAGGTTTGCCATGGGCCGTCATGATGTTTTTGATATTCATTTTCGCGGTGTTGCCACGGCCCCAGCGGATGAGGTCGAACCAGCGGATGCCCCATTCCATCGACAGTTCCACCGGGCGTTCCACGTTGCGGATATGCTCGCGGAGCTGTTCCTTATTCATGCCGGCGATGGGCGCAGCTTTACTGCGGACCCGCACTTCATTCACGAAACCGATCGCTTCGCCGGTTTTGCCGTTTTCGTTCGCGGCTTCGGCGAGCATGAGCAGCACGTCTGCATAACGGATGATGGAGATGTTGTACCCGACATAAGCGCCGGAACGGTCGTTGGGATAAGCATATTTGTTGAAATACACCTGGCGGACCATGGAACCTTTTACATCGGCATACGGAATTTTCGACGCAGGCACGCCGAGGTCCCACATATAGGAATTCGGATCATCGAAGAAGATGGTGCCGTACACGCGGTCGCTGTATCCGCCGCCGGGCGTTTTATCGGTCTTCAGCGTGGTTACCAGCCAGTCGGAAGGGTACATCAGCTCCCAGCCGTCGAGCGCACCGGGGCGCACTTCGAAGTTGAAGGGATGGCGTTCGTCAGACACGGAGCGGTCTCCGCTCCATTGGATCTCGAAGATCGATTCGGGGCCGTTTTCCTTGGTGCCGTTGAAGTTGTCGACATAATTGGCGTTGAGGGAATACTTGCCATAGATCTCGCGGAACTTGGCTTCGGCCTGCGCCCATTTTTCCTGGAACAGGAACATTTTGCCGAGCATGGCCGTTGCGGCGCCTTTCGTGACGCGGCCAACATATTCGCTGCTATACGAGGGCGGCAATACGGCTTCCGCTTCGGTGAGGTCTTTTTCGATCTGGGCCCAAACGGCTTCTTTGGCAGCTTGCGGCACCTGGAGCTTGGCCAGGTCTTTTTCGAAAGCGAGCACCAGCGGTACGTTCTCGAAACCGTTCACGAGGAGGAAGTAGTTGTAGGCGCGGAGGAATTTGGCTTCAGCCACGATCTGGTTCCGCTCGTTCTCCGGCATCACGCTGATGCCCGGTACTTTGGCGATCACCTGGTTGGCGCGGCCGATGCCGGTGTAGCAGGTAGCCCACAGGCTCCAGGAGCCCGCGTCTTCGGCACTGTTCACGAATGCTGCGAGGTTTTTCCCGTAGGGTTCGTTTTTATTGTTGTCGATATCGTCCCCTTTATAATTGAGGGTAGTGTATACCGATTCGAACCAGGTCCATTTGGAGCCGTCGTACCCCTGCAAAGCTGCGTATGTGGCGGTGATGCCCTGCATGGCGTGCTGGCGGGTAGACCAGAAAGTGTTCTCCGTAAGGTTTTGCTTGTCGTCCAGTTCCAGGAACTTGTCGGAACACGCCGTGAAGAGCGTGCTGGCAGAAAGGAAACAGAGAGCGGCTATTTTCAATTTCATGATGTTCGTTTTTTGTTGCGGTTAGAAGCCTACGTTAATACCTGCCACATAAGAGCGGCTCATGGGATAATATCCACGGTCTACCCCGCGGCTGAAGATGGCGGAGTTGGTCAGGTCCGGGTCGAAGCCGGAGTACTTCGTGAAGGTGAGCAGATTGTACGCGCCGGCGTAAATGCGAAGGCGGTTGATGAACGCTTTTTTGGTCAGTTCGGACGGGAAGGTATAGCCGAGCTGGAGGTTCCGCAGGCGGAGGAACGACGCGTCTTCCAGGAAGTAGTCAGACACGCGGAGGTTCTCGTTCTTGTCGGCATCGCTCAGGCGGTACACGTCGGAGTTCGGGTTGGCCGGAGACCATGCGTTTACCAGGTCTGCCGAGCGGTAGAAGCGGTACAGGAACATCTTGGCGCCGTTGTACATCTTCTGGCCCTGCTTCCCGTTCAGGAACACCATCAGGTCGAAGTTTTTGTAACGGGCGTTGAAAGTAAGGCCGTAATCCAGTTTCGGGAGCCCGTTGCCCATGATGAGCTTGTCGTCGTCGTTCAGCTCACCGTCGCCATTGGTATCCACGAAGCGCAGATCGCCGGGAGCGGCGTTGGGCTGGAGTTTTTCGCCTTTACCGTTCACGTGCGCGTCTACTTCGGCCTGCGAGCGGAAAATCCCGTTCGATTTATACAGGTAGAACGATGCGAGCGATTCGCCTTTGCGGGTGATGGTGCTGGCGCGGTTCGAATAATCCACATATCCGTCGGCGATCATTCCTTCGTCGTAACCGAGGCGGATGATCTTGTTGGTGCTGTGCGAGAGGTTTGCGGTCACATCCCAGGAGAATTCTCTTTCCGCCTTGTTGCGGTAGCTTACCGAAAGTTCCCAGCCTTTGTTTTCCATGTCGGCGATATTGGTCAGCGGCATGGTGATGATACCAGACGATGCAGGGATCGGCGTTTCGGCGAGCATGTCGGAAGTGCGGCTGCGGAAATAATCCAGGTTACCGCTGATGGCGCCTTTCAGGAAACTGAAGCTGACACCGGCGTTGAACATGGCCGTCTGCTCCCACTTGATGTCGTTGTTGGCCAGGGCGGTCGTAATAGCGCCCACGAGCACTTTTTGCGATGTAGCCGAACCGAAAGGATAGTTCAGGTATTCGCTGGAGCCCTGGAGGAAGATCTTCGCGAGGTACTGGAAGTTGGCGATGTTCTGGTTGCCAACAATACCGTAGCTCACGCGGGGCTTCAGCTCGGAAATCCAGGGAACGGAGAAGAAACGCTCGTTATGCAGGTTCCAGCCGGCAGATGCAGACCAGAATGTACCGTAACGGTGCGAAGGCCCAAAGCGGGAAGAACCATCGCGGCGGAGGCTTCCCTGCAGGAAATACCGGTCGTCGTAGTTATAGGAAGCACGGCCGAAATAAGACTGGAGCGAGTTGGAATAGTTCCAGCCGTTGGCGCGGATGAGATCGTTCGGGCCGTCGATGATGAGGCCGGAAAGCGATTCGATGAGCGCGCTCGACAGGTGGTTGCCCGATGCCGTGGTGCCCTGTGCAACGGATTTCTCGCGGGAGAAGCCGTACATCGCTTTCACATTGTGGCGGCCGAAGGTCTGCTCGTAATTCAGCAAATGCGTGAACACCTGGTACTCCGTGCGGCCCCGGCTTTCGGAACGGCTCGGGTTTTCCACGAGCGCCAGCGCACCGAAGTCGTAAGGAGGCGTTTGCGAGAAGCTGAAAGAGTTGATAATGTTACGGGCCGCGCTGAAATTATAGGAAAAACCTTTCCAGAGCTTCAGGTCGGCAGCGATGTTGAACTGAAGATGATCGTCGGCCGTGCGGCTGTTGGTCAGCATCTGCTGGCCCACCATGTTGCCGGAACCCAATTCGGGCTCAGGTTTGGCATAACCGTTCAGCGAGTTGGGATCGTAGATCCGCTTGTGCGGCGGCGTTTTGTAAAGGTCCATGATGGCGGAGAAACCCGCATCGCCGTCGCCGGTCACATCCCCGAAATTCTTGTTATTGAAACGGGTATAGGCAAGAATAGGCGTCACTTTCAAACGATCTTTCAGCAGCCTGATCTCGGTATTGAGGCGGAGGTTGTCGCGCTTGGAACCGGAATTGATGATGTTCCCGGTATGTTCCCAATGGCCGAGCGAAAGGCGGTACGACAATTTCTCGGAAGCCCCCGACACATCGAGGTCATGCTTCTGCTCCACGCCTTTTTTCATATAAGCGCCCACCCAGTCGGAGTTCGCATACTTGCTGTCGTCCATCACGTAAATCGGCGGCGCGCTGCCTGGACCGTCGTTCGCGAACGCTTCCTTCACCACTTTGTTCATTTCCACCTTCCCCATCAGCGGGATGTTATTGTTGAGGGTGTGCCGGGAAACGTAGGAGCTGAAATTGATCCTCGGTTCGCCGCTTTTCCCTTTTTTGGTGGTAATGATGATCACACCTCCCGCAGCCCGGGCACCATAAATGGTAGCGGCGGATGCATCCTTCAGCACGGAAGCCGACTCGATGTCGTTCGGGTTCAGGTCGTACGCATAAGTCTGCGGGATCCCGTCTATCACATACAATGGGTTATCGTTGTTGATGCTGTTCATCCCGCGAACGAGCACGGTGGGGCTGGCGGCGGGGTTGCCGGTGCCCGAGCTTACGATCACACCGGCGGCCTGGCCCTGGAGCATGGCGCCGATATTGCCGGTGGGCTGTTTTTCGAGGTTTTTGGTGTTGACGGTGGAGATGGCCGCGGTAACGTCGCCCTTCTTCTGGGTGCCATATCCCACCACTACCACTTCATCCAGCCCTTTCGAGCTTTCTTCCAGCACGATGGAGAGCACGCTTTTACCGGCTACGGGTACTTCTTTGGTGGTGAACCCGATGGCCGAGATCACCAGCGTGGCATCGGGAGATACCGTAATGGTGAATTCACCGGTGGCATTGCTGGCCGTTCCCTGCGAGGTCCCCTTCACGGCAACGCTCACCCCGGGCAGGGCCTCCCCCTTCACGTCTGTAATTTTACCTTTGAGGGGCTTCCCGGTCTGGGCCATCGCCGCAAACCCGGTCAATAAAAGGACCAGCAACAGTCCGTTCCCTCGGAATAGTTTCCACATACGCATTTTGGTTTTTTAGTTTTTAAGAATAACATGGACGCGTTCCCGGGAACCGCTCGCATAGGTTTTTTAGTAGCGGACGAACGTGAAATCGCGGCTCACGGGATGCATTCGTAAAGTAGACCGGAAAAACCAGCGCAGCAGGAAACGGAGCCTCTATACGTGCCTTACAGTCACCTCTACAAGACCCCTACATGGAGGTTAACTAATTGTAAATAAATGTGTTAGAAATTTTTCAGGAAGTCAGACAGGCTGTCTTTATGCTCGAGATTAAACACTTTCCGCAGCCGATACCGGGCCATTTCCACGGATTTAACGGAGATATTATTGAGGGAGGCGATGTCTTTTATCGACAGGTTCAGCCGGATTTGCGCGCATAACCGGCGCTCGTTTTCGGTGAGATTGGGGAATTGCTGGAGGAGGTTGAAGAAGAAATCTTTGTGGATTTCGTTGACGGACAGGTTGAAGTCCTGCGCGTCTTTATTTATGTCCAGGTCGTGCTGGAACTTGTTCACCATTTTATTGAACCGGGCGATATTTTCCTTTTTGGCGTCGGAATGGATATCGAGGCTGGTAAGCTCGTCTATGAAATGCCGGATCATCTCGTTGCGCTGGGAAATGTACAACGCATAGTTTTTCAGGTCGTTATCGCGGAATTCGAGTTTATTGTTGAGGGCTTCCTTTTCCATGAGGGCGCCTTCCAGTTCCTGTTTGATGAGCGCGCGCTTCACTTCTTCCAGCTCCTTTTCCTTCTTCTGCTTCTGTTTCAGTTTGGAATAAAGGAGGAAACCTATAATAATAAGGAGTACCACACCGGCGGCGAGGGCGTTCCGTTGGAACGACCGGAGCTCTTTCTGGGCCACGAGGGTAATGATGCGGGTCTGGTTTTCGTCGGCCTCGCGCTTGAGCTTGAGGGCGGAAATGGCTTCGCTTTTACTTTTGGACAGGATTTCGTTGCGGACGCGGGTGTATTCCTGCAGTTCCGTGAACGCGGTCTTGTATTCGCCGAGCTGCTGGTAGAGGAGCACGGAATTGGTGAGGTTGTCGAGGAGTTTTTCTTTGCGGGTGTTGGAATTGCTTTGGTTGATAAGTGCGCGCGCCTGGGCCAGGAGCTCCCCGGCCTGGGGGTACTCCTTCAGCATGATGCGGGAATAGGCCATCTGGTTCAGCACTTCGGCGTGCGACAACTCATCGCCTCCCTTCAGCATGGCCAGCGCCTGGTTGAAATCCGCGATGGCATCGTTATACCTGCCGAACTCGTTTTCGCAGATGCCGCGGTTGCTGAGGGCCGTGGCAACCATGCCGCCGAGCCCGCGGTCGCGGGCGAGCTGCAGGGTGCTGTCGAAATATTTGCGGGCGGTGGCGAACTCGTCTTTCTGGAGATACACGAGCCCGAGGGCGTTGAGGCTCAGGGCAATCTTCCGCGGATCGCCGAGGCGGCGGTAGATATCGTAAGCCTGCTGGTGGTATTGCTGGGAGAAATGGGCGTTTTCGGTATCGTAAAAGATCCAGCCGAGGAAAGTGAAGCACCGGGCGCGGGCGCTGTCGGTTTCCACGAGGTCGAGCGCCGTATAGGCGTAATTGAGGGCCTGGTCGTATTGGTCGTTATATAAATATCCTTCCGAAAGGTTGAGGAGCGAAGCGGCCTGGAGTTCGCGGTTTTCTTCCCGGAGGGCGAGCAGGTACGCTTCGTTGGCCCAAACGAGGGCGGTGTTGGTAGAGTCCTTATTATAATGTGCGGCGAGCTGGTTGAGCGTGCGGATGCGCTCGGAGGCCGACATCGATTTGTCTGCCAGCCGTGCGGCGAGGCTGTCGGCATTCGTTTGCGCAGCGGCGGTTGCGGCGTGGAAACATGCCATCAAGATCCATAACCATTTCCTCATGCGGGAAAAATAACAAATTTCCCCGGATCGGTGTGCGTGGTACATAACAAGAAAAGTAGCATAAAAAAAACCGACCCTTTAATAGGGCCGGTTTCCTTGTTCACTGTATTTCAATTTTTCCTTTAAAACAGGTTGGTTCTATGGTGTTGCGTAATTTTCCATGACGAGTGCGGCGGAGCCAAGCAGTTCGGCATCATAGCCGAGCGTTGAGACATCTACCACCGTTTGGGTGGCCAGCCGCGGGATGCAATGTTCGTTGAGCGCCTGCTGAACAGGGGCGAGCCATAACTTTCCGGCGAGCGAGCCCCGGCCGCTGAGCACTACCGACCGCGGATTGAGCAAATGGATCAGGATGGCCACGCCACGCCCGATATGATACCCGATATCCTTGATCAGTTCGATACAGAATTTATCCCCGCTGGCTGCGGCATCCATGATCATCTCGCAGTCTTTTTCGATTTCGCCCGTGGGGAAGTGGCCTTGCAGCGAGGAGGTTTCTCCGTTGCGGAGGCCTTTCACGGCTTTGTCGATGAGCACGAGCAGGGAAGTTTCCGTTTCGAGGCAACCGCTCTTTCCGCAGCTGCACAGTTTATTGTTATTGAACAGCGGGATGTGGGAGAATTCTCCGGCAAACCCGTTGTTGCCCCGGAAGAGGGAGCCATTGAGGATCATCCCCAAACCCACGCCCCATCCGATATTGACGACCATGCTGTTGGCAGCTTTCCGGGCGTTGCCGAACCGGTATTCCGCCAGGGCAATGAGGCTGGAGTCGTTGTCGATATGGACCGGCAGGCCGGTAGCCGTTGCCAGGTATTCCACGATCGTTTGCTGCTCCGTACCGTCTTGCATGGGGAAACTGTAATTCTCCCCGCGCATCCCGTCGATGAACCCGGGCATCCCGATCCCGATCCCGAGGATCCGCCCACGGTCGATTTTCGACTGTTCGATGGCGTCCACCAGGAGGCTGGCCAGCGTTTTGAGCGCGACGGGATTGTTCTTGAGCGGCAGTTCGTGCCGGTTGATGCCGCCTACATGGCCGTTGGTAAGGTCCATCAGGGAGATGCGCGTTACCAGCTGGTCCATGGAGACCGACAAAATATAAAGTGCCTTTTTATTGATGGTGTATGTGATGGGGCGCCGTCCTCCGCTGGAGGGAGCGTAGCCTGAAGGTTCCAGGACTTTCTCTTTTACAAGATGATTGACCGTCCGGATCGTCAGGGGTAAACTCTTTCCGATGCGTTCGCTCAATTCTGTGGCAGATAACGTATTCGCATAGTAAATCTCCCTCAGTATCAAGCGTTTATATTGTTCGTCTTTTTTCATGCAGGGAAAGAATCCTCCTCAAGATAATAATTAATTTAGAATGAAAGCAAAACTTCCTAACTTTTTTAGAAAGTAATTATCAAGTTTTTGTATCGGATTGATTGTAAATCGCTTCCAACTGCATCCTTCCGTCAACCGCCACGTCACTTTCATCGACAAGGGCCGCGACATGTATTTTGAAAAAGGGAACGCCGGCCGCCCGTTCTTCATCGGTTCGGCGGTCTTTTGCGGGCTCGCGGTGGCGGGGCTTTACGTACTGAAAGCCCTGGGCAGGATCCGGTAGTTCCTGCCGTCCATCCCGCCCTGCTTTTCTTGATCCCGAACGGCGCTCGTCCCCATCGAATTTTCGTTATTTTCGGTACTATCTATGAATACCGGGCAGCAACTTCTCCTGACGATCAGCGCCCTCGGCGCCTGTAACGGCCTCATCCTCGGTCTGTACCTGCTTTTCAACCGGAAAGGCCGGCCGCTGTGGACGTTTTTCATGGGCCTCATGTTACTGATGATCAGCCTGCGCGTTGCCAAATCCGTATTCTATTACTTCAATCCCGACCTGCCGAAATCCTGCCTCCAAACAGGCCTGAGCGCCTGCTTCCTCATCGGGCCTTCCTTATATTATATGCTGCTGTCGGCCAGGAACAACGGAAACCCCGTCCCGAAAAGCTGGAAAGCAGCCTGGGGCGTGCTTTTGACGATAATTATCCTCGGCGGCACCCTCATTTCCTATGAAGCGTACCCTAAAATCTGGAATAAGGTGATCGCATATATTATTTATGCGCAATGGTTTTTATACCTGATCGCATCGGTGTACGTTATGCGGGGCGAGATCGGGAAAATTTTCGGCGGAAAGGTGACCGTGCTGGAAAGGCAGATGCTTTCCGTGCTGGCGGGGAACCTCATCCTTTACCTTTTCTACGCCCTCGCGCTTTTCCGTTTCATGCCCGCGGTGTACATCGCGGCGGCGGTTTCTTTCACGTTCATCCTGTACGTCACCATTTTCGTTTTCTTTTACGGCGCCGGTTCGAAATCCGCCAATCCACAGCCACCCAAGCGCAAGATCCCCGATGCCGACGCGCAATCGCTCCTCGAAAAATTGTCTGCCGCCATGGCCGTCCCGGATGTTTATAAAGACCCCAACCTCAAACTGGGCGACCTCGCCCAGCGCCTCCACGTCACCCCGCACCTCCTTTCCCAGCTCCTGAACGATAACCTGGGCAAAAGTTTCTCCGCTTTCGTGAACGAGTACCGGATCGGCGAAGCGTGCCGGCTCATCACCACCAACGACCACCTCACATTCGAAGCCATCGGGTACGAAGTGGGCTTCAATTCCAAATCCACATTCTACGCCGCCTTCCGCAAAGTGACCGGCACCACGCCCGCCCTGTTCCGCGAGAACCTGGCCCAAAGCGCCGCCAGGCAAAGGTCCTGAATTATAAAACCGTACGCCGGAATTCCCGCGTCCGGACGCCGGCAGCCGTTTCGCGCCCTAGGTTTGTGAAAAAAGGACCACATGCCGAACCTGGTGCAACGAGCTTTGCTGACATGCTTATTCCTGCTTTCCCTTACTTCTCTTTCCGCCCAAATACGAATCGCCGGGCGGGCGACCGATAAAACCACCGGCGCCGGGATTCCCTTCGCCGCGGTAAAAATCCTTTCGCCCGATTCGGTGCTGGTGACAGGACAAATGGCTGATTCCGCGGGAAGTTTCTCGTTCACCGGGCTTCGGCCTGCGGCTTACCTGCTGGAATTATCGGCCCTGGGGTACGAAACCCTCCACACGCCCGTCCCGCCCGGCAACGCCTGGTCCGCCGGCAACCTCGCCCTCACACCCGCTGCCAGCATACTCGCGGAAGTGACCGTTGGCGGCGGGCGACCGGCCATCCAGCGGCATGCAGACCGAATCTCCGTACAGATCACCGGCAACCCCATGTTCCGCGCCGCCGCCAATGCGTTCGACGTGCTCCGGAAAGTGCCCGGTCTGGAGGTAGACGGTGAAGGCGGCATCCTCATCTCCGGCCGCAACGTTCCCGTGCTGTTCATAGACGGGCGCCCCGCGCAGATGAGCGCGGAAGAAATCCGGCAATACCTCCGCAGCCTACGGCCCGACCAGATCGCGTCCATCGACGTCATCACGCAACCTTCCGCCAGGTACGACGCGGAATTCAAAGCCATCATCGACCTGAAGCTCCGGCGCGACCAGTCGCTCGGTTGGACGGGGCAGCTGTCTTCCTCACTTCAGCAGAATCAGTACACCCAATCAGACAACTCCCTCGTGATGCATTACCGCACCCGGCAATTGACGTGGTCTGCCCGCATGGGGTACGTTGGCGGATATACGATTTACCGGTACGGTGCCTTGCAGCATCTGTCGGATAAAAACATCCAGCGCACGCGCACCAGCGTACCCACGCGGCACGACAATTACACGTTCCACCTCGGTGCGGAATACCGGTTGAACGACAACCAACGTCTGGAAGCGGTTTTCCGGGGATTCCGGTCCAACCGGAGAACGTTCACCGACAATACCATCCATACCGTTACGCCTGCTGAGATCCCCGGGCCGGTGGCGTTTACGCGGTTCCGCAACAACGGGCACCCGGTACAAAACAATCTCACGGCCGATCTCCGCTATGCCGGTAATTTCCGCAAGTGGCAACTCGAGCTCGCCGCCGCCGCTTTCGACATCGGTAACCGCCAAACGGAAGACATCCTGTACAGCGACGATTACGACGCCCGCCTCCCCGGCCATTGGAAAACCGCACTGGAAAACGATGTCCATATCCGCACCGCGCAGGCGGACGCTACCATCCCCGCCGGCAACGGGAAATGGAATACCGGCATCCGGGCAGCGTTCAATTCTACCCCGAACGATCTCCGGTACGATACGCTCGGCGCCGCACAATCGTTTCTTCCCGACAGCAGCCGTTCCAACAATTTCAAGTACGACGAACGCATTGTTGCAGCATACGTTTCCAGGAACGGGACCTGGCATAAAACGCAATATTCGATCGGGTTGCGGCTGGAAAGAACGCATACCATCGCCCGGTCGGAACAGGGACTGCAAACCACCGAACGCCGCTACCTGAGCTGGTTGCCGGATTTCAGCCTTATGCATCCGCTGTCTGCCGATCAGCAACTGCAATTAAGTTTTACACGGCGCATGACGCGGCCCAACTTCTCGCAATTGAACCCGTTCCGGTTTTATTATAGCCCGCTGAATTACTGGGTCGGCAATCCGCAGCTGAAACCCTCCATCACCAACACGCTCAGCATCGGTTATACCATCCGCACGCTGTCGCTGACGTTGCAGGCCGGGCGGGAAGAAGACCCCATGGCCAGGTACCCCGAATACAACCGCGAAACGCATGTACTGGAGTACCTCGGCAAAAACCTCCCCTATAACGATTTTGCAACTTTCGAAGCGGCATTCCCGGTCCGTGTCCGGCCATGGTGGCGGATGCAGAGCAACTTCGGATTGTATTACACGCGCGAGATCAATCCCTATCACGGCGTCACTTATAAAATCCCCATTCTCCAGTGGACCGTTTCGGGAAGCCAGGTATTTACACTCCCGGCGGGCATTACAGCAGACATTTCCTACAATTACCGGTCGAAAGGCGGCAACGGGCTGTACCGGTCGAAGCATATTTACAAGATCGACGCGGGATTGCAGAAAAGCTGGCTGAAAGGGAAATTGCAATCGGGATTGAACGTGTATGATATGTTCGACACCTATCGCGTGGTGTATATCTTCCGTGAAAAACAGATCATCGATAACCAGCTGAATCACTGGTTCGGGACGCGCCGGGTAGTTGCGTCGCTTTCGTGGCGTTTCGGCCAGTCGACCTACAAAGCCGACCAGCGGAAAAAGCAGGAAGAGGAAAACCGGGTGTCGATGTAGATTCAGGACGGGACTCGACGGAAAATAGTGGATCCCGTTGTCACAAAAGCCCCGCAAGATTGTCCCGTATGCACAGTTTGGGGGAATGGATGGTGGATTACATTTGAAGTCTAAAATCCACTGGCATGACTACCCAATCCTACATATCCGAATTCAACCAGTCTACCACCGAGCTACTCGATGCGCTGGGCCATTTTTCGCAGGAACAGCTGAACCGCGTTCCCTTCGCCGGCAGCTGGACGCCGGGGCAGGTGGGGCAACATCTGCTGATATCCGAATCCGGCGTTCCGGAGCTTTTGCGCGGCAACACCAGGCCAACAGATCGCAATCCCGAAGCCCTGGCGCCGGCGCTCCGCTCCATTTTCCTCGATTTCACCACAAAATTCGAAGCCATGGAATCCATCCGGCCCGACGATTCGCCCAAAGACCGCGAACAGCTGATGCAAGCCCTCAAATCCAACCGCGAGGATATTTTGCAACTCGTTGCCGGCACCGATCCAAACCTCCTCCTCCTGGATTTCCCTTTCCCGCAACTGGGCGAGCTCACCATCCGCGAATGGCTGACGTTCCTCACCGTCCATTCCCGCCGCCACATACATCAACTGAAAAAAATGGTGCCGTTCCTGGATTGAAAAAGGGGACGCAGCTTTCGCCACATCCCCTTTCCAATGGAAATATAATGGGTCAGTACTGTACCACTGCGCCGATATTGAACGCCGCGCCTTTTCCTTTCGAATGGAATCCCGGGATCTATTTTTGTGGGAAGAACTACAGTTTGAAGAAGATTTTTTTCCGGTACAGCCAGTAGCACAGCCCCCAGTACAACCCGAGCGTTACAAGCGCAGATGCTACGTTCATCCAGTCTTCGGTCATGCCCGTCCATCCCAGGAACCCCGTCACGAAGATGGCTACCGCACCATTCAGCCATTGGTGGCCTACGGTTTCGAACACCAGGTAAATGAAAATCGGGTTCATGCCCACCACAACCGGGACCCACGCGCCGCCGTTCCGCTTTTTGACGTCGATGAACCAGAACAGGAAAGCTGCCGTCCATAACACCCAGCCACCGGACGCCAGCACGAACGAGCTGGTAGCGATCCGTTTGATGATCGGGGTAACGCCTGCCCAGTCTAGCCCGTATCCCACGGCCAGCGAGATGGCGCCTGCGGCGAAGAGGACCGTCACTTTTCGTTGTTGGGTAATATTCCCGTCGATAAGGATTTTTCCGATGAGCACGCCCCAGATGGTATGCGCCGCCGTGGGAATGCAATTGATGGTCACCCATCCGCCGGAATTCATCTTTCCCATCAGCAACAAATCCACCCAGTTGCCAAAGTTATGCTGGTCTGTAAAAGGCTGATCGAAACCGGGGATGCCGGTGGTACGGTAACAGAGCTCCGTAAGCACCAGCAGCGCCACAGATACGATGATCTGGAAACGTACCGATTTTTGAATGATGGCATAAGCGATGATGGTGGTGACAGACAATTGCGTCAAGACGTTCCACAATTCCCACACGAGCCGGCCCTGGTAGATGCAATGCAACCCCACGCCGCAAACCAACAGCCGGAGGCTTCTTCGCAGCACATGCGGCCAGTTGGCGCTCCAGGCAACGCCTTTCCGCGTAAATGCGATGTACATCGCAACGCCGGCGATCGTCATGAAGGCCGGCTGTACGAGGTCCCAAAATCGGAGCCCGTTCCAGGCATGATGGAAAAACTGGCGAACGATCCCTTCCGCCCAGGAATCTTTGGCCAGCGGGCGGAGCGAACGGTAAAGCTGGGCGCTTTCAGCCGCCAGCAGGATCATGATCCAGCCACGCATAACGTCCAGCGAAAGAAGGCGCTTGGAAGGGGATGAAGGCACAGGTGTTTTCATATATTATTCCGTCTTGACGATGAAAAACGAAACACGGCGAACGTGGAGGGCGCCGGGATGTAGAAATATACGATTTGCCTTCGTAATTGTCATTCGCTTTTTTGCAGCCGGGCCACCCGCCAACAATCAACAATCGTTATACCGGTAATTCGTATGATCGAGCGCATCGAGATAGAATTCCTCCTTTTCTTTGGGGATGTCCTTTTTCCGGAGGGTTACTTTGCGGAGGGTTTTGCCGTCGGGCGATATCCAGGTGCCGGAGAAGCCTTCGCCGGTTTTCTGGAGGATCAGCACGCCGGACACGCCGGTTTCCACCATGATGAACTGGCCCTTGTCGTTGTAATCGACGGACAGCAGGAGCCATTTGGAGCGGTCGAGCTGCTTGTTGTAGGTATAAATACCCTGGTACTGCTCTTCCGGTTTGCAGGGATTCGGCGTGGCCTGGAGGAACAGCGTCACGGGGATTTTGCCGTCGATATCGCCGGTATAAAGGGAATTGACGGGTTTGTCCTGCGCGGAAGTACGGAGGGAAACGATCAGCAGGGCCACGATGGCGAGGAAACGGATATGCATGCAGGTGATTTTTGGGTTCGGTGGATGCAAATGTCTGAAAATTTGCCGTATCTTTTTTCGCACATTCCACCATGAAAACGATTACTTTTCTCACGGCCCTGCTCGTTTCCGCTACCACGTTCGCGCAGAATTACGACGAAGCGCTCGTTCCCGCTTACACCCTCCCCGACCCGCTCGTGCTGCTGAACGGCCAGCCGGTTAGTGATGCGAAAACCTGGAAAACGGCGCGCCGCCCGGAAATCCTCCGGCTGTTCGAGAACAACGTGTACGGGGTGATGCCTAAAGACATGGATTCCACCCGTTTCGAAACCCTCCGGCAAAACGCCTCCGCCATGAACGGACGCGCCATCCTCAAAGAAACCCGCATCACCGTGTTCCGCAACGGCCAATCGGTCGCCATCGGGCTGACGCTCTTCGTCCCGAAGAATGCTTCAAAGCCAGCCCCCGTTTTCCTCCTCATCAACAACCGCCCGAAAAGCAATACCGATCCCGACAGAAACATCAAAAGCCCCTTCTGGCCCGCTGAAATGGCGATCAACAGCGGATATGCCATCGCCGCGTTCCAGGTGGGCGACCTCGCGCCGGACGACAAAACAAAGTTCTCCGAAGGCGTGCTCCGCCTATATCCCGACCATCTGCGCATGGAAAACGGCATGAAAGCCATCGGCGCCTGGGCATGGGGCGCCTCCCGTGTAATGGACTATTTCGAGAAAGAACCGCTGGTAGATGCGAAGAAAGTGGCGCTGGTGGGCCATTCCAGGGGAGGGAAAACGTCGTTGTGGGCCGCCGCGCAAGACGAACGCTTCGCCATCGCCATTTCCAACTGCTCGGGAAACACCGGCGCCGCGCTCGCCCGCCGGCAATTCGGCGAACGCATCCGCGTCATCAACACCCGCTTCCCACACTGGTTCAACGATAACTACAAACAATTCAACGACCGCGAAAACGATCTGCCCGTAGACCAGCATATGCTCATCGCGCTGATCGCACCGCGGCCGGTATATGCCACCAACGCCACGAAAGACCTCTGGGCCGATCCCACCGGCACTTTCCTCGCCCTGAAGAATGCGGAAAAAACCTATGCGCTATTCAAGCGCAAATCGGCACTTCCCGCGTCTCCTCCACCCGTCAACAAGGCCATCGAACGTTCCGTAATCGGTTACCACAACCGCGAAGGCGAGCACGATATGACGGAATCCGACTGGCAACATTTTATCCAATTCGCGAACTATCATTTCAAGCAGAAATAAAATTCCATGCGTAAAATCATCCTCTCCGGCCTCGTACTGGCCGCTATCGCCACAGTTGTAATGGCCTTCCGGAACAAAAGTTCCCACATCCCTCCACCCAAAACGAAACTTTCCCGCGCCACGCTACAAGACAAGATCAGGGGCGGATGGGCCGGCCAAACCATCGGCTGCACCTACGGCGGACATTTCGAATTCAGGTACAACGGCATCATGGTCCCCGATAACATCCCCGTACATTGGGACAACGGAAGTATTCAACATTGGTACGACAGCTTCCCCGGCCTGTACGACGATGTGTATATGGACCTCACCTTCGTGGAAGTCTTCGATAAATACGGCCTGAAAGCTCCGGTGGATTCCTTCGCCAACGCAGTTGCCCATGCATCGTACCCGCTGTGGCACGCCAATCAGGCCGCCCGCTATAACGTGCTCAACGGCATCAAAGCGCCGGCAAGCGGGCACTGGATGAACAATCCGCATGCAGACGATATCGATTTCCAGATCGAAGCGGATTTTGCAGGGCTTATGTCGCCTGGAATGCCCAACACCTCCAGCATCATTTGCGACAGCATCGGCCACATCATGAATTATGGCGACGGATGGTATGGCGGCGTGTACGTGGCGGCCATGTATTCGCTGGCGTTCGTATCGGACGACATTCAGTGGATCGTGACCGAGGCGCTGAAAACCATTCCCGCACAAAGCAAATACCGCAAGTGCATGGAAGCCGTGATCGCCACGCACAAAAAGCATCCCGACGACTGGAAGCAGGCCTGGGCCGAAGTAGCGCGCAACTGGAACGAAGACCTCTATTGCCCGGACGGGTACCAGTCCGACTTCAACATCGATGCCACGGTGAATTCCGCGTACATCCTCATCGGATTACTGTATGGCGGCGGAGATTTCACCAAAACGATGGACATTTCCATGCGGTGCGGGCAGGATGCGGATTGCAATCCCGCCTCCGCAGCGGGGATCCTGGGCACGATGATCGGGTACAGCAACATCCCGGAGAAATACCTGCAGGCGCTGAAAGTGGTGGAAGACAGGGATTTCGTGTACACGACCGCATCGCTCAACGATCTCTATAAAATGAGCTACGAACATGCGCTGCAGGTGATCCGGGCCAATAAAGGGAAAGTTGGGGAAGATGCCGTCACGATCTCTTACCAGTCGCCCAAAGCGGTAAGGCTCGAACAGGGTTTCAACAGCCATCATCCCACCCAAAAAATCGCCGTCCATAAACTGCTGCAACATACGGAGCCGATACGGTTCGATGGGAAAGGGATCGTTGTCAAGGGATATGTGGAAGGCGATCAAAACTATGCCGCGGAAGTGGAATTGCTCATCGACGGGAAAGTAGCGAAATCCGTCAGCCTCCCCGCCAGTCTCACCACCCGCCGCAACGAAGTGGCCCACGCTTTCACGTTGCCGGCAGGAAACCACACGGCTACCCTTCGCTGGAAGAACCCGGCAGACGGCGTCAAAGTCAATGTGACGGAGGTGTTGGTGTTCTCCCATCCACCGGCTAAAAACTAAATTCACGCGGCGCCAATTCGGCGCCGCTTTTTATTTCAAGCTGTATTTTCATTCCAGTAAAAACTATCCGGCGTAGGCCGCTGCCCGAAAATGGCCGTACCCACCCGCACGATGGTGGCGCCCTCCGCGATGGCGATTTCCAGGTCGCCGCTCATGCCCATCGACAGTTCGCTCATATCCACCCCATCGATCCCCTGCGCGCGGATGCTGTTGCGCAGGTTCCGCAGCAGCCGGAAACAGGCCTGCACTTTTCCGGCTTCGGCGCTGAGCAGCCCGATCGTCATCAATCCCTTTATCCGCAACGTTCCCAGTTGCGCCACGCTCCTGACGAGATCGAGCGCCAGGGCGGGCTCCACGCCGAATTTGCTGGCCTCGCCGGAAGTGTTGACCTGGATGAGCACGTCCATCGTCCTGTTTTCGGATCGCAGGCGCTGGTGGAGCTTTTCGGCAAGGTCCGGCCGGTCGAGCGACTGCAGGCACGACACGTTGTATTTCAGCAAATCCTTGATCTTGTTGGTCTGGAGATGGCCGATGAAATGATTTTCGTGGGGAATGTCTTCCAGCGCCGCGAATTTCTCCTTCAGCTCCTGGATCTTATTCTCGGCGATCAATGTCCGGCCCGCTTCCAGCGCCACGCGGATGCGTTCGGGCGGAACGGTTTTGGTAGCGAGGAGCAGGCGTACGTCCTGCGGGTCTCTGCCGGCAGCCACGCAGGCATCGGCGATACGTTTTTCGATGATGGCGATCTGATGGAGGATATCTTCTTTCATGCCGGTACAAGCTGTAAACGGCCGAAGCCCGATCTGCGACCGGGACTTCAGCGATGAGGAAATATCAGTACTGCCCTGAATTGTATAGCTATCGGGCAGCATGCATCACACCACAAATGTACACCGCTTCTGGACGCATCTACCGGTCCAGATCTGAAAATTGAAGTAGTCCAGATGATTATTTACAATTCGCCTTTAATTCCTCCATCGCTTCTTTAACTCCCAAATTGGCGGCCGGTTGGAACACGGTGCAAGCGAGGCCGGTTTTGTTGCAGGCAATACAGGGAATATTTCGCAAAATCCGATATACGAAAAAGCACCCGGGCCGCGGCGATGTGCCGCGGCCCGGGTGCTCCATTATTATATATCGACCGGTGTGAAAAATGCTATTTCGTCATTTTGAAAAGGCCCATCACCGCTTTACCCTGCACCTTGGCGCCTTTCGTGCCTTTGGCCGTAGCGAGGTCCACTTTATAAATGTAGATGCCGTCCGCATTCTGGACATGCAGGTAAGCCAGGCCCTTGTCGATCACGCAGCCGTATTGAAGGCCGCCGCCGGTGTGGAGGGGAACGTCTGTTACGTTGGTGATGGTTTTGGCGGTGAGGTCGATGATGGCGAGGCGGCAGTCGCGGTTCGTCCATTTATCGCCGGCAACGTGGTCTTTGAAGCTGAAGATCTGCGCGAGGGCTTTGCCGCCGCCGATGTATTTCATGCCGCAGAGCTTGTAGCCGCCCGTGGCCGTTTCGATGTTGAAGAAGTAATCCTTGTCGAAATCGGTGGTGCCGTTTTTGATGCGCAGAATACCGGAGGGTTTGGCGGAAGGCACGCTTCCCGCGGCGATGGCGCCCGCGGCGGAATAAGTGTACACGTCACCGCTTTCCGTAATGCTCAGTACATCGTTGCTGGCGTAGCGGCCCAGCGTGCCGGTGCGCTCGTCCTTGATCACTTTTTCCAGTTTCAGGTCAGGATAGGAGAAAATGGCGAGGTAAGCGGAATCTGCGTATTGCGTATCGAATCCGGAGTTTTTGATCTGGAAGAACGGCGCGAACACTTTTCCGCCGACCATCCGCACATCATTGAAATACGCCCATTCTTTCCAGTTGTTGGCGGTCTGGAAAACGTTGATCTTCGCCTGACGGGCCACGCTCATGCTGGTGGCGTTGATCTCGTAGAAAGTGGCTTCGGCCGATCCGTCGCGCGGACAAAACATGCCGAACATCCTGTCCTGGTCTACCACACCGCGGGCGTGGAGGCGGAGGATAGAGAATTCGCCGTTCTTTTTGGAAAGGATGCCTTTATCGTTGAGCGCGTATCCCGGCACTACGTTGGTGCCCTGGTAAGTGATGCTCAGCAGGGTTTTGCCCACCACTTCGTACATGCGGTAGCTTTTCTGCTCGATGCCCTGCCCCACCGGCGTGATCACGCCCGTCATGAGGTCTTTGCTCTGTAATATGTAATCGGTGGCTTCGGAAGAACTGCCTTCCGCCGTAACGGCGATCACGAAGGTGCTGTTGTCCGGGTTCACCAGGTCGTCCGGGTTCACGTTCTTGTCGCTTTTGGAGCACGACGAGCCGGCAATGGTCATGGCGGCCGCCAGGGCCGGCATCAAAAGTTGTACTTTTCTCATGTTTTGATGGTCTATATGTTAGATTAATATTTGCTGAGGAAGTAGCGGAGTTTCATGTAGAAAGCGCGTCCGGGCTTTTGCATGAGGAAGTTGTCGTACAGGCGCTCATCTGTCAGGTTGCGGCATTCGAGCGATACGTTGTACTTCCCGTTTTTGAGGGTGTAGGTGGCGGAAACGTCGTGCGAAAGCTGCTGCGGCACTTCGTTCTTCTCCCAGCTGTAACCCAGGCTGGGCCATTTGAGATAATAAGCGTGCACGTAGTTCAGGTGATAATTTACCCCGAGCCGGGCGTGCGAAAATCCAACCTTTTTGAATTTCACGCCGAGGTCCAGGTTGCCGAAGAGGTACGGGATGTTAGGGATCTGGTCTTTGTAGATGGCGCTTTCCACATTGCTGCCGGGCGTTTCGAAGCGGGTGGTGTTGATGAGGTGTTGATAAGTGGCGTTGGCGGCGGCGGTAAACACATCCTTCCAGGCGTATTTGATATCCGCATCCACGCCCGTATTCCGGACGCCGCGCACGTTTACGGACTGCGTGCGGGTATCCACGAGGTCAACGCGGATGAAGTCTTCCGCGTCGCGCAGCACGAAATTGCCTTCCACCATCAGCCGGTGGCGCTCACCTAACTTCCGGGTGAACACGGCGCCGAAATTCACATTATCGCTGCTTTCCGGGCGAAGGTTCTTATTCGCGACATGGTTGATGCCGTCCCCGAACATTTCGTCGCCTTCCGGCAGCCGGTATGTTTTTTCATAGGAAAGCTTCAGCTGGAGCGAAGGGATCAAATAATACGCCGAAGCCACGCCATAGCCGGTTTTGGACAGATCGCTGTAGATAGGCTCCCAATGCGGATTGGTGTAAATATCCACCCGCTGTGCGGATTCCCCTTTCACGAAGTATTCCTTGACGAACACCGAAGTAGACCACCTGTCTTTATAATCATACTTATATCCCAGGCCCAGCACCGATTTGCGGAGCTTTTGCGGTGTTTCGTAGGCTTCTTCGTTGGGCTTGAGCGGATCGTGGCCTTCGCGGTCGAAGTTGGTGAACGTGTAATTGACGCCGGCCGAATGCCCGCCGCCGATGTTGTAACCCAGGCTGGCATTGGCGATGGCGAGATTGTTGGAGAATTTGTACAGGCTCCGGCTGTTTTCGCCGCCGGGCACGTACTGGCCTTGTTCGTTGAAGGTATTGTCTTTATACTCGCCGGCCCAGTTATAGACGCGGTTCAGCGTGTCTACGTTGCGCGTGCTGCCGAAATTGTAGCTGCCGTAGAGATTGAAATCGAGCCCCTTCACGAAAAGGTCCGTCTTTTTATACTTCAGCGTGGGCATGATGGTGTAGCTCCGCTGGTTCCAGCCGCCAAACACTTTCGACATCTGCGCAGCTGTCTGTATCTGGCGGTCGTTTTGCGACAGGATGATGCCGAGCATCAATTTATCGGCATACCGCTTCCCGGTGACGCCCATTTCCACCTGCGCGGTTTCCGATTTGTATCGGTCGTGGAACCTGCGGAAGCGCTGCTCCGGGCCGATGATCAGCGTGTTGAGGTCGGTAACGCCGGTATGGACCCGGTAATTGTTATCGGAATAGTTCTGGAAGAAGTTCCCCAGCACCGTAAACCCCGTTTTCTCCCCGGTATACCCCGCGCTCACGGCGCTGCGGTGGGTATTGAACGATCCGTAGGAATAGGACACGTCGAGATAGCGTTGCGTTTTGGCATTGGTGACCACGTTCACCGCGCCACCCAGCGCATCCGCACCCAGCCAGATCGGCACTACGCCTTTATATACTTCGATCCGGTCGGCGAGGTTGATGGGAATATTGTTCAGCGTGAGGGAAGAACCGAAATTGTCCATAGGGATGCCGTCGAGGAAGAGCTTAACCTGCCGGCCGGAAAACCCGTTGAGGGAAAAGTTGAAACTGGAGCCCAGTCCGCCGTCTTCCCGCACCCGTACGCCGGCCGTTTTGCCGAGCACCTGGTTGAGGTCTTGCGAGCTGTTGTGCAGGGGCTTTGCGTCGATGGAAGTAACGGCGTACGCCTGGCGGTTCACCTGCTGGTTGGCGGTAAGCCCCGTTACATTCACTTCTTTCACCTGCGCCGCCTTGCGGTCCAGTACCACATCCAGCACAGCGTTTTCACCGGCCTTCAACGTTACCGTTTTTTCAACCCGCGAAAACCCGACTGCCGAGAACTCCAATGTATAGTTGCCGGGCTTGAGATCGGGAAGCAACCAGGCTCCCGTATTGTTTGCAGATGTACCCAGACGGGAACCGCTTATTCTGACAGACGCGGCCGCAACCGGCGCCCCGCCATTGTCTTTCACCGTTCCCGAAACGGACGCGGATTGCTGCGCCCACAGGCTGAAAACGGACAGGCATAGCAGACCCGTTAACAATATTTGCTTATATTGCATTGCTTGAAATTTGATCGATTGAAAGCTCCGCCGAAAGGTGGATAGCCGTACAGTTGGCGCTGTGCGGCTTTTTTTATGCTTTAGTTTGAAGGGGCAAAGTTGCGCAAGGAAAACCTTAACATATGATCGAAATAGGAAAACTATTTGCGCGATGCGGAAATCCCGTTCTCACGGCCACGCATTCACGAAAAAGGGCCGTCCCGGAAGACAGCCCTCAAACTGGTTAATAATGTTCTTACGGGTTGATCCGTTTCGCATCTTCCCATTTCAATTTCCCCGGCCATCCCCATCCTGCTTTCGAAAAATCGCAGAAGTCCCCGTATCGCTGCATTTCGCTTTGCAGTAACGCGCGCAGTCCGGCGACTTTCTTTTGATGCGTTTTCGCATCCGCCAGGTTATTCTTTTCCAGCGGATCTTTTTTCAGGTCGAACAGCTGAACGGGATGTTGCCCGTTCACATTATACACGATGAGCTTCATCCCGTCTTTCACGATCGCGCGCTGAAGATTGGAGTAAGTGATGAACAGCCGGTCGCGGCCGGTAAAGCGGGAAGGCGTAAACGCCTTGTCCAGCGAAATCCCTTCCACCGTTGCGGGCTGCGGCAAGCCGGCGAGTTGGCACAAAGTCGGGAACACATCCGTCAGGTAGCAATACGCATCCACGCGCTTGTTCGCCGGAATGCCCGGCCCGGCGAAGATCAGCGGCACGCGCATGGAATGGTCGTACAGGTTCTGTTTGCCCAGCAACCCGTGCTGCCCCACGGCCAGCCCGTTGTCTCCCGCCAGCACGATGATGGTATTTTCGTACTGCCCGCTCGCCTTCAACGCATCCAGCACCCGCCCGATCTCATGGTCTACCTCGCTGATCATGGCGTAATATTTCGCGATTTCCAGCTTCACTTCTGCAGGATTGCGGGGTGTAGACAGCAGCATTTCATCGCGGACGGTCAGTTCACCGTTATCGAAAGGATGTTTTGCCATGAAGTTGCCCGGCAGACTGATTTTCGCCGTATCGTACAGGCGGAGGAACGCTTCCGGCGGGGTCCTCGGATCGTGGGGCGCAGTAAACGCGACGTACATGAGGAACGGCTCCTGCCGCGGCTTCCGGATGAATTCGATCGCCGCATTGGCGTAGCAAACGGAAGAAAAATCGTTGCCGGTAAATGGAGATTTGTACGTCCCGGTAGGATCGTAATGATGAAGTTTCGGCTTCCAGTGGCCGCCTTCCTTTTCCGTATGCATGCCGCCGAAGAAGATATTATCGCCCGAAGCGAAAGAACGGTTGAAGGAAGCGTGATCGCTATGCCATTTGCCCGTTGAAAAAGTCTCGTAGCCGGATTCGCGGAACACTTCGGCGAAGGTTTTCTCCGAAGCCGGTATCACGCCTCCATCCTCATGCACGCTGAAGACCGGCCGCGACGTGAGGAGCATGGCCCTGCTGGGCGCGCAAACCGCCCCGCCCAACGATCCCATGATGTGCGCCTGTGTGAACACGGTACCGCTTTTCACGAGCCGGTCCATATTCGGCGTGTGGATTTCCGCGTTCCCCAGCGCCCGGATCGTATTGAACCGCTGATCGTCCGTCAATAACACCAATACATTTAACCGCTTGGGCGACTGCGCGCGCAGCCCCGTCCCCGTCAACAATAAAACCGCCAGCAGAAGGCGGGAAAACCCTGAAACCATGGCTACAATTTACCGTCAAACTATTCAAGAAGCACGAAACATCATAATAATATCTTCCCCTGGTCCGGTAATTTCTTGTCCGCCCCCAACAAAACAGGCCCCGCACAACCGCGCGGAGCCTGTTTACCGGGTTTTTCAAGCTTATTATTTCCAACCGCCACCCAGCGCGCGGTAAACGCCCACCAGCGCCTGCATTTGCTGCAGTTGCGTTTCGATCAGCTCGAATTTGGACTCCAGTGCGTCGCGCTGGGTCAGGAGCACTTCCATGTAATCCGCACGGGCGGAGGTGAAAAGGCTGTTCGATATCTCGATGGATTGTGTGAGCGCATCCACCTGTTTGGCCTGCAACTCGAATCGCTTATCGAGATTACCGATTTTCGACAGCTGGTTGACCACTTCCACGTATGCGTTCAAGATCGTTTTCTCGTATTCGTATACCGACTGTACCTGCTTCGCATTGGCATTGAGGTACGCCGCTTTGATACCGTTCCTGTTCACCAGCGGCGCCACCAGGTCTCCCGCGATCGAATACAGGAGCGATTCCGGCGTTTTGACGAGGTACGATGGATTGAAGGCCCTGTACCCCACGCCCGCCGTAATGCCCAGGGAAGGGTAAAACTGCGCGCGGGCGGATTTTACGTCGAGCTTCGCGGCGGCCAGGTTCAGTTCCGCCCGCCGGATGTCGGGCCGGTTGGCCAACAGATCGGCCGGAAGGCCGGCGGCCACCTTGGCGGAGGCCGTTCCGAA
The DNA here is from genome assembly GCF_050277495.1 of Chitinophaga sp. NPDC101104. NCBI lineage: Bacteria > Pseudomonadati > Bacteroidota > Chitinophagia > Chitinophagales > Chitinophagaceae > Chitinophaga > Chitinophaga sp. NPDC101104. The sequence continues at coordinate 1,068,071 of NZ_JBNNSF010000001.1, read as the reverse complement.
TGCCGCGTCGTTCCTGCGCACCGGCTGCGGAAATCGCCCGCAAAGGAAGTTGATCTTGTTTTCGGTTTCGGTGATGCGCTGGAGGATATCGAACCGGAGGCTCTGCGTCCGCAGCACTTCCGCTTCAAACTTCCGCACCGCCAGTTCCGTTACGCGGGTGGCTTCCTTCTGGAGCTTCACGATGTTGAGGGCATTGCTCTGGATGGCGATGTTCTGGTCGAGGATTTCCAGTTGTTTGTCGAGCGCCAGCAGTTCGTAGTACGAAGCGGCGATTTCGGCGATGAGGTTCGTCACCACGAAGTTCCGGCCTTCCACAGACGCCAGGTACCGCGCTGCCGCGGCATCTTTTGCGTTGCGGAGCTTATGCCAGATATCCACCTCCCAGCTGGCGAACGCGCCCACGAGGAAGTCGCCCAGGGGCTCGGGCATTTCCTTTCCTTCCTTGATCTCGGTATTGGCATCGTTGGCGCCCTGGCTGGTGTAGCGGCCCACTTTTTCCACGCCGGCCCCGGCGCGCAGCGCCACGGATGGCAGGTATTCGCCTTTCCGGGCACGCACTTCGTTGCGCGAAATCTCGATTTCCTGCAGCACGATGTTCAGTTCCTGGTTGCGCTGCAGCGCGGTATCGATGAGGGCCGACAATTCCGCATCGGCAAAAAATTCTTTCCACTGCACCGCCGCGCTGCTGGTGCCGGGCGCGCTATCGAAGGCCGCCGGCATGTTCTTGTCTGCCTCCTTCCCCGTGATGGCGGGGATCTTGCAGGCCGTGTAGCCCAGGCTAGCGCAGCCGATGGCGATATATGTGATGGTTCTGCGATTAAACATTGTGTTCGAGTTCTTCTGTTAATGGATTTTCTTCTTCGTCGCGGATGAGCTTGCGCTTTTCGGCGATCCGGCCGAAGATGTAATACAGTCCGGGTATGACGAGCACCCCACCGATGGTACCGATCAGCATCCCGCCGGCCGAAGCCGCGCCGATGGTCCGGTTACCGATGGCGCCGGGGCCCGTGGCAAATACCAGCGGGATCAAACCGGCGATGAATGCCAGCGAGGTCATGAGGATGGGGCGGAAACGCACCCGCGCCCCTTCGATCGCCGCGTCCAGCACCGTCATGCCGGAACGGTGTTTCTGCACGGCAAATTCCACGATCAGCACCGCGTTCTTGCCCAACAGGCCCACCAGCATCACCAACCCTACCTGCGCATAAATGTCGTTGGCCAGGCCCATCATCTTCACGAGGAAAAACGCGCCGAACACGCCCGCGGGGAGCGACAGCACCACCGCCAGCGGCAAAATGAAGCTCTCGTATTGCGCGGCCAGGATCAGGTATACGAACGCCAGTACGATGAGGAAAATGTACAGCGCCTCGTTCCCGCGCTCGGATTCATCTTTCGACAACCCTTCCCAGTCGATATCGTACCCGCGCGGCAACACCTGCGCCGCCACTTCCTGGATCGCCTTGATGGCCTCGCCGGAACTGTAGCCCGCCGCAGGCTCGCCGCGGATGGCAGACGACGTGTACATGTTATACCGCGTGATCTCGTTCAGGCCGTGCGTTTTCCGGATCGACATGAATGCCGAATACGGCACCATTTCGTCGTGGTCGTTCTTCACGTACAGCTTCATCAAGTCGTCGGGCAATGCGCGGTATTCCGGCGAAGCCTGGACGTATACTTTCAATGCCGTACCGAATCGCACGAAACCCAGTTCGTACGTACTACCGATCAGGATCGAGAGGTTATCCATGGCCTTGCCGATGGAAACGCCCTTCTGCATGGCGGCTTTGTTATCGATCTGCAGCTCGTATTGCGGATAGTTGGCGCTGAAGAATGTGAACAGACCCGTCAGCTCCTTGCGCTTGCCGAGGGCTTCCATGAACTGGTCGTTCACTTTTTCGAGCTCCTTGTAGTCGTCGTTGTTGGTCTTGTCGAGCAACCGCATGGCGAAACCGCCCGCAGCACCGTATCCCGGAACGGCCGGCGGACCGAAGAATTCGATCGTGGCGCCGGGGATTTCCTTCGCTTTTTCTTCCAGTTCCTCGATGATCTCGGTGACGTTGTGTTTACGTTCCGACCAGTCTTTCAGGTTGATCAGGCAGGTACCGGCGTTGGAGCCGCGCCCTTCCGTCAACACTTCATAACCAGCCAGTGCGGAAACGGAGCGGATGCCGTCCACTTTTTCGGCGATCTCCTGGAGCTTCCGTGCGATCTCGTTGGTACGCTCGAGCGTGGAGCCGGGAGGCGTCTGGATGATGGCGTAAATCATGCCCTGGTCTTCGTTCGGGATGAAGCCGGAAGGCAGTTTCCGCGAAATCCCGAAAATGCCCGCGCAGCACGCAATCAGCACCGCCCATGTGATAACGCGGCGGCTCACGATAGCGCGGAGCAGTTTTTCGTAACGTCCGGTCAGCTTGCCGAACAACCGGTTGAAACCGTCGATGAACAGATCGATCGGGTTTTTCTTCTTCGGTTTGCCATGGTTGTTTTTGAGGATCATCGCACAAAGCACCGGCGTCAGCGTCAGCGCCACTACGCCCGACAGTACGATAGACGTGGCCATGGTGATGGCGAACTGCCGGTAGAAAATCCCCACCGGGCCAGACATGAACGCCACGGGAATAAATACCGCCGCCATCACGAACGTAATGGCCACGATGGCGCCGCTGATCTCGTGCACAACTTTATATGTGGCCGCGTACGGCGACAGATTTTCTTCCTCCATCTTGGCGTGTACCGCCTCGATCACCACGATGGCGTTATCCACCACGATCCCGATCGCCAGTACCAGCGCGAAGAGCGTGATGAGGTTGATGGTGAGGCCGAACACCTGCATAAAGAAGAATGCGCCCACCAGCGATACGGGTACCGCCAGCGTGGGAATGAGCGTGGAACGCCAGTCGCCCAAAAAGATGAACACCACGATGGCTACGAGGATGAACGCCTCGCCGAGGGTATGCAGCACTTTTTCGATGGAGGCATCGAGGAAGGAGGATACGTCGTAGCTGATCTCATAATCCATGCCCGGCGGGAAATCGCCTTTGATGGACTCCAGTTTCGCTTTGATGTCCTTGATCACTTCGCTGGCGTTGCTGCCGTACGTCTGCTTCAGCACGATCGCCGCGGAGGGATGGTTGTTCAGGTTGGAGTAGATATCGTAGAACTCGCTCCCGAATTCCACGTCAGCGATGTCTTTCAGATACAGCAGCTTTCCTTCCGAGCTGGCACGGATGATCACGTCCTGGTACTGTTCCGGTTTGTTGTAGCGGCCCTGATAGGTGAGCACGTATTCCAGCGCTTCGGAACGCTTGCCATCGCTTCGGCCGAGACGGCCGGGCGAGCCGATGATGCTTTGGGTAGACAGGGCTTCCATCACTTCTTCGGTAGACACGTTGTAGGCGCGCATCCTGTCGGGCTTGAGCCAGATGCGCATGGCGTACTGGCGGCTGCCGAGGATCTGGGCGCTACCGATCCCTTTTACCCTCCGCAATTCCTGGAGGATGTTGATGTTGGCGTAGTTGTAGAGGAAGTTTTCGTCGGCCTTGGGATCCTTGCTGTACACGTTCACGTACATGAGCATGTTGGGCTGGAGGATGTTGACGATGATGCCTTCGCGCTGTACGAGCTCCGGCAACCTGCTGGTTACCTGCTCGATACGGTTTTTCACGTTTACCACGGCCTGGTTGGGATCGGTACCGAGGTCGAACACCACCTGGATGTTGGCTTCACCGGCGCTCACGGCGTCGGAGGTCATGTATTTCATCCCGGGAACGCCGTTCACGGCTTTCTCCATGGGGATGAGGACCGACTGCACGAGCACGTCGGCACTGGCGCCCGGGTAGGCCACGCTCACGATCACGCGCGGCGGCGCGATGGAGGGGAACTGCGACGTGGGCAGGGTATTGATGGCCAGTACTCCGAGAAAGATGATGAATACGGAGATGACGATCGCGAAGACCGGCCTTTTCATGAATATGTTGAACATTCGATTCGCGGTTTTAAAAGTCTATGGATTATTCAGACGGCAGCACTAACTGCGAGATCACGGAGCGGGGGTTTTCGAATTCGAACGCGATCTTGTCGTTGTTCTTCACCTTCCGCAACCCTTCGAGCAGGATTTTTTCGTTGCCTTTCAAACCGTCGCTCACCACGAACAGGTCGGGCATTTCTGCGCCGATGGTCACGGGTTTCAGCTGAACGGTATTGCTGTTGTCTACCACATAGACGTATTTGCGGTCCATGATCTCGAGCGTGGCTTTCTGCGGGATGATCACCGCGTTTTTCAATTGCTCGCGCACGAGGATGGTGCCGGTTTCCCCATGGCGGAGGAGCCCCTCCGAATTCGGGAAAGTAGCCCTGAAGGCGATATTACCGGTTTCGTTGTTGAATTCGGCTTCGATGGTTTCCACCACGCCGGGGTGCTGGAACACATTCTTGTTGGCCATCCGGAGCTGCACCTGTGATTTTTCCCTGGATTTGGCGCTGGATGCGTAGTTCAGGTATTCCGCTTCGGATACGTTATAATATACCCACATCTTGCTGTTGTCTGACAGGCTCGTGAGCAGGTCGCCCTCTTCCACGAGGCTGCCGAGCTTCATGTCGAGGTGGTTGATGATCCCGTCGAACGGCGCGCGGATCTCCGTAAATGCGAGGTGCACCTTGGCGAGGGCGAGCTCGGCATTGGCTTTTTTCAGTTTGGCGTTGGCCATGGCCAGCTCGTTTTTCGACACCACGTTCTTATCGGCGAGCGATTTGGTGTTCTGCACTTCGATTTCCGCCGCCTGCGCTTCGGCTTCCGCCTTCAGCAGCTCGGCTTCGTACAATTTCGGCATGATGCGGAACAGCAACTGGCCGGCGCGCACATGCTGACCTTCGTCTACCAGCACTTCCTGGAGGTATCCCTTTTCCTGGGCCCTCACTTCGATGTTGCGGATGGATTTGATCTGGCAAACGAACTCACGGGTAATGGTGGTGTCTGTCGTCAGCGGACTGGTCACGAGCAATTTTGCATTTTCTTCGTGATGTTCTTCTTTCGGATGGCAGCCGGTATGGCACAGGAGGGCGCATAAGCCCGACAATATGAGGATCTGCTTCATATAAAAAAATGGATCTGGGTACGTTTTTATGGAATAAAGCTTCCGATCGGGCACGCAAAATGCCCGTCCGCATGGCGGCGTCGTGTTACGGAAGTGAATGAACGGAGGACGTCCCGGCCGCAAGTAGCCGGCGGGTCAGGATCAGATCCTGATCACGCGCTGCACGATGAATTTATCGGCGGATGCGTAGGAGAAATGCTGGCAAAAAGGTAATGGGAGTTGGGGAGAGATGGAAGGGAGGCGGTTGACGTCCGTGAAGATGGCGGTGATGAGGATTTTGCAGAAAAGCTGTTGTTTACGGAAGTTCTGCGCGTCTTCATCTTCCTGGATCTCCACTGCCTTCGTTTTTTCGAAACCCTCGCGCGCGTCTGGCGGGGCGGCTGGGGTGAACTGGTCTTCTTCGCAGTGTGTGTCTGCCGGTATGTCGTCGGCGGTGAGGTTCTGAAAATATTTTCCGGGGGAGAAACGGGTGGCCTGGCAGCACGAATGCGAATATCCTCCCAACAGGAGCATATACGCAGTAAGCATGAATCCGATCAACAATCGTGTCATTAGACTATTTATTGCCGTGCCAGTTTGATGAATCCCGCCCGGGACCAAAATCGGTTTTTGGGCGAACGGGTGTAAAATTAATAGGATTGCCGGCAAACTGCAAACTGTTTTCCCCAAATCCACATTAATTTTTCCTTAAAAATGCCTTAAACGATACATTTTCATATTTTTAATATGTTTAAAATGTTATCCACACGCTTATTTGAAACGGGTGTTTTTTGGATTATTTTTAGTTGATCCGGATTTATTATGCGTTTGATATTTTGTCTGTTGATGACCGTTGCGATGCAGGAATCCCCTGCCGCGGTGCTCCACACGGGGCATGGGCAGCGTTTTGCGCAGCTGGCGGATGCGGCGGCGGCGGCCCTTCCGGGAGACACCATTTTCATCCATAACGGCGTATACCCGGGCGATGTGGACCTTGGCGGTTTGAAGGGCTCCCCGGGCCGGTGGGTCTGCATCCTGGCCGAAAGCCCCGGCAAAGTGATCTTCCGCGGCGGTACTTCCGCCTGGCATGCCAGCAGCATCGCGTGGCTCCGCGTAGAAGGGATCGTATTTTCACACCAAACCGGCAACGGCGTCAACTTCGACGACGGCGCCCGGCCCGATTCCCCGGCGCATCACCTCCACTTCCGGCACTGCGTTTTCCGCGACATCGCAGCACAAGGCAACAACGATCTCCTCAAACTATCCGGCGTCCGGGATTTCACGATAGAGGACTGTGAATTTGAAAACGGCGCCCGGGGCGGCAGCGGCGTCGATATGGTAGGCTGCCACGATGGACGGATCGTCCGATCCCGGTTCGCCGACCTCGGCGCCAACGCGCTCCAGATGAAAGGCGGCAGCAGCCATATTACGGTGGAAGCCTGTCGCTTCAGGAATGCGGGCAGCAGGGCCATCAATCTCGGCGGCAGCACGGGCGCCGCTTTCTTCAGGCCCGCCGGCGCAGCGTCCGAGGCCACGCGGCTGTCCGTCCGGGCATGCGTGTTCGAGGGGTCGGACGCTCCCGTGGCGTTTGTGGGATGTACCGATTCGGAAGTCGTTCAAAATACCATTTATCTACCGCGCCGCTGGGCCATCCGCATCCTCCAGGAAAACAAAGACACCGTCCGCTTTGCGAAATGCGCCCGGAATGTGTTCCGCAACAATATCATTTACGTAGACGATCAGCTGCGCACCGCCTGCAGCACCGGCGCCGGCACATCCCCCGAAACTTTCGTCTTTTCCCACAACCTCTGGTTCCATGCAACCGACCGCCAATGGCAAGGCCCGCAACTGCCCGCGCCCGAGCCCGGCGGCATGTACGGAAAAGATCCGCAGTTCGCGCATCCCCTGTCCGGCGATTTCTCCATCCTCCCCACGAGCCCCGCCGCCGGCGCGGGCGCCGCCAATCCTTCGCCATTGTCCGACCACCGGGGCAACGCTTTCCGGACTGCCCCTTCAGTCGGCGCTTTCGAGGTAAAGCCTTAGTTAACGTCTGTCCGGCACTTCTCATTCAGTAAGAATTCCCTTAACTTCGACCTACAAGAACGCTTTTTTATGAATTACGAAGACATGGTGAAAAACCAGGCCGGCGAAATGGTAGAAAACCTCATCGCGGAAACGCTTGGTAAAAAAACATTCGACATCCGTTACGATTACAACGACAGCGAACAGTGGTCCGTCATCTCCACCCACACCGACGAAGACAATGAGATTTCCCTCCGTGCCTACGGCGCCGACGATTATTTCCTGTACTTCGGTTATTACGATGAAGACGATGATTTCCACGAACTGCTGCAACAGCTGTCCCCCGAAATCAAAAATTCCATTCCCAAACCGCTGCAAAACGCTATGGAAAAAGTGCTGAACGATGAGCAGGGCATGCGGCTGCCAGGGAATTTCCTTTCGAAATAACCCAACGAACGATAATGAAAAGGCCCGCTTTTTACGGCGGGCCTTTTTTATTTCAGGACAAGACTTACGAAATATTCTCCAAAAACTTCAGCACTTCCTCCCGCTTGCGGCTGCTCACGGGGATCTGCTCGTTGTTTTCCATCTGCAGATACCCTTCGCGGTAATACTTTTTCACGAACTGAAAATTGACGAGCCAGGATTGATGGCAGCGTAAAAAACCCGCCGGCCCCAGGATACTTTCATATTCGATCAACCCCTTCGACACGAGGATTTCCCGCTTGCCGGTCAGGTAGAAAGTCGTGTAACCCTTGTCGCTCTTGCAATACATGATATCTTCCACCGACACGATCTCCATATACTCCACCCGCTTCAGCGCCAGCCGCTTCACATTCCCCGCCCCCTGCGCCCCGTAATGCTGCCGCGCGATCTCCAGCTGCTGGCGGTCGAACTGCTCCTGCTGGCGGTGCTGGGAACATTTGTCCAGCATGGCAGACAGCGCATTTTCATCGATCGGTTTGAGCAAATACCCGAAAGCCCCCATGTTCAGCGCCTGGATGGCGTACTGGTCGTATGCCGTCAGGAAGATCACCTGGAAACCGGTGTCGCCGATCTCGTGGAAAAGGCGGAAACTATCCCCGTCTTTCAGCCGGATGTCGGCTAGAATGATGTCGGGCTTCAGCGCGGGAATTTCCTTCGCCGCGGTGGCATTATCCGCCGCATGGCCCACTACCTGGACATTCGGGTTTTTCTGCACCACCTGCAGAAGGTGTTGCAGAATGCGGACTTCATCTTCGAGTATGTACAATTTCATGCGCATGGTGGTTGGATTTAGTCCCTGATCTCGGGAATGAGGATGTGGACCGAAACGCCGCGCCCGCCGGCATCTGACTTATTTTCCACATCGAACCGCGCCCGCTGGCAATCTGTCGTGAACAGCGCCTGGAACCGTTCTTTCAGAATGGTTTGGGCGAGCGACTGTTTCTTCTGTTCGCCGGGGCTTTTTTCGGTGATGCCTTTTCCGTTGTCGTTCACGGTGATGTTCAGTTTACCGTCGCGCAGCGCGAACCCGATCGTCAGCATCCCTTTGTATTGAATATTCCGGAACCCGTGCTCGATCGAATTTTCCACGAACGGTTGAATGATCATAGGCGGGATGAGCAGTTCTTCCGGGCAGGTGCCTTCCGCCAGTTCCACTTTATATTCAAACAGCCCCGGATACCGCATTTGTTGCAGTTGCAGGTAGTTTTCCAGTGAAAAAATCTCTTCTTCGAGCGAAATGAAATCTTTCCGGCTTTGTTCCAGCACATTGCGCAGGAGGCCGGAGAAAACACTCAGGTAGCGGACGGATTCCCGGGTATCGCCGGAAGCCACGAGGCTTTGCAGGTTGGCGATGGAATTGAAAATGAAATGCGGGTTCAGCTGGGCCTGCAGTAATTTTTGCTCCATGATGAGCCGGTGGTTTTCCGACTCGAGGCGTTTATTTCTTTCGGTCAGCTTGGTTTGCCGGTAGAGGAAAAACAGGAACCCGATGCCGCCGAGGAACGCGACGGTCCCCAGGCCGAGGATCCATCTTTGCTGGCGGATGACGCTTTCGTTGAGGGCGTTGCGGCTGCTCAGCTCGGCGATGTTGCGGTCTTTTTTCTCGGTTTCGTATTTTTCGTGGATCTCGGCAAACTTGACCGCTTCGATCTTTTTAAGATTGCGCACCTCGATGCCATACGCCGAATCCAGGGCCATTACCGCATTCTTCATATCGCCCTTCATCCTGTAAGCTTCCACGAGACCTTTATAATACAACGGCGTCTGCCGGCTGTTGTTCATCGCTTTTGCCATGGCCATGGCTTTGTTGTAATACAGGATGGCGGAATCGGGCTGGCCATTGTGATTGAAGCTGGTGGCGAGGTTGTTGTATGCGACCTCGTGGGATCGGCCCGTCCTTTCGAGGAAATCCACATAAATCCTGCTGCAGGCGAGCGATTTGGCGAATTCCCCCCGCTTGCTGAGCACCTGCGCTTCGCTGTCGTACGTGCGCACGATGGCCAGGCTGTCGCCGATGTGGAGCGCCAGTTTGCGGGACAGCGCGTTGTACAGCATCATTTTATCGAAATCGTCCATCCGGTACGCGAGCAGGAACGACACGTCGTAGTGCCGCTGCATGATCACGGGATGGCTATTGTAGGGATGCGATTTGAAATGGCGCTCGGCGTATTCGAGGGATTCGCTTTCGTTCCCATTCTGATAATACGCTTTGGCCATGAGGTCGTAGAACCTGAAAGTGAGCGGACTGTGGAGGCGCTCGGCTTTCTTCATCGCCGCCAGGATTTTCTGCATCAGTTCCGCTTCCACCATCATGCCGCCGCGGCTTTCATAGTCGAGGATGGTGTGGTCCCGGAGCAGGGAAATATCGTCATCCGCCCCGTTCCCTTTCATTTTGGCGAATTGGGCCATGGCGCTGTCGCGGAATTCCTGCTTGAAAAGCCGGCGCCCGCGGAAATAGTGAAAAAACGGGTTGGCGGTACTGTCTGGCCGTTTGGACAGGAGACTATCCTCCCGGAAAACTACTTTCCAGAATGGGTCAGACGCGAGTGTGTCCATACCGATAACGAGAGAAAGGTAATCCTTGTCTTCCGGTACCGCGGCCGGCTGCGGGGCTTTCCGCTGCGCGGTCCGCTCTCCGCAGGATGCGGTCATGAACAAGGCGATTATCCCGAAGACAGCCAATGCCGGTCTTACATTCATCTTCAAAAATTTGCTCAGCTAAAAACATAAAAATACGATCCGTTCCCTATATGCGGAACGGTTAGATCGCATAACAATATAAATGTACCTATCAGGGGGGATATGCGGGGTGCCGGTTCCATATCCGCGGGGTTCCGGTCCAAATCCGCCGTTTTTCGCCGGATTCCTGCGCCGGGGAGTTCCGCCTGGTTCAAATATGGGCCGAAAAGCTTCGAATATGGATTTCAATCCGCCGGATATCGGTTTGCCGTTGCCGGGGCTGCGATTGGGGGCGAGATTTGAATATGACTTCATTATTTAAATACCTCTTACCTGCGCTGCTGCTTTCCGCACTGTTCTCCTTCCGCCAGCAAGACGATTCACCGCTTGAAGGGCGCGCCGGCATTGCATACTATCATTTCTCGCATGTGCGCGACACCATACGCCCCTCACGCATCTGGGAAGAAGATTTCCAGCTGGCGTTCGGGCCGGAGCAGAGCGTGTACTTCAGCGCCACCAAGCGCCGGCAAGATTCCGCGCACCGCGCGGCCTTCGAGGAAGCCGAGCGCACCAACAGTTCCACGGTGAACATGGGCGCCTGGAGGCCGGTCACCGAAGAATCCATCTACATCAACGGGCAAGCCCTGCTGGTTAACCGGAATTTCCGCCAGGCGAATTACCTCATTAAAGAACCCTTCGAAAAAACCGACTGGCAAATTACTACCGAAACGAAACAAATCCTTGGCCACACCTGCCAGAAAGCCACCGGCACCGTGAAAGGCAGAACCTATACCGCCTGGTTCACGACCGACGTTCCCGCCAGCTTCGGCCCGTGGAAACTGCACGGCCTGCCCGGCCTCATCCTCGAAGCAAACGATAACGCCAACCGCATCCGCTTCACCTGCACCCGTATCGAAACGGACGCCGCGCTGCCTGCCGGGGTTTCGCTCGAACCGCCGGCAGACGCCACCAGTACCACCAACACCGCTTTTCTCCGGATGGAAGCCGCCTACCGCGAAGGGCTCTCGGCCAATGCCGGAAGCACCGACGATATTCGGGTCGAAAGCGCAACGGTGAACGGCCAGCAGCTGAACGCGCCCAATAACAAGCCCCGGTTCAATTATCCCCTCGAGCTCCCATTAACCAAATAAAAATACCGGATTGCGCACGAAACCGCTGTTGCTGATATTGCCCCTGCTTTCCTTAGTCCTGCAAACCCTGGCGCAAAACGCCTCCCCGGTGAACGGCATGGTGAAAGACAGTACCGGCCGGCCAATCGCGGCAGCTTCCGTGACGATCGTCAACGCATCCGGCGCCGGCGTCCATTTTACGAAAACGGATGCCAACGGCGCCTTCGACTGTAAAATCCCTTCCCCGGGCGACGGACTGTCGCTCAAGGTGACCGCCCTGGGCTTCCGGCCTTTCATCCAAACCATTTCCAGCGGCAGGTCTCCGTTCCTCGTTACCCTTTCCCCGCTACCTACCGCGCTGGCGGAGGTTACCGTAAAATCAAAAACCGGCATCCAGGCTTCCGGCGATACGCTGAATTATCGGGTAGCCGCTTTCAAAGACAAGAACGACCGGGTGATCGGCGACCTGATCGCCCGGCTGCCCGGGATCGAAGTGGACGAAAAGGGCACGATCAGCTACAACGGCAAACGCATTTCGAATGTCTATATCGACGGAGAAAACCTCCTCAACGGGCGCTACGGCATCGCTACGAACAACGTACCGGTAGATGCGGTGGAGCAGGTGCAGGTGCTGGAACGCGATCAACCGGTGAAAGTCCTGAGCGGATACGTTCCGGCAGACAATGTTTCCCTCAACCTCCGCCTGTCTGCCAAAGCCCGCGCCACTACGATCAATACCGGCGAAGCGGGCGCCGGGAACGACGTTTACCTCCTTTCCTTCAGCAACCTGATCCTGCAGCAACGCGTCAAGAGCATTAACTATGTGAAATCCAACAACGCGGGCAGTAACCTGCAGCGGGAAACCGCCGACCTCGGGGTTTCTTCCGCCAACGGCGCCACGCCGCCCCCGCAACCCCACGCCTATCTTTCCATGACGGGCGACAACCTGCCTGCCGTAGACGAGAATTATTATCTCCGCAACACCGATCACGCCGTCAACGCCAACGCATTGTTCAAGCTCCCGGCAGAATGGGCGCTCCGCCTGAACCTTTCCGCCCTCGACCTGAAGCGCAGATACCAGTTTTCGCAGTCGGTACAGTATTTTCTGCCGCAGGGAGACACCATCGGCTACCACGAATCCCAGTTCAACACAGACCGCCACCGCGAATGGCAGGTGCAGGCGCAATTCGAGAAAAACAGTACCGGCGCTTTCGTGAAATCTTCCACCCAATTGAAAATCCCCAGCGCCACCGAACGGGGAGACGCCTGGCAGAACGGCCAGTTCATGCAGCAGCGCCTGCCCTTCCGCCAGCAAGGCGCGGGCAACGAAACGCAGATCGTGAAAGCACTCGGCGGCAAGCATTTGCTGCAATACAATTCGGTGTTGCAATACGATCATGTGGAAGAAAATCTGTACATCCTCCCGGGGCTTCATGAAAACCTGGTTAACGACAGCGTCGACTTTCTGCAACTCGGCCAACGCGTGCGGACGGAGCAGGTTTACGTGCATCAGTACACCGCGTTCAGGATCAGGCGGGGGCGAATGGTGTGGTCGTTTTCCGCGGGGGGCAATTATGAAAGGAACCATCTCCGCTCCGGCCTCCAGGTGACGGACAGCGCCGGGAAGCTCACCAGCGCGGGAGACCGGTTCTCCAACAACGTCACCTTCGAAAACCTGGGATTATTCGCCAGCGCCAACGCCACCTGGATGCTGCCGCGGGGCGTGATCGTTGCGGAAGCGAAGCCGGCAATGCATTTCATCGGGTATGGCTTGCAGGGAGAAAGCGGGGCCCGCAGGCAGGAGTACTTCCTGTTGAACCCCACGCTCGAATTCAGAAAGAACCTGGGCAGATATGGTGAATTGCAGATCCGGTACGGCGGACAAACCTCGTTCGGGCACGTCAACGATATTTATCCCGGGACTATCCTCGTCAATTACCGGCAATTCAACGCCAACGCGGCACCGCTTCCCAAAACGGGTGTCCATTCCGCGATGGGCCGATTCTCTTTCCGCAAGCCCATCCAGATGATGTTTTGGCAGATCACGGTTTCGGCGGAACAGACCCGGCAGAATTTCCTGCAGGCTTACACGGTAGATAGCGGCATCACACGCATCACGGCCATGAATTACGACAACCGTCAATCGAAGTATTCCGCCGGCGGGAATTATTCGAAATACATCTTCGCCTTGTCGCTTCAGTTGTCGGCCGCCGCTAAGGGCAGCCTGCAAACCGGGAACATGTGGTATAACGGCGACATATCGCCCTTCCACTCCCATCAATTCAGTTTGAGCATGGCCCTGCAAAAGAAACTGCCTTTCGGCGCGAAGATCTCGGTGTCTGGGGAAGCGGGCAAACAGGAGTACCGGCTGCAGCCACGAAAAGGCTTTGCAGCGCCCAATATCACGGAATCGGTGAAGGCGAAGGCGGAATGGCAGCAACAGCTGACCGGGAGGCTTTCCATCACGCCGGCGTATCAATTTACCTCTTACCACCCGTCCGGACAATCCGGTATCCGCCAGCATTTCCTCGATGTGCAGGCGCGATTCGCCGTTCTGAAATGGAAAAGCACGTTCGAGTTGAGCGGGATTAATTTACTGGGGCAGGAAAAATACCGGCAGATCGTGACCACGGCCAACCAGTTATCCATCCTGGAAATGCCGTTGCGCGGCAGAACGTTGATGGTGAAGTATTTTTTTGGGTTCTGATCCCTTATTCCCCCAAACTTTTTACCGGGTTCACGAGCGCCGCGCGAACGGATTGGAGCCCTACGGTTACGAGGGCCACTACCAGGATCGAGCTTCCGGCGAGTGTGTAAATCCACCAGGGCATTTGTGCCCGCACCGCGAAATCCTGCAGCCAGCGGTGCCCCAGCCAGGCAGCCAGGGGCAAACCTGCCAGCATGGCCATAGCCGCGAGTTTTACATAATCTTTCGCGAAGAGGCGCACGATTTCGGCGGCACTAGCGCCAAGTACCTTGCGGATCCCGATCTCCCGCGTGCGCCGCGCGATGCTATGCGCCGTGAGGCCCAGTAAACCCAGACAGGTGATAAAAACGGTGAATGCGGTGAAAACGCCCACGATCGACCCGAAACGTTGGTCTGCACGGAATTGCTGGTCGTATTGCTGATCGAGGAAAAAGTAATCGAATGCCCGCCCGGGTTGATGCGCGCGCCAGATTTTCTCCACCGCTGCGATGGTTCCGGCGGCTTTATCCGTCTGCAACCGCACGGAAATATATTGCGAGAACTGCGCATGGCTGGAAATGATCATGGGAACGGCGGCGTCTTTCACCGATCGCTGCGCGAAATTCTTCAGTACGCCCACCACCTGCGTTCCTCCGAGATAGGATATTCTCCCGCCGATCGCTTTTTCCGCAGATGCGAAACCCAATACCCGAACGGCTTCTTCGTTGAGCAAAACGTCGCGGTCACTACCGCCGGTTTCATAAAAATTCCTTCCCGCGATCACCTCGATGCCCATCAGCGGCACGAAATACGGATCTACCGGGTAGTTGTAAAAGTTGTAGCCGTTCTGGGGCGCGCCTTCGCGGTGGACGTTATTGGTGGTATTGACATCGTTCACGTCCGAGCCGGGCAGCGAATAGGAGCGCGCCACTTCCTTGACGCCGGGCAATTGGAGCAGGGATTCCCGCATGGCCAGCTGGCGGCTCTGGCGGAGGGAGTCGACCGTACCGTCGGGCAGATCTTTGACCACAAGTACCTGTTCCAGCTTCACGCCTTTATCCTGTTCCCGCATGAAGCGCAACTGGCGATGGATGATCAGGATAAAAGAAATAACGACCACCGCTACCGTAAACTGCGCCACCACCAATACTTTCCGCAAAGCGCCGCCCTTCACGCCGCCCCGCCCCGTCGTTCTCGCCAACACCGAAACCGGCTTTACGGCAGACATCATGAAAGCGGGCTGCAAACCGGAAAGGAGGCAGTTGACGGCGAACAGTATGCCGCAAAGCCACCAGAAACCCGGCGCGCCGATGACCGACAGGTGCATGGGCTTATCGACCAGTTGAAGATATACCGGTGTTAATACCACGATCATGACCAACGCCAGCAGGAACGCCGCGAGGTTGATGATCATGGATTCCAGGAGGAACTGGCGGATGAGCGCGCCCCGCGAGGCGCCCATTACTTTCCGTATGCCGGCTTCCTTCCAGCGTTCCGACGCGCGGGCGGTAGAAAGGTTGACGTAGTTGATGGCGCCTATCAGCAGGATCAGGATGCCGATGACCAGCATGAAATTCACGGTATCGATGCTGCCCGGCGGTTCGGGCTCGTAGCTGCGGGTGGAATGGAGGTGGATGTCGCGGATCGGGGCGGCAACGAGGACTTCGCTGCGCAGCCGCTCTTTCGACAGGCGGTACAACTTTTGGTTGAAACCCTCCAGCGAAGCGCCTTTCTCCAGTTCCACATATGTGTAGTTATTATTATTGTTCCACTGGTCCAGCGCAGGATCGGTTTTGGTGACGCGCTGGAAAGGCAGGAGCATATCGAATTTGAGGTGGGTATTTTCGGGGATGTCTTTAAATACCCCGGTGATGGTGAGCGGTTGCCGGGCGATGGTGATCACCTGGCCCAGGGCGTCTTTCCCGCCGAAAAGCTGCGCCGCGGTAGATGCACTGATCACGGCCTCGTTCGGCCCCGTCAGCGCGCGTGCCTTCACGCCCTGAACGAATTCGATGTCGAACATGGAAAAATACTGCGAATCCGCCGCAAACACCCTTTTCACGATATGCCCTTCGCTGCCCACGCCCACTTCGGTATTACCGACATGCTCCACGCGCACATAACTTTTCACTTCAGGAAAATCGCGCAGGAGCCGGGGGCCCAGCACGGGGTACGTTTCGCAATCCGTCACCACGAACTCCCCTCCGTTGTACATATCGAGCGTTATGCGGTAAATTCCGTCGGCTTTCGAATGCACGTTTTCATAGCTATATTCCAGCCTTACGTAATGAAGGATAAACAGGAATACGGTAACGGCCAGTGCGAGCCCGGCGATGTTGAGACTGCTATAGGATTTATCTTTCCAGAGGTTCCTGCAGGCGATCCTGATCTGGTTATACTGCATATGCGGGGGATTTCTGGGGAACCAGGGCCGCAGGAATCAGGCCAGACGATAACGAATTGATTTTCAATACGATTATTTCACCTAACCGTCCGAATGTGGACAGCGGGCGTCCGGGTATGGGCAATCAAAAAGGGCAACCCGGTGGATTGCCCTTTGGTGTAAGCCTGGATATTGAAATACCGGGGTCGCCGGCTTTGGGGTCTGGCTCGGATCACCTCATGTCTAATGGAAATTACCCGTTGAAGCAACCGTTGGAATCCAGGTGCTGGGATACGTAAGTAATAGCACAATCGTACATAGACAGCCAGGTGGAATTGTTCGGGCCGGATACGTACACGATGATGTGGTTACCGCAGAGGTCCTGCGTCAGGATCTGGCGCTGGATGCGGAACTGGCCCACTTCCTGTTTTTTCGTGCTCACCACGATGTCGTTGTTATTGGCGGTTTTTACCGTTACTTTTCCGGTAGCCGGTTTCGCGGTTTTAGCATCGGCTGCAAATGCGCCTGCGCCCAGTGCGAGGCAGAAAGTAGCGAGAAATAAACGTTTCATTCTTTTTGATTTAATTGTTAACAAATGTGTATTCGGAATAGAGGATGACCGGATTGCTGCGGGTGGAAATGCTTTCCGGCAGTAAAAATCGGGATTAACGACCGCCGAATCGGCGCGCTTGTATATTCGTGATCGCCGGATTGATATTCGTACCGATTCCGGGGAAATTCGCGGGAAGGGACGGGAAACGCAGCGCCATGAAATTATCCTGTAGGTGGATTATGGCTGAAAATGAAATTTTTGGAATGACAGCGAAAGAAATAAATATTCTACTTACTTTTGATGTGTACTCAACCTAAATGCGAGCATCTTTATGAAAAACAGTATCCTCAGCACACAACCGCTCAGTACCGACCTTGCCGCGCTTTTATTGCGCCTTATCGTTGGTGGACTTTTCATCTATCACGGCTACGGCAAGCTGGCTAACTACGAAACCATGCTGCAGATGTTTACCGACATCATCGGCATCGGTGTGAAACCCACAGTGATCCTGGTGATCTTCGCGGAGTTTTTCTGCGGGATCTTCGTGGTGCTCGGGCTCTTTACCCGCCTGTCGATCATCCCGATCTTCATCACCATGATCGTTGCATTTTTCATCGCGCACGCCAAAGATCCTTTCCAGACCAAGGAACTGGCTTTCGCCTACCTGCTCCTGAGCGTTGTGATTTTCGTGCTCGGAAGCGGGCGCTTCTCGCTGGACGCCGCTTTCCGGAAAAAATAATGCCCGGTTTCCCGGTAACGAAAAGAGCGGCCGATGTGCCGCTCTTTTCTTTTTATGAAAAGTGAAATGAACGAAGACGCGCTCCGGTTGCCCCCTATTCTTTCCCCGCCGACACTTCTCCCACCACGTTATACACCACTTTACTGATGACCAGTTTATCTGGCGCCGGCGTCACCACCAGGTATCCAAATACGGGCGCGCTGCTGTTCAGCGTGAATTTAACCGGTATATAAGCCGTTTCATTGAATTTGACGGCAGATTCGTAATAGGTATAATTGCCGGTGCTTACGGGATTGGTGGTGGAGAACAAAAAGCCCGTAGGCGTTTCGGGGATGAAGATGGCGCCCGTTACCTGCGTTCCCATATCCGATTTTTTGATGTAGGAAGTGGAGTTGACGTATTTGTGGGAAAACGTCCCCGCGCCGTTTTGCAGGGCTAACAGGCAATTCCGGTATTCCGTGGAACCGGAAACGGCGAACATATTCTTGACGAACAGGTTGCAGGCGGAACCGTTGACCGTCATGGTTACGGTTTTCTCCTGTCCTTTTCCGACCTCGGCGTTCAGCGCCACCACGGTAGGTTTTGTGGCGATGAGCCCTTCGATCTGCGATTCCTCCGAACAGGAAACGGTAAATAAGGCAACGAATGCGGATAATATAAGGTAAGATTTCATGGTGCAAGTGTTTTCGGTTAAGCGCAAAATCAGTTCAGTCGGCCCTGGCGGATGATCTTCACCGCGAAATAGTTCACATCCTTCCTTTCGAGGGTGGAAGGGTAATGCAATTCTCCGGGGATGAACGTTTTGGGCGTATAGGTAAAGTCGAGCAGGATGGCGCTGTAAACATTGACCTGGAGGTTCATGCTTAAAACCGGCTTCACGGCGCTTGTGAAAAACGACGGCTTTTCATAGAAAGCCCCCGGCCGGAGGTACGTTTCTTTCCCCTGCCCTTTATCGATCCACCGCAGCATAAACCCGCCGCCATACCGCAACTTGCTGAACGACATATTCCCTTCCCGCACATCGTCTGTAGCCGTATTGTTCTGCGCATCGGCATCGTACTTGAACGTGCCGCTGTAGCGCATCCAGCCGCCTTCGCCGAAGACGCTGAATTTCGCGTGGGGCTTCACCGCCAGCTGCAGTACCGCGGCCCCTCCGTAACTGAAATACCCGCCGCTCACGCCAGATACCAGCGCGCTCATGCCCAGGTTCATTTCCGGTTTCAGGTAAATCGATACAGGTTTATTGTTCAGCACGCCCAACGAGAAGCCCGTGTGGAACGTCAGCAGATTGCGCTCCTCGATCCAGGATTTCGCGGCGGCAAATTCGCCGGTGCCGTTGCTCAGGATCGGCGAATGCTCGTACCCCAATCCCAACAGGAATTTCCCGGCAAAGCCCTTTCCACTGTACCCATCCTTCAGGAAGGCCATGGCGCCGGCGGCAGCGGTGGCCATGCTGCCATAAGCGATATTCTCGTCCTTGTCCCGGATGTTCGCCTGCTCCACCCGCACTTCGCGGTCGGCCGTCTTCTTCGCCTCCAAAGCCGCGTTGTAGCTGTTGGCGGCCCTTGCGCGGTCGTTGGCGTCTGTGGTGCTGTTCTGGGCAGCCTGGTAATAACTCATCGCGGCGGGGTAATTCCGGTTATTCATCGCCGCGTCGCCCTTCTGCATTTTATCGTCGAATGCGGCCTTTTCCGAGGCCATCTTCCGTTCCTGTTCTTCCTGTTTGCGCTGCTCTTCGGCCAGGCGCTGTTCTTCCGCTTTCTGTTTTTGTTCTTCGTTGAAGCGTGCGTGTTGCGCATTGGCGTTGTTCTGCCAGTCTTGGGTTTTCTTGATGGATTCATGGAGCTGTTTGAGCCCGTCGCGCGCCCGTATCAGGACGTTGATATATCCTTCTTCGGTGATTTTCGTATCCTTCCGGGCATATTCGATGTCCTGGAGATAATGTTTTTTCCTGGGGTTGTCGTCCGGGATCTTGACGGCGTAGCCATTGATCTCCAGCATCAAATCCCTTTCAGACTCGCCGGGATTCTTCGTGCCATCGTCGTCGCAGGATAGGCTTCTGCCCGTTTGCGCGTTCTTCACTTCGGTAATGCGGATGCTTTCGATGATGCGGCCGCTCATTTTATGGACGAACTCCTGCTGCTCGCCGGGCCGGAGGGTGTGCACGTCGCCGAAATGCATCTTGCCGTTTTTGTCGTACAACCCGAACACAAAAGTTACCGGCACTTTAAAATTCGATTTGACCTGGAAGTACATATGGACCTGGTAATTCCAGTCGTACCCTTCCAATGTTTTATTCCGGTATTGGAGATTGGCGCAAGCGGTGTTACGCCACTCGTTCCAGTCGGGTTTCGGGGCGGGTTGGGTGGTGGACGTGGGATTGTTCGTTTTGGGCCTCGACCTGCTGCCGGAAGCGATGGTATAGAGCGTTTTTTCCTGTCCGCCCCTGAACATGGCCTGCGACCGGGCTTCCCGCAGCGCGGACTCGTCAGAATCGAAGCCGGCGGCAGCGCCAAAGACCCTTTTCCCCTGGTCGTTCTGCCCGCCCACGATGGCAAAATAACCGGGGCCGTTGTTGGTGAGCATCAACACCGGGAATTTCCCGCCCCGCTCTTTACAATGCTGATAGGCGTTATTGTCGCGCGGGGGATTTTCCAGTCCGACGCTCCATCCGATTTCATTGGTTTCGGAGCAATGGTAAACGCTGAGTTGACCGAACGAGGCGGTGGCTTGCAATACAAGTGCAACGAGCAGTAGGCGACTTTTCATGGTAAGGTGCATTCTTGCTGACAAAGCTACCGGCTTCGGAAAAACGAAAAAATACCTACCGCTAGTTATTTTATATCAAACCCAACCTTCTCCGATGGCTTTGGTAACCAGCTCGAGCGGCGTGTTGACTTCCGCTTTCCGCAGGATGTTTTTCCGGTGAACGTTGACGGTGTTGAGGCTGATGCAAAGCTCATCTGCGAGCATTTTGCTGGATTTTCCTTCCACGATCCCTTTGAGAATGACCCTTTCCTGTTTGGTGAACCGGTCAAACGACTTGGTGAACACCTGCGCGTCCTGGATATTGTAGTAAGAGGGTTCGCCATCGAGGCCGATGAGGGAGAAGCAGGGCTTGCCTTCGGGCTTGATGTGGGAGATGTCTGTTTCCAGGCAAAGCGTGCGGTAGAAATTCTGTTCGTCGAAATCGATTTGAACGGCCTGGTGCAGCAGGCGGACGTACCGCCCGTCTTTGGCCTTGATCCGGAAATCGTACTGCACCTTGTAGCAGTGGATTTTTTCGAACGGAAGGCCTTTGAAGAATTCGACGACTTTGTGCTCGAAATTGAGGAAATAGGGCTTATCGTCCGGGTGGATGCAATCCATCAGGAACGAAATCGACATTTCTTCAGGTGCGTACCCCAACATGGTGGTAACGGCGGGGCTCATGAGGTCTGTTTCCCCCGTATACATATTAAAAACAAAATGGAAGTAGTTCCCGGCCTGGAACACGTTGAGGAGTTTTTTATGGATTTCGATCTGCTGGTGCAATGTGGCGGGATCGGCGTCGGTCTCTATGTCTACGACCGTTTTCCAGAACTTTTTGGCCGTCAGGTAATACTTGGAAGGCGTGTTTTTCATACAAAACTGCTTGCGTACGGGGATATGATTTGCTCTTTGTTAAATAAATCGGCTCTTACTGATTTTGGCCCGGTAAATCCGGCGTGCATTTTAATTGCGGACGTTTGTTCACATGTCAGAATATACGATAGTTAGGAATGCGAAATTGCTATGGACTCGTTAATGTACGATTTTTCGGGATTTCCGCAATTGGTAAGGGGTGACGGAGTGCATAAAAAAAGGCAGCATCCGCTGTTGAGGCGAGATACTGCCGGAATATGATTGCTGCGCAGCGGCTGTGGCTCACAGCGCCTGGCGGGGAATTACTGTGCCGAGGGAACGAGCACGATCTTGAACTTGATCGGGCCGGTGGGCCGGGAACCCGCTCCGCCGTTAGCGCCCTGGACGGAAATGGTCAGGAAGCCGGGAGAGTAAAAGAACGTGTAGCTGAAACCGTCATACACCTGCGGCAAGGCTTCGTAATTGACGTTGTCGAACATTGCTGCCACCACTACCCCGTCGTTGTCGAAAGACACATTGTCGATTTCGGGCATTTTTATGACCGCCGTATACGTGCCGTCTGCCTGGTTGAGGGTCCAATCCGCAACTACAACCGTATGCACCACGGTGAAATTGGGTACCGTTTCATTCGTAATATATTCCTTTTTGCAAGCCGAAGTGGTGAAAAGCACAATGCCTAACAGGAGGAACAGGAGGGGCAATTTCTTCATATGGGTTGTTTTAATGAGAAGAAGCAAAAGGTGTACCGAATCCGGGAAATCCGCCGCTGAAAACATAACAAGGAAACATGAAGATGGTTTTACGCCTGCCGGGCCGTTTGGATTTTTGCCGAAAAAGGATGTAAACTGCCCAATCCAAACAACAATAAAACAAATTATATGATATTAATTATCAATTAATTATGTCAAGTCAAGCTGCTTTGAAATGGAAAGATTGACACTTGGTTGGATGCCGGCGCCGTCTTTGGAACCGGATTGCGGCCCGATCGGCCTGGAGGCTGCTGTCTTTCGGCATGTTCTTATCCACGTCCAGCTTATCTTTCAACTGATTGTGATAATTATTCAGGAAGGCATCCTTGTCGAAATTGGTCCGGCAAACGTTGTGGTAATTAAATGAATGGTTGAGGTAATCCTGATGCATGAACATCACGTTGAGCGGGATTTTCGCGATGGCCACCGAACCATTGCTCTCGAGGGGTATTGAGGAAATGATAGCCACTTGTAAAAAAGGCAACGACCAGGGAAGTCACTTCCTCCCGAATCGTTGCCTGTTGTATATTTTTCCGCATCTTCCAGTTAGGGAAGATGAAGTGTGTCAAATCAATGTGCGGGTTGACCTACAGCTTGCGCGGGTTTGCGTTTCACCCAGAACCAGAGCAATGCGAAGAGCACGATCAACACCCCGGGGAAGATGATCATGAGTTTCATGGTTTCCTGTCCGGCGGCGAGCTCCAGCTCAGCTCCCGTCAAACCGTTCGCTGCGGCTTTTACGCGGCTTTCATCGATCCAGCGGCCGATCACGGGGTTCCACATGGAAGTGGAGAACATCCCCATCGCACCTACGATAGACATGCCCAGGGCGCCGCTTTTCGGAATTTTTTCGGCAACGAACCCGATCATGTTGGGCCAGAAATAACATACGCCGATCGCGAAGAAAATGGCGGCTACATAAGCCATTCCGCCGGTTTGTGTGCTGAACAGGTAAATGCCGATGGTGGCGAATACCGCCGATCCCAGCAACACGCCGGTCTGGTCGAATTTCCCGACGATGCTTCCGCCGAAATATCTCCCTACGGCCATCAAACCCGTTACCAGCGCCAATATTACCATGGGCTCGGCGCCGCTTGCGGCCATGATGATGCCGGTCCACTGTTGCGGCCCGAATTCACTGATGGCGGTGAGCGTCATGCAAAGGGCGATGAATATGAAAAGCGGTGTGGCCATCGCCTTCAGGTTTTCTACAACGGAAACGCTTTCCTGGTGCTGTGGTTTCGGGAATTCCTGTTTGTAGAACAGGAAAGCGTACACCAGCGTCGGCAACAGGATGATCCATATTTGTGCTTCCCAGCCGAGTTTGAGGTGCGTCATGCCCAGGCTCACGAGGCTGCCGATGACGATTCCGCCGGGGAACCACATGTGGAAACGGTTTAGCAGCGTGTTCATCTGCTTGCCGGAATAACTGTCGGCGATCATGGGGTTACAGGCCGCTTCCGTGCAACCGTTCCCCAAACCCAGTAGCAGCGTGGAAATCAACAGGCCCGTATATCCCCCGGAATAAATCGTCAGGAGAATGCCCAGCGTATGCGCGAAAAATGCGAAGGTCATGATCCGCTTCGGCCCGATCTGGTAATAAAACAGCCCGCCGATCACCATGGAAATCGGGAAACCCAGGAACCACATGGAATTGATGAATCCCAGTTGCGTGGCGCTCAGCTGGAAAGTTTCAGCCAGCTGCGGAAGAATGCCCGCCCTGATGCTGAACGAAAATGCAGTTGTGATCAGTGCAAAACAACTGCCATAAAACAATCTCAGTTT
Organism: Chitinophaga sp. NPDC101104; assembly: GCF_050277495.1. Taxonomy (NCBI): domain Bacteria; kingdom Pseudomonadati; phylum Bacteroidota; class Chitinophagia; order Chitinophagales; family Chitinophagaceae; genus Chitinophaga; species Chitinophaga sp. NPDC101104. The sequence goes on along the minus strand of NZ_JBNNSF010000001.1, from coordinate 1,044,163 downwards.
GTTGTTCATGACGTAGAATTTTAGATTTGGCCCAACGCCTAATTACTTCATAGGGTGTTCTTTCAGTAATTGATCCGTTGAATATAAATCTTTTTTATTTTCTGTGGCCTTTCTAATTTTCTTTACTTTTTCAGGGGAAATGGCGGCACCGTTGTTCCCGAACGAATTCCGGACATACGTCAACACCGCTGCCACCTCTTCATCATTTAACAAACCGCCGAAAGGCGTCATGGGTACCTGGCCGGGGTATTTTTTCCCGTTCACTTCGATGGGTCCCACCAACCCCTTGAGCACCAGTTTGATCAGCCGCTCGTCGTTCCCGTTCACCCAGGCATTCCCGGATAACGGCGGGAATCCCGCGGCCAGCAGGCCCTTCCCGTCTGCCTGGTGGCAGGTTTTACAATATCCTTCCTTATTATAGATGAGCTTACCCTGGTTGAACAACGCGAGCTCAGGCCCTTGCAGGGTGGTTTTCTTTTTCGTTTCGGGTTCAGTTTCCTTTTCCACGTCCACGCCTTTCAAATGCGCCAGTGCGGTTTTATAGGCGTGGACGGTCCATTTGTCCATGGGGTACTTGCCCGCCGCGGCGAGCACCTGCAGCCCGGTTTCCTTCTTCATCCACGAAGCGGCCACGATGGCCGAAAGCCGCACACGGCTGTTTTTGTCCCGGGCAGCCACCAGTAGCTGCGCGGCCTGGTCGGGCACTTCCGGCCCGGCGTACCGCAATACCTGTACGGCCGCGGCACGAACGTGGTAATCCTTCGCTTTCAGGACCTGTTTCAACAGCTGCGGGTCTGCTTTCCCCGTGCCCTGGCTCACCCAAAGCGCCTCCAGCAAATGGTGCTCCCTCCGCGCATCGGCGGTATCCAGCTGGGCGGCCCAGGTTTTGACTTTCGCCATCACCTCTTTGGCGTCCCTCCCCCTCAGTTCCCTGCGGGTCCGGTAACGGGTACGGTATTCGGGCAGTTTCAGGTTCTCCAGCAGCTCGTCGATCCCCGCACCGGCGATGTTCGCCGGCTTCACCAGCGAACGGGCAGGATAGGTAACGCGATAGATCCTGCCGTGGGTATGGTCGCGCAGGGGGTCGCGGGCATTGTGCTGCATGTGGCCGATGAGGACGTTGTGCCAATCCACCACGTACAGGGAGCCATCGGGCGCAAACTCCAGGTCTACCGGCCGGAAGTTCGGATCGTCGCTGCGCAGCAAGTCCATGTGAAAATGGCTTTTGTATCCGGTACCGGCGTCTTCCATGGTATGCTGCTTGATACCCAGGAACCCGATGGTATTGTTGATCAGCAGATCGCCCTGCACATCGTCGGGGAAATGCCGGCTGGAAACGAACTCGATGCCGGAAGTGGGCCGCACCAGGTGTTTCGGTTCCACCAGCTGTTCGGATTTGTGCGTTGCCCGGCCATATCGCGGCATCACCATTCCCGGGAGCATCCAGCGCACGTCGGGCGAAGAAGTTTCGGCGAAGAAAGGCTGGCCCCAGTCGTCGAACGTAATGCCCCAGGGATTGGGAATGTCCAGCTGCGCGGTACGCTCCAGTTTCATGCGCCGCGGATCGAACCGGTAAAAACCGCCGTTGGTGGCGTAAACCGGGCCGTACGACGTTTCGATATTGGAACGGAGGAATACGCCTTCGCCCGAAAAAATTGCCCCGGAACCGTCTGCCGTAAAGGCATGATTGCTGTGATGCGAATCATGATCGTCGAACCCGCTCAGCAGGATTTCCTTTTGGTCCGCCTTTCCATCGCCATCCGTGTCTTTGAGCAGCACCAGGTCGATCCCCTGCGAAACATACACGCCTTCCGGCGCTATTTCAAATCCCAGCGGCAAATGCAGGCCCTCCGCGAACACCGTTTGTTTATCGGCCTTTCCGTCCTGGTCGGTATCTTCCAGGATGATGATCTTATCGTTGGGCTTCGGATCGCCAGGCCTGTATTGCGGATACGTGGGCATGGTAGCCACCCATAAACGGCCTTTATTGTCGAACGAAAGCTGTACGGGCTTGGCGAGGTAACTGAATTCCGACTCCGATGCAAAAAGCTCCGCTTTGTAGCCCGGTGGCAGTTTCAGGCTGTGTTCCGCCTCCTGTCCGTACAGATATTTCAGGTTTCCGTTTTTGCGGTTTTCGGTGTAGTTGGTCTGAATGTCGGGCAGCACGGTGGTATTTTTATCCGCCGCCGCCAGGTCCATGATCTCTCCTTTCGATGCGGCCAGCCAGATCGCGGTGTCGCGGATGTCGGTCAGCTCGCGGACCTTCCTGATTTCCGCTGGAAAGTTATCGGGCCCGTAAGGCTTGTACCTCCGGCCGTACACATGCACGCTGTTCGGGACTTTATAATCGTACAGCCACATCCAGTTTTTTTCCAGCACCGCGTCGTTCACCAGTTTCCGGTCGGTTTGCGCCTGCGTCATCCCTTCCCCGAAAATCTGATCGGCGAGCAACACGCTGAGTTTCCGGTAACCGGCTTCGTTCAGCTGGGAGCCGTCGATCGTCAATGGCGCGGCGGATTCGTTGTACCATTTCATGGAGGGATTGAACGCATCCACGAAAAGGACTTTATGCTGCGCGGCCACCTCTTTCATGGCGTTGGCGTATAATTGCAGGTTGCGGTTTTCTTTGCGGCCGTCGGGCAGATCGCGGGTGTCCGACAGATTTTCGAAAGCGATCGGGGACACGACGACGAGCTGCGGGGCGGAGGTGCCGTTGTATTTTTGCTGGAGCGTCCATTTGATGAAGGCGCCCAGTTCGGCTTTGAAGTTGGGCAGACCGGCCTCTCCGGCGAAAGATTCGTTGTAGCCGAAGAACGCGATGATCACGTCGGTTTTGAGCCGGGTGAGCCATTCATCGGGCGTTTCAAAAAATCCCTCCGCGGGATCGTTTTCGTCCAGCATCAGTTTGGCGGGATCGGTTTTGCTTCTGATGAGATTGGCGCGCTCCACCGAAAACTTTTCCGCGCCGGGGAAAGCCCAGGGCGTGGTGCGGCCCGCGTGCGGCCGGAACCCCGGCGTTTCTCCGGGGTCGCACATATTGCGGATAAAAAGTTGATACGTTGGAAAGCGCACCTGGAGCTCGGTTTCCAGGTTATCGTAATGGATCATCCTCGACCCCAGGTTATTGCCGATCATGGCGATGCGCGCGCCTTTGACGAGCGTCAGCGGCGGCGGGTCTTTGGCCCTGAAGGCGTTCAATAGCAGTATTGCCGGCGCAACTGCAAATATCAGCAGCCCGCCAAACGTGGTTAATCTCATGATCTCCGGTAATTTATTCTAATTAGCTACACGGTAAGGAACGTTGATATCGATCTTGCCTTTCCATTTCTTCGGTACCTTGAGTCCAAGCTCGTAATGAACCGCATTGATCAGCAGCCGCTGGAAAGCTTCCACCCTGAAATCTTCGGGATGACCGAGCGTGGTCATGAATACTTTTCCGCCGAAGGAGTTGGTGCCGGTCCAGGCCACGGGATTTTCCACTGCCGGCCTTTCCGGGTTTACCGCTTTGCCCGTCAGCAGCCACGTCGAGCCTTTGATGGGGTAATCGGGCACTACGTGATAAAGCCAGGAGCGCACGTGCCAGTCTTTCGCAACGCCCGTCAGTATAGGGTTTGCGGCTTGCGCAGGGATCACGCTCACGTCGGTGCTGCTGCTGTGGCCATAGTGCGTATGTTTGGCTTTACCGCCCCAGCCCGGAGGCGCGTTCAGGGCAAATTCGCCGAATGCGTTCCATTTTTCGCTGGCGTGGCCGGCAGGGAAATTAAATGCGTGGGTGGTAGTACGGAAGCCCATCACCGGTTTCCCGGATTTCAGGTAGGCCTCGATATGTGCCAGCTGATCGGCAGGCAACCTGCGCCAGCGGAGGTAAAAAACGGCCAGGTCCGCATCCTTCAAGGCTTCCAGCCCGGGGATGTTTTCTTCGCTGTTATGGTCAGGGGAAGATTTGAGCACGATCGTCCGCATGCCGTAATTCTTTTCCAGCTCCGCTGCCAGGATCGGCAGGGTCGCTTCGCCACTGTATTCATGGTCTCCGCACACGAAAACGACCAGCGGCTTTTTCGCCTTTTGAGGAGACTGGGTACAGAACAAACCTCCTAGTGTCAATAATAAACCGAAACAAAAAGTATTCATTTTAACAGGGATTTGTGATGATCATACAAACGAGTTTCTATTGAAAACGCTTTCCTGCTCCGGCTCGCGGCCGGTCAGCAATGCTACCACATTGTTGATGGTGTAAACGCACATTTTCCGGTACGTAGTGGCGGTGAGGCTGGCGGAATGCGGCGTCACGAGCGCACGGGGGTGCTGCACCAGCGACAGGCTCTGTACCGGCGGCTCGTCGGGCAGTACATCCGCGGCAAAACCCGCGATGGTACCTTCGTTGAGCGCATCCAGCAATGCTGCGTGATCGATCAGTGCGCCTCTTGCCGTATTGATGAGCAGCGATCCTGGTTTCATCATCGCCAGCTCCGCTTTCCCGATCAGATTTTCCATGCCTTTCGCCAATGGAAGATGCAGGCTGACGATATCGGATCGTTGCAGTACTTCCTGCATCGGCAAATATTTATAAGGCAGTTCCTGTTCCGAACGGCTCCAGTACACCACGTTCAACCCGAACGCTTCGGCCAGGCGCGCCACGCGTTTGCCGATGTTGCCCATGCCGAGGATGCCCAGGGTTTTGCCGCCCAGCTCATCGCCGGCGTATTGGTTGCGCCAGTTCCAGTCTTCCTTTTTCACATGGTCGATGGAAGCAAAAAGATCGCGCATCCCCATCAGCATGAGGCCCAGCGTATGTTCTGCGATGGTGCCGGCGTTGCTGCCCGGTGCATTCACCACCCTGATCTTCCTTGCCGAAGCGGCCGCCACGTCCACATTGTCGAGCCCCACGCCGCAGCGTGCCACCACTTCGAGTTGAGGGCACGCGGCCATAAGCGCGTCATCGACTTTCATTTTTCCCCGCGTGATCACGGCATGGATTTCGGTGGATGCCAGCACCGATTCCTGGCTGGCGGCATCATAGCCGGTAAAAACATGCACGTGTTCCTTGAGCACGGCCAAAGCCTCGTCGGCAATGGTTTCCAGCAGCATTACGTTTTTCTTCATGGCTTGTTATGGTATAATGTGGCGTCGTCTGAGCGGTCTCCGCGGAAGTCGTTCCGGCCGGAAACATATAATCCTTCTTCGTAAAATTCATCTTCCAGGATACGCGGATCGATCGGTGCACCGGGGGCGGACGACAGTTCCACCAGGTTGCCCGCCGGGTCTCTCACGAACATCTGCATGGCGCCATCGGGCAGTTTGCGCACCTTGCCCCAAGGGGCAACGTCGATCACGCCGAGCTCCTTCATGCGGAAAAATATCGTATTGAAATCGTCTACCTGCACGCAGATGTGGCCGCGGAAAGAAGTGCGGTCGTCCCATTCCGAGAGATGCAATTGCTGTTCGGCGTTGAACCGGAAAAACATCACCGGGTAATCGAACCGGAAGGCGGGCAGCGGCTCGAGGCCGAGCTCGTTCTTATAGAATTCGCCTGCTTTTTCCAGGTTGTCCACTATTAATGTTACGTGGTTGATTTTAATCGCTTTAGCCATAATTACTTTTTTTAAACACCTTGTTTAAATTCCCTGACAAAATCCCAATCCGGCGTCATTCCCAATCCGGGAGCTGTGGGCGCGGCGATGGAGCCGTTGGTTACCGTAATTTTTTCTTTCACGAGGTCGTACATCATCGGGTTGCCGCCCAGCGAAAATTCGATGATGGTGGCGGATGGGGAGGCAAATGCCACCGTAAGCCCGGCCATAAAGGAGAACGCGGACCCCCAGCAATGCGGGGCCATTTCCACCTGGTGCGCACAGGCAAGATGCCCTGCCCGCATGGCTTCCGATATGCCGCCGATGATGGCCGCATCCGGCTGGATTACGTCCACCGCCCGGAGCTGTAAAAGTTCGTGTATGTCGAAACTGGTGAATTCGCTTTCGCCGGCCGCGATAGGGATGCAGGTGGCCGCCCTTACTTCTGCGGTGCCGGGCTTGTTGTCCGGGCTGATCGGTTCTTCGAACCAATAGATATTACTGTCTTCCACGCCGCGGCAAAACTGTTTGGCTTCCGGCACGCTGAATGTGCCGTGTGCGTCCACCATCAATTTTACGTCCGGCTTGAGTACCGCCCTTGCGGCTTTTACCCGGTCGATGCTTTTCTGCACGCTATCGTCCATCACCCCCACCCGCATTTTCACTCCTCTGAAGCCCTTATCCACATAGCCTTTTACCTGTGCGCCGATGTTATTGACGTCCGCCCAGCCGCCGCTTGCGTAGGCGGGCATATGGTCGCGGCAGGCGCCGCCGAGGAGGTCGAGCACGGGCACGTTGAGGATCTTACCTTTCAGGTCCCACAGGGCCGTATCGATCCCGCTCATGGCGGAGATGGTGAGGCCGCGCCGGCCGAGGATGGGGAACTTCCGGCCTCTCGACAGGGCATAATGATCGCGGGTGCCGTTGTACATTTCTTCCCACAGGCGGGTGATGTTGCTGACAGACTTACCTACCAGCAAGGGTTTCAGTTCGTTTTCGATACAGTTGACGATGGATGCGCATACGCCGGACGAGCCCACGGCGGCTTTCGCTTCGCCGAAGCCCTGCAGCCCGCTGTCTGTCGTAATTACGACCAAAGTCATATCAAAATTCGTCAGCAAGCCATAATCCGAGGCATGCTGTTTTTCTTTCGGGATGGGGCAGCGTAACCAAAACGCTTCTACGTTCGAGATTTTCATTTACTGAAGTTGACCGCTTTTAGATAAGTTTAGATAAGGTATTATAGGATTCACGGGTGAGCATGGAATAGAATTCCTCCGTAACGGAAGAGCTGCCATGGTCTACCAGGAATTTTTCCTGTTCGGGCGAAAGGTTTTCCGGCGCTTCGTCGATCGAGCCGGGATAAGGATTGGCTGGCGTCCGGTCGAGCGGGGCGCAGAATTCTACGGACAGCACTTTGTCGTAGCCGACTTCGCGAAGGGTGCCCACGATCTTTTGCCAGTCGAGATTCCCCATTCCCGGGGCCATCCGGTTATTGTCGGCCACATGGAAACCGGCCAGTTTGCTGCCGGCCCTGCGGATGGCGGCAAACATATCCGTTTCTTCGATGTTCATGTGGAAGGTGTCGAGACACACGCCGCAATTGGGCCCAACGGCAGCGGCGAGCGCCAGCGCCTGGTCGGCCCGGTTGATGAAATACGTTTCGAACCGGTTGATGGGCTCTATCCCCAGCACGATCCCGGCGGCTTCACTGTAGGCGTAGATTTCCTTCATGGCGTCTACGGCCCATTGCCATTCTTCCTCCGGGCGGCCGTCGGGCACGAGTTTTCCAACGGTACCGGGGACCACGGAAACCATATGTCCGTCCAGTTCCTTCACCATTTTCACGACATCTTTTACGTATTGAACGGATGCGGCGCGCTGCGCTTCGTTCCGGGCGAGCAGGTTCCGCTCTCCCAACATGAGGGTAACGGATCCCCAGCATTTGACGCCGTACTCCTTCAAAGTTTTCCGTACTTCAGCGGTGTCGTATTGTTCCGGGCTTCCGGCAATTTCGAACCGGGTGTACCCTTGTGCGGCAATTCTCCGTATCGTGGTAGTGACTGTCTCGGAGCGCATCCAATTGTGTATCGCGAGTTCCATATCGGGCTGTATATAAAGTGAAATTGATGATCAGGTCGGTATGCAAGGTAGACTTCCTCTCGTGAAGCTGATGTTACAAACTTATTCAGGTTACCGTTGAAATAAAAGTACACCATTTGCCGATTTTCAATACTATATTTACCTAAATCCGATTTCCAGCCGCCGGAAAACAATTATTGTACTAAAATTGGCCGCATGAAAGTTTCTTACCGACATATTTCCACTTCGGAGGATGCCAGTTTTGCCATCAAGGAATTCTGCCAGCCGCACTTCACCAACACTTTCCATTTCCACCGGGGATATGAAGTGACGCTGATCGTGAAAAGCGCGGGACAGGTATACGTGGGCAATAAAGTGGTGAATTATGATGAGGGGGAGATATTTATGTTCGGGCCGGGACTGGTGCATTGTTTTTCCAACGACAACCTTTCCGTCGGGAAAAACGAAAACGTGCATGCGGTGGTGGTGCAGTTTGAAGCGGATTTCATGGGGAAGGATTTTTTCGAGACGCTCGAACTGAGGAATATCAAGCAGCTCCTGCAGCGGTCTGCCTACGGCATCAAGTTCGGCAACAATCATGCTTCCCTCCACCAGCTATTTTTCCAGTTCCAGCCCAACCAGCAGATGAAAAACCTCATCGTGCTATTGCAGATCCTGGAAGAATTATGCCAGTTCAATAAGGAAGACGGGTCCATCATTACCGACGACAGCCGCAAGATCCAATACAAGGAAAGCGACGCGGAGAAACTGTCGTCTATTTTCAACTATGTGCTCGAGAATTACCATCATGATGTCGACATCCGGACGGCGGCATCGCTCGCCTGTATGAACGAAGCGGCGTTTTGCCGTTTTTTCAAACGGAACACGCATAAAACATTTTCACAATTCGTCAATGAAATCAGGATCAGTCACGCCACGCGGCTGCTGATCGGGAAAGACGACAATATCACCGACATCTGTTATGCCTGCGGGTTCGATAACGTATCCTATTTCAACCGGCAGTTCAAGATCCACCAGGGTATTACGCCGCGGGAGTACCGGAAGGTGTTCGTTGTCAGCAATGCCGGGACGCCGCTGTTGCGGGTGGTGGATTAAAAAACACCAAGGCGCAAGCGGGTGCCTGCCCTTTGGTGTTGGTTGCATTAATACTTCCTGTCTTTCCGGTGTTTGGAAACCTGTTTGGCGATCTTCCCGAACTGCTTGCCCATCCGCCGTTTATCCGCTTCGCTCGCCTGGAAATGGTTTTGTTCGCGCAGCAGCTTCTGGTAGCTGCGATAAACGATCTCCGGCAACTCCCCGTTTTCCACGGCGTTCACGACGGCGCAACCGGGCTCGTGCTGATGGGTGCAATCCCCAAACCGGCATTGGGGCGCGAGTGCGTCGATCATTGGGTGATGAATGCCTTCGTCCCCATCTTCCGAAGTAAGGCCAAATTCACGCATTCCCGGCACGTCGATGATCATGCTTCCGTTGGGAAGCTGCACGAGCTGCCGGGTGGTGGTGGTATGTTTTCCTTTGCTGTTGGCCGAGCTCGTGGTGCCGGTTTGCTGCAGATCGTAGCCCAGCAAACTGTTGAGCAGTGTGCTTTTCCCGACGCCCGACGAGCCCAGGAGAATATAAGTGTGCCCGGGCAGCAGGTGATGGTTTGTCCAGGTCCTTTGTTGCGCGTTGTCCAGCGCGCTGGTAAGGATAACCGGACAATCATATCCCAGTTCGCCTACTTGCCGCCGGTAATTTTCCGGATCGGGTACCAGGTCTGTTTTGTTGAGGACCACAACCGGCCGGATATTGCATTGCGCGATCTGCTGGAGGTATCGTTGCAGGCGCATGAGGTTGAAATCCCGGTCGAGCCCCTGAACGATCAGCGCTGCATCGATGTTTGCGGCGAGTACTTGCCGGGCGCTTTGGGTACCGGGCATTTTCCGGCTGAGCTCGTTGATACGGGGCAGGATGTCGATAATGATACCTTCTTCGTCGTAGCGTTTTACGAGTACCCAGTCGCCCGTTTTGGGGAGGGATTCGGGTTCGCGGCTATTGATGAGGCTCCCGGCGAGCAGGGCATTTAGGTTGCCTTCGGCGGTGACGAGGAGGTGTTTGAAACCCTGGATCGACAGTACTCTGGCTGCTTCGAGGTTTTGATGTGGGTTTGTTTCGGAATGGTGCATGAAATGCGCATTCCATCCGTACGACTGTAATGTCGACATGATAACATAATTCTTGCCTTGCGGACGCGCGAAAGCGCCGCAGAGCGGTTACAATAAATCATTTCAAGACGTCAAACGCAGGTAAAAGGGGGTGCTTTTGGGGCCTGCGTCAGGCTGCAATGATCTGCAAGCGATTATATGTGGAGATGCGTGTCATAAAGTGCGAAGGTACGGATTTTTGGGGGATTGGGGTGGGATGGTGGATGGAGGCAGCGATTAAAAAGGCCTTCCGCTGGATAATTGGAATTTAGCTGGACGGTACCTTCTTAATCATTGGCGAGCGGTTCCCGGACCAACAATCGCCGGGTAGTATTCACCAGGGAGCCTGGTTGAAAAGTAAGTGCGTTATCGAAGTTGATTTGATATTCATTTTCGGCGGATTTTTTTTACCGGAAGTATATGGATGTACGGTTGCTTGACTGAGTGGGGACTTTGGCCTCTTACTTCCCGATACAAAACTTCGAAAAAATATAATCCAACCTATCCTCATTCGTCACTTCCCCGGCAATATCCGCCAGGTAATGCAGGCACCGGCGAATGTCCAGCGCGAGGAGATCCCCCGGCAGCCCGTTATCCATTCCTCCCTTTACATCCTTCAACGATGAAAGCACTTCCTGCAGCGCCGAGTAATGGCGAACGTTCGTAATAATGGTATTTTCGGTGTTGATGGCCCCTCCCATTACCCTGTGCACCAGCTGGTCTTTCAGCTCCGTGATCTGGGAATGGTCGCGTGCGGAAATGAAAATGATACCGGGAATGAAACTGAATTTGGCGCGCACTTCTTCGGCCCCCAGCACGTCGGATTTATTGCCGACCAACAGGTACGAAATCCCTTCATGATCGAACTCCTTCACTTGTTCCAGCAAATCATCCACCGTCAGCTCAGACACATCAAACAGGTAAACCACGATGCCCGCTTCGCGCATCTTCTCCAGCGACTTCTGTACCCCGATGCTCTCAATAGCATCGTTGCTCTCCCGGATGCCCGCCGTATCGATGAGCCGGAACAGGATGCCGCCGATGTTGAGCACTTCTTCGATGGTGTCGCGCGTGGTGCCGGCGATGTCGCTTACGATGGCGCGGTTTTCATTGAGCAGCGTGTTGAGCAGGGTGGATTTTCCGGCGTTCGGGCGACCAATGATCGCCGTATTCACACCGTTTTTGATAACGTTGCCCACTTTGAACGAAGCAATAAGCCGCGAAACTTCCGAAATGGATTCGTTTACCAGTTCATACAGGGCGGTGCGGTCTGCGAATTCAACGTCTTCCTGGCTGAAATCGAGCTCAAGCTCTATGAGTGCGGAAAATTTAATGAGTTGCTCACGGAGGGCGAACAGCTCGCGCGAAAAGCCGCCGCGCATTTGCTGGAGCGCCGTTTGATGTGAGGCGGCTGTGTTGCTGGCGATCAGGTCGGCGACGGATTCGGCCTGCGTGAGATCGAGCTTGCCATTGAGGAACGCCCGCTGGGTGAACTCTCCCGGCCGCGCCAGCCGCGCGCCTTCAGCGATACAGGCTTCCACGATCTGCTGCTGGATGAAAGGCGAACCATGACAGGAAATCTCCACCACTTCTTCGCCGGTATAAGATTTCGGCGCGCGGTAAAGCGAAACCACCACCTCGTCCACAAGGCGCCCCTGGAAATGGAGGCCGCCGAAATGGAGGGTGTGGGTGGGTTGCGAAGCCAGGTCTTTCGAGGGGAACAGCCGGTCGGTGATGGCTACGGCCGCTTTGCCGCTCAGCCGGATCACGGCAATGGCGCCAACGCCCGGCGCGGTTGCGATGGCCACGATGGTGTCGTCGTGCCCGCCAAGTTTTCCTATCATGGCCCGAAATTAAAGAAAATCTCCATGCCGGCGGGGCGACGGCGCTGGCCCAAATAAAAAATCCCCCCGGTAAACCAGGGGGATTTAGTATGTACTACTAGCTTGAGACTAAATACTACTCTTGGAGGGTGAAGCGGATGGGCAGGTTGAACTGCACAGATACCTGGCGTCCGTTCTGCTTACCGGGTTTCCATTTCGGCATTTTCTTCACCACGCGGATGGCCTCTTCTTCGAGACCGCCGCCTTTGGCTTGCCCTACAGTTTTCACATCCTTGATGTTACCTTCCGAGTCTACCACGAATGATACGAACACGGTACCCTGGATGCCGTTTTCAGTGGCCAGGTGGGGGTAACGGATGTTGTTGCTGAGGAATTTGTTGAGCGCTTCGTCACCACCGGGGAAGGTCGGAGGTTGCTCCACGAAGGTGAAGATCTCCTCTTTCGGGGGCGGCGGGGGCGCGTCAACCACGCCTGTACCTTTGGAATCATTGATCAGGCCCGGGTCGATACCGTTGGGATCGCCTTCTACGGTTTTGGTAGAAACGGCCTTGTCTTTGATGTCTTCCAGTTTTACCAGTTCTTCCTCAGCTTTCACCTCTTCGTCTTTCTTGATCACCGGAGGGGTGAACTGAACAGACGGCTTCACCGGCGGGGGCGGAGCGGGCGGCGGAGGGGGCGGGGGCGGAGTTTTCGGATCGTCCGGCAACTTCACGTCCTCCAGTTTAATATCCTCGATGACGGGCTTGGTGTTTTTGTCTGTATTGTCTGCTTTCAGGTTCAGGTAGATGAAGTAAGAGCCGACAATCAGCAACGCCATGGCAGCCGTTCCCAGGATAGAGTTCCGAACGCGCTTGTCGTACTTCTTGCGAAGCTCGTAAGCACCGTAGTTCTTGTTCCTGTCTTCGAACAGGATGTCAAGAAAGTCGGACTTGAGAATTTTAGCTGTATCCATTGTTACACGTTTATTGATGGATGCAAAAAATGATTGTTTTCCATACTACTGGATGCCGTTGCTGGCTTCAGTAGTTTTGATCCATTGCTTGTCCTGGTCGCTGATATCCACCGTAGCATAACGCTGGATACGGTTGATGGCCATTTCATCCAATAAATCTACAAAGTTCTTGTACGTAGAGCCATCGTCAGCTTTGATGATGACAACCACGTCTTCAGGCTCTCCCTTGCTGTTCCGGAGGCGGGCCACTTCGTCACGTTTTTTGATGATGACGTCGCGGATGCCGTTGGTGTTGGCGAAGGTGGTTGCTTTGAAGAAATCCGGGTTGCTGGAGGCATTCGGATCCTGTGCCAACCCTTCGTAGTAGTAAACCTGGTCTTTTTTACCCAACAGGATGGTAAGAGCGGTGGATTCTTTCACCTTGTTCTGCTCTTCCTGCTTCTCTGTGTCTTTGGGCATGATCAGGTCCATGGTCTTGGGCTTAGACATGGTCGTGGTAAGCATGAAGAAGGTGATCAGGAGAAACCCGAGATCCACCATCGGAGTCATGTCCACACGGGTAGAAAGTTTTTTCCCCTTCTTGACGCCGTGTTTCTTCTTACCACCACCAGAACTACTGGTATCCATTTCAGCCATGGTAGCAATATTTTTTAGTTACTTAATGTTGTTTACTGACAGGAGGGCCTTTTAATGGGCTTTATCCTGGTTTTGCTCTTCGTACAGCGCAGCCGCGGAGCCTGCCGGTTTGGCCTCAAGGTTGGTCACCAGGTTCAGTTTCTGGATTTTCTTTTCCTTGAAGGTGTCCAGCACCCGTTTGATCACGGGGTAGGGCGTCTCGTTGTCGGCCTTGATGCAATACTTCAGCTTGTTGTTGTTCCCTTGCGCGGCACGGGCATACTCGATCCAGATCGCCAGCTCGTTGTTGGTGGAATCCATGGGGATGCCTTTCTCAACATTACCGTGCTTGCGTTGGTCGGCCGTAAGGTTCAATACCTGTTTCAGGCTTTTGAAATCCGTACCTACGCTGGAGCCGATCATGAAGTTCCGGATATCCTTATCTTCCAGGCCAAGCTTGAAGTTGGTATTCAGATCTTCGATGAGTTGTTTTCTCTTGGGCTGACCGTCCATGCTGAAAAACACTCTTCCGTCCTTGTCCACTGTCAGCAGGATCACGTCCGCGTCCGGCAGCAGCTGGGTATTGATGGAGGAGGGAGTCACCACCGCAACCGGTTCGTCCGGTTTGAATTTGGTGGCGAGCATGAAGAAGGTCAGCAGCAGGAAAGCCACGTCGCACATCGCCGTCATGTCGATGAGGGTGCTTTTCCTTGGCATTTTTACCTTTGGCATCTTACACTCCTTTTGTTTGGTTCACTTAATTAGATTCAGTTCGCGGTAAATTCCACAATAATTTACGAAATTATTTGTGGTTGGCAGCGAAAGACTGTGTCAAAGTAAAGCCAGATTCGTCGATAGCGTAGGTGATGCTGTCGATATTGGTAGTGAAGTAGTTATACATGATGATCGCGATGGCGGAGGTACCGATACCCAGGGCCGTGTTGATGAGGGCCTCAGAAATACCGAGTGCCAGTGCGGAGGAGTCAGGAGCGCCGCTGGAAGACATGGCGGAGAACGCCTTGATCATCCCGAGTACGGTACCGAACAGACCCAGCAGGGTAGCTACGGAAGCGATAGTGGACAGGAACACGAGGTTCTTTTCCATCATCGGCAGTTCCAGCGCGGTAGTTTCTTCGATTTCGTTTTTGATGGTCAGGATCTTCTGATCTGTGTCCAGCTCAGTGTTGTTGATCATTTCCTTGTACTTTTTCAGACCGGCTTTCAGCACGTTGCCTACGGAACCTTTCTGTTTGTCGCACTCAGCCAGTGCAGCGTCCACATTCTTGTTAGCCAGGTGATACTGAACTTTACGAACCAGTTCGGAACCGCTGAATTTGCCCTTTGCTTTAGCCAGGTACAGGAAACGCTCGATTACGAAAGTTACGCAGATCAACAGGGTAGAGATCAGGATGGGAACGATGGCGCCACCTTTGTGCACGGTACCAAACCATTTGCCAATACCAGATTCTACGGGATGGTTGTCAGGATTGCCACCCTGGAAGTTGGCAGGATTACCTAATACGAAAATGTAAAAGATGTAACCGATGGCGATACAGATGGGTACAGCCAGGATCGCAAATAAATTGGACGATTTTTTGGCTTGATGAGAAGTCGTTTTGGCAGCAGCTGCAGTCACAGTTGTTTTAGTCTCAGCCATGTTGATTGAATTTTAGTGTTAAAAATTAAACTGTTTGTTTGTTAGTAATTAAAAAGTTCAGATCGCAATTTCAATATTCACACGGGTAACCCGCTTATAATCAGTGATTCGCAAAGTTATAAGCCTTCCTCAAAAAAACAAGTGTCACCCAAAAAATTTAACCACACTTCACAAAAGCCCCACCATAGGGCATTCCACTCCCCTTCACATTAATTGAGCAAACACTTAGATAGAAAAAATAAATAATGTTATTCTTACTGTCCTCTCCCAACTTAGCTCTACCGACACAGCGGAATCGATTGATTTTTTTTCAAAGTTGGACGCACAATTTAAGAAAATTTCCAAATGATCCAACAGAAATTTTAAATACTTACGATTCGCTTTTCATGGTTCCCCCTGCATTCCCATCGCAGCAACGCTCCCGTTGCAGGGAATGCCTTCGGGCAATTTACTGATTTTTAATTTCCGCTCTTACTGCATTTTTTGTCTTTTATGGATTTTAACGATTTATTATGACTTTCTTACCCTTCTTTTGTCTCCGCTTATTATTTACCACACAAAAACCAATCACCACGCACATGCAACTACAGCGCACCTTTGCCGCTGCCGTAGCCGGCGTATTGTGCACAGCCCTGCTGATGCCGTCCGCCACTCACGCCCAGCGCAGGAAGAAAGATGAAAAAACTCCTGCCGCCGCGTCCCCGGCCAAAGACACGACCGCCCGGCCCACCGGCCCCCAAAGGCCCTCCGGACCGCCCAAACCGCAACCCAAGAAGTTCACCGAAGTCATCAACGCCAACGCAGTAGCTGACTCCGGCCTGTTTAACATCTATAAACAGGAAGACCGCTTCTTCGCCGAAATCCCTGATGCCCTCCTCGGCAGAGACATCCTCGTGGTAAGCCGCCTCTCCAAGTCCGCCGCCGGCCTCCGCGCCCAGATGATGGGCTTCGCCGGCGACCAGATCAATGAATCCGTTATCCGCTTCGAAAAAGGCCCTAACCACCGCATCTTCTTAAAGAGCATCTCCTTCTCGGAACGCTCCAAAGACTCCACACAGCCCATGTTCGTGGCAGTGATGAACTCCAACGTTCAGCCTATCGTTGCTTCGTTCGACGTGAAAGCGTATTCCAAAAGCGGCAAAGGCTCCGTAGTAGATCTCACCGATTACATCAACAGTGACAATGACGTCCTTTTCTTCGACAACAGCGTTAAAAGCGCGCTGAAACTCGGCGCTCCCCAGGGCGACAAGTCCTACATCGACGACGTCCGCGCGTATCCCGAGAACCTCGAGATCAAAACGGTGAAAACCTATACCAAGCAAGGCTCTTCCCCCATGCCGGGCATGCCTCCGATGGGTGGCGGCTTCGCAACCGTGGAGCTGAACAGCTCGCTGGTACTGTTACCTGCCGTGCCCATGGAACCCCGCTACTTCGACCCCCGCGTCGGATACTTCGCCACCGGCCTCACCGACTACGATGCTGATCCGCAAGGCGTGAAAAGACTGTCCATGATCACCCGCTGGCGCCTTGAGCCCAAAGCGGAAGACATGGAAAAATTCCGTCGCGGCGAACTGGTGGAGCCCAAAAAGCCCATCATTTTCTACATCGATCCCGCTACCCCGGAAAAATGGCGTAAATACCTCATCATGGGCGTAAACGACTGGCAGGCCGCCTTCGAGCAGGCCGGCTTTAAAAACGCCATTTATGCCCGTATGGCCCCCACCCGCGCCGAAGACTCCACCTGGAGCCTCGAAGACGCGCGCTACAGCGCCATCGTATACAAGCCGTCAGACGTGCCCAATGCCTCCGGCCCCCACGTACACGATCCCCGCTCCGGAGAGATCCTGGAAAGCCACATCAACTGGTACCACAACGTCATGAGCCTGCTCCGCAACTGGTACATGATCCAGGCCGCGCCCAACGACGAGCGTGCCCGTAAAATGGAATTCGACGACGCGCTGATGGGCGAGCTCATCCGCTTCGTTTCCAGCCACGAAGTGGGCCATAC
Organism: Chitinophaga sp. NPDC101104; assembly: GCF_050277495.1. Lineage (NCBI taxonomy): Bacteria > Pseudomonadati > Bacteroidota > Chitinophagia > Chitinophagales > Chitinophagaceae > Chitinophaga > Chitinophaga sp. NPDC101104. The sequence goes on along the minus strand of NZ_JBNNSF010000001.1, from coordinate 1,027,231 downwards.
CCTCGGCCTTCGTCACAACTTCGGCTCCAGCTCTACCTACCCCGTGGAAAAGCTCCGCGATAAAAACTGGGTGAAAGAGCACGGCCACGCCGCTTCCATCATGGACTACGCCCGCTTCAACTATGTGGCGCAGCCCGGTGACGGCATCTCCGGCGCCGACCTCTATCCCCGCATCAACTATTACGACAAATGGGCCATCGAATGGGGTTACAAAGCCATTCCCGGCACCAATGCCGATACGGAGAAAGCCACCCTCAACAAATGGGTGATCAACCGCCTGCAGGACAAACGCTACTGGTTCGGTACCGAAATGAACCCCGACGATCCGCGGAGCCAGAACGAAGACCTCGGTGATAACGCCATGAAAGCCAGCGAATACGGCATCAAGAACCTCCAGCGCATCCTGCCTAATCTCATGGCCTGGACCCGCACTGAGAACGAAGGCTATTCCAACCTGGCCACCATGTACCAGGAACTCCTGGGCCAGTTCGGCCGCTACAACGGCCACGTTGCCAAAAACATCGCCGGCATCTACGAAACGCCGAAAACCGTTGAACAATCCGGTGCCGTGTACGAGCCCGTTGCCAAAGCCACCCAGCAGGAAGCCCTGAAATTCCTCCAGGCCCAGCTGTTCACCACGCCGAACTGGCTGCTCGACAAGGAAATCCTGGCCCGCGTAGGCGGCAACGCCCCCACCCTCATCCTCGGCCAGCAGGAGCGCGTGCTCGCCCGTCTGCTCAGCACCAACACCTTTGTGAAACTGCTGAACAACGAAGCCGTGAACCCCGCTGCCTATAAGGCGATCGACTACGCTACCGACCTGAAAAAAGGCATCTTCTCCGAGATCTACACGGGTAAGTCTGTAGACATCTACCGTCGTAACCTCCAGAAATCCTACATCGCGCAGTTGTCCAAACTGGTGAAGGAGCCTGAGGCCTCCCAGAACCCGATGATGGGCCGTAGCCCCAACCCCATGACATCCGACGCGGCCAGCATTGCCCGCGCACAACTGACCGCGCTCCGCGGCGAAGTGCGCACGGCAGCGGCAGGAGCGCCCGACGCCATGACCCGCTTCCATTTGCAGGACCTTGCCGAGCGCATCGGCCAGGCCCTGAACCCGAAGTCCTGATCCGGCACAGATGAAAAATTGATAAGTCGCGGAAGCCGCATCCTTTACCGGGTGCGGCTTTTCGCATAAAAAAAGGACCGCCCATGAGTAGGCGGTCCTGTCATTTTCCCTATACTAATAAAAGTACAGGGTCAAAATTAGGTATGCGGTATGCATTGTATCTGCGCAGTGAATTTTTTACCACCATTTTCCCCTGGCAGGATAATTCCGATTACCGGGGATGTTGTTGACGATATACGCCACAATCAATAGCAAAGCCACGCCGGTGGCCACTGGCGTGAGGACGTACAGGTACCCCAGCGCCCGGATCTTTGCGCTGCCGGCGATGGCCAGCAAGGCCGTGGCGCCTCCGGGCGGATGCACCGTTTTCGTCATTTGCATCACTACGATGGAACAGGCCACGGCCAGCGCGCCGGCCAGCCACTCCCATTCGGGGGAAGAGATCAGCAAACCTATCGTGACGCCGGTGGCGGCGCTGAGCACGTGACCGCCGAAGACGTTGCGCGGCTGGGCCAGCGGACTTTGGGTATGCCCGTAAATCAGGACGGCGGAGGCGCCGAAGGAGCCCAGCACAAAGAGGTTGTCGCGCGCGGGCAGGTAAAAATGATTGATCATCCCGATCAGTCCCACGCCGAGCAGGGCCCCGAGGAAAGACCAGGCCATATCTTTGCTATCGATCAGCGTTTCCCGGTAAATTACGTACTTCGCTATACGGTAAGTCCGTTTCATATGTCTCTTCATCGGGTGCAAAAATACACCTATCAATAAATTTTCTTAATATCGCCCTAAATTGACTGCCACCCCGTGAAAGAACGTCCTAACACCAACAAGATCACGATCTATGACATCGCCCAGGCGTTGGGGCTCAGCGCTTCCACGGTATCGCGCGCGTTGCAGAACAACCCGCTGATCAACGAAGAAACCCGCACCAAAGTGCAGGACGCGGCCACGAACATGGGGTACGTGCCCAACTGGATCGCGTCGAGCCTGCGCAAGAAAAGGTCCAACATCCTGGGGCTCATCGTGCCCCGCACCAGCATGTATTTCCAGAGCACCGCCATCAGCGGCATCCAGCACGAAGCCCACAAGTACGGATTCAGCATCGTGATCGGCCAGTCTGACGAAACGGTAGCCATGGAAAAAGAGCTGGCACACACCTTCTTTTCCTTGCGGGTAGACGGGTTGCTGGCGGCTTCGTCCATGTTCACGACCAATATCGACCACTTCTCCCCGTTCATAAAGAATAATATCCCGCTCGTGTTTTACGACCGCGTACCGCTGGACTTTCCCGGTTACACGATCACGGGCGACGATTTCAAGGGAGGGTTCCTTGCTACGGAGCATCTTATCAAGCAGGGATGCAAAAAGATCGCGCATTTTTCCGGCCAGCTGACCTGCAACCTTTACCAGCAGCGCCTGGCAGGATATAAGGCCGCTTTGGCCAAATATAAGATCCCGTACGACGAATCGCTGCTGTACGTCCACAACCTCACGCTGGACGCGGGCGCCGAAGCGGCACGGCAGATTTTTGCGGGAAAAGAGTTGCCTGACGGGCTTTTCGCGGCCAACGACGCTTCTGCCGTCGCGTTTATACAGGAGGCGCGGAAAGTGGGGATCGACATCCCCGGGAAAATCAAGGTGGTAGGGTATTCCAACGACCTTTCCTCCCGCATTATCAGTCCTTCCCTCACCACTATCGAACAATCGGGTTATAAAATGGGGGAAAAGGCGGTGGAAACGCTCGTCCAGCTCATCAACAAGGAAGAAAAGATCAAGATCGTGAAGAATTACGTCTTCGAAGTGGAACTGATCCCGCGCGAATCGTCTGCCCTGTAACCTAAACCGTATCATATCCGTTTAATAGCCGATCAACCTACAACAACTTTAGTATGAAGAAATTCTACCTGTTTCTGCTGGCTCCCGCCATGGCATTATTCGCCTGTAACAGAAACGTTTACGTCCCCAATCAGATCAATGTTCCCCTGCTGAAGGAAAAGGGCGAGGTGAAAGCCTCCGTTTCACTGTCTGACTGGCAGGCGGCCTATGCCGTGACCGATAATTTCGCCATCATGGCCAACGGTCAATATATTTCCCGCCTGCTCACAGTGGAGGGCGATGGGGTCGACGATGACCCGATCGTAGACCCCAATACCCGTGGCGGATTGATCGAATTGGGCGCGGGTTATACCAAGGCGCTGGGCGTTTCGAAGAAAGCCGTTTTCGAAGTGTATGGCGGTTATGGCTATGGAGGGTTCAGAACATTGGAGGAATCTTACCTGTATAAGCCCGATTCCGTGCGCGGGTACGACGATTACCGGCTTCGCACGAAGTTTCACAAGTTCTTTATCCAGCCGTCGTTCGGATTGTCGCACAAGGTGGTGGAAGTCGCAGTTTCCACACGGTTTTCGCTGGTGAATTTCAACAATGTTTCCAGCGGTTCGCTGACCTGGGACGGCGATCCCAATATGAGAATGGATTTCCAGCGGCTGGACGGCAAGCTGGTCGGTTTCATGGAGCCGGCGGCTACGGTGCGCGTGGGCTTTAAAAACATCAAATGGTTCTGGCAGCTGCGCGCCTCCGTTCCCCTGCGTTCGGACGGTGTGGAAGCGGGCCCGACCCTGAACAATTACTTCCAGCCTTTCTCTTTCAATACCGGCATTTCCGTGAATTTCGGGAACTGGCTGAAGGATTAATGAACTGCCGGTAGTCCGGCTGCATTTTTACAAACGGTCTGCACCAGGAAAGGCATTGAATGCCGCCGGTTGCAGACCGTTTTATTTGTGGAAGCGGTTTGTAACTTTTGATGCGGACTTCCTTTTCGCTGCCGCCGGATGATGCCAGTGTTGCCTAAAAAATGGCTCGCTAACGTGAGCCTTTTTTTATTCTCCCTTTCAGCAGGTGTATAAACCCGGCACTTAAATTGAATAAAATGGCAAACAAAAAATCACTTACCTCTGCATAACGATCGGTTTCGCATCGATCCCCATTATTTGTTAACCCGAATTCACATATCGACCATCTATGATCCGAATAGATTTCGAGGATACCTATGCAGTGACGATTGCGACGAAGAACTGATGAGCGCTACGTTTGTTGCAGAGCTGGTGAATGAAGACATCGCAGTGATGAGAATCTGTTTTGATCAACATGAAACAGGTCTTGCATTTGATGTTTTCAATTTAACGTTTGGCCCGGTCAATAGTAGTGGCGCAATCAATATCCTGGCGAAGATCCGGCATGAACATCTTAACAGGCTGTTCTCGACGATCCTCCTGCAGATTGTACATTTCCTGCAGCGGCACCCGGGTGCTACCGTAGGCATGGACGGATCAACCGAGGGGCGGGCCTACTTGTATCACCGGATATTTCTGACGAACGAATCTTATATCAACAGGTATTGCGAAGCGTTAGGAATGGATTGGTATGTGAGATGGTTAAGATCGGGTGAATTTGCAAGGCATGGAGATGGCTATTATCACATGCGCCCAATCGTCGAAAACATACCATCCGAAAGGAAGGCGACCGATATGTACAGGTATTATCTCGTGCGGTTAAAAGATCATATTCATTCACCTTTTATAAAATAGAAAATGGCAGACATCGAAACCGTAGAAAAAAACTTTGCAGCAGCAAAGGCTGCATTTACGAAATGGCTGGATGAAAATCCGGTTCGACTTGTACCTCGTCGGGGCCCGAATTTTTGCTACATAAAAGTAATGAAGCCCAGGAAAGAGAATCCGGAAGAATTCGTTGAGGCGTATGAAATTCCATTGTATGTCCCGATGGGACAGAAAATCGAAATAGAAAAAGCGGGCCGTTAAACCCGCTTTTCCGAATATTCGAATCCGTTCGATAATTTATTGCAGTTTGATGGCTGCAGCATGCCGGAAACCTTTTTGCTGTGCAGCGGCCGGGATGTTGATCTCCACGGCGCCATTCTGCTCCTTCCAGCTCAACTTACCCTTGTAGCCAAGGAGTTGCATTTTCGCGCCTTTCTTAAGCTTTAAACCGTTAAAACGGATCACGGCGGGGAGCTTTTCACCTTCTTTCAGCAGATAGATCGCATAAATGCCGCCATCGCGCTTTTGGGTGAAGCAGACATTTCCGTCTTTGTAAGGCGCAATGGAGCGGGTGCCGTAAATCGCATCGCCGTTCAGTTGCATCCAGTTGCCGATGCTGTCGAGCTTGCGGTAGGCTTCGTCGTGCCAGGTGCCATCGGGGCCGGGGCCGATATTGAGCAGATAGTTTCCGCCTTTGGCTACGATATCTACCAGGTTATGGATGATCGTGTTGGTGGATTTGTATTGATCGTTGGGTACGTAGCTCCAGGAGCCGCCCATGGTCATACAGGTTTCCCAGGGATAATCGAGGGGTTTGTCGGGAATGGTTTGTTCGGGCGTACGGTAGTTTTCGTACGGGCCGTGAACGCTGCGGTCTACCACAATGAGGCCTGGCTGGTTCTTACGCGCCATGGCAGCGATTCCGGGCATATCGATATCCTGGTCCTGTGCCGGCGTTTTGTTCCACGACAGGGATTCTTTGGTATGCATGCTGAGCGGGCGCACCCAGCCGCCATCGAGCCAAAGGATGTCGACCTTGCCATAGCCTGTCATCAGTTCCTGGATCTGGTTGAACGTGAATTTTTTGAAAGCGTTCCAGCGTTCGGGGTATTTGGACAGTTCGTAGCTCGGGTTACGGTCTTTCGGCGGGAAATAGCGCCACCAGTAGGAATCTACATGCCAGTCAGGCTTGGAGAAGTAAGCTCCGATGTGAATGCCTTCTTTGCGGAAAGCGTTGAAGACTTCTTTGGTGACATCTGCCCGGGGATCCTTGCTGAAAGGCACATTGGGCGCGGTAATCTTATAATCCGACTGCTTGGTATCGAACATATTGAAGCCGTCGTGGTGCTTGGTGGTGAAGACCATGTACTTCATCCCGGCTTTTTTAGCCGCGGCGGCCCATTTTGCGGGGTCGAAATTTACGGGATTGAAAGTATTGGGCAGTGCTTCGTACTTCTTCACGTACTCGTAATAAGGTACGCCGGCGGGTTGCCGTTGGGTCCAGCCTTCGTCTTCAGGACAAAGGCTCCAGGACTCCACGATCCCCCACTGGGAGTAGGTGCCCCAGTGCATCATCAGGCCGAACTTCCAATCCTGCCATGCTTCGAGTTTTTCGAGCACCAGCGGGTCCGTTTCTTTCACGTATGGCTCGTGCTGCGCCTGGGCGGAAATACCCGCCAGCAGGCAGCCGGCCCATATCAAATGCTTCATCTTCATGGTTTTGTTCACTGTTTTTAATTGTTCACTGTTATGGTTTGGTAACGCTTCCAACATGCCAGGCCTGCAATTGCGAACGCACCGCTTCCAGTCCGAGGTTTGTTTCCACCTCCACCGTACGGCTCATGCCCGGCAACAGATCGAAGTAGTTATCCGAAAAATGCGATTGGTCGTCTTTGTCCAGCAGCAGCCAGACGTTTTTCGCCAGCTTTTGCGAGCGGAGGGTCACCCGTTTCTTTCCGCCCGATTCCGTCACTTCCAGTTGTATGCCCGGCTCCGGAAGCTCCAGTTCCCGGGGTGCGACAAAGTAAAACACATTCTCAGAGAGGGTTTGACGTTCATTTACCACTTTGGCATACAATATTACCTTCCGTGGATCGGCGCCCTGCAACAACGCGGCCCGCTCCATCCGCCAGGCGATTTCCGAAGTATTAGCCTTCGCCGTGACCGGCTCGGAAAACGAACGGACCACCTTCCCTTCCATATCCATCAACGTCAATTCCAGTTTCGCTTTTTCGTCTTTCCAAAGATCGTTCACGATATATGCCCTCACTTGCCCCTCTTCGGCCGACAAGCTTACCAGCACTGGTGTGAACGCCTTCTGCGCGAAGTATTGCAATGCCTTCCAGCGACCGAAATAGTCGATACTGCTCCAGGAGGCCCCGGGCCAGGTATCGTTCAGCTGCCAGTAAAGCGTGCCCATGCAGAATGGCATCTTGCGGCGGTGCGCTTCCAGCCCGATTTTCATCCCTTCCGCCTGCAATACCTGGCTCATATAGAGGAATCCGGCGAAATCTTTCGGGCGATGGTAATAATGGTCCATATAAGTCTGGATCGCCGCATTACCGCGGGTAAAAGATTTTTGGTGCGATTGCATCACGAAGGAATGGATATCCCACTGCGTAGAATCCGCGAACCGGCGAACGGTATGCAGGTCGGGGAACGACTGGAAACCGAATTCGCTCATGAACCGGGGAACGTGCGAGGTAAAAGCTTCAAACCATTCCATGCCATGCCAGACGCCCCAGTAGTGGTTATCTCCATGTCGAAAATCTTCCGCGCGCCCCCAGTTGCTAATGGGCGACGAGGGGAAGTAGAACCTCCCGGGATCGTGCGCCTTCACTTCGTCGCGCAGCAGTTCCTGAAAAAGGGTTTCGTATCCTTTCAGCATGGTGGCCCATTGCTGGTCGGAATAAGCGTAACCATCTTTCCAGCCCCAGTTCCTGATCGCCACGGCAACCTCGTTGTTGCCGCACCACAGTGCCAGCGAAGGATGATTCCGCAATCTGCGGATATTGTAGGCCGATTCTTCCTTCACCTGCGCCAGGAACGCGGGATCGGACGGGTAAAGCGTGCAGGCGAACATAAAGTCCTGCCATACCAGTATCCCTTTTTCATCCGCCAGGTCGTAGAAAATATCGTTTTCATAAATGCCGCCGCCCCAGATCCGGACCATGTTGAAATGGCTGATTTCCATATCATGGAACATTTTGCGATAACGTTCATCGGTAACACGCGGCAGGAAGTTGTCGGACGGAATGTAGTTCGCACCCTTCATGAAAACGGGTTTACCATTTACTTTCACGAAAAAGGAGGTACCGTCCTTATCGGGCGCATTCACTACTTCCACCGTTCGCAATCCGATGCGGCGGGTCGTTTGCTGGATGGTATCTTTTCCGTGGAGGATCGAAACGGTTACCGGGTACAGATAGGCCTCCCCCAATCCATTGGGCCACCAGCGTTTCGGTTGACGAATGGAGAACGGAACGGTAACCGTCTGAGTACCGGCCTGCAGGGATGTTTGCAGTTTTTGTGCTGAAAAAGCCTTGTTGCCGCTATGTACTACGGCGGTATAATCCCCTGCTTGCTGAACGTCCAGCGTAATCGTGGCATCGAGGGTAGCAGCGGCATCGGAAAGTTGCTGCTGGCGCACCCAGGCGTCTTTCAGCTGCAATTTGTTCCAGGCACGGAGGAACACAGGCCGCCAGATGCCGCTGGTCACGTACCTCGGGCCCCAGTCCCATCCGTAATGGTAGGGCGCTTTCCGGGCATGAACGCTGAGGGGAATATCGCTGTCATCGTTGCCGGCGGGGTAAACGAGCCGGTCGTTGAGGAACTTCGGCATGTCGTAGGCGATCGGGCTGTGGAACAGGATACGTAAAGCGTTTCCCCGCTCCCGGGCGATGCCTTTTATGGTCACCTGTTTACCCACGAACATGTTCCGGGCTTGCAGGATGAGGGAATCGTTGAGGTAGACGTCTGCGTATGTATCCAGGCCGGTGAAATCCAGCGCGATGGCGTCCTGCGAGATCATGGAAGCCGGAATATCGAAGATGGTGCGGTATTCCCAGTCCTTTTTATCGATCCATTGCAGTCCTTTTTCGTTGGCGCCGGCAAAGGGATCGGGAATGAGCCGGTGGGCAAGCAGGTCGGTGTGGACGGTCCCCGGAACGGTGGCCCGCCGCCAGATGTTTTCGTCCGTCCGGCGGAATTCCCAGCCGGAGCCCAATTCCTGTTGTTGCTGCGCCAGGACCGGCATCGACAAGATCGCCAGTCCCAAAATCCCGATAATTCTCCTCATAACTGTCTGAAAAATGGTTAAATACCGGGTAAAAATAACAGTTTATGAAGAATCGGCGGGCATTTCGGATATTTGGGGCATGAAAAGCATCTGGAACCAGATATTGCAGTATCTCTACATCCGCAAACGCGACAAATCGGAGCCGCTAAACACCAATACGAAATTGATGCACGGCATGAACAGGATCTCCATCCTGATGTTCCTCATTGCGCTGCTGATCCTTTTATATCGGGTGTTCTTTCATAAGTCGCATTAGGGGATTTTTCCGGCAAAAATTATCAGTAATTGGTAGTTTTTAAGTTGCCGACTTTCGGGTCGGTGGGACGGAATGCTTTTCTGCGATGGATGTATAGGGCGTTTTATGAAAATTTGCATTAACCAATAGCGCCATGGTATACTATCGATAATAGGCAGCTAGTCAATTACTGACATTCGGTTTGGTGGGGCGGAAGACTTTTCTGCGATCTATGTAAAAAGCGTTCTTTGATTCATTAATCTAACGGATTTCGCCATCGTATACTATCACTAATAGGCGCCAGTCAATTACTGACATTCGGTTTAGTGGAGCGGAAGACTTTTCTGCGATCGATGTAAAAGCGTTCTTTGATGCATTACACTAACGGTTTTCGCCATCGTTTACAATCACTAATAGGCGCCAGTCAATTACTGACATTCGGTTTGGTGGAGCGGAAGACTTTTCTGCGATGGATACAGAAGGCGTTCTATGATTAATTACACTAACGGTATTCCCTATCGTATACTATCACTAATAGGCGTCGGGTACATAATGCCTTTCTTCGATGGATGTATTGGGCGTTCTATGATAAGTTGCATTTCGAATGAAAATTGATAAAAGTGTTTTCATTGGGAAGTTTGACGACAACCTCCATCAACCACATCCCAAACCCTCACGCAAAACTTCCAACCATGGCCATTTCCATTGTAATCGCATTCAATAAAAATGCGGATGATGTGTCAGCAATTTCATACTGACAATACCGCCATTTTAAAGTACCAACTGCCATTCTGAATGCCCCCTTTCTCTATCCACCGCTAAAAAAAATATGCGACCAGGAGCTCCCGACCGCACATCCCATCTTTTCCACAACAAAGCTCACTTCCCGTGAACCATCTTCACAATTTCGCCCGCAGCTTTCTCCGACGCCGTACCATCGCCCAGAAGGGTCCAAAGGGTAGCGTAGTCGGCTTTCATCTGTTGATGGCGGGCGGTATCCTTCAATATCAACGTCAATTCTTTCAGGAGATTCTCTTCCGTCAGGTCGTGCTGGATCAGTTCTTTCACCACCAGCTTGTCCATGATCAGGTTCACCAGCGAAATATACTTCACCTTGATCAGCCGCTTGGCGAAGAAATACGAAACCGGGCTCCCTTTATAACAAACCACCTCCGGCACACCAAAGAGCGCCGTTTCGAGGGTGGCCGTTCCGCTCGTCACCAGCGCAGCCGTAGATTGCAACAGCAATGGATACGTCTGGTTCTTCACCGTGGAAACGTTCGGATAAGCATCCGTAAACTGACGAAGGAACGAATCGTCCAGACTGGGAGCCTGTGCCACGATGAACTGGTATTCCGGAAAATACTTTGCTACGGAAAGCATCACGGGCAACTTCTTCAACACTTCCTGCTTACGGCTGCCGGGCAGCAGCGCGATGATCGGTTTGTCGGAAAACGGCGGCAACGGCGGTGCCTGCTGCGCCGCCTTCACAGCTTCGATCAGCGGATGCCCCACATACGTCACCTCGAAATTCCACTTCTTATAAAAATCCTGCTCAAACGGCAGGATCACCAGCATTTTGTCCACCACCTCACGAATCTTCTTCACCCGCCCTTCCTTCCAGGCCCAGACCTGCGGACTGATATAGTAAACCGTCCGGATGCCCTGTTGTTTCGCCCATTCGGCGATGCGCAGGTTAAACCCGGGATAATCGATCAGGATGAGCACATCGGGCTGCCAGGCGGCGATGTCCTGTTTACAGTAATCGAGGTTTTTAAGAATGGTGCGCAGGTTCATGATCACTTCGGCAAAACCCATGAATGCCAGGTCGCGGTAATGCTTCACCACGGTGGCACCGGCTTTCTGCATGAGATCGCCGCCCCAGCAGCGGATATCGGCCGAGGGGTCCTGTTTTTTGAGTTGAAGGATCAGGTTGCTTCCGTGCAGGTCGCCGGAGGCCTCTCCTGCAATGATGTAATACTTCATGCCCCGTTCTTAGATGATTTTAAGCAGCAAGATAACGATTGCATATAACAATGTGATCAGGAATATCCCGCGGGCCGTGAGGTCGCGGCGTTTGCGGGTGTACAGGTAAAACACGATCCCGTTCGCCAGCAGGCAAATGCTGATGATTTTTGGGATGAGGAACCGGTTGTCGCCTAACATCTTGATGAATTCCCCCAGCCCCTGGCCTTTCGGGTAAAAAACACCTAAATAATATAGCAGGAAGGCGATAATGGGAGTCAGGAGCCCCAGCAAAATGCCCAGCGATAGTTTGTCTTGTTTCAACATGGTCATAGGATTATCGGAAATGCCATTCGGCTTCCAGTTGTTGTTTCAGGCGGTAGTTGGTAAGGTCGAACTGCACCGGCACGAGCGAAGTATAGTTGTTCTCGAGCGCCCAAACGTCCGTATCGTCGCCACTGTCCTGGTTCTTGAACGCGCCGGTAAGCCAGTAGTATTTTTTGCCGTGAGGGTCTCTCCGCTCGTCGAACTCCTCCTGCCACTTGGCGTTTGCCTGCCGGCAGATACGGATACCTTTATATTCTTTCTCCGGAACGGCCGGAATATTCACGTTAAACAGGGTGTGCGCCGGCAGCGGGGTTTCCAGCATTTTGCGCGTCACTTCATGCGCCACCTTCCGGGGAATGGACATATCCGCATCATAAGCATAGTCCAGGAACGAAAACCCTACCGACGGAATTCCCTCGATAGCCGCTTCCATGGCTGCCGACATGGTGCCGGAATAAATAATGTTGATGGAATGGTTCGCACCGTGGTTGATGCCGCTCACGCAAACATCGGGCGCACGGTCCAGGATCTTGTCGCGGGCGAGCTTTACACAATCGACCGGCGTACCGGAACATTGCCAGGCCTCAATACCCTCGAAGATATCCACTGAATTCAGCCGGAGGGGAAACCCCAGCGTAATGGCGTGGCCTTTGCCGGACTGCGGACTGTCGGGCGCTACCACCACCACCTGCCCCAGGGGCCGTACGGCTTCGATCAGGTTGCGGATGCCCGGGGCGGTTATCCCGTCGTCGTTCGTCACCAGTATCAATTTTTCCTGCTTCACCTTTTTACTTTTATCAACAAATGTACATGCACCGGCCCACAATTCCTGCGGCCGTTCGGAATATTAACGATGAGATCAAAGATCGGATCGCTTGATTCTCCGGTAAGCGAGGAAGCCGAACAACAGAATATACCCGATAGCGATCAGCTGCAGCGTCGATTGCTCGAACGGCTGAATCCCCTGAGAGGCCAGCTGGTTCACGAGTTTTGTTTCCCCGGGGATCATCCTGTCGGTACATTCCAGCGGAAAAAGCGCACCCAGATGGGCCCTCACTTTAAAATCCACTAGCCGGCTGATGAAAAACTCGAATACATAGGCATACATCACGTAAATAGCGATCGCCACACCGGCACGGCGCATGAACACACCGAGGAACATCGCCAACGCCAGATAATCCATCGACTGTACAAATATCAGCCAGATCATTCCCATCCCATCGCCCGGGCTTCCATTGCCAGACCGCAATCCGAAAAATACGGCGCATGCGGTGATCACGAGCGTCATAAACAACGCCATGGTGATCATCACACCGAATTTGGCCAGGATATACTGGTCTCTGCTCCACCCGTCGATGATATTCTGGCGGCTGGTCCGGAAGTTATTTTCGTTCGTCAGGAAGATGATGAGCAGGATGCCCATGATCGGGTACATCATACTCCCGATCCAGGCGGTTGTTTCCCAGGCTTTCGGGAAGCTGAACGCGCCGAGGAAAGTGGCCATCTGGCTGTTGTTTTTCAGGATCAGCTCGTACGACCATAAAATCAATGGCACGATCACGAGGAACAGTCCGGACAGGAGCCAGAATGTGCGATAGGCTTTAACTTTCAGCCATTCTATTTTCAAAAGTTCGGTCATGGCGGGGGATTAATTGGTCAGTTCAATGAAACGCGCTTCCAGGCTCTTTTTGCGCAATGCGAGATAGTTGAGGGCGACGCCTTGCTCAAAGCAATAACGGTTCACCTGCTCTGCAGTTTGCCCGTTATCGAAAACGGCCTGGAAACCGCCGTTATGCCGGCGCAGGGAGCGCAGGCCGGGCATGGCGTTCAACACCTGTTCCAGTTTGTTGCCATCGGCCGAATTCACCTCGATCATATCTTCACTCGCCAGTACTTCGTCTACATGCCCGGAAGTGAGGAGCGTCCCCATTTTCAGGATCGCCACGTGGGTGCAGACTTTCTCCACTTCATCGAGGAGGTGGCTGGCCATGATGACGGTAGTGCCCTGGCGCCCCAGCTCCCGGATCAGCTCACGGATCTCGGCGATACCGGCAGGGTCGAGGCCGTTGGTGGGCTCGTCCAGCAGCAGGACTTCCGGGTTGCCCAGCAATGCACTGGCAATGGCGAGGCGCTGTTTCATCCCCAGCGAAAACGTACTGAACTTCGAATCTTTCCTGGCCCAGAGACCACAGATCTTCAGCACGCGCTCGATGTCGTCGTGCCCGCGCTGCTTAATGGCTGCGGCGATCTCCAGGTTACGGACCGCGGAATAATAATGGTAGAAATTGGGTGTTTCCAGCAGCGTGCCGATGCGGCGGCGAAGGGAATGATGCGGCGGCTGGCCGAACCAGGCATAAGTGCCCGAATCAGCCTTCAGCACGTCCATCACGATCCCCAGCAACGTCGTTTTACCGCTGCCGTTAGGGCCCAGTACTCCGAAAACGCTGCCCGCGGGCACGTCGAAAGAAACGCCTTTCAACGCCTGGACAGGGCCATAGCGCTTGGAGAGCTGGTGCAGGGATAGCATGTGTGTGTTTTCCAAGTTGACAGATTTGAATGGCGAAAATATAAAATCAGTTTCGGATCGGCTTGCCCGTTTTCAGCACGCTCTGCAGCCTTTCCAGGGTTTTACGCTCGCCGCAAAGGCTGAGGAACGCTTCCCTTTCGAGGTCGAGGAGATACTGCTCGCTGACAAGCGCGGGCTCAGACAGGTCGCCGCCGCACATCACGTACGCCAGCTTCCCGGCGATCTTGCCGTCGTGCTCCGAAATATAGTTGGCGAATTTCATGGCATTGATGCCGGTGAGCATCGCGCCTAGGGCGCCACGCCCCAGCACCCGGATGTCTGTCCGCTCGATCGGCCGGACGTATCCCGCATCGGCCAGTTCCACGGCTTTCTGCTTGGCGTCCGCGATGATCCGGCTGTGGTTGAGGCTCACGGCATCCGTTCCGTGCCGCAGGATCCCCAGTTCGAACGCCTCCGCGGCCGACGTGGCCACTTTCGCCTGCGCGATGGTCAGGAAGCGGTCCTGCAAAATCGGGTTCTCGATCTGTCCCTCCCGGTATTCGTCGGACGCGCGCAGCGCAAATTCCTTGGTACCGCCGCCGCCGGGGATCAATCCCACCCCCAGTTCTACCAGGCCGATATACGTTTCCGCACCGGCCTGCACCGCATCCGCATGGAGGCTCATCTCGCATCCTCCGCCCAACGTCAGCCCGTGCGGCGCCACCACAACCGGGATGGAAGAATACCGCAGCCGCATCGTGCTCCGCTGGAACAGGCGGATGGCCATATCCAGCTCGTCGTACTCCTGCTCCGCCGCAAACATGAAGATCATGCCCACGTTGGCGCCGGCCGAGAAATTGGCCGCGTCGTTGGCGAGCACCAGGCCGCGGAAGTCTTTCTCCGCACGGTCGATGGATTTGTGTACACCTTCCAGTACCTCGCCGCCGATGGTATTCATCTTGGTCTTCCACTCGAGCGACAAAATCCCGTCGCCCAAATCGTACAGGTTGCAGGCGCTGTTTTTCCAGACGATGTTGTTGGAAATATTTTCGAGGATGATGAACGCATCCGCGCCGGGGACCGGTTTATAGGATTTCGATGCCAGGTCGTAATAGAATTTCTTCCCGCCATCGATCTTGTAAAAGCTTTTCGCGCCCGAAGCGAGCATTTCCTCCACCCAGGGAGCCACTGTCCGGCCTTTGTCTTTAATGGTTTTAATACCGTTTTCCACGCCGAGCAGGTCCCAGGTCTCGAACGCCCCGATCTCCCATCCGAACCCGGCTTTCATGGCGTCGTCCACTTTGTAGAGGTCATCGGCGATTTCGGGAATGCGGTGGGAAATGTAGGAGAACAGGTAAGCATGGAAGTTTTTGTAGAACTCGCCCGCTTTGTCGCTGGCGCCTGCCAGCATTTTGATACGTTGCTTAAGGTCTTCCACGGGCTTCGCCGCGTCGATGGACGCGAATTTCGCGCGCTGCTTCGGACCGTATTCCATGGTCTGAAGGTTGAGGGTAAGGATTTCCTTCCCGCCTTCGCCTTTCGTTTTCTTGTAAAAGCCCTGGCCGGTTTTATCGCCGAGCCAGTTATTCTCCACCACTTTCTGCAGGAACGGCGGAATGTCCATGATGGCGCGCGCTTCGTCGTTCGGCGCGTTCTCGGCCACGCCTTTGGCCACTTTCACGAGTGTGTCGATGCCAACCACGTCTGCGGTGCGGAAAGTGGCGGACTTGGGCCGGCCGATGATGGGGCCCGTCAGTGCGTCGATCTCATCGATCCCCAACCCCATTTCCTGCATGATGTGGAATATGGCCATGATGGAGAAAACGCCCACGCGGTTGGCGATGAACGCCGGCGTGTCTTTACACAGCACGGTGGTTTTGCCGAGGTACAGGTCGCCGTAATGCATGAGGAAATCCGTCACGGCCGGGTCTGTATGCGGCGTGGGGATGATTTCCAACAGGCGGAGATAGCGGGGCGGGTTGAAGAAGTGCGTACCGCAGAAATGTTTTTGAAAGTCTTCGCTGCGCCCTTCCGTCATAAGATGGATGGGAATGCCGGAAGTATTGGAAGTGATGAGGGTGCCGGGCGTACGGAATTTCTCCACCTGTTCGAACACCTTTTTCTTGATATCGAGATTTTCTACCACCACTTCGATGATCCAGTCGCAGCCGGCGATGGATTTCATATCGTCGTCGAAATTGCCGGTGGAGATGTGATTGGCGGCTTCTTTGGTATAAAGCGGGGAAGGATTGGATTTGATGGCGGCCTGGAGCGCGTCGTTCACGATGCGGTTGCGCACGGCTTTGCTTTCCAGCGTGAGGCCTTTGGCTTTTTCCTTGTCGTTCGGTTCTTTCGGCACGATATCGAGCAGTAAAACCTTCACGCCTACACCGGCGAAGTGGCACGCGATCCGCGAGCCCATTACACCAGAGCCCAGCACAGCAACTTTATTGATCCTTCTTTGCATAATTTCCAGCTTTAGAGCAATGAATTTAGCATTTTTTACGGTTGAAAACTTGTGTAAACAGAAAAAGGCCGGCGAATCCGCCGGCCTTTTAACATTATTTTCTCACGATCAGCTGATCCCGCTTCCCGGGGCCACGGTGGCGTCCGGGTTCACGAATACGAGCTTGCCGTTATCTTCCGCCATGAGGATCATGCCCTGGCTTTCGATGCCGCGCATTTTGCGGGGGGCCAGGTTGGCGACGAGCGTCACCTGTTTGCCGATGATGGCTTCCGGCGCGTAATGCTCCGCGATCCCCGACACCACGGTCCGCTGTTCGCTGCCGAGGTCTACGGTGAGTTTCAACAGTTTATCCGCTTTCGGTACTTTCTCGGCATGCGTGATGGTACCGGCGCGCAGGTCCAGCTTCGCGAAATCGTCGTACTGGATCTCAGCCTTCGCGGGCTTCGCTTCCGGCGCGGGCGCAGCTGCAGCAGCAGCCGCCGCGGCAGACTTTTTCAGTCCGGCGTGGAGCTTCTCCACCTGTGCCGTTACCTGTTCGTCCTCGATCTTCTTGAACAGCAGTTCGGGCGCGCGCAGCGAGTATCCTACGCTTACGAGCTTCATGCTGCCGGCGTTTTCCCAATCCAGCATCCTGTCTACCACTTTCAGCATATGGCAGATTTTCTGCGCGGTGAACGGCAGGAAGGGATTGATGAAAATGGCGAGATTGGCCGTCAGCTGCAGGCACACGTGCATGCAGTTGTCGATCTTTTCCTGGTTGGCGGCCTGCAGTTCCGGCGTTTTCGCCAGGATCCAGGGTTGTTTTTCCTGGAGGTAGCGGTTGCCTTCGCGGGCTACGTTCATCACTTCGGCGAGGGCGTCCCGGAAACGGAAGTTCTCGAGGTTCTCGGAGATCTTCAGTTTCGCGTCCTGCAACATCGCAAAAATGGCGTCGTCGGCCGCATCTTTCACGGAAGCGTGCATTTGAGGCACTTTCCCGCCGCAAAGCTTGTGCATCAATACCATGGTACGGTTCACGAAGTTGCCGAGGTTAGCGACCAGCTCGTTGTTATTCCTGTCCTGGAAATCCTTCCAGGTGAAGTCGTTGTCTTTCGTTTCCGGCGCCGTGGAGCAGAGCACGTAGCGGAGCACGTCCTGCTGGTCCGGGAAGTCCTGGATATAATCGTGTACCCACACGGCCCAGTTGCGGGAAGTGGATACTTTTTCGCCTTCGATGTTGAGGAATTCGTTAGCCGGCACGTTGTCGGGAACGATAAATCCACCATGCCCTTTCAGCATCGCGGGGAAGATGATGCAGTGGAACACGATGTTGTCTTTCCCGATGAAATGCACCAGGCGCGTATCTTCCTTGCACCAGTAATCGGCCCAGTTTTCGGTGAGCTCCTTGGTGGCGGAGATGTATCCGATCGGCGCGTCGAACCAAACGTACAGCACTTTCCCTTCGGCGTCCGGCAGCGGCACCTTGATGCCCCAATTGCTGTCGCGCGTCATGGCGCGGCTTTGCAGGCCATTGTCCAGCCAGCTTTTACACTGTCCGAACACGTTATTTTTCCATTCCTTGTGGTCTTCGAGGATCCATTGTTTCAGCCAGGGCTCGTATTGCTGGAGGGGCATGTACCAGTGTTTGGTCTTGCGCTTCACCGGCACCGCGTCGCTGAGGGCGGAGCGGGGGTTGATGAGCTCGTCGGGACTGAGGGAACTGCCGCAGCGCTCGCACTGGTCGCCGTAAGCACGGTCGTTACCGCATTTCGGGCAGGTGCCGATGATGTATCGGTCTGCGAGGAACACCTGTTTGATCTCGTCGAAATATTGTTCTGATTCCCGTTCTTCGAACAGGCCTTTATCATACATCTCCTTGAAGAACGCCGCGGCCGTTTCATGGTGGACCTGGCGGGAGGTGCGGGAAAATATATCGAAAGAAATGCCCATGGCCGCGAAGCTGTCGCGGATGACGGCGTAGTATTTATCGACGATGTCTTGCGGGCTCACGTTTTCCTGCATGGCTTTGATCGTGATAGGCACTCCATGCTCGTCTGTCCCGCAGACGAATTTTACATCCATTTTCCTGGCCCTGAGATACCGCACGTAAATATCGGACGGCAGATAGCAGCCGGCCAGGTGCCCGATGTGCACCGGTCCGTTGGCATAGGGTAAAGCCGCCGTCACCAGGTATCTGTTAAATTTTTCCATTGGCGTATTCTCCGTTAAAAAATTGAAAATAACACTTACTTTGGTCACCCGAAGCAGGTTATTTGTGAATTTATTACTAATCTGCAAAGGTAAACTAAAGCGACGACGAATGAGCAAAATTCCGCCCTATCTTAAAAAAGGCGACCTTATAGGCATTATGTGCCCCAGCAGTAAAATGGAGCTCCAGGCGGCCGAGTTTGCGGCAGACGTACTGCGGTCCTGGGGGTACCGGGTGCACCTCGGGATTACGGTAGGTACGAGTTTCCATAACTTTTCCGCGCCCGACGAGCTCCGGCTCGAGGAATTACAGGATATGATGGACGATCCGGAGATCAAGGCGATCCTTTTCGGCCGCGGCGGCTACGGCCTCGTGTGCATCCTCGACCGGATCAACTTTTCCCGCTTCCGCCGCCATCCCAAATGGCTTTGCGGGTATAGCGACATCACGGTGCTGCATACCCATCTCCAGGAACAATTTAAGATCGCCAGCCTCCACACCCTCATGTGCAGCGGCATCACCCCGTCCACCCAGGACAATAACTATGTAGCCAGCCTCCGCGACGCCCTTTCCGGCAAACGGAGCCGGTATACCGCCGATCCCCACCAAATGAACCGTACCGGCAAAGCCGCCGGCAAACTGGTGGGCGGCAACCTGACCCTCCTTTCCAACGTTTCCGGCACCGCATCCCAGCCCAATACCAAAGGGAAAATCCTCGTCCTGGAAGACATCGGCGAATACCGCTATAACGTAGACCGCATGATGTACAACCTCAAACGGGCAGGCTGGCTCAACAACCTGGCCGGCCTCGTGGTGGGCTCGTTCGCCGATCCCCGGGAAACGGAAACCCCGTTCGGACAAACCGAGTTCGAGATCATCCGCAATCTGGTGGCGGAATACGATTATCCCGTGTGCTACAACTTCCCCGTCGGGCATCAGGACGAGAACTACGCCCTCAAAATGGGCGTGCCGCACGAGCTGAAAGTGACGCCCCGCGGCGTTTCGCTGACGGAGGTGCGCTAAATTCGCAGGCGCCCTGTCAAAGCTGCAGGATGGAATCGAGTTTCTGGTGGTAGAAGGGGTAATCCCCGAGGTTATTATGCTCCCCGCCCTTGATGGTAAACAACGTATCGCCCGGCTTGAAGAAGGTTTTCAGCTTCTCGCCGGAGGCGTAAGGCACCGTTTCGTCGTCCGTTCCGTGGAACATCACGACGGGTGCGGTCACTTTGGGGAGATATTCGTAAGTGGGCAGCTTGAAATCGAGCATGAGGCTGTAAGGATAGATGGGCGCCGCTTCGGCTGCCACGTCGTGGATGCTGTAGTAGGGCGTTTCGAGGATGAGGCGCCTGCAATCGCGGACAGACGCCAATTCCGTAGCGATCCCCGTGCCGAGGGATTTCCCGTAAATCACGATCTGGTGGGGCGCGTAGCGGGTGCGGGCCACCTTGTACATGAGGAGCGCATCCTCATACAACGCTTCTTCCGTCAACCTGCCCGTACTTTTCCCGAATTCCCGGTAATCCATGATCAGCACTTCGTACCCGTTCCGCGTAAAATCGGGCATATACTTCGCGTACCGGTTAATGTTAGCGGTATTCCCGTGGAAGTAAAGTACCATCCCCCGGGGCTTCTCCGCCTTGAACAAAACCGCGCTCAGCTTCACTTTCTTATTGACGGGGATCAGCATTTCCTGGAAAGGCACGTCGAACTTGTACTGGTAATTGACCGGCAAAACTTCCGGGTGAAACAGCAGCTTATCCTGCAGGAAATACAATATCACCCCGGCCAGGAGGTACGCGGCGATGGCCCACAGGGCGATCTTTTTCAGATATTTGCGGATGGTAGACGGCTGCTGCTCCATAATTCGAGAACTTTATTCCTGCAGGATGTCGCGGATGAAAGTATGATACTCCGGGAAAGACGGCAGATTGTTGTGCCCGCCGCCCTGGATGCGGATCAGCGTCACTTTCGCGGGATTGAGCGCGCGGAGGGCTTCGCTGTGGCGGATAGGGATCAACCTGTCTTTCGTTCCATGCAGGATGTAGGTGTGGCAATTCACTTTCCGGATCCACTGATCGGCGCGAAGGTGGTACCGCAACACCCAGGTTACCGGTAAAATAGGCAAAAATCGCTTGACGACGCGGGTAAAACTGTAATATGGCGCATGCAGGATGCAGTACCGTGGCCGGTTATCGCAGGCCAGCTTCACCGCAAACCCGCTCCCCATGCTCCTTCCGTAGACCAAAATGTGACTTTCGGGGTATTTTTCCAACTGCACGTCGTACACGAACTGCGCATCTTTCAGTAACTGCGGTTCCGACCGCTTTCCCGTGCTTTTCCCGAACCCGCGGTAGTCCACCATGAGCACATCGTAGCCATGCCGGGTGTAGTCGCGGGCGTATTTGCCCCAACCCTTGATACTGCGGGTATTCCCATGAAAATACAGCAAAAGCCCCCTCGGCTCCGGCACCTTGAAATGCAGCCCGTTCAGCCGCACGCCCGGTTCGGGATCGAAGAATAGCTCCTCGAAAGGCTGATCGTACCGGAAAGTGAAGTCAGGATGCAGTTTCTCCGGCTTCCAGATGAAGCGGTCCTGGATGACGAAGGCCAGCACGATGAGAACGATATAACCGGCGAGGATGTAGTAAACCATACAGGACCGGGACTTTGGGTGAAAACGGGTCAGTCTTCCACATCCGGCACGATCTCCATGCCGTAATCGTCCGCCGTCAGCAGCCCCTGGTCCTTCACGCCCTGGATTCTGGACGCGTCGGAATGGAGGTCGCGCACGTCGAACTGGTGATGCAGGTAATTGAAGGTATGCAATTTTCCTGCAAGTCCCGGTACGCCCGCGAGGTATTTGATGATCTCGTTCACCATGAGCAGGGCGGTGGCGCCATGCGTGGCGCCCATGGCGCCGGCGTCGAAATTGCGGAAATCGTCGAGGAGGAATTCGTTGCAGCGGTACGAAGCGGCGGGCGCTCCGCTGGCGGGCATCATGTTGAACCCGCCCCACCAGGCCGTCCAGTTATGGACTTCGCCCATGACGAAGGGTTTGTTATCGAGGATGCAGGCGTCGTTGGTCACGAGGTGCGTGGGGCGATGCTGCGAGCAGTCCACGATGAGGTCGAATCCCTGGAAAACCTGCCGGGCATTTTCCGGTTTTACCTGTATGAGAAAAGGGTAATGCTTGTTCCAGGGGTTGAGGGAAAAGAGGCGACTGGCGGCCATTTTGGCCTTGTGCTTGCGCACGTCCTGCATGTTGAAGAGGGGCTGGCGATGGAGGTCTTCCTCCAGAATCACCCCATAATCCGCGATGCCGATCACGCCAATGCCCGCGGCGCTGAGGTATTGGGCAACGGGGCTTCCCAATCCGCCCGCGCCGATAATGAGAATGCGCGCTTTCTTCAATTGCTCCTGCATCTGCACGCCCATTCCGGGTACCGCGATGGGATGTTTATATCTGTTCAGTTCTTTTTCTGACAACATGTTATGCTTCGGTCTGATTTCCTCCGCAAAGATAACCTACTCCTGCGGAAACTCCATCGTGAAACGGCTGCCTTTACCGATAACGCTTTCCACGCGGATCTTTCCCTTGTGCGCGTCTACGATGGCTTTCACGTACGTAAGCCCCAGCCCGAAGCCTTTCACGTTATGCACGTTCCCGGTATGCGCGCGGTAGAATTTCTCGAATATGCGCGACACCGTGTCACGGCTCATCCCGATGCCGTTGTCGGCGATCGAGATCACGAGGTTTTTGCGGGTATTGGAAGTGGCGATGCGGATCTCGAGGTTGTCTTTCGAA
The DNA here is from genome assembly GCF_050277495.1 of Chitinophaga sp. NPDC101104. Lineage (NCBI taxonomy): Bacteria > Pseudomonadati > Bacteroidota > Chitinophagia > Chitinophagales > Chitinophagaceae > Chitinophaga > Chitinophaga sp. NPDC101104. The sequence goes on along the minus strand of NZ_JBNNSF010000001.1, from coordinate 1,004,752 downwards.
TACTTGATCGCGTTATCGAGCAGGTTGAAGATGAGGTTGGAGAAATGCACTTCGTCGGCCTTCAGGATGGGCTGAATGGCGTTCAGCTGCAGTTCCACCCGGCCGTTCTTGCCGTCGAGCTGCAGGCGGAGGTTGTCGATGGTATGGGTGATGAGCTGGTGAACGTCGATGGGTTGGAGGTTGAGGGTCAGTTCCTCTTTTTCCATGAGGGCGGATTGGAGGATGGATTCCACCTGTTTGTTCATCCGTTTGTTTTCCTCTTTGATGATACCTGAAAAGTACCTGATTTTCTCCTTGTTTTCCATGACGCGTTCGTTGCCGATGGCGTCTATGGCGAGGGAGATGGTGGCGAGCGGTGTTTTCAGCTCGTGGGTCATGTTATTGATGAAATCGCTCTTGATCTCGGAGAGTTTTTTCTGGCCGAGCATGGTGCGGATGGTGAGGGCGAAAGCGGTGACGATGATGATGGTGAAAACGATGCTGCCGAAGATCATCCATCCGAGCGATTTGAATACTGTGAAACTGCTTTGCGGGACGAATACGTGGAGCACTTCCATGGTGGGCGATGTGAGGTTATCGGCGAGCGGGACGATGATTTCCTGGTAAAGTGCGGAGTCGACGTCGCGCCGGCGGAGGCGTTCCACGAAATTGCGGGAGCTGAGCTGGATGTTGATGCCGTGCGGCGTGGGCGATTCGACGCCGAACTCGAAGATGGTGTCGAGCTTGCGTTCCTTCATGGATTTGCGGAGCGCGGCCGACACTTCATTGATATCTACCTGTGCGGAGATCGGTATAACCTGTTTGATGTTGTTATCTGAAAAGGGATCGAGCATGAATTTGCCGAGTACGCCGTCGGGCTTGTTCCGGTCGATCTGGATGCGGGTGACGGGTGTGACGGATTTGCTGAGGATGTCGTTGCCGGCGGCGAGAACGGCCTCTTCCATTTTATGTTCTTTCTCTTCTTTTTTGATATGGGCGGCATTACGAATCCAGCTAAACTGTATATAAATGATACCCAAGAGGGAAAGTGAAATCAGTGCAATTAGAACAGGAAATATCTTCTTTAACGGCAGCATTTTGTAAGACTATGAAACGATAAATATAGCGAAAAAAGTGGCGTACGCCGGTAATTGCTACAGCAACTATGATACAAAATTATAGGGGTGGGTAGTATAAAAAGGGGCACTGCTGTTAAAAAACACCACTTTAACGTAATTTTAACGGAGAAATTGCGCGGTTATTATGTGTTCTTTACATACCTTTGTTCTGTCATCTGGTACCAAATTTGCTACTGGATAACAGACACAAATAAGCGAATAAACTTTCTACATACATCGACGTGGATTCGTTCCATAAGCGATTTAGATTTTGGTTGATAAAATGGTAAGGGATCTTTCTAGGTCCCTTTTTTTATTTGCTTCTTTTCCATCTATAATTAATTGTCTTACAGCTGTTTGGAGTCCTGCCTTTTGCTTGCCTGCCGGTTTGTGCCGGCCGGAGGGAATAACGCGGGGACCGGGGGGCGTATTGTGTTTGCGGGGACGGGCGTGTGGCGGGGTGTGAAAAAACAGCCGTGGCTGGGGTGAGAATTTCTCAGTTTTCCGGAGATCAGGGGTTTGTTGGGGAATCCGGAGGGGCGGGGTGCCGGGGGCTTTCCGAGGAAATCGGGCCCAAATCGGATTTTCTTGCATCTCCGAATTGCGGAGGTGGTAATTTTTGAATGGATTTTTCGTGTAGATTGCCCGCCGATAAACGATTCCATTATGAATGTAACTATTGTTGACCTCGTTATTATGGCTTTACTGCTTACCGCCTTATATGCATTTATTACCGTATTCCTGGTAGTGGGAAGATCATTACCATTTTCGCCATGGTACAATGCACTTGTCTTCCGGCATCCGGACAGCCGGTATAAAATGAAGGGGCCTATTTCCGGCAAAACGGTTTGGCTATATGTTCACCGGAAAAATTCCGATGAAGCGATGAGGCAGGCACTGGCCATCCTAAATGAGTTAAAGTATTACGCGGCCCGTCTGCGGGGGCATTAATAAAACCTGTAACATTGTTTGAACCCAATCATTTTCATCAACGAGATCAATTCTCGCCGAACCGGTTTGGCCATGCGATTTGCGGTATTTTTTGCGGCGTGCTGTTTATCTTCCTGTCCGAAAAATGCGGGTGGGACGATAACGTGACCGGCAAAGTGGTTCATTATCTGACCCCGCTCTTCACCATGGCCACGGCAGCTTTCTTTCCCTGGATTGCCAGGAAAATGTTCCGCTGGTATTTGCAGCACAACATTTCAAAATACAGCTCGCGCATGTCTGCCCACATTTCGCAGGCGGCAGACAGGCAGGCCATTACCGGCGATCATGAAGCATACCTGAAATCACAACGTTTTCATGCAGACAAAACGTTGATCGAGACGTACAGGTCGTTGCTGGATGCTACAACGGCGAAGTTCAAAAAGCATTTCGGCGACCCGGGTGGGAAGCAGGAGGAAAATCGTTAGCCGCCGCAAGCCTGCCTGGCATGATGCGTTTTTGTGCAATGTAGTACCGCCGACCCACTTCTGGTAAACTTCAACTTCACATAGAACACCACTGCGCAGGTCTTTTTGCGGCATCTTTGTAGGTAGCAGGAACAGGCAGATCCGCTTTTCACCCTGGATAATGCTACTTTTTCTTTGCTGCGGGCGCCGGCTTGGCCTTGGAGGCTGCTGTAGTTGCTTTTCTCGCTGCGACTTTGGGTTTCGCAGGTGTTGACGGTTTGGGTGCTGCACTAGCTTTTCTCGCGGCGGCTTTAGGTTTCGCGGGCGTTGACGGTTTGGGTACCGGGCTGGATGTTTTCGCTGCGGCTTTAGGTTTCGCGGTTGTAGATGGCTTGGCTTTAGCCGCGGCAGTACTGGCGTTTTTCGCTGCTGCTTTAGGTTTCGCGGATTCTGTCGGTTTGGGTGCTGCCGCGCTGGCTTTTTCCGCCGAGGCTTTGGGTTTCGCTGGTATTGCCGGTTTGGCCTTGGGGGCGGCGGAGTTGGCTTTCTTCGTCGCGGTTTGGGATTTCGCCGGGGCGGCAGGTTTGGATTTGGAGGAAGCTCCGTCAGCCCTTTTCGCAGCGGGCTTGGGTTTCAATTTGGACGAATGCTTCGCTTCCTCGAGCCGGAACTTCACCATGCGCCCGATAAGGTCCAGCGGCAGCGGGGAACTTTTGGGCAACTGCACCACGCTTTTCGATTGCTTGTAAGGTGCCAGTTCTTTGGCGAACACTTCAAAAACGGTGAACGGCGGAGGAAACGCAAGGGAGTAATGCTCCTTGAAGCCCGAAAAGTAAATAACGTACCCGTTTTCCTTATAGGCCGGGATCTGGTAACTGATCACCTCTTCCGCATTGGGCGCAGCTTTGCGGATCGCCTGCCGGATTTTCGTCAGCGCCGCCTGATCCGCCGCGTCGAACGTGGAAATGTACTGGTCGATGGTTTTGAAGTCGGTCTTAGCCATGGTATGAAAGGGTTTTGTGTGGACCAAAAATACCGACGGCCATACTTTTTCATACGTGCCGGAAGCGACAAATAAAGGGCAAAATGCGTCGAAAAGAAGATCCCCTTCAAAAAAGTCACCTTCTATTGCCGATAGTTGCCCGGAGTTGGTTAAATTTGGTTAGAGCATGTGGAATAAGGTATGGAACAACTTGCGCCTGGAATATTGCTGATTGCGGACCCTTTCCTGAAAGATCCGAATTTCGCCAGAACGGTGGTCCTCTTATGCGAACACCAGGAAGAAGGCAGCTTCGGGTTCGTGGTAAACCGCCCGTTCGATCATAAACTCGACGAGCTCATTCCCGCCGTCGTTACCCCCAATATTCCCGTCTTTTACGGCGGTCCCGTCCAGCTCGACACCATTCATTTCATACACCAACTCCCCGACCAGATCGAAGGCGGCTTCGAAGTTTTTCCCGGGCTTTTCTGGGGCGGCGACTTCGCCACCGTTGTGGAGCTCATTAACCGCGGCGAGCTGGATTTGCAGAAAATCAAATTCTTCATCGGCTACTCCGGCTGGAGCAGTGGCCAGCTCGAAGGCGAACTGAACGAGAAAAGCTGGATCCTTTCCCGCATCACCCCTCCGCTCCTTTTCAGCGGCAACGAAGAAGAAATCTGGAAGCAATCCCTCCAGAAACTGGGCAACAACTTCGCCATGATGGCCAATTTCCCCATAGACCCCTCGCTCAACTGATCTGAACGATCCCGGCATCATACACCCATAAAAAAAGCCGGGCATCGCTGCCCGGCCTTAATATATTGCCTGTGAGGAGATTACTGGGCGGTGGCGCCTTCTACCAGCACCGTCGCCTTGTTATTCAGCACCTCTACGAAACCACCTTCGATGGAGTAATGATCCGCATGGCTCTTATCTTTCAGCACCTTCATCTTGCCTTTACCCAGGGCGGCGATCAGCGGAGCGTGCCGGTCCAGCACTTCAAAGGAACCGTCTACGCCCGGCAACTGGATGCCATATACTTCTCCTGTGTACAGCTTTCTTTCCGGTGTCAATATTTCCAATAACATGTTAATCGGTTTAGTGGTGTGTGGCCTTATTTAGCAGCCGCAAGCAGTTTCTTGCCTTTCTCGATGGCATCGTCGATCGTACCAACCAGGTTGAACGCAGCTTCCGGATATTCGTCCACTTCGCCGTCCATGATCATGTTGAAGCCGCGGATGGTTTCCTCGATGGGAACCAGTACGCCTTTCAAACCGGTGAACTGCTCTGCTACGTGGAAAGGCTGAGACAGGAAGCGTTCCACGCGGCGGGCGCGGGATACGGTCAGCTTGTCGTCGTCGCTCAGCTCGTCCATACCGAGGATCGCGATGATGTCCTGCAGTTCTTTATAGCGCTGGAGGATCATTTTCACGCGTTGAGCGGTATTGTAGTGAGATTCGCCTACGATAGCGGGGGAAAGGATACGGCTGGTAGAATCCAGGGGGTCCACAGCGGGATAGATGCCCTTATCCGCGATCTTACGGGAAAGTACGGTAGTAGCGTCAAGGTGGGAGAAAGTAGTAGCCGGAGCGGGGTCGGTCAAGTCATCCGCCGGTACATATACCGCCTGTACGGAGGTAATGGAACCGTTTTTGGTGGACGTGATACGCTCCTGCATCAGGCCCATTTCAGTGGCCAGGGTGGGCTGGTAACCTACTGCGGAAGGCATACGGCCCAGCAGTGCGGATACTTCGGAACCTGCCTGGGTGAAACGGAAGATGTTATCTACGAAGAAGAGGATGTCACGACCGCTGCCGGCAGTGCCGTCGCCATCACGGAAGTATTCCGCCATGGTGAGACCGGAGAGGGCCACACGGGCACGGGCTCCGGGAGGTTCGTTCATCTGGCCGAACACGAAAGTAGCCTGGGAGTTTTTCAGTTCTTCCTGGTCTACAGCGGAGAGGTCCCAACCGCCATGTTCCATGGATTCCTTGAATTTATCGCCGTAACGCACGATGTTCGCTTCGATCATCTCGCGCATCAGGTCGTTCCCCTCACGGGTACGCTCACCTACGCCTGCGAATACGGACAGACCGGCGTGGCCTTTCGCGATGTTGTTGATCAGCTCCTGGATCAGTACGGTTTTACCTACACCCGCACCGCCGAACAGACCAATTTTACCACCTTTCGCGTAAGGCTCGATCAGGTCGATTACCTTGATACCGGTAAACAGCACTTCGGTGTCGGTTGCCAGGTCCTCGAAACGGGGAGGCATCCGGTGGATCGGGGCGCCGTTGGTAGCGTCCAGCTGGCCGAGACCGTCGATAGCCTCGCCCACCACGTTGAACAGACGGCCTTTAATGGCATCGCCGGTCGGCATTTTAATGGGACCGCCCTTGTCGGTCACATTCATACCACGAACCAGGCCCTCGGTAGAGTCCATAGCCACGGTACGCACGCTATCTTCGCCCAGGTGCTGCTGCACCTCCAGAATTACCTTCTGGCCGTTATCACGGGTGAGTTCAAGCGCGTTATAAATTTCCGGCAATTTTCCTTCAAAATGCACGTCCACAACGGGACCGATGATTTGTTTGATCTTACCTGTATTAGGCATATTTGTTAGTTGTTTATAGTACGCAAGTAAAATGTGCTAATGCAAAATTTCGCGCAAAGGTAACGATTGAAGCCAGAAAACCCAAAATTCCGGGAATTTGATTTGGGGTGATTTTCGTCAGTTTTCCACACCGGGCATCAAATATATATTAATTATAGTCAATAAGTTGGCATTTCCCGGCCGGGGATATTATTTTTAGCGGCATAACACTCTTTATAATGATGCAAAACGATAAGCCCGCACCATCCCGCCGTAAATTCCTCGGCAATCTTACGAAAGCCGGATTATTCGGCGCCGCCACCCTGGCACCCGGAGCCCGCACCGCAGCCGCGGCCGTTTCCAACGCCGTTCCGGAAGCCGCCCCCGCGGCAGAAGCCCACGCCTTCCTCTGCCAACCCTACCTCCAGCACCCCATGCCAGACGGCATGACGGTCATGTGGCTCAGCAACAAGCCCACCTACAGCTGGGTGGAATACGGCGAAACCGAAGCCCTCGGCTCCAAAGCCCAGCATAGCAACGCCGGCGTCGTCGACTCGTACAACACCCTCCACAAAATCCGCCTCAGCCACCTTAAACCCGGCACCACCTATCACTACCGGGTACACTCAAAGGAGATCGCGGAATTCCAACCATATAAACTGACTTATGGAGACACCCTCGTCTCCGAAATATACTCCTTCACCACTCCCGCCCTCAAGCCCACGGAGGTTTCCTGGCTCGTTATCAACGACATCCACGACCGCCCGCAATCCATCCCCCACCTCACCGGCCTGAACAATGACCCGTACGATTTCGTGTTCTTTAACGGCGATGTGTTTGATTACCAGGAAGATGAGAAGCAAATCATCGATCACCTCCTCGCCCCCGCCGGCAAAGCCTTCGCCTCCAATAAACCGTTCATCTTCACCCGCGGCAACCACGAAACCCGGGGCAAATACCGCCGCGAACTGGCCAATTACTTCGACGGCGAATACATCTTCGACCGCACCTGGGGCCCCGTTCACTTCACCGTGCTCGACACCGGCGAAGACAAACCCGACGACCACCCCGTATACGCCGGCATCGTGAACTTCGACGAATACCGCCGCCAGCAGGCCGAAACCCTGAAAAAAATCGTGGCCACCCCGGCATTCAAAAAGGCGAAATTCCGCGTGGTGATGATGCATATCCCGCATTATTACTCGGGCGACTGGCACGGCCCCATGCATTGCCGCGAAATGTTTGCCGACACCTTCGACAAATCGGGCATCGACCTCTTCATCGCCGGGCACACCCACAAAATGGGCATTTACCAGCCGGTGAAAGGACAGCATTCTTACCCCATCGTGATCGGTGGCGGGCCGAAAGACGGCAACCGCACGCTCATCAAGGTGAAAGCCACGGAAAAAGACCTGCAGCTCGTCATGCTGAAAGACGATGGGTCCGAATTCGGGAAAGTGGAGCTGAAAAGCAAACGCTAAGTTGCATAACCCGCATAAAAAAACGGCCCCGGCAATACCGGGGCCGTTTCATATATGAAGGTTTAACGGTGCAGCGAATCCGCCGGTTTGGCCCTGGGAACGCAGGCCCAGGGGTCTTCATCCCCCGGCGCCACCCGCTTGTCGGCCGACCAGCAGAAGTTCATCGGCTGGCTCGTGACGCTCACCAGGCGGATGTTCACCTTCGTCCCTTTCCGGGAATTGCTGGCCTGGATGGTGCGGCTCCCTTTTTCGGGGATGTTATGGATGGTGTATGGCTCGGATTTGAAGACGGCGCCGTTCCCGCGGAGGTATTCCACGATCACCACGGCATTGTCCAGCGGGTATTCCGTCTGGTTGCGGAGCGTGATTTCCAGGTTGCGGATGCCGCCCAGGAAGCCGGTTTTGTAATCTCCGGTATGCAAGGTGATGTACTGTTTCCAGTTCCGGCGGAAATATTCGCGCCGGTCCACGAAAGTGGCCTGCATTTGCAACTGCATGTCTTTCCGGTCGGCAATCTGCTGGGTGGTGCGGTTGCTGAGGGTAAGCCTGTCTTTCAGTTCCTGGTTTTCACGGATCAGGCCCGCGTTCACCCGCAACAGTTTGCGGGCGCGTTGCTGGTCGGCACAGGATTTAATCCCGAATGCCACCACCAGCACGGATAATACGGCGATCATAATCCAATTGGGACGCATATCCTGCCCTACAGAAAAAATAATGCCGGATTTTCAAAGTAGAAAACCCGGCACCGTCTGGTATATGGCTCCGTTTTTATGGTTCGTCGTATTCGTACCTGATCTTCTCGTTTTTCTCGAAATCGAAAAGCGTCAGGCGGCGGAGGGTATAATAATTGTTCCAGAAGCTGCGCAGGGCGCTGATGTACGATTGCGTGGCCTGGTCTTTTTCCTGCTGCGCGAGGTTGAGGTCGGTGATGCTGATCTTCCCGATGAGATACCGCTGCTTCGTGATCTCATACCGCAAACGGGCGATAGTATCTGCCTTCGCGGCGCTGGACAGCACCCGTTTCTGGATGTTGAATTGCTGGGTCTGGAGATACACTTCCTGCTCGAATTTCCTTTCTTCCTGCTGCACGTCTATCTCGATGAGGTCGCGGTTGGCCTTTGCCTGGCGGACCCTGTTGCGGGCGCGCCCCCAGTCCATGATCGGGATGCCCACGCCTACGCTCAGGTTCTGCTGCACTTCGCCGCCGGAATAAGCTTTCCGCAGTTTTTCGTCGTTGTTCCGCTGGCCAAGCTGCGCCTGCAGGTTGAACTCATAGCCGCTGTACGCCTTGGCCGCCGCCACATCGCGGTTGGCCTCCAGCCGCCGGCGCCGGAATTCCAGCACGCTCTGCCGGTTGCTCGACGCTTCGGCCACGGCCTTATCCAGCGGCACTTCGAACTGGGGCACCGCGTCGGGCATGGCCAGGGAAATTTCCGCGTCTTTCGGCATATTGAGGAACCGCTTCAGTTCCTGGTAAGCCATTTCTTTCTGGAGGGTCGACTGCTCGAGGGTGTTGCGGGCATTAAGCAAACTCAATTCGATCTGCAGCAATTCGTTCTCTGCGATCTTCCCCAGGTCGAACCGGCCTTTGGAAATTTTGTACAGGGTGTCCGTGTTGTCGACGTTCTGCTGGTAGATCTTCACCTGTACCTGCGCATTGAGAGCGGCGAAGAAATACGAAGCGCCGTCGAGCCCCACCACTTCCAGGTCTTCCACATACTGGCGCTTGCTTTCATCGTACATGATGGGGGCGATCATGCGCTCCCAGCGGAAAGGGTTGTACACGACCGACGGCTGGTTGTAGTTGATGGAAAACGGCGTGGCCAGGTAGTTTTGGGACGACAGGTCGCCGAACACATCGAACCGGCTGAGGTCCGACCTTACGGAAAAAGAGCCCCCGGTCCAGGGCACATTCTGGCGCAAACCGAGCCCCAGCGAGGTGTTGGAGGTCTTCCTCCGGATGTATTCTATCTTCCCGTCCGGCTGCAGCACTTCCACCGTTTCACCGAGCAAACTGCTGCTGTTGTTGAAGTTCAGCGCCAGCTGCGGCATTTGGCCCGATTTGAAATACCGGTAGGCATACAGCGAGTTGAGTGCGCGGCTCTGCGCGCGATAGAACGAGGGCGAGTTGCGCTGTGCCAGGGAAATAACGTCTTTGAGGTGCAACGATTGCTGCGCACGGGCCGCAGGTATAAGGGCCGCCGCCACCACGGCGGAAAGGATCAGTTTTTTAAGCATGGCGTAAACATTCAATTGGGTTCTGGTTAGCGGCCTTCCGTGCCGGGGAGATCCCGAAGATCAATCCTACGGACGACGCCAGCACAAAGGATAACAGGATGGAAATGGCGGAAATGATGGTCTTGATGTCGGCCACTTTGTCCACGAAATAAGCACCGGCCACGCCGAGCAGTATCCCGATGATGCCGCCGCAAAGACTGATGAGCACGGCTTCGAAGAGGAATTGCATGACGATGTCCCGCTTCTGCGCGCCCAGCGCCATGCGGATCCCGATCTCTTTGGTCCGCTCCAATACCGATGCCAGCATGATGTTCATGATGCCGATACCGCCCACCAGCAGCGAAATCCCCGCGATGGCGCTCAGTACGATATTGAACACGTCTTTCGTTTTCTGCTGCTGCTTGAGGAGCTGTTCCGGGATCGTTACTTCGAAATCCTCCACTTCGGAATGCCGCCGTTTCAGCATCCGGCTGATGATGCCGGCCGATTCGGTGAGCTGCTCCGGGTCATGGACTTTCACGATGAGCTGGTCGAGCTGGTGCGCCGGAGGCGGATTTTCATCTCTTTCCCAACGGTTTTCCGAAATCCGGAACGCGGGGTTGCGGTAGCGGAGCAGGGCCGTCTGGATGGGGATGTAGACATCCATGTTGTAGTCGCGGATGCCGAGGTTTTCTTTCGTGGCGCTGCTGATGAGCTTTTCGTCGGTCACCCCGATCACGCGGAGCCATTGCTGGCCGATCTTGATGTCTTTGCCGACGGGGTCTTCCGACAAAAAGAACTTCCGTTTCACGCCGGCGCCGATGATGCACACGCCTTCGCCCCGGCCCAGTTGCTGCTCGTTGAACATCTTTCCTTCGGCCAGCCCGATGTTGTTGAGGGCGAAAAACGACGGCTCCACGCCCACCGTTTTCAGCTTTTTGCTTTTGCTTTTATAGATAATGTCCTGTTCGAGGATCATCTCTGCGCTGATGGCTTCCACGGTGGGCACCATTTTCAGGATGGAATGCGCGTCGGCCAGGCTGAGGCCTTTGGAGAACTTCTGCTTCGTTTCCTGTCCGGCGGGCTTTTTCTGTTCCGTACCTTCCTTCTCTTCTTCTTCCTTTTTTTCGGTGACGGGCTTGATGACGATATTGTTGACCCCGACCAGTTTCATCTGGTTCATGATCTCTTCCTTCGCGCCGCGGCCGATGGCGAGCATGGCGATCACGGCGCCTACGCCGAAGATGATGCCCAGCGCGGTGAGGAACGATCGCAGCCGGTTGGCCACGAGGGAATCCAGCGCGATGCGCAGGTTATTGGAATTACGGGTACCCCATAATTGCTGCATGTGTGGCGGTTTTAGGGGTTATTTGATGGGTACGATGGCGTTTTCCTTGGCGGATGCCGGTTCCGACATGAAGATCTCGTCTCCCGCCGCCAGGCCTTTTTCCACGATCACGACTTCGTCGTTGCTCTTGCCCAGCGACACTTCGCGCTTTTCGATGGCGTTGCCTTTGCGCAGGTACACGTAGCTTTTCGATTTCTCGCTGAATACGCTTTCCAGGGGGATGGTCAGTTTGCCCGGGACTTCGTTGATGAGGATATTGTTGGAAGTGGTCATCCCCGGTTTGAGGATCGAATCCACTTTTTCGAGCTTGATCATCACCTCAAACACCTTTGCGTTCGATCCCGGCCTGTTTTCGCCGATGTTGGCGACGGAGGATACGATGCCGGTGAGTTTCACTTCCGGGAAGGCATCGAGGCCCATGGTCACTTTCTGTCCTTTTTTGATCTTGCTGATATCGACTTCGTTGATGTAGGTTTTGGAAAGCATGCTGGAGAGATCGGGGAGCATGGCGAGGTTGGGGTCCCAGCTGCGGATGGAGGAGCCGGATTTTTTCTTCCCGCCCTGCGACCAATCGTTCACATAAACCAGCAGTCCGTTTTTCGGGGCTTTGATGGTGAATTTGCCTTTCAGTTCCTCGAGGTTGGCGAGGTTCTTTTGATGGCGGGCCACATCGCGCTGGGCCTGTTCCATTTTGGCGATGCTTTGCCGTTCCTTGATCTTGTGTTTTTCTTCGAGCTGCTGGAGGTCGCGGCGGGCTTTGTCGAGATCGAGCTCCGCCTGGCGGATGGTGGCGGGCGGTTCGAATTTGCTCAGTTGCAGGGCGATCTGTTTCTGTTCCAGGCCAAACACCTGGTTGGTGATGGCATCGCGCGATTCGCGGAGCTGAAGCGTAGTGTCGAGCGCGGTTTGGGACAGGGTGGTATTGGCGCGGTCGAGCTCCATGGTCACGTCGCCGATTTTCTTATTGACCACCGCGGGGTCGAGGGTGGCGATGTAATCGCCTTCCTTCACGGTGATGCCTTCCGCAACCATGTCCTGGATCTTGACGTCTTCATAGATCTGGTTGGCCTGGAGCGGGGGGCCCTGGATGTAAACGGTGTTTTCCGCCATGAGCTCGCCGGGGCTGGCCACGATGTCGCGGAACATATCTTTTTTCACGGTAGCGCGGGCGCCGGGGCCTTCCGCCTTCTTCCCGAACATGAAAAAGCCTATCAAGGCACAAACAAACAGGAGGGTAGCAATGAGCCACCATTTCTTTTTTAACATAACAGAACGGTGTGTGGTATGAATCAAGGGTATGTCGGAATGTATTTTTCAGGTCTCAACTGCGTAAACCACCATGGGGCGGTATAAACGGGATGCACGGGTTCAGTTATTCCATAAAAATAGTAGGGGAAAGCTAAACGAAACGTTAATTGTGGCGGATGGATAAGTTCGCATTTCAAACGGGATTTTTATGGGGCGAAATATGATTTCCATTACTTTGCATTCCTAAAATCCGCCCGGATGAATAACGGATTCCAATATATTTTATTTTTGCACCTATGTCCCAGATGAAAATAAAACCGGTAAACGACGAAACCACAGCACGGGCATTCCTCCAGGTACATGTAACGCTGAACCAGGACAAGGAAGGCTGGATCCAACCGCTCGATAAAGACATCGAGGATGTTTTCAACCCGGAAAAAAACAAGGCATTCCGGTCCGGGGAAGCCATCCGCTGGGTGATGGAAGACGAACAGGGAAGGCTCACCGGCCGCATCGCCGCGTTCGTGAACAAGCGATATAAAACCATGGGAGACGATTTCCCCGTCGGCGGCGTCGGCTTTTTCGACTGCGTCAATGACCAGGCAGCGGCCGATCTTTTGTTCGATACCGCCAAGGCCTGGCTGGCCGAAAGAGGGATGGAGGCGATGGACGGGCCCATCAATTTCGGGGACCGCGACCGATGGTGGGGCTTGCAGGTGGAAGGGTTCGTGGAACCGCCTTTCGGCATGGCGTACAATCCCCCGTACTACAAAACCCTGTTTGAAAATTATGGCTTTTTGCCATTTTTCAACCAGATCTGCTTCGGGCTCGACGTGCAGGGGACCACATTAAAAAACAAGTTCCATGCCCGCCACGCAGCCGTCGCGGCAGACCCGGCCTTCGAGGCAAGGCATCTCCGGAAAGACCAGCTGGATAAATTCGCCGGCGATTTCGTGACCGTCTACAACAAAGCCTGGGCCGGTCATGGCGGCAATAAGGAAATGAGCCGGGAACAGGCCGTCCTCATCTTCCGGAAAATGAAACCGGTGATGGACGAGGAGATCGTCTGGTTCGTGTATCATAACAACGAGCCCGTTGCCTGCTGGCTCAACCTCCCCGACCTCAACCAGTACTTCAAGCATATGCACGGCAAATTCGGCCTGTTGCAGAAATTGCAGTTCCTCTGGCTGAAGATGACGGGCGCCTGCCGGAAATTTACCGGGCTGGTGTTTGGCGTGGTACCGGAGTTCCAGGGCAAAGGGGTCGATTCCTATATGATCGTGGAAGGCGCCAAACGCATCCAGCCCCGGAAGCGGTACGATCAATATGAAATGCAATGGATCGGCGACTGGAACCCTAAAATGCTCAATGTGGCCGAAAGCCTGGGCGGCTTCCACAGCCGGAAACTGACCACTTTCCGGTACCTGTTCGACCGGCAGCGGGAGTTTAAACGGCACCCCATCGTCCAGTAAGGGAAGATATTACGAAAACCGGCCTCCATGGCCGGTTTTCGTTTTCCAACTTTTTACTTCCTATTTTTTGCGTTACTTTCGACTTTTGGAAAGGAGCGACGCCCATCATGGAAAATTTTATCGTATCGGCCCGTAAGTACCGCCCACAGAACTTCTCGACGGTAGTAGGCCAGGCCCACATCACCACCACTCTCAAGAATGCCATCCGCAATAACCAGCTGGCGCATGCCTTCCTGTTTTGCGGGCCCAGGGGCGTGGGTAAAACCACCTGCGCCAGGATCCTCGCCAAGACGATCAACTGCGAGAACCTCCAGGCAGACGGCGAAGCGTGTAACGAATGCAATTCCTGCCGCACGTTCAACGAAGGCAGCTCTTTCAACATCCATGAGCTCGACGCCGCGTCCAATAACTCGGTAGACGATATCCGGACCCTGGTAGACCAGGTGCGCTTTGCCCCCCAGGCCGGTAAATACAAGATATATATCATAGATGAGGTGCACATGCTCAGCTCGTCGGCCTTCAACGCGTTCCTGAAAACGCTCGAAGAACCGCCGTCTTACGCCATCTTCATCCTCGCCACCACCGAAAAGCACAAAATCCTGCCCACCATCCTGTCCCGCTGCCAGATTTTCGACTTCCGGCGGATCACGATCCAGGACACGGTAGACCATCTGCAGGAGATCGTAAATAAAGAACAGCTTTCCGCAGAGGGAGACGCCCTGCACCTCATCGCCCAGAAAACGGACGGCTGCATGCGCGATTCGCTCAGTACGCTGGACAAGATCGTGAGCTTTACCGGCGGGCAGCTTACCTATCAAAATACCCTCGAGCACCTCAATATCCTCGATTACGACTACTTCTTCCGGATCATGGAAGGGGTACTGAACCAGGATATCGCGGGCTCGCTGCTGATATTCGACGAAATCCTGCAAAAGGGTTTCGAGGGCGACAACTTCCTGGGCGGCCTGGCCGAGTTCCTGCGCAACTTATTGGTTTGCAAGGATGAAAAGGTGCTCCACCTCATGGAAGTGTCTGCCAACCTGAAAGACCGCTACCGCCAGATGAGCGGCCGCCTGAGCGCGCCTTTCATCGTAACGGCCCTGCAATTGCTGAACGATACCGAAATCGGGTACCGGATGGCGCGAAACAAGCGCCTGCATGTGGAAATGGCCCTTATCCGGCTGTGTTACCTCCAGCAGGCGGTGACGCTCGTGAGCAATGAACAGACGGGCGAAGTGGTAAAAAAAAACTTGATTCCTGAAGGGGCTCCCCAGCGCCTGAGGGCCCCGCTCCCCACGCCGATCTACGGCAAACCGGCCACCAGCAAAACGATCACGCCGCAGGAGCCCAAGCTCACCATCGAGTCTGGCGCGGCAAAGCCCGCACAACCCGTGCCGCCCGTTCAGGCACCGGCCCCCACGCCGCCAGCCCCGAAACCCGCGCCCGCGCCCACCCCGGTTGCGGCTACGCCCCCGCCCGCAGCGGGGAATGGCGCGCCGAAGCCCAAACTGACCGGGCTCGCCGCCATGAAGGAAGCCCTGGCCGCCAAACAGCAGCAAAACGCCAACGCCGCCGTAAAAGAAGCCATCCCCCTTACCGCCGGCGCCGTTGCCGTGTATTGGGACGAATTCATCGACCGGTTCAGGCAAGCCAATAAAATGACCGTGGTAGGCAACCTCCAGCTGGCCCAAACCGAGCTGAAAGGCCCTGAAGAGATCAATATCACCAGCAGGAACATCGTTCAGTACCGATTCATGGAAGAGGAAAAACTCGAAATTTCCGAGTTTTTCAAGCAGAAATTCCGGAATAAGGACCTCATTCTGACCCTTTCGCTCGACGAAACGCGCCAGTCTGAAGAAGATACCGGCCCGGTACCGCTCTCCAGCAAGGAACAATTTGTACGTATGATGGAAAAATACCCCCTGGTAAAGGAACTGCGCGAACGTCTCAACATGGAACTCGATTTTTAACGTAACATCCCAATTGGGAACGACTATTTTTAAACTCCCTTACACTGCATCCTTTGCGTTTTTGCGCAAAAACTTGTAGGTTTGGGCAAAATTTCGAAGAAACACTATGGCAGAAGTTATCAGAATGCCCCTTTTAAGTGATACGATGACAGAAGGGGTGATCGCGGAATGGCATAAAAAGGTAGGCGATACCGTAAAATCGGACGATGTAATTGCCGAAGTGGAAACCGACAAGGCGACCATGGAGGTTATGCCATACGTGGACGGAACCGTATTATACATCGGCGTGGAAAAAGGGAAAGCCGCTAAGGTGAACGAGATCATCGCCATCATCGGCAAACCGGGAGAAGATTTCAAATCGCTCCTCGACGGAGGCGCTGCTCCTGCAGCCCAGGCCGCCGCTCCCGCTCCCAAGGCCGAAGCAGCCGCTCCTGCCGCCGCAGCTCCCGCTGCTGATAAAGGCGCGCTGGACGAAGCCCTCAAAAACGCTACCGTGATCCGCATGCCGCTCCTGAGCGATACCATGACGGAAGGCAAGATCGTAGCCTGGAATAAAAAAGTGGGCGATACCGTAAAATCTGACGACGTGCTCGCCGAAGTGGAAACCGACAAGGCGACCATGGAAGTGATCGGGTATGCAGATGGTACGCTTCTCCATATCGGCATCCCCGAAGGGAATGTCGCCAAAGTAAACGGCATCATCGCCATCGTCGGCAAGAAAGGCACCAATGTGGACGCCATCCTCGCCGCCGAGCAATCCGGTGGTGCAGCGCCCGCCGCCCCCGCCCAAACCGCAGCCGCTCCCGCAGCAGCATCGGCCCCTGCAGCTTCCGCTCCCGCCGCAACATCTGCGGATGGCCGCGTGAAAGCTTCTCCCCTGGCCCGCAAGCTGGCAGAAGAAAAAGGGATCGATATCAACCAGGTACCCGGTTCCGGCGACAATGGCCGTATCGTTAAACGCGACGTAGACAGCTTCGTGCCCGGTAAAGCAGCTCCCGCTGCACCTGCCGCCGCGCCCGCAGCCGGTGCCCCCGCTCCGCAGGTGGCCGCCTTCGCCGCCATCGGTGAAGAAAGCTTCAACGAAGTGCCCGTTAGCCAGATGCGCAAAGCCATCGCACGCCGCCTGAGCGAAAGCAAATTCCAGGCGCCGCACTTCTACCTGACCATGGAAATCAACATGGACAACGCCATGGCAGCCCGCGAAGCCATCAATAAAATCTCCCCCGCCAAGGTTTCCTTCAACGATATGGTCATCAAGGCCTGCGCCATGGCCCTCCGCCAGCATCCTGACGTAAACAGCAGCTGGAGAGGAGACGTGATCCGCTACAACCAGCACATCCACGTAGGTTCCGCCGTTGCCGTGGATGAAGGCCTGATCGTTCCCGTGATCCGCTTCGCCGACCAGAAAAGCTTCTCCCAGATCGCTGCGGAAGCCAAATCCCTGGCCGATAAAGCCAAAAACAAGAAACTCCAGCCCAACGATTACTCCGGCAATACCTTCACGGTGTCTAACCTGGGTATGATGGGCATCGAATCGTTCACCGCCATCATCAACTCCCCCGATTCCGCCATCCTCGCAGTTGGCGCCATCAAGGAGATCGTGGTTGCCGATAAAGGACAGTTCAAAACCACCAACGTGATGAAAGTTACCCTCAGCTGCGACCACCGTACGGTAGACGGCGCTGTAGGTTCCCGCTTCCTCGTTACCGTGAAGAACTTCCTCGAGAACCCGGTGAACATGCTGGTATAACCAAAGCAACAATCATCTGCCATACAGCGCCTCCCCAGCGGGAGGCGCTTTTTTATTGCCAGTGCGGATTCCCCCTTATGGCCTCCCCGATGGGAAACACCTTTCCAATATCGTTCCCGTTCCCACACCCATTTAATTTTCAAAAAGTTTTGAAAGTTCAATAACTTACCCTACATTTGATATATGAAATTGCCAGAAGCCAAAGCGCAGTTCATCCAGACATGGGGATTGTTGGGCGCCCAGTGGGGCGTGAACCGCACCATGGCCCAGATCCACGCGCTGCTGCTGATCGCTCCCGAGCCCCTGAGCGCCGAAGACATTATGACCGGCCTCGATATCTCGCGCGGGAACGTCAACATGAACGTGCGGGAACTGATGAACTGGGGAATCGTGGAAAAAGTACTCGTGCCCGGCGAAAGAAAAGAATTCTTCGTCGCCGAAAAAGATATCTGGAAAGTAGGGACCGCCATCGCCAGGGAAAGGAAAAAACGCGAGCTCGACCCCATCCTGAAAGTCCTCCTCCAACTCAGTAAAGTGGAAGGGGACCCGAAAGACAAAAACGTCCGCGCCTTCCGCGACACGATGCAGAATATCCAGAAATTCGCCCACCAGACAGACGCCGCTCTCAACGCGTTCATCAAGTCGGAAGAAAACTGGTTCTACAGCACCCTCATGAAAGTGATCCGCTGATTTATTAAGGACATTCCAAAGATGGATACTCATCTGATCGTATATTTCAATTGTTTCTGAATTTTCAATCATCATGAAAAATAAAAGAATTGTCATCGCCGGCGGCGCCGGTTTCATCGGGAAAGGACTGGTGGAGGAATGGGGAGTGAACAACTTCATCGTTATCCTGACCCGCAGCCAACCGGCGCCCCCGGCGCATGGCAATGTTACCTACCTCCATTGGGACGGCGCCACTTTGGGCGATTGGGCTACTGCGCTCGACGGCGCCGACCTGCTCCTCAATCTCTGCGGCAAAAGCGTCAACTGCCGGTACACTGCTGCCAATAAGAACGAGATTTTCGACAGCAGGACCCGCAGCACCGAAGCGCTGGGCGAGGCCGTCCGCCGCTGCGGCAAACCGCCGGCCTTATGGGTAAATGCCGCATCCGCCACGATTTACCGGCATGCCGAAGACCGGCCCATGGACGAATATACCGGCGAATTCCACAGCGACTTCTCCGTACAGGTATGCCAGCGCTGGGAAAGCGTTTTCAACCGGCAGGAAACGCCCGGCACGCGGAAAGTGATCCTCCGCATGGCGATCGTGATCGGTGCACAGGGCGGTGTGATGGAACCTTACCTTAACCTTCTGAAATTCGGACTGGGCGGGCATCAGGGCAGCGGCAAACAGAAATTCAGCTGGGTGCATATCGCCGATGTAGCGGGGATGCTGGAATTTTTCATGGAACACGGGGAATGCAACGGGGTGTATAATTGCAGTTCTCCGCAGCCGACAGACAACCGGGGCTTTACGGCCATTTTGCGGAAAGTCTGCGGACATCATTTCGGGTTGCCCGCACCTGCCTGGATGTTACACATCGGCGCGGCACTGATCGGGACGGAAACGGAGCTTTTGCTGAAAAGCAGGTGGGTATTGCCCGTCCGTGCACTGGAGGCCGGTTATGCGTTCAGGTATCCCGGGCTGGAGGGGGCGTTGCAGCAGGTGAAGGGCGCCTTACCCCGCAAACGGTACCATCTTTTCTAAGGGTGGTATAACTTTTGCGCGCCATTCCCCGGAACCTTAACTTTACAGTATGGATACACCTAAACACACGGTTGTGCTCGGCGCTTCGCCCAATCCCGAACGATACGGATATCTGGCCGTTACGCGCCTCCGGGCGCATGGCCACCCGGTTACGGCCATCGGCAAGCGCGCCGGTTCCATCGGCGATACGCCGATTACAGACGAACATCCGGCGCTGAGCGGTGTGGATACGGTGACGCTGTACCTCAATCCCCTGAACCAGGTGCAGTATTACGATTACATCCTCAGCCTCCATCCGAAAAGGATCATCTTCAACCCCGGCACCGAAAACCCGGAACTCGAAACCCTGGCCCGGGAAAACGGTATCATCCCCCAACAGGCCTGCACCCTTGTGCTGCTGAGCACCGGGCAATTCTGACCTTCACAATCCACACGATTTCCCCAAACCGCACCCCTCGCTGCCGGACACGATCACGCTGCAGTTAAATTTCGTATATTCGAATAATTCCAAATACAAAGGCTTAACCCAGGAGACCGGCACAAAGACTATCAGCAAGGCACATCGTTTACGCATCACCGTTAAAACATTCCTGTATGAAATGGAGAAGATTCAATGGTGAACCCATTCACCTGCCCATTAAGGAGGAAGTGCGGCGTGCCATCGTCCGGGAAACCGGTCGTGGGCACAAATTAAAGGTCTGCATCGGTACGGATTCGCAGGTCAAGGGCCTGGAAACCGAATTCGCCACCGTGATCGTCTTCCTGCGCGAAGGCCATGGCGGGTTCATGTTCATCCACAACGAAAAAACGCGGGACGTTTATTCCATCAAGGAGCGGATGCTCGTGGAAGTGGCCCGCAGCATCGAGATCGCCTATGAACTGTGCGACCTGTTCACCGATTATGATGTGGACATGGAAGTGCATGCGGACATCAACACCAATCCGCAGTTCAAGAGCAACCTGGCGCTACGCGAGGCCATGGGCTACATCCTGGGGATGGGCTTCGCCTTCAAGGCCAAGCCGGAAGCCTTCGCCAGCAGTTCCTGCGCCAACAAGATCGTGAATTAGGCGATTCCCTGGAAACGCGCGTTCATTTCCTCGATAAACGCCAGGATCTGATCGCGGCCCGTCTTTTTTACAGTAGAAGTGACATAGCTTGCGGGCAGGAACTGCCATGTTTCGCGCAGCTTGTTGAGAAATGCTTTCGTATTACGGCTGGTTTCCAGCTGCGTATTTTTGTCTGCCTTCGTGAACACCAGCTGGAACGGAATGTTCCACTCCCCGAGCTGGTTGATGAAATCGATATCGATCTTCTGCGGCGTATGCCGGCTGTCTATCAGCACGAACACATTCATGAGGTTCGGTCTTTTCCGCAAATAATCCTCGATCATCCGCTCCCACGATTTCCGCTGCCCCTGCGATACCTTGGCGAAGCCATATCCCGGCAAATCCACCAGGTACCATTGATTATTGATCAGGAAGTGGTTGATCAGCTGCGTTTTGCCCGGCGTACCCGAGGTTTTCGCCAGTTTTTCCCTGCTGGTCAGCAAGTTGATCAGGCTCGATTTCCCGACGTTGGAACGGCCGATGAAGGCGTATTCCGGTTTGTCGGCCACAGGGCATTTTTGCCAGTCGACGTTACTGATGAGGTATTCTGCAGATTTGATCACCATAATTTTTCCATTTGCGGCCCCTCTGTTACCTTTGCCCCATTATGACGAGCAAAGACGTACAGAAAGTGGTTCCTTTTGAAGGGTCAAAATTAAGCAAGAAGGAGCAGATGGCCAGCATGTTCAACGATATTGCCGGCCGCTACGATTTCATGAACCATTTCATGAGCCTCGGGATCGACGTCTGGTGGCGGAAAGTAGCCCTCCGGAAACTGAAGCCCCTGGCCCCCAAATCCCTGCTCGACGTAGCCACCGGCACCGGTGATGTGGCCATCATGGCCCAACGGATGCTCGCCCCCGACCATATCACCGGCATCGATATTTCAGAAGGCATGCTCGAGATCGGCCGGGAAAAAGTAGCGAAAGCCGGTTTCAGCGATAAAATCACCCTGCAAACGGGCGACTCCGAAACAATAAGTTTTCCCGATGCAACGTTTGATGCCATAACGGCGGCTTTCGGCGTCCGGAACTTCGAAAACCTGGCCAAAGGCCTCGGCGAAATGTGCCGCGTCCTCAAACCAGGCGGCATGGCCGTTATCCTCGAATTCTCCAACCCGACAGCTTTCCCCGTCAAACAATTATATAATTTTTATTTTCGTTATATTACACCGACGATCGGGAAGCTCGTAGCCCGCAACAAAGCGGCCTATTCGTACCTCCCGAGTTCCGTGAAAGAGATGCCGCAAGGCCAGGAGATGTGCGATATCCTTAAAAAAGTTGGTTTTCAAGACGTTACATGCAAAACGCTTACTTTCGGGATCTGTTCCGTTTACTGCGCCACCCGCTGACACTGGCCGTTTTCTTCCTGGCAGCACTGCCCGCCAGGGCGCAGCTCAATATGGAAGAGCACGACGGCAAACCCTATTATTTCGGCATCACCCTCGCGGTGAACCAAAGCCACCTGCGCCTCACCCACAGCGATATTTTCCTGCGCCAGGATTCCATCATGGTTGCCGAGCCCCTCAAGACCATCGGCTTCAACGTTGGCCTGCTGGCGAACCTCCGGTTCAACCACCGGTTCGACCTCCGCTTCAATCCGCAACTGTTCTTCGCCAATAAAAACCTCTATTACAAGGAAAACTATCCCGAACGGTCCACCGAAAAGAAAGTGGAATCCATCACCGCTTCCTTCCCCCTCCAGATCAAATTCAAATCCGACCGCATCGGCAACCTCCGCGTATACACGATCGCCGGGATGAAGCTCGATTACGACCTGGCATCCAACAAAGGGCTCCGCCGGGCGGAGGATCTCGTGAAAATCAACAAGACCGCCTACGGATACGAAGTGGGCGCCGGCTTCGAGATTTACTTCCCCTCCTTCATCTTCACCCCCGAATTCAAGATCAGCAACGGTTTGAACAATGTGCACGTGAAAGACCCGAACCTCCGCTACTCCCGCGTCCTCGACCAGCTCAATACCCGCACCATCGTGTTTTCCATCCATCTGCAAGGGTAAAAATATTTACCTTTGCGGCATGCAAAACACCATCATCAAGAATATATCCATCGTTAACGAAGGGTCCACCACCGTGGGCGACGTCCTCATCCGCAACGGCCGCATCGAAAAAATTGCGCCGCAGATCGGGGAAACCGGCCGCGAAATCGACGGAACGGGCAAACACCTCCTGCCCGGCGTCATCGACGACCAGGTGCATTTCCGCGAGCCCGGCCTCACCCATAAGGCAGACATCCGCCACGAAGCCAGGGCCGCCGTGGCCGGGGGCACCACTTCCTTCATGGAAATGCCCAACACCAAGCCCGAAGCCGTTACCCAGGAACGCCTCGAAGAAAAATACGACATCGCCGCCCGCACTTCCCTCGCCAACTACAGCTTTTTCATGGGCGTAGCCAACGACAATGCCGAGGAAGTACTGAAAACCAACGCCAAGAAAGACCGCGTTTGCGGCGTGAAAATATTCATGGGCTCGTCTACCGGCAACATGCTCGTCGACAATTTCCTTACCCTGGAGAAAATATTCGGCGGAACGGAGCTCCTCATCGCCACGCATTGCGAAGACGAAAAGATCATCCGCCACAACATGGAGGAATTCAAAAAAGCGAAAGGCGACCAGCTCACCGCGGCCGACCATCCGCTGATCCGCAACGAGGAAGCCTGCTTTGAATCGTCGCTCGTAGCCGTTCAGTTCGCCATGAAGCACAACTCGCGGCTGCACATCCTTCATATTTCCACCGAAAAGGAGCTGCAGCTTTTCAGCAACATGAAACCGCTGTCCGAAAAACGGATCACGGCGGAAGTATGCGTGCATCACCTCTGGTTTTCGGCCGACGATTATGCGCAATACGGCAACCTCATCAAATGCAACCCCGCCATCAAAGCCGCCAGCAACCGCGAAGCCCTGTGGAAAGGCTTGCTGGACGACCGGCTGGACATTATCGCCACCGATCATGCGCCGCATACTTGGGATGAGAAACAACAGCCCTACCTGCAGGCGCCTTCCGGCGTTCCCCTCGTGCAGCACAGCCTGCTCATGATGCTGGAACAGGTGAAGGCAGGGCGTTTTACCATCGAGCAGCTCGTGCGCAAGATGAGCCACGCGCCGGCAGAATGTTTCCGCATCCGCGAAAGAGGATTTTTGCGCGAAGGGTATTGGGCCGATGCCGTGATCGTGGATTTGAACGCCGCCACCAATGTTTCCAAAGACAACATTTACTACAAATGCGGCTGGAGCCCCTTCGAAGGGCATGCCTTCCCCGCAGCCGTGACCCATACTTTCGTGAGCGGGCACCTCGCCTACGAAAACGGGACGTTCAACGAACAACAGTGCGGCCAACGCCTGTTATTCAACGCCTAAGCGGATCTCAACCCATCCATACACGAAGCGCCCCGGCATCGGCGGCGCTTTTTTTTATGGAAAATTCCGGGGCCGGCATCTTTCCCGTTAGATTGATTCATTGTAATTTCACGAAAACGCCTGTGCATGGAGCTGGACAAAACAACCTACCTCGACCTTTCGATCTTCAACCGTGAAGACGAATACTCGCTATTCCACAAACTGGATTTCACCACCACTGCCGGCGGGCGGGAATACCTGCGCAAACTGTTCGGCCAGCCGCTGAAAGACATCGCCTCCATCCACAACCGCCAGCAAATGCTGCAATACCTGCTGGAGAACGAGAAAGCCTGGCCCAAAGCCATCAGCAACGGCACCATCGTGGTAGTGGAGAATTACCTGAACGCGGATATCGAGCCGATCTCGAGCAGCGGCGGACTGGCCTTGTACATCAACACCATCGTCACCAAAACGATCTACGCGCCGGATTTCGGGTTCATCAAATTCTCGTTCGAACAACTGCTCAACCTCATCCGCGGGTTCCGTTCGCTCACGGAGGAAATCGATATCGAAACGGCGCCCACCAATCTCCGCATGTTGCTGGAAAGGGCGCGCGTGCTCATCAACAAAGACGAATTCCACGCCATCGTGCAGCTGGACGACGACGGGGCGCTCAATTCCCGCGAGATCCTTAGGTACGACCGTGCCATCCGCAAGAAGTATAAAAAAGTATTGTGGGAGCTGACGGAAATCTATACGCAGCTGGATGCGTACCAGAGCATGGCGCAGGCCATCCTGCGGTTCGGATTGCATTTCCCCTCGTTCACGGAAGAGATCAAACCGCACATCGCCATCAAACAATTGTATCATCTCATTCTGCCGCAGCCCGTGGCGTACGATGTAACGATGGAGCCGGACAGAGGGTTTATATTCCTTACCGGTGCGAATATGGCGGGCAAGACGACGTTCATCAAGGCCGTGGGGATTTCCGTGTTCCTGGCGCACCTGGGCATGGGGGTACCGGCACAGTCCATGACCCTGAGCTTCTTCCACGGCATCCTGTCGAACATCGACGTGAAAGACAACATCTTCAAGGGCGAAAGTTATTTCTACAACGAAGTTCAGCGCATCAAAAATACCATCATCAAAATCAGCGACGGCAAAAACTGGCTGATCCTGATCGATGAAATGTTCAAGGGCACGAACGTGGAAGACGCGAAAAACTGTTCCCTCGCCGTGATCCGCGGATTGCTCCAGAACCGGCGCTGCCTCTACATTCTATCGACCCACCTCTACGAAATCGCGGAAGAGTTGCGGGAAGAGCCGAAGATCATTTTCAAGTATTTCCAGTCGGAAGTCATCGACGACAACCTGCATTTTACTTACGAGCTGCGCGATGGCATCGCGAAAGAAAAGATCGGTTACCTCATTTTGAAAAAAGAAAAAGTAATCGAATTGCTGAACAACATGAAGATGGATTAATCCCTATCTTCATGTTTCACTAACATTGTTTGTTCCCAATGCTCGTCAGAATTTTTGGCAGCGCCATTCACGGCGTGGATGCCATTACCATTACAATTGAAGTCAATGTAGGCCAGGGCACGCGGTTTTGCCTGGTGGGCCTGCCAGACAATGCCGTCAAGGAAAGCGAATACCGGATCGAGACGGTGATCAAGAACACCGGTTACCGGATGCCCCGTTTGCGGACGGTGGTGAACATGGCGCCGGCGGATATCCGCAAGGCAGGTGCTGCGTATGATCTGCCCATTGCGCTGGGGATTTTGGCGGCATCCGAACAGGCGGTTTTCCAGCAGCCGGTGGAACGGTTCGTCATCATGGGGGAATTGGGGCTGGACGGGACGTTGCGCCCTGTGCGCGGGGCTTTGCCGATGGCCATGCGCGCCCGGCAGGAAGGGTTCTCCGGCATGATACTGCCCTGTCAAAATGCGCTGGAAGCCGCGATGGTGGAAGGGATCGATGTGTACGGCATGGCGCATGTGCGGGAGGTGCTGGCTTTTCTGGAAGGAAAGGAATCGCGAAGTCCCGAGCCGCCGACCGCTTACCAGCCGGGCTTTCCGGAGGGGCTCGATTTTTCGGAAGTGAAAGGGCAGGAAACGATCAAGCGGGCGATGGAGATCGCCGCGGCGGGCGGCCATAACATCCTGCTGGTGGGGCCTCCCGGCGCAGGCAAGACGATGCTGGCACGAAGGCTCCCTACTATTCTGCCGCCACTCACACTCGCCGAAGCCCTCGAAACCACGCGCATCCATTCCGTAGCGGGGAAACTAAACGCTACGGACGGCGTGCTCACTTCCCGCCCCTTCCGTTCCCCGCATCACACCATCAGCGAAATGGCGATGGTGGGCGGCGGGAGCATTCCCCAGCCCGGAGAGATCTCGCTGGCGCAACACGGCATCCTTTTCCTCGACGAACTGCCAGAGTACCGGCGCTCCGTGCTCGAAGTGCTGCGGCAGCCCATGGAAGAAAGGTGCGTCAGTATTTCGAGGGCGCGCCAGGCGATGGAGTTTCCGGCTACGTTCCAGTTGGTCGCAAGTTGTAACCCATGTCCCTGCGGCTTCCTGAATCACAGGGAGAAGGCGTGTACATGCCATCCGACCGCTGTCAGAAAATACTTCAACCGCATTTCCGGGCCTTTGCTCGACAGGATCGATCTGCACGTGGAAGTAATGCCCGTCGCGCCTTCCGCACTGGCAGATTCTCCGCCGCCGGAATCCAGCGCCGACATACGCGGCCGGGTGGTGGCTGCGCGGCAACTGCAATCCAAACGTTTCAGGAGCCTGGAAATTTCATTCTCGCCCGGTGATAAAAAACAACATCCGGACGCATACTGCAATGCGCAGATGAACAAGGCGCAGCTGGAGAGATTTTGTAACCTGGTGCCTGAGGCACGGCAACTGCTGTCTACCGCCATGAACAGGCTGCAACTGAGCGCACGTGCTTATGACCGCATCCTCAAAGTTGCGCGGACGATCGCCGACCTGGAAGCATGCGAGCATATCGCGCCGCGCCATATCGCCGACGCAATCCAATACCGCACGCTGGACCGCGCGAGTTGGGGCCATTCATTTTGAGAATTGGGACATGACCCACGGTACAGCGGTATTGCCGGACGCTTGCACCGGGGCATAGCGCTGGCGTCCGGGGATAATCCGGATCAGTGCTGGCCGTTCTGCTGTTCCACTTTCCGGTAGTCTTCGCTGAGTTTTTTCTGGACATCCGCCGGAACGGGTGCGTATTCCGCGAAGCTTACTTTCACCTTCGCTTTTCCCTGCGTAACGTTGCGCAGGGCGGCATACAGGTGATCCAGTTCCGCCTGCGGCGTTCGCGCCTTGATGACCTGTTTGGCGTTACCCGAATCCATGCCTGTAATGATGCTGCGATGGCTTTGCAGCTCGCTCATGATATCGCCCATCATGACGTCGGGCGCGGAGGCCTCTATGTCGTACACCGGCTCCAGCAGCTGGGGCGCAGCCTGGTGGAACGCTTCGCGGAACGCCATCATACCGGCGATCTTGAAGGAAATATCGTTACTGTCGACCGGGTGCATCTTGCCGTCGTACACACTTACGCGCACATCGCGCACGTAAGAGCCGGTGAGCGGGCCTTCATGCATTTTTTCCATCACCCCTTTGAGGATCGATGGCAGGAAGCGCGCGTCTATCGCACCGCCCACGATGCAATTGTTGAACACGAGCTTTCCGCCCCAGCTGAGCGCGATCTCTTCCGTATCGCGCACCGGGAACTCCTTGAGGGCCGGCATGCCGTCGAACCAGGGCTCGATCTTCATGAAAACCTCGCCGAACTGGCCCGCGCCGCCCGATTGTTTTTTGTGCCGGTACGTTGCCTGCGCCGCCTTCTGGATCGTTTCCCGGTAAGGAATGCGCGCCGGCAGGTAATCCACCTGCATGCCATACACATGCTCCAGCCGCCATTTGGTGACGGCAAGATGCAGCTCTCCCTGGCCGTGGAGGATGACCTGCTTCAGTTCGCGGTTGTACTCCACTTCGAGCGTAGGGTCTTCCATGTGGATCTCGTTCAGCACTTCACCGAGCTTTTCATCGTCTGCCTTGTTTTTGGCGACGATGGCCGTGCGGACGCGCGGCGCCGGGAAGTGGACGGGATCGATCTGGGCGTTGAATTTCGGATCGTTGAGGGTATGATTGGTGAAGGTGTTTTTCAGTTTGAGGGTGCAGCCGATATCGCCGGAACGGAGGCGGTCAACGGGCTGTCGGTTCTTTCCGTCTGCGATGAACAGCTGGTTCAGCCGTTCCGACGTACTGCCTTTTTCGTTGTAGAATTCCTGTCCGGCTTTCACTTCGCCGCTCATTACCTTAAAAAAGGAAAGCTTGCCGATGTGGGGCTCCAGGAGGGTTTTGAAAACGAAAAGACAGGCGGGCCCGGCGGGGTCGCAGGGCACTTCGCGGCCGTCTTCCGTGACTTCCGGGGGCATTTCCACGGCGGAAGGGGCTACGTTATCGATGAACCCCATCAGCCTGCCGCTGCCCATATTCCGGAGGGCGCTGAGGCAGAATACGGGGAACACCTGGTGTTTCATCATCCCGATCTTCAGGCCTTGCCGCAACTCGTCCTCATCCAAACTGCCTTTTTCGAAGTACAGTTCCATGAGGGCGTCGTCGTTTTCGGCGGCTTTTTCGACGAGGGCGTTATGCCATTCGTCTGCCTGCGCTTTTTCGTCGTCGGGGATGGGGAGTTTTTCGGGTTTGCCGCCACCTTCGGGGAAGCGGTACATGGTCATTTTGAGGAGGTCGATGATGGCGTTGAAGCCGGGCCCCTGGTTCACGGGGTATTGCATAAGGGTAACGGCCGGCCCGAAGAACTGCCGGGCCTGCTCCAGCACCTGCTGGTAGTTGGCGTTTTCATGGTCGAGCTGGTTGATGGCCAGGATGGTGGGCTTGCCGTAGCGGTCTACATAATCCCAGATCTGCTCTGTGCCCACTTCCACGCCGTTGTAGGCATGCAGCAGCATCACGGCGGTGTCGCACACCCGGATGGAGGAAGCCACTTCGCCCATGAAGTCTTCCAGGCCCGGGGTGTCGATGATGTTGATCTTGTAATCCCGCCACTCGGTGTGCAGCGTGGTGGCGTACACGGAGTTGCCCCGGGCGTGCTCTACTTCGTGGTAGTCCGACACGGTGTTCCGCTCCTCCACGGAGCCGCGTTTTGGGATAATGCCGGCCTCGAAGAGCATGTCTTCGGCCAGCGTCGTTTTGCCGCTCTTGGCAGCGCCAATGAGCACAACGTTTTTGATGTGTTTTTCGTCATACGTTTTCATACGGCAATTGTTTTGCGGTGAGGCGCCGGGGCGAGTGGGTTTGCCGTTCTGCGGGGAAATATCAGTTTGCGAGGCTCATAACATGCTGGTGGATGACCTTCCCGGCCGGATATTAATTTACGCAATTTTTAGGGTAAATACCGTGATTAGTACAGTTTAAAATCGATGTCGCAACACCGTTAGGGTAACAAATAACGCTAACTTTGCCCCATGAAATTATTACTGCAGTACCTCAAAAACTATAAATGGCTGGTAGTGGCCGCCCTCGGGCTTGCGACCGTCAACCAGGTCTTTTCCCTCATGGACCCCTGGATCTTCGGTGAGATCGTAGACAAGTTCGCCGATCATCCCACCACGTTTTCCGCCAAAAATGCAGTTGAAACCATTCCGCGGACCGAAAGCCAGTACCTGAGCGGAGTGTTGCTGTTGCTGCTGGCTTCCATCGGCGTGGCCATGGTATCGCGCATTGCCAAGGCGTTCCAGGATTATTTCGTGAGCGCCATCACCCAGCGCCTCGGGGCCAAAATGTACACAGACGGGCTCCGCCACTCCATGCGGCTGCCTTACCAGGAGTTCGAGGACCAGCGTTCCGGCGAAACCCTCGCCGTGCTCCAGAAAGTGCGCCTCGACACGGAAAAATTCATTTCCCAGTTCATCAATATCCTTTTCACCACCCTCGTAGGCGTCGTGTTCGTGATGATTTTCGCGTTCAGGGTCCACTGGTCGCTGGTGTTCGTATATTTCGGCGGCTCCATCCTCCTGGGCTGGCTCATGAACGTGCTGAGCAAGCGCATCAAGGCCATCCAGAAGAACATCGTGAAAGAGACCACCGTGCTGGCGGGCGCCACCACGGAATCTTTGCGCAACATCGAACTGGTGAAAAGCCTCGGCCTTACCAACCAGGAAATCCGCCGGCTGAACGCCAATACCATGAAGATCCTGCTGCTGGAGCTCACCAAAGTGAAACGCGTCCGCAGTATCGCGTTCGTCCAGGGCACGTTCGTGAACCTCCTCCGCTCCTCGATCCTCTTCCTGCTGCTGTACCTGCTGTATGGGGACGTGGTGACGGTAGGCCAGCTGTTCTCCCTCCAGCTTTATTCCTTCTTCCTGTTCGGCCCCCTGCAGGAGCTGGGCAACATCATCCTCGCCTACCGCGAAGCCCAGGTCTCGCTCGATAACTTCCAGCGGATCTTGCAGACGCCGGTGGAGGAAACGCCCGCATCGCCGGCGAAACTTTCGCTGGTGAACGAACTGGCGTTCCGGGATGTGAGCTTCCAGCATATCACCGCCAAAAGCAAGGCGCTCGACGATATCACGTTCACGGTAAAAACCGGGGAAACCATCGCATTCGTAGGCCCTTCGGGAAGCGGCAAAACGACGCTGGTGAAATTGCTCGTGGGCTTGTATAAGCCCGGCGAAGGGCATATCCAGTACAACGGCATCGATTCCAATGCGCTGGACATCGAAGAACTGCGGCACCAGCTGGGCTTCGTGACGCAGGATACGCAACTGTTTTCGGGAACGATCCGCGAGAACCTCGCATTCGTGAACCCAAAGGCCACCGAAGAAGACATGATGAGCGCGCTCCAAAGGGCATCGGCCTACAGCCTCCTGGCGCGTGCGGAAAAAGGGATCGATACGGTGATCGGTGAAGGCGGGATCAAGATCTCGGGCGGCGAAAAACAACGTCTCTCCATCGCCAGGGCCCTGCTGCGGCAACCGAGGCTCCTGGTGTTCGACGAAGCCACCTCGGCGCTCGATTCCATCACGGAAGAAGAAATCACCCAAACCGTGCGCCACGTCACGTCCAGCAAGGAACACATCACCGTAATGATCGCGCATCGCCTGTCTACCATCATGCATGCCGACCGTATATACGTGCTCGAAAAAGGAAAGATCGTGGAAACCGGCGCGCATCACGACCTGCTCACGGAAAAAGGACTGTATTACGCCATGTGGCGCCAGCAGATCGGCGAACGCAAAACCACCGAAGTACCGGCAGCATCCTGAAATTAAATCGTATTTTTGCGCACCATGAGCAACAGACCGAATTATTTCCTCAGCATGCTGAAGATGAAATGCCCGCACTGCCGGAGAGGCGATATGTTCAAAAACAAAAATCCCTTCCAGCTGCGCTTCTCGAAAATCTTCGAGATGTACGACAGATGCCCCGTGTGCAATCAGAAATACGAACTGGAAACCGGGTTCTGGTTCGGGACGGGATATGTAAGCTACGCCCTCGGCATCGCCCTGTCTGTCTTCAACCTCATCTGGTACTGGTTTTTCTTCGGAATGAGCTGGGACGATAACAGCATTTTCTGGTGGCTCGGCGTTAACGGCGTCATTCTCATCGCGCTGCAACCCTGGCTGATGCGCATTTCCCGCGTCATCTACCTCTACTTCTTCGTGTACTACGACGAAGATACCGCCCAACTCCCCGATCCCGGGCATGGGCACGATCATTCCCACTGATTATTAATTCCTTATTTAATACACAAGGGCCGTGAAAACGGCCCTTTTTTGCTTTTCATCCAAAATCTGAGCAGTATGTCAGATCATCTTTAGTATGTTGAATGATGTTTTATTCCGGTGAATCGGACGGAGATCCATCCATCCTCAAATATATCTTATCATTTTCATTACGCCCCATTTTTTTCTCTCCCGACTGCGTGTAACACAAGCCCGGCGCGACTTACTTATCTCCCCGAAAATCGTTTTCAATAAATCGCTCCATTAATTTGCAACATTGATGCATT
Source organism: Chitinophaga sp. NPDC101104 (assembly GCF_050277495.1). Classification (NCBI taxonomy): domain Bacteria; kingdom Pseudomonadati; phylum Bacteroidota; class Chitinophagia; order Chitinophagales; family Chitinophagaceae; genus Chitinophaga; species Chitinophaga sp. NPDC101104. Next base: position 972,957 of record NZ_JBNNSF010000001.1, on the reverse strand, counting down.
TTTATAGATTTGCAACTTTGTTGCACTTTAATAAACCTAACATGAAAAAACTCTTGCTCCCGGCCATTTTCGCCGGATTGTTCCTGGCAGCCTGCCGGAAAAACGACCAACCTGCCGTTCCCGGAGAACCCTCCAAACCGGAAGCCGCCTTTCTCCGCCTGATCGTCAGCGATGTAGACCAGGCGCGGATTTCAGTGGTCGACCCCCTGAAGAAAACCACGGTAAATTACCCCGTCACTTCCGCCCAGCCTTCGCTGTACGCCACCAGCACCGGCCAATTTGCTACCATCATCAGCCGCGCGGCGGGAAAAGTGGAATTCTTCAACACGGGCGTGGAAAAACATGGCGGGCATCTGCACATCCATAAAGCGGAAATGTCACCCGTCAAGTTCTCCGAAGCCGGGCCCACACATTTCTTCGGTCATGCCGGATTGAACGCGATCTTCAACGACGGCACCGGTTCGCTCAGCCTCTTTAAAGACGGCGACCTCGAAGGCGATGGCGGCACCGTGCTCCCCGTTGCGCAACCGCATCATGGCGCCATGGTCATCTTCGACGATTTCACCATCGCCGTAACGCAAAAAGACGGGTCCGTTTCCGGGACATTGCCGGAAAAAGTGAAGATCATCGACCGCTTCGGGAAAACGCTGCATGAGGCGAAAATCGCCACCAAAGGGATCCATGGCGATGCGGGCAACGGCAAGCTGGCCGCGTTCGGCAGTGCAGACGGCATCCTCATCGTGTCGCAGACCGGCGAGCAATCGCTCATCCCCTATCCTTCCAGCTTCGGTACCGCGTGGATCGGTACGGTATTGGGCAACAAGGCGCTGCCGCATTTCTTCGGGTACGTTTCGCTGGGGCTTTTCAAGATCGATCCCGCCAGCAAGCAAATCACGGAAGTTCTCAAAAACGATAACAACATCCATCAATACCTGCTCGACAGCGATGGCAAAAACCTCTACGTGCTGCTTACAGACGGAACGTTGAAAATCTTCGATGCGGTGACCGCCCAGCTCAAAAAAGAAGGGAAGATCACAACGGCCATTCCCGCAGGCGCCACCGCGGCGCAGAAGCCGTATTTCGCCGTGTCGCGCCGCGCGCTTTACATTACCGACCAGGCCGAAGCGGCGATACGTATGCTCGATCTGGCTACGCTGCAGCAAACGGCGAGCATCCCCGTGGGCGGGAAGCCGTTCAAGCTCATTGTAGCCGGCGACCAGGAAGGCCTCGAAGCCGGAGAACATTAAACCAGCCATCGTATACATCAGAAGGGGGACCAGCAATTGCCAGTCCCCCTTTCCTTTTGCCTGTCACGACTATTTTTACTTGATCTCGATCGGGAATTCTGCCTGTGCATCGGAGCTGCCGGGGCCGTAGGTACCATCTTTCCCGATGGGCTGATGGCGTACCACCATGCGGAAGTAACCTTTGAAACCCGCTTTGGTGGCCACATGCACCTGGAGGCCGACCGGAAGGTTCTTCCCGTCTTTGTCCAGCGGCGTTACCGTTGCGGCGGTGGTTACCGAATCGGTCACCTGCGCGTTGGCATTCACGAAAAACAGGTGAAAGATGCGATGTTCGCCGGCCTCTTTTTCGATTTCTTCGGTCACGTTATCTGCCGGGTTCTTGCGCTCGTCGAGCAGTTCGGTGGCCAGCAGGTAAGCAGTGTTGGCTTTCAGGTTGATGGGCGTGATCTGCGGCGCGGCGCCACCGGTGCCGTCCATGTCTTTCCAGGTCGCGATCACTTTTTCCGCCGGCGTGGCGGCATTGGTGAAGGTGAGCTTCACGGTGGTGATCTCTTCGTTCTCGTTTTCGTGCTCATGCTCATGATCGTCGTGTTTCTCCTTTTTGCAGGCGGAAAATGCGAGCACGGCGGCAGCGGCGAAAAATGCGATATAGTTGCGGGAAGTGAATATTTTTTTCATGATGGATCAGGAGGATTTTTTGCCGAAAATGAGCGGCAGTTTGAGTTTAAGGTAAATGTTGGCACCCGGCTCGTCTGCATAATACCGGAAGAGGTTCATGTAGTCGCGGTAACGGGTGTTGAGAATGTTGGTAGCGCCGAGGATGACAGACAGGGGTTGCCTGCCGAAATGCACGGTGCTGCCGGCTTCCAGGTTTAGCAGGTTATATGCGTCTGGCGGCGGGACGAGGTCTTGCCCGGCCGGATTGAATGGATTTTTCGGATCGGCAGGAATGCGCGTTTGCTTCGTCACGTTTTGCATGCTGATGGCGAAATAGTTGTCTTTCAGGCGTTTGGTGTTGCCGGGAAAGAAACTGATCTCGTGTTCGAAACGGTCGGAAGGCATGCTGATGAGCCAATCGTTGATATCCTCGTTCCAGGCGCGGAGCACGGATGCTTTCGTGGTGAGTTGCCATTTGGGAAGGAAGCGCCAGCGCAACTGGGCGTCCATTCCTTTGGTGGTGGCATCGGCGCTGGTATAGTACATGAACGGGAACGATCCGCGGATCGACACCACGATACTATCCGTCGGCTGCAGGAAGATGAAGTTGGAAAACTTGTTGTAATACAGGTTCACATCGGCTTCGAGTTTATCGCCCAGATCGTAGTGCAGCCCGAGGTTGAACTTGTTGGCGGCTTCTGCTTTCAGCCCTGCATTGCCCAGTTCGAACGTACCGGTACCGTGATGAAGCCCGTATGCATAAAGCTCGTTCACGCCGGCCGGGCGCCATGCCCGCGCGTAATTCACCGATGCGTGGAAGTTGTCCGTCATGCGGAACTGCGCGCCCACAGATCCGGAAAAGCTGCCGTACGTCTGTGTTTCATAGGCGATATCGTTCGTATTGTCGTTGATGTTATAGTACTCCTTGTTATCGTACCGCACACCGCCTTCGAGCAGCCATTTATTGTCGGGGCTCTCCCATTTTTCCGTCCAGAACAGGCCCCACTGGCGGCTTTCATAATTGGGTATGAAAAGCCTGCGCTGATAGCTGTTCTTCTGGTACATGCCACTGGCGCCGATGGTGCCCCGCAGGCCGTTCCAGGATTTGTGGTCCCAGAGCAGCTCGCCCGTCCACGTAGTGAGGAAGAGGTTCATCCGGTTTACGGAAAGGGCGGAATTGTAATCCAGTTCTTCGCGCTCGTTGAACTGCCGCGACACCACGAGGTTCAGTTTCCCCGCGTTGCCCGTGTTCACATATCCTTTCACCTTGAACAGTTCGTGTGCCACGTGCTGGTACGGCCGGTCGATGTTGTAGGAGAACCCTTCCGTGTATTGCGCCAGCGGACGGCCCTGTTTGATGGCCTGTTCCAGGTCGGTACGGTTGCCGATGTGGGCGCCTTCGAAAACGCCGAGGTTGGTGTTGAACTGCGAATAGAAAAGCTCCAATCCATAGTTCTTCTTTTTATACCCTGCGGCTGCGGAGAAATTGTATTCTTCCACGCCTGTGTTATCGAGCCAATAGCCGGGCGTTCTGGTGTTGCCCCCTTTGCGGAGGGTACCTTGCAGCCGCCAGCTGAGCCCCGGCACCGCGGGCACCTGTTGCTCGATGATGGCGCTCAGCGCGCCCAGGCGGTTGTTGGAAAAGGCGGACATATTCACTTCGCCAGCCAAGCCCGGCTTCACGGGCAAATCCCGCGGTTCCACGAGCACCACGCCGCCGATGGCATCGCCACCGTACCGGAGTGCGCCGGCGCCTTTCACGACCACGAGCTTATTGGCCAGGAAGGGGTCCACTTCCGGCGCGTGTTCCGATCCCCACTGCTGGCCTTCCTGGCGGATGCCGTTGTTGAGGACGAGCACGCGGTTGCTGTGCAGGCCGTTGATGACGGGTTTGGAAACGTTGGGACCGGTGGTCATGGCGGTTACGCCGTTCACCCGCTTGAGGGCTTCGCCGAGGGTGAGGCCCCGTGTTTTTTCCAGCTCCCGGCCGCTGAGCGATTCCACCGGTGCGGTGGTCACTTCCTTGGCGGCATGGCCGGTAATGGCGACTTCCTGCAACTGGGTAACGCTGTGCGGCAGCTCGATGTTCCGCCGCTCGTCTCCGCTTACCTGCCAGGAAAGCTCCACCGGCAAACAACCGATATGACTGATGTGAACGGTATAATTTCCGGGGCAAAGCCCGTCTATGGTGAATTGTCCTTTTTCGTTGCTCTTCGCGATATGGCCGTTTTCTTTCACGACGATGGTGGCGCCAGACAGCGGTTTCTTCGTTTCGCTGTCGGTGACCGATCCGCCGATGCGGATGGTGCATTGTGCCATCGCCGGTGCCGTCCACGCGAATGCGAGGAGCCCGCACAGCCATGCGCGTAATCTCAAATTTCTCATCTGGTTACAATACGTCGGGGGCAGTAAGCAAAACTGCCGGTGATAAATGCGATGTGGGAGGATGAAGGGGTTAAGCGGCAGGAGGCGCCCTGAGCGAGCAATAGAGCACCGGCGCTACCGGTACGGGAACGGGCTGCACGGATGGCAGCTCGGCGAAGATAAAAGGCACCGAAGCCAGGTGCACGCTATGCTCCGGGAGAAAAGACTCCATGGCGCCATGCAACCAGTCGCAGTGCTGGTGAACGGTGGAAATGACCGGCCCGTGCGCATAAATGGCACTGCAGGCAGGCTCGTCTACCGTGTCCTCGTGGCCGGAAAAATGATGCAGGTACTCCCGGGGCGTCAGGTAAATACTGAAGACGCCCAGGAGGAGAAAAACGCTGATTTGTAGCAAACGCTGTTTCAATGTACCCGGTTTATCCCGCCAAAGATAACCTTTTTCTTACAATTGCAACATTGTTGCATGATTAACGGACTTTCATCATGGTACGCACCTGCTGGGCCGCACCATTCTGGAAGCGCACGTAATACATCCCGGACGGAAGATGCTCCCCGTCGAACGTATGCGTGTAATTGCCTGCGGCATGCTGGCGGTCTACCGGCTTGGCGATCAGCCTGCCCATGGTGTCGAACACCTGGATCAGCGTATGCCCGCCGCGGGTTTTGTAGCTGAGTACCGTTTTGGTGGAGAAAGGATTGGGATAATTGGTGATGAGCGTTTCATCGTCGCCCACGCCGGGGATGCCCGTCACCACGCTACAGGCCAGCCCGTTGACGAGCGGCAGGCTCTGGTAGTTGTTCAACATGATCTTGTTCAGTTCGGAAGAAGGCACGCAGAACCACTGTTCGAGCAACGAGGCATACACCGAACGGAAATCGTATTGCATGGGCACATTGTCTACCGGCGACGCCGCATCGGGCATGGTCGGGTTGTTGCCCAGGATCTGCTGGTTCACGTAATCGCCGAAAACGATCATGGGCGCGGAGTTGCCGTGGTCGGTTCCCATACTGCCGTTGGATTTGATCCTTCTGCCGAATTCGGAGAACGTCATCCCCACCACGCGCTGCGATTTCTTCTGCTGCTCCAGGTCTTTCATGAAGGCATGGATGGAGGAAGACACCATGTCCAGCAAATGCGCGTGGGTACCGGTGGTGGTATCGCCGCTGTTGGTCTGGCTGGCGTGCGTATCGAAACCGCCGATGCCCACCATGTACAGCCGGGTCTTGAGCCCGCCCGCCACCAGCCTGGCCACGATCTTCAGCTGCGCGGCGAGGTGATTGTCCGGATAAGCCCGCTGGTTGGTCACTTTCGAAGCCGCCGCCTTGATGACGTCTGCATAGCGGTTGGTTTGCCGCTGGATCTGGCGGATATATTTCAATTCCTTTCCGGCCCGGGTGTTGGGCACGGTTTCTTCGATATTTTCAAGGAGGTTGTAGAAGTCTGTAGGGCTGGTGACCGCCATCCCAAAGTTGCCGCCCGCGCCCACGAAAGACGGGGAAACGATCGATCCGATCTGGATGGCCGGCGGATCGGGCATTTCGGCGTTCGGGTAACCTGTGGGGTAGCCGGGGTATTCGGTATCGAGGAAACGCCCGCCCCAACCGGTTTCCAGCACCACGTTCGCATCCGAGCCCGTGAGCCAGATATCGGTAGCGCGGAAGTGGGAAAAGTTCGGGGAAGGATAGCCGACCGACTGGATAATGGACACATGGCCTTCATTATACAAATCCCGGATGCCGGTCATGGAAGGATGGATGCCGGTTTTGGTCTGTCCGGCGAGGCGCAGCACGCTGCCTTCGGGGATAGCGATATTGGAGCGTGCGGCGCTGTATTTGCCGTACTGGTCCAGCGGGATCACCATGTTCAATCCATCATTCCCCCCATTCAGCTGGATCATCACCAACACGTGATCATTGTCGAGCGCCGTCTTTTCCAGCGCCGCCAGGAACGGGGACGCGGCAAAAGCCTTGATGGAAAAGCCGTTGATAAAGGAGGGCAGGATAGTTGCCGGGGCGGTATATCGGAGGAAATCTCTGCGTTTCATAATTAGGTTTTCAACGTGATCAGGCCAGGTGATATTCTGACAGGTTCATGATGGTTTTGTAAAGGGCTTTCAGCATGTCTACGACCAGTGCTTTGTTCATCGCGTCAGACGGGTCGGAGATATAGATATTCCAGACCTGCGTCCAATAATAATCCTGTTGTTGCCCTTTGAGCAGGATATCGTTTTTGAGATAGGCTTTCATAGCGTCAGACAAATCCATCCGGTACAGGATCGCCAGTGCGTCGTTGATGAGCAGCACGGGGTTGGAAGGGTCTGGCAACTGTTGCGTGAACACGAGGGGATCGATGCGCAACGTCTGGCCCATGGAAATATACCCGGTGGTGATCATCTGGTCGGCCAGGAAGTTCCGTTTCGGCAGGGTATCGGTATTGATCCACAGCTCGTGGAATTGGGGGGCGAGGTAATACGCGTCCCACCCGGAAACGCCCGGCGGATCGCCTATATTCTGCTGCATGTTGCCTGCGGCCGATTGCAGGGAACGCCATTGCGCGTAGGCTTTCATGTAATCTGAAGCCGGCGCGAATTGTACGCCGAACTCGCGGCACATGCCTACGGTATAGTCTACCGGGCTTTTGATGAGGCACGACATATTCGCCGGATCGTAGAAATGTTCGCTTTTGAAAAGTGCGGAAAGCACCGGTCGGATATCGTAATTGGCGGCGCGGAAAATATCGGCCAGCGGGGAGATCACGTCGTTTTCAGCGGCGGAGTCGATTTCGTAGTAGATGAAAAACTGGTAGAGTTTGCGGCAGATGAATTTCGCCACTTCATGCTGTGCGAAGATGATGGTGAGCAGATCGTCCAGCTCGGTAGTGCCGTTGGGCCCGGTTTTGCCGGTGATGACCTTGTTGGAGAACCAGCTGGAGAACTGTTTATTCTGATAATCGTGTTTCGTGGGATCGAAGTAGCTGGTGATGTTCGTTTTGTCGACCTTATACCCGGTGAGCACGTGTGCGATGGCGCGAACGTCTTCTTCCTGGTACAGGGAATCGGGGCCTTTGCCGCAGGTGAAGAGCTCGAGGAGCTCGCGGGCATAGTTTTCGTCGGCCGCGGTGGCTTCGTTGAGATAACCGTTGAGGTAGACGAGCATGCCGGGATCGATGGTGACCGCTTTGGTGAGGGCTTTGAAGTTCCCCAGGGCGTGTGCGCGAAGGGTAACGTTGTGGGCGTACATGAAGCGGGCATCCTGGATGGTTTGTGTTTCGGTGGCGAAGTGGTTATGCCAGAACAGCACCATTTTTTCGTGGATAGACCGTTGCTGGTTGAGCATGAGGCCGGTCCACCAGGCTTTGTAGCTATACCGCCGGTGATCGTTGAGGTCTTCATCTCCTTCGGGGGCCGTTACCCAGGGTGCTCCGGGGACCACGCCGGTGGGGTCTACATAGCCGCCGGTCTGGTAGCTGTTGACGGGGGGCGTGGGAACGGAGGCGTTGGGCACGAGCAGGGCATCCACCGCCTGGTTGAGGCTCATGGCGCCGAAGTGCTTGACGTCTGCCGGCGCGGCGCCGAACATGGCGCGTTTCAGCAGATGCACCACCTGCGCGGTGCCCCAGGGGCCTGAATAGGGCGCTATGCCGGTGAAAGTCCGGGCAGCTTTGGCTGGAGCGGCTTTGCGGGAGGAGTTGAGTGTGAGGAACGATCTGCGGTCCATCGGGGATACGGTTAAAAGGCGGTCAAAATTTTGAGTTGATAGACTGCCGGGAAGACCCGCTGCAGCCGAATTCCGCAACCAAATTAGTAAAAAGTTTAATTCAATTGTATTATTTTATATGTTTGGCGGTGTTTTACGCAAAGCAAGAAGCGAACGATATACCGGAAGCGAAAGCTGATAAAGGAAAAAGCCGCCGAAGTGAGTGACACAACGGCGGCTGATAGTTGATGACAAGCTGGCTTTAAAAAAATCTTTCCGGAAAAGATCACGCGAGGTTTTCGATGATGCCCGCGATGCCTTGTCCACCGCCGACGCAGGCGGTTACAATACCATATTTTTTGTTGAGTCGCTGCATATCGTTCAGCAACTGTACCGTCAGTTTTGTGCCCGTGCAGCCCAGCGGGTGCCCCAGTGCGATGGCGCCCCCGTTGATGTTCACGATGTCGGGGTCCATGCCCAGCTCACGGATCACGGCGATGGATTGGGAAGCGAACGCCTCGTTGAGTTCCACGAGATCGATGTCGCCGAGCGATTTGCCGGCCTGGCGCAGCACTTTCGGCACTGCGGCCACGGGCCCGATGCCCATGATGCGCGGATGAACGCCGGCAGATGCGCAGGCCACCAGGCGGCCGATGGGTTGTAGGTTCAGTTCTTTCACCATTTTTTCGCCCATCACGATCACGAAAGCGGCGCCGTCGCTCGTTTGGGAAGAGTTGCCCGCCGTTACCGAGCCACCGGCTGCAAATACCGGTTTCAGTTTGGCGAGTGCATCGATAGAGGTGTCGGCACGCGGCCCTTCGTCCGTATCCACGACCCAGGATTTGGTCTGTTTCTTCCCTTTTTCGTTCACGAACACGTCTTCCACGGTAATGGGAAGGATGCCGGGCTTGAAATAGCCGTTCTGGATGGCGTTGATGGCTTTGAGATGGGATTGCAGGCTGAACTGGTCCTGCTCTTCGCGGCTCACTTTATATTCTTTGGCTACCGCTTCGGCGGTGAGGCCCATGCTGAGGTAATAATCGGGATTGGTGGTGGCCACGCTGTAAGCGGGAACGGTTTTCCAGCCTGCAGTGGGCACGAGGCTCATGCTTTCCGTACCGCCGGCGATGATGCAATCCGCTTGTCCGCTGCGGATCTTAGCCGTGGCGATGGCGATGGTTTCGAGACCGGAGGCGCAATACCGGTTCACGGTCATGCCCGGCACGTCGATCCCCAATGCGCGGACGCTGATCATCCGGCCGATCTGGAGGCCCTGTTCGGCTTCCGGCACCGCGTTCCCCACGATCAGATCGTCTACCCGGTTCGGGTCCAGCTGCGGAACGGAACCCAACAAACCCTTGATCACATCTACGGCCAGATCGTCGGGCCGGTAAAACCTGAGCCCGCCTTTCTTCGATTTCGTCACCGCCGTTCTGTATCCTGCTACGATATATGCGTCTTGCATGGTTATCTCCTTTTGTTTGGTATTCTCCAAATTTAAGGAATTCCAGCCTTATTTGATCGGTATCTCCATCCAGGCGGAAGAAACCCCGGCAAATATCCCGTAACCCTTGTCCACATTGGAATAGACGATAGCCGGGTCTACGAAAAGATTGCCGTCGCCGGAGCTTTGGAGCTGGAGCGACTTCAAATATTGCCAGCTGGCGGAAGTGAGGCCGGTCACCTCCAGCAGCAGCACTTCATCTTTCACCAGCACCTGCCGCGTCTGGAGCACCACGAGGATGTCGCGCCCGTCGAAACGCTCGTCGGGGATGAGGGAAAATTCGTGGTAGGTTTCGGTGATGAGGTCGGTGAAACTATTGTTGTACGAGGGATCGAAGCGGTATTCTTTCCGCGATACGGGCACATATGTCCCGCCTGCCCCTTTTTTCGCCGCAAACAGCCTGATCCGGTACCGGTCTGCGCCAGGCCGATCGTCGAGGTACACTTTCACGCGGTTGCCGCCCGCCTGGGCGAAGGGGTCGTGGAGCCGGGGCCGCCGGGGCAGCGTGTCTTCCGCTTTCACGCCGGGCAATCCGGCGGCGGTCACTTCGATCCGGTAAGGTTTTCCGGCAGCCACGGTTGTGGCAGACACGTAATATCCCTTGCCGTTGATTTCGCGGAACTGCATCGTCATGGGCGCATCGCCGGCGGTCAGTTTGATGGTGGCGTTTTTTATTTCCGGGAAAGCCGTGGCGCCGGGGGGCTGCGAGCGGGTAAGGCGGAGGTAGACGACACTGTCTTCCTGCACGAGGCTGTTCACGACGATCCTGTCGCCTTCATACGGCACCGGGATATCCGCACTTTGTTCGCAGGCCGCGAGCGCTGTGATGGCGAGGAGATAAGCTGCTTTTTTCATATCAAAACCTGACTGACCACGAAACGCTGGGCAGCACGGGCAGGATGCTCAGCATCGTGAGCTCGCGCTTTTGCGAATCGGGATTGTGTTTATAATAGTAGAAAAACGGGTTCTTGCGATTGTAGGTATTGTACAGCCCGAAACTGAGCATGTACCGCGCTTTCTTGCGCTGTTTGGTATAAGTGGCGCCAAGGTCGAGGCGGTGCACGTCGTGCATGCGAACGGTATATTGATCGCGGTACACATCCACCGGCTGCGAGCCCGGTTCGAATTCCGGCGGGGGCATGTGGGGCGATGGCTCCGTGATGTTCTCATAGCTCGCCACGGGCAGCGTGAGCGGTAATCCGCTGGCGTATTGCCATTGGGCGGAAACTTCCCATCGTTTGCCCAACTGGTGCGTCAGCACCACTTCCAGCTCGTGCCGCCGGTCGTATTTGTAGGGGAAAACCCTGCCCTGGTTGATGTTCGGGAAAGCACGGCGGCTCCAGGCGAGCGTGTATCCGATCCATCCCTTGAACCGGTCCTGCTTTTTCTGCAAAAGCACTTCGGTGCCGTAGCTCCATCCACGGCCCACCACCACCAGGTCTTCCCAGCTTTTGGTAGCCGAACTGAAATCCGCGTTCTGCTCCTGGTACTGGATGACGTTTTCCATCCGCTTGTAATAACCTTCCACCGACAATTCGTACCGGTTATCGTTCGTCGTTTTCGCCAGGCCCAGCGCCAGTTGCTGCGCGTGCATAGGCGGCACCTTGTCTGTAGCGGCCACCCAAAGGTCGGTAGGCAGGAATGTGGCGGCGTTGTTGGTGAGCAGGTGGATGTATTGCGTCATCACCGTGTACGACATTTTCAGCGCCCATCTCCGCGGCAGCATGTACCGGAAGCCGAGGCGCGGCTGTATGGACGTGTACGCCCTTCCCTCCACCAAAAAAGCCGACGCGTGTACGCCGAGGTTGAGGTGCATGGAGTCGCGGATCTTCCAGTCGTTCTCGAAATACAACGACAGCTCCACGCCGCCATGCGTCTGGTCGTTGTAAGTGGTATCGGCCAGTTGCTGGTCGTCGGAAACATTATTGAACGCCGTGATCCCCGGCCTGAACACATGCCAGGTCCCCTGCGCGCCGAAACGCACGACATGGCTGGGGTTCGGCCGGTAATCGAAATCGATCTTCGCGCCGAGATTGTCCACTTTCGAATAATACCTGCCGAAAGCGTTGTCGTTTTCGCGCAGCCGCGGCGTATCGAGCGCCATGTATTTGTAAGTGTAATTGGTATTGAAACGGAACTGGGAATAATTGACGGTGACGTTGGAAAACAGCTGCGGATTGAAGATATGGTTCCAGCGGAGCGCATAGGCCTGGTTGCCCCATCCCAGCCGGAATTTCATCTCTTCATGGTATCTTTTCGGCGCGCCCTGCACCGAATCGAACACTTCGTTGCGGTGCATCGTGAGATTGTCTTCCCCGCCATAAGCGCTGAGGTAAAGGCGGTCTTTCGGGGAAAAGATGTGGTTGATCTTGAGGTTCGCATCATAGAAGTACGCCCAGAATTCCCCCTGTTCGCCCAACTTCAGTTCCTTGTTGGCCGCATCCTGCAGGAGCAGATCGGCATACGTCCGCCGCGCGGTGAGGATGTAGGAAGTTTTCCCTTTGACGATCGGCCCTTCGGCCGCCATGCGCGACGCGAGCAGCCCGATCGACAGCTCGCCGTGATGGTTGTACATATCGCCGTCTTTCATGGAAATGTCCACGACGGAAGACAGCCGTCCGCCGTACCTCGCCGGGAACGCGCCTTTATACAGGTCCACATTTTTAATGACGTCCGGGTTGAAGACGGAAAACACCCCGAACAGGTGCGTCGAATTATAGACCGGCGTACCATCCAGCAGGATGAGGTTCTGGTCGGGGCTTCCACCCCTGACGTGTATGCCGCTCGTTCCTTCCATCCCGCCGCTCACGCCGGGCATGGCCTGTATCGACCGCAAAACGTCCGCTTCTCCCAAAATACGCGGCATCGTTTTCGTTTGCGACATATTAACGTTCACCTTGCTCATCTGCGTCTGGTCCTGCAGCCGCGGCAAGGCTTCCGAGACTTCCACTTCCCTGAGGGTGTTGGACGGGCGCAGCTTGAAATTGAGCTGTTTGCTGTCGCGCTCGCGGACGGGTACCTGCATGGCGTTGTATCCGGTGTAGGACACGAAAAGCGACAATGTGTCGCGGAGCGTGGTGAAGCTGTAGAACCCGTAATTATTGGTGACGGTGCCGGCTTTGAGATGCGGGGCGTAAACGGTGGCGCCGATGAGCTTTTCGCCGGTGGCCGCATCTTCCACATATCCGCTGATGGTGCGCTGGAAGGGCTGTTTGGCGGCCAGTACCAGTAATCCTCCGATGCGGCGGTACTGGATGCCGTTGTCGGCGAAGAGCTGATCGAGCACTTCGCGCAGGGGCATATCGCGGACGCGGAGGGTCATGCGGCGGTTGAGATTGACAACGTCGCGGCTATAGGAAAACGGAATGCCGTAAGTTTTTTCCAGATGGTCACAATACACGTAAAGGGGCTGATCTTCCAGGGAGACCGAGATCCGGGTGCGCCAGTTCCATGCGAACACCTGCAGGGGGAGTATTGCCAGCAGCAATAATCCCGGCAGGACTTTCTTCATTTGCAAGCAATTGACTTTGACGAATAATTGTTACAGCGGCTGCAGCCTGTATGTGCCCGGCGCGGGTGTTTCCACCGATGCGGAAACCATAAACGCCAGGGCGTCCATCACTTCTTCCACCGATTCTCCGGAAAAGCGGGTGGTGATCCGTTTTTCCAGTATCGCGGGGTCGGCGACGGTGATTTTGACATGATATTCTTTTTGGACCGCTTCCACTACCTGGGCGAAAGGCACGTCTTCGAAGCTCAGGCCTTGTTCTCCTTTCACTTCGAATTTCCCGTTGGCGTCGTTGCGCCGGAGGGTCATCCCTTCGGTCATCACCACAGGCTTGCCGAGATCGGGGTCGGTCACCTGTATTTTCCCGCTTTCGACGCGGATGAACAGAGAGGTGTCCCACTCCACGGTGAACTTCGTGCCCAGCACCTGGATTTCCGTTTCACCTGCCTCCACGATGAAGGGTTTGCCGGCGGCGGGGGCGATGTCGAAGCTGGCTTTACCTTTTACGCGAACGCGCCGTTCCTTTTCTCCAAAATCCTCATCCACGGTCAGTTTCCCGTTTCCGGCGAGCTGGATGCGGCTGCCGTCGTGCAGATCGGCGGTTTGTCCGCCGGAAAACGACTGTTCACCGTTCCCTGCGCGTTTCACGCCCCAAATCCCCGCTACCACGAGCAGGGCTATGGCGGCGGCGGCCATCCATACCCTGTTTTTCCGGCGCATGGGCACCACTTCCGTTTCGGGAGCGGGCGTGGCCGGCTGGGCGGTGATGCTGGCACGGAGGCGTTCCCAGCTGCTGTCTGTACTGATGCCGAAGGAGGGGTCTCCGGGACGGGGGGCTTCCAGCAACTGGCGGACCGCACCGAGCGCGGCTTCGTTGGCCGGCTGGTCTTTCCGCCATGCTTCCACCCACGCGCGCTCGGGGGCTTCCGCCTCGCCCAGCAGGTATTTGCACAGCAAAGAATATAATGCCTCGTCTGGTTGCAGATGGCTCATGAACAGTTGTAAATATTAACTAGACGGAAAGAAGACGCGCGCCGGAGCGCCCATCCCCTATCCCGTATCAAAAAAACAGGTGCAGGTAATCCCGCAGTTCCTCATGGAGGATCCGCAGGGCCTTTCCCATCTGGTTCTCGACGGTTTTAACGGAAATATTCATCACAGTGGCGATCTCGGCGTATTTGAGCTGCTCTTTCCGGCTCAGGACGAACACTTCCCGGCATCGCTCGGGCAGTTTCCCGAGGGCCATCTCCAGCCGCCCCTCCAATTCGCGCGCCTGTACCGACAGCTGAACGGAATCGTCCTGCATCTTTCCGAAGGCGACTTCCTTTTCGGTCCGCACCTGCTGCTTCCGCCACTGGCTGATGGCCATATTCCGGATAGCGGTGAACAGGTACGACCGCTCCGATCCGGAAATACGGATATTTTCCCGCTTTTCCCATAACTGGGAGAAGACGAGCTGCACCACTTCCTCCGCCTCCCAGGGGTCTCCCGTGTAGTGCACGGCAAAGGCAAGACAGTGGCTGTGATGCTCGCGGAAGAGCTTTTCAAATGCGGCGAGGTCCAACATGATCGATGCGGCAAAATTAGGCGGCGGGGGCACATAAACCAAATAGTGCAGGGGTCTGGGCAATTTTATATCTTTGCGCGACATGTACGGTTTTATCAAAAAAATACTGTTCGGCTTCCCCCCGGAGCGCATACACTACGGTGTGATGCGCGGGCTGAAAGTCGTGAATGCACTGCCCTTCGGCAAGAATCTGCTGGACGCCTGCTGCCGCCCGAAAAACACGGGCCTGGAACGCAAACTCTGGGGCCTTACCTTCGCCAACCCGGTTGGCCTCGCCGCGGGTTTCGATAAAGACGCCCGGTTTATCGACGAACTGTCGCACCTCGGGTTCGGGTTCGTGGAAATCGGCACCGTTACGCCCCTTCCGCAACCGGGGAACGACCAGCCCCGCCTGTTCCGCCTCCCGGAAGACGAAGCCCTCGTCAACCGCATGGGATTCAATAATGAAGGCGTTCGCGCAGCCGCGAAAAGACTGCAGAAACGCAGGTCGAACATCATCGTCGGCGGCAACATCGGCAAAAACAAACTGACGCCCAACGAAGAGGCCGTGAGCGATTACGAAAAATGCTTCCACGCCCTGTTCGACGTGGTAGATTATTTCGTGGTGAACGTCAGCTCCCCCAACACGCCCGGCCTTCGCGCCCTGCAGGAAAAAGAACCGCTCAAGCAGCTGCTCCATCACCTGCAAATGCTCAATAACCAGAAACAGCAACCCAAGCCCATCCTCCTGAAAATTGCGCCAGACCTCACCAACGAACAGCTCGACGATATCATCGAGATCGTCCGGGAAACGGAACTGGCAGGGCTTGTGGCTACCAATACCACCATCAGCCGGGAAGGACTGCAAACGCCGGCCGCAGAACTGGAGAAGATCGGGGCCGGCGGCCTCAGCGGGCGCCCCGTGCGCGGGCGCGCAACGGAAGTGATCCGCTACATCCACCGGAAATCAGGCGGCACGATCCCCATCATCGCCGTAGGCGGCATCTTCACGGCTGCCGACGCACAGGAAAAACTAGACGCCGGCGCCAGCCTTGTACAGGTGTACACCGGCTTCATTTACGAAGGCCCCACCATCGTGAAGAAAATCTGCCAGGGATTATCCATTCAACCATAACCAATGATCGCATTTCAAGAACTCCTGACCATTGATTCCCTCATCAGTTTGCTGACCCTTACCCTCATGGAAGTGGTGCTGGGCATCGACAACGTAATTTTCGTTTCCATCGTCATGAACAGGCTGCCCGAGGAAAAACGCCTCAAGGCCCGCCGCATCTGGATGTTCACCGGCATCGCCGTGCGCATCGCACTGCTGTTGTGCATCGGGTACATCATCCGCGCCACACAGCCCCTGTTCTCCATTTTTGGGAACGACATCAGCCTCCGCGACCTCATCATGCTCGCCGGCGGTATCTTCCTCACCGTCAAAACCACTTTGGAAATCCACCACAAACTGGAAGGCGAAGACGAAGCCACGCCAAAGAGCGGCGCGCAGAAAACCGCCACTTCCCTGTTGAATGTGGTGGGGCAGATCATCGTGATCGACATCGTGTTTTCGTTCGACAGTATCATTACCGCCGTGGGTATCGCCAAGCATGTGGAGATCATGATCGTTGCGGTGATCATCGCGATGTTCGTCATGTTCACGTTCGCGCCGAAAATCAGTGCTTTCATTCACAAGCACCCTACTTTCAAAATGCTGGCGCTGTCTTTCCTCATCATGATCGGCGGCATCCTCATCATGGAAGGCTGGAATCCCGACGCCGTGCACGACCTTCACCTGAAGAACTATGTGTACTTCTCGATGGTGGTGGCGCTGCTCGTGGAGCTGCTGAACATGCGCATGCGCAAAAAACAGGCGGCCCATCCCGTGGAATTGCGCGGGCCGAAAGAGACCGACATCGAGCCGAAGAAATAAATCATGCCGGCATAAAACGAGAAAAGGCTGACCTGCGGGTCAGCCTTTTCTATGTTGATCGATGTATATCCCTATTTGTTATTCACCGCCGCCAGCAGCGTACATCCCACCAGGCCGGCAGTTTCCGTGCGCAGGCGGGTGTTGCCTAACGTTACCGGGTGATAGCCGTATTGCAGTGACAATTCCACTTCCTCCGGCGTAAAATCCCCTTCCGGCCCGATAAGCAGCAGCGCATCTTCCCCCGGCCGGGCGATCTGTAAAATGGATTTTTTCTCTCCGGGAAGACAGTGTGCGATGAAGCGCTGGCCTTCCATCGCCATCAGCGATTCGAAAGGCTGCGGGGTATGCAGTTTGGGAAGATGCCATTGCCGGGATTGCAACATCGCCGAAACGAGGATGCTTTCCAGCCTTTCCATTTTGAGGTTCTCTTTTTCGGTGCGCCGGGTAATGAGGGGGATGATTTCCGACATGCCGATTTCCGCCGCTTTTTCCAGGAACCACTCCATCCGCGACGTGTTTTTGGTGAACGCGATCCCTATGTGCAGGCGCGGCGCTGGCGCAGGAACGTGCTCCGTTCCGATAATGGCGGACACGCATTTCTTGCGGTGATCGTCTGTGATCTCGGCGGTGTATTTCCCACCGCGCCCGTCGGCCAGCAGGATGTTATCGCCTTTGGTTTTGCGCAGCACGGTCACGCAATATTTGGACGTAGGCTCATCCATCGTATAGGCGGCGGCGCCGGGCGCCATATCTCCGGCGTAAAAAACGGGCAATTCCATCCCCCAAAATTAGCTATTTCCCGCATTCCTTTCCAGCCGGCGGGTAAAGTCCTGGAACCGGAAGAACAGCAGCACCGATGCCACCACCAATCCCAGCAGCAATCCCCACCAGATCCCCTGCACGCCGAGCCCCAGCGGAAACCCGAGGAGATACCCGACCGGGAGGCCGATCACCCAGTAAGCGATCATCGTGATGACCGTAGGCACCTTCACATCGCCCAAACCCCGCAGCACGCCGAGCCCTACAACCTGCGTACCGTCGAACAGCTGGAAGAACGCCGCGATGAGCAACAATCCCGATGCCATATGCACCACTTCCGGATCGTTGATGTACATCAGCGGCAACCACCGGCTGCCCAGCACGAACACCAGCGCCGCGATCCCCATCATCACCGCCACCATATGATAGCTGGCGATGGATGAACGCCGCAGATCGGAAAAATTCCCGGCTCCGAAGTTATTGCCGCTCCGGATGCCCGCCGCGGCCGAAATCCCGCTCGCCATCATATACGTCATGGACGCGAGGTTGATGGCGATCTGGTGCGCCGCCTGCTGCGTGGAGCCCAGCCATCCGGCCATCACCACCGCCCCGCTGAACGCGCTCACTTCAAAAATATATTGCAGCGCCACCGGCGTTCCCAATCCGGCGATCTTCTTCAGCAACGATTTCGATACGTCCCGGAAATGGAAATCGCCGAGATATTCGCGGAACCGCGGCGATTTCAGCACGTACCACGCCATGGTGATGCCCATGAGCAAACGGTCGGTAAACGTGGCGATCCCCACACCGGAAATCCCCATGCGCGGCACGCCGAGCAATCCATACACGAGCGTAACGCCGATCAGGATATTGAGGACATTACCGATGATACTGATGTTCATAGCCTGGCGGGTAAAGCCCAGCCCCTCCGCGAATTGCTTGAACGTCAGGAACACCATGAGCGGGAGGTAGGAAAATGCGAGGTACCGGAGGAAGATGCGCGCTTCCGGCGCCACGGCCGCCGGTTGCCCCATCCGTTCCAGGTTTTCGGCGGTGATCAATATCCCGGCGAACATCACCAGCCCCGTAATGGCGTTGATGATGAGGCTATGCGCAAGCAACCGCCCGCAGATCTCCTGCTCGCCCCGCCCGTTCGCCTGCGCGATGAGCGGCGTGAGGCCGTAGGAAATCCCGATCCCGGCTACCATGAAAATGCTGAAGAACCCCACGCCGAGCGACACGGCCGCCAGCGAGATCTCGCCGGTATGGCCCATGATGATACTGTCGCTCAACCCTACCAGCGTATGGCCGAGCTGGGAAATCACGACGGGGTATGCCAGCTGGAAATTATCCTTATAATGATGTTTGTACTTTTCGTAAATCCGTTTCATGTTGATCCATTAAAAAAGCCGGTCCATCTTTTCAGAACGAACCGGCTTTCGATTATGTGCGATGCTTTCGTTTAGAACGGAGCATCACCGAATGCGTCGTCGTCAAAATCCATATCGTTCATCTTCGATCCTTTCTGGATGAACACTTTCGCCTCATCGAATCCGCCGGGGCCTTTACCAGGGAACCCTGCAGGGCCGCCGGGGCCGCCGATGGGCGCGGGCGGGCCGTCTACGAAACCGTCGTCTTCGAAACGCTGGAACTCCAGGATCGCGCGGAGCTTCACGGTATCGAGCTGGCCGTTACGGTGTTTCGCGATACGAACGTGGGTTTCGCCTTTGTTGGATTCGCCCATTTCATTGGTCGTGATCTCGTAGTATTCAGGACGGTAAATGAACATAACCATGTCCGCATCCTGCTCGATCGCACCCGATTCACGAAGGTCGGACAGCTGCGGCATCTTGTTGCCGTCTTTCCGTTTCTCCACGTCGCGGGAGAGCTGGGAAAGCGCCAGTACCGGCACGTGCAGCTCTTTTGCGAGGCCTTTCAGATCGCGGGAGATTTTGGAAATCTCCTGCTCACGGTTGGTATTGCGGCCGTCGTTCGGGCCAGACATCAGCTGCAGGTAGTCGATGATGATAATGCCAACGCCGTGGTTGTGCACGAGACGGCGGCATTTGGCGCGGAGCTCGAAGATGTTGAGACCGGGGGTATCGTCGATGAAGATCGGCGCTTTCGCGAGGCGCTCGATACCGTGGGTCATCAGCTTGCGCATTTCATGCTCTTCGAGCTTGCCCCGCGTGATCTTCTCCAGCCGGATCTCGGATTCGGCGGAAAGGATACGCTGAACGATCTGTCCGCTCGACATCTCCAGGCTGAATACCGCCGCGCCTTTCGCGAATTTCGGGTGGAGGGCGGCGTTTCGCGCGAGGTTGAGGGCGAACGCGGTTTTACCCACCGCAGGACGGGCAGCCAGGATAATAAGGTCGGAAGGTTGCCAGCCGTAAGTGATTTTATCGAGAGACGGGAAGCCGGAGGGGACCCCGGTGATTTCGTCGCCTTTGTTGCGGAGGTCTTCGATACGCTTGATCGTATTCACGAGGATACGGTCGATGGAGTCGTAGTTCTTGCGAAGGTGGTTATTGGTGACTTCGAAGAGCTTGGATTCCGCGGCATCGAGGAGGTCGAACACGTCGGCCGTGTCTTCATACGCTTCGGAGATGATTTCGCCGGAGATGCGGATGAGCTCGCGCTGGATGAATTTCTGCAGTACGATACGGGCGTGCGCTTCGATGTTGGCGGTGGACACCACCATGTTGGTGAGGCGGGAAACGAAGAACGGGCCGCCAACGGCTTCGAGGTCGCCGCTGGACTTGAGCTCTTCCACAACGGTGAGAATGTCTACCGGCATCGATTTACCGGCCAGGCGCTGCATGGCGGAAAAGAGCTTTTGGTGGGCATCAACGTAAAAACATTCAGCTTTCAGGATCTCAATTACGGTATCGAAGGCTCCTTTTTCCAGCATCAGTGCACCCAGTACAGCTTCTTCCAGCTCCTTGGCCTGGGGGGGCACTTTTCCATACACCATCGTCGACAGGTCCACACCGGGCTTGCGGCGTGTATTTCGGTCTTTCTTCGTGAGATCCATTATATGTGCAATACGTTAAGAAAGTTAAAAAAATGGTTACTGAACGAGGCCGGACATAGGTTTTCTACAATTCCGCATGCTTTCCATTCACCCATCTTTAACAAATTGTAAAATTTTTATTAGCCAGGGAAACTAAGGTAACGGACTTTATCCATTTCCCTCCCGCACAACGGAATTATATTTGTTCGACACAATTCCACCGCTATCCGCACACTTCCAGGGCAGTTATCCACCGTTTTGCACTATCTTATCCACAAAATCAGCAAACAACACACCGCAAATGTCCGACAATTCACAATAAGTGTGAATAAAGATTTTTCCACATTTTCTTGCGCAAAATTCCGCCTTCCCGTACGGGAGATTTGTTAACTTTACGCGGCGCGACCTGCACCCGTAAACGGAGGCAACATCGCCACAAAATATTGATTGACAATAAATTAAATCGATCCGGCGGAAGCCGGACAGCATAATACAAGGAGCATCCAATGACAATTTCGTACAACTGGTTATGTGATTATTTGCCGGTAAAGCCCGCACCGGAGGAACTTTCCGTGATTTTGACCGGCGTAGGCCTGGAAGTGGAAAGCCTGGAACGTTTTGAAAGCGTGAAAGGGAGTCTCGAAGGACTGGTAATCGGGGAAGTGCTGACCGTAGAAAAGCACCCCAACGCCGACAAGCTCCGTCTCACCACCGTGAACATCGGCAACGGCGCGCCCCTCGCCATCGTGTGCGGCGCTCCCAACGTAGCCGCCGGCCAGAAAGTGGTTGTTGCCCCCGTTGGCACCACCATCTATCCCGCCACCGGCGAGCCCCTCACCATGAAAAAAGCCAAAATCCGCGGAGAAGACAGCTTCGGCATGATCTGCGCGGAAGATGAAATAGGCCTCGGCGCCAGCCACGACGGCATCCTCGTCCTCGACGCCGCCCTCACGCCCGGCACCCCGGCCAGCGAAGTTTTCCATCCTTACCAGGACTGGGTATACGAAATCGGCCTCACCCCCAACCATATGGACGCCATGAGCCATATGGGCGTGGCCCGCGACGTGTGCGCGTTCCTCAACAACCGTGAGAACACGCAGGTTTACCAGCTTCGCAAACCCGGCATCAACGCCGCCGCCAAAGCAGAAAAACCGCTTCCCATAGCCGTGGAAGTGAAAAATACCGAAGCCTGCCCGCGTTACTGCGGCCAGTCGATCACCGGCGTAAAAGTTGGTCCTTCGCCCGCCTGGATGCAGCATCGCCTGCTCGCCATCGGCGTTCGGCCTATCAATAATATCGTGGATATCACCAACTACGTGCTCCACGAAACCGGCCAACCCCTCCACGCGTTCGACGCTTCGCAGATCAAAGGCGGCAAAGTGATCGTGGAAAACCTCCCGGCCGGCACGCCCTTCCTGTCGCTCGACGGTAAGGAACGCAAGCTGGATGCCGGCGACCTCATGATCTGTGACGGGGAAGACAACGGCATGTGCATCGCCGGTGTGTTCGGCGGCCTGAACTCCGGCGTGAAAGACGGGACCACACAGATCTTCCTCGAAAGCGCGTATTTCGACGCTACCAGCATCCGGAAAACGTCGATGCGCCACGGTCTGCGGACCGATGCGGCCATCCGTTTCGAAAAAGGGCTCGATATATCCCTCGCGCCTTTCGCGCTGGAAAGAGCCGTAGCCCTCATCAGCGAACTGGCGCACGGCGCGGCGGCATCCGACGTGACCGACATCTACCCCTCACCGAAGCAGCCCTGGCAGATCGACGTTACGTATGATTACATCCGCACCCTCAGCGGCCATCAATATCCCGAAGCGCAGATCAAGAACATCCTTTGCAGCCTCGGGTTCACGATCCACGAGGAAAACGAAGGGCGCCTCCGCGTGGCGGCTCCCCTCCATAAACCCGATATCACCATCCCGGCCGATATCGTGGAGGAAGTAATGCGGATCGACGGGCTGGACAATATCCCCATCCCCGCGCTCGTATCCATGGCCCCCTCCGTTCAGGCGCAGCCCGACAAGGAACGCGTGAAGGAAAGGATCGCGGATTACCTCGCCGGGAACGGGTTTTCGGAGATTTTCACCAACTCCATCACCAACAGTCAATATTACAAACACCTCGACGCGGATTCGCTGGTGAAAATGCTCAACAGCCTCAGCGCCGACCTGGACGTGCTGCGCCCGTCCATGCTGGAAACCGGCCTGGAGCGCATCGCCCATAACCTGAACCGCCGGAACGAAGACCTGCTGTTCTTCGAATTCGGTAAAACCTACCGGCAGGAAGCCGTGGGGCAATATCCCGAGAAAGCCCATCTCTGCCTGTACCTCACCGGCCGCAAACAGCCCGAAAACTGGATGCATAAAGAAAAACCGGTGGATTTCTACGACCTGAAGGCTTACATCGGCAACATCCTCCAGATGCTGGGCATCACCGCTCCGCAGATGACGGCCAACACCGTTCATGGCCTCCAGCCTTCGTTCGAGATCACTTCCGGCGGCAAAACCATTGCCGTGGCCGGAAGCGTGGCGCCCGCGCAGCTGAAAGCCTTCGACATCAAGCAACCCGTTTGGTACGCAGATTTTAACTGGGACGTGATCCTGACCCTGCTGCCTACCAAAGACGCGTTCTACGAAGAGATCCCGAAATTCCCGGCCGTTCGCCGCGACCTGGCGCTGGTGCTCGACAAAAACGTGCCCTTCGCCGCCGTGGAAACCGCCGCAAGGTCCGTGAAAACGAATCTTTTGCAACAAATCAACCTGTTCGACGTTTTTGAGAGTGACAAGCTGGGCGCCGGCAAAAAGTCGTACGCCGTGAGCTTCACTTTCCAGGACAAGCAGAAAACCCTGACCGACCAGGATACCGACGCACTTGTGAACAAACTCGTAAAAGCCTTCGAAACCCAGTTACAGGCGGAGATCCGCAAATAAACCATGGAGATCGAACAGTACATACAAAGCATTGAGGACAAGCTGCAGCAGCTGTTCCGTAAACTGCAACAGGCGCAGGCGGATAACGTCACGCTCCGGGACCAGTTGAAAGCACAGCAGGAAGAGCTGCTGCAGCAGCAGTCCACCATCACCTCCCTCGACGAAAAGCTCAAGCTTTCCAAAATCGCTACCGCTACGCAGGGGAACGGGCTTTCGGAAGACGAAGACGCCTTCCGGAGGGAAGTCCGCGGGAAGATCAACGACTACATCCGTGAGATCGACCGGTGCATCGCCCTGTTGAATTCATGAGAAAATCCTGGCCTGCCGGGTTTGCCCGGGCTGCCTGATGGCGGGGTAATAGTCGAGCACGCGGATTTGTTTGGCCAGGGGATGGGTGATATTGATGACGTAGATCCATTCCCGGTGAAGCGAAATGGAAGGAAAAGCGAGCAGGAGCTTTTTGGTTTTCCGGAGCCGGGCGGTACCAAAATCCCGCGCCACGAGCCGTACCCTCACATCGTCCCATCCGTCGGGCAATTCCTCTTCCGGAAAATATTCGATGCTGCCGTCGGGCACATCCAGCACGATGATCTTGGCGTCTTTGGGGATCATGCGAAAACGTTTCACCATCTCCTTTTCCAGCAGGCATTGGGAAGATTGTCCAACGGCATACCTGCAGGGCACTCCGGCATGATTCCAATAGCCGGCGTAATTTACACGGCGCAGCAGATCGACTGAACCGGCGCTCCGGTTCAACATAAATAAGGTCATATCTTCTGTTTAAAGGATAAACGCATCTATCCGGTACAGCGCATTCTTCACCTCTTCGATACCCGCGAGGGTATCCATCACTTCCAACGGGGTTTTATCCCCGAACTCCCGAGAAGGATCGCGCAGCCACGCGTGAAACCCTTCCCTGCTTCCAAAAACGTTGTACCCAACACTGAACACATCGGCGATGAAGATCAACCGGTCGCTGATGCCACGGTTCATCCGCTCTTTTCCCTTCTTGAGATGCAGTGAGCGATTGGTGACCGCGAGCAAGACGCTCAACGTGTCGTAATCCAACCCGAAAATCTCTTTTAACCGCGTGAGCTGGTCTTTCGAAACGCCCGACCTGACCATCTCGATCTTCCGGCCAAAAGGGAACGACCTCAGCTCCACCACATCAGCGTAGCTTTGCAGCACCATATGTTCTTCCTGTGCATGCTGTACCGGGACTTCCGACTTCCGCGGCCTGCCCCGGCGCCCTTTCCCATGCAAATTATCCATTCGAAGATAGGTTTAATTTCCCAAAAAATGTTGATATTCGTAAACCACACAGAACAAGTTCAATTTCCATGAAACTATGAATATCAATGTGATATTAGATGTTTCATGGCCGATCTGCTGTGCAGTTTCATCAAACATTATAATGATAAAGCCCGAGTGAAACTTTTTTCAGCGCGTAATTTTCCACTTTTTTTATCAACATGTGGATAGCTGAAACCAGCCACCATGAACCGTTTCACGAAAATTAACGCATAACTTCATTTTCGAACGGGCGATGGGAAAGTTGCATTCACTGCATTATAAAACTATCTTCGAATTCGTTGAAACCTTTTACCATAAATGGTTTCAGCATATCACAAAACGACTTTCATTTACATGGAATGCACACATTTTTAGCTTACGCGCCACCGCACGCCAACGCGCAACCCTCTTCAAAACCGCCACCACGAATGGTTTCACCACACAAATAGCATATCTTCATTTTTGAATGGTTAATCCGTTCATTTGTTACATTTGTATAAAGACCATCAACATGGAACCGCAACTGATACCCGTTAATATAGTCGTAGCAGACCGCACCTACAGGATAAAAATCCGGAAAGACGAAGAAGAGGACGTAAGAAGGGTGATGAAGGAAGTGAACGAAAAGATCGTCGAGTTCAAGGCTGCCTACGCCGGCAAAGACATCCAGGACTACATCGCCATGGCGCTCATCATGTACGCCACCCACCCGGCCACCATCGGCGGGAAGGCCCAGGCCAATATCGCCCCGTTCTTAAGGGAGAAACTGCAACATCTTGACAATCTGCTGGATGAACAGCTGAAATGACGGGAACCGCCACCCCGCCCGTTCGCAAATAACTCATTATCACGCCCCATGATGCGTTCCTGACAATTTTTACTTATTTTCGCGGGTCGGCTGGGCCGTTTGGAAAAAACGGGCCTTAGTCGTATTTTGATATACCTAAACAATACTTTTATTAAACAAAACAGAATATGGACATAATGGTGATAGTAGCCGGCGTTGTCGCCCTGGCTATTGGAATAATACTAGGAAAACTGATTTTCGCGAAAAACACCCAGATAAAGATCCAGGAAGCAGAAGAAAAAGCCAACCGAATCATCGAAGAAGGAAAACTGAATGCAGAGAATATCAAGAAAGATAAATTACTCGAAGCCAAGGAGAAATACATTCAGATGAAGTCGGAGCATGAGAAAGAAGTCATGCAGCGCAACCAGAAGATCGCAGAATCCGAAAACCGCATCAAACAGAAAGAGCAGAGCCTGAACCAGAAGAACGAGAACTTAACGAAGCAGGTAACGGAAAATGAAGCGATCAAGGAAAATCTCGCCCGCCAGATCGAGCTCGTGAACATCAAACGCTCCGAACTGGAAAAGCACCAGGAAGAGCATATCCGCCGTCTCGAAAAAGTAGCCGGCCTCACCGCGGAAGAAGCCCGCAACCAGCTCGTGGAATCCCTGAAGGAAGAAGCCCGCACCCAGGCCCTCAGCCACATCCAGGAAATCATCGAAGACGCCAAGACGAAAGCCAACAAGGAAGCCAAGAAGATCATCATACAATCGATCCAGCGCACCGCGGCCGAACAAACCATCGAAAACGCCATCACCGTTTTCAACCTCGAAAGCGATGAGATCAAAGGCCAGATCATCGGCCGCGAAGGCCGTAACATCCGCGCCATCGAAGCCGCTACCGGTGTAGACCTGATCGTGGACGACACCCCGGAAGCCATCGTGCTCTCCTCCTTCGACCCGCTCCGCCGCGAAATCGCCCGCCTTTCCCTCCAGCGCCTCGTGCAGGACGGCCGTATCCACCCCGCCCGTATCGAGGAAGTGGTAGAGAAAACCAAACGCCAGCTGGAAGAACAGGTAATGGAAATCGGCGAGCGCACCGTGATCGAGCTCGGTATCCACGGTCTCCACAAAGAACTCGTTCGTATGGTCGGCAAGATGCGTTTCCGCTCTTCCTACGGCCAGAACCTCCTCATGCACTCCAAAGAGACCGCTAACCTTTGCGCCGTAATGGCCGCAGAACTGGGCCTCAATCCCAAACTCGCCAAACGCGCCGGTCTCCTCCACGATATCGGTAAAGTTCCGGATGAAGAATCCGAACTGAGCCACGCCCTCCTCGGCGCCAAGCTCGCCGAGAAATACGGCGAACATCCCGCCATCGTGAACGCCATCGGCGCTCACCACGACGAGATGGAAATGAGCTACGTGATCTCCCCCATCGTACAGGCCTGCGACGCCATCTCCGGCGCCCGCCCCGGTGCACGCCGCGAGATCATGCAGAGCTACCTCCAGCGTATCAAAGACCTCGAAAACCTGGCCATGAGCTACGACGGCGTTGAAAAAGCCTACGCCATCCAGGCCGGCCGCGAACTGCGCGTGATCGTGGAAAGCGAAAAAGTGACCGACAACGACGCAGACCGCCTCAGCTTCGAGATCGCCAACAAGATCCAGAACGACATGCAGTATCCCGGCCAGATTAAAGTGACCGTAATCCGCGAGCGCCGCGCCGTAAACGTAGCCCGCTAATACCGCAAGTCTTACAATACTCTCAAAAGGCCGCCTTCCCGGGCGGCCTTTTCATTTCCGTTCCCCCCTCCACCCAAATCGGCATTTCCCCACCCGCCATTTCCCGGGGTACTTCTTAAACTTTTTTAATTATCTTACCCGTCCACAAAAAAACTACAGGAGCATGAAAACAAAATTGATGACGCTGGCTGCCATCGCCCTCCTTTCCGCCGGAACGGCTTTCGGGCAGAAAGCCCAGAAACTCTTCAACGGGAAGAACCTCGACGGCTGGAAGATCCATGGCACGGAAAAATGGTATGTAGAAAAAGGGGAACTGATCTGCGAAAGCGGCCCGGATAAAGAATACGGATATCTCGCCACCGATAAAACTTTCAAAGACTTCGAACTGACCGTGGAATTCAAACAGGAAGCCAACGGCAACAGCGGCGTCTTCTTCCACTCCTCCCTCGAAGGCACCAAAATCGCAGGATGGCAGGCCGAAGTAGCGCCTCCCGGCCAGCACAGCGGCGGCATCTACGAATCTTACGGCCGCGGCTGGCTCATCCAGCCCGCAGCTGAAAAAGACAAAGCGCTGAAAATGGGCGAATGGAACACGATGAAGATCGTAGTGAAAGGGAACCAGGTAACCACCTGGCTGAACGGCACGGAAATGATCACACTGAACGACGAAAAGATCGGCGCCAAATCCGGCCAGATCGCCCTGCAGATCCACTCCGGCGGCGGCATCAAGGTGCGCTGGAAAAACATCAAGGTGAAAGAACTGAAGAGCTGATCAGCTTTCGGAACGATAGAAAAGCGGTCCCGGCAAATGCCTGGACCGCTTTTTTTATGGGGCGTTATGCAGTGGATGTCTGGATATGAAAATTGCTGCTACGGCCGGGGTTATTGCCGTCATCAAACGTTACATCCATCGGTGGTGGCTATTATTCGCCCAGCCATTTGCGGAAATCCGGGGCGCGCAGGCGAGACACGATGATGTCTTCCTCCAACGCGGGCTTCACCTGCACTTTCAGCTTGCCGTTGAACCAGGCCTGTACTTTCAGGATACTGCGGTAATGCACGATACACTGGCGGTTGAGGCGGAAAAAGTCGTGCGGATCGAGCTCATTGGCAATGTCGTCCAGACTTTTGTCGATAAAGTGGTCCGTATTCTGATGGGTGCGGATGCAGGCCATCCGGTCGCGGATATAAAAGAACGCGATGTCCTGGATGGCTACGGAAATGAGGCGGGTGCCGCTGCGAACGAGGTATCGCTGAACGGTTTGCGTGGTGCGCAGGCCGGATAGCAGCATATCGATCTGGCTGTTGAACTGCAATATCTCCACATCGGGGTCAATGGTGGAGATCATGTCTTTCAGCTTCTGCGCTGCGATGGTTTCGGTTTCGTTGATGAGAATCTTCATGATGGGAACATTTAAAAGCATGGATTGTCCCCAAATGTAGCAAGTGCATCCTGAGCAGCACGAACAAATCGATGAAGTGCATGAATCGGCGATGAAATGACCGTAGCGGCGATGAAATTGCCGACGGGCGTTAGTGCGGATATTTCTTCAGGATGTCTTCGATGCGCTCGTCGGGCACGAGCTCGGTGGTCTCGATCAGCCGGATGCGGCGGAAATCGGGATGGAGGGTGTGGAGCACGTAATTGGAAGATTCGGGCAAGACGGCGGAAGGCACCTTCAGGACGGGCGTTTTCCCTTCATCGAACCATTTGTTGCCCAGGGGCTGGCAGTGGCTGTAATCTTTGAAATCGCGCCATTTAGCGTGCAGCTGTCCGGGTTGGATGGTGGTGATTTCCAGGCCGTCGGGCACTTCGATGATCATGATCTTGAAATCCTGGTTGAAGCCCACGCCCTGGCGGCGGATCATGTTTTCCAGGAAAGCGAGGGAAATGGATTCGGCACAATAAATGACCTTGCGGCCGGCGCCGTTCCAGCGGCCCTTGATGCCGGAGGCATAGAGTTCCTGGCTGTATTGTTTATGGGTGATGCGGAATACCAGCATGTAAAAGGGTAGGATAGTTAAACGGGGTAACCTTCGGCGAGTTTGTCGAGCTCCTCGGAGATAATATCTACGCCGCCGGGGGTTACCAGCCAGTCGATCGGTGTTTCGCGGGCGCCCCAGAACGGTTTTTTCAACCAGTAACTGAATTCGTCGACGGTGCCGAAGATGGTTTCGCCTTTTTCATAAAGGGCGATGAGTTTGAGCAGGTGCTCGCTATAGATGGGTTCCAGCACTTTTTGCTGTTCCTTGTAATTGCTGATGGTGCGGGCAGACAGGTTGATGATGCCTGCCAGTTCTTTTTCCGGCATTTTGATGGTTTCCGCGAAGTCGTAGAACACTTTGGTTTTCACGCCTTTGTGCGCGGAGGTTACCAGCCTGTAGAGGTTCCCCAGTTCCAGGCCCATGAACCGGTGCAAGACGGAGTACTTTTCCTTTTGTAATGCGATGGCTGTGGCAGGCATACGTCAATCATTTGTTCCTTACAAAGGTAGGAATTTTTTCCGTTTAAGAATAGAAATATTTCAACTTCCAAATGACTGATTATCAATTACGATCATCTTTCCCTTCTTCATCCTCCTCTTCATCTTCTTCATCATTCAGGCGATCGTCGGCGTCTTCGAATTCCTGTTCTTCGTCGTCGGCCTTTTCGGCATCGTCGCCGTCGTAGGGATCGTCTTCGTAGGGAACAGTGCCGGCAGTTTCGTCGTCATCGCCTTCATTTTCCTCATCATCTTCCTCATCATCTTCTTCGTCATCATCCTCATCGTCATCCTCATCTTCTTCATCTTCATCCTCGTCGTCGTCAGATTCCTCGCTGTCTTTACGGTCGCCGAGCATGGCTTCGATTTTGCCGTCTTCGTCGAGCTCGTCTTCTCCGGCATCATCATCATTATCATCAACTTCGTCTTCGTCCGGCTTCGCTTCGCCTTCATTGTTGCCGAGCATGGCTTCGATTTCGCCGTCTTCGTCGAGCTCGTCTTCATCATCTTCCCCGCTGTCGGCCATTTCAGGGTCGCCGCCGGCGCTGTTGCCGGAAGCGTGGGGATCGTCTTGATCGTCTTGATCGTCGCCGTTACCGCCATCGCCCGAAGATGCTTCGGGGGCATTTTCTTCGGAGGGCTCGTCGTCCATGACAACGGTGGTGGTTTCCGTGAGCTCGCCGGTTTCGGTGACTACGAAATGTCCGTCTGGCAAGGTTTCTTCGTCCACTTCCAGGTTATCGGCCGCTTCGAGGGTGAGCTGCGTGGGCGGCACGAAATCTTCTTCGAATACTTCCTTGAGCTTGGGCAGATCTGCGGGCGAATTGAGCCCGAAATAGTCCATAAACGCTTTGGAAGTGGAATACAGCAGTGGTTTTCCGGGCAATTCTTCGGAACGGCCGGAGATGATGATCAGTTCTTTTTCCAGCAGTTTGGTGATGGAATAATCGGTGCTGACGCCGCGGATATGTTCGATTTCCCCTTTGGAAATGGGTTGTTTATAGGCGATAATGGCGAGGGTTTCCAGTGCAGCGGTGGAGAGCCGTTTGAGGAATTTCTCGCCGTTGAGTTGCGCAACGGTTTGATAGTAGTCCCTTTTGGTGAGGAACTGGTATCCGCCACCGCTCTGGCGAACGCTGAACGAGTAAAACTCGGAGCTGTATTTTTCCTGGATGGCCTCAATGGCAGCTTCTACCTGCTCGGGCGTGGCGCGGTCTTCGAGGAAGGCCAGCGCGTTGTTGAGCAGCTCCAGGATGTCGGCGGCAGGCAGGGGCCGGTCGGCTGCAAAGATCAGGGCTTCGACATGCGGAATGAGCTGAGAGATCTCCATGGGAAATGCGGTTTAGGTCAAATAAAAATGTCAAAGGCCGAAAATAAGACCTTTGACATTCTTTATAAAATATAAAAAAGTGGCTGTGGATGAATTGTTGAAAACATCATCCCATCAGTGCTGCGGCACCAGACACGATCTCGGTGAGCTCGGTGGTGATGGCGGCCTGGCGAGCACGGTTGTATTCGATCTTCAGGCTGCGGAGCAGTTCGCCGGCGTTATCGGTAGCCTTGTCCATCGCGGTCATCCGCGCGCCATGCTCGGAAGCGTGGGCGTCGAGGACGGCTTTGAAGAACTGGGTGTTGAGGATTTTGGGCATCAGTTCGGCTACGAGCACGTCTTTCTCGGGTTCGTAAATGAAATCTGCCTTGCGGCCTTTGTTCCCTTCGTTTTCCACCTTGGCGATGGGGAGGAACTGTTCCAGTTTAAAGCGTTGGGTGGCGGCGTTCTTGAATTCGCTGTAGATGATGTCTACCGCATCGTATTCGCCTTTCACGAAACCATCGAGCGCAACGGCAGCAGCGGCTTTCACGGCATCGAAGCTGAGGTGGCTGAAGAGGTTCCAGAAGCTTTCGTTCACTTTGTAGCCGTTCTTGGTGAAATGTTCCCAGGCTTTTTTGCCGATGGGGAGCACTTCCACGTGGCCTTTGGCGAACTGGGCGGCGTACTTTTCGCGGATGGTTTGCTTGGCCAGCTTGATTAGGTTGGAGTTATACGCTCCGCAAAGCCCGCGGTCGGAGGAGATTACCACGATGAGGACTTTTTCCACCTGGCGGTTGGCAGCGAGTGCCATATCGAAGTCTCCCTCGGTATTGCTGACGATGTTTTGCAGCATTTCCTGCAGTTTCTCGGCGTAGGGGCGCATCTGGAGGATGGCGTCCTGCGCGCGGCGCAGCTTGGCAGCACTCACCATTTTCATGGCTTTGGTGATCTGCTGGGTAGACTGGATGGATTTAATACGGTTGCGAACTTCTTTAAGCTGTCCAGACATATATTATAAAATATTTATAAAAAAGGGCATCCGCCCCCTTATTTTGGGCGCAAAGGTAAGTAAAGGCGGGATCATTCGGAAATCCCCCCGCCGATATTTCTCCTGATTCTGGTCAGGTTTCCCGTCAGGGCTCGATCCGGGTGCCGAGGACTTTCAGGAAAGCCGCCATCCACTGGGGGTGAGCGGGCCAGGCGGGGGCGGTTACCAGGTTGCCGTCGGTCACCGCTTCGTAGACGTTCACCGATTCATAGGTGCCGCCGGCCATGGTTACTTCGGGCTCCACGGCCGGGTAGGCCGTCAATTTCTTCCCGCGCACCACATCCGCCGCCGTAAGTATCTGGATACCATGGCAAACGGCCGCGATCGGCTTACCGGCCTTCGCGAAATGCTGTACCATGTCGATCACCTTTTTATTCAGCCGCAGGTACTCCGGCGCGCGCCCGCCCGCCAGCACGAGGGCGTCGTACTCCGCCGGGTTAATGTCCGCGAAAGAAGCGTTCAGCACGAAATAATGCCCCGGCTTCTCGCTGTACGTCTGCTGCCCCTCAAAATCATGGATCGCCGTGATCACCTTGTCGCCGGCCGATTTGTCCGGGCACACCGCATGCACGTCGTGCCCCACCATCTGGAGCATCTGGAACGGCACCATCGTCTCGTAATCTTCTGCATAGTCCCCCGTAAGGAACACGATCTTCTTACTTGCCATGTCTCATTTTTTTAGCTGGTTATAAAGATAAGGTATTATATTGTCCCCCGGAATCCATGCCCTGTCCCTTGCCATAGGATGGAATAAACATTTTGCAACCGATTGTAATTTTGCGGCAAAATGGCTATCTTGGCTTCGCCGGGCGGCGTAAAACCGAGCCTGGGCGCAATGTCACGGGCAGCAGGCGCAAACAATGGTCAACTTACAACAAGAAAAGCGGGGTCGCAAACAGCCCGAATTGTCTACGGCCGCTTTTACTGATACAAAACACAATCGATGAAAAAGCACCTCCTTCTGGGCTGCGGGGTTTTGCTCATGTCTGTTTCCTATGCGCAGACGGCCAAATGGCAGAACCTGTTCAACGGCAAAGACCTGAAAGGCTGGAAACAGCTCAACGGCAAAGCGATTTATGAAGTAAAGAACGGCGAGATCGTGGGTACCACGGTGCTCAGCGAACCTAATTCCTTCCTGGCAACGGAAAAGGATTACGGCGATTTTATTTTCGAAGTAGAGTACAAGCTGGAAAAGGATTTCAATTCGGGCATCCAGTTCCGCTCCCAGAGCAAGGCCGACTATCAGAACGGCCGGGTATTCGGTTACCAGATGGAAGTAGACCCCTCTCCCCGCAGATGGAGCGGCGGCGTGTACGAAGAAGGCCGCAGGGGCTGGCTGTATCCCCTCGATCTGAACCCCGGCGCCCAGAACGCTTACAAGGCGGGCGACTGGAATAAATACAGAATTGAATGTCGTGGCTCCGAAATCCGTACCTTTATCAACGGAGTATCGGCCGCCCACGTTATCGACAGTGAACTTCCCTCCGGGTTCATTGCCCTGCAGGTCCACGGAATTGGCAAAAAAGCCGAAGATGCAGGCAAGAAGATCCGCTGGCGCAATATCCGCATCATGGAGAACCCTGCCGCATCGCAGTTTTCGAAGTATGATGACGTGTACGTGGTGAACAACATTCCCAACAACATCTCCGAACAGGAGAAACTGCAGGGCGTTCGCCTGCTGTGGGACGGGTCCAGCACCAAAGGCTGGCGCGGTGCCTACAAATCCGAATTCCCGGCGAAAGGTTGGGAAATCAAGGATGGCATCCTCAGCGTACAACCGTCTGACGGCGGCGAATCCACCAACGGCGGCGATATCGTGACCGAAGAGGAATTCGCGGCGTTCGACCTTGAATTCGATTTTAAACTAACGCCGGGGGCCAACAGCGGCGTGAAGTATTTTGTGACGGAATCCGAAAACAACAAAGGCTCCGCCATCGGTCTGGAATACCAGGTGCTGGACGACGATCAGCATCCCGATGCCAAACTGGGCGCAGCCGGCAACCGCAAAGTGGGTTCGCTGTACGATCTCATTCCGGCCTACAAGATGACCAACTCCCATCGCAAGGTCGGAGAATGGAACCACGGCCGCGTGGTAGTGTATCCGGACAACCGCGTAGAGCACTGGATGAACGGCCATAAAGTCGTGAGCTATACCCGTGGCGACAATATCTACAAAGCCCTCGTGGCGCGTAGCAAGTATGAGAAATATCCGAACTTCGGGCTCGCAGAAAAAGGCCGCATCCTGATCCAGGACCACGGCAATAACGTGAGCTTCAAAAGTATCAAGATAAAGAGTTTGAAGTAGTCAGCGACTATTTCATTGTTCACTGTTTTTCAAACCGACATCCCTGATTCTTCGGGATGTCTTTTTTTTTGCCCCATAAAAAAAGCCGGTTTGGAAACCGGCTGATTGAGTATGATTTTAAAACCGAATGGACCGGTCTTCAGTAATTACCCGATATGCTCCAGGATGATATCCCTCACATCCGTGGCCTGCACTGATTGCGGGACGGGCCTCGAGGTCAGGAGCACCGCATGATCCTTCACATCTTCCGCCAGCCTGCCGTGCGAGCCCTTGATCAGCGTGGCATCCAGGGGGATGACGTTCATGAGGTACCGGAATCCCAGTTTCTTTTTCAGCACTTTACCGATCACTTTCAGCTTCACCAGCGGGTCTGCCGGATCGAGGAACATTTCCACCGGGTCGTATCCCGGCTTGCGGTGGATCTCCACCAACCGCGCGAAGTCGGGCGCCTTCGCATCGTCGAGCCAGTAATAGTAAGTGAACCAGCTGTCTTTGTCGGCCACCAGCACCAGGTCGCCGCAGCGTTCGTGGTGCATGTTGTGCGCGCGGATCCCGTCGCGGTCGAGCACCTGTCCCACCCCGGGCAACTGCTCCACCAGGTCGCGCACCTTTTTGGTCACGCTCCGGTCGTTGATGTAAATATGCGCGATCTGGTGATCGGCAACGGCGAACGCCTTGGAAGCGCCCGCGTCCAGCAACTCCGTCCCCCGTTCCACACGAACATCGATCAGCCCATGCTCACGCAGCAGGCGGTTGATATGCACCGGGCGGTTGACGTTGGTGATGCCGTATTCGGAAAGTATGATCACCTCCGCTTTCTGTTGTTCGTAATATTCGACGAGCTGCTTCACCACAGCATCGATAGCGCGCAGCTCCGGCCCGATCTTCGTATAGTCGTGCCCGAATTTCTGCAGGCAATAGTCGAGATGGGGAAGATAGATCAGCGTGAGATCGGGATGGTGCCAGCGGTCTGTGAGGATAGACGCGTCGGCGATCCATTGCGAGGATTTGATGTTGGCCCCGGGCCCCCAGAACTGGAAGAGCGGAAAAGTGCCCAGCTCCTGCTGCAGCCGGTCTCTCAGACCGGCCGGGTACGCATAGCAATCGGGCATCTTCCGCCCGTCGGAAAGGTACTGCGGGCGCGGCGTTACGGAGAAATCGGCGGTGGAGTACATGTTGTACCACCAGAACATCTTGGAACAGGTGAGCCCGGGATGTTTCCGGCGGGCGGTTTCCCAGACTTTTTCCCCGTGAACGAGTTTATTGGATTGTTTCCAGAATTTGATCTCACTGTCTGTCCGGTCGTACCAGCCATTCCCGACGATGCCGGTTTCGCTGGGCCAGGCCCCGGTAAGGTAGGTCGACTGCACGGCGGTGGTAACGGCGGGCAGCATGGGCCGGATGGACGACTGGTGGTTTTTCTTCGCCCAGGCGCTCAGGAAGGGCGTGTGCTCCCCGATGAGGGCGCCCGACAATCCTACGATATCCAGCACTACGGTTTTTCTCATATTCTTGGCTTCTCTGATTGCGTATCTGATCTAAATGTCCAGCTGTTTCATCACCCATTTCAGTTCCCGGGAGATGGATGCGCCCATTTCCTGCTTCAGGCCGGCTGGCAACACTTCCCAGGTATAGGTTTCCACTTCGAGATGTGTGGTGAAGGGTTTGGATTGCTGGCGCGAAAGCACGCGAACGATATCGTCGCGCGTGGAGCTGAGGGCGCCGAATTCGCCGGTGAATACGGGCACATGGAAGTGCGCGCGCCATTCCTCCACATCTTCGCGTCCTGCTTCCGCGAGGGCTTCCGGCAGATCGGGATAATGGATTTTATCGCCGTCGCTTTTCCGGGCGATCACCTGGTGGAGGTATACCGCTTCATTGAACTGCCGGAAAGCGGCCACCACATTTTCCCTGTCGCCTTTTGGCAGCAAGGCTTTCAGCGCGGCGCTGATCTGAATCTTCCCGACTTTCAAACCGAAAAACTGCATGCGTTCCAGCACTACCTGCGGGTCTTCGTAAGACACGGCAAAGTGGCAAACGTCGTAGCAAAGCTGCACGTGCCGTTTGATGGCGAGTGTGGCTTCTTCTTCGCTGAAACCGAACTTTTCGGTGAACAGCATCACGCCGGCGGGCAGGAGGTATTGGAAGTACCAGTCCAGGTACTCTTTCGAATTTTCCAGGAGGCCGTCGGGCTCGGGCTCAATGTCGAGATGCAGCAACGGCCCCCCGTTCTGATGCACCTGGATGAGCTGTTCCACGACGAGCAGCATATTGAAAGTGGCGCCTTCGGTCACGGATTTCCTTTCTTCTTCACAACGGTGCCAGAACTTGTAAGACAGCGGTGAAGTGGAGATGCCGCCTTCCATCCCTTCCGGCAGCAAAGCGGCCAGAATGCGGAACAGGCGGGCGGTGTAAGCGGCGCGTTCGGCGGTGGACCAATCGGGCGTATGCACCTGGTCTTTCACGCGTTCGTGATGGAATCCGCCGAAGGGGAAACCGTTCATGGTAAAAACGTAGCAGTCGTTTTCCTGCAGCCATTGTTGGAATTCCTCCAGCGCGGGCGCTTTCGACAGTTCGAGGCTGGCGAGGTTACTGAGCCGCAGCCCGATGCCGAAAGGCTTGCCGGGGCTCACTTCGGCTTTCACGGCGGGGATGAACCGGCGCAGTTGCCCGAAATGATCTGGCCAGCTTTCGCCGGAGTGAATATTGGTGCAATAGGTCAGATGCCCGAATGGTGTTTCCATGTTGTTTATTGTTGACGGGGCCGTTTACGGTTGCGCTGCTACCATTTGTCGCGCAGCATGTTCACGGCTTTGCGGAGGTTGTTGACGTCGATGGAATGCACTTCCTTACCTTTGCCGATGGCTTCGAGGAGGGAAATGGTGAGCCTGCCGCCGAGGTGCTCGCGAAATTCCTGCAGGCCGGCCACGATGGGCGCTTCGTCGTCTTCGATCTCCAGCAGCGGATGATAAAGCGGCAGGCGCAGGGCTTTCAGCAGCTGGATGATGCGTTCCAGGCTTTCGGGGTCCAGCAGACCGGTGAGCCAGGAATACACGCTGTCCAGCGCGATGCCGATAGACACGGCTTCGCCGTGGCGCAGTTCGAAATCGGTGAGCTGTTCGAGCTTGTGCGCGCTCCAGTGGCCGAAATCCAGCGGACGGGAAGAGCCGCTTTCGAACGGATCGCCACCGCCGCCGATATGTTGCATATGCAGTTCCGCACAGCGGTGAATAAGGTAATTGAGGGCTGCCGGCTCCGCTTCGGTGAGTTGTGCGGCGTTCGCTTCCATCCAGTCGAAGAAGGCGGCGTCTTTGATGAGCGCCACTTTCACCGCTTCCACCATACCGCTGCGCCAGTCGCGCTCATCGAGCGTGGTAAGGAAATGCGCATCGTTGAAAACGGCCGCGGGCGGGGCGAAAGTGCCGAGGAAGTTCTTTTTGCCGTGATAGTTGATGCCGTTTTTCACGCCCACGCCGGAATCGTTTTGGGAGAGCACGGTGGTGGGAATGCGGATAAGTTTAACGCCACGGTGGCTCACGCCGGCTACATACCCTACGAGGTCGAGCACGGATCCGCCGCCGATGGCTACGATATAGGAATGACGGTCGATGGCATGCTGGTCTACCGCGTTCACGAGCCAGTGGAACAGCTGGAGATCGTTTTTGGAAGCTTCGCCTCCCGGTACCACGATCACGTCTTCCACCAGTTCGAACCCTTCGATATCGGCGCAATAGGCCGTGATCTGCTCCTGCAGGTAATCGTGCCGGCTGGAAACGCCATCGTCTACAATGAAAAGTAATTTCTTACGAAAGCCTTTCTCTGCACGGGTTTCGAGGAATTGTGCGAAAACCCGGTTGTCTGTACTGAACAGGTGCTCCGTGAAAAAAACCTTATACTCGAACGCAACACTGAATGATTGTTGAATAAACGCCATAGCAAAAGTTCCTGAAGTCCCGGTGTTTGCGGGACGGTTTAAAACGGTTAAAAGTACGAAAACGGGACTACCGGAACAACAATAAAATGGCGGATGTGAAAGGGGGACGGATGAACGGGGGAAACGGCGGGAACCTCCGCAATCCCGTGGGTGCGCCATGGCTGATAATAGCCGTGGATCAGGTAACTGCGAAGAGTTTACCGAGGAAGATGGACAGCGGGAGGAAGGCGAGCACGGCCAGGCCGTAGGGGGAGCCGGCGAAGGCGGCCGTCCAGGCGGCGTTCATGGCGATAAGGCCCAGTACGCCCCATTTGACGGACTTCCCGATGTTGGGCCCGGTGGGCTCTTTCATCGCTTTGAGGAGCGGTTTATAAATGAGCCAGGCGAAGAAAGCGAGGAACAGGGGGACGGTGAGCCACTGGCCGGTCATGTAACTGAAAAAGCCGATGACCCCGATCACGAGCGCGTAGGTGACCGCCGCGCGCATGAGCGGTGTTTTTGTGCCGCCGTGCACTTCATCCCGCGAGATCATCGTTACGGCCGCGATGTACGCTACCGGCACAACGGCGATCCACC
This sequence comes from Chitinophaga sp. NPDC101104, assembly GCF_050277495.1. NCBI lineage: Bacteria > Pseudomonadati > Bacteroidota > Chitinophagia > Chitinophagales > Chitinophagaceae > Chitinophaga > Chitinophaga sp. NPDC101104. The sequence continues at coordinate 934,278 of NZ_JBNNSF010000001.1, read as the reverse complement.
AGAGAAAATCTCCCTGGAGGGAAACGAGGTAAACGCTCATCCCGAGCGAGAGGTTCAGGCCGCGGCAAACGCCCATCAGCAAGGGGCCGAGCACGGAATGATGTTTTGCCCATTTATCGTAAACGAGGGCCGAAACGGCGGTCAGCACCGCGATCCAGCCGGAAAAACTACTGACGGTGAAAGCGGCGAGGATCCCTACCACGAGGAGGTACCCGCCCAGCACGCTGGCTTCGGTGATGGAGATGACGCCGCTGGGGATAGGCCTTTCCGGGCGTTCCACCTTATCGAGTTTCGCATCGAACACGTCGTTGAAAACCACGCCCCCGCCATACAGCCCGATGGTGGCGATCACGAGGCATCCCAGTTGGAGGATGGATTGCAGATCGTTCAGCCCATGTTCAAAAAAGCCTACGATGGCCGCGCCGGCAATGATGTCGGTAATGGCGGTCAGGATATTGGCCGGCCGCATAAGCCGGAGGTAGCCCAGCAGTTTGCTAAGGATATAGTTCACGCTTTTCCCAGGTTTTCAATACGATACGATAAAATTCGGTCGGTTTCTTATCGTATGATCGTGGATTGTTTGTTTGGTCTTGGCTGCTGACCGCCTCTCAAAACGGTGCTGCCATTGAATTTCAGGCTTTGGTCGATTTCCGCGGGCCTTTCGAAATCCGCTACGTTGATCTGGCCGCTCTGCGCGAAAGCCGTGATGGCGTTGCGATAGGTGACCATTTCGATATCTTCTTTGGATATGCCCCTTTCGAGCATGAGCGCCGCGGTTTTCGGAACGGCCAGCGGGTCGCTGATGCCCCAGTCTGCCGCGGAATTCACCATGATGCGCTCCGTACCGTACTGTTTCACGATGTCTACCATCCGCTCGTTGCCCATTTTGGTGAACGGGTAGATGGTGAAGGCCGCCCAGAAACCACGGTCCAGCACTTCTTTCACGGTTTCTTCGTTGTTGTGGTCAACGATCACCATGCCGGGATCGAGCCCCATTTCGATGGCGATGTCCATGCTGCGGGTGGTGCCCTGTTTTTTATCGCGGTGCGGTGTATGGATCTGCACGGGCAGCCCGGCTTCTTTGGCGAGCTGCAGCTGTGCGCGGTAATATTTTTCTTCCAGCGCGGTCTGATCGTCGAACCCGATCTCGCCCACGCCTACAACGCCTTCCTTGTAAATGAACAGCGGGAGGATTTCCATCACCTGTTCGCTGAGTTTTTCGTTGTTGGCTTCTTTGGAATTAAGGCCGATGGTGCAGTAATGTTTGATGCCGAACTGGGAGGAGCGGAAGCGTTCCCATCCGATCAGACTGCTGAAATAATCGCGGAAGGTATCGATACCGGTCCGCGGTTGCCCGAGCCAGAAGGCCGGTTCTATGATGGCGACCACGCCGGCATCGGCCATGGCCTGGTAATCGTCTGTGGTCCGCGAGGTCATATGAACGTGCGGGTCGAAGAACCGCATGCCTTTGATGGCATCGAGGAAGGCCGGGTCATATGATTGCGGGACTAAATCCTTTTCCGTCAGCTGAGCATTACAACACATATAAGTACGAATTACGATTGCGATTAAATTAATAAAACGGGCGTTACCGGGCGTAACACCTAATAACCATTTACACGGGCGGCAACGGTGTCCCAGGTCAATTGCTGCTGCTGTATTTCCGCAGCCATATCGGCGCGGGTTTCGAGCAGTTGCCTGGCCGGCGCGTAGGTTGACAGGTGGCAAGCCAGTGCGGCGGCTTCGCGTTCGGCGTGCACTTCTGAGAACCAGGCGCGTTCGAGGTCTTCGAAGTTATCTTTATCGATGAACGGGCCAACGAGGCGCCAGAGCATGGGCGGAACGGGGCGTGCGGCGGCGCGGCGCTCGCGGGAGAAATCGCGCAGGATGCGGGCCAGTTCCGGGTTTGCACGTTGGTCGAGGCCGGTTATGAGATGAACGGGTTTGTCGGTGAAGAAGGCTTTCATGACGAGCTGGTTCCATGCGGGCTCGTCTAGATACTGCGCCGGGTAAGGGTTGCGGACCATGATGGCTTCGAGTACGGAGCCGATGTTGGAGCGGATGCCTTCGGCGGTGCGGAGTTTCCAGGCCTCCGGGAAAGCGAGGAACGGGAGGGCGCCGTAGAGGGCGGTGAGCTCGTACATTTCCCCGGCGAGGAAGAGGTTTTCGACGGCCTGCACGTAGGCGGCCTGGTCGGTAACCGGCAATTGCAGGAGCCACCAGGTGCGGAAAAGGCGATCGGCGGTGTAACCGTCTACCGAGCGGGGCAGCAGGGCTTCGCGTGCGGCGGGAGGCACGGAAATTTCGTCGCGCCCCAGGAACCTGGGGGCGGCGGTGAATGCGATATTGAAAGTTTGAAGAGTGCCCTTCGTTTGCCAGGCTTCCAGTTGGCCGGCTATCCATTGCTTACCCTTTTCGGGGACCTGCTGTTGAATGATCTCTGCTAAAACTGCGGCTGTACCCGGTGCTTCGTATGCGTATCCCATGCAGCTAAAATAAATAATAATCGGTGTTCCTGCTGCTGATTGTGATCAGCGATGCCCATGACCAAAAATAAAAGAGAGGCAACTAGTGCCTCTCCTTCCGCCATTCTAAAACCTGATTAGTAACCAGGATATTCTTCAGGGGTGGTGCCCCAATATTTTTGTCAGGGTTAGCAGGAAAAATGGCCGGAGGTTTCCGGTTCCGGCCCTAATTCTTTTGCAATATAAGGATTAAATATTGTTCGGCGCTCACCTGAAGGTGTGAAAATTTTAACTTTTCCTTCAGGAAAAACGATTTTGCATGGGTTATCGCTGAACGGGAGCCGGTGTCGGCAATATTTTCAACTATGCTGAGGTGGAATTTATAAAGGCAAATAAGTTTGTTGGCCTCCTCGTAATCAGCTTAGATCGGTGTTCATGCAAAGTTCCGTACAATGGGTCCGTCCTTACGTTCTAAAATTATAACATTAATTTAACAACCGCAAACTTCCGTCCGACTTTTTTTTCCGCGTGTTTATCTAGTGTTTCCAGTTTAGTTTAACTGCTGGAATTTCCGTAAGTTTATCGGATATACCATTTAGCATGATGAAGATTTTCAATGTGTTTTGCTGTGTAATGTTTGTGCTGTTCGCCGCCCTTCAGTGGAACGATCCGGACCCCTACATCTGGATACCCATTTACCTGTTCGGAGCCGTTCTCTGCGGCCTCGCCGCCACCCGCCGCTATTATCGCGGCTGGTACCTTTTCGGCATCCTCGTTTTCCTCGCCTACGCCACCTTCCTCTTCTTCGAGAAAGACGGCGTGCTCAGCTGGGCAACCGAGCACCAGGCCCAAAACATCGCCGGCACCATGAAAGCATCCACCCCCTGGATCGAAGACACCCGCGAATTCTTCGGGCTCTTCATCCTCATCATCGCATTACTTGTCAATTTCGTGCACTCCAGCCAGAAAAAAGCCAAGAAAATGCGCAAAAAGATGATGAAAATCGGGTAATCCCTTCCACCAAAAAAGCATTCAAAAGGGCTGTATCTCAATAGGTACGGCCCTTTTTGCAATGTTGGCGATCCACGCACAACGCCCAAAAACCGAGGCGGTGCCGCAAAAGCCATTTGCAAACCCTATATCAGGACTAGCCCCTACCCGCTAACAGTATAGATACAGTAGGGATATAGTAGGGATACCGTACTGTAACCGTACTATAACCATACTGTCAGCATAAATTTCCCCCTTCACCCTGAAACATAAAAAAAGCCGTCCTGCTACACTCGGGACGGCTTTTTCGTTATGATCTGATCCTGACTTATTTAGCCTGCAATCTGAAGTAATCGATCGCCACCGGCGTCTGCTCGGCCGGATCGGCCGCCTTGATCACCAGCACCAACGACTGCTTCTTCCCGCCGGCGATCGCCGGGAAGGAAATGTTCGCCACGTTCGGCTGGCCCGCTTTGGCGCCCTTGCCGATCGTTACGCTGCCAAGCGCCGCGCCCGACTGGCTGTCCAAATGCGCGGAAACGGTATAGCCGTGAGCAGGGATTTCCCGCACGAAGTACGTCATTTCGATGCCGGAAACACCGGTCAGATCGAGGTTGGGATATGCCGCCCAGGTATTGGCGCCCGGCACCAGCAGTTTCATCCCTTCGATCTCCACGGCATTCGCACCGTCAGACTCCTTGTAGCTTTCCGCCTGGATTTTCGGGTTGCGCAGTTCCACGCTGGCTGTCCCCGTAATCGGCCGGATGCCGGGACCGCCTTTGTCGGTGTAAGTGGCGATCAGGTAAAGGATTCCCCTGTCTTTCACTTCATTGCCCAATGTTGCGTTCAGGCTGCCGCTCGCCGGCAGCGAGGGGTCCTGTTTGGCGCCGCCCGCCAGGGAGAAGATGTATTCCACGATCTGTTTGGCTTCGCCGTGAGAAATGCCGGGGTGCGCGGCCATTGCCGTTTCGCCCCAGACACCGCCGCCGCCTTTGATGATCTTGTCGGCCAGGTAGTCGGGCGATTTCGGATCGGCCTTATACTTGTTCGCCACTTCAACGAAGCTCGGCCCGATGGATTTCTCGTTCGGCTTGTGACAGGTTTTACAATCGGAAGATTCCATGATGTTCTTCCCCGCGATCGCACCGGAGATGATCTGGTGGCCCTGAGACATCGCTGCCTTGTCGCGCCCTTCCATATAAATCGCTTTCACGTACAGGTTGGCGGCGTCGAAACCACCGGCAGCGGACTGCCCGTCTTCCTTATCCGCCACTTCCACCGCATAATCCACTTTCTTTCCGGGGAAATAGAACATGCTGTTGCCTTTCACCTGGATGTTAACAGTGGGCGTTTCGTTCCCCGCATACACCTGGATGGTCTGGCTCAGGGTATGTGCGCCCTTGTCGTCGGTCACCTCCACCGAAACCGGGTATTCACCGGCGGTGGTGTAAGTGAATTCCGCCGAAGGCGTTTTCGTTTCTTTCTTATTGCCGTTCCCGAAATTCCAGGTGTAGGTGATCGCGTCGCCGTCGGGGTCAACGGAACCTTCGGCAGAAGCTTTCACGGTAAACGGCAGTGCACCGGTCAGTTTTTCCACTTCCATTTTCACTTTCGGCGCACGGTTGCCGCCGTTGTAATCGATGCGGACCAGCCCTGCGTCGGCGTTTTTGGAGAACCAGCCATTCCCGTATTCGAGGATGTACAGTTTCCCGTCGGGGCCCATTTCCATATCGATCGGCGCGTTGAATTTCTGCGATGGCAGGAAGCGCTCCATTTTCACATAATTGCCGTCTTTATCCATCGTAACGGCCATCACCCAGCCCCTGATCCAATCGTAGATGAACAGTTTGCCGTTGTAGTAATCCGGCAGGCGGGTTTCTTTCGGATAAAATTCGCTGTAGTACACCGGCCCTGCTTCTGCATTACGGCCACCGGTGCCCACCAGCGGGAACTCGTCCGATTTGCCGTAAGGGTACCAGATGAACGCGGGCTGCGCGGGCGGCAGTTCGGTAAGACCGGTATTGTTCCGGGAATTGTTGATGGGCTTCTTCGGATCGTTGTAAGGCCCGGAAACGCCCGTAGCGTAATCGTAAGCGCGGTACGGTTTATTGTCGGCGATGAACAGCGGATAACCGTAATAGCCGGCCTTCTTCGCCTGGTTCACTTCGTCGTAACCGCGCGGGCCGCGGGTGGAATCGTCGTTCGCCGCATCGGGCCCCACTTCGCCCCAATAGAGGAAATTCGTTTTACGGTCGATGGAAATGCGATACGGGTTGCGGGTCCCCATCGTATAAATCTCGGGTTTCGTTTTCGCGGTGCCTACCGGGAAAAGGTTGCCCTCGGGGATTTCGTAAGAACCGTCTTCCTTCAAACGGATGCGCAGCACTTTACCGCGGAGATCGTTGGTGTTGGAGGAACTGCGGCGGCCGTCGTACTGCTGGTGGCCGGGACGGTCGTCTACAGGCCCGTAGCCTTTGCTCACGTAAGGCTGTCCGGCTTCGTCGAACGGCGTGGTATTGTCGCCGGTGGAAACGTACAGCAAGCCATCCGGACCGAACGCGATGGAGCCGCCGGTGTGGCAGCAGATATCGCGCTGGGAGTAGAACTGGAGGATCACTTTTTCGGATTGCATGTCCAGCTGGCCGTTCACGAATTTGAACCGGCTGAGTCGGTTCACGGAAGTATCGGTGGGCGAATAGAAGAGGTAGATGTAATTATTTTTCGCGTAGTCCGGATCAGCGGCGAGGCCCATGAGCCCTTCTTCCGCGTTCACATTGGGGACTTCCGTTTTATGGTACACGTGCAGCAGGCCAACTTGGGAAAGTTTCTGCGAAGCGTTGCTGTAGAGCATCAGTTCGCCGCGGCGCTGTGCAACGAGGATGTCGAGATTGGGGAGGATGGCCATTTCGGTGGGCTCGAAGAACTCGCCGCTGGTGAGGGTTTGGCGGGTGAAGCGGTCTTCTTCCGGCACGCGGAGCGATTTGGCTTTGGCGTAATCCAGTTCGAGGTTTTTGCCGATGGCGTACTGGATGCCGCCGAGCACATGTTTGAGGAAGTTTTCTTCCTTGTAGGATTCTTCCGTATGGCCAAGTTCGGTGTAGAACGCGCGGCCGCCGTCGTATTCGTGGTACCAGGAGATGTTGTGGTCGTTGCCCATCTTGCCACCGGCGTAGGTGGATTCGTCGACTTTCATGAGCACTTTCGTCTCCTTGTTCACGTTTTTGAAGTTATACCATTCGTCGGTGTGCTCCCAGGTGTCGGGGAGGTTGGCGGTGGACGGGTGGCTTTTGTCGGTAACGATGAGTTTTGCTTTGTGGGTGCCGGCCGGGTGGTCGGAGAAGTAGGCGCCTACCAGTTTGCCGTACCAGGCCCAGTCGTACTCGGTGTCGGTGGCCGCGTGGATGCCCACAAAGCCGCCGCCGGATTGTACGTACCGTTCAAAGTCCGCTTCCTGTGCGGTGTTGAGGACATCGCCGGTGGTGTTGAGGAAGATGATGGCGGAGTATTGTTTGAGGTTGTTCTCCGTGAATTTGCCGGCATCTTCGGTGGTATCGACGTCGAAATTATTTTCGGCGCCCATTTTCCGGAGTGCCTCGATGCCCGCGGGGATGGAGGCGTGGCGGAATCCGGCGGTTTTGGAGAAGACGAGCACTTTCGCTTTTCCGGGCCGGGTTTTGCTGCAGCTGAGCATGGTTGCCGCAACGATAAAGACGAGCAGGTATGTGATATGCTTCATGGTATCGTTCAATTAATCGATAGTAAACGTGGTATTTAAAAGCAAGTAGAGACGCATGGAAGCGTCTCTACCGGTAAGTTATGCATGGTTGCCTACTTCTTCTTTCCTGCGGCGTAGTTGATACCGCCGAGGATGTGTTTGAGGAAAGCGGGCTCGCTGTACGACTCTTTGGTATGGCCCAGCTCGGTGTAGAAGGTGCGGCCGCCGTCGAACTCGCGGTACCAGCTCATGGGGTGGTTGCCGTCGTTCTTGCCGCCTTCGTAGGAGCTTTCATCGATTTTGATGAGGACGTTCAGCCCGGGCACGATGCTTTTGAAGTTGTACCATTCGTCTTTGCGCACCCAGGTAGGCTCGAGGTGGGCCGTTGCGGGGTGGTTCCTGTCCACTACGTTGAGCGTAGCGGTTTGCTGGTGCGGGTGGCTGAGGAAGTACGCGCCAACCAGCTGGTTGTACCAGGGCCAGTCGTACTCCGTATCGGTGGCCGCATGCACGCCCGCGTACCCGCCGCCTTTCCGGATGTAGCCTTCCAGGGCGGACTGCTGATCATCGTTGAGGACATCGCCGGTGGTGTTCAGGAACACGACGGCTTTGTACCGGGCGAGGTTTTTAGCGGTGAACAGGGATGCGTCTTCGGTGGTATCCACTTCATAACCGTTTTCCGCTCCCAGCTTCAGCATGGCCACTTTGGCCACGGGGATGCAATCGTGTCGGAATCCTGCTGTTTTCGAGAAAACGAGCAGGCGGGGCTTTGCTTTTTTGAAAGCCACCAGGCCGGTGGAGACGGCAACCACGGCGCAGAGGAGGAAGAGATATTTGTAGCGCATCATGTGTTAAGGCTTACAGTTGGCGGATCTTGATGTTTCTGTACCAAACTTTGTCGCCATGATCTTGCAGGGCGATGTGTCCTTTCTGGAATTTGCCGAAGCCATCCCAGGCTTTGAATTTCGATCCGGCAACGAGTTTATCCCATGCTTCGGAACCCATGGTTACTTCTGCGGTTTTGTGGCCGTTGAAGACGAGGGTCAGTTTGCCGTCTTTCTTGATGATCTTGGCGGTGTTCCATTGGCCTACCGGTTTGGCGTAGCGGGCGGGAGCAGCGATGAGATCGTAGAGATCGCCGGAGTTGTGTTTGTGGATTTTGCCGTCGGAATGCTTGTCGTCGTCGAGCACCTGCATTTCGGGACCGGTTTGGTAGGTGGCGCCGAATTTCGGGTCTTCATGCACGCTGAAGATGATGCCGGAGTTGCCGCCTTCGGAGATTTTCCATTCCAGTTCGAGCTCATAGTTTTCGTACGGCTCGGCTGTCATGATATCACCGCCTTTGGCACCTGCTTTTTTGGCATCGGTGTCGAGGAAGAGGGCGCCGTTTTCCACTTTCCAGGCGCCGGGGGCTTCCTGGGTTTTGTAGCCGCGCCAGCCGTTGGTGGTTTTACCATCGAACAGCAGTTTCCAGCCGGCTTTCTGTTCTTTTTTGGAAAGCGTGGCTTCCTGCGCGAAAGCGGTAGTGCCGGCAGACAAGGCGCCGATCAGCATAACGGTGGATAATATACGTTTCGTCATTGTTGAACTGTTTATAGGGTTGTTTCTTATTTAACAGTCAGGATGTACTTCACCATTTCTTCCGCGTCGGATTTGGAAATGCCGGCGTGCGGAGCCATGGGAATTTCGCCCCAGTTACCGGAACCGCCGCTGATGATCTTGTCGGCCAGCGTGGCGATGTTTTCCGGGGTGTTGGGATATTTCGCGGCAATATCCTTGAAGGCGGGCCCGATCACTTTTTCGGTTTCCTTGTGGCAGGTGGCGCAATCCTGCGCTGCCATCAGTTCCTTTCCTTTGCCGGCCACGTCGGCTACCATGGAATTGTCTGCCGCGGGAGCCGGGGCTTCTTGAGATGCCTTCTCTTCGGCTTTCTTTTCTTCACCGCCGCCGCCGCATGCTGCCATGAACACTACGGAACCAATTACCACCGGCATCAAGAATAATTTCTTCATCGTTTACTGAGTTTTAAAGTCTTTAGAAAATCGTTATTGCAAAGCCATTACAGCCCTAATATACGTCTGTTCAGGTTTTCATCCGCACCTGTTCCGGCAAAATCGTCGAACGCTTTTTCGGTGACGCGGATGATATGTTCCTTAATGAACGGCGCGCCTTCGCGTGCCCCGTCTTCCGGGTGCTTCATGCAGCATTCCCATTCCATCACGGCCCAGCCGGCGAAATCGTATTGGGTCAGCTTGCTGAACACCGCCTTGAAATCCACCTGTCCATCGCCCAGGGAGCGGAAACGCCCCGGCCGGTCGATCCACGACTGGTACCCGCCGTACACGCCGGAGCGGCCGGTGGGATTGAATTCCGCGTCTTTTACGTGGAACATCTTTATTTTCTCGTGGTAGATATCGATGTATTCGAGGTAATCCATGGCCTGGAGCACGAAGTGGCTGGGATCATACAAAAGGCAGGCGCGGTTGTGGTTGCCGGTGGCAGCGAGGAACCGCTCGTAGCTGATGCCGTCGTGCAGGTCTTCGCCCGGATGGATCTCGTAGCAGAGGTCCACGCCGTTCGCGTCCATTTCATTGAGGATCGGCAGCCAGCGGTCGGCCAGCTCCCTGAACCCTGTTTCCACCAGCCCTGCGGGGCGCTGGGGCCAGGGGTATACCGTTTGCCAGAGCAACGCGCCGCTGAAAGTGGCGTGGGCGTTCAGGCCCAGGTTGCGGCTCGCTTTGGCGGCGTATTTCAATTGCTGAACGGCCCATTCCGTACGGGCCTTCACGTTGGCGCTGCCCCGCAGTTCCGGGGGAGCGAACCCGTCGAACAGTTCGTTATAGGCGGGGTGAACGGCCACCAGCTGGCCCTGCAGGTGGGTCGACAGCTCGGTGATCTCCATCCCTGCGCTTTGCACGATGCCTTTGATCTCGTCTGCATAAGTCTGGCTCTCGGCGGCTTTCTTCAGGTCTATCATCCGGGCGTCCCAGGTGGGGATCTGCACACCTTTGAAACCCAGGGAGGCAGCCCATTTGGTGATGCCTTCGAGGGTATTGAAAGGGGCTTTGTCGTCCAGGAACTGCGCCAGGAAAATGCCGGGCCCTTTGATCGTCTTCATATGCTTTTCCTTATCAGATTAATAAAATTCAATTTCCGCAATTGCTTCGAAAAGGCGACCTAAATTTCGAAGGTCGTCCATTTTTCGGTACTGGCGGAGCTTTTCACCACATTATCGATAAAAGCCATGCCGCGTACACCTTCGTTCACCGAGGGGAAGTCGAGCGCTTCCTTCGGCGCTTCGGTACCGTCTATACGGGCCTGGAGCGACAGTGCGAAGTTGCGGTACAGGTTGCCGAATGCTTCGAGGTACCCTTCGGGGTGGCCGCCCGGCGTACGGCAGTTGTGGGTGGCGAAGGAGCTGAGGTGCGGGTTTCCGGCACCTGCGCGGAGGATTTCGGCGGGCTTGTCGAGCCAGCGCACGATGAGCGTGTTCGGCTCGTGCTGTGCCCATTCCATACCGCCTTTCTCTCCGTATACACGGATTTTGAGGGCATTTTCTTCCCCGGCAGCAACCTGCGAGGCCATCAGTACGCCTGCAGCGCCGTTGGTGAAGCGCATGAGCACGGCGCCATCGTCGTCGAGCAGGCGGCCGGGCACCATGATGTGGTTGTCTGCGCAGAGTTTTTCCACGGTATCGCCGGTGATGTATTCGGCGAGGTTGAATGCGTGGGTGCCGATATCGCCCATGGCGCCGGCTTTACCGGAGCGCTTGGGGTCGGTGCGCCAGGCAGCCTGTGCGTTGCCTTCGCGCTCGCTGAGCTTGGACAGCCAGCCTTGCGGATATTCTACCCATACTTTGCGGATTTTGCCCAGGGTGCCGTTGGCTACCATCTGGCGGGCCTGTTTCACCATGGGGTAGCCGGTATAGGTGTGGGTGAGCAGGAGGCTGAGGCCGGTCTGCTCCACCTTGGCTTTGAGTTGTTTGGCTTCGTCGAGGGTGAAGGTGATGGGCTTTTCGATCACGACGTGGAACCCTTTATCGAGGGCCATCATGGCCGGCTCGAAGTGTGCGAAGTTGGGGGTTACGATGGTGATGAAGTCCAGCCGCTTTTCAGCCGGCATGGCCGCTTCCTTCTCGAGCATGGTTTTGAAGTCCGTATAGATGCGATCGCTATCCAGGAAGAGCGAGCGCCCGGAGTCTTCGGCCACTTCGGGGTTGATGCTCAAGGCACCTGCTTTCAGTTCGATGAGCCCGTCCATATTCGCCGCGATGCGGTGGATGGCCCCGATGAAGGCGTCTTTCCCGCCTCCGATCATTCCCATTCTGAGTTTCCTGTTCATACTATATAGTTTCAGATACGTTTATGCAGTTTGTAATTGTTGTTTGCTTTTGCCTCTCATATAAAAATAAAGGCCGCCGAAGGCAACGATGAGTATCAGCGGTATCACGAGAGTCACGTTGATGATTTCCGGACCTGCGACCGCCTGTGCCTGCGCGTAGGCCGCTGCTTCGGCGGTGCCGGGAGCGGCGGAGCGGAAGGTATCGAGCGTGCCGCCGGCGGGGAGGTTCTTCCCGATGATGCTATCGTAGAAACCACCCATGAACATCATATAAATAGATACGGCGAACATACCCGCGCCACCCATGAGGTTCATGCCGAGCGCGCCGGACTCCGGGATGTTTTCAGAAACGAACCCGAGCATGGTAGGCCAGAAGTAAGTGATGCCAAGACCGAAAATGACAGCGGCTACGAAGAGCATGCTGCCAGACTGGCTACCCATGAGATAGAGCCCGAGGGCCGACAAAATCGCTGAAATGAACAGCACGCCGGTGGGCGACAACCGGTGAACGATAGGCCCTGCCACCGCACGGCCCAGCACCTGCACGCCGGCGGTGAGCGCCAGGATGAGGATACCGTTTTCCGTCACGTTTTTCAGCAGTATTTCGATCCATTGGTTGGTGAAGAGCTCCGTGATGGCCGTGCCGAACATGCAGATGAACATGAAGATGAACAGCGGGCTGGTTACCGAGCGGTACATCTGTGCGTTGGAAACCCCTGCAGCCACGCGCTCCGTAACGGGGAAGTCCAGCTTGGAGAAAAGGTAACCGTACAGCAGCGTCGGGATGATCATGAGGCCTACCTGCAGTTGCCAGAGGTCGGCATGCCCGAGCTCCTTGAACAGGAATACCACGAGCGCGCCTACTACGATACCGCCGGGGAACCAGAGGTGGAAGTGGTTCAGCTTGGTGGTTTTATTGTCGGGGAAGATGGTGGCTACGAGCGGGTTGCAGGCGGCTTCCACCGTACCGTTCGCCATACCGATGAACAGGGTGGAGATGAACAGCGGCCAGAAACCGGAGCTGAAATAAGGGGTGGCGATGGTGAGGAGGATGCCGAGCAAGTGAAGCACGAATGCCGCGATGAGCAAGCGTTTCATGCCGATGGCATCTACGATGAAACCGCCCAGCACAACGGCAAGCGGGAAACCCCAGAAAGCAGTACCGGCGATAATGGATAATTCCTGGGCATTCAGATGGAATTGCACGCCCAGCTGTCCGAGGATGCCGGCGCGAATCCCGAAGGATAAGGAAGTGACAAGCAGGGCCAGGCAGCTGGCAACGAAAAGACTCTTAGGCTGTATCTGCTTCATAGACGTGTTGTTTGTAAAAATCTAATACGGTGATTAAAACCTTTAAATTTATAAAAAGTATTTCCACATTTCTTACTTTTTATGATGAAAAAGCGGAAAATACCGGACACGAATGTGGTCATTTTTTGTGGGATAGTGTCTATCCAACACTAATTATTTTTTTTAAGGAAGTCGGGGATGGGGAACCGGGGTGTAAAAAGGGCTTCTGTGGGCGGGGGTGTCTCCCGTCCGCAGAAATCCTGCATTTTCTCCTTCCAAACGGCAGAAATACCGCGGCAGGCTTAATTTTTCCGGGATTTGATACGGTCATCCCCCAAAAATTCCTAATTTTACCAGCCTTGGTCCGCAGGCCCGCTCCTGCCACCTTGTCACAACCTGGCATCCGGGCTTAATATTTGACTATATTTCCCCCGCAACCAGGTTCCTTTATTCTTTTAGACATCGAAAATTTTAACATGCTAGGTTTTTTAACAAAGCTTTTCGGAGGAAACAAGTCTGAGCGAGACATCAGGCTGATCCTTCCCATGGTGAAGCAGATCAACGAGGAGTATGAAAAACTGTCATCCCTGCCTATCGACGAACTGCGTGGCAAAACGCAGGTTTTCCGTTCCCGTATCAAGGCGCACCTGGCCGAAATAGACCGGGAGATCGCAGAGAAGAAAACTTCCGCAGAGTCCGAAGAGGACGTGAACACCAAAGATCTCGTCTACCGCGAGATCGACAAGCTCCAGAAAGATCGTAACAAGAAAATAGAAGAAGTCCTCCTCCAGATCCTTCCAGAAGCATTTGCCGTAGTGAAGGAATCTGCCCGCAGGCTGAAAGAAAATACCACCATCACCGCCACCGCCACCGAAATGGACCGCAACCTCGCCGTACTGCGCGACTATGTGACCATCGAAGGTGACAAAGTGACCTGGAAGAATTCCTGGATCGCCGGTGGTACGGAAGTGACCTGGAACATGGTGCATTACGATGTGCAGCTGATCGGCGGTATCGTGCTCCACCAGGGTAAAATTTCCGAAATGGCGACGGGTGAAGGTAAAACCCTCGTATCCACGCTCCCCGCTTACCTCAACGCCCTCACCGGCGAAGGCGTGCACGTGGTGACCGTGAACGATTACCTCGCCCGCCGTGACTCCGAATGGAACGGTCCCCTGTTCGAATTCCTCGGCATCACCGTGGATTGCATCGACAAGCACCAGCCCAACTCCTTCGAGCGCCGCAACGCATACCAGGCAGACATTACCTACGGTACCAACAACGAATTCGGCTTCGATTACCTGCGCGATAACATGGTGCACAGCCCCGAAGAAATGGTACAGCGCAAGCATCACTTCGCCATGGTGGATGAGGTGGATAGCGTACTGATCGACGATGCGCGTACCCCGCTCATCATCTCCGGCCCCATCCCGCGTGGCGACGAGCAGGAATTCCACGCCCTGAAGCCCCGCATCCAGCGGCTGGTGGAAGAGCAGCGCAAGATCGTGACCTCCAGCCTCCTCGAAGCCAAGAAACTCATCGCCGAAGGGAAAGACGACCCGAAAACGGGCGGCCTCGCGCTCATGCGCGCCCATCGCGGCCTTCCGAAAAACAGCGCCCTCATCAAATACCTCAGCGAGCCCGGCATGAAAGTGCTCCAGCAGAAAGCGGAGAACTATTACATCGCCGACCAGCAGCGCGAAATGCCCAAGGTAGACGAAGGCCTCCTGTTCCATATCGACGAAAAGAACAACAGCGTAGACCTCACCGATAAAGGTATCGCCCTCATCACCGGCGCCGGCGAAGATCCCGCGTTTTTCGTGATGCCCGACGTAGGCTCCGAAATCGCGGAACTGGAAAAAATGGACCTGACCACGGAAGAAAAAATGGCCAGGAAAGACCAGCTCCTCCAGGACTTCGCCGTAAAATCGGAACGCATCCACTCCGTTCAGCAGCTCCTCAAAGCGTACACCCTCTTCGAAAAAGATGTGGAATACGTAGTGATGGACGGGAAAGTGAAGATCGTGGACGAACAGACGGGCCGTATCCTCGATGGCCGCCGCTATTCCGACGGTCTCCACCAGGCGATCGAAGCCAAGGAAAACGTGAAAGTGGAAGCCGCCACCCAAACGTTCGCCACCATTACCCTGCAGAACTACTTCCGTATGTACCACAAACTCGGTGGTATGACCGGTACGGCCACTACCGAGGCCGGTGAGTTCTGGGAAATCTACAAGCTGGACGTGGTAACCATCCCCACCAACCTGCCGATCACCCGGAAAGACGCGGAAGACCTCGTATATAAAACCAAGCGCGATAAATACCGCGCCGTGATCGAAGAGATCAAGAAACTGAAAGAAGCCGGCCGCCCCGTACTGGTAGGTACTACCTCCGTAGAGGTGTCTGAGCTCCTCGGTAAAATGCTGACCTTCGAAAAAATCCCCCACAACGTACTGAACGCCAAACAGCACGCCCGTGAAGCCCAGATCGTGGCCGAAGCAGGTATGCCCGGCGCCGTGACCATCGCCACCAACATGGCCGGCCGTGGTACGGACATCAAGCTGGGGCCCGGCGTGAAAGATGCCGGCGGTCTCGCCATCATCGGTACCGAACGCCACGAAAGCCGCCGTGTAGACCGCCAGTTGCGCGGCCGTGCCGGTCGCCAGGGCGACCCCGGTACTTCCCAGTTCTTCGTATCGCTGGAAGACGACCTGATGCGCATGTTCGGCTCCGACCGTATCGCCGCGCTCATGGACCGTATGGGTTACAAGGAAGGCGAAGTGATCCAGCACAGCATGATCACCCGCTCCATCGAACGGGCGCAGAAGAAAGTGGAAGAGAACAACTTCGGCATCCGTAAGCGCCTCCTCGAGTACGACGACGTGATGAACAAGCAGCGTACGGTCATTTACTCCAAACGCAACCACGCCCTGTTCGGCGAACGCCTCGCCATCGATATCGACAATGCTTTCTACGAAGTAGCGGACAACCTGGTAAACACGCATCGCGCCACCGGCGATTTCGAAGCGTTCAAACTGGAAGTGATCAAGAACTTCGCGATAGACACCGTGATTTCCGAAGACGAATTCCAGAAAGGGAACGTGCAGGAAATAGCTGAAAAGCTCTACGGTGAAGCGGTTGCCAATTACCACCGCCGTACCAACGAGGTGGTGACCGGTACTTATCCCGTTATCAAAAAGATCTTCGAAGAGCAGGGCCAGCATATCGAGAACATCTCGATCCCGTTCACGGACGGCCGCCGCGGCCTCCACGTGCTGGCGCCCCTCCGGAAAGTGGTGGATACCCAGGGCAAGGAGACCATCTCCGCCCTCGAGCGTTCCATCACCCTCAACCTGATCGACGACGCCTGGAAAGAGCACCTCCGCGCCATGGACGACCTGAAACAGTCCGTTCAGAGCGCCGTGTACGAACAGAAAGACCCGCTGCTGATCTATAAATTCGAAGCGTTCGAGCTGTTCAAACAGATGAGCGCCGAAAACTCCAAAGAGATCGTCTCCTTCCTTTGCAAGGCCGGCATCCCCGGTCAGCAGGCCGAAGAAGACGCGCAGATCACCGAAGGCCATGAAGAAAAAACCGACATGAGCCACATGCGCGCCTCGCACCAGGACCCGGACGCTTCCAACGGCCACAGCGCACCGCAGCAACAGCAAGGCTCCGCCTCCGCCCGCCGCGAAGATTACGCGCCTGCCATGGACGAACCCAAACAGGAACCCGTTCGCGTAGGCCCCAAAGTAGGCCGGAACGATCCCTGCCCCTGCGGTAGCGGCAAGAAATTCAAAAACTGTCACGGGAAAGAACAATAAGCTCCCGCTGCGTAAAATAACCAACGGAGTTACCCGGGACCATCCTGCGTAACTCCGTTTTTTTATTTTTGGAAAACACCCTTCAAAAAATGAACATTAACCGGTACATCGACCATACCGTCCTCAAACCCGTTACCTCGCTCGACGACGTAAAACGCCTCAGCATGGAAGCCGTGGAATACGACTTCGCCGCCGTGTGCGTGCCGCCTCCTTTCGTGAGCACGGCTAAAACCTTCCTCGGCGGCACCACCACCGCCATAGCCACCGTCATCGGTTTCCCCTTCGGCTATTCCGCCATAGAAGCCAAAGTAGCCGAATCCGTGCTCGCCATTATCGACGGGGCAGACGAGCTGGACATGGTCGCCAACCTCATCGCGGTGCGCGGGGGCGACTGGGCTTTCCTGGAAAAGGAAATCGCGACCATCATGCCCATCATCCGGAACAAACAGCGCAAGATCAAGGTGATCATCGAAAGTGGCATATTATTGGAGGAAGAGATCGTGAAATGCTGCGAGCTGTACGGGAAGTACGGGGTCGATTTCGTGAAAACCAGTACCGGCTACGCCGAGAAGGGCGCTTCCGTGGAAGCGGTAGCCCTCATGCGGAAAAACCTCCCCGCCAATATTCAGATCAAGGCTTCGGGAGGGATTCGTACCTTTGCTTTCGCGAAGGAACTAATCGCCGCAGGCGCTACCCGGATCGGGACGAGCGCCGGTGTAGCGATCATGAAAGAAGCGGCCGCCCTGCAATAGGGACCGAAAAACCATTTTGCCATCAAACGAACCAAACATATGATGTTAAGAACAGGCTGCCTGTTGCTGTTGCTCTTATCCGCCGCTACCGCCCTGCGCGCGCAGGAATCGGTGCAGCAGGAAGGCAATGTTAAAGTGACCAAAGACAGCCGGATAGACATCCTCATCCGTAAACAGGTGTACATCAACAACCTGGCTATCCGCAACCAGCCCGGCTTCCGCGTTCAGGTGCTCACTACCAACAAGCGGAACGAAGCCAACGAGGCCAAAACCCGCGTGATGCAACGCTATCCCGACTACCGGACCTACATCGACTTCGAAGCCCCCTATTTCAAGGTGCGTGTGGGCGACTTCAAATCCCGCGAGGAGGCGACCGAACTGCGCAAGGAACTGGCGGAATACTTCCCCAACGGCGCGTTCGTAGTGCCTACCATCATCAACGTATCACCGGAAAAAGAAGATTAATGAAAGAGCGGATCAAAGCCCTGGCCAGCGAATACGCCGCTGACCTGGTGGCTTGCAGAAGACATTTGCATGCACATCCCGAACTATCCTTCCAGGAATTCGAAACGTCGAAATTCATTCAGCAGCAGCTCGAGAGCTGGGGCGTCCCCTACCGCGCCGGTGTAGCCGGAACGGGCGTAGTGGCCCTTATCGAAGGGAAAAACCCCGGCAAGAAGGTCATCGCCCTGCGCGGCGATATCGATGCGCTGCCGATCGAAGAAGCGAACGACGTCCCCTATAAATCACAAAACCCCGGCATCATGCATGCCTGCGGCCATGACGTGCATACCACCGTGGCCCTCGGCGCCGCGCGCATCCTGCAGCAGCTGCGGGGCGAGTTCGAAGGCACCGTGAAAATCCTTTTCCAGCCCGGCGAAGAAAAGCATCCCGGCGGCGCCAGCCTCATGATCCAGGACGGCGCGCTGGAAAACCCGAAACCCGAAGCCATCCTCGGCCTCCACGTGCTCCCCGCGATGGAAACGGGGCTCCTGGGCTTCCGGGAAGGAAAATACATGGCGAGCGCCGACGAGATCTACATCACCGTGAAAGGCAAAGGCGGCCACGCCGCGGCGCCCCATCTCACGGCAGACACCATCCTCATCGCCTCCAACCTGGTGGTCAGCCTCCAGCAGATCATCAGCCGCAACAACGATCCTTTCTCCCCTTCCGTATTGTCTATCTGCGCCTTCAACGGCGGGCACACCACCAACGTGATCCCCAGCGAAGTGAAGCTCATGGGCACTTTCCGGGCGATGGACGAAACCTGGCGCTTCAAGGCGCATGAACTGATCCGCAAACAGGCGACCGAACTGGTACACGCCATGGGCGCGGAAATCGATATCGACATCCTCGTAGGCTACCCCACGCTGTACAATAACGAAGCCGTGACCGCCAACGCCCGTAAACTCGCAGAAGATTACCTGGGCGCCGATAACGTGGTGGACACCGAACTGCGGATGGGCGCGGAAGATTTCGCGTTCTACTCGCAGGTGATCCCCGCTTGCTTCTTCCGCCTCGGCACCGGCAACAAAGCGAGAGGCATCAGCTCCGGCGTGCACACGCCTAAATTCGACATCGACGAACGCGCACTGGAAATCGGCGCGGGAACGATGGCTTATCTGGCTACACAATTCTGATCTCCACTTCGAATAAAAAAAACGCCCGGTACTTCGGGCGTTTTTTTTATTCCGAGCTCGTCGGGAGCGTTAAGGGGGTTGGCGGAAGCAATTTCGCCGATTTATCGACATACTTTTCATCCAGCACCTTTACCCGCTGGGAAGGCTGCAAGTTCAGAAAACTACCGGGCCCCAGCGAATAACTCAGCGTATCTACCAGAGCGGGCCCCAGGTACATCTCCGTATTATCCAGCGTAAGGTCCATTTTCGGCATGCGGATATTTCCCATGTACAACTGTTTGGACCGGAACACCTGCAGGACCACCGGTTCGTCTTGCTGCCATTCGTCGATGCTCAGATGGGTATCAGTGGCCCGGATGCCCGCGAGTGTGCAGTTGTAGATGACAACGGCTTGGCTGCTGTTTCTTTGCCCCCACTCCGCCGGGTACTTTGCTTCAAACCACACATACAGCGTATCGCCGGAAACCCGGGTGCGGACGTATTCCTTCATAAAATCCTCGATTTGGATCGCCGAAGAACGGACGCGCCCTACGCTCACCCTTACATCTTTTATATCGCTTTGCATTCCCGCCGGCATGCGGGCTTCCATTTTCACCTTGCCGTCGATCGACACATAACGGAAATCGGGCAGTTCCGTTACAATTTTCACATCTTTCGCCATCGGCAGCTTCGCAAAGTTTCTTTTCCTGTATTCCGCCAGTAACGTGAAGTTCGTTAATAAAATACCGACCGGGAGAATCAGTATTAGTATCGTGAGGATAATATTGCTTTTTTTCATGTGGATGGGATTTTATGGCACATGGATGTGCTGCTGTTTGAATGTGGTGTACCTTTCTTTAAGTTCATCGAGCTCGATGCCCAGCAAAAACAGCCGCCTGAAAAACTGGGGCAACTCTTCCTGCATGAACTGCTCCTTGCGCGCGGCCGCGATGCGCGGCACCGCGTCTGGACTCACGAAATACCCCAATCCGCGCCGGGTGTGGATCACGCCCATTTGTTGCAGATGTTCGTAAGAGCGCATGACGGTATTAGGATTGACTTCCAGGCTTACGGCCAGCTCGCGGACGGACGGGATTTTTTCTCCGGCCGGCCACTGCAGCAACTGGATCCTGTCGCAAACATGTTCTGCAATCTGAAGGTAAATGGCCAATTGGTTATTGAATTCCATAGAATGGATTAAAGATCTATAAAGTGGATTCCCGCATTTTGAACCAGATGTAACAGATCAGCAGAAACGGGACCGAACAGGCCGTTATATCCGCCAGGGTTTTGAGCCAGGCAGGCCGCTGAACGGTTTGCAAATCTGCGGTGTCGCCGGTGGTGGTTACCGGTTTAATGATCCATTGATCGAAGCTGGCGCGGAAGAATTGGTCCTTCACCAGTATTTCCTCCCCGTTGTATGGTATTACGTAATGCCTTTGCGGCTCCCGCTCAATGAGGGTTTTCGCCAGCAATCCGCCACCGCTGTTCACTACGATGAAAATCAGCGCCACAATGCATACCGCTTTTACTACCGGCAGTTTTCGGAACGTCAAACCCGCCGCCAGTCCGATTGCAACCATCATGAACCCTGCAACAAAGAGCATCGGAAATCTATCTCCGTCTAAAATGTAAGCGTACCGGTTGCCCTGGTGAAGCAAAAAATTACCGATCAGATAACAAAGTGTATTGCAAAACAGAAAGATCAATAAATACGCTGCCAGATATAACCCAAGAATCATGACAAAAGCCCCTATCGTCCGCTCCAGCGTTGAAACCGGCAGCATGAAGGCCCGCAGCCGTGCCGAAGTGCGGCCGAGCTGCCAGTAATATCCGGACGATACCAGCATAAACAGCATGGCGCCTTCAAAAGCGATCCGGTCCTGCATTTCCCACTGCAGCCCGAACGGTACGGCAAAAACATAATACATCATATACGCCAGCATCAGGCCGGCCACCGTGAGTAGGGTATAGAGGTGCAATCTGCGGTTCATAACCAATTGCAATCTGATGAGGTGCAGACACCTTTTCAAAGAAAATTGCATGACGGGCATTTTAATCTTGAAGAATGGGGAGGATGGATGCTTCGCCGGAAAGCGTCGCGTTGAACAGCAGTTCCATATCGAGGCGCGAGCTTTCGTCGGTCGTGTTGCGGGCGATGACGGCGTATCCGCCGAGGGCTTCTTCGGCATAGAGCGGCTTCCCGCTTTCGGCGCGCTCTTTCACTTTTCGGAACACGAGCCGCTCCGTGATCCGCGACACCGGCGCCTGCAGCACAATGCGCCCCTGGTCCAGGATCAGCACATCGTCGATGAGGCTGTCGAGATCGCGGACCTGGTGCGTACTGATCACCATCACCTGGTCGTCGCGCAAGCTGCCTGCCACTACTTTGCGGAATTGTTGTTTGGACGGGATGTCCAGCCCATTGGTAGGCTCATCCATGAGCAGCAGCTTCGCGCCGGTCGCTATGGCAAAGGCGATCTGGAATTTCTTTTGCTGGCCATGGCTGAGGCCGGCCAGTTCATCATCTGGCTCAATTCCGAATTGCCGGAGAATGCTGGTGCACAGCGCATGATCGAACGTGGGATAAAAAGGCGCATGCAAACGGATGTAAGCGTTGGATGAAAGGTCGGGCAGAACGAACGCTTCCGGCACCACGTACACCTGCTGCAGGAAAGCAGGTTCCCTGCGCGAAGGCGTAAAACCAAACACCGTGCAGGAACCGGATTGGGGGAACAACAAACCGGCCATCTGGTAAAGCAGCGTGCTTTTACCGGTGCCATTGCGGCCAAGGAGGCCGTAAATGCGGCCGGGCGCCAGGGTAAGGCTCAACCCGCCGAGCACCGGCTTCCCACGCCGGTAAGAATAGGCAATGTTTTGAAGGGATACCATTGGATAAAGTTATAGGTGGATGAACAGTGTACTATTTAACTAGTACACTACAAATGTAAGGATAGAATCTGTACTTCCAAATAATTTTGTCAGGATTTGTTCAATTACTACCAACCGGCCCGGAAGCAAGGGCCTATCTTGCCAATACTAAAGAATCGCTATGCTGAAATGGATCATCGCCTGCAGCCTGTTGTCGCCCCTGGCGGTACAGGCCCAGGAAACCCTCGTCTACCTTTCCCCTACCGGCAACGATGCCAATCCCGGCACCCGGGCTCAACCCAAAGCCACACTGGAAGGCGCCCGCGAAACCTGGCGCCGGAATCCCGGTAAAGCCACCACCATCATTTTAAAGGGCGGCACCTATTATCTCGATGCGCCCTTCGTGCTCACGACCGCCGACAACCCGCAACACCAGCACTTCACCATCAAGGCCGAACCGGGCGAAAAACCCGTCATCAGCGGCGCCCGGAAACTCACCGCCAATTGGCTGGACGCGGGGAACGGCATCTGGAAAACCTCCATCCCAGCGGGTATCACGGAAATGGACAGGCTGTACGTGAATGGGAAACTGCAAATCTCCGCCCGCTACCCCAACTACGATTCTTCGGCCCGCTTTTACCATGGCACAGCTGCAGACGCGCTTTCACCGGCGCGCATCAAAACCTGGAAACATCCGGAAACCGCCATCGTCCACGCATTGCACCGCGCGGAATGGGGCGGCTATCATTATAAAGTGACCGGCGTGGATACACAAGGCAACGCCATCCTGGAAGGAGGCTGGCAAAACAACCGGCAGATGGGCCTCCACCCCGACCACCGTTTCGTGGAAAACGTCCGTGAAGAACTGGACGCCCCGCACGAATGGTTCTTCGACGCATCCGGGCATACCCTTTACTTCCAACCCGAAAATGGGAAAAAACCATCCGCCGACATCGCTTATGCGGCCACCACGGAGCTCATCGTGCTGAAAGGAAGCATGGAACAGCCTCTGAAAAACGTGACCGTTCGCGGCATCACGTTCACCGGCAACAAACGCACGTTTATGCTCACGAAAGAACCGCTCCTGCGCAGCGACTGGACCATCTACCGCGGCGGGGCCGTGCTCGTGGAAGGGGCTGAAAACGTGGCCGTCACCAATTGCATGTTCGACGAAGTGGGCGGCAACGCCGTGTTCGTGAACAACTATAATCGGCATGTGCGCGTCGACAGCAATCATATTTACAGGGCCGGCGCATCCGGCATCGCGTTTGTCGGGAGCCCGGGCGCCGTGCGTTCTCCGGCTTTCGAATACAACCTCGCCGTGCCTTTCAGCGAAATGGACTTCACGCCCGGCCCCAAATCGGAAGATTTCCCGAAGAACTGCAGTGCGGCAGATAACCTCATTCAATTTTCCGGCGAGATCGAAAAACAATCGGCCGGCGTGCAGATCAGCATTTCGAACGCCATACATGTGGCACATAACACGATCCACAACGTACCGCGCGCGGGCATCAATGTCAGCGAAGGAACGTTCGGCGGCCACCTCATCGAGCGGAACGACGTGTACAATACCGTGCTCGAAACCGGCGACCATGGCGCTTTCAACAGCTGGGGCCGCGACAGGTACTGGCACCCCAACCGCAGGATCATGGACAGCGCCACCATGGCTAACATCGGCCTCACAAAGCTCGACATCCTCGGCACCACCGTCCTCCGCGAAAACCGTTTCCGCTGCGATCATGGCTGGGACATCGACCTGGACGACGGCTCTTCCTATTACGACATTTACGACAACGTATGCCTGAACGGCGGATTGAAACTGCGGGAAGGATTTTTCCGGAGAGTGCATCACAACCTGATGATCAACAACACTTTCCACCCGCACGTATGGTTTGCGAACAGCAACGACGAGTTTACCGCCAACGTAGTGACGACCGACTACAAGCCCATCCAGGTCAATGTTTGGGGCAAGAAGGTGGATAATAACTTCTTCCCCGACAAGGCTTCCCTCGAAGCGGCACGGCAGCGCGGCACGGATAAAAATTCCTATGTGCTCGACCTTCAGTTCCGCGACTTCAAGAAAGGCGATTACCGGCTGAAACCCTCCAGCATGCCGGGCAAGATTACTTACCGCGATTTTCCCGTAGACAATTTCGGAACGCGGATCGCGGCGTACAAAAAGCTTGCGGCGCCCGTTCCCCTGCCTGCCATCCTGCTTTCCGCCGCATCCTCGAAAGGCGATCTGCTCGAGTGGAAAGGCGCCAAAGTGAAGAATATCGAAGGATTGGGGGAACGTTCCGCCACGGGCCTCCCAGACGAAAAAGGCGCGTATTTCGTAACGGTGCCGGAAAACAGCGATGCCTGGAAAGCCGGTCTGCGCACGAACGACGTGTTGCTGAAACTCGACGGCCAGCCCGTCAACTCGGTAAAAACTTTCCTTTCCGTATACCAGCCCAT
The DNA here is from genome assembly GCF_050277495.1 of Chitinophaga sp. NPDC101104. Classification (NCBI taxonomy): domain Bacteria; kingdom Pseudomonadati; phylum Bacteroidota; class Chitinophagia; order Chitinophagales; family Chitinophagaceae; genus Chitinophaga; species Chitinophaga sp. NPDC101104. The sequence continues at coordinate 909,954 of NZ_JBNNSF010000001.1, read as the reverse complement.
CGCCTGGCGGACCAACCTGAAAGCGGTGGTGTTCCGCAACCAGCGCGAGCAGGAGATCACGCTGGCGAACAAATAATTCATCTTTTGAACGAAGAAGGCCGGTCTCGGAGCCATACGCTCCAGACCGGCCTTTTACATTATTCGCTTGGATCAGCCTCAGCCCATTTCGGGGTAGAGGGGGAATTGTTTCATGAATTCGTTCACTTCGCCACGGATGCGCTGCTGCAGGCCTTCGTTGTCGGCGTCGAGGAGCAGTTTGTCGATCCATTCCACGATTTGCGGCATGTGATCTTCCGTCAGGCCGCGGGTGGTGATGGCGGGAACGCCGACGCGGATGCCGGAGGTGATGAAGGGAGATTTATCGTCGTAGGGGACCATGTTCTTGTTGCAGGTGATATCTGCCTGAACGAGCACATTTTCCGCTTTTTTACCGGAGATGTTCTTGTTGCGGAGGTCGATCAGCATGAGGTGGTTATCGGTACCGCCGGAGATGATCTGGTAGCCTTTTTCCACGAAGGAGCGGGCCATGGACTGTGCGTTTTTGATGATCTGGCGGGCGTACACATCGTAATCGTCTGACAGGATCTCGAAGAACGAAACCGCTTTGGCGGCGATCACGTGTTCGAGCGGGCCGCCCTGGATGCCGGGGAACACGGCCATATCGAGCAGGTTAGACATCATGCGGATTTCGCCTTTCGGGGTTTTGAGGCCGAAGGGGTTTTCGAAATCCTTGCCCATCATGATCATACCGCCGCGGGGGCCGCGGAGGGTTTTGTGGGTGGTGGTGGTCACGAAATGGCAATGCGCGAAGGGCGAATTGAGGAGCCCCTTGGCGATGAGGCCCGCGGGATGCGCGATGTCTGCCATCACGAAGGCGCCGATCTTGTCGGCGATCTCGCGGATGCGGGTGTAATCCCAATCGCGGCTGTATGCCGAAGCACCGCAGATGATCAGTTTGGGTTTTTCGGCGAGGGCAACCTCTTCCATCTTGTCGTACTCAACCAGGCCGGTTTCCTTATTCACGCCGTAAAACAGCGGCTGGTACAGTTTACCGGAGAAGTTAACCGCAGAGCCGTGCGTGAGGTGACCGCCCATGCTGAGGTCCAGGCCGAGGATTTTGTCGCCCGGCTGGAGGATGGCCAGCAGAACCGCCGCGTTCGCCTGCGCACCGGAGTGGGGCTGCACGTTGGCGTACTCGATGCCGAAAATCTGTTTGGCACGGTCGATGGCCAGCTGCTCGCTCAAGTCAACGATCTCGCAACCGCCATAATAGCGGCGTCCGGGATAGCCCTCGGCGTACTTGTTGGTCATTACGTTGCCCATGGCCTGCATTACCTGATGGCTCGTGAAGTTCTCAGAAGCGATCAGTTCAATGCCATGGCGCTGCCTTTCCAGTTCCTGGCGGATGATGTCGAAGATCTGCTGGTCTCTTTGCATGATGAAAGAAAATTTAAGACGCAAAATTAATCATCTTCCTACTAAATATAAAGTTGGAATTGATGAAAAGTAGCGTCCAGCCATATATACTAAAACGATAATATCTTTTCGCAGCCAGACCGTTATCATGTTTTTATTCCCCGTTATTCCGTAATTTGCCCCCCTGAAGCAAAGTGATTCCGTAACTGTAGCAGTGGACCACTTCCATCAAACCCGATACATGAAGGCAATTATTCCAGTCGCAGGTGCAGGCACAAAATTGCGCCCGCATACATATACGCAGCCCAAAGCTTTGATTCCGCTGGCGGGCCGCACCATCCTGAGCATTATCGTAGACCAGCTGGTGGAGTCCGGTATCCGCGAATTCGTGTTCGTGGTGGGCTATCTCGGTGAAAAGATCCAGCATTACGTCGAAAAGAAATATCCCGATCTGACAACGCACTTCGTGCAGCAGAATTCCCGCGAAGGCACCGGCCACGCCATTCTGCTGACCAAAGACGTGGTAGCGGGCGACGAAGTGCTCATCGTTCTGGGAGACACCATCGTGGAAGTGGATTTCAAGGAAGTGATCACCTCGCCGGTTTCCGTGCTGGGCGTGAAGAAGGTCGACGATCCCCGCAACTTCGGCGTTGCCGAGCTCGGCGAAGAGCTCACCATCACCCGGGTGATCGAAAAACCCCAGATCCCCAAATCCAACCTCGCCCTCGTAGGCATGTACAAAATCCGGGAAACGGAACAACTGTACCAATGCCTGGAAGACAATATCCGCCAGCAGATCCGCTCGCACGACGAGTTCCAGCTCACCGATGCCCTCGAATGCATGATCCAGCACGGCGTGCAGTTCAATGCGTTCAAGGTCAACAACTGGTTCGACTGCGGCCGCAAGGAAACGCTCCTCGAAACCAATGCCACGCTGCTGAAGAAATATAAATTGTCGGCCAGCCCCGTGCTCCCTTACGAGAACACCATCATCATCCCGCCCGTGAGCATCGGCGAAGGCTGCAATATCAAAAACAGCATCATCGGCCCCAACGTGGCCATCGGCGACAATACCGTCATCAGTTATTCCATCGTGAAAGATTCCATCATCGGCTCTTTCAGCAACCTGTACGAAGTGGTGCTGAAATCGTCGCTCATCGGTAGCGATGCCAATATCCGCGGGCTCAGCCAGAGCCTCAATATCGGCGACAACACGGAAATCGATCTCGGTTAAACCAATTTTCGGCAGATGGCATTCCAAAACCCCGTTACCAGCTTATTCGGCATCGAATATCCCATCATCCAGGCAGGCATGATATGGGCCAGCGGATGGCGGCTCGCCAGTGCGGTGAGCAACGCCGGCGGACTGGGGGTCATCGGCTCCGGCAGCATGTACCCCGATGTGCTGCGCGAACATATCCAAAAGTGCAAATCGGCTACGGATAAGCCTTTCGGCGTGAACGTACCGCTCCTGTATCCCGATCTCGACAAACATATCCAGATCATCCTGGAAGAGAAAGTACCGGTGGTATTCACTTCCGCAGGCAATCCCAAAACCTGGACACCGCTGCTGAAAGCGCACGGCGTGAAGGTGGTACACGTGGTATCGAGCAGCAAATTCGCCGTGAAAAGCCAGGAAGCCGGAGTAGACGCGGTGGTGGCCGAAGGTTTCGAAGCCGGGGGCCACAATGGCCGCGAAGAAACCACGACCATGGTGCTCATCCCCGCGGTGGCGGCCGCAGTCACGATCCCCGTGATAGCGGCGGGCGGCATCGGCTCGGGAAAGGCCATGGCGGCGGCTTTCGCACTGGGCGCCTCGGGCGTGCAGGTCGGCAGCCGGTTCGTGGCTACGCCGGAAGCTTCGTCGCATGCCGCATTCAAACAAGCCGTGATCACGGCGGGAGAAGGCGATACGATGTTGTCGCTGAAGCAGTTGACGCCGGTACGGCTGTTGAAGAACGCATTTTTCGAAGCGGTGAAAAAAGCCGAATCGGAAGGGGCGGACATCGAGCAGCTAAAAGGGCTCCTGGGCCGGGGGCGCGCCAAGAAAGGCATGTTCGAAGGACAACTCGATGAAGGCGAACTGGAAATCGGCCAGGTGAGCGCGCTCATCCGCGAGATCAAGCCCGCGGCCGACGTGCTGCACGAAATCTGGAACGAGTTCCGCGCCACCTGTTCGCAGCTCGGATCGCTCTGATCATCCCTCCCATCAAGATATACAAATAAAAAAGGCCATCCTGAGATGGCCTTTTTCTATTATCCTGGAACGGTTCACTAGCTTTTTCTGAAAATCCATTTCCCCACTTCGCCCAGCGTCACCTTTTTACCATACATGAGGATCCCCGTGCGGTAAATCTTCGCGGCCACCCAGGTGGTAGCGAGGAAACCGGCGATGAGCGAGAACATCGAGAGAGCGAGCTGCCAGATCGGCACCGTGCCCGGCACGCCGTAAGGGATCCGCGCCATCATCACCACCGGCGATGTGAAGGGAATGATGCTTCCCCACACGGCCAGCTGGCTTGTGGGCTTCATCACCGCCTGGATCATGATCACCATGGCCACGATCACCGGGAGGGTGATGGGGAACGTGAGCGACTGCGCATCATTCGGGTCTTCGTTCACCAAACTGCCTACCGCGGCGAAAAGCGCCGCGTAGAAAAGGTACCCGCCCAGGAAGTAGAACAGGAACAGCGAAATGATGGAGAACCAGTTGACGCTGCCCGTGAAACCGGCGATCTTCTGCGCCATATCTTCAGTTGCAGCGCTCATGCCCGGCTGCGTAGCTGCAGAAACCGAACCTGCGTCCGCTCCCAGCATCCCCACGATCACCAGGAAGTAAATCCCTATCAGCAAACCTACCCAGATGAGGAACTGCGTGAGCCCCACCCCGGCGATCCCTACGATCTTGCCCATCATCAGCTGGAACGGCTTCACGCTGGAAACCATTACTTCGGCGATGCGGTTCGTTTTTTCTTCCATCACCCCGCGCATCACCATCATGCCGAAAACCAGCAATACGATGTAAATGAGGAACCCGGCAAACCAGCCGATGATGTAAGCCGCTACGGTGCTGCCTTTCTTCTCTTCGTCGCCGGCGAGGTTGTCGATAGAGATATCTGCACGGATTTCTTCGAGTTTCGATTTGTCGACCCCGGCGAGCTCCATCCTTTTATCTTCCACCACGCTTTCGAGTCGCTTTTCCATGCTGCCCCGCAGCGTGAAAGGCATCTGGCCCTTGCTGTAGTAGACGATGGCGGGCAGGCGGTTAATGTCGAGCCTGGGGATATGCAACAGGCCGGTATAGCCCTGGTCGCGGTACGTTTTCTTGAACGTATCCAGTTTGGCGTCTACGAACTTGTACTGGATACCTTTTTCGTCGGGCAGTTTGCCGGCGAAGTAACCGCTTTCGTCGATCACGGCCACTTTTTCATTGTTGTCGGAGTTGATGAGCAAGCCTGGCAAAATGACCATGGCGGCGAACAAAACCGGCAGCAGCAGGGTGGTGACGATGAAAGATTTCTTTCTTACCCTGGTGAGGTATTCTCTTTTGATGATGATCCAGATCTTATTCATGGGAGTCTGAGTTAGAATTTGGGTGATATTCTACGTATACGGAATCGGGTACCTGGTAACTGTTCTTGAATTTGGCGCGAAAGAACGCTTCGTTACGGCGCTGCTTCATGCCGGTGGTGTCGAACGCATCGTTCCTGAACCGGAAAATGGCGTAGTCGGTGGATGACTCCGAGCGGCCGGTCGTATCCTCCGGGTCTTGATACGACGTGAGCACGGCCATTCTCACTTCGAGCTCCTTGCCATCGGGATGGAGCCAGCTGTAGGTTTGCTGCGCATCGCCGGCATCGCCCCACTCGTCTGCCAACATGATGTGATCTTTCACGCGGGCGGTGGGTTTGTGCCATGCGAGCAACTGGATCCTGCTGCTCTGGTATTCGCCGGGCGCTCTGAGCAGCAGCATTTCATAATCGCCCATGGAGAATTTGCCGACGGCGAAATATCCGCCATACAATTCTCCCGGCACGCCGATCTCTCCTTCTGCCCAATTGTCGGGCAGGAATTTGACCATGCTGCTGTCGAGCCATTTGCCTACCATCCCCTTCATGACGCCGTTAGAGTCGGTCTGGGGAGATTCGACGGCGAGGTCGTTGGGGTTGACGGAGGGGAAAAGTTGCAGGAAAGCCTCCGCCCTGGCGCGCGCGTCTGCAGCGGCAAGACTGTCCGCATTCTGGACCGTGCTATCGGTATTTTGCTGCGAGCCGGTGGCGGAACCGCATCCCGCAGCTACGATCATTAATAAGAATATGCAGTATTTCATGGGTGTCAGTTAGCGGCTACCTCCAGGTCGGTGATCTTCACCTGTTGGATGAAGACTTCGTGAATGGTGGGGAGGATTTCTTCGAAATAGGTGACCTGGATGCCGTGATGGATGAAATGGGCCAGGATGTCGTTCGTCTGGCTGTATTCATTGATCTTCACGGTATAACCGTTTTCGTGCTGTTTGACGATCTCGAAATGATGCGTCGCCATTTGCGCGGGATTGGGCATGGAAGCCAGGCTGATGCGGAAAAGGTGATGCTTGAAATCCTGCCGGATCTGCTTCACCGGGCCGTCGAGCACTTTTTTGCCTTTGTTGACGAGCACGATGTGGTCGCAGATTTCTTCCACCTGCTCCATGCGGTGCGTGGAGAAAATGATGGTGGTGCCGCTTTTGGCGAGCTGGAAGATTTCGTCCTGGATGAGCTGGGAGTTGATGGGGTCCAGGCCGGAGAAGGGCTCGTCGAGGATGAGCAGTTTGGGTTGATGCATGACGGTGGAAATGAATTGCACCTTTTGTTGCATGCCCTTGGAGAGCTCTTCGATCTTCTTGTTGGTCCAGGAAGTGATCTCGAATTTGTTGAACCAGTAATCGATCCGCTGGCGGGCATCCTGTGCGCTGAGGCCTTTGAGCTGGGCCAGGTACATGGCCTGTTCGCCCACTTTCATCTTTTTATACAGTCCGCGTTCTTCCGGCATATACCCGATATATTGGATATCGTTGCGAGGGTCGAACGGGCGGCCGTCGAAAAGGATGTCCCCGGCGTCGGGGTAAATAATGCCGGTGATCATGCGCAGGAGCGTGGTTTTACCTGCGCCGTTGGGGCCCAGTAGCCCGAAGATGCTGCCCTTCGGGATGGAGAAGCTGATATCGTCCACTGCTTTGTGCGTGGCGTAGTGCTTCCTGAGATGTTGGAGTTCCAGTACGTTCATAAGGATAATTGACGGGGGAAAATTACCTAATTACCCCATGCGCGCCAAAGAATTGATAACGTATTTTCATAATGATACACCAACCGGACGATTCCCAGTACCAACCCCGGCGATGGCTTCGGCCACGCGCTCGCCGTCCATGGCTGCTGAAACGATGCCGCCGGCGTAACCTGCGCCTTCTCCGCAGGGGTAGAGCCCTTTCACCTGCGGGTGCATGAGGTCATGATCGTTGCGTGGAATGCGCACGGGGCTTGAGGTGCGGGATTCCGTGGCTACGAGGATGGCGTCTTCCGTAAAATATCCCCTGATCTTCTTGCCGAAAGCTCTAAAAGCCTCTCCCAGCCTGGAATGTACCGCTGCAGGCAGTACTGTTCTCAGGTCGGTGCTGCGAACGCCGGGGATGTAGGAGCAATCCGGCAAGGAGCCAGACACTTTGCCTTTCACGAAATCGGTCATGCGCTGGGCCGGGGCTACGAAGCCGCCGCCTCCGGCCTCGAAGGCGCTGCGTTCCACGGCTTGCTGGTAGTGCATGGCGGCGAGGGGGCCGGCTTTGGCGAATGGCGCAAAATCCTCCTCGTCTACCGTTACTACCATGCCTGAGTTGGCGTAGGGGTTGTTGCGCTTCGAGGGCGACCATCCGTTTACCACGAGTTCTCCCGGCGAAGTGGCGGCCGGGGCGATGATGCCGCCAGGGCACATACAGAAGGAAAACACGCCGCGGCCGTTCACCTGTTCCACGAGGCTGTAGCTGGCGGGAGGGAGGTGATCGCCGCGGAGGGCGCAATGGTATTGGGCGCTGTCTATCAACGATTGCGGATGTTCCACGCGAACGCCGAGCGCGAAAGGCTTCCGTTCTATGAGGATCTTCTTCTCATGCAGCAGCTCGAAGATATCGCGGGCGGAGTGGCCGGTGGCCAGGATGACGTGTTGGGCGTGGAATACGTCGCCCCTGGCGGTTTTCACGCCTGTCACCGCTTCGTTTGCGATGAGGAAATCGGTTACTTTCTGTTCGAAATGCACGGTGCCGCCGCTGTCGGCGATCTGTTCGCGCATGGCGGTGATGATATGGGGGAGCTTGTTGGTGCCGATGTGGGGATGCGCATCTGTGGTGATGGCGTCATCGGCGCCGAACTGCCGGAATATGTTGAGGATGCGCTGGATGTTACCGCGTTTGTTGGAGCGGGTGTACAGCTTGCCGTCGGAATACGTGCCGGCGCCGCCTTCGCCGAAGCAGTAATTGGATTCGGGGTTGACGATGCCCGTTTTATTGAGGGCGGCGAGATCTCTACGGCGGGCGCGCACATCTTTGCCTCTTTCGAGCACGATGGGCCGCAGGCCGAGCTCTATGAGGCGAAGGGCGGCGAAGAGGCCCGCGGGGCCAGCGCCTATGACGATGACGGGGCGGGCATCTGGCCGGAGGGGCTCGTAGCGGAAGGGCTCGAGTTGTTTGGGCTGAAAGGGCTCGCTGGCGAAGACTTCGAGGGTGAGCACGAAGTAAGGCTGGCGGGAACGCGCGTCTATAGAGCGTTTGACGATATTGAACCCGGTGATGTCAGTCGGTTTGACGCCGAGGGCTTCGGCGGCGTGGCGCGTGATGGCGCGATGTTGGGTAGCTTCCTGCGGGAGGAGCTTGAGGGAGATTTGTTTGACCATTGTTAGGTATTTATCCTAAAAACCGGGGCAAAGATAGGTATAAAAAAGGAGGCGCCCCGCAGCAGCGGGGCGCCTGGAATATGATCGGGCTCTCGGGAGCCGGTGTATTATTATATATTAGAACGGAAGATCGTCTCCGCTGTTGCCGCTGTTGCCACCGCCGAAGGAACCTTCCTGGGAAGTGTTGTAGTTGGGCATGGGATCGGCGCCGGGCGCACCTTGCATCATGGACTCGATACGCCATGCATCGAGGTTGGTGATGTAGTTCACTTTGCCATCTTTCTCCCAGCGGGTGCCTTTTATATTAAAATAAACTTTAACCATTTCACCTTCATTGTGACGGTCCACAATGGCGGTACGATCCTGAACTGACTGAAACTTGATATAATTGGTAATCACCCGGCCGTTGATATCGTCTGTCTTCTCGATAACAAATTCACGGGTTTTGAAAGATTCGCTGCGCTGTACCGTATTGTACTTCACTACCAGTTTACCGGTAACTTCAAAGCTCATATATAACTAGTTTAAAAATTTCAATTTGCGCCAAAGATAAGTTTTTAGATACAGGAATAATCAAGAACTTTTACACAAGTTATTCGCATTTATTAGAAACAAGATCATAAATTTGCAGCCGATTCGAGAAAACGAAAAAGCAGTTACCAAAAAAGTGAAACACCGAAGCGCCAACAATGCGCCCTACTGGGCTTGCTTTTTAAAGCAGGCAAAGGGCAATGTTATTTTACCTGATAAGCAGTCCTTTTGCGCGTTAATCAGTAAACACTTTAACAAATTACTTGTTAATCATGCTTGTACGGTTTAGCACTTTTAATAGTGGTCGAATTGCAGGCTAAACGGGTGTTTTAGCCGATTTACATACGAATAAAACAGGCTGCGGCACACTGTATTTGTAGGAAATTAAACAAGGGCAGATTTATTTTTTTTTTCAACATTTTCTACAGATATTCGTCGTCCTGTCAAAAAGTTCTTCAACTGCCCGCATGGAGGACTTTAGTATTCGAGAACACCCAAATTATAAACACGACAAATTATTTTTTTCTAAATGAATAAAACTTGCGAACAAGTTTGGGATAGGTGTCTGAATATAATCAGGGATATTGTGGAATGGCAACCTTTCAAAACATGGTTTGAGCCGATAAAACCCGTAAAGCTTGAGAACAACGTTTTAACCATTCAAGTACCCAGCCAGTTTTTCTATGAATACCTGGAAGAACATTATGTGGGCCTGTTAGGTAAAACCATCAAGCGCGAGCTCGGCAAGGAAGCGCGCCTGGAGTACCGGATAGTAGTGGAGAACAGCACCCCCCACCAACATCCTAAAACGGTGAACATGCCCACGCAGTTTACCAAGCCCCAGAAGGAAAGTGAAGTTGATTTCCCGCTCACCATACAGAACCCGGTCAAGAATCCCTTCGTGATCCCCGGGATCAAACGCGTTCAGATCGATTCACAACTGAATCACAATTACACGTTCGAATCTTTCATCGAAGGTGATTGCAACCGCGTGGCACGCCGGGCCGGCAAAACCGTGTCCGACAAACCCGGAGGCACCTCCTTCAACCCGCTCGTTATATATGGTGGCGTCGGCCTCGGCAAAACGCACCTCGCGCAAGCCATCGGCAATGAAGTGAAACGCCAGAACCCGAACAAAGCCGTACTGTACGTAAGCGCGGAAAAGTTCATCAACCAGTTCATCGATCACTCCAAGAATAATATCATCAACGACTTCATCCACTTCTATCAATTAATAGACGTGCTGATCGTAGACGATATCCAGTTCTTCGCCCGGGCAGAAAAATCGCAGGACGCGTTCTTCGCCATCTTCAACCACCTCCATCAAAGCGGCAAACAGCTCATCCTCACGTCCGACAAACCGCCCAAAGACCTGGACGGTGTGCAGGAACGCCTTTTGAGCCGCTTCCGCTGGGGCCTCAGCGCAGACATTCAGCTGCCCGACTTCGAGACCCGCATGGAAATCCTGGAAATGAAGATGCGCAACGACGGCCTCGAAATGCCCAAGGAAGTCGTAAAGTATGTTGCCTACAACATCCAGAGCAACGTCCGCGAGCTCGAAGGCGCCCTCATCTCCCTCCTCGCCCAATCTTCCCTCAACCGGAAAGAAATCGACCTGGAGCTGGCCAAGCGCGTCCTCAAATCCTTCGTCAAAACTTCCAGCAAGGAAATCACCATCGAAAGCATCCAGAAAATGGTCTGCGAATATTTCGATGTCGCCTACGACAAGCTCCTGCAAAAAACCCGCAAGCGCGAAATCGTCCAGGCCCGCCAGATCACCATGTACCTGGCCAAAAGCTTTACCAAAAACTCCCTGAAAACCATCGGCGAACATTTCGGCGGAAGGGACCACACCACCGTGATCCACTCCTGCCAAACCGTTAAAGACCTCATGGACACCGACAACAGTTTCCGGGACAGCGTGATCGAATTGCAACAAAAGGTGCAACTCGCCGCCATGTAACAACCCCTCCTGCAATGCAACAACCTTATTCAAAAATACCGGGCCGCAACGCCCGGTATTTTTTTTGCCCCCTATTTTTTATGTCCGTATTTCTTCCTAATTTTTACTTAACAATTTGATAAATAGGACATCGGGATAATTCCACACGTTACTGACTAATTTTGAAGCCCACAATATCGGGGATATGCGGCAGCTAGTACAACCAGACACTTTATGGGAGAAGGTCCGCCAGGGCCACAGCACCGCTTTCCGCACTTTGTTCGACACGTATTGGGAAGAATTGTACCATTACGCCGTTCGTGTGCTGAAAGACGGCTCCGCCGCGCAGGACGCCATCCAGTGCCTGTTCGTTCACCTATGGGAAAGCCACACCGACCTCCCACACGTGACTTCCGTGCCGGCATACCTCCGCGCCGCCCTCCGCAACCGCCTCCTCAACGCCATCCGCGACGAGCAATTATACCAGCAGCACGTAGGCCAATTCGGCGAAGCCGTGGCTTCGGCAGACAATTCCCTGCTCGACACCATTCATTTCCGCGAAACGGAATCCGCGCTGCTCCGCTCCATCGACCAGCTGCCCGACCGGATGAAGACGGCCTTTTACATGCACCGCATCCAACACCTGACCGTGGCGGAGATCGCCCAAAGGCTCGGCAGCAGCGAGCAAACCATCCGCAACCAGATCAACACCGCATTGCGCCGCATCCGCGTACAATGGCACGTACTCCCCTTCCTCCTTCTTTATATCCTTAACTAAATCGTTTTTTCAACGGAAAAAATATTTTCGCGACGGATGGTTATCCGGGTTTTGACGCGTGTCTTTCTGTAAAGCACCCTTTCCTTGAACGAACAAAACATACGCGCATTACTGGAGAAATACCGCAAGGGCGAGGCCTCCCAGCAGGAGGAGCGCCTGTTGCACGAATGGATGGACGGGCTGGCCGATCGTGGCGAAGCCCCTGTCCTGGAAACCTCCGAAAAAGCCCGTTTACACGATACCATGTGGCGCCACATCGAGGCCCACGCGCCGAAGCGCAGCCGGAGAACATGGCCCTACATCGCCGCAGCCGCCTCCATCGCCGGCGTGGCAGCCCTGGCCGCCACATGGCTCCTCCGCCCGGAAGCGCCCCGCACCACCACCCTGGCCACCGCGCCGGGCGAAGTGCGGACGTTCTCCCTGCCAGACAACACCCGCATCACCGCAGGGCCCAACACCGAACTGGCTTACAACGGCCGCCAGGTGGCGGTCCTCCGCGGCAAGGCCTACTTCGAAGTGGAAGCGTCTGCCGAAAATCCGTTCATGGTCTGCTCCGGGCCAGACACCGCCACCGTGCTGGGGACCCGATTCACCGTGGAGCGCCCGGCCGACGGGGAATTCCGCCGCATCACGCTCCTGGAAGGGAAAGTAAAAGCCTCCGGCCACGGGCTCCTGGAACCGGGGCAACGCATCACCTATCCGCAAAAACAGATCGAACAAATACAGCCACCTGACGCACTCGCATGGACACAGGGCGAAATTCTCCTGCAAAACGCCCCGCTGTCTGAAGTAATCCGCACACTGGAAGATCAATATGGCATCAACGTTTCCTCCGCGCTGGATAAAAGCGCAGGCAATTATACCTTCCGGTTCCCCGCAGGCATGCCGCTACCGCAGGTGTTAGACATCCTTCAGAAAATCAGTTATAAATCTAAAATCAAATTCACGATGAACGAAAATCGACTCACCATCCACTAATGCCATGAAAAAAGCCGATACCAGCTGCAACTGGTACCGGCTAAAGTAACAACCGCAATGTGAATCGCACAGGCGTACAGCCTGTTCAGTTATTACCATTAATCTTACAAAGATGCAAAAAATCAGACAGCATTTTTTTGTACGGACCGTCATGTCTTGCCTATTCGTGCTCGCAGCAACGGTCACCTCCCTGGCCCTTCCGCTTTCGGCCCAGGACCTTCAGAAAGTAGTCCGTAAAATCGACATCCCCGCAGGACCGCTTTCTACCGCGCTCAAACAACTCGAAACCTCCGCCGCAGTGCGCCTCGCGTACGACGAAGCCGCACTCAAACGCGTGTCCGTCAAAGCGCATTCCTACAACGGCCGCACCGTTGAAGCTATCTTGTCGGAACTGTTGTCTGCCTCCGGACTGAAGTTCGAAGAGCGGCACAACACCATCCTCATCTATGAAGCCCCAAAGCAGCCCGCCGTCGCGATCCCCGGCGGCGCACTGGCAGATAAGATCACCATCACCGGCGTGGTGAACGAAAAGAACGGCCCCGTTCCTGGTGCATCGGTAATGGTCAAAGGCACCTCCACCGGCACCGTCACCACTGTCGACGGCCGCTTCAAATTAACCGCCGACGACGCCGCCGGCCTCACGCTCGTTGTGTCCATGCTGGGATACGGCACACAGGAGATCGTGGTAGGCTCCCGCCGCGACATCACCGTACTGCTCGAATCCTCCACCGTGAACCTCAACCAGCTGGTCGTGATCGGTTACGGTACGCAAAGCAAAGCCAAAGTGACCGGCGCCGTGGCGGAAGTTCCGCTCGACAAGCTCACCAGCCGATCGCTCGGCAGCCTCAACGAAGCCCTCCAGGGCAAGGCGCCCGGCGTAGTGGTACAGAACGAAGGCGGCGACCCCATGTCTGGCCCCCGTGTAAGCGTTCGCGGTATGGGCGGCATCAACGGTGAAAATGTGCTCGTTGTCGTGGACGGCGCCATTTACTACGGCCCCATCAACCCCAACGACGTGGAAAGCGTGACCTTCCTGAAAGATGCATCTTCCTCCATCTACGGCGCCCGTGCCGCCGGCGGCGTAATGCTCGTTACCACCAAGAAAGGTAAACAGGGGAAAGCGCAGGTGGATGTGGACGTGAAACAAGGCTGGCAATCGCCCATCAAAAAGCTCGAACCGCTGAACGCGAAAGAATTCGCAGATGTGATGAACCAGGCGTACGATGCAGCCGGCAAACCCCGCCAGGACGCCTTCGATCCCGCAAAATACCCCGACGGACAGATCACCCGTACCGATTGGATGGACGAGATCTTCCGCACCGCCAAAATCCAGGACTACAACGCCAGCGTGAAAGGCGGCACCGATATGGGCCGCTATTACCTCAGCTTCGGCTACCGCAAAGGCGAAGGCATCCTGCTCAATACCTACAACGAGCGTTACACCGTACGCATGAACACCGACTACCAGCTGAAACCCTGGCTGAAGATCGGCGAAAACATGACCATGTCCGTAACCGACGGTAACGGTGCCAACACCACCAGCGCATATACCGGCGCCATCATCTCCGCGATCTTCTATCCCCCGCACATCCGCCCGTACACGGCAGACGGCGGTTTCAGCGGATTGCCCGCACAATATGCCGGCGCGTATGGCGATGTGATCAACCCCGTAGCTTACCTGCAACGGATCGATTCCAAATCCCCCGAAACGAAAATCTTCTTCAACCCTTACGCAGACATCAACCTCACGAAAGGGCTCGTTTTCCGTTCCAGCTTCTCCATCACCAAATCTTTCCGCGACGCCAAAACCTTTAACGCGAAAGTGCTGGAGATCGGCAAAATCTTCAACTACAACGAGCTGAACGAAGACATGAACAACTTCACCGAAATGCTCGCCGAGCAAACGCTCACCTACACCACCAAATTCAACGGCGGGCATAACCTCACGGCCATGGGCGGCTTCTCGTTCCAGAAGCACCGCGGCACCTGGCTCGGCGTGAATGCGCAGGGATTCTATAACGAAATGCCTTCTTACCGCTATTTCGATAACTCCACCGTGTTCTTCCGCCCCAGAAGCGGCCTCGATAAAAATGCCATGTCTTCCTGGTATGGCCGTGTGAACTACGACTACCGGAATAAATACCTCCTGCAACTGATCGGCCGTTACGACGGTACGTCCATGCTGCCGAAGCACAACCGTTGGGAACCGTATTATGGTATTACCGGCGGATGGGTGCTCACGGAAGAGGAATTCCTCAAAAACTCGTCGTGGCTCAACTTCCTGAAGCTGCGCCTCAGCCACGGTATCCAGGGCAACCTCGGGTCGCTCGTGGCTACGGGCGTAGACGCGCCGATGTCCAGCGGTCAGATCTGGATCGGGAAAGACCCGCAGCAGGTGCCTACCTACCAGGAAACCGCATTGCCTAACAAAGACCTGAAATGGGCCAGCACCGAAATCAACAACATCGGCCTGGATTTCAACCTGTTCGATAACCGCCTTTCCGTGAACGCGGATTACTTCGAGAAAACCACCCACAACATGCTGGTACACGTCAGCGTACCGGGCATGCTCGGCGTGCCGGACGGGATGTGGAAGAATGCAGGAAAGGCGCTGGATAAAGGCCTTGAACTGGGATTGAACTGGCAGGGCAAACAAACCGGTGATTTCCGGTATGACGTGGGCGCTACCTTCACCAAGATCACCAACAAGCTCGTGTCGCTCGCAGACGGGCAGAAAGTGATCAATCGCAACGATATCAACATCCGCAGCACCATCACCCCCATCCGCCAGGAAGTGGGCCTGCCGCTGTATTCCTTCTACGTGGTGCGTACCGACGGTATGTTCCAGTCGCAGGCGGAAGTGGACGCTTACAAAGATAAGGACGGCAACAAGATCCAGCCCTTCGCGAAGCCCGGCGACCTGAAGTTCATCGACCAGAACGGCGACGGCAAGATCACCAACGACGACCGCGTGGTGGCCGGCAGCGCGTTCCCGAAATTCACGTACGGTTTCACGTTCAACGCCAGCTATAAAAACTTCGACTTCAACATGCTGCTGCAGGGCGTCCAGGGCAACAAGCTCTTCAACGCGCTGAAATTCACCGCGCTCAATGCCGGTAACGGACAGAACTACAACATGTTGAAAGACATCCTCAATGCCTGGACGCCGCAGAACACCGGTTCCAACATCCCCCGCATCAACAGCAGCGACCCGAACGGTAACTTCGGCACCACCTCCGACTGGTATGTGGAAGACGGCAGCTACATGCGCGTGAAGAACCTGACCCTCGGCTACACCGTTCCCGAAACGCTGCTGCGCCGCGCCGGCCTCGGCAAGGTGCGCCTGTACGTGACCGGCAACAACCTGCTCACTTTCACGAAGTACAAAGGCTTCGACCCGGAAGTGGGGCTGGATGAGTTCGGCATCGACAAAGGCCGCTATCCGCAGGCGAAAAACGTAACCGTTGGCCTGAACGTAAACTTTTAACCGTTAAATCCAGGACTATCATGAAATCAATGATCCGATATATGTTCGCGGGGACCCTGGCGCTGGGGCTCGCCACTTCCTGCACCAAGCAGCTCGACATCTCGCCGGAAGGCACCCCTACCACTAACAACTTCTGGAAATCCGAGCTGGACGCCATTTCCGGCGCCAACGCCATGTACCAGCCCATGGACGATGAGAACTTCTACGGCCGCGGGTACTGGTGGTTCATCAACGCCAGCGACGATATGGTGACCGGCCGTATCAAAGCCGAAGCAGACAACATCAAGAACTTCAACCGCAGCTTCATCGGCGGTTCTTACACCGAAGGCCAGTGGAGGATGCGCTACAGCGTCATCAAACGCGCCAACGACGTCATCAACCGCGTGCCCGCCATCGACATGAACGACGCCACCAAGCGCCGCGTGATCGGCGAAGCATACTTTATGAGCGGCCTGATGTACTTCGAGCTCGCCACCACGTATGCAGACGACAAGGCCGGCGTGCCCATCGTGCGCAGAGACGTTCCCCTCGACGAAAAGCCCATCCCCCGCGCCGCCAACATCGCCGCCAACTGGGATTACATCGAAAGCGAGCTGAAACAGGCCTCCGCCTACCTGCCCACGTTCCAGCAACTGGCGCCGGCAGATTACGGCCGCCCGCATAAATCCGCCGCACTCGGCTACCTCGCCAAAATGTACCTCTACAAAAAGGACTGGGCCAAAGCCGAAGCGTATTGCGACTCCCTCATCGGCAGCGGCCGCCATCAGCTGCTGGACAATTTCGCCGACGTGTTCACCATCGCCAACAACTGGTCTTCGGAATACATCTGGAGCGCCTATTCCACATCCAAAGGCCAGGGCGGCTTCGGCAGCATCCTGCCCGGCGTAATGCTGGAAAACAAAGGCTGGGGAAAATACAACGGCTGGGGATATTACATGCCCACCAAAGAACTGTATGACTCCTACGATGCCAAAGACAAGCGCCGCGCCGCTACCATCCTCGCACCCGGCGACCGTTTCAAGTTCTGGGGCGATTCCGTGACCTACAATTCGCTGAACAGTCTTTCCGGCTACCAGTTCAACAAATACATGGAACCGTTCACTTATGCAGACGGCGTTCATGCCAGCAAAAACGGCGACCATCCTACTACCGACCTTTGCCTGCCGCTGCTCCGTTACGCCGAAATCTACCTGATCAAGGCGGAAGCGAGGCTCATGCAGGGCAAGAACGCGGATGCCGAGCTGAACGCGCTTCGTAAACGCACCGGCCTGCCCAATTTCACCAACGCCACCCTGGCCGACCTGAAGAAAGAACGCAGGCTGGAACTGGCCGGCGAATGGGCGAACCGCCATGCCGACCTCGTTCGCTGGGGCGATGCACAAGCCGCCTACGCCAAACCGCTGCACGGTGCAAGCGGCGCGGAAATCTGGCCTGCACGCGCTTTCGACCCTACGCGCCACCACATCTGGCCCGTTCCGCAAAGCGAGATCGACAACAGCGGCGGCATCATTTTCCAAAACGCCGGTTGGAAATAACCATTACCGAAACATGATCATTTTATTGCAAACTCCCGTTATGACGGGAGTTTGCTATTTTTAAGAGACCGATGAGACACATATTCACTTTCCTTTTGCTCTTCCTGGGGCTCGCGGGCGCCCGGGCACAGTACACCGCCGGCAACGCGCATTCCCATAACGATTATGCGCAGGCCGTTCCGTTCGAAAAAGCGTTTTCGCTGAACTTCGGATCGATCGAGGCGGACGTATTCCTGCAGAACGGCGTGCTCTACGTAGCGCACATGCCTGCGGAGATCGATACCGCCAAAACATTGCGCAAACTGTACCTGGAGCCGCTCCGGGAGAAAACCCTGGCCAAAACCGGCGTATTCGGCGAAACGAAACAGCACCTTCAGATACTGATCGATTTCAAAACGCCCGCAGCCCCTACCATGGCCGCGCTGCTGCGCCTGCTCCGCGAATTCCCCGAACTGATGAACAACCCTAAGCTGGAGTTCACCATCAGCGGGAACAGGCCCCCGCAGGAACAATGGGCCACCTTCCCGGCCTGCATCCGCTTCGACGGACGGCCAAACGTGGATTATTCGCCGGAGGCACTGAAGAAAGTGGCGCTGATCAGCGACAACTTCCGGAATTATACCAAATGGAACGGGAAAGGGATCCCCGTAGCCGAAGACCTTGCCCGCATCGAAAAAGTCATCGCACAGGCGCATGCACAGGGAAAGAAATTCCGGTTCTGGGCTACGCCCGACGAAGTGAACACCTGGAAAACGATGATCAAACTCGGCGTGGACTACATCAACACCGACAAAACCGACGAGTTGGCCAATTACCTCCGCACCCGCGTGCAGTCGCAGTTCCAGGCCGATTCGGCACATACGGTCTACCCACCCGCCTATCGCAACAACGATAAATTGTCGAAAGTGAAAAATGTGATCCTGCTGATCGGGGACGGGATGGGCCTGGCGCAAATTTATTCGGGATATACGGCGAACTTTGGTAAGCTGAACCTCTTCGGCATGCTGAACATCGGTTTCAGCAAAACCTCCTCGTCAGACAGCTACATCACCGATTCCGCCGCAGGCGGCACCGCCATGGCTTCGGGGAAGAAAACGAAAAACAGGTCGGTCGGCGTGGACTCAACGGGCAAGCCCATTCCCTCTATCGCCGACCTGGTAGCGCCGCTGGGCATGAAATCCGCCATTATTTCCTCCGGCGACATCACCGATGCTACGCCGGCCGCATTTTACGGTCATACCCCCGAGCGCGACCGCTCCAAAGAGATCGCTCTCGGATTGCTGGAAAGCCCTGTGAGCATACTCGTCGGCGCCGGCCAGGAGCATTTCGAAGGGATGTGGGAAACCCTCCGCAACAAAGGCTACACCATCGAATACCGCCTCTCTTCGCTCGACACCATCCGCCGGGATAAATACATCGTGTTGTCGGACAGTGCGCAGCTGCGCATGGCGCAAGGCCGCGGCGCATTCCTCACCAAATCCCTGAAAGCCGCTATCCATACCCTGGAGCGGCAGCAAAACGGATTTTTCATCATGGAGGAAGCGGCACAGATCGACTGGGGCGGCCATGTCAACTCCGTTCCCTATCTCACTTCCGAAATGCTTGACTTCGACCAGGCCATCGGCGAAGCGATGCGGTTTGCCGACAGCAACGGCGAAACCCTCGTGATCGTAACGGCCGACCATGAAACCGGCGGCCTCACACTGCTGGATGGCGATATCTCCAAAGGTTATGTAGACGGGCATTTCAGCACCAACGACCACACGGCCGTCATGGTCCCCGTTTTTGCGTATGGCCCGCATTCGCTGGACTTTCGCGGCGTCTACGAAAACACCGCGATCTTCGAAAAGATCATGCAGGTCCTGCGCCGGTATCAGAACTGACGCCGCTGGAACGGAATGCCCTCGCCGGTTTCGCAATACAGCTTCATACTGTACAGGAACCAGGCCCAATTGTAATTGCAATACCGGTAAAATTCCGTGAGCTCGCGCCATTGGCTGTGCCGGAGCGTAACGGCCGTGGATGTTGGCCGCTGCTCGATGTCGAACGAAAGGAAAGTGCCGATCCATTCCTGGTCGGAATCCACACATTCCCAGCGGATACGCCCGGGCGCTTCCATCGACAGTACCTTGAACCGCGTGCTGTAATTGTCGTTAAAATCGAATTCATTGGTAAAACCCGCTTCCGGCTTCACGACCAGTTTTTCCGTCCAGATTTCCGAAAGCCCTGTTTTGGTAGTGAGCGCTTCAAACACTTTTGCTGCCGGCGCTTTTACATACTGGATTTGCTCGATGTTGTACATGCTTGGATGAAGTTGAATAATCTATCAATACGTATTATAAAAAATATAATATTATTTCCGGCACGAAAGTGCTATCCCTATATGGGGAGAATCCATTAAATTGAGTATACCGCTGATCGTCAACCAAAGTCTAAATCTACTTATCCCCCAATTCCACCGAACATGCCGACCGCTACATCCGTCCAGACAACGAGATTGCTCCAGGGAGCACTATACGCAGGGCTCCTCGTCTGGTTGCTGGACGGGACTGCGGCGGTGATCCAGAGCAATTTCCGGCCAGACCGTGTTTTCAGGTATGTGGCGAGCGCGGGTGCGGGGCCTTCGGCTTTCGAAGGCGGCAATGCATTTATTCTCCTCGGGCTTTTCTTTCACTTTCTCGTTGCTTACGGGTGGAGCCTGCTTTTCTTCTGGTTGTATCCCCGGCTGGCTTTGTTGCAGGGCAACCGCTGGCTGACGGGTTTGCTTTACGGGCTGGTGGTCTGGGCCTGCATGCGGTTACTCATCGTGCCGCTCACGCTGGCGCCTGTCGGAAAGCTCACCTGGAACGGCGCGCTGACCGGCATGGCCATTCACATGGTTTGCGTGGGCCTGCCTATCGCGTTGACGGCTCATTATTGGTACCGGCGGCCGCAGCCCTGATCAGGCCAATGTTTCCTTAAAAACCTTCAAAGTTCGCTCCCAGGCGAGTTTCGCGGCAGCTTCGTTGTAGCGCGCGGCGGAAGTATCGTTGTGGAAAGCATGTTGCGTTCCGGGATAGATGAACAGTTCATATTTCGTTCCCGCGGCTTTCAACGCGGCTTCGTAGGCCGCGATGCCGGCGTTCACCCGCTCGTCGGACTCCGCATAATTGAGCAGCAGGCGCGCCTTGATCTTCGGCACATCCGCCACATCGGGCTGCATACCGTAAAACCCCACGGCCGCGTTAAGCTCCGGATCGTTCACGGCGAGCTGGTTGGCCAGCGCACCGCCCCAGCAAAACCCCACGCAGCCGGTTTTCCCGTTGGCATCGGAACGGTTCCGCAAATATTCGAGCGACAACAGGTAATTCCGCAGGTTCTGCGCTTTGTCCAGCTGCCCGATTTTGGTGCGGCCTTCGTCTTCATTGGCAGGCGTTCCTCCGAAAACCGACAGCGCATCCACGCCCAGTGCCGTGTAACCCGCTGCAGCCGCGCGCCGCGTCACGTCTTTGATATGTGGCGTCAATCCGCGGTTTTCATGAATCACGACCACACCGCCGCGCTTGCCGCCCGCTTTCGGGCGAACGAGGTACGATTTCATGGTAACGCCATCGCCCGGGTACGTCACTTCTTCTTCGATCAGATCGTTGGAAAGCGGCTCGGCGGCGCGGGCGTAATTGGATTCGAGCAGGGGAAGCACCGCCATGGCTGCAGCCATGGTGCCGGTGAGCTTTACGAGGCGGCCGAGGAATTCGTCGCGGCGCAGCGGCCGGTGCGTATATTCGTCGAACAGGTCGATGATACGTTGGTCCATATGCAACAGGGTTTTCATCAAGTTAAAAAATTTTGCCGGAAACGGAAAGCGGGCGCCCCGATAATCGGGGGCCCGCTTGTTAATGCTGTTTTCAAAATGCTTTGATATTGTTAATCCAGCGCCGGTTTCATGTGGGTGGATACGCCGATCCGGTTCCAGGCGTTGATGACGATCACGGCCATGATCAGTTCTGCGATGTACCCTTCGTCGAACACCTTCGCCGCGCGGGCATATGTTTCGTCTGAAAGTCCCTGGTGGATGAGGGTTACTTCTTCCGTCACCGCCAGAATCGCCTGTTCTTCTTCCGTGAAAAAATCCGTTTCGCGCCAGTTGGTGAGGGCAAACAGTTTGCGGAGCGATGCTCCCTGGGCGAGGGCGTCTTGCGTATGTTTGTCGATGCAATAGGTACAGCCGTTGATCTGCGACGCGCGGATGCGGATCAGCTCATGATGCAGCGGTGCGATGCGGGTGGAAGGAAGATAGGATTCCAGTTTCACGACGGCTGCATATCCGGCCGGGGCCGCCTTTTTGATGTTAACTCTTTGTGACATGATGTTTCGATTTACAGCACAAAGGTCTGGCACGACGGGGTCACGATTTCTTGAACCAGTTCAAGAAAATCAAACGTTCCGCTTCGCCCGTATTTTGCTGATGAATTCCGGCGTGAGGCCGAGATACGATGCCAGCATGTATTGCGGCACGCGTTGAACGAATTCCGGGAACGAAGCACGGAAATGTTCGTACCGTTCTTCGCCCGTATTGCCGAAGATATACATCACACGTTGCAATGCGGCGGCGAGGGCCCGCTGGCTGATGATGCGGAAGTAGCGTTCGAATGTTGGGAGTTTATCGAAAAGTTCGTCTTGCCGGTCGCGGTACAAAACCGCGCATTGCGTATCTTCAATAGCTTGAATGCTGAATTCGGATGGTTTCCGGGATTCGAGGCTGAAGTAATCGGTGATCCACCAGTTCTCGATCGCGAAATGATTGATGATCTCCGTGTCTTTTCCGCTCAGCTGGAAAGACCGGCAGAGCCCTTTCACGATGAAGTAATTGGCGTTGCAGACATGCCCCGCGCGCAGGAGCATTTCCTTTTTGCGGAAGGTGCGCAGCTCGATGTAATCCGCCAGGATGGCGTCTGCATCGGCCGGCAGCGGTGTGAATTTGCGGATATGGGCCGTCAGTTCGGGGATCATACAGGCAATTTAGGTTTTTGGCGTCAACAATCATGCGCCGTTTTTTGTAGAGCTATCATCTAAAACCCATTTATGCTGCTGCGCGACAAACTTTCGCTGGTCCAGATTTTCAGGATGACCTGGAAGCTGGACATCGCGATGATCATTTTCTGCACGATGGCCTATTACATCGATCTGTACTGGCTGCGCGACCACATTTCCATTCCATTGACGATCACGGCGGTGCTGGGAACGGCGCTGGCGTTTTTCATCGGGTTCAATAACAACCAGGCGTACGACAGGTGGTGGGAAGGCCGCAAGATCTGGGGAGCGCTGGTGAACGATTCGCGCAGTTGGGCGAGAGACCTTACGGCGTTCTGTGAATCCGACGCGCTGGAGCAGGCGCCTACGCTGGCGCGCCGGATGGTGTTCCGGCACCTGGCGTTCGTATATGCGTTGAAGACGGCGCTGCGGAAAGACGGGGATACGTATTACCAGGGGTACCTCAACCCCGATGAAGTGGACGCCGTTGCGGCGAGCAAAAATCCGGCGAACGCCATTCTGCAGCTGCAGGCGGTCGATCTGCGCACCCTCCGCGATCTGGGCGCAGTGGACGGCTTCCTTTTCCGCGAGCTCAACACCCGGCTGACGGCTTTTACCGACCAGCTGGGCATGTGCGAGCGCATCCGGAACACCGTTTTCCCGCCCAGTTACCTCTTTTTTACACGGGTTTTCATCTGGTTTTACGTGATGATGACCACGTTCAGCCTCACGGAAAACATCGGCGGATGGGCGGTCCTTTTCGGCTGGGCGGTTGGCTTCGTTTTCCACGTCACCCATCAGAACGGATTGAGTATCATGGACCCATTCGAAACCAACCCCATGTCGCTACCGCTCAACAGCATTTCACGGACCATCGAGATCAACCTGCTGGAGGTGTTGGGTCATAGCCCACTTCCTTCTCCCGTGGAGCCCGTGGGCAAATTGTACATCCTCTGACGCTGGGGAATACGGATTTTATATCGTAATTTACGGGTATCAGTCCTCAGCCAAACTGTTATCCTATGTTCGTAGTAGACCGTCCTGCTATCATGAATTTCGACGTCCCGGAACATCTGAAGAACCGCATTACCATTTCAGACCGGCTACCGTCCCAATACCAGTCACACCGCGTGCCCGGAACCACTGTGCATTACACCGAAGGT
This sequence comes from Chitinophaga sp. NPDC101104, assembly GCF_050277495.1. Classification (NCBI taxonomy): domain Bacteria; kingdom Pseudomonadati; phylum Bacteroidota; class Chitinophagia; order Chitinophagales; family Chitinophagaceae; genus Chitinophaga; species Chitinophaga sp. NPDC101104. Next base: position 886,199 of record NZ_JBNNSF010000001.1, on the reverse strand, counting down.
CCGTTCGGCGCATATTTCAAACAGGAATTTATGTGCAACGATTTCGTGATCGGGTGGTTGAATTTCGACATCAAGGAGCATGTGTTCCTGCATCCGATTACGGAAACCCCGCTGCTGGCGCTTTATACCGGCATCTCGGGAGACATTCCCTGCGAATTGCAGGGTTCCGCCGAAAAGCTCATGCTGCCCGAAAAGAAATTCGCCTTTTATTATGTGCCGCCCATGGCGTTCAACCGCGCAGAGTTCGCGCCCGCACATTATACCTCGGTGTACATCTCCTTTTCCAATTCCTTCATGCAGTATTTCAGCAACAAGCACGAAGCGTATAAACCGCTCGTAGAGAAACAGTTGCGGGGAGAGCAGGAAGGGGAACAGAAAAACCTCATCCCCACGGGGCACGACGAGAAAGAGATTCTCAAAGCCATGCGCAGCTACAACAAAAGCCCCGCCATGATGGAGCCCACCATGCAAGGCCACGTCATGCTCCTCACCGCGCAATACTTCAACCTCCTCCTCAATCGCCACCAGGTGCCGAAAATGCTCCTCAACGCGTGCGATTACATCCAGGAAAACCTGGGCGAAGACCTCAACACCGCAGGCATCGCCCGGAAAGTAGGCTCCCATTCCCTGGCGCTCAACAAGCTGTTCAAAGACACTTACGGCAAAAACGTGCGCCAGTACCTCACCTATAAGCGCCTGGAAGAAGCGGAATACCGCCTCCGCACCACCAGCGAGCTCGTTTGGGAAATCGCCGCCTTTACCAACCTGACAGACGCATCGCACCTCGTACGCCTCATTCGCGCCAAACACGGCATTACCCCTGAGGAGTACCGCGAAAGGAACAAATTGCACCAGGCAGGCTGATTATTTTCACTTCGTACAATTTCTGGCCCGGCATATACAATGCCGCATGGCCAACTTTTGCCATTTTTACAATACAAGGTGACACGCCTGGCTGAGGCTGAATCACTTTCCGAAGAACCGGCCCGGGCCCTCTTCCAACACTGGTAATGCATTTATAAAACACTGTGAGACAATACGTATCAACATTTCTCCAGCTTAGCTTAAGATAAAGAAATCAGACAAGAATCCCCGTTCCCCAAATTAGACTTGAGACACCTGGAATATAAAAAGCCGGCGCTCTGCACCGGCTTTTTGCATAAAAGGAATTGTACGGACCGATTGTACGGATTGTACAAACCTGTTTATTCCACCTTCATAAATTCCCGTAGCGCCGCCGTCCACTCCGGGCGGTAGCGCGACAGGAAGTTAACATGACCCGCTTCCGGGAAAGTCACCAATCGTTTTTCTCCGCCCAGGTTTTTGAAGACCGCGTCAATTTCCCATCTTCCCACCCTTTCGTCTTTTTCGCCATAAATGACCATAGCCGGCATTTTCGCGGATTTGGCATCTGTCATGGGCCGGTGCCCGAAGCCCCAGAAGCCGTGGATCGCGCCGCCCCAGAACACCACGAGGCCCGCCAGCGGCACTTCCGGCGCCCCAACGGCCCTGAAACGGGCGCAGGTAGCCTCATACAACGTGGCGAACGGCGCTTCCAGGATAATTCCCCGCGGTTCCACGCCCCCGTCTTTCACAGCTTTCAGCACGGCCGCGGCGCCGAGGCTCGTGCCCAGCAGCCAGATATTCTTTTCGCCGGATTTGCGGAGGTAATCGTACGCCGCCTTTACGTCGCGGCCTTCCTGGAACCCGACGGTAGTATAATTGCCGCCGGAACCGCCGCTTCCCCTGAAATCGACGAGCAGGGTATTAAAACCCATGTCCCGGATGATCATCGCCCGGTCGATCATGCTCGACTTTTTACCGCTATAGCCGTGGAACAGCACCACAGTTCCGCGGGCCCGGGGAACGCGCAACAGCCAGGCTTCCAGCGGAAAATCGCTTCGCAGGGCAATGGTTTCGTACGGGACGGGCGGCACGCTGTTGTTGACGGGCCGGGGATTGTCGACGCCCAATACCACGGTTTTCAGTTTCCCGAGGGCAGACAGGCGGTTGGGATTGGTACGTGGCGCGGTGGTATTGGTGAAATGGGTGAATTTCCACGCATGCCAGGCGCAAAAGAGGTTTAATAGCAGGAAAAGGACAGCGACGGTCCAGGCAAGTTTTTTCCAGAATCGGTTATGTTGCATTCGGTGTTATTTTTCCAGTTGCAGCACAGCTTTCAGGAGTGTGAAATTTTCGTCGTTCACGTCTTCCTGCCAGTAATATACGGTATCGTTTTCAAGGACGATGCGGGCTTGCAGCGCCGAATCTGTCTGGTACTCGCCCGCGGTGGGGATCATCCAGGGCCCGGCGATGCGCTTCCAGCCGGAGGGTTGCAACGCCCAGGTGGTCATGTAATGCACGGTGCCGTGGAGGGGGCTTTGGAAAAGGGAGATGTCGGGACGGCCGTCGCCGTTAAGGTCGCCCTCGTTGATGAGGCGGAACCGGCCTTCTATGTTCTCTATGGCGGGAATGGCAGTGGTATTGAATCGCACGGCGAAATAGCCGGGCTCGTCAGCCCCGGTGGACGCCTTCACCAGTTCTCGCCAGGCAGAATCGATGACACCGTCGCCGTTAAAATCGCCTGCAATACCGATGGCTTCCCCGGGCTCATTTTCCGGGGCGATGGTATCCGCGGATGACGGAGGGGTTGTTGGAACGGGGGATTCGTTCAGCGCGGGAACCGAATCCATTTTGACGTCTTTCACGGCCGGCGATGGCTGGCATGCATATAGGGAAGCAAGGGCTACAATAAAAACAATTCTTTTCATGGTAATCCGGGCAGCGGAATGGCGCCGTTGCCGGGATGCAAAATACATCGATTAGTCTTTCCGTCCACCACGGGAAAAGAGGAAAATGATCAAACCCAGTACCAGGGCTACGAGGATGAGGCCCGTCCAAACGCCGGCTTTGAAAATGCCGCCTACGATTTCGCAGCTGGAAAGGGTGATGGACAGGAAGGCGATGATGGAAAGTGAAAGGATTCTGTTCATGATGTTTCTTTTTCGGGGATCATATACTGTGCCGAAAGGGGGAATACCGTATGAACGGACATCTTTGAAGGGGAAGGAGGCGTATTGGGTGGAAGAAATTCCACAGTGGGGGAATCCTTTTATCGATGTCGGGCAAATCCCATTATTACGGCCCGTCTGGCATTTGGTGTTTCCTGCAGGTGTAAGCTCCTTCGCCTGTTATGCGGTAAAATCCACCGGGATATCATCAAAGTCCAGGAATAACGGTTTTTCTCGCTTAACGAATCCGATAAAAGTTTGCGTTTCCCAACTATCGGTACTTCGTTTGTTCTGCCAGAACGATGCAAGGGTTTCTATCATCAGGCAAGTGCCTGCCAGTTTTAGCACCCCGCAGCCGATAGCCAGGCGTTGCGCAATATAGCGATGATAAAAAGCGGTGAAGACCAGGCTGACTAAGCAGATGCTGGCGTTTTGATCAAGTCGTTCGTTTTATTTCTGTAAGTGTGTAGCAGGAGCAATACAAGCTGGGGGAACGAACGGCTTTTCAATTATTTCACATGCAGTTCCTCTCCTTTCCAGTAAAAGGTGACGTCGCCGGTGAGGTTGATGACGTCGATGAATTCCTGGATGGGCTTGTTGCGGTCGAGGCGGCCCCAGAGGCGTTCGCGGCCTACGTTGGGATTGTCGATCACGAGTGGGGTGTTGAACCAGCGGTCGAGCATAACGGAAATTTCGGTAACGGTAGCGTTCTCGAAATAATGGATGCCCTGGCGCCAGCTGAGGGTACGGTTGGCGTCGAACGCAGCCACTTTAATGGATTCTCCGGCGTTGACGAGGGCTTCGCTGCCGGGGTTCAGTTCGATGCGGTCTACGCCCGAGCGCACGGCCACTTTACCGTTAACGAGCGAGGCGACCATCTTATGCTGGATGTAGGCATTGACGTTGAATTCTGTGCCGAGGACCTGCACATCGCCCTGGGGGGTGTGTACGGTGAAGGGAGTTTTGGCGCTGGCTTTTACCTTGAAGTAGGCTTCGCCGGCTTCGAGGAATACTTCGCGCTGGCTGCCGTTGTCGAACCGGAAACGGAGGCGGGAGCGGGAGTTGAGCCAAACGGTGGAGCCGTCTTCCAGGTTCACCTGGTAATCGAGGCGGGCGGGCACCACGAGGGTGGTCCATCCTTCTGCGGGGGCATTTTCGCCTTCGAGTGAGAGAACGCGGTTATTATTGGTGAAGTTGGCGGCATTGGAATGGTGGGTTTGCACGCCGGTGTCTGCCAGGGGGATGGTGGTGCCATCTTCGAGGACGAGCGACGCAGAGCCGCCTTCGGTAACGGCGGCGAAAGTGGCGGGTGCTGTGGCGGAGGGCTTGGTGGCCACGAGCCAGATGGCGCCGGCGAGCATCGCGGCCACGGCGGCGCCGGCGATGGAGCGGATGATGGCCCTGCGGCGGCGGCGCTGCATTTCGTGTTGACGGTCGTATACATCGAGCAGGCCGGTGTTCACATCGAACGACGAATAAGCTTGCTGCAATTCCTCTTTGGGGATTTGCCCGAGCTCATCGCGCAAGGCCCGTGCTTCGGGGTCCGAATCGAGAATGGCGTCCAATTCGGCCTGTTCTTCGGGCGTTATCTGCCCGAGGATCCTGCGAACCAGCAGCAACCGTATATATATACTATCTTCCATGAAAGAATTCGTCTATGTTAATAGATGCAGGTTGGTGGATGAAGGGTGAAAAGGCGCCGGAAATAAAAATCCATCCGGGCGGGGCAAACGTAAATATAAGGAGAGAACCATAATTCGGCAAACAACGGTAACGACTGTTGGGTTTTAACCCAAATCGTTAACAATTACATAACGATTTCTTAAACCCATTTTACCGAATTTTAAGACGGCAGGAACCATGTCCAGCATACAACCGCGTTGGAACACTTATCGAACTGCACTTTGACATTTTTTCTCCACTCCATGCTTAAGACAGTATTCATGTTACGGGCGCGCCGCCAACGGCAGATCAGGAAGAGACAAAAATGATACTGTTACTTTAAAATTCTGCAACTGTGGAGGATCAAGAACTCATTCAGCAACTGCAACAGGGCAATCTGGAAGCCTTTGACCAGGCTTATAAGAAGTATGCACCCACCATGCTTACCATCGCTTATACGTTCATGCGTGATAAAGACGATGCGGCGGATGTGGTGCAGGACTGTTTCGCTACCCTGCTGAACAAGCCCCAGCTCTGGAAATCCATCCGTGACATCAGGTGGTACCTCATGCGCATGGTGCAGAACCAATGCCTCGGCGTGATCCGGAAAAGAGACCTCCAGCAACAAAAAGACGAAGTCTTTCAATACTACAACAAATCCGCGTCGGAAGACATTTCCCTCCCGGACCCCTACAACAACGCCAACCCCCAGGAAAAAGAAAATAAAGTAGTTTCCTGGCTCGGCTCCCTCAGCCCCCAGCGCAAACGCGCCATGGAGCTCGTTTACCAGCAGGAATTATCCTACCAGGAAGCCGCCCTCAAAATGGGCATCAGCAAACAAAGCGTAAAAACACACCTCCGCTACGCCAAACAGATCCTCAAATCCAAAATGACCATCATCGCCATCGCCGTTACTTCCATCCTCGTATTCGGTTAAGCGATTGCCATAGTAACAAGTCATGTTTTGCGGTCGCCGGCCGCTCCGCATTTTTGCGCCCGTTTCTTTCCTCCCTGCCAGACTTTCAGCTATTGCCCCTTCATGCTTTTGCATCGCAAGTTCCATATCGTATGCATCCATCCCAAGCTTTAGCCTTACCGGCTAAAACCGAATAGCAGCAAGCGTTTCAGCAGCCGGTCCGTTCTCCTTAAAAACAACACATGGCGCCAGGAACGGCCGATCACCGTTCGTAGCGCCATGCATTTCGTTATCGCTCATTAACTTTTACCAACCCGATCAGCGGCCGAAGAACCGCTGTGCGAACAGCAACTGGTATTCCACCGCATTCGCCCAATACGCCCAGGTATGGCCGCCCGGCCGCACCACGTAATCGTGCGGGATGTTCCGGTACAGCAGTGTTTCGTGCAGTTTTTCATTCACGCCGAAAAAGAAATCCTCCGTCCCGCAGTCGATCATCAGCGCCAGCGAGCCCGCCGTCAGCAAATGCAACTGGTTCATCACCGTATGCTGCTCCCAGCGCGCCGGCTGCTCCGCATACGTGCCCAGGCGTTTGGCCATATCCCAATTCTTCGGGAAAGGCCGGATATCCACACCGCCACTCATGCTTCCGGCGGCGCCGAACACGTCCTGGTGGCGCATCGCGAGGTACAGCGCACCGTGGCCGCCCATACTGAGGCCCATGATGGCGCGGCCTTTCGGACTGGCGATCGTTTTAAATTTCCCGTCTACCCACTTCACCAACTCTTCCGCCACATACGTTTCATATTGAAATCCCGCATCCACCGGGCTATTCCAGTACCAGCTGCCAAAACCGCCGTCGGGGCAAACGATGATCATATTGAACCGGTCTGCGTAATCTTTCACCGCCGGTACTTTCTTTACCCAATCGGAATAATTGCCGCTATAGCCATGCAACAGGTACACCACCGGCAAAGCCGCGTCTGTAGCCCTTTCCGGCGTAATCACCACGGTAGGGATGTTCTTTTTCATCACTGCGCTCCAAACGTTGACAGTATCCACTTTGGCGGCGATGGCGGGAAAAACGGCGCATACTAACCATACGGCCGTCCACGAAAAAATCTTTTTCATACAAGGAATTTGCGGCTATAATATACAGCGGGAATCCTTCTTTTTCAAACGATTTACAGGTGCGCCACGCCGGCAGGGGCCACCAGCGCGAAAGAAAGGAGCAGGGGGAACGAACCGTCCATCCCTTTGCGGATGGCGCGGAGCGACAAAGAAATTTTCTTTTCGACGGTTTTGATGGAAATCCCCAGTTTCTCCGCGATTTCCCGGTACGTCAGCCCCTCTTCCCGGCTCAGGCGCAGGATGTTGCGCTGGTCTTCGGGCAGGCGGCTGAGGAGGTTGCGGACGATGCTTTCCATCTCGTTATAGAGCAAGGGTTCGTGATCGATGAGGTCCTGGGTGATGGATGCCAGCCGGTCGTAGAAAGCCGCGTCTGACTGGAGGCGGTGCAGGGCTTTCAGTTCCTGGAAACGGACGGCCTGGTGCAGATAGGCGCCGATCTTTTCGATCCGGACGTCTGCACGGCGGTTCCAGAGGGAAATGAACACCTCCTGCACCACGTCCTGCGCCAGCGGCCCGTCGTTCAGCATGGCACGGGCCCGCTGGTAGAGCGTCTTCCAGTAGCGTTGGTAAATCTCCGTAAATGCGTCCTGATCGTCCCCCTGCAGCAATTCATATAACTGCTCGTCCGTATATGTCGAATATGCCGGCATCAAGCAATAAAAGTACGGACTTTTCCGGCATTTTTCGCGCTGCGATTGTATGACCGTACGGCGCTTCGCCTGCGCGAGCGGCACATTTCCGGGATGGGCGGGCCTGCGGGTCAATCGTTCCCAAGGGATTTCCTGAAGGCGCCGGGCGCCATGCCGCTGTGTTTGCGGAACAGCCGGTGGAGGTGGCTCGCATCGCTGAACCCCAGTTCGTCCACGATTTCGCTCACCTGCATATCTGTGTACCGGAGGCGGGTTTCCACGAGCTTCATCCGGTAATTCATGATGTATTCCTGCATGCTGAGCCCGGTTTTGCTTTTAAAATATTCGCTGATGTAACCGGGACTGATGTGGCAATGGGCCGCGATCTTCTCCGCGCGCAGCGCTTCGGGTTCGGCGATATGTTCATGGATGTAGTGCAGCAAAGCCGAAGCAGTGCCCTGGAGATCTTTCCTGCCCGGCAAAGGCGCCATGAGCCGGATGTTGCGGGCGGCGACAACGATGAGGGTATTGAGGAGCTGCGCCAGTACTTCATCGCGATGGGGCGCTTCGCTCTCCCGTTCGCGCAGCATGGCTTCGGCAATCGCGCGGACGAGCGGTTTATCTGCAGTGTTGACCAGCACGCAACCGGGCAGGTGATGGTGGTGGTTAAAAATGAATTCCAGCTGCCGGAGCCATTCCTGTCCCATCGTGCGGAGGTGTTCGCGGTTGAAACGGATGAAGCATAAACGGGTGGTGGAATGGATCTCGAAATCGTGCGTGTCTTCCGGGAAAATGACGAACAACTTGTTTCGGGTGTAATGCAGCCGGTGATCGTTGATGATCTGCACGCCCTCCCCTTCCAGCACGAACACCAGTTCGAAATAGGTGTTCCTGTGCCTGCGGGCTTCGTAGTGGTCAGCTTCGAGGTATTCCAGCGCGAAAGACTGGTACATGTGCCGAATGTCCATCCCGCAAAGATACCTGATTTTCCCATCATCATACAAGCAAAACGATGAAATGTAACCCAACTTTGTACAATAAAATTAAATCACATGCATACCACCGTATTTCTGTTGCTGCGCCTGGCGCTGGGCGCGAGCATGTTCGGCCATGGGTTGGTCCGCCTGCCGAAGCTCCGTGCTTTCAGCGCCTGGATGACCGGTAGTTTCGAGCGATCGATGTTACCGAAAAGCCTGGTGGAGCCCTTCAGCTACGCGCTTCCGGTGGCGGAGTTCGCGATCGGGCTGCTCCTGCTCCTGGGACTGTTCACGCGGCCTGCGCTTGTGGCGGGCGGCTTCACCATGGCTTTGCTCATTCTCGGCACTTCCCTCATCGAGAACTGGGAGGCCATCCCTTCCCAGCTCATTCATGCGGCGCTTTTCGCACTGCTCCTCCAGTTCGTGCAATACAACGGCTGGGCGCTGGATCAGCTCATTCAAAAACATTGACATGCAAAACAGAAGAAAATTCCTCCAAAACACGGGCCTGCTGGGCCTCTCCGGCATCGTGGGCTCCCACTCCGCGCTGGCCGCCCCGGCACTGGGTAACGCCGCCGTTCCATTACGCTGGCCGAACGGTGCACGGCTCCTCGTTTCCGTTTCCATGCAATTCGAATCGGGCGGCCAGCCTCCCGAAGCCGAAAGTCCCTTTCCACCGAACATGGCCCCCGGCCACGCCGACCTCCCCGCCGCCACCTGGTACGCATACGGTTACCAGGAGGGTATCCCGCGCATGCTCGACAACTGGGACAGACTGGGTATCAAGGTCACTTCGCACATGGTGGGCTCCGCCGTGCTGAAAAACCCTGCGCTGGCGAAAGAGATCGTGGAGCGGGGGCACGAAGCCGCCGCCCATGGCATGAACTGGAGCAGCCAATATGCGATGGATTACGCCGAAGAGAAAAAATTCATAGCAGACGGCGTGGCGGCGGTCCGCGCGGCCACCGGCGTTACACCGAAAGGCTACAACGCCAACTGGCTGCGCCGCGGCCCCAACACGCTACGCATCCTCCAGGAACTGGGGTTCACCTATCATATCGACGATCTCAGCCGCGACGAGCCGTTCCTCATCGAACTGAACGGTAAAGATTTCGCGGTGGTGCCTTACACGTTGCGCTGCAACGATATTCTCCTCATCGAGGGCAGGCATTTTTCGACGGGGCAATTCCTCGAACAGGTCAAAATGGAGTTCGACGAGTTGTACGAGGAAAGCGCCCGCAAACGCAGCATGCTTTCCGTGAGCTTTCACGACCGCATCGGCGGAACGCCGCAAATGGTAAGGGCCGCGCGCGAAATGTTCCGGTACATGCAAAAGCATTCCGGTGTGGCGTTCATGCGGAAAGACGAGATCGCCGCCATGGCGCTTGCCGATCCGGCGATCATCCGGGCATAAAAAAGGGCCCCGGAGAAATCCGGGGCCCTGTTATCGCATATATTATCAACCGTTATGCTTATAAGCGATCGAATTCGTCTACCAGTTCCTGCGCGAGCTTCTGGATTTTGGACGTTTCGGCGTCGGCCAGCGCGCGGGCTTTGCGGGCGGCTTTCAAGCCTTCGTCCTTTTTCTTGAGCGACAGGCAGATCCAGCCGAAGGTGCTTTGTACGCTGTATTCTTCCGGATCCAGTTCCACGGCTTTCTTCGCCAGTTTGTAAGCTTGCGGGAGGAAAGGCTTCATTTTTTCATCAGCTTCCTTTTTACCGCTCACGCGCCTTGCCAGGAAGCTCAACTTTTCCGCCTGGTCCTTCAGTACGCCTTTCATTGCCTTGTCTGTCAGCGCGATATATTGTTTCGCGCGGCCTTCGCGCTGCAGGAATTCCGCTTCCAGCATTACCGCCTGTTGCTGGCGCTCGATGGATTTGGATGTCGAGAAATGCTTCAGCCCTTCGTAGAACGCGGCTTCGTTACCTGCATACACATATCCGTACAGGGTGCTCGACAGCAGCCTGTCTGTCAGCGCATCCAGGTCCGCACCGGTGGTGTAATGCCTGAAATCGTCAGTATGTGCGAGGAAGTATTTGCCGAATTTATCGTTGCTGGAACGTGCCAGGTTTTTGATCGCTTTCCAGCCGAGGGGCGTGCCCAGCGTGCTGTCGGTCATCTTTCCGGCGATTTCCGCGGCGATTTTTTCAGACGCCTGCCGGTCGGAGCGGTTGAGGGCAAGGTAGTAATTGAGGAGGAAAGGAATATCGCGCTGGCCTTCGGCGTATCGTTTTGCCACAGACGACAGGCTGCGGTCGGGATCTGCCGCCATGCGCCCTTCTTCCAGGAATTCTTCGGCCGTCATCCGCGATCCGGTGCGGTGTACGATTTCGCCTTTGGAATTGATGAACAGATAGGTCGGAAAAGATTGAACGTTGTATTTTTTCCGCAGTTCGATCCCTTCCCCTTTTTCCATATCGAATTTCGTGTTCACGAACTGGCCGTTATAGAAGTCGGCGATGTTTTTAAGGACGAACACGTTTTTGTCCATCCATTTGCATGGGGCGCACCAGGAAGTGTAGCAATCGAGGAACACGAGTTTGTTTTCCTTTCCGGCCTGGGCGAGCGTTTCGCTCCAGGACGCGGTGCCGAAGCGGATGCCTTCTTCCTGCGCGCGGAGCGTGAGGGAGGTGAAGAGGGCGAAGATCAGTAAGAATAGTTTCATGATGCAATTTTTAAAAAGGGCGCCGGGAAATCCGGCGCCGCTTGATTGTATGGGTTTGTCACTCGTGGTTAAGAAAGAAATGATTGGTTTTATCTTTCGTATTGCGGTATGCCGGGGTTCATGGACAGTACCCGCGGGGGAACGGGCAGGATGTACCTGTTGTCGTTCGCCGGGAGCGTCCATGTCTGGCTTTCATGTTTGTGTGTCACTACTTTCGCAAAGCGGGGGTCTTTGTTGAGGCGCTTCAGGTCAAAGAGGCGGTTAGGACCAACGAAAGCCATTTCACGACGGCGTTCGTCAAGCACGATGCGAAGGGCTGCTTCTCCGGTTGCGGCGGAGAGCGCCTGGTTGTTGGTGATCCGCATGTCGCGAAGACGGTTGATGTGCGCCATCGCTTTATTTTTATCTCCGATGCGGGCCTCGCATTCGGCAGCGGTCAGAATAACTTCCGGTGTGGAGAGGCCTACATTGGCATCCACGTAAGAAGCCCACAGGACGCGGCCCGGGAACTTCAATACCGCGGTACCGAACTGTGCCGTTCCATCGCAATAGAACAGCTTATAACGATAGTCTTCTGCACCGGCGGGCAGATCCCTTTTATAGGTTTCGATAAGATCTTCCGTAGCGTATACTTCGGCATACACGGTACCGTTGCTGGAAGAGGTCAGTCTTGCCCAAACGGTTTCCACGTTCTTATGCACTTCAGGGAATGCCGCGCTGTCAGACAATTTGCACACGCGGCCGAAGGTACCTTTCTTCGTGGTGTAGATCTTGTAGTCCATCAGCTCGTTGTTGAGCTTCAGGGCTTCGTTCGCATTGGCAAGTGCTTTCTGATAGTCGCCCATGTAGAGGTACATACGGCTTAAGAATGCATAACCTACGCTTTTAGGCGGATGGTAAGCGTTGGGAACGCGTACGGAAAGATTCGGCGTTGCCTCGTCCAGATCCTTCTGAATCTGTGCATATACTTCTGCTACCGATACCCTGTTGTATTTCTCATTGATGTCTTCGGAAAGGAGCATCGGCACACCGAGGTCTTTGGAAGCAGAGGCCGCGTCATAGTGCTTTGCATACAGGTTCACCAGTGTCATGTACTCGTAAGCACGGCCAACGAGCGCCTCCGCACGAATGCGGCGTTTTTCCGCATCGCTGCCGTCTTTTGCATTCATCACGTTGTTAATGATCGCATTATAGGTGAAGATGTGAGAATAAGACGGTTCCCATTGAACATCCTGCTGTCCCTGCTCCATCACCTGGCCACCAGCAAATGTATACAGGTTCCGTTTGAAAAGCGCATAACGGCTAAAGCCCGCGGATTTGTTCACATCGTTTTCAAGCCCGGCCTGAACATCGTCTGTCAGGAAAACAGGATAGGACGAAACAGCGCGGTACAGCGTCAGGCTATTCAGCAGTTTTTGGTAATCGTCTACAAACTCGGGAATGGTAAATCCTTTGGGTTTGATGTCGAGGTACTTGTTACAGCCAGCGGCAATGAGTATAGCGGCGGCGGCAAAGAAGCCATATATCGTTTTTTTCATCTTGCGCAAGTTTAGAAGGAAAGATTAAGGCCAAAAGTGTAGCTAGCCGGCGCCAGTACGCCACGGGTAGCATAGTTGGTAAGTGTGAGACCGGACCAAACTTCCGGGTCCAGACGCTGACTGTTAGCCGTCCATCTCCAGGGATTCTGCACCTGCATGCTTACGCGAAGGCCCTTGATTTTGTTTTTATCGAGCAGGGAAGACGGGAGATTATACGCGAGCGTTACGTCGCGCAGCTTGAGATAGCTGGCTTTCGCGATATTCACGTCCGCAGCGTCCCACAACATTGTAGTGCCGGTGGGAGCCTGCTGGTAATATGCAGGAGCCATGCCGGGGATGTTTTCGTCTCCCGGATTGCGCCAGTAATTCATCGCCAGGCGATCCATATTGGAAGTATAGTTCAGCTCCGGCAGCTTGGTCAGATAGGGAGCGATAACATCGCGCATTACATGGCCGCCATAATACATGAACATGAAGTAAAGTTCAAAGTTCTTATACTTTACGTTGTTGATCAGAGAAGCGGAGAACGGGGGAACGGTAGTTCCGGAATTCACCAGGTCGTCTGTAGTCAGCTTGGCCGCATCCGTAACAACGGTGCCGTCTTTGGTTTTCGCCTGCGGGCGGCCGCTGGAATTGAGACCTGCATAACGGACGCTGTAAAGCGTATTCATCGGCAACCCAACCCTGTTTTGCGGATTGTACAAAAAGTCGATCACCTGGTTTGCGGAAACGTACAAGTCGGTCAGCTCGTTTTTATTGTAATTGAAGTTGAACGTGGTTGACCAGCGGAAATCCCTCATCCGGAGGTTCTCGCTCGTAACCGACAAATCCACCCCGCGGTTGAACATCGCACCGTAGTTCACCATGCGGGATGACCAGCCCTTCGTAGGGTCTTCCTGGAGCTGGCCCAACAGATCGCTCGTTGCCTTGTTATAGAAGTCCAGCGATCCCGTCAGCCTGCCGCGGAATGTACTGAAATCGATCCCCAGGTTCACCACATTCGTCTTTTCCCAACGCAGCTGATTGTTCGGCGCCGCTGTAATATCTGCTTGCGGCTCGTTCGTATAATAGTTCGTACCACCATCCTGGCTGATCAGATAAGGCCCGGAATTCTGGTAAACGTTACCGTTGACGCCATAGGTCGCACGTGCAGCTAACCGGTCCAGCCAGGGCAGATCGTTTTCACTGATGACATAATGCAGGCCGGCAGACCAAAGTGGACGATATTGGTATTTCGGGTCCGTACCAAAAAGATTGCTCTGGTCGATACGGATTGACCCTGTTGCAGTCAGCTTATCATTGAAAGTGAAAGAGCCATTTCCGAAGAATGATACAAAACGCTTTTCATTATCCGTGAATCCCCGCTCCCTGCGCGACAGCCGGTACTGGTTAAACAGCGCTTCCGTCCCCATGATCGTGGTCCCCAGCATCGTTAACTCGTCGATCGATTTGTACGAAAGGGAATACTCGTCGTAACCGTATTTATAAACGTTCGTTCCGGTGTTGTGAACATTCCTGCGCTCCGCACCTGCAAGCAATTGCAGCTTATACTTGTCGGAGAACAAGCGATTGTAATTCAATTGGGCCCTGAGGGTATAAGACTTGTTGTCGGAACGGGTTTCATCGAACTGTCCGCCATTGGGCAAGTACACTTTCGGCACACCGTTCGTCATCACCGTTGCATCGTTCAACATGGTGCGCACATAGTTGGAGTTCGGGCGATACAGCTGACTGCTGAAGGCTTCGGTGCGCTCATTCTGGTAACGGACATCGAGCGACAGCCCCTGCATAAGACGCAGGTTCAATCCTACGTTCATGTTCAGGTAGTTGGATTTATTGCGATAGTATTGCTGGCTCAGCTCGGTTTGCGCAAACATCGTTTCATCCAGCAGCCCCAATCCCTTCAGCCGATCGATTTCGAATTGCGATTTGGAAGCATACCACTGGGCGGGCGAACCGTCCGGATTCCGGAGCATATAATAGCTTGCCTTGCCGCCGTTGAGAATGCTATATCCGTTGAAACCGTTATTGTATTCCGCACGGGTATGGCTTCCCAATACGTTCACGTCGAGACGGGCCCATTTATTGAGATTGAACAGATTCCGGAGGTTATAGCCGAAACGGTCGTTCGATTGCTCTTTTTCGTAGGGATTGTCGCGCAGGTAGTTAACAGACAGGTTGTATTGGTGTTTGTCCGTGCCGCCAGACAGCGACAGATTATGTTGTTGCACCAGCGCAGCTTTGCGAAGGAATTCATCTTTTACCTGGTTGTACCGGTCGCGGTTGCGGTAAACGTCGAGTTTGCTTTCCAGCTCTGCATCGGTGATATGTCCGGCTTTATTTTCATACATCAGTGCATAAACATCATGCATGAAACGGCGTTCGTCGATACCGGCGTAGTCATTAGACCAATATTTGAACATATCGCGCTGGAAGTCTACCAACTCTGCACTCGACATCCTATTTAAATAAGATCTGTCGGGAAGTGGCGTTACCCGGAAGCTGCTATTGAGATTAACCCGCATGGGGCCTGGCTTGCCGGCTTTGGTGACGATAACGATGACACCATTGGCTGCGCGCGCGCCGTAGATGGAAGCTGCAGATGCATCTTTCAGCATGGTAACTGTGGCAACATCGTTCGGGTTGATAGCGGCAATGCTTCCTTCGTAGGGGATGCCGTCTACGACATACAGCGGTGCAGTACCGGCATACAATGTAGATACACCCCGGATCTGGGGCTGGTTCTTATAAAAGGTGAACCCGGGCGCAAGACCTTCCAGCCGCTCCATCAGATTCGTCTGCATTTTATTAGACAAGTCTTTTGACGAAATAGCCGAGAATGAACCTGCTGCGCGTTCTTTTGAAAGCGTGGTATAACCGGTGCTTACGATGGATACACCCTGCAGGCGCGAAGGGAGCAGCTCCAGCTTCACGTTGAGGGTAGTTTCCGGGCCGACTTTCACTTCTTTCTCGCTGTAGCCTACGTAGCGGACCACCAGTACGTCTCCCGCCGAGGCGGATACGGTAAACCGGCCTTCCACGTCGGAAACCGCACTTTTTTTGGTGCCCTTGACCAAAATGGAAGCTCCCGGCAGCGGGGTGCCGTCCATATCCGTAACCGTTCCCGAGATATCGATCGCGGCAGGCGTGAGGATCTCCATCGTGGCGGAAGGAGCGAAATTGGCTTTTCTCTTTACGATCACAACATTGTCCAGCACCGTATACGTAAGGGGCTGGCCGCTGAACGCCTTGCGCAGCGCCGTGTTCAGGTCGGTCTTGAACACTTCCAGGTCAGTTACTTCCAGCGACTGGATATCTTCCTTCGAATAAAGGAAAGAATACCCCGTCTGATGTTCTACCATTTTGAAAAAATGCTCGAGCGAGGATTTCCTGATAGAAAAATCGACAGTCTGGCCGAATGTTCCGGCGCTAACGGTAATACATGCCGTCAGCATAAATAAAGTGGTGAGCTTCATAATCTTCCACATTTTGCCCCCGGGTAGCATCTTCCGGGAGGTTCTACAATCAGGCGGGTAAGGGATACCCTGCCGGTGTTGGCACCTGGCTTTTAAAATCATACTTTTGATTTTGGGTGATAAATAAATTTTCTCTCAACTGAACATTTGTTTCGCCCTTGGCAACCGGAGCTGGTACCTCCTGTTGCCGGGTCCCGGCCTGCAAGCCGGGATCTTTTTTTGGCTATTAAACTGTCTAATGTCGCTACGGTCTTACGGTGATCTTCTTCCCGTCTATTTCGAAACGCACACGCCCGGTCATTTCCAGCATCTCCAAAACCCTTGATACGGGCAGGTTCCGCGGGATCGAACCCACGAAATGGTGTTTCACTTCTCCCTCATATATTATTTCGGCACCATACCAGCGCTGTACTTCGCGCATTACTTCGGTGATGGGCTCCCCGCTGAAATTGAACCGCCCGTCTTTCCAGGCGGTAACGGCACGCATGTCTACCCCATCGGCTACGTACATTTTCCCATTCTGGCGGACCTGCGCCTGCTGTCCCGGGCTGAGCACCTCGCTCTGTCCGTTCCCGGCCACGCGCACGGCGCCTTCCAGCAGTGATGTGCGGACCACGGGCTCGTCTTTATAGGCATTGATATTGAAATGCGTCCCCAGTACGTCGACCGTCATGCCGCGGGTGATCACGCGGAAAGGATGGGCGGCGTCTTTGCTGACTTCGAGATAGGCTTCCCCCTCCAGTTCCACGATGCGGTCTTCTCCCCGGAAAGCCGTAGGGAAGCGGATCGAAGAGGCGGCGTTCAGCCATACCTTGCTGCCGTCTGCCAGGATCAGGCGGAACTGGCAGCCTGCCGGCGTGGTCAGGGTATTGAATACCGGAGCGTCTGCCGCGGCGCCCGGCTGGTACTCGAGCGCGCCTTCGGAAGATTGCAGGATGTGGGAGCCTCCCTGGGCAGCGATGCCGTTGTTGCTGGAATCGTCCAGGGCAATGACGGAGCCATCTGCCAGCGTGAGCGTGGGCTTGTTCCCTGCGGGGGAGATGTCGTTCTTGAAACGGACTTCCCTGGCCAGGGGCGCCACGGGCCTGGTCGCGGGCCGCAGGAGGAAAAAGGCCGCACCGGCAGCCAGCACCACGGCGGCTGCGGCGGCGTATTTGTATAAGGAACGGCGAATGGGGCGCTGGCGTACCTTTCCCATGATCCGGGCGTACATCAGCACTTCCAGCGCGTGTTCCTCTTCCCGCGTCAGGTCGGCGGCGGGAATTTGCTCCAGGCGGTCGCAATACGCGTCTACAAGGCGTTTCTCAGCCTCGGTAGCGGTACCGTCCAGGTAGCGGTCGGTCAACAGAATGAAAGTGTTTTTGTCCATAGGTTTGTACTTATATGTACTGGAATCGTACCCTCCCCCTACACCCCGACCCGTTTTTTTTCCGAACTTTCTGAAAATTTCCCTGGAATGCCCCTATTCCGCTCGCGACAGAAAACGATCGTTACTTTCGTGAACGCCGCCCAAAGGAAACCATCGATTTGCTCATACATCCCAAAAAGAAACCATGACATTTAAAGATTTATTCTCCGTCCAATCCGCCAGCTACGCGAAATTCCGTCCGGATTACCCGCCGGCGCTCTATGCCTGGCTCGCTTCGCTAACGCCGGGGCATGCCCAGGCCTGGGACTGCGGTACGGGCAACGGCCAATGCGCCGTTCACCTCGCCGGATTTTACGAAAATGTGTATGCCACCGACCCCAGTGCGCAACAGATCGCCCATGCCGCGCCACACGATCGCGTCCACTACGCCGTGGAGCCCGCGGAAAATTGCGGGCTGCCGGATGCGTCGGCGGATTTGGTGACCGTCGGCCAGGCACTCCATTGGTTCCGGTTCGAAGATTATTTCCGGGAAGTGGCGAGGGTCCTGCGGCCCGGGGGGCTGTTCGCCGCATGGACGTACGGCCTGCCGGAAATTTCACCGGAGATCGACGCGCTGGTGCTTCAGTTGCACGAAGGCCCGCTCGGCAGTTACTGGCTGCCGGAAAACCGCATGATCGAAAAAGGGTACGCGGATATCCCGTTTCCCTTCCCGCTGATCGCCGCTCCGGATTTCTATGTGGAAAAATCTTTCTCCCGCAGCGATCTGTTCGGGCTGTTCGACACCTGGTCGGCCACGCAACGCTATATCGCCGACCATGGCCGGCATCCCGCGGAAGATATTACGGCTCCGCTCATGGCTGTTTGGGGAGAAAATGAAGTAAAAACCTTCCGCTGGAAGCTCGTCGTGAAAGCAGGCCGGCCGCATGAGGCACCGAATTTGCAGCGCTAAGGGAAGCATCAAACCCATATCCGCATGAAAAACTTACCGATAGCCATCTTCGCTTGCGCTGCCCTGGCGGCTTGCGGTCAACCGGAACCGAAACAAACGTCCCAGACCGCCGTTCCGGCAATGGAAGATACGCTCGCGCAAATGCCCGGTGGCGGCCCGAAACAGCAATCCAGCACCAACGAACAGCTGTTCCGCACCACCCTCGCGGCATTCCGCACCGCCGCCACCGCCGGTGACCACGCCACGCTGGAAAAGATGATCCGGTTCCCGCTGCAGACGGCCCCCAAGTGGAGCGATGAAGATCTCCGCAACGGCACGGCAGACACGGTTTCCGGAAAACTGACCGAAAAACGGTTCCCGAAATATAAGGACAACATCTTCAGCCCAGAGATCAAATCCGCGCTCGAAAAGGAAAATGGCGAAGAAGTCCGCGAGATCGCAGTGGGCAGCGAAGATGACTACTACAGCCGCCTCCGCGCTGGGCTCGACAGCTCCGCACCGCTTTACGAAGTCTATCATCAATTCCCCGAAAAAGACGGCAGCTCGGATACTTATTTCGCGTTCATTTTCGGGAAAGTGGGCCAGGAATACAAGCTGACGGGATTTTATACGAAGTGGCCCATCCGGGATTAACGAAAAACAGGAAGCCGGGGAGGCTTCCTGCAATGCGGCGTCCGGAAACGGATGCCGGATCTTTACGTGGACTTTATATGCGGGAGGGGCCGAACCGCCGCGCCTGTATGCGATCGTACTCGCCAACGTAATCGGGATGTTCGGTCCCCATCCACCGGTCCCACACCCGGAAATACAATCCGTAATTCCCCCTGAACTTCAGGTGATGGAAATTATGAAACGTGGATGTGTTGAGGATTTCGAACATCCAGGTACGCCGGAAGAACTTCGGCATGATCTCGTACCCTAAATGACCGTACACATTGATGACGAGCGACGACAGCGCGAACAGGCTGATCGCCGCCGGATGCATCGGCATGGTAAATACGAGGAGCGGCACAACGCCCCCTTCCGCAATGGCCTCCAGTATATGAAAGGAATATGCAGTGAATGGGGAAGGATTCGTCGATTTGTGATGCACCAGGTGCGTCAGCCGGAATAGTTTCGGATGATGCAGCACGCGGTGCATCCAGTAAAAATAGGTATCGTGCACCACCAGCGCCAGCACCACACTCCATCCAAACCACCACAAAGGATAGTCGTTCATTCCGGTATATACGAACGTATACGGCCGCACGGCGTCAGACAATGCCAGGATGGCCATTGCCGCCAGCATCACGCTGGAGGAAGATGAGTGCATGATCTCCCGGAAAAAATCGTTCCGCCGTGCTTTCCGTTGCTGGATCTTGCTGGCACCGAGCTTCGGCGCGAGCATCCAGTAAAAAACGAGAAAGGCCGTTCCGGCGATAAGAAAATAACGGACCATCGTCCAGGCTGTTTCTAGCCCCAATTGTTGCAGTAGCTGGTGCATGATGTGCCATACGAAAATAGGGAACCCGGCGGTTGACCACACACCGGGCCCCTCTGTTAAACAACTGTTTTATTTCTTTTTACCACCCGCTTCGAACGTATCGCGGATACGCTGGCGCAGATCTTCCAGGTGGATTTTGCTGAAGCGGTCGGTAGCTTTGGGGATCGCAGCTTCGATCTCTTTCTGCAAATCCAGCAAATCCATGCGCACGAGCGAGAAGGCATCGTTTTCCGTAAAGTCTGCCGATGTGCCCATGATGATCGTACCCAACGCGCCCACGTAGCTTTTCTGCAGGTTGCGGCGATAGTGGCTGGTGATATTGCCGGTGGCAAGCTCTTTCCAGATCATGTTGTGGAGGGAAGCGAGGTATTCTTCCGGTTGCAGGGCCTTGTCGCCAAACTGGTTGCGCAGGCTGAGCAGGCGCGTGAGAATGGCGACGTCGAGCAGGGAGTTGAGGGTTTTCACCTGGATGTCTTCCACGAAATCGGGATACGCCGGCGGATTGATCATCATCGTCACCGCGGGGTCCAGCAGCCAGGTGGGCGGTGTAAATACCTGCTTGTCGAAGAAGGAAAGGATTTCCAGCTGGAGGGCTTTCGATACCGGTGCCAATACTTCGCCCTGTGCGCGCTCGCTGCGCGGCGTCCAGGTTTTGCTGCCGATGTAGGCCACGTTGTGGGAAAGGTAGCGGGTGAACTGGCCTTTCAGTTCCGCGTACAATTCTTCCAGCGATTCAAACTGTCCGCCTTCTTCCTTCGTCCATTCAGGCAAGTTTTTCAGCAGGCGTTTCAGGTTCTCGATGCCGTAATTGCCTGCTTTGGCGGGATTGTCGCCCAGATCTTCGCGCTGGTTGCGGGGATCGAAGGAAAACTTCTCGCCGTCGCCGAAATACAGCAGCGGGTTTTGCGCGAGCCGTTGCGTGGTGAGCGCGTCCATCAGTTTTTTGTCCTCCTCGAATGTTTTGGCGCCGTTGAAGCGGTACCCCCATTCGATGGCCCACCGGTCATACTCCCCGATCTTCGGGAACAGCAGTTCCTGCGGGATATTGTCTTCCGGCTGCGCCACGTAGTTGAAGCGCGCGTAATCCATGATACTGGCGGTGTGCCCGTGTTTGGCGAGGTATTTTTTGCTCCGCATGCTGTCTACCGGCGTACGGCTGCTGCTGCCGAAGTTGTGCGCCAGGCCGAGGGTGTGGCCTACTTCGTGGCTGGATACGAAACGGACCAGTTCGCCCATGAGCTTATCGTCGAAGCGGGGCTTGCGGGCCTGGGGGTCGTTCACGGCCGACTGGATGAAGTACCAGTTGCGGAGGAGCTTCATGATGTTGTGGTACCACCCGATATGCGTCTGGAGGATT
Source organism: Chitinophaga sp. NPDC101104 (assembly GCF_050277495.1). Lineage (NCBI taxonomy): Bacteria > Pseudomonadati > Bacteroidota > Chitinophagia > Chitinophagales > Chitinophagaceae > Chitinophaga > Chitinophaga sp. NPDC101104. The sequence continues at coordinate 865,035 of NZ_JBNNSF010000001.1, read as the reverse complement.
TCTCCGCTGCGGGGGTCGTGGATATTGGGGCCGTATGCATTGGGAATATCGGAAGGGAGGTAGCGGATGAAGGAGAAGCGCGCATCGTCCATGTCGATGCTGTCCGATTCGGGCCATTCTTTTCCTACGATGGCATTTTTAAATCCGGCCTGTTCGAACGCCTTCTGCCAGTCGTTCACCCCGGCGATGAGGTATTTACGCCATTGCTTCGGCGTAGCGGGATCGATGTAAATCACGATGGGCTTCGCCGGCTCCACCAGTTCGCCGCGTTTATACCTCGCCATATCTTCCGGCTTCGGCTCCAGGCGCCAGCGGTGCACGAAGTTCCGCTTTTCCGTTCGCTGCTGGTTGTCGGCGAAGTAGAAAGCGTAATCGGCCAGGTAACCCACGCGCTTGTCCAGGCCCCGCTGGACCATGGGCTGTTCGGGCAGGAGGATGAAGGAAGTGTTCGTCACCACGGAAGCGGGCGCATTGGCGGGAATGCCGAAATCGCTGTTGCCTTTGGCGCTGCCGTTTTTGCTGATGCGGAATTCCATGTTGATGGGGTAGGCTTTCACCGATTCCACCAAAATGTCCTTAAAGGTATTTTTGTCTACCACTTTCGAATTGTACTGGTCATTCACATCATTGAACAGCCCGATGGCGTTTTTGATGTAAGGGCCCGCATCGATCACGAAGCTTTTGCCGTCTTTCCCGTAAGCCCTGATGGGGAATACGGCGGCCACGGCGTTGTAATACGAGGCTTCCACGGATTTGTAGATCTGCTGGTCTTTGTCCGCCATCCCCATCACGGAAATATACATCAGCCGGATGGTGGAGTCTGCGTCATTCTTCACGAAACGGACGGTTTGATGGCCGATTTCCTCGCCGCTGTAGATATTGGCGCCGCCGGGGCCTTTCACGAGCCGGTTGATAGCCTGAATATCTCTCCCCAACAGTGTTTCCGGGATTTCGAAATAGAACGTGTCGCGGTTTTGGTGAACGGTGAAAAGGCCGCTCCGCGTGATATATTCTTTAGTGACCACTTCGCTGAAAGGCTTGATGGTATTGCGCGGGTCCGCTGCGGGAGCGGCCGGCTTTTTGGTCGTGTCTTTCACTTCTCCGGGGATGAATTCCGCGGGGATCGGGATGGGGACGGTTTGAGCGCGTCCCTGCGCCGCAACCGCCAGCAGTGCGCCGGCGAGCATAATGGAACGTATGTTCATAGCTGGTTCGTATGGGTATTATTGCATCCGGGCGCTGGCCTGGATACCGGGTAATTGATGCAGTTTCTGGATGTAGGCGGATGCGCGGGCGGATGATCCTGCGTCGTAGAGGAAAATCAGCGGGGCCGATTGTCCGAAGGCGCTGGTGGCCAGGAAGGTTTCGCTGCGGAAGCCGGCGCCGCGGCCATCGCGGAGATCTACGAGCACGCCGCTGAACCCTTGCTGCTGCAGTATCTGGATGGCTCCCGGCGCAAAGGGCTCATACATCTTCACCAGTTGCATCGCCATGGAGTCTGCTCCTCCGCCGGAAAGGGCCACGGAATAAAAGCGCCGGCCTTCCACGAGGGTATCGCCGTAAGAGAAACCCCGGTTCCCGGGCGCTATCGAAATACCGCCATCTGCAAAGCTGGCGGCACTTTCCCACTCCACTCCGCCGCCGATCATCTTCGGCAGTTTCTTTCTTTCCCCGGGCGAATCGGTCGGCGCACAACCGAAAAAGGTCCCCGTTAGCAGCATAAGGCATGCTGCCTGATTAATGAATCGCGTCATATGGTTTATTGTTTTTCTGCTATTTATGCGGTATCAGCATTACTGACAGGCCCTGCGCATCACCGATGAGCGCCAGGGTAAAATTCTTGTTCCGCCAGGCATTGGTTTCCACGTTGCTGCCTGGTGCGGTAACGATATATCGCGCGGCTTCTACACCGCTGGAACTGTAAATGAAACGTACGGTCATATCTCCGGCAGCGGCATTTGCCGGCATTACCTGGAACCCCGTATACCCGCGGTAAGCAAGCCCCGCGGCGGTTTCCTTTCCGTTGATCTCCACTTTCATGTCGGGCAACCCGGCCGACAAATGCATGAACCGCAGTCCAAATGTACTGTCGGCCAACCGGTGCCACGGCAGCTGCTCGGAAATCTGCAACAGGTCGGGGTGCTGTTTCGTTCCGCTGACAAACACCGACTGCATCTGCCCGGCGGCCAGTTCCAATTGCAAAGCCGCCATGGCTTTCACAGTATCCGGAAATGCGAACAGCCGGAGGCGATGCGTTCCCGCCACATATGCCGTGAGCTCATGGTCCGACGGAATACCGTACATCAACCGCTGAACGTCCAGGTAATACATTTTCGACGGGTCCATACCATAATCGGTCACAAGTTGCGGCGCGTCGGTCACTGCGTTGTGGATACGCAGGAACGCGGGCCTGGGAGCACTACGGTCTTTCCCGCAGGAGGCCGCGGCAAGGGCGGCTATGAGTATACAGGCAATTTTTTTCATGTCGTAATGTTTAATAGCCGGGATTCTGCTGCAGGTTCGGATTGTTCAGCATTTCGTTGTGAGGGATAGGATAGAGGAACTGGTAATCGCCCGCCCATGGCTGCTTCCAGCTGCAGGCCGACAATACCGCCCGGGCTGCGCCTGTTCTGCGGAGGTCCATCCAGCGGTGGCCCCATTCACCGAATAATTCCACCCTCCGCTCATGCATAACGGCGGCTTCCACTTCCGCATCCGTCAGCGTAGCGGGCAACGGCTCCGTGAGGCCCGCGCGGGCGCGCAGGAGGTTTACAAGGCGAAGGGCTTCCGTCTTGTCCCGCGAGCCTTTCAGCACCGCCTCCGCACGGATCAGATACACTTCCGCGAGGCGGACCATCATGTTGTACTCCGTCAGTTCCCCGCCGGCCACGGCCGAATGCTTGCCGGTTTTGTACTTGTAAGGATAATATTTCACGGTCCCGGTGAAGGTATTCGGCCCGCTCCATTGCGCTTTCCGCAAATCTCCCGGCTCGAAAGCCGCCAGCAGCTCATCGGTCAGGTACCAATACAAACCTCCCGTAGCCAGGGGGGTCGGCAGCAGCTGCGAGCCTTCGGCACTGGCGTTCCCGATATACCGATGCGCAGCATCCTGCTTCAGTTGCCAGATCGCCTCCGGGCTGTTTTTCAAAAACACATCGCCGGGCTGCCCTGCCAGGGCGTAGTTGGCATTTTCGATCACTTCTTTCGCCAGCGTTGCGGCGCCCGGCCAGTTTTGATCGTAGAGATACACGCGCGCCAGCATGGCTTTCGCGGTTGATTTATTGGGTTTGATGCGCTCGCCGGATTGCGTGCCGTAATCCTCATCCAACAATTCCACCGCTTGCTGCAGATCCGTCCGGATTTGCGCCCACACCTGGACAGCGGGCGTTTTGGGCATGAGGCGCGTTTCGTTGAAATTGGTCGTCAACACCAGCGGCACATCACCGAAAAGGTTCACCATCTGGAAATAAACGAACGCGCGAATGAACTTCGCTTCTCCCGTCAGCCGGACGCGGACGTCGCTCGTGAGTTTTGCCGACGTGGAAGCGGCAATGCCTTCCAGCACCGCATTCGCATCGTAAATATTCTTGTATGCGGCTTCCCACATTTTATAGGTCACGGATGAGCTCATCTCCCGCGACAAACGGTTGGCGGCAAAATCCTGGACAGGCCTGTTGTTCGTTTGCGCGAAGCGGTAATCATCGGCCGACATCGCCGCCAGGATACTTACCACACCGCCGCCGATGGAGGAAAACGCAGGTTCTTCCACCTGCTCACCGTTCACCATTTTGGTATAAATACCTGCCATGGCGGAGATCGCTTTTTCATTCGAATCGAACACTTTCGCCGTGGTGATGCTGCTGATCGGCTGGTCGATGTCCAGCAGTTTGTCGCAGCCGCCCGCGGCCAGTGCAACGGGCGCGACGGCAAGCAATAATATCTTTCGGATGTTATATCTGTGTTGCATGAAGATCAGGTTATAGTTGAATGGATACGCCACCGGTGAATGCTTTGGCCGGCGGCATCATGCCGAAGGCGTACGACTCGGGGTCCAGGCCTTTGTAATTGGTGATGACGAATACGTTCTGCGCCTGTACGAAGAACCGGCACCCTTTCAGCCGGGCCGCTTTCGTCCAGCTTTCGGGAAGCGAATAGCCGGCGGTGAGGTTCGTGAGGCGGAGGAATTTCACATCCGTATATATGCCGTCGGAATCGCGCAGCAGGTTATGCCCGGCCTGGTCTTTGGTGCTCAGCGCCGCGAATTTCTTTTGATCGCCGGGCTTCTGCCAGTAGTTGCCCAGCAGCTCTCGCGGCTGATTGTTCATTTTCCCGGGATAGTCTGCCATGAACACGGCGTCTGTCTGCCATTGGCGGCGAAAGGTAAATGCGGCGTGGATGTCGAACCCGCCGATCGTCAGCCCGGAGCCGAAACCGCCGAAGTATCTGGGCGACAGATCGAGTGCCACCGCACGGTCGTCGAACCCGGAAAGCGGCTGCTGGCTGCCGTCGATGTTAACGGTACCGTCTTTCGTCACGTCTTCGAACACATACCTGCCCGTCATCGGGTCTACACCGAGGCTGCGGAGCAGGTAGCGGGTGTTGAGCGAACGGCCTACCAGGTATTGCGCGGCATACGGCGACCGTTCGATGCCGGGATAGGAAACGAGCGTATTCCGGTTTTGGGAGATGTTGAACCAGGCGGTCCAGCGGAGCTTTTGGGTTTGGATGAGCGTAGCGTTCAGCGCAACTTCCACACCGCTGTTCTCCACGTTCGCCGGCCAGTTGGCCACTACCGATTTGAAACCGGTCATGATCGGCGTGGGGAATTCCGTGAGCTGGTTGTTGCAGCGTTCGTTATAATATGCCAGTTCCAGCGTGATACGGTCTTTGAGGAATCCGGCAGACAGCGCCGCTTCCCATTTTTTGTTCGCCTGCCAGTGGTAATTGGGGTTGACGGCGATCTGGCTCGTCAGCGGCGGAACGCCATCATACGGATACATGAATTCGTTGCTGACGGTGTTGGACCATTGCGTGAGGTATTTGTAATCGCCTACGTTATCGCTGCCGGTGATGCCGTAGCTGCCGCGGATTTTCAGGAGCGATACGGCTTCCGGCATCCAGGACTTCACGAACGCTTCTTCCGACGCGATCCAGGACGCCCCTACCGAACCGAAATTGCCGTAACGGTTAGACGGCCCGAAACGGGAAGAACCATCGCGGCGAACGTTCACATTCAGGAAGTACCGGTCCATCAGGTTGTATGTGGCCCGGCCAAACAGGGCGGCGTATTTATACTGGCCGTAGTAGGCGGTAACGAGGTGATAGGGCGCCAGCTGGATGGATTCGATGAAATCATCCGACGCATATCCATATCCCACATAAGTATTCGCCTTCGTCGTATTGTACTGGTAAGTGGCCCCGGCGAGCAAGCTCAGCTTGCCTTTCCAGATATTGTGGTGATAATTGACCTGCGGTTCCACGATCCAGTTGGTGATGTTGTTGGAACCGGAACTATGCCAGCCCATGGGGAAAGAAAGCGGGTTTTGCGCCGCCAGCGGAAGGAGCGACTGTACACTGTTCTGGATGTTGTTGAAACCGATGTTGGAAGAAATGGACAATCCGGGCAGCAGCTCGTAATGCAGGTTGAGACTGCTGGTGAGCAGGTGCGTTCCCGAGCTGGCGGGCGCTTCCAGTGTCTGGAAAGGGAAATTGCTGCCGATGCCCGCGTCGTTCCATTCCTTGTAATTCAGCTTGCCGTCGGCACCATAGATAGCCGGCGCGTTGGGCGCGATGGTGAATGCGGGAACGGTGGGCCGGGTATCCACTTTCGACCAGGAATAGTTATTGCTGAACTGCAACCTGAATTTTTTACTGATGGATGAATGCCCGATGTTGGTGGCGAGGCTGATCCTTTCGTTGGAGCCGGAGGTCGACAATATCTCTTCCTGCCGTTCGTACGCCCCGCTGAGCCTGAACTGTGTGTTGTATCCGCCGCTGCTGAGGGAGAGCATGGCTTTGGTGATCTTCCCGGTTTTCCCCCACATATCTTTCTGCCAATCGGTATACCGCGTTGTGTCCCAAACCGTGAGGTCGGGCGCAGTGGCGGGGTTGGCGATGAGGCCGTCGTTGGCGAGCGCTTCGCGGCGCAAGGCCAGGTATTCTTTCGTATCTAGGAGGTCCCAATACCGGTCGATGATGTTCATGCCCTGTGAGATATTCACATCGAAAACGGACTGCCCCGCAACTTTCGCTTTTTTGGTGGTGACGAGTATGACCCCGTTGGCGCCGCGGGAACCGTAGATCGCCGTTGCATCCGCATCTTTCAGCACTTCGATGCTTTCGATATCGTTGGGGTTGATGTTGAAGAAAGGGCTTTGTCCGCCGTTGGACGTACCCACATCGCCCTGCATCACGCCGCCGGAACCGCCTTCATAACTGCCCGTGCGCTCCATCAGGGTCAACGGCACGCCGTCGATGATGTAGAGCGGATCGCTGGTGAAGCCGCCGTTGATGCTCTTACGCCCCCGCAGCTCGATGCGCACACGGCCCGCCGCGCCCCCGCCGATCGGCGTCACGGAAAGGCCGGGGACCCTTCCCTGCAGTGCGATCATCGGGTTCATGTTATTCTGCCGGCCGATGTCTTCCGCGCCGACTTTTGCGATGTTACCTGTAGCGGAACGTTTGGTGGTTTTGCCATATCCCTGGACGATGACCTGGTCCAGCTGATTGTCTGCCGCCTGCATGATCACCATGATCTCTTTCTGTCCGCTCAGCGGGTATTCCCCGGTCATATACCCGAGATAACTGACCACAAGCACGTCGTTGGGATCGATGCCTTTGAGGGAGAACTTTCCGCCGCCATCGGTGAGCGTTCCTTTGCCGGTGCGTTTCACGATGACGGACGCATTGGCGAGCGGGTCCATATCGGCATTGAGCACCATGCCGGAAACCTCCGCGGCGGAAGGAGCCTGCGCCCCTTCCCCGGGACCTGCGGCGGTAGTGGCGGGGTTTTCACGGACAGGACGGGCAGCCACGAAAATGGTTTTGCCGTCGATATGATAAGTGAGCGGCTGGCGCTCGAACACGAGATCGAGAAAGTTGCGCAACGGCATGTTTTGCGCCTGCAGCGATACGGGCCGGGCATTGGAGAACAGGGTGCTGTTGCCGAACACCACGAATCCCGTTTGCTTTTTCACGGCAGAAAAAACCTGTCCGAGCGGGATGTTCTTACCGGAGAGCGTTACCGTCTGGGAAACGGCCTCGGCATGGAGGTTCAGGAAAGCTGCGGTCAGCAGGAAAAAAGTCAATCTCATCGCCAGAACGAATACTTTGCTGTGGGCGCGGCGCCCCGCCACTGCTCGCGGCAACACCGCAGACATAATACTGGTCGGTAACCGGCGTGCTACGGGCCGGCCATGGGCGGCGCACACGGAGGCGCCATACCCATTCGCAGTTTTTTGCATAACTTGCATGAGTTTGGTTGAAAAAAATTACCAGTCTGTGATTTCAGTTCAGCCCGACATTCACCGGAAGCGCTTCGACCCGCTTCCGGTTCTGTTTTTCAGGGCATCCCCATTCCGGCAAACCTTACAGCCCGCCGGGCATCTTTTCGGATAACAGTTTATGGATAAACGACCAGCTTTCTGCCCTCTTCCATCCTGAAGCGGACACCCGCTCCCTCCAGGCCTTTGAGCATTCCGGCCAGGCTCACGTCCCTGCTCATGGCGCCGTAAAAACGGATATCGGGAACGCCTTTTTCGTATACGATCGTGATGTCGTACCATCTCGCCAGCTGCCGCATCGCTTCTTCCAGCGGCATACCATCAAAATCGAACAGTCCGTTTTTCCAGGCTACGGCTTTGTCCGTATCCGCCTCCCGTACTACCGCGACACCGTTTTTCACGTTCGCCTGCTGTCCAGGCACGAGGGTTACCGTACCGGTGGTGCGTACCACTTTCACGGAACCCTGCAACAGCGTGGTTTTCGTTTCGTTATCGTCTGGATAGGCGTTGATATTGAATTCAGTTCCCAGCACTTCCACCGTTGTTCCGCCGTTCACGACGGCGCGGAAAGGTTTCGTTTTGTCTTTCGCCACTTCGAAATACGCTTCCCCGGTAATCTCCACGCGCCGTTCACTGCCGTTGAACGCGGTGGGGTAACGGAGGGAGCTGGCAGCGTTCAGCCAGACTTTCGTGCCATCGGGCAGGCGGAGCTGGTATTGACGGCCGCGGGGGGTGGCCATAGTGTTGAACTGTACTTCGTTGCCGGCGGCAGCGGAAGGGTCGTAGGTCAGTTGCCCGTTCCTTACGGCCACGAGCGCGCCGGCTTGTGCGCCGATGGTATCGTTTTCCAGGGAATCGAGGCGTACCTGCCGGCCGTCTGCCAGTGTCAGCACGGCGCCGTTGCTGCCGGGGCTGATCTGTTCGAGCAGTTGGGCCGAGGGAACGGTGGGTTTCTTTTCCGGCTGCAGGAACCATACGCTGATGCCGATAATGGCGGCAGCGGCGGCTGCCCAGCCCCAGGTGCGCATTTTGCGGAAGCGGGGCTCGCGGGCGGGGATGGCTTCGTGCCCCAGAATGTTGCGGAGCCGCGATTCCAGGCGGAGACGGAGGTCTTCGGGCATAGGCTCCTCATAGCTGCGGTCCAGCTGTTCGAAGATGAGCTCCCCGGCAAGAGGGGCCGTATCTTCCTCCGAAAGCCACGCCACGAGCCGGTCCACCTCTTCGGGAGAACAGTCGTTGTCCATCAGTTTCCGGTACAAAACGGCATATTCGTTCATTGGCTCCACAGTTCCATTTTAATAAAGACGTTTCGGGATTTCCAGGAAGGGGGGTATGGAGAAAAAAATATTTTACAGCGATTGATGCAGCACATACAACAGCAGTAACCCCAGCGAAATATCGATGTGCTCGGCCAGGTAGGCGCGCACGGCATGGTTGGCTTTGGTGAAATATTCCTTGACGGTGTGGGGAGAAATCCCCATTTCCTCCGCGGCTTCGCGGTAAGTTTTGCCCTCCATCCGGCAGAGGCGGAACGCTTTCTGCTGTTGGGGAGACAGCGTATCGAGGGCGCGCGCCAGCAAAGCCTGGCTGTCTTTCAGGTTGAAAATTTCCTCTATGTGATTATAATTCTCTGAAGCCACCTGCCGGAAGTGCCCGTACAGGTCCTGGTCGCGCTTCAGTTTGCGGTAGAAATCGATCATGAGGTGGTACCCGGCCCGGAAAAGGTAAGCCTTGAAACTTTTTTCCACCTGCAGCGATTCCCGCTTTTGCCAGATACGGGAAAAGAGGTCCTGTACCAGCTCTTCGGCGATGGTTTCGTCTTTGACCATCCGCAGAAAATTCCGGTATAACGCACCGCTGTATTGCCAGTAAAGTGTGGTGAACGCTTTTTCATCACCTTTTGCCACCTGCAAAAGCAACTCGCTGTCCTGTATGCCTGTTGTTTCCTCCCCTGTCATGCCACGTTATTTGGTTGATCGCGCATCCGAGCTACAATAATACCTAAAACAAGGTTAAGTTGTATGTGGGGGGAACGGCTGGCAACATATTTGCATCACATGGTTCAAAACCTGACTTTATGCAAAAACCGAGAAAAATCGACGCGGAAACCAACGTCATCACCTGGTTCGAAATTCCCGTTTCCGATACCCCGCGGGCCAAAAAATTCTACGAAACCATCCTCGACATCGAAATGCGGACGGTACAGGCGGGAGACAATGAAGAACTGACCTTCTTCCCTTCCGACCCGAACGTAGTGCAGGCCACATCCGGCCGCGTAACGGGCGTGCTCACCAAATCGCCACAGGCCAAACCCGGCGAAACCGGCACGCTCATTTATCTCAACGCCTATCCGGAAATCCAATCCGTACTGAACCGGGTAGTGCCTGCCGGCGGATCGATCGTTACGCCAAGGCATCTCATCAAGGCGGGTTACATCGCGGTGATCAGGGATACGGAAGGCAACCGGATCGGGCTGCATGCGGAACATTAATAAAACGAACGGTATGAAAAATCTTATCCAGCATATCAACCCGGAACAACTGTACAACAACCCGGCGTACTCGCATGCCGTGGTGGCGCAGGGAGCGGGGCGCACCATTTATCTCGGCGGACAAAACAGCCTGTCCAAAGAAGGGAAGGTGCTCTTCCCCGGCGATATCAAAGGCCAATCCGCGCAGGTGATGCAAAACCTCACCGCTGTGCTCGAAGCGGCAAACGCGCTGCCCGATCACCTCGTGAAACTGACGATGCATATCGTTCAAGGGCAGAATCTGCAGGAAGGGTATGAAGGGGCGCAACCGTTTTTATCGAAGCTGAAACATCCGCCCGCGGTGACGATGGCTTATGTGGCAGGACTGGCACATCCGGATTATCTCGTGGAGATCGACGGGGTGGCGTTTGTACCGGATGGGGAGTGAATAATGCAACATCAGAGGTATGCCGGCCAGGTGTAGCAATACTTTTGGCCGGTATGTGCGTATAAATGGAAATATCCCGTTTTCCTCAAACCGGATAGAGGGGCCCTGTGCCCTGGTCATTGAAATATCGCTCGTCTGCATCGCCGTTATCGATCCGGCAGTCAAATTCATCGAAACCGAATTCTTCCCTGAATGATGCAGACCAGGCTGCCAGCAAATCCAGGTTCTTTTTGAAAGTGGGTGCAGATAGTTCTTGCGCATCAAAAAACAACAGCAGTTCAACAGTATTGCCCATTCTCATAATATGAATAAAGGCATATTTCAGTTTGCGGTTGGCGATTACCAGGTCGTTCGTTTTGAAAATGCAATCCGCAGTGGGATGCCGCCGGAAAACATCCATAATTTCGCCACCGGTTTGCACCTCCACATCTGCCGGATCATCCATCATGATTTCGATGGATTTGTCTGGCAAAAACTCCAAAAATGCTAGATTCAGGCGCGGCAGGTTTCCCCGAAAAACGAGGTCTACATCGTATTCCATCATCGATAGGTTTCATGTTGTTTAATTCTTCATCCGACGCAGTAAGATGGTTGTCGTGTATTTGGCGGGGGCGAACGTTAAGCCTCCTGGGTCTTGAGAAAATCCCTCGCTTCCATGAGCGCAAATCCCAGGAGATTCAACCCTCGCCACTGCTCCGGGTCGGCGATATGCCGATGGTCTTGCGCCATCCCCATGCCCCAGATCGCGTCTACCGGACTGGCTTCCACGATCACACGGTCTCCGGAGTCGAGCAGGAATTCCCGCAGCGCGGGGTGCTGGCCGAACTTGTGGATATTCCCTTCCACCACGATGGCATACCGGTGTTGCAACCAGGTGGCTTCGGAATAATTCCGGACTTTCCGGCCGAGGGCTTTTGCTTCTGCGGGTTTCACGCTTTGGATGATCTGGCCGAGCACTTCAGTATCTCCGAAAAGCAGTGCTTTCCTAGCCATCATCCAATGTTCCGCGGTTTTATATTCGATGCCTTCTACGGTAAAGGGAGCATTATACCATTGGCTGAAGCAGGCTTTCGTCAGTTCGCCGCTTTTTTCGGTGTTGCCCCAGAAATAGATGTATTTCAGAGTGGTGCCGGATCGGATTTGTGATTTGAGCCAATTGAGATCGTAGCGGGTTGTGGTAATCATAAATTGTAAGGGATGGATTGGGTTGAAAGTTGAATATCCGAAAAATGGACCGGGTTACATAAAACAAAAAAACCTGCCGGTTGACAGGTTTTTTAAAATCGTTGAATTTGACTGCGAGGGCAAATTCAAACTTGTCGGGATGGCAAGATTCGAACTTGCGACCTCCTGCTCCCAAAGCAGGCGCGATAACCGGGCTACGCTACATCCCGAGCCTTCAAACACTCTCCAGTCAAATCTGGTTGAGTTTGCGGTGAGGGAGGGATTCGAACCCTCGGTACAGTTTGACCCGTACGCCGGTTTAGCAAACCGGTCCTTTCGGCCTCTCAGGCACCTCACCGTTCCCTTGCGGGGTTGCAAAAATAGGAATAATTTAGAATTTTCCAAACAGAGAATGAATTAAGCGTAAATTTATTGTAAACCTGACTACCATGCCCGACGCAACCACCCTCCTGGCGTTTATCACCGCCGCCGTCATTTTGCTCATCATTCCCGGCCCCGCCGTGCTGTACGTTATCACGCGGAGTACGGAACAGGGCACCAAAGCCGGGCTCGTGTCCGTTTGCGGCATCCAGGCCGGCACCCTCGTGCATGCGGCCGCTGCGTCGCTCGGGGTTTCTGCCCTGCTGATGGCTTCCGCCATGGCTTTCTCCCTGCTAAAATATCTCGGCGCCGCCTATCTCGTGTACCTCGGCGTTAAAAAGATCGCCGATGCGCGGAAGCAGACCGCCCGGCCGGAAGCGCCTCCGCCGCAGCCGCTGTCCGCCATTTTCTGGCAAGGCATGATCGTGAACGTCCTCAATCCCAAATGCGCCCTGTTCTTCTTCGCTTTCCTCCCGCAATTCGTTCGCCCGGAAAACGGCAACGTGGCGCTGCAGGTATTGTTCTTCGGGCTGCTGTTCACTTTCCTGGCATTTCTAACAGACGGCTCCTACGCCCTCGCCGCCGGCCGCCTCGGTAAATACATGAAGCAAAACACCTGGTACCGCCGCCTGGAAGCCTACATCTCCGGGATCATCTACATTTCCCTCGGCCTCCTCACCGTCGTGTTCCAGCCGCAGGCGTCGAAGAAGTAAACGGCATTGCAGCCGGCCGGCAAAATACTATCGTAACGGCTCCACTTTCACCTGTTTCAACCGGAACAGCTCGTTCCCCGCTGCATCCGGCCGGATGCGGAGGCTCCACTCGCCGGGAGATTTCACGCTTACCACCGCGATCGTCTGGTCGATGAACAGCAGCGGCTTGTGGGAATCGTATTTCCCCGTCAGCAACACCTGGAACCGGAAATCCTGCTGCGCGCCGCCATCAGGCTGCATTTCCACGATACCTTCCCGCTTTTCGTGCGATGTGTCGGCGGCATATTGCAAAGTGATCTTGTAATCGCCCGGTTCGGTAAAACGAAGGCGGTAGCTGATGCTGTCTTCCGGACGGCGCATGCCGGCCGCGCAAACTGCGTGCTTCCAGTCCCCGAAATAATAACTGTGCGTAAACCGGGTCGCCACCGCGGCACCATGCACGGCCGCGCGCTCCGCCGGCAAAGCGATGCTTTCGTACTGCGCACCGGCTACCAGCGGAATGGCGTGCCTTTCTTCCAGCGTTCCGCTATAATCCAGCACGATCACGGAATTGCGCGCATCGGGCAGCGAAGCGGGCAACGTGAGCCACACGTCTTCGCCGGATTGTTTGAAGCCAATGGGCTTGCCGCCGTCGAGCAGCCGGGCCTTGAGGGCTTTTCCGGTGAACGCGGGCACGAGGATTTTTCCGTTATGCGGCCGGTCGAACACATGGAGGTACAGCTTCCCCGGGCGGCTCGTCATCACGCCCCAGGGCTGCTCCGCGATGGGCGAGAACGTGGTACCGTAGATCGCTTCGCCGTTCTTTTCCAGCCAGCGGCCCGTTTCGCGGAAATATTGTTCCGAGGGGCCGGGAATCTTCCCCTTTCCATCCGGCCCGATGTTCATCATGAGGTTCCCGCCTTTCGACGCCACTTCCGCCAGCAGGCGGATGATCTCGCGGGGCGATTTGAAATTCTGGTCGAAGCTGGAATATCCCCAACTGTCGTTATGCGTGAAAATCGCTTCCCACGCGCCTTTCACAATACCGGGCGGCACTTCGCCGTCGCCGAAATCCTTGAAATCGCCCAGGCCGTTCCCTACGCGGCTGCTCACCAGGCAATTGGGTTGCAGGCGATGTACTTTTTCCATGAACTCCGCGGATTCTTCCTTGCTCATATTCCCCGGCGTATCGAACCAGATGATGCCCAGTTCGCCGTAATTGCTCAGCAGCTCGGTGATCTGGGGCAGTGATTTATTGCGGTAATAGGATGCGTAATCTTTCGTTTTGTTATCGAAGTCCCAACCATTGCCGCCGCCGTTAGGTTCGTGCCAGTCCTGGAACTGCGAATAATAAAACCCGAGCTTGATACCGGCCTTTTTGCAGGCGGCCGCCAGTTCCTTGAGAGGGTCGCGCTTAAAAGGCGTAGCTTCCACGATATCGAAATCCGAATATTTGGAATCGAACATGGCGAAGCCGTCGTGGTGCTTGGACGTGATAACGATGTACTTCACACCGGCCGCCTTGGCGATGTTCACCCATTCTTCCGCGTTGAATTCAGAGGGATTGAAGCCCTTCGCCAGTTGTGCATATTCGTTGGCGGGCGTTTTATCGCGGTGCATGATCCATTCCGTGATGCCGTAATACCGCTTCCCGCGGATTTCTCCGCCGAAGTGCGAATAAGGCCCCCAATGCAGGAAGAGCCCGAATTTAGCCTCGGTGAACCACTTCGTTTTGGCACCTTTCCCCGCATCGGCATTCTTCCCCCACAATTCGCCGGGCTGCTGCGCGGCAGCGCCCATCGTCCCCATCGCCAATGCGGCCAGCATCACCGCTTTTTTCATATCCGTTTTCATAACCTCAGAATTTACTACAAGTATAGCACAGCGCGCGACCCCGCGTTAACAGTTAATTGCCGGTTACTGATAGTATTTGCGCGCCGGGAAAAACGTTCCCCTCGGTCGGGAACATACTCTCGAAAGCGATTAACAATAAATAAAATGGGAAAGGGTTAAGACCGTTGGCGCCGGCACAGGTAGTACGGTAACCTGCACCGGCCTCCAGGGGGATTGGGGTTACAACGGTGGACAGGCCGATGGTCTTGGCAAAATGGGCTACAGACCAATGAATTCCATCACAAATGTCACGAATTCCGGAAAGTCAGGAAAGCGTATTAATACCGAAAATCCGGAACGTAGAACTACGCACGCCCGGGTAACTGTTTGACCTCACTTATGGGATATCTATCAATATTTTGACATAATTATTCTTCAAATGCGTAATCATCATCAAAATACCATAAAAAAACGGCCAGGGATCGATCCTGGCCGTTGATGTATGTTGTACGTTTATCCTGATTACCAAATTACGACACGCTGTGCGGGAGGCAACGTCATTGCATCGCCTTCGCTGCATTTCCAGGCGTCCTGGAATTCCGCCAGGTGCGGCATCGGCCCGTTCACACGGAACTTCGCCGGGCTATGCGGATCGGTCTGTATCTGGTTGCGCAGTGCGGCATCGGTGATGTTCATGTGCCAAACCTGCGCCCAGCCGAGGAAGAAGCGTTGCTGCCAGCTAAAACCATCGATGGGTGCGGGCTCTGCTTTCCCTTCGAAAGATTTTTTCAGCGCATAATAAGCCAGCGTGAGCCCGCCAAGGTCAGCGATGTTTTCGCCGATCGTCAGCTCACCATTGATTTTGAAGCCTGGCAAAGCTTCCAGTTTGCCGAAGTAATCGATGTAACGTTTCGCCAGTCCGTCGAAATTCTTACGGTCGGCTTCCGTCCACCAGTTCTGCAAATTGCCGTCTGCATCGAACTGCGATCCCTGGTCGTCGAAACCATGCGTGAATTCGTGGCCGATCACGGCGATGATGCCGCCGTAGTTGATGGCATCGTCTGCATCGGGGTTGAAGAACGGCGGCTGCAGGATGCCCGCGGGGAACACCACTTCGTTGTTCAGCGGGTTGTAGTAAGCGTTCACGGTTTGCGGCGTCATGAGCCACTCGGATTTATCCACCGGCCTGCCGATCTTTTTGATCGTTTCGTCGTGCTTGAACTGCGTGGCATTGATGATGTTTTCCACCAGTTTGCCGCGCTGGATATCGATCGAGGAATAATCTTTCCAGTTGTCGGGATAGCCGATCTTATAGGTGAAGGCTTTCAGTTTTTTGTGGGCCATCAGCTTGGTTTCCGGGCTCATCCAGGTGAGCTGGTCGATGCGTTCGCCATACACGGTGCGCACGTTCTCGATCATCTCGGACACTTTCTGTTTGCTGGACTCGGGGAAATACTGTTTCGCAAAAAGCTTGCCCAGCGGCATTCCCAGCACACCGTCGGTGGAGCGGATGGCGCGGTCGACGCGGGGGCGCTGCATTTTACGGCCGGTCATCACCGTGGCGAAGAAGCGGAAATTCTCGTCATCGAATTTCTTCGGCAGATATCCGGCGAAAGCGCTCAGCAGCTGAAACTTCGTCCAGGTTTTGAGAGTGGCCAGCGGCGTGGATTTCAGGAGTTTGGCGCCGTTGGTGATGTATTCCTTGTTCTGCAGCACGATGGTGTCCGTCCTGATCTGCTGAACGTTCGTAAACCCGCCCCAGTCGAATTCCGGCGCGAGGGTATTGAGTTCCTGGAAAGCGATCTTGTTATAGGTTTTCACCGGGTCGCGGAGCTGCACGTTGGTGAGCTGCAGCAGGGCGAGTTTCGTTTCGAAAGCGAGGATCGTCTGCCCGGGGTCTTTTTCCGGGAAACCCGCGAGGGCGAACATTTTGTTGACGTGGCCCACGAATTCCTTGCGGACGTTCTGGGTACTTTCATCGGTACGTTCGTAATAGGAGCGCTCGCCGAGGCTGAGGCCGTCTTGCCCGCCGTACACCGCGTTCACTTTACTGTCTTTCATATCGGCGTCCACGCTGAACCCGGCCCAGGTGCTCACGCCCATGTTCTGGAGCTCGCCCACAACGGTGGCCCAATCGGCCAGCGTTTTGATGTTGTTGATCTTGCCGATCCATTTGGCGAGCGGTGTGATGCCGCGTTTTTCGATGGTGGCGGTGTCGAGGAAGGAGGCGTAATAATCGGCGATCTGTTGTTCTTCCGTTCCTTTGGCCAGGCCGGTGCGGCCGGCGATGGACTGGATGATGCCTTTGAGGCGGACTTCCTTGTTTTCCTTATCGAGGATACCACCGGCGCCCCAGCGGCTCTCGGTGCCGGGGATGGGATTGTTTTTCTTCCAGCCGTTGTTGACGAAGCCGTCGAAATCGTGGCAGGGTTTGATATTTCGGTCGATGGAAGAATTATCGAATGCCGGCACTTTCTGGGCGGCAACGGGCCCCGCGGCCGACAGGGCCAGGAGGATCCCGGCCGTCATCCGCCTGGCGGAGGTGTTGATAAATAGCATATGCTTGCAGGTTTAGATGGATAAATTTATCGAAGATTCGGCACTTACGGCGCGCCGTTTGTGTTAAAAGGTAAATTCGTAGGTTTGCATAGACTAAAAAAAGTGCAAAGGGATGAATCTTCTGTTCGGACTATTTCGGTTTTTGACCTGGGGCAACCTGATTTCGCTCGGGCTATTGACTTTGGTTTTGTTGCTTGCAGGACTAGTAGGCATGGTAATGGGCAACCCGGGTGTGATGTTCCCGGTACTGACTTACATGTTGATATTCGTCACAATTATTATGCATAACATTAAATGCCTCCAGCTTCAACGAATGTTAAAATCACCCGGATCACTGGCTTATCCTGGCATTTCCATTCAACTGATACTGCTTAGTATATTAGCATTTATATATGGCATCTTTATTGTCAACTTGCTTGTCCGGCTCAACTTCCTCACGTTTAATGAGGTAGTTCAGTTTTTTAAAATTCAGGAACCATCTAAAGAAACCGGATATACTAAAATGGATGTTGCCCGGATGTTTGTAATTCTTATGAACTTCCTTTTCGGCATCCACGCAGCCGCCATTATCATCAACTGCGTGCTGTCCAGCTTTTTCCTCAATAAATGGAAGAAAGACCGCGAGCAGGCCGAGAACAACGAACATTTCTTCGACGTATAATCAAAAAGAACCATGCGCGCACCATTGGCAGAAAGACTCCGTCCTGAAACGCTGGACGACCTCGTAGGCCAGGACCACCTGACCGGCGAAGGCAGCATTCTCCGGAAAGCGATCGCCGCCGGAAAGATTCCCTCGATGATCCTGTGGGGACCTCCGGGCGTGGGCAAAACCACCATCGCCAATATCATCGCGCATACGCTGCAGGTCCCTTTTTATACGCTAAGCGCCATTTCGTCGGGCGTCAAAGACATCCGCGAGGTGATCGACCTCGCCAAAAGCCGCCATGCGGTATTGTTTATCGACGAAATCCACCGGTTCAACAAATCGCAGCAGGATGCCCTGCTCGGCGCCGTGGAAAAGGGGATCATCACGCTCATCGGTGCCACTACCGAAAACCCGTCGTTCGAAGTGAATGCGGCCTTGCTTTCGCGCAGCCAGGTGTATGTGCTCAAACCCCTCGGCCCGGAAGAGCTCAGTAAACTCCTCCGCATCGCCATGGAAAAAGACGCCTGGCTCGCCTCCAAAACGATCGACCTGCAGGAAACCGAAGCGCTCTTCAATATCTCCGGAGGCGACGCCCGCAAGCTGCTCAACCTCTTCGAGCTGGTGGTAGACACTCTGCAGGAAGAATCGCCCATCGTCATCAACAACGAAAAAGTGATGGACATCGCGCAGCAGCGCGTGGCCATTTACGATAAGTCGGGCGAACAGCATTACGACATCATTTCCGCCTTCATCAAATCCATCCGCGGCAGCGATCCCAACGGCGCCGTGTACTGGCTCGCGCGGATGCTTGCAGGCGGGGAAGACATCAAATTCATCGCCCGAAGACTGGTAATTCTCGCTTCGGAAGACATCGGCAACGCCAATCCCAACGCGCTTTTGCTCGCCACCAGTTGCTTCCAGGCCGTGGCCATGATCGGCAACCCGGAATCGCGGATCATCCTGTCGCAATGCGCCACTTACCTGGCTTCCTCCCCCAAAAGCAACGCCTCCTACATGGCCATCGGCGCGGCGCAAAGTGTGGTGGGCCAAACGGGCGACCTTCCCGTTCCCCTGCACATCCGCAACGCGCCCACCAAACTCATGAAGCAGCACGGCTACGGCAAAGGCTACCGATATTCCCACGACTTCGACAATAACTTTTCCGAACAGGAATACCTGCCCGACGCCATAGCCGGCACGCGGTTCTACGACCCGGGCAGGAACGCGCGGGAAGACGAGCTCCGCCGCTACCTGAAAGCTTTGTGGAAAGAAAAATACAATTACTGATCCTTCGACTTGTCGAGAATCTCGAAGTCTAACCGGATCTGCTCCCCTTCCTCATCTACGATCGTCAGCATGTGCTTGCCCGCTTTCGGGCGGAACGACAGCTGGTGGAAATCCTTTGTTTCACCGACGAATTCCTGGTCGAGGTGCCAGAAGATCCTGGCGCTGGGATTGCGGTGCGTGGCTTTGAACACGGTTTCGCCCAGCGAGCCGTCGATCTCCACGGGCACGTAAATCCGCGCGTGGGGCCGGGGATAGATGAGCTCCATCGCGCGGGCCTGGTCTTCGACGGCGCAGCCGGGGAGATATGGCGGAAGGGGCTCGTAGGCGTGCGTGGCGCGATAGAAATATTCCATGGCGGGCGGCAATACGAACCAGGGTTTGTGCTGCATCCGGTCTGGCTGCTCGCAATCGGCCGTAACGCGGAATTTGCCCGTTGCGTCGAGGTGGATGAGTTGATGGAAGGGACATACAGCAGATCGAAGCCCCGCCTGCGGCACGGGCAGCGAATCGCGCTCGGTGCAGTATTCTCCGGCCCGGTACCCGCTTTGCCGGCACACGGCGATGGTTTTGAGATGGTCTGCCGGCACGGGGAACGGCGCGGTGTTCGGCAATAACCTGAAAATATCGAACATCAATGGTGCCGCGGCGGAAACGCCCGTCAATCCCGGGCGGCCTTCACCGTCGGCATTGCCCGTCCACACCGCCACCACGAACTGCGGCGTAACGCCGATCGCCCATCCATCCCTGAAACCGAAGCTGGTGCCAGTTTTCCACGCAATCCGCTTCGACGATTCGAACGCCTGCCAGAGCATTTCTTCGCCCGGGCGCATCACTTCTTCCATGGCATTGAACGTATACCAGATAGCGCCCGCGTCGAGCAGGCCGAATCGCGTAAGGCCGAAGCGGCCCGGCTTTCCGTCGGTGGCGCGGTACATGGGCGGATGATAGTCGTCCTGATCGTATTTACCGCTGTAATGGTCCTGGTGCAGCAGCGTGCGGGCCATGCTGGCGTACACGCCGGCCAGTTCCCAGAGCGTGGTTTCCCCGCCGCCGAGGATCATCGACAAGCCGTAGTGCGTTGCGGGCTTGCGCATGGTGGTGATACCGAGTTGCCGCATGAGGTTGAGGAAGCGGTCGCTGCGGTATTGCTGTAAAGTTTTGACGGCGGGAATGTTGAGCGAGCGCGCCAGGGCGCGGGATGCGGGAACGCCGCCGTCGAAATGCTGGTCGAAGTTCTGAGGCGTATATCCGGCGATGTGCGTGGGCACGTCGGGCAGCAGCGTATTGGGCAGCATGAGGCCATCGTTGAGCATGCCGGCATAGAGCAGCGGCTTGAGGGTGCTGCCGGGGCTGCGCGGCGCCTGGATGATGTCTACGTACGCTTCCAGTTCGGGATCTTCGGGATGGTAGACGTTGCCGACATATGCGAGGGCGTGGCCGGTTTCGACGTCGAGCACGAGGGCGGCGGCGTTGTTGATGCCGTTGGCTTTCAGCTGGAGGTGGTGCCGGTTCACGATGTCTATGACGTTTTGCTGGAGGTCGCCGGAGATGGTGGTTTTCAGCCGCGTGCTGCCGGTTTCGCCCTTCAGGCGGTACTCCTGGCGGAAGCGGCTCAGCAGGTGCGGCGTAAGCTCAGGCAATGGATGGGGCTTGTCGGGAAGGGGCTCCACACAGGCCAGCGCACAGGTCGTACTGTCGATGGTACCGTTTCGCCAAAGCCTTTGCAGCAGCGCGTTCCGCTTCTCCATAAGCCGCTGGCGGTTCCTGCCCGGGTGGATCAACGCCGGGCTATTCGGCAACACCGCAAGGGTGGCCGTTTCGGCCCACGACAACTGATCTGGCTTGCGCCCGTAATACCGCCACGACGCCGCTTCCAATCCTACCACGTTTCCGCCGAATGGCGCATTGCCGGCATACAATCCCAAAATGGCTTTTTTCGAATACCGGAACTCCAGCCGTGTGGCCATCGCCATTTCCACGAGCTTCTGCCAGATGGTGCGCGGCTTGTTGCGGTACAGGCGGATCACCTGCATGGTGATGGTGCTCGCCCCGCTCACTACTTTCCCGCCGCCCACGTTCTGTTTCAACGCACGGAACGTAGCACCGGGATCGATCCCCCAATGCCAGTAAAACCTTTTGTCTTCATACGCCACGATACATTTGGCGAATTTCTCCGGCACGGATTTATCAGCCGGGAACCGCCACTGCCCGTCTTTGGCGATGGCAGCGCTCATCAGATCGCCCTTTTCGTCTTCGATCACGAAGGAAGTAGGCGCAGTAAACAATTGCCGCGGCAGCAGGAAATAATATCCTGCCAGCAGCAGCGCCGCTATCGATAACCGCCATCTTCTCCGGTATGCCCAGGCCTTCAGTCGCGTCCACATAAGGAAAGAAAGGCCGGCGCTGTTTCCCGCGCCGGCCTTGTTATATCGTTTAGAAAATTATTTCACTACTTCTACCCACTTGCCCGGCACAAATGCGTGTATCGTATTATCGTACATCGCTTCGGTGCTCGTGGCCGGCAGATAATACCGCCCGAGGTACGCCGCGTTCAGCAGCACCTGGTAAGTGACGGTTTTTCCTTCTTCCAGGTTGAAATAGGTAAACACCCGGTCGTCGCGGATATCGCGGTAAGTGTAGGGCGACATGCGCAGCGTGCTGTCGTTGCCCATCAACCGGGTATTGATGATCTCCCAACCCGAGGGGAACACCTGCGTCAGCGCCAGTTGCTCGTAGAAACCGCGCTTGCCGGGGTTGCGGACCGTGACGGTGGCCACAAAGTCAGTCCCCTGTTTCATCTGGTCTATGTTCACCGGTTTGCCGGTGCGGGTGTTATAATCCACGCTCATCGACATTACATCCGGCTGGTTTTCGGCATAAGGGTTTTGCCCGGATTCCGGTTGTCCGCGAAGGATGAGGCGCGCGTAGAGCACGTTCTGGCCTTTGTTCTGTAGCGTTACGCTGTTCGTTCCCTTAAACGCCACCGGCAATTGTGACAGGTAGGATTCCGAATTAACGTTCCCGCCCGTACCGTTCAGGTTATAAGAGAAGCTCATCTTGCTGCCTTTGTTCGTTCCGCAGTATTTGGCCACGGCGATGAGGGAGTATGCAGTGGTTTGCGTGCTGTACCATTGTTCTTTCCCCAGTTCGGCGGCTACTTCTTTCAACAGGCCCAGTGCGGTATTGCGCTGGCCGAGGATGGTCAATGTTTCGAGGATCATGGCTTTATCGCGCAGATCGGAACCGAAAGTCCCGCCCAGCTGCGTGTAGGGCGGCACCGTTATGGGCAGGCCGCGCACCAGCGAATTGGCGACTTCCGCCTGGCCGGCGAGTTTATACGCCGCGGCGAGCCGCCATTTGGCGGGGGCCGAGAGGTATTGGAATTCGCGGAGACGGTTCATGGCGCCCAGTTCCGGCGTGCGGGAAAGCGCCAGCAGGTACAGGCGGTACGCTTGCACGAGGTCGCCACCGGCGAAGTTGTAAGAGCTCGGCGCCCAGCTGATGGCTTTGTTGCGCTGGTACTTCCGCCATGCGTCCAGGAATCCCGGGGGCAGCGTGTACCCTTTCTCCTGCGCTTCGAGCATGAAATGGCCGGCGTAGTTGGTGCCCCATTCGTCTGCATTACCCGAGCCCGGCCAGTAAGACAATCCGCCGTCCGTAGTCTGGAAACCTTTCAACCGGTTGATGCCGGCTTTGATATTACGGTCCACCTCCGCTTTCTGCTTGTCGCTCAAATCCATGATGGTGCCAAGCGATAATTGCGGGAACACGCCGGAAGTGGTTTGCTCCACGCAGCCGTGCGGATACTGGATGAGGAATTTCAATCGTTTTTCGAGGTTGAGCGCGGGGATGGTAGACACTTCCAGCACACCGGTATTGGTGCCGGCCATGCCCACCGGCGAGAACGGCGCGCTCCAGCTGCCGCCGGGCTCCAGCGTTTTCTCGATCACGTTGGTCATGAACGGATTGGGATTGCGCACATCCAGCTCCACGTTTTCTTCCGCCCTTTCCTTGCCGCTGGTGGCTACTACCTTGAATTTACCGATGCCCACGAGGTTGCGGATCTTCACGTCGAAATATACCAGTTGCTCACCGGGTTTCGGGAAGCTGAGGATTTTGGTGGCTTCGCCCACCACTTCGAAATACGGGTTGGAAGTGAGGGACACGCTGGCCTGCTTCACATGCGGTTCCAGCCCGAAGACGGTCACCGGCAGCTGGATCGTTTCGCCGGGGCCCAGCACGCGCGGCGCGGTGGCCAGCAGCATGAGGGGCTTCTTCACGGCGGCTACTTTTTCGGCACTGCCGTACGCACCATCCTGCCCTGCCACCACCATGGCTTTTACCGAGCCGATGTACGGCGGCAGCTGGAAATTATGCGTTTGCTTCTCCCCTTTCTTCAGATAAAACGGCCCCATGAATTTCACGACGGGCTTGAACCGGTTGGCCTTGGCCTGGCTGGCGCCGCGGTTGAGGCCTTCGTCGCCACCGATGCTCAGGATCCTTTCCAGGTCGCCGCCCCATGCGCCGATCACATAATCGAACAAATCCCAGGTTTTCACGCCCAGGGCTTCGCGGGAATAGAATACGCCGTGCGCGTCGGGGGTTTTGAAGCGGGTGAGGTCGAGCAGGCCTTCGTCCACGATGGCTATCGTATACGTCATGGGCTTGCCGCCGGCTTCGGATACGGAAATGGACGCGGCAGACTCAGGGCGCAATGTTGCCGGCATGGAAATCTGCGGTTTGAGGATCGTGTTCGGATCTTCCACCAGCACGGGAATCGTTCCGTACATGCGGATGGGCAGGTCGTTCACGGTTTGCGCATGCGGCTGCAACAGGCTTACGTTCACATAAATATTCGGCGCCATGTTCGGCTCGGCCTTGAATTTATAGACGGTCTGCCCTTTTTCGGTGCTGATCCAGTCGGTCTTGAGCACTTTACTGCCCGATTCGATGCTGATCAGTCCGCGGCCGCCTTCGCTGCTGGGGATGGTGATCGTCACATCTTCACCTACGCTGTATTTCGTTTTGCTGGCGGTGAATACGAGCATGGAAGCTTCCGTGGGGTTCTCCTTCTGCATCCGTTCTTCGAAATTCGGCCAGTCGATATACACCGATTGACCTGTGATGTGCCCGCTTTCGAGGTCTTTCACGCGGATGAGGTACCGGCCCCAGCTGGGCTGCCGCACCAGGAGGTTCCAGCTGCCCTTGCCGTTCTGGAGCGTAACCTGGTCGGTGGAAATGAGTTGGTTATAGTTGTCGTTGGTGAAATTGCTGATATCGTCGTCGCTTTCGTCCCACCACCAGCGCCAGCGGATTTTATAGAGTTGCACTTCCACTTTCCTGCTGCCGCCGATGAGCCGGCCGCCGGCGTCTACGTTCACGATGCTGACGGAATGTGTTTTATCGGTGACGAGCATGCCGGTGAGGCTATTCCCCGTCGGCGCACTAACGCCCACATACGAGTCGAACACATGATAAGGCATGGAGAAATGGTCGATGCTGAAATCGCCGCCTGGCTCGAACACTTTCACTTCGAAATTGGCTTTCAGCACGCCGGGCGCGCGTTCCCCGACGGGGATGCTGGCAGATACCGGCGCGGAGCCTTCCTCGTTGAGGCTTGATTCGAAAATGGTTTTGTTTTCGGTGGAGAAGGATTCGGTGGGGTCATCGAAATGGTAACCGTCGAGCTTCGGGAACGTGGTGCGCGATGAGGTGAGCGACACGTCCACCTTGGCTTTGAGGCTTTGCGCCGGCGCGCCGAAGAGCCATGCCGCGGTGAGGGTACCTTTGGGCTGATGGTCTTTCACCAGCGATTCCTGCCCCCCGAAATCGAGTTTTACCTTGAGGCGGTTGGGCTTCACCGTTTCGATGCGGATGTTGCGCCTGAATTCCGCGCCGCCTACTTTCACCTTGGCGAGCCAGCTTCCCGTGGGGGCGTCGGCATCGGTGAGGGTGTTGAAATTATAGAACCCGTTGAGGGAAATATGCTGATTGATGCGCTTGTACAGTTGCCCTTTCGGGTTGTACAGCTCCAGCGTTACCGGGTGGTTTTCGGGAAGTTTGTTGTCTTTGTCTTCCAGGAGGAAGGTCAGGAACAGGGAATCCCCCGGTCTCCAAACCCCTCTTTCCCCATACAAAAACCCTTTCATCCCGTGCTGCACCTGCTCGCCTTTTACGTCGAAGCGGCTCAGCGGCAGCGAGGAACCGTCGTCCAGTTTCAGGTAGCCGCGCTCGTTTTCGCGTTTGGCGACAAGGAGGTAGGGCTTTTTCTTCAGTTCGAACTTCGCGAAGCCGTCGCCGTCGCTCTTCGTGGTGAACACTACCTGGTTTTGATAGTCCAGCAGGCTGATATCCACGCCAGACATGGGTTTCGCATCACGGATATCCGTTACCGCCACCACCATGCTGTTATCGTTCCCGCGCTTGGCGATGATACCGATGTTGGAAGCGATGATATTGCGCGAGGCCCAGCGTTCGTAATGGTAGTAACTGTTGCGGCAGGGATTGTCGCGATCGTCCCAGCTGTAACCGTAGGGATAATAATCGTCGTACCGGCGCCAGAACGCGTCGTCTTCGTCGATCCCGTCTTCCCCGTAATATTCGCGCTCGCTTTCTTCGCCGTCTTCATCCGCCGCTTCATCGTCCCCCTTGCAGGAGTACAAGGCATATGCTTTCCGGAACCCGATCCGCACACGGTAAATAGCGCCCGGTTCGGCTTTGATGATTTGTTCCAGATCGAGGTTAAAACGGTTGCGATGGCGGAGGTTGAGGGATTTGTCGGTGTCGAGGCGGATGGTTTTTTCCACCACGGGAGCCGCCACGCGGCGCAGTTCGTTATCCCCGTTGAGGGTATTGCGCTGGAGGTATTGGGGGATGTTGCTTTCGTATATTTTCAGTACCGTCACATCTACGGCGTTCAATCCCACGGCTTCGAACGGCATGACCAGTTTCCCGCTTTGCGGCATGATCACGCCTTTTCCGGGGATGGAAACGGAAGGCATTCTGTTCTCGAAATTCACGCTGCCGGTAAAGGTTTTATTGAGGCGGTCTTCGAACGCGCTCAGCACGCCTTCGTTCACGACCACGGTGTAATTCCCTTCCAGGCGCCCCGGCGCGAAAACTTTCACTTCACTGCCTTCGACGGTATATTTCAGGTCGGATTGTCCGCTGATGGTGATGAGGCCTTCCAGCGCCTGTGTGGGCAGGAGCGGGCAGGAGAACTGGACGAGCACATGTTCTTCGGGCTCGTAGCGGGGCTGGATGTCGAGCACCTTAAAATCCCCGATAGCCGGCACTTCCACTTCACGGCTGTCTTTCACGTCGGATTTGATGGGCGTCCCGTCCCACAGGATGTGGAGTTTGGCCGCTACGGATTTCCGGGTGATGTTGCCGATGGTGAAGCGATAGGTGCGGTTGGCGACGTCGTGCTGCCAGCTCATGGTGGTTTTCTCGCCTTCGTATTGGACGGTCACGAGTTTTTCCACGGCCTGCACGTCTTCCGCGTCGGAAGTCCGCACCACGCCGGTGTACTGCATTTTCTCGCGGCTGTTGCCGGCGGTTTTAAGGCCCAGGAGCTCTACTTCGAAAGAAGGCTTGATGACCTCGAACCCGAATTCGAAGACTTTGAACTGCGAGGGAACGGTCATCACTTTACCGAGCCTGAACTTGCCGGTGTAGCGTTTTCCTGGCTCGAGGTTCTTGTCTGGCCTGAATTCCAGCGTGGTGGCGTCTACCCAGAAAGCTTTCCCTGAGATGGAGGGGGAGAACGAGAATACGTCTTCCTCAACCGGTTCGTTGACGGCGTGGGTCACATTCACGTCTCCGGCCAGCTGGATGCGGATGGCGCTTTGTTTGGAAATGATGCCGGACGTGTAGGCGTCGATGTAGCGGGCGAAAGCGGGGTCCACTTCTTTTGCTTTCGTTCCGCATCCTGCCAGGAATAACGCTGCGGCAAATACGGTTAACAGACAGGCCAGGGGCAGTAGCCGTTTGGTCGGATGCATAGTGTAGGAGGTTTTTGGACGGTCTAAAGGTATCGGATTTATATCATTTTCCCGCTGCGGATGCGCAAAAAGCGGTTTACGGGCGCGGGCAGCTCTTCTTCATAATGCGTAACGTAAATCATGGTCACGTTCATATGTTCGCAGAGCATTTCTATGATTTTTTTGAAGTGATTTCGCTGATGGTCGTCCAGGCCCTGTGTAGGCTCGTCGAAGATGAGCAACGGCGGATTTTTCACGAGGGCGCGTGCCAGCAGCACGAGCCGCTGGATGCCGGCGGGCACGTTCTTGAACAATTCGCCGGTATAATTCCGGCATTCCAGCACCTGCAGCCATTTCCCGGCGGTTTCCAGTTGCTCCGGCGTGGCGGGGCGCATGTAGCCGATGGTGTCGTAGAACCCGGAAGCGGCCACCTGCAGGCAGGTGGCGTCGGATTTGAAATACTGGTGCAGTTCGGGGGATACGAAACCGATCTTCCGCTTGATGTCCCAGATGCTTTCCCCGCTGCCTCTTTTACGGTCGAACAGTACGATGCGGTTGGCGTACGACTGTGGGTTATCGGCCGTGATGAGGCTGAGGAGCGTGCTTTTCCCCGAGCCGTTCGGCCCCAGGAGCGCCCATTTCTCGCCGGAGCGGACGTGCCAGTCGATGCCGTCGAGGATTACGTTTTCGCCGTATTTCACATGAATGTTTTCCATTTGCACGATGGAGGTGAAATCGTATTTCGGGGCGGATTCGGTGAGGGATGCCACGAGCCCCGCGTCCATGGCGGTTGCGGCAGCTTCCGGCGCTTCCGGTCGGTATTGCGCCAGGAATTCGGAACGTGTCCAGGAGCCGGCGATGCGGCCACCCTCAAGTTCGAGGACGTGGGTGATGGCGGCAGGGATTTCCTGCGGGGTGGTGACGAGCACCACGGCCACGCCCGACGCGGCCAGGTGGTCTACGATGCCATGGAAGGCCTGGCGGGCGGCCACGTCGAGGCCGATGAAGGGATTATCGAGGAGGAGGAGCGCCGGCTGGCGCAAGAGCGCCCGGGCGATCATGACCCGGCGGGTTTCGCCGTTGGAAAGCTTGATGAGCGCTTTATGGCGGAGGGGACCGATGCTGAGCGGGGCCAGCAGCGGGTCTTCCGAGCGGTTTTCGAGGTATTCGTCGACCGTAGGCGCGTCTTCGGCGTCCATCGAGTTGAAACGCTGCTGGTAATAAAAATCCGGCATGTTGGATTTGTTCCTGAAATCGTTGTGACGCCCTACCATGGCTACGAGGCGGCGATAATTGAAGTAGGGGTCATCGATGGGGTGGGCCTCGCGGTAACGTTCATAAAAATAATGTCGGATACTCCCGCCGATCACATTATTTTTGCCGATAATTGTGTGAAGGAGGCTGGTCTTACCGGCCCCGCTCCTGCCAACTATCGCCCAGTGCTCACCGGTGTTCACATGCCAGGTGAATTCCTTCAGAAGGGTGAACTGCTGGTTACGGACCGTGATATGGTCCATCGACAGGAATGGGAGAGAATGGCTGCTCATGTTCAAAAAGGCTGTATGGTTTCCGGGGGCCAATTTCGGCACTCTATCCCTGAAATCAAACCCCCAAACGTGAAAAATTATCAAAAAAGGGTATAATAATGGATATAAGGTGGGAAATCAAGTCGTTCGGCGAGCTTAGCAACGAAGAATTGTACCAGGTGCTGCGGCTGCGGAACGAAGTGTTCGTGGTGGAGCAGAACTGTGCCTACCAGGATGCCGACAACTACGACCAGCGGGCTTTCCACGTTATGGGGAGCACGGATGCCGGATTGGCAGCCTATACCCGGATATTTGCGCCCGGCATCAAGTTTGACGTGGCTTCCATAGGCCGGGTGGTCACAGCTTCGTTTGCGAGAAATCTTGGTTTCGGGCGGGAGCTGATGAACGTTTCGATCGCTGCGGTGCAGGAGAAATGGGGAAATATCGCTATTAAGATCAGTGCACAGCAATATTTACAGAAATTTTATGAATCTTTGGGGTTCGTACAGCGTAGTGGTACGTATTTGGAGGATAATATCCCCCATATTGAAATGATTAGAGCATAATTATATATAAATTCAAAAAATGACGCCACTTGAACAGCTGCGTAAAATGCTGGACGAGCAGTATTATACGCAACAGAAAGAGGAATACTCGGTAGAATTGTTCCCCGGGCTTTCCGAAGACGAAATTGACGACATCGGCAATCAATTGCGCACCAATTATATCCCGGACGAGATCAGGGAACTCCTGGCCTTTTCCAGCGGTTTCCTCTTTTACGGCCTGGACGCCATTACTTTCGATGCGGTAAATGAATTCGAGATCCCCAACCTCATCCCCCGCTCTATCCGTATCGCCGGCGACGGCTACGGCAACAGCTGGGTGGTGGACGTGGATGCCGAGGGCGACTGGGGCAGCGTGTTCTACGTTGGCAATTCTCCCGCTGTGATCGTGAAGCAGGCGGATTCCCTCACGGGTTTCCTCGAACAACTGCACGAATACGGTAAAGACCCGCGCAAATCGAACATCGGCCTGGTACACGAGATCGTCGTGAACGACATCTGGAACCGGGAAGACGGGCTGATCGGCCGCGACGATGCCAGCTATTCCGACGACCCCGAACTGTCTGACTTCGCGCGCCGCCTTCCCCATTACTATATGGTGGGCGATCTGCGCTTCAGCGAGGTGGGCTCCGGTTTCGCATGGGGCAAGTTCAGCACCGACCCTCGCGGTATCATCCGTTTCAAGGAAGGATATCTCTGGGGCATCGAGAAGAAAACTCCCCGGCCCGGTGGCTTCGGCGGAGGCGGTGGCCGCTTCGGCGGCGGTGGCGGCGGTCGTTTCGGCGGCGGCGGCAACCGCGGCGGTGGTGGCTACGGCGGCGGTAATCGTGGTGGCGGCGGCTATGGCGGCGGTGGAAACCGTGGCGGTGGCGGCGGTTACGGCGGCAATCGCGGCGGCGGCTATGATCGCGGCGGTGGCGGCGGCGGATACGATCGCGGAGACCGCGGTGGTTACGGCGGCGGCGGAGACCGTGGCGGTTATGATCGCGGAGGCGACCGTGGCGGATATGACCGCGGCGGCGGATACGATCGCGGCGGTGATCGCGGTGGATATTCCGGCGGCGGAGACCGTGGCGGCTATGATCGCGGTGGCGACCGTGGCGGCTTCGACAGAGGCGGCGATCGCGGCGGGTACGACCGTGACAAAGGTAACAGCGGCGAAGAACGCGACTTTAACAGATAATATCGCTAAGGTACATATGCAAATCCCCGGTCCGACGGACCGGGGATTTTTTATTCGAACCCGTATCACCAAGATTGAAACCCTTGTTATTCCACCCCACCCTTCAACCATCCATTTCCGCTCCATCCAACACAACCTCCCCACAAATAGAATCAACACGTCCCATACCCAAAACCAGCAACTCCCATCAGCCCATCCATTCCCTACTCCATCCACCGCAACCTCTCCACAAATCGAAATATCCCATCCCACGCCCAACCAGCATCCCTCCCAAAAAAAATCCCCGGCTGACCAGCAACCGGGGACGCATATCTTTCGTTCCATCCTATCAGGGAAGGCTCATTTTCTGCTTCACTTTCCACATCGGCAGCAAATAAGAGATCGTGTACTGCATATCGAACACGTTGCCCTTGTTACCTTTACCGAAACCCGGGATCACCATCGGCGGGTAATCGCCTTTCGATATTTTCTTCGTCAGCAGCAACCGGTCCTGGATGCTCCAGCCGAGGTAAAAATTCTTCAGTACTTCCACTTTCATCCCTACTGACACTTCCACCCAGTGGGCCGTTTTGGTGGACGAAGCCAGGCTGCCCTGGTAATCTCCCCAGTAACTGCCGGGCACCTCGTATTTCGGTAATTCGTAGTTGAACAGCGCAAATCCGTATTTCATCCCGGCGAACAGCATGAAATTCTCTTTCGGCACCTGCTTTTTCAACAGGTTGTAATTCACACCCAGCGAAATCGCGATGCCGTTGCCCTTGTAATTGTACAGGGTGTCCGAATGCGAAGTGCGGTTCCAGGAAATATCCGAAGCGAAGAAAATACGGTCGCGGTAACGGGCGTCGAGGGTAATGGTGGCGTCTGTACGATAGGGTTGGAAAAAGTGCATCGCAATGCGCGACAGGTCCGTACCGATACGCAGCCCTGCCGGCACTTCCACCACCAGGGCCTTCGCGGAATCCTTCTTTTTGTCCTGCGGGGCGGCAGCACCTTTATCCTGCGCAACGGCACAGCAGGCGACCAGCAGGAAGCAGGCGCTAAAAATGGAGGATAATGTGAATTTCATTAATCGTTGTTATGTTTTTGGCGTTGAGCTGCACGGATTTCACGACATTTTTCGTAGACCAGGCGGAGTCGATGTTGAAATACATCACTACGCCGCACCCGGCCGACACGAAATGTGGCTGGCGTTTATACGCAAAGGTAAGCGTGTCGGCCTTCGCCGTACTGTCTGTCTGGAAATAGAACCGGCTCGTATCGTTATGCAGATCGAGCGGCAATTGCATGCCGCTGAGGCCGGTGCGCTTCCGGATCAGGCTGTCTTTGTTCAGGGCAAACACCGTCACCTTGGGCAGCACGGTATCTTTTATCTGGGAGGGATTGCCGGGAACGGGATAGCGGAAACGGATGTTGGCAAAGGTACGCGTATCCTGGTCGCACACCTTGGTATCGTCGTCGCATGCGGAAATGGCCGCTATGCAACAAAGAAACAGGAACAGATATTTCATATAACGGGCTGTTGGCATGTTCGCCTATTGCTTGAGTTCTTTCTTCAAAAATAGGGCGGTATGGCTTTCCTTGCACTTGCTGACTTCTTCCGGTGTCCCGGTGGCGAGGATACGCCCGCCGCCTTCGCCGCCTTCGGGGCCGAGGTCTACTACATAATCCGCCACCTTCACCACGTCGAGGTTATGCTCGATCACGAGTACCGTATTCCCGCGGTCTACCAGTTTGTTCAACACATTGAGCAGCAGCTGGATGTCCTGGAAATGGAGCCCTGTTGTGGGCTCGTCGAGGATATAGATGGTTTTACCGGTATCCTTTTTCGACAGTTCAGTCGCCACTTTCACCCGCTGTGCCTCGCCACCCGAAAGGGTTACGGCCGATTGCCCCAGGGTGATGTATCCCAGGCCAACGTCTTGCAGGGTCTTCACTTTGCGGTGAAGGTAGGGCACTGCCTGGAAGAATTCCACGGCTTCTTCGACGGTCATATCCAGCACATCGCTGATGGATTTGCCTTTATAGCGGATCTCGAGGGTTTCGCGGTTATAGCGGCGGCCGTTACATTTTTCGCAATGCACGTACACATCCGGCAGAAAGTTCATTTCGATCACCCGAACGCCCGCGCCTTCACAAACGTCGCAGCGGCCGCCTTTCACGTTGAAGGAGAAACGGCCGGCGTTGTACCCGCGGATTTTGGCTTCGGGCACCGCGGCAAAAAGCTGCCTGATCTCCGTGAAGAAGCCGCAATAGGTAGCGGGATTGCTACGCGGGGTGCGCCCGATGGGCGACTGGTCGATCTCGATCACCTTGTCCAGCTCCTCCAGCCCTTTCACGCTTTTATACGGCATGGGCATCAGTTTGGAGTTGTAGGCATGGCGGGAAAGGATCGGGTATAAAGTTTCGTTGATGAGCGTGGATTTGCCGCTGCCGGATACACCGGTCACACAGATGAACGTACCGAGCGGCAGCTTAATGCCGACATTTTTGAGGTTGTTGCCGGATGCGCCTTTCAGTTCCAGGAACTTCCCGTTGCCTTTGCGGCGCTCTTTGGGTACGGTGATTTCGTGTATCCCGTTCAGATATCCCGCCGTGGCGGTTTTCAGCTTCAGCATTTCAGCCGGGGTGCCCTGGGCAACTACCTGGCCGCCGTGCAGGCCCGCGCCCGGACCGATATCGATCAGGTGGTCTGCGTGCAGCATGATGTCTTTATCGTGTTCCACCACCAGCACCGAGTTCCCCATTTCCTTGAGGTTGCGCAGTGCGTCGATGAGGCGCATGTTGTCGCGCTGGTGCAGCCCGATGGAAGGCTCGTCGAGGATATAGGTGATGCCCATGAGCTGGGAACCGATCTGCGTGGCCAGGCGGATGCGCTGGCTTTCGCCGCCGGAAAGCGTGCGGGTGGGACGGTTGAGCGTGAGATAAGTGAGGCCCACGTCCAGCAGGAACCCGAGGCGTTCGCGGATTTCCTTCAGCACGTCTTTGGCGATCACGTTCTGCTTGTTGCTCAGGCGTTTCTCGATATCGCTGAACCAAACGGCCAGGCTGGCGAGGTTCAGTTCACCGAGCTCGGAAATGTTTTTCCCGTCTACCTTGAACATGAGGCTTTCCTTCTTGAGGCGGGTGCCGTTGCATTCGGGGCAAGCCGAAAGCTGCATGAAGCCTTCGGCCCAGTTGCGCACGTAGTCGGAAGAAGTGTCGTTGAAATACCGGCGCACCATATTTACCACGCCTTCGTATTCGGTGGCGTATGGCTCGGGGGCACCGTTTTCCTCGAATCCCATGTCCACTTCCAGTTTGCCGTTCTCGTCACCGAAAAGGAGCACATTGAGGGCGTTTTCGGGGATTTTATCGATGGGCGCGGAAAGGGAGAATTTATATTTTTTGGCGAGTTGCTGTACCTGCTTGAAAGTGAAGGTGTCGCGCGCTTCGCCGAGGGGCACGAGGCCGCCTTCGTTGATGGATTTGCTGCGGTCGGGCAGCACATCGTCCATATTGATCTGATAAATGGTGCCGAGGCCTTTGCAGCGGGGGCAGGCGCCGTAGGGCGAGTTGAAGGAGAAGGTGTTGGGCGACGGCTCTTCGTAGGAAATGCCCGTGTCTTCACACATCAGCTGCCGGCTGTATTGGGAAAGCTTGCCGGAATCGTGGTCCATGACGAACATGAGCCCTTTGCCCAGCTGGAGCGCTTTCTGGACGCTCTGGCTGATGCGCACGCGGGCATCGTCCTGCACCTGGATGCGGTCGATCACCAGTTCGATGTCGTGGATCTTGTACCGGTCTACCTGCATCCTTTCCTTGAGGTCCATCACTTCCCCGTCTACCCGTACTTTAAGGAACCCCTGTTTGCGGACTTGTTCGAAAAGCTCGCGGTAGTGGCCTTTACGGCCACGGACGAGGGGGGCGAGGATGACCAGTTTCTTTTTCGGGAAATGGGAAAAGATGTGCGCCATGATCTCCTCTTCGGAGAAGCGGGTCATGCGCTTGCCGGTGTTATAAGAGAAGGCTTCGCTGGCGCGGGCGTAGAGCAGGCGGAGGAAGTCGTAAATCTCGGTGATGGTGCCAACGGTGGAACGGGGGTTCTTGTTGGTCGTTTTCTGCTCGATGGAAATAACGGGAGACAGGCCGGTGATCTTGTCTACATCCGGGCGTTCCATATCGCCGATGAACTGGCGGGCGTAGGCCCCGAAGCTTTCCATGTACCGGCGCTGGCCTTCGGCGTAAATGGTGTCGAACGCCAGCGACGATTTGCCGCTGCCGCTGATGCCTGTAATTACGACCAGACTGTTTTTCGGAATACGGATATCCAGGTTTTTCAGGTTATGTTCCCTGGCGCCGTAAACTTCGATCATTTCATCGCTGTGCACGATGGGAGCCGGTTGTTCCGTTGTTTTTTGCTTTTTTGCCATATTAGATCCCGAACGCAAATTGAGGGTATAAAACTACGCATTTACCAAGGGATGGAAAAATCCGAGTTTCCCCAATTATATAATGAAAAAATAAATATCAATAAATCAAATATGTGAAGACAGGCACACTACATGTCGGCATTCCGGTTAATTTTATGCATCCCTTTCGGGGGAGTGCTGTTAACCCGAGTCCCTGCTGATCTATATACCCTGCAAAAATCCAGAACGAAATGCAAGTTGTTATCCCCTGCCGGATGAACGGCCCATGCTCCCGATATTTCCCGAACTGTCCGCCTTTGTCGCACTGGCGGGATTATCCCCGGTCTATACCCATTCATTCACCATAAATAACTGTTTTCCTTGCCCTTGCTGTGGAACCGTGCCGAGATTGAATGTCACCCGAACTGATCTGTTTGCCCCAGGCTGTTTACCCACATCACGTTAAAACATAGCATGAAATGAAAACATTCCATTACGCACTGTTGCTCGCCGCTATCTCTTCCGCGGCCTGCAGGAAGCCCCATTATCCCCCGCATACCGGAAAATGCCCGGAACCCGCCAACTGCCAGCTCACGGTGATGCACACCACCCAGGGGAACGGCCCCCGGTCTGAAGGCCTCCCCGAAAACTCCGCAGAAATCACACGCGATGCCGCTAACCGCCCCATCAAATACCGCGGCTATGCCACCGGCTGGGAGGTACCTACGGTCAACAACATCAGCTATCCGGACAACCGGATGGTGCTGACAGACAGCGCTTCCGGCCAAAAACAAATGGAGGTTTGGCTGAACGCCTGCGGCCAGCCGGACTCCCTGGCCTGGTATGCCCTCGGCACCACTTACGACCATCCGCACCACGTATATTACCATTACAACGCCGACAAAAAACTCACCGGGTTCAGGTCTGTCTACAACGCGTTCACGCCCTATCAAAGCGTTCACAACATCGTTATCAAACGCGATGCCCATGGCAACGTACTGGAAATGACCGATGGCATGACCTTCGTCAAATGGACGTACGATTATTCCAAACCCACGCCGCCATTGCAGTTTGGGTACCAGTCCAGCGTAACGGCTTTCTGGTCCAGCACCATCATTCTCGAGCAATTCGGCCTGATCGATTTCCGTCCGCGCCATTTGCCCAAAACGAAGCAGGATTGCATGAACGGTTACGTTTTCACCCCCACGATGTTCACCAACTTCGTCATCAGCGGCGAAAAACTGTTGTCTTACGAAGTGTGGGCCAAACCCGAAGAATCTACCGAATGGCTTTATGGCAATACCATCACGCTCACCTGGAACTGCCGTGGTTACAGCGGCGGCCCTAAATTTTAGTTGAATCATCTTCCCGGCGGTTACGGCAGCGGGTAAAATGCCCTAGCCGCCGGGCTTTCGATAACAACAGGAACCTGCAGCATTTCCGGTCAAACGGGCCCAACAAAATTCCCTATATCATTTTTTCATATCAACAATCCCTCCATCATGAAACAAATCCCTGTTATTCTCTTCCTGGCCTGCCTTTCCCTGCTCGCCTGCAAAAAGAACCCGCATTTCCCGCAACAAAATTGTCCCGACCCCGCAGACTGCCAGCTAACGGCACTGCATACCACGGTGGGCCTGAGCCGCGTTTCCGAAGGACCGGAATACAACTCCGAAATCTTCCGCGGTTCCGACAACCGGCCGGTTAAACACCGTGGCTACCTGACCGGCTGGGGAGTGCCGTACGTGAGCAACATCACTTATTCCGGCAACCGGCTGACGCTGACCGACAGCGCCACGGCCATCAAGCGCATGGATGCCTGGTTCAACGCCTGCGGACAACCCGATTCTGCCACCTGGTACAATACCGGGCTTCCCAACGAGATTCCGGCGC
Source organism: Chitinophaga sp. NPDC101104 (assembly GCF_050277495.1). Classification (NCBI taxonomy): domain Bacteria; kingdom Pseudomonadati; phylum Bacteroidota; class Chitinophagia; order Chitinophagales; family Chitinophagaceae; genus Chitinophaga; species Chitinophaga sp. NPDC101104. Next base: position 828,518 of record NZ_JBNNSF010000001.1, on the reverse strand, counting down.
GTACCCGCTACAAGTACAATTCCTCCAAAAAACTGACCAGCTTCGTAGTGACCTACAATGAATCGATCCCCGGCGGCGTGGTCAAAGAAGCACAGGTCATCCGCGACGCTCATGGCAATGTGCTCAAACTGACAGACGGATCCAGCGTTACGGAATGGACCTACAATTACAACGCACCCATCAAGCCGGCGCAGATTTATTACCTCACATCCTCCCAGCCTACGTGGTCTGCAACCTTCCTGCTGGAACAATTCGGGTCCATTGACCTCAAGCCCCGCCATCTTCCCAAAACCATTGCCTGGAATATGGGCGGCTACCAATTTGCTACCGAATCGATCGCCAATGTCGTGATCAGCAGTGGAAAGGTAATTTCATATGATCACCGTACCGGCAGCGATCCGGCATCCGGTGTGCACATACGCACCGTAACGCTGTCGTACCAATGCCGTTCCGGTCATCCCGGCAAATTCTAGCATATATTTTTATCCGCCGGCCGGGTAAAACGCGCTGGTCGGCGGATACCAGGCAATGTGGCCGGGATCGGCGATGTCCGTTATGACGGGTAGCTCAAATACACATCAGCACTTGACCAATCCCAGATAACCTGCTCAACAACAACGGGCGCATCAGATGATGCGCCCGCTTGCTTACTTTCCTGCCGGAATTTGTCCGGCGCTTACCAGATCGGCGCTTCGCACTGATAACACTTTTGAAAGGCCGTTAAAAAATGACCGGAGGCTTTCCGGCAGCGGGGAGACCACTTCCCTGCGCCGCCTCCGGCCGGTCGGAATTTCCACTCAGCGATAACTTTTCACTGAAGTGGAAGTGGCCGCCAGCGTGGAGATTCGCTGGGTCACACCCGTGTTGGCAACGGATTCCGTGATTTGTAACATGGGGTCGTAATCCGGGATGTGCTCCAACCGGAAGCGGAAACGTACCGGGGCGGGTTGCTTTTGCATCATCCTGTAACCCGGATCAGGCTTTGTTTTCGCGATGTTTCCTTCCGCGATCGGAGAAATGTTCGTTCCCAGCAACATGGGATCCTGATCCGGCGTTGCTCCCGGTTTGAATTGGAACGCGATCGGCTGGATGCGATGCTCCGTTGCCATGGAACCAGCTTCCGCAGCGGGTTCCGTCGGCTCGATCGCACTTTTCACCAATGCTTCCCTTTCCAGCAACATGGGATCGTGGTCCGGTGTTGCTTCCGGTTTGAATTGGAATGCGATCGGCTGGATGCGATGCACCTTCGCCATAGCACCCCCTGTCGCAGCGGGTTCCGTCGGCTCGATCGTACTTTTCACCAATGCATCGCTTTCCAGCAACATGGGATCGTTGTCCGGTGTTGCTTCCGGTTTGAATTGGAATGCGATCGGTTGGATGCGATGCACCGTTGCCATGGAACCAGCTTCCGCAGCGGGTTCCGTCGGCTCGATCGCACTTTTCACCAATGCTTCCCTTTCCAGCAACATGGGATCGTTGTCCGGTGTTGCTTCCGGTTTGAATTGGAATGCGATCGGCTGGATGCGATGCATCGTTGCCATAGGAACCGCTTGCGCAGCGGGTCCCGTCAATTCACCACCGGGCGTGTTGCCGGGCAATTGTGGCTCGCCCTCCGGGCCGGATGCCACCCTGAACCGGTACGAAACGGGAACAGGGGATTTTTTCGTTGCCCCGAAAGCCGCCGTACGGGCGGTATCGGGCACAACGGAATGGGGTGTGGACAAAGATTCAGTGTCCATCAACATGGGATCGTAGTCCGGAATATGATCCAGGAAATTATAACGGATCGGTACCGGGTGAACCGTCTGCCGGGCACATCCCGATGTCAACATAACAATGGAGGCTGCTACCAGCACGAACAGGGTTTTACAATGTTTCATTACTTGTTTTGTTTTGCTTTTATCCGGCCGCTTTGCCCGGATGCCTTATCCAGCTTCATTTTCTTTCCCGATTATTGGAGAATCCCGCCACGCCGGAACAACCATCCACAAAGCCGCGCTTCGATCCTCCCCGCTCCGGCCCCCCAGGCTTCCGCCGCAGGACCTTAGCACCGGGAAACATCCCGCGCACCCGGCGCATCTATACCGGGCTTGTCTTATACTTCGTGTGCAATACACTGCCCGCCCGCAGCGACACTTCGCCGCGAACAAACATCAGCCATCACTCCCGTACCTGCGCAGATTTTCTTCGGCACTTGCATCTCGCAGCGCACCAGCGGCTATTACAGCCCGTCGCAGGAATTACCCGGAACAACCGCCCATACTGCATTACAGCATAGCCGCCCCTCAGGCAATGGCAAAAATCGGAAATCAATCAAGTTGTGATAAAACAGCCTACATCGCATTCGGATTGAAGGTTAACGAAAGCAAAAATACTAAAAATTTTAGCAAAAAGAAGGGGAATTTGGAATATTTGATTTGATAATGCGTAAAAAACTAAAAGGGCGGAAGTTGTATTTCCGCCCTTTTTATCGTCAATTATGTTTGTGCGTTTTAGCCCTTGAACTTCGCGAAAGCCGCAATGGCATTGTGCCCGCCAAATCCAAACGTATTGCTCAGCGCCACATTCACCGTACGCTGCTGCGCCTGTCCCAGCGTCAGGTTCAGGCCCGCAGGGATGTCTTCTCCCAGCTCGGTCGTATTGATCGTCGGAGGAACGATATCTTCCTTCACCGCCATGATACAGGCGATCGCTTCAATCGCACCGGCTGCGCCCAACAGGTGCCCCGTCATCGATTTCGTAGCACTGATGTTCAGCTTGCTCGCATGGTCGCCGAACAGCGTCTTGATCGCCTTCAGCTCGCTCACGTCGCCCAGCGGCGTGGAAGTAGCATGCGCATTGATATAATCCACATCGGTCAGCGTAAGCCCCGCATCGTCCAGCGCCTCCTTCATGCCCAGCTGCGCGCCAAGCCCTTCAGGATGCGTAGCCGTGAGATGGTAAGCGTCGCAGCTCATGGCACCGCCCACCATTTCACCGTAGATCGTAGCCCCGCGCGCGATCGCATGGTCGTAATCTTCGAGAATGATCGCTCCCGCACCTTCGCCCATTACAAAACCATCACGGTCTTTGTCGAACGGACGGGAAGCATGCTGCGGATCGTCGTTACGGGTGCTCAGCGCCTTCAAAGCGTTGAAACCCGCGATGCCAGCGCGTGTTACAGGGCTCTCGGAACCACCGGCCACGATCATGTTGGCCTTGCCGAGACGGATATAGTTGAAAGCGTCTACCAGCGCACTGTTGGAAGAAGCGCAGGCAGAAACGGTGCAATAGTTGATACCCATCAGCCCGTACTTGATCGCGATCTGGCCGGCAGCGATGTCGGAAATCAAACGGGGAATGAAGAACGGATTGAACTTCGGAACGAAATTCATCTGCGCGAATTCTACGATCTGGTCTTCGAAGGTCTGCATACCGCCGTTCCCCGACGCCCAGATCACTCCAAACCGGCTACGGTCCACCGTCTCCAGGTTCACGCCGCTGTTCTCGATCGCCTGCTGTGCGGCAATCATGGCATACTGCGTAAACATATCCATCTTCCGCGCTTCCTTCTTCTCTATATATGCATCTATGTCCAGCCCTTTCAGTTCACAGGCGAATTTAGTCTTGAATGCTGTGGTGTCGAACCGGGTAATAGGGCCTGCGCCGCTCTTACCGGCTTTCATGTTTTCCCAGAAGGAGTTTACATCCAGACCGATCGGCGTGATGGCTCCCATCCCGGTTACTACGACTCTCCTCAGTGTAACAGTACGCATAAATTATACTTTGAATGACAAAAGTTAGGTCGCAAAGTTACTCGAATATTATCACGTTTGTGCATACGCATGAGAAAAAAGACGCATATACTTTGATTTTTAAATCCCTGTAACCCAAAAACCCATTAAAACTGTAAATATATCGGCATCATGGGCTCCTGCGTCTTCACCTCGTTCAACATCCAGATAAACAGCACCATCACCGCCGCCGCTCCCGCCCAATGCAGGTTGGAAAAGCCCAGCGACAGTTTTTCATCCCATTTCGACGGTAAAAAATGCAGCAAATAGCCCAAACCCATCAACATAAACACTTCCGGGTATCCGGCCAGCACCTCGCCCAGCAAATGCCCCTGGAAATTCCCCGTCACCTGCCCCAGCAATTCCCAGGCCCCGGCGAACGTTTCCGACTTGAAAAATATCCAGCAGAAACAAACCAGGTGGAACGTGAACAGCACGCCGCCAATTTTCCACAGACCCGCCCGCAAAGGCGTGGCCCGTAACCATTGCCGTTTTTTCTGCCAGCCGGCCCATAATTTATCGACCGCCAAAGCCCCGCCATGCACGCCTCCCCAGAATATGAAATTCCAACTGGCGCCATGCCAGAACCCGCCCACGAGCATTGTCAGCATCAGGTTCACGTACTGCCGGAACTTACCCTTACGGTTGCCGCCCAAAGGAATGTAGACGTAATCACGCAGCCAGCTCGACAAACTAATATGCCATCTCCGCCAGAACTCCGTGATGGAACTGCTTTGGTACGGCTTGTCGAAGTTCGGGGGGATGACGAAGCCCGTCCACCGGGCAATCCCGATCGCCATGTCGGAATAGCCGGAAAAGTCGCAATAGATCACCATCGCGTAGCCGTAAACGCCCAACAGGCATTCGATACCGGTATGGCGCGCGGGATCGTCGAAAATATATTGTACGAAATGCTGGTAAATGAAATCCGAGATGACCACCTTTTTGAAAAGCCCGTTCATGATGAGGAACATCCCTTTCCCCACGTCTTCCTTCGACAGCACGTATGGCCGGCGGATCTGCGGGATGAAATCTGCCGCACGAACGATGGGGCCCATCATCAGTTTCGGGAAAAACGACAGGAAGAACAGGTAATCCATGAACTTGTCTACCGGCTTGATCTCCCTGCGATACACGTCAATCGTGTAACTGAGGTTCTCGAACGTATAAAACGAAATCCCGATCGGCAGCAAAACCTGGATGGGATGGATGTTCCCGCCGGCGAGGTCGTTGATGCAGGTGATGAAGAAATTCGTGTATTTGAAATAGAACAGCAGGCCGATGTTGATGACGACGCTGAACCAAAGCAATCCTTTCCTGACACTATCCTTCGTTTCGCGGTGGATGCGGTTGCTGAGATAAAAATCCACGATGGCGGCGATGATGACGAGCATGACGTAGCTGCCGCAGGCGAGGTAGAAAAAGTACAGGCTGAAGAAGCTGAAAACGGCTACCCGTCCGCGTTCGCTGTTGCGCACCAGTTGGTAGCAAAGCAGGAATGCCGCGAGGAAGAACAGGAAGAAGCCGCTGTTGAATAGTATCGGCGACTTATCGTTGTACAGGAGCAGGGAGGTCAGGTTGTCGAGGGACATGCGTCAGTTTTTCCGTATGGTTTGTTGCCAGTTACGATACCCTTGCAGGATGGCTTTTCCGAGCTGTTCGCCCTGCAGGCGGTAACCGTATGCGTTAAAGTGGACATGATCGTGGCTCCAGGCGCGGGTATACCGGCTATCGGCCCGCATTTCGCCGAAGAGGTCCCAATAGGCGTGGCCTTCTTCGCGGCAGAAATCGATGATGGCCTGGCGGAGCACCGCGGCCTGGGGCACCGCCATGAATTTGTTGCGGTACTTCGTGCGCTTGGAGCCTTTCGGGCGGTAAGCGACCCTCGCCATTTTCATCATGCCGGAAGGCGGCGTGGTGAAGAGGAACCTTGCACCGGGGGCGTATTCCCGGATGGCCGTGATCGTCTTTTCTACTTCCATTCTGAACTGATCGGCCGTTACTTTGCCGAACGCCTCGTTCGTGCCCAGCGAAAAGATGACCAGCGCGGGCTTCGTCATCATTGCCGCCGCGCCGGCAACACCGCCGTCGAAAAGATTGTATTGCTGGAACTGGGCGCCGTTGATACCGATGGCGCTGTAGGTAATCCCTTTGCCATCACGCTCGTCTACCGCTCCATAAAACCTGCTGATGGCCGGAAAGCGCATCGCAACGGCCGTTGTTCCGCTGTCTGCCAGGATGCGCACTTCGTGCTCCGGCGCTTCCTTACTGCCTTCGAACACGTTCCCGCCGGCCACTTCAGGCAGATCGTTCCCTTTATACCAGACCCGCAGCCAATGGATGGCGCTGTCGGAAGTAAATTCCATCGTAGCGGCCGACGGTCCACGGGTAAGCATGATGCCTCCGGGCCCGGGCCATTCGGCGAGATTACGGTCTACCATTCTTTCCCGGTTCCAGCTGGCGTTGCTGCTCCATTTGTAACCTTCCGGGCCGTTGGTGCCGGCCAGGTTGTAGGGAAACACGAACCCCCGCCCCGCAAACCCGAATTTGTCTTGCAGTACCATCCGCACGGCATCGGGCAGAAAGCCTCCCTGCACGTGGGAGTCGCCGAGCTGGAGGATGCGCACGGCATTGTTGCTCGTATCGAGCAATTCGTACACGGGGTACAATCCCGTATCGTTCATCAGCTTCTGGGCATGCGCGCCCAGCCAGCCGCCGGCCAGCAACATCATGGCAACCGCCCGTCTACATAGCTTCCTGCCTGAATTCATCCATGATCGCTTTATACAGCAGGGCGCCCACTTTGGATGCCCCGCGGAAGTTGAAGTGTGTGTAATCTTTATTGGCCAGCGCCTGCTCGCCTTCCACCCAGCGCGCCATCGCCCCGTCTCCTCCCATGGCGGAATAGAGGTTCCAGTAAGCCATGCCGTTCTCTTCGGCGAACTGGTGCTGCACTTTCAGCAGCGCCTTCACACCGGGAGCCGTCACGTACTTTCCGTTCTTGCGGTAGGATTTGTCTGCCGTGCCCACGATGAGGAAGCTGGACTGCGGGAAATACCTCCGCAAAGAATCCACCACCTTTTCCATGGGCCGCTCGTACCAGTCGAACCGCGTGTTTTCGGGCATAAACAGCACGTTGGCGCCGTAATGCAGCACGATCAGGTCGTACGGGCGTACCGACTGTACCTGTTTCCACATGTCGCTGCTGAGTTTGCCCAGCTCGATGCCGCTGATCCCGCGGAAAGAAAAATTATCGAGGAAAATCCCGTTCCCGCTTTCGAAGCATACGCCGTAGAGCGGTACTTTCTGTTCGCCGGCGAATTTGAAGGTAAGGGAGCGGGTGGCCGAATCGGCGAGGAACGAGTAGGCGTTGAGGTTACCATTGCCGTGCAGTTCTGCGGGCCGGTCGTTGATCTTTACCTGTCCGGCGCCTTTCCCGTACAGCAGGCTCACTTCGCCGAATTCGTCGAGGCGTTGCCGTTTGACGGGCTGGAAGCGCACCCAGCTTTCGGGGGCGGGCATGAAGGCGTGCCCTGAAATGCCAAGCTCCACGCCGGCGGGCGGGGAATTTTTGAAATGATAGTCGGTCCAGTTGGGAGAAAAGCTGTGCGTGATGGTCGTCCGGAAGCCTGAAACGACCGAAGTGGCGGGCACGAACCCGACGCCTTCGCCGCCGAAGTAGGCCTGGAGGCTATCGCGGAGGTCCTGGGTGATGAGGTCTCCCTCGATCATGGAATCCCCGAAATAGGCGATGCGTACTTTCTTGCGGGACCCGGTGCGGAGTTGGCGGAGGGCTTCCACGAAGTGGTGCATCCCGGCGCCGGAGGGGCCCGTCGTATAGCCGTAATCGAGAATACCCGGGTAAGTGAGATAGTCCCGCGGCGGGAGGGGCGCCCTGTGCAGGGAATCCGCTCCTTGGGCCGTGTCTGCCGCGGCCAGCAAAGCCGTGTCGGTAACCGTTTCCGTAACGGGATCGGGTGTACGCAGATCGGCGAAAATATCGAGTGGACGAAGGGTGTAATTACCCGCTGAAACCACCGGTTTCAGGAACGAAACCGCTGCCAGGCCCACGATGGCGCCCATGGTTATAAGGAGCGGATAGGGATGTTTATTTCCGGAAGACATAAGTCGGCATATTCGAAATAAGCGGTCTTCCCGCTGCAATCAGTCGCAAATCTACAGTTTGGCGAGCTTCATTGCATCATCCAGTTCATATAATTTGTATTTTTTAATCATGGACCGTACCCTGCTCACCCAAACCTGCCCTGCGGAAGAGTAGCCGGAACGGATCAGCTTGTCGAGCCATTGATTATAATCGTCGTTTCCTTTCATGGCCACGAACCACTTCTTTTTCATCACCACTTTCGTAAAATGGCGATAGGAAGCGGAGTCGCTGGTGTACTCGCGGTACATGCTGCGGTAGGTGAAACCACGCCTGGCGAGATTGTTTTTTCCGACGATACCGAAATGATTTTTTAGCAAACGGGCGTTTTTGCTCGTGCCCATGCCCGATTCCAGCATCGCGATGCCGAGAATGACACTGGCCGGCACACCGGTTTCCTGGGAGAGGGTAACTGCAACGGGGCGAAATTGCTCAATATACTTTTTGGGGGTCTTCTGCGCCGAAACGGTCAAACTGGAAATCAGCATCCCGCCCAACAGCAGCTTTCTTTTGGTTAAAAACATGCGAATTGTTTAGATGAACCCATCCACACTATTCCCGGATCACCCCGCAATATTACGCCATTCCTAAAGATTAAATGTAAGTGATATGTTAATATGTTATAATTCATGGGAATTATTATATCATATTAACATGATTTCTTCAGGAATGGAGAAAATAACGTCAGGCTTCGTCCTGCGCACAGTCGGCAAAAGTGAAGTTCAGATGGCCGGTGCGGAGGCCGTGCCCCTGGTACACCACCATTTTCAGCCAGTAACGGCCATCGTCGAGATGGATCAGTTCGCAGGTTTCGATCTGGAGGTTGTAGAAAGACCGAAGGTCCATATCCAGTTGTAAATCAGCCGTTTGATCGAACACAAATGGATACAGGCGGTCTTCGTCCGACTTTTCATCGTACACGGCGAAAGTGAGGGCGATAGACTCGTCTTCGAAATTGAAACGCAACTGGTAAATGCCCTGGTCTGCGAGGCTGAGTTGCTGTATGGCAGCAATGGTTTGAATGGTCGTTTCCATATTCTATATGCTGAAAAGAAAGCCATATCCGCTGTGGATATGGCTTTCATAGGTCAATTCTTTCTGTTTGATATTACTTTTTCACCAGCGACAGGGCCAGTTCGTCGAGCTGTACCTGGTCGATGGAAGACGGTGCGTCGAGCATCACGTCGCGGCCCGAGTTGTTTTTCGGGAAGGCGATGAAGTCGCGGATCGTTTCGCTGCCGCCCAGCAGGGAGCAGAAGCGGTCGAACCCGAAAGCGATCCCCCCGTGCGGAGGCGCGCCGTACTCGAATGCGCCCAGCAGGAACCCGAATTTGTGGTCTGCCTCTTCCTTGCTCATCCCGAGCGCGGAGAACATTTTTTCCTGCAGGTCGCGCTGGAAGATACGGATGGAGCCGCCGCCGATTTCGGTACCGTTCAGCACGATGTCGTAAGCATTCGCTTTGATCTTCGCGTATTGGGACAGGTCGTCCATCAGGTGGATATGCTCGGGCTTGGGCGCCGTGAACGGGTGGTGGCGGGCTACCCAGCGGTTTTCTTCTTCCGCGTATTCGAACAGCGGGAAGTCGATCACCCACAGGGGCTTGTACACGTCTTTGTTACGGAGGCCGAGGCGCTCGCCCATTTCGAGGCGGAGCTCGCTCATGGCTTTGCGGGTGCGCTCTTCCTTACCGGCGAGGATGAGGATGAGATCGCCCGGCTGACTCTGGCACTGGTCTGCGAACAGTTTCAGGGCTTGCTCGTTGAAGAATTTATCGACAGACGATTTCAGGGAACCGTCGGTATTGTGCTTGATGTACACGAGGCCGTTCATGCCTATCTGCGGGCGTTTCACCCATTCGGTGAGCTCATCGAGCTGCTTGCGGGTGTATTCGCTGCAACCGGTCACGTTGATGCCGACAACCAGTTCCGCATCGTCGAACACTTTAAACCCATTGCCACGGCCGGTTTCGCCGAGGTCAACCAGTTTCATTTCGAAACGGATATCGGGTTTGTCGTTGCCGTAATATTTCATGGCATCGTCCCAGGTCATGCGGGGGAAGGGCTCGTTGAACTCGATGCCTTTGATTTCGCGGAAGATGTGTTTGGTCATCTCCTCGAAATTGGACAGTACGTCTTCCTGGTCCACGAAGCTCATTTCGCAGTCGATCTGGGTGAATTCGGGCTGACGGTCGGCGCGGAGGTCTTCGTCGCGGAAGCACTTCACGATCTGGTAGTACCGGTCGTACCCGCTCACCATGAGCAGCTGCTTGAAGGTTTGGGGCGACTGTGGCAGGGCGTAGAACTGGTTGGGGTTCATGCGGCTGGGTACCACGAAGTCGCGTGCGCCTTCCGGGGTGGATTTGATGAGGTATGGCGTTTCCACTTCCATGAACCCGCGGCTGTCGAGGAAGTTCCTGGCAGCGCGGTTTACGCGGTAGCGGAGCGTGAGGTTGTGTTTAACGATGTTGCGGCGAAGATCGAGGTAACGATATTTCATGCGCAGTTCATCGCCGCCGTCGGTATCATCCTGGATGGTGAAGGGCGGTGTTTTGGAACCGTTGAGTATTTTGAATTCCGAAACGGTTATTTCGATATCTCCGGTGGGGATGTTAGGATTTTTGTTGGTGCGCTCGGTGACGTTGCCTTTAACCTGGATCACGAATTCACGGCCGATCGGCTGGTTATCGAGCTGGGCGTTGAGGGATTCGCCGAGCAGGAGCTGCGTGATGCCGTAGCGGTCGCGCAGGTCTACGAAAGTGATGCTGCCAAACTTACGGACGGTCTGCACCCATCCGGCCAGTGTTACCGGCTGGCCCACATGTTCCATGCGCAATTCTCCACATGTATGCGATCTGTACATTGTTTGCTGTCTTTTTAATAAAGGAGGTCAAAGATAAGAAAGCCCGCGGGAAATGCTACCGCAAGGCATTAAAAAACCGTGTAATGTCTATTTCCGGCGGCATTTCCGCCCCGTTCACCAGGTTCTTCACGAATTGTGCGGCGGCCCAGGGCGCGAGGGAACAGCCTTTGGAGCCCATGCCGTTGAAAATCCCCACTTGCGGGAACTTCGGGTGCAAACCCGCCATAGGCCTACGGTCTGGCCCTGAGGGGCGAACGGCGGCTTTATGATCGATGACCTCGAAGTCCGTTTTCAGCAGTTGCCTCAGCTGGGATTCGATATGGGCGCGGGCTTCCGGGGTGGGCGAAGTATCCGGGTAATCCCAGGAGAACGTGGCGCCGGCCCAGAAGGTCCGATCGCCGAGGGGCACGAGGGTGACGCCTTTTTTGATGATATCCGTGGTATCGAACGGGAGGCGGACGATGAGGGCTTCGCCTTTATTGGGAAGGAATCTGAGTTTGCCGAACCAGGGGTTTTGCGGGGAAGCGACCCCTTCGCAGAAGATCACCGCTTTGGCCTGCAAGTCTTTGTATTCCACGCCTTTATCCGTCAGCTGAAGCAAAGGGATATCCAGCGTTTCGCGGCGCACCCCGGCATGGGCGGCCCAGGCGGGCAGCAGCGTTCCCAGGTCTACGTTCGCGCCCTTGACGATCCCCGCGCCGAAGGGCGCTTCCAGGAGGCCTTCGTACCGCGGGGCCGGGGAAACGACGCTGTATGGCGTGGGATGTTGGGCGAAGGCGGCGCGCATCTGGGCGGAGGTCCACACGTTCCAGATATCGCGCTCCGTAAATACGGATATGCCCAAAGCCGCCTCCATGGCCCTGTATGTGGCTTTCGCCCGGGGGTAAACGACGTCGTACTGCCACGCCACTTCGAACTTCCTGCCGGAAACGGGATTGATGATCCCCGCCGCCAGGCGCGACGCCGCATCGGCCCGTCCGTCGTCGAACTGCGCGATCCTGAGCCCTTCCTGCCGCATTTCCCAGGCCAGCAGCGTGCCGGCCACGCCCTGGCCTACGAGTATGTAATCAACTGTTTCCATAAATCCGCTGCAAAGGTAAGGGCAAAAAAATCCCCGTCACGGTGCCGCAACGGGGATATATGTAAGGTAAGAATTACCGGGAGATTAAGCGGGAACGCCTTTCAGCACTTCTGCCATGCGTTTGCCGATGTCTGCGGGGCTGTCTACCACATGAACGCCGCAGGCGCGCATGATCTTCATTTTAGCGGCGGCGGTATCGTCTGCACCACCGATGATGGCACCGGCGTGGCCCATACGGCGGCCCGGAGGCGCGGTTTGGCCGGCGATGAAGCCTACAACGGGTTTGTGCGGGTTGGCTTTGATCCATTCAGCTGCTTCCGCTTCCATGGAACCGCCGATTTCGCCGATCATGATGATGGCTTCGGTTTGGGGATCGTTCATCAGCAATTCCACCGCTTCGCGGGTGGTGGTGCCGATGATCGGGTCGCCGCCGATACCGATGGCGGTGGAAACGCCCAGGCCGGCTTTCACCACCTGGTCTGCCGCTTCGTAAGTCAGCGTACCGGATTTGGACACGATGCCTACTTTGCCTTTTTTGAAGATGAAACCGGGCATGATGCCTACTTTGGCTTCTTCAGCGGAGATAACGCCCGGGCAGTTGGGGCCGATCAGGCGGGTATTGTGTGCTTTGAGGTAGTTTTTGGCTTTCACCATGTCCTGAACGGGAATACCTTCGGTGATGCATACCACCAGCGCGACACCCGCGTCAGCCGCTTCCATGATCGCATCAGCAGCAAATGCCGGCGGTACGAAGATGATGGAAACATCCGCACCCGTAGCGTTCACCGCGTCTGCCACGGTATTGAACACAGGGCGCTCCAGGTGGGAGCTGCCGCCTTTACCCGGCGTTACGCCACCTACCACGTTGGTGCCGTACTCGATCATTTGTGTGGCATGGAAAGTACCTTCAGTTCCGGTAAATCCCTGCACGATCACTTTGCTGTTCTTATTAACTAAAACACTCATCGCGTCTGATTTAATTATTTTTTAGATAAGGTGCGGCAAAAATAACGGATTGCCGCTAAAAAGAAAAGGAAAGCCGCTTTAGTTGAGGAATATTAACTATTTGTTACCCGCTTCTCCCCCTTTATGCCGCCATTTTTTGTCGCGGAAAGCCTCCGTTTTCCGCATTTCCTTGATGTCCTGGAAGAATTCGGACGCGAAGATAAAATCGTTCAGCAGCTTGTCCTCACTGAAAATAATGTCTTCATTGCTCCCTTCCCACTGCTTTTTCCCCTGGTGCATGTAAATAATATGGTCCCCGCTTTCCATCACGGTATTCATGTCGTGGGTGTTCACCACGGTCGTAATATCATAATCGATCGTAATATCCTTGATGAGTTTGTCGATCACGAGTGACGTTTGCGGATCGAGGCCGGAATTAGGCTCGTCCACGAACAGGTATTTCGGGTTGAGGACGATCGCCCGGGCGATGCCTACCCGTTTTTTCATCCCGCCGCTGATCTCGGCCGGGAATTTTTTGTTCGCGTCTTTGAGCTCTACCCTGTCCAGGCACTCCTGCATCCGCTTGCGTTTTTCCTTATAGCTCATGCTGGAGAACATATCGAGGGGGAACATGACGTTCTGTTCCACGGTCATGGAATCGAAGAGCGCGGAGCCCTGGAACAGCATGCCGATGGCCTGGCGGATGGGCTTTTTGGCGTTATCGTCCATGGCGGTGAAGTCTTCCCCGTTATAGAGCACCTGCCCGCTATCGACCGGGATCAGGCCCACCATGCATTTCATGAGCACTGTTTTGCCGCTGCCGCTGGCGCCGATGATGAGGTTGGTTTTACCGGCCTCCATCGTGGCGGACACATCCTTCAGTATCTCCTTTTCTCCAAAGCTTTTGCGGATATTTTTCAGTTCTATCATAGATCGTTCTTCTCGGTTAGAGGGTTACAGCAGCATGGCTGCGAGGGCATAGTCGGCGAAAAGGATCATCACGCAGCTGATCACCACCGCGGTGGTGCTGGCTTTCCCGATCTCGAGGGCGCCACCCTGCACATGGTATCCGTAATAGGCCGGAATGCTGGAAATGATGAAGGCGTAAGTATAGGATTTGCTCAGGGCGAAGAAAACGTTGTAGCCGTCGAACGAGCTGCGGAGCCCTTCCATGAACTGTTCATGCGAAAGGATGCCGCTCAGCTTCCCGGCTTCCAGCCCCCCGAAAATCCCCAGGAAGGCGGCGATCACCACCAGCGCGGGGATCGTGAGCAGCGCGGCGAGGATCTTGGGCCCGATGAGATAGGCCTTGGTATTGATCCCCATGATCTCCTGCGCGTCTATCTGTTCCGAAATACGCATGTTCCCCAGTTCCGACGCGATCTTCGAACCCACAACGCCCCCCAGCACGATACAGATCATAGTAGGCGCCAGCTCGATGATCATCGTATCCCGCACCACCATCGCGATGGTCGACTTCGGAATAAACCCGCTCACCAGCTGATAAGCCGTTTGCACCGTAGTTACGGCGCCGAGGAAAGTGGAGATGATCACGACGATGCCCAGGGACCCGATCCCGATGTCCACACACTGTTTCATAAACTCCTTCCAGTACATCCGCATGTTCTCCGGGCGGGAGAACATCCCTTTCAACATCAGCAAAAACCTGCCGAAATGATAAAAAAACCTGAACTCCATAACTTGTCAAAGATACTGGGAAAATACATTGCTTCGCCCCCCTTACCGCAAACTCCCCACAAGAAGCCGCTTCAGGCTCCGCTCGATAATTTCGCCCATGGTGGTGCAACGGGCAAATACCTGGTCGCGGTAATGCTCCGCCAGCTCCTCGCCCAACTGCTTGATCTTACCGGGGAAGGACACACGGTCTGTCATGATCACGTCCCGCAAATCCTTGATCCGGTGCCGCTGCACCTTCATCCGCCGGGCAATGAGCGACCGCTCCTCCTGCTGGTACTGCTTCACCACTTCCGCGTTCAGGTGCTTCATCGCCAGCTCCACGAACACCCGGTTCTCCTTGAAGAACTGCGGCATGTAAAGGGTTTTCTTCCCTTCGTAAAACTGCTGGTCGAAATCGATGGCCCGGATGCGGAACTGCACGTCGTCGAAATCGGGGGTGATGTCGAAAATGAAATTGTACGACCGCATATCGCCCAGCAACCGCACGAAGCATCGCTCGTTGAACTTCACGAATTCCTTGGCGATACGCCTGGGGTTGAACTCCGGCCGGTGCAGCCAGTCTTTGGCGAACTGATCGCCCGGAACGCCGGCGATGTGCTCTTCCACCAGCGTGTTCCCGTCTACGAGAAAGTTCATCCAGTACGGGGAAAGGATGTGCTCCAGCTCTAGGCCATATATGCGCGATGCATCGGCTATCTTGATGTAAAAATAGTCGTACACCTCATTGTAATTGTTGACGATCTTGATGCGGAAAGGGTGGGAATTCCCGAAGGTGCAATAGTCGATCCGCTCGATGTGGAGGTGCTCTTCGGCCGTTTGGTCGCCCCCGGCCTTGAGGATGGAATAAATGCGCTTGAGGCCCGCGTGGATGGGCTGCACCATGCTCTGGGGGTACATGACGGATTCCCAGAGCGTGTCTTTGCCTTCCTTGTCGTACACCGGGATGCCGTATTCGTAATACTTCAGCTCTTCGTAAGACACCGGCAGTTTGATTTCCCGCTCATACAGCTTCAGGTAGTTCCTGAACGCCGGGTTGAGCGGGAAGAAAATCTTTTTGCGGGAGATGGATTGCATGCCGGAAATTACGAATTATCCGGGTTTGGCGGCTATTTCGATGCGGCTTCGATGTCTTTCCGGATCTTGGCGGCGATATGCTCCCCCCAGATTTTGCCGGCTTCCTGCGACTCCCGGGTGATGAGGGGCATTTTCTCCACCATCTTTTTGCCCGCGTCGGTTTTATAGAAATAGATCATTTCATCCACTTCGGTTTCCGAGAAATTCCGCTCGTAAATCGGCACCAGCAGGTTGGTGAGGTCTTTTTCGTTGTAATATCCCTCGATCCGCTTCCATACGGCCGTATCGAGCGAGGGATAAGCTTTCCGGTACTGCGCCATGATCTGCTGCACTGCGTTCATGCTCACGCGCGAAGTGCCGTTGAGGCTCAGCAGCACACGGATCTTGATCGATTTGGCGGATTCCTGCGCGGAGGCGCACAACGCGGCGGCCGCGAACATCCCTGTGAACAGTAATTTTTTCATATCCCGGCGATTGCGTGATTTGTCTGGCCGTAAGATAGGAAGGTTATCGCAAACGGGCGACTTACTTCCCGTTTCGCGCTGGCGGCGGAGGGGGCGGAGGAGGAGGTACCGGCGACGCGTCTTCATGCTTCCCGCCTTCCGCTTTCTGCTGTTGTTCCAACCGGCGTTTGTAACGGGCGGCCAGCACCGCGATCAGGTCCTGCCCCCATTGTTCGCCCAACTTCATCGCTTCCACGGTCAGTTCGGGCAACACGGCGAGCATTTTTTTACCCAGCGGCGTCTGGTAAAAAGCGATCTGCTGCTCGATTTCCTCGTTCGTATAGTATTTGCAGTATAATGGGATCTGCTGCTTTACCAGATCTTCGAAATTGGCCAGTTGATGCATTTCCACATAAAACATGCTATCCAGGATAGGGGCGTTTTTCCGGATTTCCACTTCCATCAGTTTCAGCATTTTCTTCCCCATCTGTTCGCCATCCATCATGCTGACGAGCTTGCGCACCTTTGCCGTATCGGTAGCCTGCGCGGATGCGGCGGTGGCGAAAGCCGCGAACGTCATCGTAAAAAGTATCTTCTTCATAAGTATGCGGGTTATGCAACGCGCAAAAGTATCGAAAAATCCGGGCAAACGCACGATCCCGTTTCGAATCCGTTTTATTACCCGTATCCCATAAAAAAAGCGGGCCGCAAAGCCCGCTTTCCCGTGTTATTATTTTTCATTGGATCACTTCTTCTTGCCGGTGGCTTCCACTTCCTTGCAGCATTTCGTTTGTGCGTCCACGACGGCGATCAGCACCATGTTCACGATCTGCCTGACCGTTGAGCCCAGCTGCAGGATGTGCACCGGTTTCTTCATACCGAGCAGGATAGGGCCGATGGCGTCGAACCCGGCCACGCCCTGCAGGAGGTTGTAGGCCACGTTCCCCGCGGCGAGGTTGGGGAAGATGAGCGTGTTCACATCGCCGTCGATCAGTTCGGAGAACGGGTAGTTCTCTTTCAGCACGGCTTTGTTGAACGCCATCGCCGCCTGGATCTCGCCGTCTACGGTGAGCGTCGGGTCTTTCTGTTTCACGATCTCGCGGGCGCGGCTCATGAGCTGCGCTTCCGGCGTCTGGCTCGATCCGAAGTTGGAGTAAGATACCATCGCGATGCGCGGCGTCATGTTGAACTGCTTCACTTCCTTGGCTACCATGAGCGTGATCTCCGCCAGCTCTTCGGCCGTGGGGTTGAGGTTGACGGTCGTATCCGCGAGGAATAGCGGGCCGCGCTTGGTCTGGATGATGTACATCCCCGCCACGCGCTTGGCACCCGGCTCCATGCCGATCACCTGCAACGCCGGACGGATGGTGTCCGGGTATTTGCGGGTGAGGCCGGAAATGAGGGCGTCCGCTTCTCCCGTTTCCACCATCATGCAGCCGAAATAGTTGCGTTCGCGCATGATCTTTTTGGCTTCGTACAGGTTGAGGCCTTTGCGCTGGCGCTTCTTGAAGAACAGTTCCCCGAAATGATGGCGCTTGTCGGCCATTTCGTCGCTTTTCGGGTCGATGATGATGACGTCTTCGATCTCGATGGAATTCTCTTCCATGAGATACCGGATTTTCTTCTCGTTGCCCAGCAGGATGGGGATGGCGATATTTTCATCGGCCACCACCTGGGCGGCCTTGAGTATCTTGATATTGTCCGCTTCGGAGAACACCACGCGGCGCGGGTCTTTCCGGGCTTTGGAGCCGATCACGCGGAACAGCTGGTTATCGAGGCCGAGGCGGTTGTTCAGTTCCGTTTCGTAGGCTTCCCAGTCGGTGATGGGTGCCGTTGCCACGCCGCTTTCCATGGCCGCTTTGGCCACTGCGGGCGCTACGGTGCTGAGGAGGCGGGGGTCGAGGGGTTTGGGAATGATATAAGTAGGCCCGAAAACGATGTTGCGCTCATTGTACGCGAGGTTCACGATATCAGGAACGGGGGTTTTGGCCAGTTCCGCCAAAGCGCGTACCGCGGCCAGTTTCATGGCTTCGTTGATCTGCGTGGCGCGCACGTCGAGGGCGCCGCGGAAGATGTAGGGAAAGCCCAGTACGTTGTTCACCTGGTTGGGATAATCGGAGCGGCCGGTGGCCATGATCACGTCTTTCCGGGCGCCGGTGGCGGCTTCGTAGGAAATTTCCGGATCGGGATTGGCCATGGCGAATACGATGGGGTGCTTGGCCATGCTCTGCACCATTTCGGGCGTTACCACGTTGCCGATGCTCAGGCCTACGAACACGTCGGCGCCTTTGATGGCTTCTGCGAGCGTGGTGACTTTAGAGCTGGTGGCGAACACCAGCTTCATGTCGTCGAGATCGGTGCGCTGTTTATTGAGCACGCCGTCTTTATCGAACATGATGAAATTCTCGGGTTTTGCGCCGAGAGAGGCGTAAAGGCGAACGCAGGCCATGGCCGCGGCACCTGCGCCGTTCACCACGATCTTTACTTTCTCGATCTTCTTTTTCACAAGCTCCAGGGCGTTGAGCAGGGCGGCGCTGGAGATGATGGCGGTGCCATGCTGGTCGTCGTGCATCACCGGGATCTTGAGCTCCTTTTTCAGGCGGTCTTCGATCGCGAAGCATTCGGGGCTTTTGATATCTTCCAGGTTGATGCCGCCGAAAGTGGGCTCCATGGCCTTCACCACGCGTACGAACTCGTCTACGTCCTTGGTATTCAGTTCTATGTCGAAAACGTCGATATCTGCGAAAATTTTGAACAGTACGCCCTTTCCTTCCATGACGGGCTTGCCGGCTTCGGGGCCGATGTCGCCCAGGCCGAGCACTGCGGTACCGTTACTGATCACGGCCACGAGGTTGCCTTTTGCGGTGTATTTGTACACATTCTCAACGTCTCTGGCGATTTCCTTGCAGGGTTCCGCCACGCCGGGGGAATAGGCGAGCGAAAGGTCCCACTGCGTCTTGGTGTCTTTGGTCGGGATGACTTCGATTTTGCCGGGGCGCCCTTTCGCATGGTAGTCGAGGGCGTCCTGCTTGTTCAGTTTCTTGGCCATATAAGATTGTAATTGGGGCTGCAATATACGGACTTCGCGGCGAACGGGCCCGAAAGGCCACCCCATTGTTCCTTAAATTTACTTACTTTTACGCTGTTAAACATTCGCTTTTAATATGATACAACGCATACAAAGCCTTTGGCTCCTCCTTGCGGCCATCGCCGGCATAGCCGTAGCCCGCTTCGATCTCTGGAAAGCCACCTACACCAAAGGAGCCACTGCAGGGGTAGACATTTTCAATGCCACGTCCAACTACATGGTGTTCATTTTGCTGATCATCGGCATCCTCCTGTCTGCAGTTTGTATCTTCCTGTATAAAAACCGCAAGCTGCAATTCCGCCTCACCGTGGTGAACCTCCTGCTTTCCGTAGGCATCCTGGCGCTCATTTACCTGAAGATCGGGGAAAGCGCGCAGAAACTGGCGGCCGACGGCGCCGTGAGCATCCGCGGCTCGTACCTCATCCCCGCGTTCCTCCCGGTGGTCATCATCGTGTGCCTGTTCCTCGCGGCCCGGGGGATTTACAAAGACGAAAAGCTCATTAAATCGCTGGACCGCCTCCGCTGATCCGCGACCGACGATATCATGAAGCCCTGGCCACCAGCCGGGGCTTTCTTATTTCCACCAACGCAAAAGGCCGGCTGCATCGATCAACCGGCCTTTTGAATTACATATGTTGCATTTTACAGGAACTTCCCCGTATAGCTATCTTTCACTTTCTTCAATCCTTCCGGAACGCCGGCGTACAGCAGGTTCCCCCCGCCTTCGCCCCCTTCCGGCCCCAGGTCGAGCACCCAGTCGGCGGAGCGGATCACGTCGAGGTTATGCTCGATCACCAGCACGCTGTGGCCCTGGTCGATCAGCGCATTGAAAGAATCCAGCAGCTTCTTGATGTCGTGGAAGTGCAAACCGGTCGTAGGCTCGTCGAAAATGAACAGGATATGCCCCTGCGCCTTGCCCTTGCCCAGGAACGACGCCAGCTTCACACGCTGCGCCTCGCCACCGGAGAGCGTATCGCTCGACTGGCCCAGCTTCACATATCCCAACCCCACGTCGCTCAGGGGTTTGATCCTCGACACCACGTCTTTTTCGTCTTTAAAGAATTCGATAGCCTCGTCTACCCCCAGTTCCAGGATGTCAAAAATATTTTTCCCCTTGTACTGCACTTCGAGCACTTCGTCTTTGAAGCGCTTTCCGCCGCAGGTTTCGCAGGTGAGGTGAACATCCGCCAGGAACTGCATTTCCACGATCACTTCGCCTTCGCCTTTGCAGGTATCGCATCGCCCGCCATCTACGTTGAACGAGAAATGTTTCGGCTGGAAACCGCGCATTTTGCTCAGCTGCTGCCGGGAAAAGAGGTCGCGGATCTCGTCGTATGCCTTGATGTAGGTAACAGGATTGGAGCGGCTCGATTTGCCGATAGGGTTCTGGTCTACCATCTCGATCTGCGTGATGTAGTCCATATCGCCCTTCATGACGCGGTACTGGCCCACCCGGTCGGTAAATTCCCCTTTCAGCTTCATGAGCGCCGGGTAGAGGATTTGCTTCACCAGCGTGGTTTTCCCCGATCCGGACACCCCGCTCACCACCGTAAAGATCCCCAGCGGGAACTCCACGTCCACGTTCTTCAGGTTATTCTGCCGGCAGCCTTCCAGCTGGATGGAGCGCTTCCATTTGCGCACGTGCGCCGGCGGCTCCAGGCGGTAATGGCCGCTGAGGTACTTGCCGGTAAGGCTCTTGCCGTCTTTCAGGATCTCCGGATACGTTCCCGCGAAAATGACTTCGCCGCCGAGGTGGCTCGCCAGCGGGCCCATGTCGATGATGTAGTCCGCCTTTTCCATGATCTGCTCGTCGTGCTCCACGATCACCACGGTATTGCCGAGGTCCCGCAGTTCATGCAGCACGCGGATGAGCCGGTGCGTATCGCGGGCATGGAGGCCGATGCTCGGCTCGTCGAGAATGTAGAGGGAATTAGTGAGGTTGCTGCCGAGGGTACGCGTCAGCTGGATGCGCTGGCTTTCGCCACCGGAAAGCGTGTTCGCCACGCGGTTCAGGGTAAGATACCCCAATCCCACGTCCAGCAATGTTTTCAGCCGGTGATTGATCTCGATGAGGATCCTTTTGGCCACCTGTTGCTGATATTCGCTCAGTTCGAGGTTATCGAACCATACTTTGAGTTTTTCCACGGGCATGTCCACCAGTTCGGAAATGCCTTTGCCGCTCACTTTCACGTACGTCGCTTCCTTGCGGAGGCGGGCGCCGTTGCAGGTGGGGCAGGTCGTCCGGCCGCGGTAGCGGGCCTGCATCACACGGTACTGCACCTTGTAGAGGTTCTGCTCTACCATTTTGAAGAACTCGTTGATGCCGTAGAAGTGCTCGTTGCCGGTCCACAAAAGGTCCAGCTGCTCGTCGGTCAGGTCCGAGATCGGCTTGTGGACGGGGAAGCTGAATTTGCGGGCGGCTTTGATGAGGGCTTCCTTGTACTCACCCATTTTCTCGCCGCGCCACGGGGCGATCGCCCCTTCGAACACGCTGAGGCGCTTGTCGGGGATAACGAGGTCGCGGTCGATCCCCAGCACCTGGCCGAAGCCTTCGCAGGTGGGGCAGGCGCCGTAGGGGTTGTTGAAAGAGAAGAGGTTGGGAACGGGCTCTTCGAACTGGATGCCGTCGAGCTCGAACCGGTTGGAGAACACGGGCCCCAATTTGCCGTCTACTTCCAGGGTGCAATATCCTTCGGATTCGTAGAAGGCGGTTTGCACGGAGTCGGCGATGCGGTGTTTATCGTCTTCCTCGAAGTCTTTAACTACGATACGATCGATGAGCACGAAGGTTTCGGCCGCTATTTTGGGGGCTTTTTCTTCCAGGAGTTCTTCGATCCGGACGAGCGAGCCGCCGGCGTAGAGCCTGGAGAAGCCTTTTTGCATGAGGATATTGAGCTCTTCCAGCGGTTTGCGGTTGGCATGCTGGCGGAAGGGCACGAGTATCTGGACCTTGGCGCCGTGAGGGAGCTTGGAGATATAATCCACCACATCGGCCACTTCGTGTTTTTTGACGAGCTGGCCGGTGACGGGGGAAAAGGTTTGCCCGGCGCGGGAATACAGCAGGCGCAGGTAGTCGTAAATCTCGGTCATGGAGCCAACGGTGGAGCGCGGGGTGCGGGTTACGACCTTTTGCTCGATGGCGATGGCGGGGCATATGCCTTTGATATAATCCACGTCGGGTTTGTTCATCCGCATGAGGAACTGGCGGGCGTAGGCGCTGAGGCTTTCGGCGTACCGGCGCTGGCCTTCGGCGTAAAGGGTGTCCATCGTTAAGCTCGATTTTCCCGAGCCGCTGACGCCCGTTACGACTACCATCTGGTTCCTGGGGATGGAGACGCTGACATTCTTCAGATTATGTACCCTCGCTCCCTTGATGAATATCTCGTCGGGAGTTATAACTGGTTCACGTTCAATGGTTTTTTCCTTGGATTTGACTTTTGCGCACATAAGGATTACAAATGTACGCATTAACGGGTATTTTACAGGAAGCTTGTTGTTTTATTCAACTATTCCGTTATATTTGCATTGACCGGCTACTTATACCTAGTCAACCCCGGTTAAAATTCATAACTATAAATTGTACATTATCGCTCGACTTTTACGCTACTAAACAACCTACTGACGGCAACGTCCGTACTATTTACTAACCGCTATTGGTAGACGTATATGCAAGTAATGTACAAGCTGAACGATGAGCAACTCATCACACTGTTCAAAAAGGGCCATGCTTCCGCTCTGGAGGAGTTGGTTTATCGCCATAAGGACAAACTTTTCACTTCCATCGTATTACTCGTAAAAGACACTTTTCTTGCCGAAGATATCTTTCAGGACACCTTCATCAAGATCATCGATACCATTCGTGCCGAGCGATATACAGAGAAAGGAAAATTTCTGCCCTGGGCGATGCGCATAGCACACAACCTTTGTGTAGACCATTTCAGGAAAGTAAAACGAACGCCGGTGATCAAAACCGGGGACGATAAAGATATTTTCAACGTGCTGAACTTCAGTGAGCCGAGTGCGGAAGAGAAAATGATGACGCGGCAAAGCCATAACAACGTGCGCCGCATGCTCGACCTGCTCCCCGAAGAACAGCGGGAAGTTATCATCCTCCGCCATTATGCGGACCTCAGCTTCAAGGAGATCGCGGACCTCACCCAGGTGAGCATCAACACCGCCCTCGGCCGTATGCGGTACGGACTGATCAATCTCCGGAAGATGATGACGGAAAAACAGATTTGTTTGTAATGCCCTTTTTTTGCTTGCCATGAACGGGCGGTAAGATGTAAGTCTAACCGCTCGTTTTTTTATTTCCCCTTCCCGATCATCAGCACCCCCGTCAGCACGAGCGCCGTTCCGGCCAGTTGCTCCCAGGTGATCGGCTCTCCCAGGAAGATATACGCCTGAACGATGGTGGCCACCGGCCCGATGCTCGTCACGATCGCCGTGTTCCCCGGCCCGATCTTCCGGATGCCTTCGCTGGTCAGGAAGGTGGGGATAACGGTGGAAACGATCGCCATCTGGAAGCACAGCCAATAGGTTTCCCCGCTGAAATGGCGCAGCTCCGCGCCGTGGGTCACGAAATACTGCGCAAAAATCCCCAGCGAGGCAAAGCACAGCGCATAGGCCGTGAACTTCATCGACCCCACTTTCGGGATCACTTCCCCGCCGCCCACGATGTAAAAAGCGTACGTCACGGCGCAACCCAGCACCAGTAGACACCCCGTGATCACACCCGGGCTCCACTCCTGCCGCACATCTCCCGCAAACACCACCAGCATCCCCGCATACGCGATCGCCAGCGCCCAAAATTGCGTTTTGGTGATCTTCCGCTTGAAAGCCACCGCCCCGATCACCAGCGCAAACGTCGGGTACAGGAAGAGGATCAGCCTTTCAAGCCCGGCGGAAATGTAGGCCAGGCCCATAAAATCGAGCAAACTGCTCACGTAATAGCCCAGCAGTCCCAGCACGCCCACCCAGGCCCATTGTTTGGGCGTAAGCTTCACGTTGCCGGTACGGCGAAAAAGGACAATAGCGGTGATGATGTAGAAAGGCAGGGCGAAGGCCATCCGCAGCGCCAGCATGGAAATGGCATCGATGGCTTCCGTACGGTAGATGAGCTTCACGTAAATAGCCTTGGCGCTGAACATCATGGCGCCCGTAAGGGCCATGGCGTAGCCAAGGGCGTAATCGGATCTTTTCATGGCAGCTGTAAGGGCCCTGCCGCGCGGAAGCGCCGGCAGGGCCGGGTATGGGGGACCCCGGAACCTCCGGGATCAGACTTTTTCGTAAACGATGGCGGCCCCCTGCCCAACGCCCACGCACATCGTGGCCAGGCCGTATTTCATGCCGGCGCGGCGCTTCATTTCGTGCATGAGGGTGGTGGTGATGCGCGCGCCGCTGCAGCCCAGCGGGTGGCCGATGGCGATGGAACCGCCGTTGAAATTGATCTTCGAAGGATCGAGTTTCAACTCGCGGATGCAGGCCAGCGCCTGGGATGCGAAAGCTTCGTTCAACTCGATCACGTCCAGGTCGGAAGCGCGTATACCACTGCGTTTCAACGCTTTAACGGTCGAGGGCACAGGGCCCACGCCCATAATGGCAGGGTCTACCCCGGCTACGGCCATGCCCCGCACCATGGCGATGGGCGTGAGGTTGAAGCGTTTCAGCGCGGCTTCCGACACGATCAGTACCGCGGAAGCTCCGTCGTTGATCCCGGAAGAGTTACCCGCGGTCACCGTCCCGTCTTTGGCGAAAGCCGGGCGGAGGCCCGCCAGCTTGTCGAGCGACGTTTCCCGGGGATGCTCGTCTTTGGAGAAAACCACCTTGTCTTCCTTATTGGGCGTGATTTCCACGGGAATGATCTCGTCTTGCCAGATGCCGTTCAGGTGCGCCTGTTTGTATTTGGACTGGCTTTCGAAGGCGAAGCGGTCCTGGTCTTCGCGGGAGATTTTCCATTCGCGGGCCACGTTTTCAGCGGTTTCGCCCATGGAAAAGGGGTAATAGACGTCGGCGAGCTTCTTGTTGGTGAAGCGCCAGCCGATGGTGGAGTCGTAGATTTCGGTTTTGCGGCTGAAGGCGCCGTCGGCTTTCGGCATCACAAGGGGCGCGCGGGTCATGCTTTCGACGCCGCCGGCCATATAAACGTCCCCTTCCCCGACCATAATGGCCCGGGCGGCGTCCATAATAGCCTGGAGGCCGGAGGCGCAGAGGCGGTTGACGGTGTTCCCGGCTACGGAAACGGGCATTCCGGCGAGGAGCACGGCCATCCGGGCCACGTCGCGGTTGTCTTCCCCGGCCTGGTTGGTAGCCCCGGCGATCACGTCTTCCACGGAAGCGGGGTCTACGGAAGGGTTCCGGGTGAGGAGCGACTTGAGCATCAGCGCCAGGAGATCATCTGGCCGGATAGTGCTAAGTGCGCCACCATAGCGGCCTATAGGACTTCTGACCGCGTCCACGATATAAGCAGTTTGCATTTTTTCTTCAGGTTAAGATTGCGAATTTATGGCTTCCGGTCGGGATAACCACATACACAAACGAATAGGCGTGGCTGGGGGCGGGTCCCGGAAATCTCTGTGGGGCGGCAAATCTCAACGCCCTGCTTTTCGGCAATCGGAAAATCGGACGTACCTTTGCCCGATGACGAGGAAGCAAAATATCCGGCAACTGACGCTCCCCCAGTTACGGGAGGTGTTCGGAGAGATGGGGGAAAAACCGTTCCGTGCCCAGCAGGTATATGAGTGGATCTGGACCAAACAGGCGTCCGGGTTCGGGGATATGACCAACCTGAGCAAGCCCCTGCGCGCCGCGCTGGAGGAAAGGTTCGAGTTCCCTGCCGTAACGGTGGACGCTACCCAGCTGTCGACCGACGGTACCATCAAAAGCCGGTTCAGGCTGCACGACGGGTACCTGGTGGAAGGGGTCCTCATCCCCACATCCACCCGCCAAACCGCCTGCGTATCCTCCCAGGTGGGCTGCAGCCTCAGCTGCAAGTTCTGCGCAACCGGCTTCATGGACCGCAAGCGCAACCTCGAATTCGACGAAATCTTCGACGAAGTGGCGCTCATCAACAAGCAATCCCTCGAATCGTCCGGTAAAAAACTGACCAATATCGTATACATGGGCATGGGTGAGCCCCTGCTCAACTATAAAAACGTGCTGAAATCCATCGAAATGATCACTTCGCCCGACGGCCTGGCCATGAGCCCGAAACGGATCACCGTTTCCACCGCCGGCGTCGCCAAACAGATCAAACAGCTGGGAGACGACAAAGTGCGCTTCAACCTCGCCCTTTCCCTCCACGCCGCCAACGATCAGAAACGCAGCGAGATCATGCCGATCAACGATTCCAACAACCTGAAAAACCTCGTGGAAGCGCTCAATTACTTCTACAAGGCCACCGAAAACGAGATCAGCTTCGAATACATCCTTTTCAAAGACTTCAACGACTCCCTGAAAGATGCCGACGAACTGATCAAGATTTACCGGCAGGTACCTGTAGACCTGGTGAACATCATCGAATACAACCCGATCGATAACGCCCGTTTCCAGAAACCCTCGGAAGAAAAAACCGCCGCATTCATGGAATATCTCGGCAAAAACAGGGTAAACGCCCGCCTGCGGAGAAGCCGCGGCAAAGACATCGACGCGGCGTGCGGACAGCTCGCCAACAAAGCATAAAACATACTGCAGGAATGCAGCAAACCACATAACACATGAAACAAAGCAGACCGCCCCGCAAAGGCTTCACACCGTTCAAGGAAAACAAAAGCGGTAAATCCACCCGCTCCGGCGACGCAAAACCCGCCGGCAAAAGCTTCCGCGACAGGGATGACAAAGAAGGTAAACCCTTCGGCGACAAACCCAAAAGAACTTTCGGTGGCGATAAAGAAGGAAAACCCTTCGGCGACAAACCCAGCAGATCTTTCGGCGGCGACAAAGAAGGCAAACCCTTCGGCGATAAGCCCCGCAGATCTTTCGGCGGCGACAAGGAAGGCAAACCCTTCGGCGATAAACCCAAAAGAACTTTCGGAGCCGACAAAGAAGGCAAACCCTTCGGCGATAAACCCCGCAGATCTTTCGGAGCCGACAAGGAAGGAAAATCCTTCGGCGACAAACCTCCCCGTAAAACTTTCGGCGACCGCGACGCCAAACCCTTCCGCTCCCGCGAAGAAAACGGCGACAAACCTTTCCGCGCTAAAAAAGACGGCACTACTTTCGATAAAACGGCCCCGGCAGACGGCGAGCGCAAACCTAAAAAGGAACGCGAAGTGAAACCGGGCGACAAGCTTTTCCAGCACGCGTTCGCAGACGGCGCGCCTTTCAAGGAGCTCCGTTCCCGCAAAGGCAAACCGAAAGACCCGAAAGATATCGTTGAAGACAAATCGTTTGGCGAGATCGCCGACGAGAAGTCATACAAAGAACTCCGCGGCGACAAGCCCCGCCCCCGCAAGAGCGAGCGCAAGGCCGCAGTGCACGGTTCCAAATCCAACAAACCGAAGAGCACCCGCAAACGCATTGCGGTGGAAACGCCGGTGGAATTGGAAGGCGGCGATATGCCCCTCAATAAATTCATCGCACATTGCGGTATCTGCAGCCGCAGAAAGGCCGTGGATTATATCAAGGAAGGGAAAGTGACGGTGAACGGCGAAGTGATCGTTGAACCGGCGTTCAAGGTAACGGGGAAAGAATCCGTGAAACTGAACGACAAGCGCATCCACCTCCAGAAAAACCTCGTGTACGTACTGCTCAACAAACCCAAAGGATACATCACCACCACCGATGATCCCGAAGGCCGCCAGACTGTGATGGAACTGGTGGAAGACGCCGCGGAAGAGCGCCTGTACCCCGTTGGCCGGCTCGACCGGAACACTTCCGGCCTGCTGCTGCTGACCAACGACGGCGAGCTGGCGCAGAAACTGGCGCATCCCAAGCACAACGTGAAGAAAATCTATCATGTGGAGCTGGACAAACCCCTCACCAAAGCCGACTTCGAGCGCATCCTCGGCGGCCTGGAACTGGAAGACGGCCTGGCTTCGGTAGACAGCCTGGCCTGGGTAGACACGAAAGACCGTGCCCAGATCGGGATCGAGATCCACAGCGGTAAAAACCGCATCGTGCGCCGCATTTTCGAACATCTCGACTATAAAGTAGAGAAGCTCGACCGTGTGATGTACGCCGGCCTCACCAAAAAGAACCTCAATCGCGGCAAATGGCGCTTCCTTTCCGAGAAAGAAGTGATCCTCCTCAAACATTTCAAATAACGGCTGCGGATATGCATATCGATTCCCTGATCATATTCGAGAACGACGATTTTGTGGCGGTCAGCAAACCTTCGGGATTGCTGACCATCCCCGACCGGCATGATAACGAGCTGGCTTCGCTTTCGGGATTATTGAAGAAGAAATACGGTCAAATTTTCATCGTTCACCGCCTCGACCGGGATACGAGCGGCCTGGTGCTTTTCGCCAAAAACGAAACCACGCATAAATTCCTGTCCCAGCTCTTCGAATCGCGGGAAGTGGAAAAGTATTACCTGGGCCTGGTGAACGGGGAACTGGCCCTTCCGGAAGGCAGTGTGAACGCGGGCATCATGGAACATCCGGTACAGCGCGGCAAGATGGTCACCAACGCCAAGGGCCGCCCGTCTTTGACGGATTACAAGGTGGAGGAGGCTTTCGGGCTGTATAGCCTCGTGCGCTTCCGGATCCATACGGGCCGTACGCACCAGATCCGCGTCCATATGAAACACCTGGGGCATCCCATCGCGGTAGACGAGCTGTATGGCACCGCCACGCCGGTGCTGCTTTCCGCCATCAAGAAGAAATTCAGGCTGGGGAAATTCACCGAAGAAGAGCGCCCCCTCCTGCAAAGGCTCGCCCTGCATGCCTGGAAGCTGAAATTCGTCGATGAAAAAGGGGAAACCGTCGAGCTGGAAGCTCCCTTACCCAAAGATATGCAAGCAGTTCTGCAACAGCTCCGCAAGCACAAGAAGCCGCAGCACAACTAATTCAACGATTTTCCGTTTTCAATACGTTAACACCCGGATGTAGCTACATTTGGGTGTTTTCGCGTAAATTACCGTCAAACTGCTTTGCATATATGATCAAGCTCCGGATCGCAGCAGCCGCCTTCGTGGGTATCGCGGCTTTGGCTTCCTGTAAAAAAAGCGGAAACCCCAGTCCAGGCGGTGGCAATCCGCCGCCCACAACCCCTACAACCGGCACGCGTTTGCAACTTAGCCTCGATTCCCTGTACCTCTACGCAAAAGAGACTTACCTGTGGTACGATGCCATCCCCACTTACGAATCCTTCAATCCGCGCCAGTACGCCGGTTCCGACGATTTTAACAGTCTCACCGATGAGCTGTACAAAATCACCCAGCTGAAAAACGACCCGGCTACCGGCAAACCCTTCGAATACTACACGCCCGCCCCCAGCAGGTCGAAGTTTTCGTATGTGGAAAAAGGGAACCTGGCGAGAGGGATCAAAGCATCGGTAGATCTGGAAGGTGACGGGAACGATCTCGGCCTTATCCTCGCCGTCGTTACTTTCGGATCCGACCCCACCACTTATTTATATGTCCGTAACGTGGAGAAGGGCTCCCCGGCAGACAAAGCCGGGATTACCCGCGGTTGCCTCATCACCAAAGTGAACGACGGCCCCCCGCCCGCTTCACAATCGGCCGCCACCACGCTCATGAATAGCGCCACGGCTAAACTGACCTTCACCAAACCGAAAACTACCACGCCCGTTACCGTCACGATCAACAAGGCCCCCTATAAAAACGACCCTGTCGTGACCTGGAAAACGTTCGCCCCGGTAAACGGCAACGTGACGGGGTACCTCGTGCTGGGGCACTTCTCCCGCCAATCCGTAGCAAAACCCTCGCTGGATAAAGCTTTCGCGGAATTCGCGGCGAAAGGCGCAAACTCGGTGGTGGTAGATCTCCGATACAACGGCGGCGGTTACGTGGCCACCGCAGAGTACCTCACCAACCTGCTCGCCCCCTCCGGCATGCAGACGAAAGTGATGTACAAGCAGGTGTACAACGAGCTGGTACGCACTAACAAAGCGCCCATCCTCAAGTCTATCCCGTACCTCGACGCCAATTACCAGCAGGTGTACCAGGGCTCCAGGGCGCTTACCTATGCGGATCTTGATTTCACGGAGAACGGGAATACCTATTTCTTCGAAAAAGCCGGTCCGCTGACGACCGCCAAGAAAATCGTGTTCATCGTTACCGGCGCTACCGCATCCGCCAGCGAACTGGTCATCAATTCCTACAAAGCCTGGCCGGCGAATGTGACCGTGCGTACCGTGGGCGCTAAAACATACGGCAAGCCCGTCGGGTTTTTCGGTATCGGGATCGACAAGTTTACCGTGTATATGGCGCAATTTTCCAGCAAGAACGCCCTGGGAGAAGGCGATTACTATTCCGGCATGACGCCCGACATCGCGGCGCAGGACTACATCCCGCTTGATTTCGGCGACCCGGAAGAAAAAAGCCTCAAAGCCGCGCTGGATTACATCTACTACGGTACTACCGGCGGAAGAACTGCCGTATCTACCGTAATGGTCAATGGTCGGTCCGTAAATACCAACGAAATTCGGTCACAGGCCGCCGGGGAAGAGAAATTCAACGGCATGGTGGAAGACCGCCGCAAAATTCGTGTGCAATAATTAACAGTTATTTTATTGATAAACGGGAGGTTGCCGGGCCGGCAGCCTCTTTTTTTTGGCGGCAGGGCATAAAAAAAACGGGGAAAAATCCCCGTTTCGTAAAATCAAAAACCAACCATTAAAAAAAAGGATCAGGAGTAAAACCTTGTAATTATTTGTCTTACAAGGCTTTCGCTCCAATATTTTGTACTTCCTTGCCGGAAGGGAATCGCTTTCGCAGGTTGAGACGGAAGCTCCGTTTCGCGGGCAAAGATAGGTAGATTATTTATTCGGTTGCGGAGTTGTTCTCAAATAGGGCTTGATAATTTTGTGGCCTTTGGGAAACTTCGCCGGAATATCTTCTGTTTTCACTGCCGGAACTACGATCACGTCTTCACCGTCTTTCCAGTCTGCCGGCGTAGCTACGCTGTAATTGGCCGTCAGTTGCAGGGAATCGATCACGCGGAGCACTTCATGGAAGTTGCGGCCGGTGGATGCGGGATAGGTGATGGTGAGTTTCACTTTCTTGTCGGGCCCGATCACGAAGAGGGAGCGCACGGTGAAAGTTTCGGAAGCGTTGGGGTGGATCATACCGTAGAGGTTGGCCACCGTTTTGTCTTCGTCGGCGATGATCGGGAAATCGACGTTGCAGTGCTGCGTTTCGTTGATATCGTTGATCCAGCCTTTATGTTTATCGAGCGGGTCAACGCTGAGTGCGAGCACTTTTACGTTGCGCTTGGTGAATTCGCCATTGAGGAGGGCAGTTTTACCGAGTTCGGTGGTACAAACCGGGGTATAATCTGCGGGGTGGGAGAAGAGAATGCCCCAGCTGTCGCCGAGGTAGTCGTAAAAATTGATTTCTCCAATGGTGGTCTTTGCCGTGAAATTGGGAGCAGTGTCCCCAAGTCTTAAACTCATATCATTTCCTGTTTAAGGAATTCAAAAATACCATTTTCCTACAATTTTAATAGACTTTATAGATTTTTTTTTGGGGTTTAATGATAATTTAAGGAGGCGGCGGGCCGGACCAGGGTGAAAGGAGGATGCCTGGTCCGGGCCATCCGGCGGATCAGGGCCGGCCGCCGCCCCGGGAAAATGCACGGGGCATGATAGGTATAGGGCACAAAACAGGACGAGACCTGCGTGCAGGGCGCGCTCCGGGGATCCGGGGGCGCCGGGAACAAGGGGTATGTCTGTCAGAAAAAGTCGTTTGGGTTTGAAAAGTTGTTTCCTGGGATCGGGTTAACGGCAGTAAAGCGTACTGCAGGAAACGGCGAAGTTTCATTTTGCCTCGCGGACGGCCCCGCACGCGAAAGTGCGGGGGCCGCCGCTGGGTTTAACTGCCCGGAAGGTTGGCTTATGGCGGTCCTGGACGGAACGGCCTGCCTCCGGTGCTCACATCAGGCAAAACTGCGGCGGTGGCCATATGCAGCGCCGCCGGGAGACAACAATGGATGAGGGTCCGTTCTTTCAACGGTCCGCATCTGTGGGTTAACTCGGGCAACAGGGCCCGTTTTCGGGTTAACAAATGGGTGAAAGACCGGGGAGCCCGTATTTTTTCACCGTTTTTCAATGAACGGCCACGCTTTCCGCGGCTTTTCTCTCGTCTAATGGATGCATTCCGCGCTTTCCGCGGGATTTTTGGGGTTACATGGGGCCACAATTGCATTACAGCCTTTTCGATGGATGAAATCCCGCGCTTTCCGCGGATTTCAAGGTTAACATGGGCCACAACTTGCATTACAGCCTATTTGATGGATGATGTGCCGCGCTTTTCGCGGCATTTTCAGGGTTAACATGGGCCACAACTTGCATTACAGCCTTTCGATGGATGAAGTGCCGCGCATTCCACGGGCTTTCAGGGTTAACATGGCCCAACCGGGCCGGGTGGTTGGATGATCCTCCACCCTTTCGGTGGCATCTTTCGGGTTAACGGTACCTGCGGTTTTCACGGCAGGCAAGACAACGGATGATCTGCGGGCAACAACAACAGATCGAAAAAAGCGGCGGATGGCCGGGACCGGCCGCCGCCGGGGTTCCTCACAACGGATGTCGGCCGCTGGCCCCATCCTTTTGATGGGTTTTAACACAGCGCCGGGCCGGGTAACAAGGGATGATCGCTCTGGCGGGCTGGCCATTTGCCGGAGCACCGCCTGCTTCCAGGGTTTTCAAACGAACGGATAGCGGGGAAAACCAGGGATCGCCGAGAATGACGGAGAATGCAGCGCCCCTGTCTTCCCCAGATATTTTACTCGCTTACGCCGCCTGACGGTAGGCGTAAAATGCCAGCGTAAATTTCATGTCATCCGCCAGGTCGGCCTGTTCCCGGGCATATTCTTCATCGAACTCCAGCTCCAGGTAACCCAGGTACAGTTCGTAACTTTTGCCCAGCGCCTGCATGCATTGGTCTACCCCACGGGCGAGAGCCTCGGTGCGGCTAACCCGTTCGGCTGCACGGATGTAATAACAGTCGTCGTTCGTATAATCTGCCCAGTCGCCGCCGCTGAACTGCGGCCGCTCCAGGGTGAAAGCGATATTGTCGAACAATACGGCTTCGCCCAGTTGGGCTTCAAAATCAATGATTTCTGGAATCTGCTCCATGTGTTCCAGCTTCTGGACGATGGCCATCTGCACGGCTTCGCTTTTGTCTTCGATCGCGCGGAGCATGGTATTGAGCACGTCGTAATTGGTCACGAAGTCGCATTTCCGCCAGCCTTCGGCCGTTTGCATATAACCCCAGCAGGTGAGGTAATGCGAGTCGTCCAGAATGATCTGCCCAACCTTGATGGCGGTGGCTTCCAGATGGGCTGCGGTTGTTACGGATACCTTTCTCATAATTTGTTGATTGATGACAATACAAAAGTAGAAGTGGCCTACGCACAGGATATGCGTAGTGAAAATGTTTTATTTTTAACCCGAAAAACAACCGTACCATGCCCAAAAACAAAGACGCCCTTTCCCGTTACCGCTGGCTGGACGAGCGCCTCCGCAACAAGCGCCTCCCCCAACCCAGCCTGGACGACCTGGTGGAATTCGTGTCGGAGAAAATGGACAAAACCATCGCCGTTCGCACGATCCAGAAAGATATCGAGGACATGCGCAACGATCCGGATCTGAATTATTTTGCGCCCATCGTGTACAACCGCAGCACGCGCAAGTATCAATATGAAGATGAAAACTACTCCATCGGTAATGTTCCGATAGACGAAGCCGACCTCCAGGGCCTGGAAGTGGCCATCGGCATTCTCGAGCAGTTCCGCAGCCTGCCCGTCATCCAGCGGTTCGAAGACGCCATCCTGAAAATTGCCGCCAGCGTGAAGATGAACCGGCAAGACCTCGAGAACCGGGGCCTCATCAAATTCAGCCGCGGCTCCCAGTACAAAGGCGCCGAGCTCATCCCCGACATCGTAGACGCCATCAAAAACCTCGAAGTCATCCGCATCGCGTACCAGACCTTCGACCGCACCGAGCCCAAGGAACATTGGGTGGAACCCTATCACCTCCGCGAATACAACCACCGCTTCTACCTCATCGGCAAAAGCCAGAAATCGCGCGGGGGAACGGTGCTCACCTTTGCGCTCGACCGCATCGTCAACCACTGGCCCACCAACGATAAATTCGACGCCAAGAATTTCGACGATGCCGCCTGGTTCCAGAATGCCATCGGCATCACCGTGGCCGAAGGAGACCCGGAAGAGATCGTACTTTCCTACACGCCGCTGCAAGGCAAATACGTGAAAACGCAGCCCATGCACCCTTCCCAGGAAATCCTCATCGACAATGAAGAAGAATGCCGCGTGAAGCTCCGCATCGTCGTGAACCACGAGCTGGTGATGCTGCTCCTCAGCAGCGGGGCCCGCGTGAAAGTGCTGCAACCACAGCATCTGGCAGACAAGATCAAACAGGAAGCGGCCGCCATGCTCGGCCGGTACGCATAAAAAAACCGCCCGGGGCTTTCGCTGCCGGGCGGTTTCCTTTTATATGCGCAGTGCTTATTTCGCGGGTATTTTCGCAGGCTTTTCGAGGATGCTCGCGGTAATTTCCGGGTTCATCACCACTTTGCTGATCACCACCTTCGTTTCCATCGGCGCCTGTTCGATCACCGACGCATACACGTAGCCGTCGTCGGTTTTCTTGAACTCGCTCATTTTGGTCACGATTTCCATCTGCTGCCCCTGCATGCTGGCCGTGCTTTGGCGTTTCGTGATGTAGTAAGTGGCAGGATCGATGTAGTAATAAGCTACGGAACCGTTTTTACGGGTGAGCTTCAGTTTAAAGGTCTCCTTTCCATCGGTATTGTCTTTCCCTACCAGTTCTACCGTATGGCCTTTCGCTTTGGCGTTCACCAGTTCGCCTTCGAGGTCGAGCTCGGAGCCCACGTCTTTCATATCTTCCGCGGAAGCGTCTACCGGTTCCGTCTGCTGCTGAACGGGAAGGAAGAGCCAGCCACCGGTGGGCGTTGCCACCTGGATGTTTTTGGTGCCCATGGCATCGAATTCCACGCGCATGCCGGTATTGCTGATAACGGACACTTTGAAGGGAAATTCCATGCCCTGCACCTGCAACTGGCCTTCGGAAATCATTGATTTGATGCTTTTCAGTTTGGCTTCGCCGCCCATGGCAGCCTGGTGTTTGCTGATCACTTCATCAGCTGTTTGTGCCTGAACGTTCAGGGCCGTTCCCGAAAGGGCTATGGCAATGGTTAACCCGAGGATTCTTTTCATTTGTTGAGGATTTTGATGATGGATATTCAGTCCACAAATGTATCTTTTCCCCGAAACTGGCAAAATCATTTCACTTCGATTTAACAGTTTTTACCGAGTTTTAACCCCATGAAAACATGGCAGCTCGCAGGGAACCTGGTCGATATTCCCGGCAGAAAAACATATCCCGCGGTAATTACCATCACCGATGGCCGGATCGCGGACATTGTTCCGGCGGACGGGCCCGTCCCTTCCCGCTATATCCTCCCCGGTTTCGTGGATGCCCACGTTCATGTGGAAAGTTCCATGCTCATCCCCTCGGAGTTTGCGCGGATGGCCGTTGTTCATGGCACCATCGGCAGTGTGTCCGACCCGCACGAAATAGCCAATGTCTGCGGCGAGAAAGGCGTGGAATTCATGCTGGAAAACGGCAGCAAGGTACCATTCCGCTTCTGTTTCGGCGCCCCGTCGTGCGTGCCTGCCACCGTTTTTGAAACGGCGGGAGACGCCATTGGGGTGGAAGGTGTGGACCGCCTACTGCAGCGCCCCGATATCTACTACCTGTCCGAAATGATGAATTTCCCCGGTGTGTTGCAGCACGATGCGGAAGTGATGGCCAAGATCGCCGCCGCCAAAAAATACGGCAAGCCGGTAGACGGACATGCGCCCGGCCTCCGCGGGGATGCCGCCATACAATACGCATCCGCCGGCATCAGCACCGATCATGAATGTTTTACGCTGGAAGAAGCGACCGGCAAACTCGCCGCCGGCATGCACATCCTCATCCGCGAGGGCAGCGCCGCGCGGAACTTCGAAGCCCTGGAACCGCTCATTTCCACCCACCCGGAAAAAGTCATGTTCTGCAGCGACGACAAACATCCCGACAATCTCGAAGAAGGCCATATCAACCTGCTCGTGAAGCGGGCGCTGGCGAAGGGGCACGATGTCTACGATATCCTCCTCGCCGCCTGTATCAATCCCGTGCTGCATTACGGCATTCCCGCGGGGCTCCTCCGGAAAGGGGATCCCGCAGATTTCATCCTGGCCGACAATCTCAACGATTTCAATATCCTCGAAACCTGGATCGGCGGCGAACAGGTGGCCGCTGCAGGCAAAACCCTCATCCAGCCGGTACCCGTGGAACCCATCAACCGATTCCACTGCACCGCGAAAACGGAGGCCAATTTCCGCATCCCCGCTCCGGCGGCCGTTTCCACGGCAAAAGTGATCGAAGCGCTAGATGGCCAGCTGATCACCCATCCCCTCACTTTCCAGCTAACCGCCGAAAACGGCTTCCTTCACAGCGATGTTTCGCAGGACGTGCTGAAGATCGCCGTCGTGAACCGCTACCAGGACGCACCGCCCGCATTGGCGTTCATCCGCAATATCGGGCTGCGCTCCGGCGCCATCGCTTCCACCGTTGCGCATGACAGCCATAATATCATTGCCGTGGGGGCAGACGATGAAAGCATGCGCCGCGCCGTGAACGCGCTCATCGGCGCGGAAGGCGGCATTTGCGTGATCGACGGGAACAACGAATTCATCCTGCCGCTCCCCGTGGCAGGGCTCATGAGCGCCGGCGACGGGTACGACACAGCGCGCAGGTACAGCCAGCTCGACAAGGCCGCAAAAGCCCTGGGCAGCAAGCTGGACGCGCCTTTCATGACCTTATCGTTCATGGCGCTGCTCGTCATCCCCCACCTGAAACTCAGTGACAGGGGGCTTTTCGACGGAGATCGATTTGCATTTACGGATGTAGCGACGGCTTAGGCTTCAGACACCCAGAGCGCACCGTTGACACTGTCGCGCGGGGCGCCGGTAACCGACGAAAGGATGTTGGGCTGCTGGCGCCAGCGGAGCGCGCCGATGAGCGCCATCACGAGGGCTTCCTTGTAGGCGGCCGTTTGTTCGTCGGGCACAACGATGGTGATGCCCAGCGGGTCGAGGCGCGCGTCGATGGATTCGATGAGGAAACGGTTGAAAGCGCCGCCGCCCGTGACGAGCATTCTTGCGCCCTGTGTGGGCAATTCCAGGCTTTTTACGGCAGCTTCGATCTGCGTGGCGATATGTTCCACGTAGGTCCGCAGTTTGCCCTGAACAGACAGCGTATGTCCTGCGATGATGGGCAATACGGTTTCCGTACCGAAGTCGTTTGCGAGCGATTTCGGGAAAGGTTGCGCGTAATAGGGCAGCGCGTTGAGCTGGCTGAGGAGTGCATTGTCGATAACGCCTCCGGCCGCCAGGGCGCCGTTTTCGTCGTACGCTTTGCCGAGCTGCTGTGCCAGCGCGTCGAGCACGCGGTTGGCGGGACAGATATCGAAAGCGCGGTAGGTTTCCCCGTTTTTAGCGGAGATATTGGCGATACCGCCCAGGTTGAGCAGGTAGCTGAAGTCGGAAAAGAAGAGTTTTTCGCCGATGGGGACGATGGGTGCGCCTTGTCCGCCGAGGGCCACGTCTACGGCGCGGAGGTCGCTGATGACGGGGAGGCCGGTCACCGCGGCGATGGTGGCGCCGTCGCCCAGTTGGGCCGTGGTGTTTTGTTCGGGGATGTGGAAGGTGGTGTGCCCGTGCGAGGCCACGAAATGGATTTTATGGTGGAGGTTGTTGCGGTCGATGAAATCGTTCACCTGTTCGCCGGTGAACCGGCCGTAGGCAGTGTGCAGGAGCTGGTAATCACGGGCGTTGAGCCGGGTGGCTTCAGCCAGGGAGGCTTTCAGCTGATCGGTGTAAGGGATGCACTCCGCGGCGTGGATCTGGTAAGACCATTGCCCGCTCACTTCCGTCAATTCCGCATAAACTACATCCAAACCATCCAGCGAACTACCTGACATTAAGCCGATTACGTGATAAACCATTTCAAAAATTTTAACAAAGATAATGGAAGGCCGGATCATTTTATGGAATCGGGGCGGTGAAGCGCATCCGTAGGGAAACAAACCTCCCGACCATGAAACGCATTCTCCTGCTGTGCGCCATCCTATTGGCGTGCGGGCAACTTTTTGCCCAAAACGTACGCATCTCCGGCAAAGTGACCGATGCAGCCACCAAAGATCCCATTCCGGGCGCTACCGTCCAGATCCTGTCCACAAAATCCGGCGCGGTCTCCAATGAAAAAGGCATTTTTTCCATCCAGGTACCGCAAAAGAATTTTTCGCTGGAAGTGAAAGCATTGGGTTATGAGACTACTGTGAGAAAGTATTCCTCCTCCGATACGTTGTACCTTTTCGAATTGAAACCGCTGAAGCAGGCATTGCAGGAAGTAGTGGTGACGGGATATGCGCCGCAGCAGAAAGTATCGTATACCGGCTCCAGCACAACTTTCTCATCGACACAAATTTATGGCAGCAGGAGCGCGGACATTCGCCTCCGTGGAAATATTGCGCCCGAATCACGGGACGAGTTTTCTCCTGTCAATGACAACCGTTTCCATTACGTGAAGCAGCGGCCGCTGAGCACATTTTCTTCTGACGTAGACCGGGCGTCGTTTTCGCTCGTCCGTAGTGCGCTGGATATGGGGCGGTTCCCGGACAAGGACGCCGTTCGGGTGGAGGAACTGATCAATTATTTCGACTATGGATATGCGCAGCCGGCCGACGGCGCGCCCGTGGCGGTACATGCTGACCTGGCGCAGTGCCCCTGGGCCCCGGCGCATCAGCTGGTGCGGATCGGCATCCAGGGAAAGAAAATCCCGACAGAAAATCTCCCTCCCTCGAACCTCGTGTTCCTCATCGACGTGTCTGGCTCCATGAATGCGCCAAACAAGCTTCCGCTGGTGCAACAGGCTTTCCGCCTGCTGGTGAAGCAGCTGCGGCCGCAAGACCGTTTGGCCATCGTGGTGTACGCAGGTGCGGCGGGCATTGTTTTGCCATCTACCCCCGGCAACCAGAAAGCGACGATCCTTACAGCCATCGATCAGTTGCAGGCAGGCGGCAGTACGGCAGGCGGCGCGGGCATCAAACTGGCTTATGCTACCGCCAGGGAAAACTTCGCCAAAAACGGCAACAACCGCGTGATCCTCGCTACGGACGGCGATTTCAATGTGGGGATCTCAAGCGTCGACGACCTGGAAAGCCTCATCCAACAGGAACGGGAAGGGAATATATACCTATCGGTGCTGGGTTTCGGGATGGGCAATTACAAGGACAACCGGCTGGAAGCACTGGCAGATAAAGGGAACGGGAACTATGCCTATATCGATAATTTCGAGGAAGCACGCCGCACTTTTGCCACGGAATTCGGCGGCACGCTGTTTACCATCGCCAAAGACGTGAAGCTGCAGGTGGAATTCAATCCCGCCAGGGTGCAGGCTTACCGGCTGATCGGTTACGAAAACCGGCTGCTGGCGGATGAAGATTTCAACGACGATAAAAAAGACGCCGGCGAGATGGGATCCGGCCATAGCGTGACGGCGCTGTACGAGCTGGTGCCCCCGGGCGTGAAGCTGACAGACGCTACCGTGGACGCGTTGAAATATCAAATGCCGGAAACTGCGGGCGCCGTTTCCAGCGAGGAAGTGCTGACGGTGAAGGTCCGCTATAAAAACCCCGCCGGCGGCCGGAGCAAACTGATCTCGCAGGTGCTGAAGGGGACGGCCGCTCCGATCGGCGACAGACCGGAGAGCTTCCGTTTAGCCGCATCCGTGGCGCAGTTCGGGATGGTTTTGCGGAAGAGCCAGTTCGCGGGGACGTCGAGCTACGCCTCGGCACTGGAGCTTGCCGGCGGGTTGAAGGGGGCCGATGAAGAGGGGTACCGGAGCCAGTTCATCAGCATGGTGAAACAGGCGATGGCGCTGGCGGACATGGCGCGGAAGGAATAATGTTATCAAAGGGAAAAAGCGTTCCCGGTAGCGAAAAAAGTGCTATTTTGGCGTGAAACGCAAAACAGCAGGGTTATGATTATCAATCTGAGTGACACCAACTCACTTGTGGGCGAGTGGATGAGCGAGATCAGGGACGAAGTGATCCAGTCAGACAGGATGCGGTTCCGCCGAAACCTGGAAAGACTGGGTGAAGTAGCTGCCTACGAGATCAGCAAAACGCTGATGTATGTGGACAAAGAGGTCGAAACTCCGCTGGGAAGCGCGCATGTGCAGGTGCTCAAATACCAGCCTGTGATCGGGACCATCCTGAGAGCGGGACTGGCGATGCACCAGGGGCTCGTCAATTATTTCGACAAAGCCGACCATGCGTTCATTTCCGCTTACAGAAAGCATAACCGCGATGGTTCGTTCGAGATCAGTTTGGAATATGTGTCCTGTCCGCCCCTGGATGGGAAGGTGCTGATCCTGAGCGACCCGATGCTGGCTACCGGGGCTTCCCTGGTCAAAACGATCGAGCATTTGTCGGAATTCGGCAAACCTGCTCATATTCATATCGTTACGGCGATTGCCTGTACGATCGGGATCGAGTATGTGCAGCGGACGGCGGATGCGAATATCAGCATTTGGGCGGGAGACATCGACGATGAGCTGACGGCCAAGGGGTACATCGTACCTGGCCTGGGCGATGCCGGCGACCTGGCGTTCGGGGAGAAGGTGCAGCAGTAACAAAAGGTAATTATCCGCGTTTAACAAATAAGACACTAGCTAACTGTATATCGGCGATTCCGGAAGGCTTTGCAAAATGGGTCTGTTTCAATGCGTCGCATTGTTATATAGATTTAATTTGAAATATAAAATTGATTTTCTACCTTAGCATTGTATAGTGTCCCTATCAGCCTTTAACCGATGAAGTATTGAAATGAAAAAACTACTACTCCTATTAACCATAGCCCTTTATGCATTCAGCCCTGCAAAGGCGCAGGATCCGCACTTCACGCAGTTCTTCGCGTCTCCGCTTACGCTGAACCCGGCATTTACGGGGTACTTCTCCGGCGATCTTCGTTTATCCGGCAATTACCGCAGCCAATGGCGCAGTATTGCGTCTCCGTATGTGACGGGCACGCTGGCGGCGGATTTCGGCATCCTGAAGAACAGTATTCCCTATACGGATACCTGGGGCGTGGGGATTCTGGCGTTGTACGACAAAACCGGCGCGGGCGCTTTGACGTCCAACTTTGTGGCGTTGAGCACGGCTTACCATAAAGGGCTTGATGTGGAGGGGAACCATACGTTGGGGCTGGGCGTGCAGATGGCGTATGCGCAGAAGCGGGTAGACCAGACCAAACTGATTTTTGAACAACAGATCGGCGATAACGGGTACGATCCTTCCCTGCCCAGCGGCGAAACGATCATGAACCCGAACATCGGTTATCTCGATTATAACGTGGGCTTGCTGTATAGCGGGCTGGTAGGAGAATCTTCCAATATTTACCTGGGTGCTTCCTACTATCACTTCACGCAGCCTACCGAAACTTTCCTTGATAACAACAACAACCGTCTCAGCTACCGCTATACGGTGCATGGTGGTGGTTCTTTCCCGGTGAACGGCGGCAACCGCATCCACTTCAGCGCACACTACATGCGTCAGAACCAGGCGGTAGAAACCACGATGGGTGCGGCTTACGGCTTCCTGTTGAACGATATGCCCGATGCGCCGACCATCTTTTACGTAGGTTCCTGGTTTAGGTTGAAAGATGCCATCAACCCCTATGTAGGCCTGGAATTCAGCAGCTTCAAAGTGGGTTTGAGCTATGACCTGAACGTATCTACGCTGAAGCCTGCATCCAATTATCGCGGTGGTATGGAACTTTCTGTGATTTACATCGGCAAACGCGGCGACAGCAACAAAAACGGTACGCTTTGCCCAAAATTCTAACCTGATTTTTTA
Organism: Chitinophaga sp. NPDC101104; assembly: GCF_050277495.1. Lineage (NCBI taxonomy): Bacteria > Pseudomonadati > Bacteroidota > Chitinophagia > Chitinophagales > Chitinophagaceae > Chitinophaga > Chitinophaga sp. NPDC101104. The sequence continues at coordinate 786,263 of NZ_JBNNSF010000001.1, read as the reverse complement.
CATAAGCAGCGCCCACGCCCGGTTTCAGGCGTGGGCGCTTTGTTTTCCAGGAACAACGAACCCGTAAAAAATGAGATCTGTTTTTGATGAACTGGATGGATGTGAAGGCGCGAGGTCCATTGGCGTTTATGCTGCCCCTTGAGGCTGTCCGCCAGGCGATCGCGCGTTTACAAACGAAACCTGGTTTCCAAGATTACCCCCGATGATTTCAGTATTAGCGAATATGAGCTGGATAAAGATCACTGAAAAAACCGGTTCTCTACGGTAACCAGCATCATGGTAAAAGATATGAACGGGGAATGGAAGGCGGTGACGGCGGCCTGCAGGCCCGACGGTACTTACCGGATTATCGGATTTCACCAATCCGATCCGTCTGGAGAGTTTTAAGAAGGGGATTCGTAAAATGCGCGCTGCGGGATGGCGAGCTACACGCCGTTGAAAAAATACCACCCGGCTAACAGAAATGACCCAAATTTATCTTGTAAGCCCTTTCCCTTTGCTGACCCATTTGCTGTCGCGGATGGAGAAGCGATAGGGCAGGTACGCGTCTTCCATGGCGTAGGCCACGCCGACGCGGGTGCCGGCGACGATGTCTTTCGCGGGGATAGGCGGGGCGTCTTCTATCCAGATTTTGTTGCCGAGGAGGCTTTGTCCGGTGAGGGCGGTGGTGATCCCGAGGGCGCGGGAAAGGCTGCCGGGACCTGCGGTGAGGGTGTAGTCGAGTTTGGGTTTGGCGGTGCGCCGGAGCATTTCGGGGATGCCGTCGAGGGGTTCGAGGCCGCGGATAAGCACGGCGTGCGGCACTTCGGAGAGGTTGGTGACAACATTAAAGAGGTGGTGGATGCCGTAGCAGAGGTAGACGTAGGCTACGCCGCCTCCGGCAAACATGATTTCGGTGCGTTGGGTGCGGCGGTTATTCCAGGCGTGGGACGCTCTGTCTACCACGCCGTTGTAGGCTTCCGTTTCCACGATGCGCCCGGATGTCCGGACGCCGTCGATTTCCGTTACCAAAACCTTTCCCAGCAAGGCTTTCGCTACTTTCAGCACATTCTTTTCGAGATAAAATGCTTGATCGAGTTTAGGCATACTGAAAAATAATACTAATTTACGTTCGACCCATCCGTTGCTTGCGCAAAACTCCAGTACATTTTTTGCTACCAATATAAAAAAGCGAACGTTGTTTTCATTAAGAGAAGTACTAGGCGCCATTCAGTCTTATGGTGTTGCCCATCGTTTCATCACTGAACATCGGCTGTGGAAGTGGATTTTGATCCCAGGGATCGTTTACTGCCTGATGTTTGTGGCGGGGATTATATATGTGTGGGACTATTCCGGCGTATTCATCGATTACGTGCTGAACTTGCTGACGTTGAAAACGTGGATCGAGGAGTTGCAGAACGGATTGGTGAATTTTCTTTTTTTGCTGGTGGGGTTTGCGGTGAGGATGGTATTCCTGATCATGTATTTTTCCTTTTTCAAATACCTGTTTTTGATAGTGGGGTCACCGCTTTTCGCGTATTTGTCGGAGAAGACGGAGAGCATCATGCAAGGGAAAGATTTCCCGTTTAGTATGGCGCAGCTGTTAAAGGATTTGTGGCGGGGGATCCGGTTGTCTTTACGGAATTTATTGTACCAGACGGCGTTGATGCTGATATTGGCGATCCTGGCGTTTGTCCCGATTCTGGGGTGGTTGACGCCGTTGATAGCGATGCTGGTGGAATGTTACTATTTCGGATTTTCGATGATGGATTATAGTTTCGAGCGCCGCCGCTGGACGATGCGGCAGAGTATCGCTTATATCCGTCAGCATAAAGGCATGGCGATGGGGAACGGGGTGGTTTTCTATCTGTTCCTGTTCATCCCGGTGTTGGGCTGGTTGCTGGCGCCATGCTACGCGGTGATTGCGGCTACGATACATTTGCAGCAGCAACGGCTGCCCATGGGGACGGCGGAGTAGTTTTGACAGGGCTGAATTTCCTTCTTGCGACTCTTTTGCAAGTTTGATAGAGATTCATTCACTTCCTGTTACTTTTCTGCAGGGAGGCTATACTTAAAAACAAAGCCTCTTTACTTCAACCGCCGAATCTTCCCTGAATTCCTATCTTTGCCGGAATCGGGAACAGGAGTAACGGACAAGCAATTGAATGACAAAGCCGCATCCAATGAAAGCATCGCGGCGTTTTGCTTACATCTGAGCACGTTGAAGCACAACACATTGCCTGACCTACAGCCGCGTCCGCACAAGCTTCATTCCCGAACACTAAAGCATCGATTATGTCTCAAAGCGGGAAACTATATCTCATTCCGACGGTCCTCAGCGCAGATGCGCTTTTCAGCCTCCCTCCGTACATCACGGACACCGTACGGCAATTGCGCATTTTCTTCGTGGAAAACGAACGGACCGCCCGCCGGTTCCTCAAAGCCCTCGACCGCTCCATCGATATCGATAGCCTCCAGCTCCTGCTCATGAACGAGCATCATCCCCCCGACACCGCCAGGGCAAAAAAACTCCTCCAGGAAGGCCATTCCATCGGCGTCATCAGCGAAGCAGGATGCCCCGCCGTTGCCGACCCCGGCAATCTCGTGGTCCAAGCCGCCCACCAGGTACAAGCCACCGTAGTACCCCTGGTTGGCCCCAACTCCATGCTCCTCGCCTTAATGGCCTCCGGCATGAACGGCCAGAACTTCCAGTTCGTCGGCTATCTGCCCGTCAAACCCCTGGACAGAGCTAAAGCCATCAAGGACCTGGAATCCACTTCCGCAAAAAAACAGCAAACCCAGCTCTTCATCGAAGCACCCTATCGCAACAATCAATTGCTGAAAGACATTCTTCAAAACACCAGCGACCGTACACTCCTCTGCGTAGCCGCAGACCTCACCGCACCTACGGAATACATCCGCACGCAAACGATCGCCCAATGGAAAAAGGATACCTCCGATTTTCATAAAAGACCGGCGATCTTCCTGCTGTATGCAGGTCAGTAATGCCCGGCTGATTGCTGAAACCCGCTACTGACAGCGTTTGTTCAGTAAGCGTAATTCCCTTTTCTCCGCTTCGCGTGCTTCACATAATTTGTCCAGTGCGTATTCTACCTCCTCCCTGTTGAAGGGCTTGAAAACCGGTTTTTCCAACACTTCCATATCCCAAAACCTTCTCCACCAGTTGGGTATCCAACGCCCTTTCCTGTATATTGTCATCCGCTCTTCGAATGCCCTGAGCCGCTCTTCGTGCTTAAATTCCTCAGGCCAATCTTCCGCAAAAAAAGCAATACAAAAGTCCGTGTTATCCAACCTCGGCAACTTTTTCATTCGCCGATACCACTTCCCCTTGACCCAGGACCATCTATAGAAATCTACGAAGTCCTTCAGCGTCTCCCGGTAAATTTTACGCAGTAGAAAATTCATATATCAAATGAAATATTAAACAAACGACGTATGGCACAATTGCCGCTATCCCCCATTGAAACATATTACGGTGGTACGCTTCCTTCCTCCTGGCCATTGCTGCCAAAGCGATAAGCAATTTCCTCATATCACTGAGATACTTTCGCTGCACCAACAATTCAATCTTACTCTCCGCCACTCCCAATGACTTCAGCCTTTGCTGCATTTTAAAGTATGTATCCAACGGCTCCGGCAGCACCGACTCTCGCGGCAAAATCAACCTACCTGCATAAATCACCGACACAGCCAGCATCCCCAGCAACAGCCAATAACAGACAAAGTACCCCCAATGCACCTCCCTCCCGGATTTGTACAAATCCAGCGTAATCGGCATCAAAAAAATCGCTACCGCCGAATAAATAAATAGCAAATGGGTCAACTTATCCGTATACCGCTGATATGCACCCACATACTGCTCCAACCGGCGCTCATGCATCGCAATCAGCTCCCCGATCTCAAACAAGGATTTCACGTAAATGGATTTTTAACAAACAATCATTCAACGCCAATTATGACGGTAATGTAAAATTAGGGGGAATGGCGATCGGGACGGGATTTAAAAGGCGAGAATATCTCCGAACGGGAAGAGGATATCTCCGAAAATCGGAGGGATAAAAAAAGCCGGACTTTTTCGCCCGGCTTTCCTGTTAAAAAGAAGTTTTTCGCTCACCCGTTTTCGGATCGGTCACAGATATCACACTATCCACAATGAAATTGCTATACCCGCGCCAGGGCAACGCCCCCAGGTGCTCCCGGTAATGCAACTCCAACAACTTCCCGCTACTGCCCATCAGCAACTGCGCCACCTTCTCGTCTGTCACCGAAAACTGGAACTCGTTCGACTGCACGCCGCCCAACGTCTGCGGCTTAAACCCAGACTGGATCAACCGCCCTTCATACGTTTTCCAGATATACCCCTTCTCCACGAAGAAGTTCAACTCCCCCGCCTTGGTACCCCGGCCAAACACAAAGTAATACCGGTAATAAAAGAATCCTCCCAGCACCACCAGGATGATCAACACAATAATGAGTACGAATTTTTTCATATCAGGATTATAAACCGTATTTATCAACCAAATAAATCAACGCCCCCATGCCCACGGCCCCCATTTCCAACTCCCGCTTATTCACCGCCTCAAATGTGTCCGATGCCGCATGATGAATATCAAAATAACGTTGCGAATCGGGAGAAAGTTCAGCCATCGGAATGCCGAACGCCCGGCCCAACGGCGTTATGTCCACCCCCGAGCCCACTTCATCGAAATCATACAACCCGTAAGGCTGCAGCAACGGCGTCCAGCTCTTCACCCTCGCCCGCTGGGCATCCGTCATTTCCATGATGAAACCCCTGGGCGTAAATCCACCCGCATCGCTCTCGAGCGCAAACACATGCTTTTCATTATTTTGCTTCGCAAGCTCCGCATACTTCACACCCCCGCGCGTCCCGTTCTCCTCATTGGCGAACAACACCACCCGGACCGTATGCCTCGGCCGGATTCCCAGCGCCTTGTAAGCCCTCAGTATCTCGATCGACTGCACCACACCGGCACCATCGTCGTGCGCACCCTCGCAGTTGTCCCACGAATCGAGGTGACCGCCAACCGTTATATATTGTTCGGGGAACTCGCTGCCGCGCAATTCTCCGATCACGTTATGACCGATCGTATCCGGCAACATTTCGCAGGTGGTACGAAGGAACACCTGCATCGTAGGATCGTTAACAATCCGCTGGCTCAGCCGGTCCGCGTCTTTCAAACCGATGGCCACCGCGGCGATCTTCGGGAAGGAATCGTTGTACCGCGTGCTGCCGGTATGCGGGTGATTGTCCATACTATGGCTCATCGACCGAACGATCACCGCCACCGCACCGTATTTCGACGCGCGGCTGGGCCCCTGGCCACGGAATTTCACGGCATCGCCGTAACTATGGAAAGTTTTGACGAACGTGGGGTTGAAGGGATAGTTATAAAACACGATCTTCCCTTTCACTTCATTTTTCCGCGCCTCCAGTTCGTCGAAAGACCTTATCTCGATCACGGGCGCCGTTACGCCTTTCTTTCCCGTTCCTACGGAATTCCCCAGTGCCAGGATGTTCAGCGGCGGCACGAAATCGCGCCGGCGGCTCACGATGCGGGCCTGTTCCTTTTCGCCCCGCACCCAATGCGGCACCATACATTCCTGGGTAAATACCTTGTCGGCCCCCGCGGTCTTCAACGCTTCGGCACCCCATTTTTCGGCCTTTACCATTTGCGGCGAACCGGCAAGGCGGCCACCGATCTGTTTGGTCAGCACCCGCAGGTTCTCATACGCGGTACTGCGGGTCAACACCTCGTCTGCCAGGCGGCGGATGGCGAGGGAGTCTGACGCCTGCGCACTGGCGGATTGCACCGAAATGCAGGCCAGCACAGCTAAAATTGGCTTCATCATGTTTAGATCCGGATTTACGGGTTTAAAGCTAACTAATTTTAAAATACTTACCTTAGCAACTCATTAAATCCATTCCCGGATGCGCATTGGAATTGTATGCTACCCTACCTACGGCGGTAGCGGCGTATTGGCGACGGAACTGGGCAAAGCCCTGGCCGACAAGGGGCACCTGGTGCACTTCATCACCTACCAGCAACCCGTCAGACTGAATGCTTTCCACGCCAATATTTATTATCACGAAGTTCAGGTCCCCACGTATCCGCTGTTCGATTTCCCGCCTTATGAAAGCGCGCTCAGCAGCACGATGGTGGACGTGATCCTTAATCAAAAACTCGACCTGCTCCACGTTCACTACGCCATCCCCCACGCCTCCACGGCATATATGGCGCAGCAGATCGTTGCCAAGCAGGGCCGGCATATCCCCTTCATCACTACGCTGCACGGCACGGATATTACGCTGGTGGGGAAAGACAAGACCTACGCGCCCGTAGTCACCTTTTCCATCAACGAGTCTGACGCCATCACGGCCGTGTCCAACAACCTGCGGGACGAAACCTACAAATCGTTCCCCATCGAAAAGGATATCTCGGTGATTTACAATTTCGTGGATACCGCGCGCTTCAAACGCCGCGAGCTCCCTCATTTCCGCCAGGCCATCGCGCCGAACGGCGAAAAAATCCTCCTCCACGTATCCAACTTCCGCAAAGTAAAACGCGTTCCGGATGTGGTGAAGGTCTTCCGCCAGGTGCGCGACGTCATGCCTGCCAAGCTCCTCCTCGTGGGCGACGGGCCAGACCGCCCCATGATCGAATGCATGTGCCGCGAAATGGGCCTGTGCGACGATATCCGGTTCGTAGGTAAACAGGAGCAGCTGGAAGATGTCATGTCGATCTCCGACCTTTTCCTCCTCCCGTCCGAATACGAATCCTTCGGCCTCGCCGCCCTGGAAGCCATGGCCAGCCAGGTGCCCGTGCTGTCGTCCAACGCCGGCGGCCTTCCCGAGATCAACATCGATGGCGTCACCGGATACTCCAGCCCCGTGGGCGATGTAGACCAGATGGCCGCCCATGCGATCGCCATCCTGCAAGACGAGCAGCTCCTCGCCTCCCTCCGCGAAGGCGCCCTCGAACAGGCGCTCCGCTTCCACATCGACAATATCATCCCGCAATACGAAGCGTTGTACGATACCGTGCTCCAGCAATCCGTAGTCCGCAACTAAACGCGGCAAGACATAAAAAAAGAGCGACGGGCATTCCATCGCTCTTTTTTTGTTCCTGGAAACCAGGTGGCCGTTATTTTCTGAACCAGGTATTGGCGTTCTGCAGTTTATCTACTTTATAAATCTGCACTTCCACCACACCGGCGCTTTCTTCATCGTTGGTACGGGCGGTACCGATCACCTGGCCGGTACTTACCGACTGACCGGATTTCACGCTGAAACCGGAGAGGCCCACGTAGTTGGTGAAATACTGGCCGTGCTTGATGGTGATGGCGTAACCGCCGCCGGGGATGGCGAACACGGAGCGCACCTGCCCGCTGAACACGGCTTTCACGTTGCCGCCTTTGCGGGTGGCGAAGATCATGCCGTCGTTTTCTTCGGTGATCTTGATGTCCGGGTTTTTCTGGATGCCGAAGTAACCGATGATGGAACCGGTTTCTACAGGCCAGGGAAGTTTTCCTTTATTGTTCTCGAAGTTTTCAGAAAGGGCGGCAGCTTCCGGCGTGGCTTCCAGTACGTTGTACACGCGTGTCGGCTTTTCAGGCGCCGGAGCCGGGGGCTCGGGCTTGGTTTCCGGAGGCGGGGGCGGCGTTTCCGGTTTATTGTTGGCCGCCGTATTGTTATTATTGTTCGCCGCATTTTGCGCCGCTGCGGCTTTCGCAGCTTCGCGGGCGGCTGCCAGCGCGCGCTGGCGCTCTTCTTCCTTGCGTTTCCTTTCCGCTTCGAGGGCTTTTTTGCGGGCGAGCTCTTCGGCTTCCGCTTTCTTGCGCGCCGCTTCGATCTCCTTACGGATCACCGCGCGGATGAGGTCCTGCACTTTCTTCTGGTCGCGCTGCTTTTGGGCGATGTCTTGCGCCAGTTCCTTTTCGCGCCCTTTCAGCTTGCTCAGCACCTCGTCTTTTTCCTTCCGGTCTTTTTCGAGGGTCTCGCGTTCCGCCTGCTCCGTGGAAAGCGCTGTTGAACGTTTCTCGCGCTGGTCCTGGAGGTTTTTCACCTTCACCCGCAGCTGTTCCTGCGTTTCGATGATGTTATCGGCCTGCCGGCGACGGAAATCGCGGTATTGCTGGAGGTATTTATACCGTTTTACGGCGTCGTTGAAACTTTTGGCGGAGAAAATGAAGTTCAGGAAAGCGTAGGAGCTCCTGTTCTTGTACGCCGCCACCACCAGCTGCGCGTATTGTTCCTTCAGCGTATCGAGGTCGCGCTGCAGGGTTTTCACATCGCGCAGGGCCGTGTTGATATCCCCGTTGATGAAGGTGATCTCTTCGTTGATATTGCGGATCATCCGGGTGCGGACATCGATCTTGTTGCGCAAGGCGCGCAGCTGACCGAGGTTTTCCCGGCTGGATTTCTTTGTTTCCTTCAACATATTCTGCGCGTCCTCCATTTCCTTCTGGAGCTCACGCTTCCTCCGCTCCAGTTCCTCCCGGCTCTGGTTCTGCGCATGCAGCATACCCGGCGCCAGTGCCAGCACCAGGATAAGTAACGGGATGAACTTTTTCAATTGCACCATATTTATAGTTCCGAAATGATGTTTATAACGTTAAATATACAACGAAATTGTGTTCTATTGACGGGTGTATGACGACGGAATGGGGAACGGGAAGCTCACGGGCTTGTTAAATTCCATCTTCCGGAAGTCGAGCGCCACTTTCATGACCTGCTTTTCCTCCACGTAAATCTTCCGCTGGAACGCCAGTTTCCGGCCTTCCACCGTCCTGAAATCCCCATAGGTCAGCTCCACCACCCTCGGCGTCGGCCGCGAGCCGTCGGCATCGGTAAGCTTCACCTGCTGGATCGCGTAATCGTCGGCAAATACGTTGAACTGGCTCACGAGGTCTTTCATCTTCGACACAAACGAAACGATCGACTGGGTGCGCACTACCTGGCCTACGGAATCGCCGAGGAAAACGGGGTTCCCTACCAGCAGGTCCTGCAGTTCGGTGAGTCCCAATTCCAGTTTCATCAGCTCTTTCCCTTCCGCCGTGCTGCGCAGCATCACCGTACCTTCCAGCCGGTTGGTCACTTTAATGCTGTCCCGTGTGATGAGGATCCGGGCGCCTTCCACGTTCAGCGGGCCGCCGATGCGCACCCAGATGGCGCTGTCGTACTGCATCCGGATGTTCACCCCGAGGTTGTTGCCTTTCTTCCCCCGGTCGTCTTCGAAATCCATTTTCACATCGGCCGTGAACGTTTCGTAAGACACCCGGTTGGCCATCACCTTATCGCGGATTTCGCGGGCTTCGGCGAGGGCTTTTTCCGTGTCCGCCGAATCCGGGCGGGCAGCGGGAGCGGTAGTGTCTGACGGAAAGGTGGCGCGGGTGATGCGCGTGGAACGGCAGGAAAACAATGCCAGACTGATTAGCGATGCAACAATTGGAAGTTCTATTTTACGATTCATGATTCAATTCGACGATTTTTTTGCGCCCGCCATTCAACGGTCGATGTTTTTGATGTAACGCTTCTCCGCGATCTTGCGGGCGAGGCCATGGGAATTGGCCCCTTTGGCCTTGGCCAGCTGCCAGAATTGCATGGCTTTTTCCTTTTCGTTCAGGTTGAAAAGAATGTCCCCGTAATGCTCCAGTACGTCAGGATCCTGTTGCGCGTCGGTAAATTCGAGCGCCTTTTCGATCCACAGCTTTGCATCGCGGTAACGGCCAAGGCGGAAAAGTATCCATGCGTAGGTGTCCATGTAGGTAGGACTGTCCGGCTTCAGCTCGATGGCCGTCCGGGCAAGGGATTCGGCCTTTTCGAGTTTTTCGCCGCGCATAGACAGGTAATAGCTGTAGTTATTCATGACGATATGGTCTTTCGGCCGCATGCCCAGCACAATCTCGTAACAGCTGTCGCTCCGGCTATGGAGGCCGCTGGCGTGATAGGTGTCTCCCAGCAAGGCGTACACATCGGCCACGAAGCGTTTTTCGCCGCCGATCCCGAGGGCGCCGTTGAGCGCGAAGGCCGCGGCATCATATCGTTGTTTGAAATAATTGGCCAGCCCGTTGAAATAATATCCCATGAACTCCCGCGGGAACTGCTGCATAACGTGGCTGCTCACACGGAGGAGGGAATCGGGCTGTTCGGTCCTGGAATAAAGGTACATGAGCTGGTACCAGACGCTGAATCGCGTGGAATCCAGGTCCAGCGCGAGTTTGTAATTGATGAGCGCACTGTCGGGCACATTGGCCTGCGAGTACATATCGGCCCTCAGCGCATAGGCTTTCGCGTCATCCGGGTGCGACTCCACGATGAGATTGGCCAGCATGATGCCTTCCGCCTTTTTGGTGGTATCGGTTTCGAGCATCTGCAGGTAAGGATATACAAATGCTACCTTTTCGTCGATATTGAATTCCGGGTTATGGAAAGCTTTCAGGAGGAATGCGCGGTACCGGGCCTCGTTGCCGTTCTTCTTTTCCATGTTGGCGATGGCGATGAGGGCACGGGGATGTTGCGGATCGATCATGAGGATGGTGTCGTACACGCCTTTGGCCTGGGCAGGCCGGTCCACCGCTTCATAAATTTCCGCCAGGAGGCCCCAGTACCGGAGCTCTTCGGGCTCCTGGGCAATGAGGCGCCGCACTTCCGCAGCCGCATGATCGGGCAGGTCGAGCCGCATGAAAATCCGCTGTTTCTGGAAAACGATCTCGTCGTTCAGGCCTACGCGCGCTTCGAGGGTATCGAAAATAGCGATGGCTTCGGCGAACTTGCGCGCTTTCGACAGCGACAGCCCTTTGTTAAAAAGGAGATCATCGTCCTGCGGGCTCGCTTTCATGAGCCGGTCGTACACCACGGCCGCGCTGTCGAACATTTCGTTGACGGAGAACGCTTCGGCCAGCGCCATCTGGTACCATTTGTTGGTGGAGTCCATGGCGGCGGCACGCCGTGCGAAACCGAGCGAATATTGCGGGTTGCGCGCTTCCATGAACAGGCGGCTCAGTTCGTAATAAACGGCCGCATTATCGCGGTTGAGGCGCAGATAGTCGGAATACTGCGTGATGGCCGTCTTGTAATCGCCGAGCATTTTGGAACGCTGCGCGGCAAAGAAAAGACTGTCCGCCCGCTGCGCCAGGATTTCCTGTTGCAACGGAGCGGGGATCAGGGCGGCGCTTTTGCGCTGGCTGCCGCAGGATGCGGCGATCATCCCCGATAATGCCAGGATCAGTATGCCGGTGATGCGCATGCTCAGGATTTGCCGGTATGACCGAATCCGCCTTCACCGCGAACGGTATCGCTCAGTTCCACGACTTCTGCAAGCGTAGCCTGTACGAAAGGAGCGATCACCATCTGCGCGATACGGTCGCCGTGCTGGATGGTTTGCGGTTCGGTGGATAAATTGATAATGATGATCTTGATCTCTCCCCGGTAGTCCGCATCAATCGTGCCGGGCGTATTGAGGAGGGTAAGCCCCTGTTTGATGGCGAGGCCGCTGCGGGGGCGCACCTGTGCTTCGAAACCCGAAGGCAGTTCCATGAAAAGGCCCGTGGGGATGAGGCTACGCTCCATCGGCTGCAGCGTAACGGCAGTTTCCAGGTTGGCACGAAGGTCCATCCCGGCCGCATCCGCAGTTGCGTATGTGGGAAGCGGATTGCCGGAACGGTTGATGATTTTTACTTGAATATCAGCCATTGAACAAAGGTAACAGTTATCGTTAAAAAGGTTATTGCTTTTCGAGGAGCACGTTGGCATAGGCCACCACGCCTTCTTCACGCCCCACGAAACCGAGCGTTTCGGTAGTGGTAGCCTTGATGGAAACGTCTTCCACCGTCAGCCCCAGCCGCTGCGCGATCACTTCCTGCATCTGCGGAACGTACGGTTTGATCTTGGGCGCCTGCAGGCAAAGGGTCGCATCCACGTTCACCACGCTGTAGCCTTTGGCTTTGATCAGCTCGCTGCAGCGGGAAAGCAATATTTTGCTGTCGATGTCTTTATAGGTATTGTCGGTATCGGGGAAATGCGTCCCGATGTCGCCCAGGGCCGCGGCGCCGAGCATGGCGTCGCAGATGGCATGCAGGAGCACGTCCGCGTCGCTGTGGCCGAGCGCCCCTTTGCTGTGGGGCACCAACACCCCGCCCAGCCAAAAGTCGCGGCCGGTTACCAGCTGATGAAAATCCACGCCCAATCCAATCCTTAACTTAGTCATGATCCTGTTTTTTGCTATTCCGTAAAATAATAAATCCTCCAAAAGACCGGAGGATTTATTGCATCTTAAAAAGTATTATGGCAAATATACTATCTATTCCTCATTTGCGCCCAGGTCGAACGTCAGCGAGAAGCGGAGCGTGTTAGACAGCGGGTTGCGCTGGATACCCGTTCCCGAAGGCACGAGATACGAAAAGTTCAGGCCGAAGATATTGTATTTAACGCCAACACCCGCCGTAAAAAATTTGCGGTTCCCTTTAGACGCATGCTCGTTGTAATAACCTGCACGAACGGCAAACAGCTCGTTATACCAGTATTCCGCACCTACGGAATACATCAGCTCCTGCAATTCTTCCTTAAACCCGCCCGGCGCATCGCCGAAAGAGCTGAACATCCCTTCCAGCATGCTTTTGTTGGGGAGGTAGGCGGAGTCGCCCTGGTATTGGACAGACGGCACCATCAGTTTATTGATGTCTGCCGTAAAGGTTACTTTATTGTACTCGTCGATGCCGATGGTATACGCTGCGCCCAGGCCCAGGTTGGTCGGCAGGAAGTCTTTCTGCGCGGATTGGGTGTAGGAGATGCGGTTACCGATGTTGGAGATGGCGAGGCCGGCGCTGAAATTGTTGGTGCCGCCGTTCTTATTCTCGAAATCTTTGGTGTAGTAAGCGGAAAGATCGGCTGCCACGGCGCGCCCGGGGCGGATCGTCTGATCGTTGATCGTACCGCTGGCGAGGCTGGAGTGGATGTAGCGAAGCGTTACGCCCATCGACCAGTTTTCGCTCAGCTTACGGGCATAACCCGCGTCGAAAGCGAATTCCCGCGGCCGGAAGTTCCCGTCGAACTGGCCGTTGTTATTCCTGAACTCGATATCGCCGAGGGAAAAATAACGGAGCGATCCGCCGATGGCCTGGTTCTCGTCGAGCTGGGTATAACCCGCCAGCTGCGCGAGGAATACGTCGTTCACGAGCTCTTTCAGCCAGGGCGTATAGGTTACCGCTACTGCGGATTTCTTTTTGGCAAAAGGAAGTTTGGAAAGGTTCCAGTAAACGGAATTGGCGTCCGGGGAAATGGCAACACCCGCGTCGCCCATCGCGCCACTGCGGGCGTCCGGCGAAATACGCAGGAAAGGCACAGCTGTGCTGATCACATTTGTCCTCCCATCTACAGGATTGGAAGGGTCAAGTTGCGCATTTGCATTGTTGGATAGGCATAGGAAAGAAATGCAAATAACAGCTGTCGATATCCTTGAAAACATGCAATACTATTTAGTTAGCTTAAATGTAAAAATAAGTTCTAATTTATTAAAAGCAATAAACGGGGATGTAACGTATAATATTATGTGCTTAAATATACTCATTTTATAATGTACAAATTAATATAATATCATCTTCCCGCCCAAAATACGTTGGCCGCGCTCCCTATTGCTCAAGCTGATTTGATAGAAGTAAATCCCAGGGGTCAGTCTTGCTCCCGAACCGGCGGCGCCAGTATTCCATGGTACATCCCCATAACGGCCGTTTGCTGTATTTATTGTGCTTTTGATCTGCTTTACGGCCTGGCCTGAAGATGCAAAGATAGTGATAACCACGTCAACATCCACATCCTGCCAGGGACATTCGATCATGAACCGCACGAATCCCTGCGCCGGGTTCGGATACGTCCACACCGCAGGACCGCCCTCTTCTCCCCCCGCCACCACGAACCGGACCGTCCGGGCCGAGGAATTGTTCCAGGCATCCCAGGCGCGGACGGTCAGGGTATGCGGCCCGGGGGAAAGGCCTGCCATGGGGAATTGTATCGTTCCTTCCTGCCAGGTGCCTGGCGTGGCGGCATAAAATTCATTCAGGACGAAAAACTGGGCATTGTCGTCGAGCACGGCGGTGATGTCGTGCCCCGTGCCGTTGCCCGTTGCGTTGATCCCGGAAATATCCTTCAAACGCAGCAGCAGCGTGGGTGAAGCCGATGTGCGGCCACCGTCCGTAAACCGCGTATTATCCATCCAGGCCCCGATCTCCGGTCCTTCCCGGTCGGGCTGCCCGGTTTCGGCCGTCCCGCGCAGCCGCATGCCCCGCCAGGCGCCGCCCGCGTCTTCGGATTTCCCTTCCGCATAAAACCGCATCACGGCCACTGCAGCGGATTGCGACATGTCTTTCGGCACCAGGAACCCCGCTGAAAAGCGCCCGCCGATCACGGTGTCGCTCCCACGGAACAGCAACCGGTCATCGGCTGCGAACGCCGCCCGCTCGCTGCCGGGGTCGTTGGCGCGGGTGAACCGCTGTCCCGGCGCGTCATGAACGGAAATACGCACCCGGCCATGAAAATCCGTCCGCACGTTCCCATTCCCATCCCTCACACTGCCCGAAAGCCGGTAAAAGCCCAGCGCCTTCAGGGAATCCGCTGCATTGGCGGCTTTTCCGTTCACCGAATCCAGGAAAATCCGCTGCTGCGGGAAAGCGATGGCCATGGCCGGGTCGCCGAGCAGCTGGAATTTACGGTTATTGACGGCGTCGGCCGATTGCGCATACGTAGCGTTTTTGGCACGCATCGCACCTTCGCCGAGGAGCGGCATCTTTCCGGAAGCGCCCGCGCGGAATGCCTCGCGGAAGTAATTGGCATTCATCACTTTATTGGAAGCGGCGAGCACGGCGCGTGTAGTGGTCAGCAGCGCGATCGCTCCGCCATTTTTGCGTAACAGCAACTGCGCGCCCAGCGGATGGACCTCCGGCTGATCGAACGGCGCAAAGTCGCAGGTAGCGGTGATCAGCAGGGGCAACCGATCGGTGTTTTCCCATTGCGCGGCAGACGCTTCGCTGAGAATGGCCTCCTCGGCCAGGCGGGTAGCGCTGCCATGACCGCTGTAATTCCACACCAGGTTGCCGGCGTTCATCCGGTGGCGGACGGCATCGTTCACCGCTGGGTAACGGCTGCCCGAAGAGCCCGCCACCTGGGGATAGGCGTCGAGGTAAATCTTGTTGATGTGGAAGTCTGGCGATTCTCCGGCCACCATGTCCGCTACGGATTCCGCGTCGTCGAAATGGAGATTGGCATCTTCATCGTCTGCCACGAAAGTCAGTTCCTGGCGCCACTCCCCGAAAGAGGCGGGCGATTCGTACCGGATGATCTTATCTACCACCGAAGCCGCCTCTTCCGGAGTCGAAACCGGAAGTCTGCCAACGGCTACG
Source organism: Chitinophaga sp. NPDC101104 (assembly GCF_050277495.1). Classification (NCBI taxonomy): domain Bacteria; kingdom Pseudomonadati; phylum Bacteroidota; class Chitinophagia; order Chitinophagales; family Chitinophagaceae; genus Chitinophaga; species Chitinophaga sp. NPDC101104. The sequence continues at coordinate 770,852 of NZ_JBNNSF010000001.1, read as the reverse complement.
TCGAGGAGGGAACCGTGTTTCGAAATATCGTCGTTATCGTCGAGGAAAGCGTAGAAATCGTCGCTGGGATGGGTGTTGAGGCCGTGCAGCGATGCCGGGCTTTGCCACACCGGCACGCTTTCCGGGGTAGATTTTTTATAGTCGTAGCCGGCGCGCCCCATGAGCAGCACGAACCGCAGGGCTTTGCGGTCGTAGTGCATCTTGAGGAAATCCCGCAGCGCCGAGGGGTCCGCCAATCCGCTGCCGAACTCGTTCCAGACCTGGTCGGTCGTTACGCAGCTGACGCTCAGGCCGGAATGTTCGCGGCGCCATGCGGCGAGTTTTTCGGCCTGGGGCAAGAATGGTTTCGGCGTGACGATGAGCATTTGCGCCGGCGCCTGGCCGTGCAGGTCCTGGTTCGCAACCGGCCCGATGTACGCAGGTTCAGGCAACCCGTCCGGCCGGAAGGCGGCATACTCGCGCAGTACGCCCGCATCGCGCGAGAAGCGTAAGGTATTATTGGAGAATTCCGTTGATAACTGGATAGGCCGCTGCGGATCGGTAACGTCCCAGACCCGGGTGCTGGCATCCGTACCGGCGATCTCGAACCCGGCTGTTTTCCCCGCGCCGAAGCTGCGCGAGTCGCGGAAAAGCAGGGGAGCTTGTCCCGAAAGCATAAGCGGAGCCCGGCCTTCGATGGTAAAAAAGTCCAGCCAGCCCTGTGCACTTGCGTTTCCGGAGAAGGTAACGGTCAGATTAGCGGGGTTGGCGGCTGGGAAGGAACCGTTCACCGTAGTTGCGTATGTATCAAAGATATTACCGGGAACGGGCGGCGGGAAGAGCGTCCCCAGCGCCTGACCGCCTGCTGTGATCGTGAACTTTGCGCCAGACGTGGATCGCGCGGCGAGGCGAACCCGCAACACCACGTCGGTAAGGTTCGCAGGCGTATTCGTGGGGTACGTGCGAACGAGGGCATCTTCCGGGAGCGATGAAAATCGGTCACCCAGCCACTCCTTCCCGCCGGAAAGGATATTGTGCTTATCCTGTTCGAACACGCTGTGGTAATCGTACTCCTTGATATATCCCGTTACCGGAGGGCTGCTGCCGTCTGTAGGGATCCGGAGCCCTCCGGCACCCAGGGTAATAAAATAACAGACCGAATCCGCATACAGGTTGGAGCGGTGCTCCCATTCCCCGGCGGAAAATTGCCGGCGGAGGGGGCCGGGTGCATAAAATAAAATGTAATCGTTGCCGTTTAGAATACCGTCGCCCCCGTCAACGACGGTCACGGCGATTTCGGGGAGATCGTCGGGCCGGGGGATAGCGTTATCTTCCGGGATGATATCGCCGCCGTGGCTGAAGATGCGGACGGAGGAAGCGGGTTTGCCTTCGGCAGGGAGCCCCCAGCGCTGCAGGGCCTGCAGGGGAATGCGGTAGACGCCGGGTTGTGAAACCGAGACTTTCCGCCATTGACCGTCTGCCAGCACCGACCGGGAAGCATACTGCCGTTGCGCCGCCGCATCGAGGGCGGGCAGCAGGCAAATGACCAGGGCCAGGAAGCGGGTTCTCCGGGGGGCGATGCGCATAAGGACGGGAAGCTTGTATCACACAAACCTAATATATATCAGGGAGTTTCACAACGCCCGTTACATGCATCTGTTTACAGATTATTTATTTTTGCTATAAAATAAAAAGAATTACATTTGCGTTTACCTATTTGAATACCTAAATTGTATCGATCAAAAGCTGTTATCGCATGCACAGATTAACCTCCTTATCCTTGATTGTGGGCACCAGCGTGGTAATGTCCATGTCTGCCTGCAGCAAGAACGGCGGCGGCGGGCTGTTCGGGAAGAAGAAGGACGCTTCTTCCGCCACAGGCTGGAATTATAACGACCCCAAGATGGGTGGTTTCTCCGTTGCCAAGAGCAAAGACCAGTTCACTGGTCCGGGACTTGTGTTCGTTCAGGGCGGTACATTCGCCATGGGCGCCACGGAGCAGGATGTGATGGGCGACTGGAACAATATCCCCCGCCGTATTACGGTTTCGTCGTTTTACATCGACGAGAATGAAGTATCCAACGTGAACTACCGCGAGTACCTGTTCTGGCTGAACCGTGTGTACGGAGAATCTTTCCCCGACGTTTACCGCGGCGCTTTGCCCGACTCCCTCGTTTGGCGTAGCGAACTGGCTTACAACGAGCCGCTCGTGGAATATTACTTCCGTCACCCTGCCTATAACGATTACCCGGTGGTAGGCGTTTCCTGGAAACAGGCGACCGATTACGCCAAATGGCGCTCCAACCGTGTAAACGAAAAGCTCCTCATGGACGCCGGCCTTCTTTCCAAGGCAGACATCATGAACCAGGCAGACGATAACACGTTCGATTCCAAAGCCTACATGGCCGGCCTCTACGAAGGTACCCCCGGCAAAATGTCCAAATCCGCAAAGAAACAATTCGCCAATGCCGACGGTTCTCCCCGTGGCGCGCAGTTCGAAGACGGTATCATGCTGCCGAACTACCGCCTGCCCACGGAAGCTGAATGGGAATACGCCGCACTGGGATATATCGGTCAGAACCCCAGTCCTTCCAAGAAAGAAGGCAAACGCGGGGAAGAGCTGATCCTCAACAAACAGATCTACTCCTGGGGCACCAACAATGCCGGCCTGCGCGATATCCGCCGCGGTAACTGGCAAGGTCAGTTCCTGGCGAACTTCAAACGCGGCTCGGGCGACAACATGGGTATGGCCGGCGGTCTGAACGACCGGGCTTCCATCCCCGCTCCCGTTCGTTCCTTCTTCCCCAACAACTTCGGCGTGTATAACATGTCGGGTAACGTGAGCGAATGGGTGAACGACGTGTACAGGCCGTTGACCACCATCGATGGTGACGACTTCAACTACTTCCGTGGTAACAAATTCCAGACGGTATATCAAAACGAGAACAAGGAGTTCGAAAAAGACAGCCTCGGCGTGCTGAAAATGCGCGACGTAACGGATGAAGAATCCGCCAGCCGTCTGAACTACCAGAAAGGCGACGTGATCAACTACCTCGATGGTGACTCCCTGTCGCTCGTGGAATACGGTTATGGCGTCACTACCCTGATCAACGACAAATCCCGTGTGATCAAAGGTGGTAGCTGGAACGACCGTGCCTACTGGCTTTCTCCCGGTACCCGCCGCTACATGCAGGAAGAAATGGCTACCAACACCGTAGGCTTCCGTTGCGCGATGGACCGTGTGGGCAGCCCCGAAGGCAACAAGTTTAAAACGGGTCAGGTTTTCCGCGCCCAGCGCCAGAAACGCTAATCCGCTCTTTTAGCATACAGGAAAGGCTGACCGCATGGTCAGCCTTTTTCATTTATAGTGGACGCAATCCTTATTGCGCATTCCCTGGGCTCCCTGACCTGTAGCGGACGTTGGTTATGCTCATGATGCAGGATAGCCGATGGAAGCGAACTTGCAGTTCTTCCGGCATAAACGAACAAGGCTGACCGAAATGGTCAGCCTTGTTATTTCGCGGGATTGGCGCGGATATTATTACGCGATGGCTTAGCGTTTTTTCGCTTTCGCCTTGGGGGCGGGCTTTGCTTTTACCTTGGCTTTTGCTTTCGGAGCAGGCTTCGGTTTTGCTTTCACTGCTGCTTTTTTAGCTGCGGGCTTCGCTTTGGCGGCGGCTTTCTTCGCCACCGGTTTTGCTTTTACCGCGGCTTTCTTCGCTACTGGCTTTGCTTTGGCTACAGCTTTCTTCGCAACCGGCTTCGCTTTAACGGCTGCTTTCTTGGCCACCGGTTTTGCTTTTACTTTGGCTTTAGCCTTGGGAGCGGGTTTTGCTTTAGCTACGGCTTTCTTCGCTGCCGGTTTCGCTTTAACGGCTGCTTTCTTTGCCACCGGTTTTGCTTTCACTTTGGCTTTGGCTACGGCTTTCTTCGCTACCGGTTTCGCCTTTACAGCTGCTTTTGCCTTCGCTTTGGGAGCGGGTTTTGCTTTAGCGGCGGCTTTTTTCGCTACGGGTTTTGCTTTTGCAGCAGCTTTTTTGGCGGCGGGTTTAGCGGCAGCCTTTTTAGCAGCGGGCTTGGCAGGTGCAGCTTTCGCAGCGGCTTTCTTGGCGGCGGGCTTCGCTTTGGTAGCGGCTTTCGCTTTCGGGGCCGGTTTTGCCTTGGCAGCAGGCTTTTTGGCGGGAGCAGCAGGTTCCGCTTTCTTTTCAGCGGGTGCGGCCGCCTTCTTTTTGGCAGGTGCTTTTTTAGCAGGAGCAGGTGCAGCAGCGGGCGCGGCAGCTTCAGCGGTTGTTTCCGTGGTTGCGGCGGCTGCGGGCTCGGCAGCTTTCTCTTCTTCCAGCTTCACGTCTACCCAACCATCGGTGTGGCCTTCCCAGAGCTCGATGATCTCGCGGGCGTGGTCTCCGTTGTCGGGTTTTGCGATGATGTGGGCGATGTTGCCGTCTTCATCGATGAGGAATGTGGTACGATGGGTACCGTCGTAAGTACGGCCCATGAATGTCTTCTCGCCCCAAACGCCGTAGGCATTCAGGATGTCGTGGCTGGTATCCACGAGAATGGGAAAGGGCAGGTCGTACTTGTCGCTAAATTTCTTGTGGCTCGCCTCGTCATCCTCACTAACGCCGATCACGGCATACCCTCTGCTTAACAGCTGGGAATGGTGATCACGGAGATTGCAGGCCTGGGTTGTACAACCCGGCGTCATGTCGTGCGGGTAAAAATAGAGGATGACTTTCTTTCCTCTGAAATCGGCCAGCGATATGGTGTTACCATGCTGGTCCACGGCGGAAAAGTCGGGGGCGCTTACCCCAGGTTGCAGATGCGTCATGGTTTTACTAGCGTTTAAACGTCAAAGTATATGTGGATGAGTTATTGGCAATGTCCGTCACGGTGAGCTTAAGGGTATGCGTACCCGGAGGGCAATGCTTATCAAAATTATAAGAAACTACGTTACTTTTTCGCGAAAAGCGCAACCATTTTCCGTCGAGTTCCGCGCGGTAGGATTTCACCCCGCTGCCGTCGCTCATACTGAACGCGATTCGCCCGGCTCCTCCCAGGTTGGCGTTTTGCCTGATACCGCCCAGCGGCGTGATTTTCGGAGGAATGGTATCGACCACCAGTTGAAAATCCCCCAGGTCCCGCGAGCTGCCGCGATACCATCCGTCTTCCTCCGCCGTGGCCGCCGTCACACTTTCCCCGAAACCTTTCCGCTCCAGCACCATCTTATCCTTCAAATGCGCCGGCACCGCGCGCGTGGGCTTTATCCGCAGGCTGAACCCTGCATGCAGCGGCACGAGCGCGGAATGCAAACGGTAAATGTTCGAATATCCGCTACCCGCCGCGATCTCCGAATACCGGAAACAAACCTCGTCGTACAGCGAACCTTCGTCCAGGCTGAACTCCACCTGGTTGTTCTCGAAAATGTTCATCGATTCGGGGAACATCCGGTTGGCACAGGCCGCTTCGGCCGTCTTACCGCCGCTCTGCTGCAGCGAAATCTTCACATCGGAAGCGTTGCCGTAAGCGTCGGTTACGCGGACGGTCACCGGGTGCGCCTGCCCGTCAGACAGGTCGATCACACCATCTTCTCCCGCCTTGTCGTGGTAAATATCGAGCTGGTTGCCGGGGAGCGCGAACAGCAGCTGCACGTACGGTCCGCCGCCTTTCTTCATTTTGTAATCGATATGCGCGTTGAGGTAGCGCGTTTCTTCGTACCCGATGTTATCGAGCTGGAAACCCAGGTCCAGCGCCCCGTCGCGGAGCAGCATGGCTTCGTAGATGCCGTTGGGGTTGGGGGAATTGGACTGCCGGTCGAGCGCGCTCACGCCCAGGCTCACCCTGCTCGTGGGGACCTGTACGAGCGGCCGGCTGGCGGCGTATTTCCCGTCTTTTCCCATATGGACCGGCACTACCACGGGCGTTTGCTCGAAGATGCTCCGGTTGCGGTCGTACACCACGATGCGGGAGATTTCCGGGTCGCGGGTGTCGGGGATATTGAAACCGAAGAGCATGCCGTTGAGGGGCTTTTCGGTGTGGGAATCGCGGATCTCGAAATGGAGGTGCGGGCCTGCGGAGCCGCCCGTATTCCCGCTCCAGGCCACGAATTCCCCTTTTTTAACGGGGAAAAGGTCTGGGGGAATGGTGAGGTCTGCCGCCCAGCTTTCGAGCTCATATTGTTTGCGCTCCACGTATTCGTCGAGCTGCGGGAAGAATTTATTGAGGTGGGCGTATACCGTTGTGTAACCGTTGGGATGCGTGATGTAGAGCACGTTCCCGAAGCCGGTGTGCGACACGCCGACGCGGCTCACATAGCCGTCGGCAGCGGCGTGAACGGGGAGGTTCTCGCGCTGCTGGGTCTTGAGGTCCAGCCCGGAATGGAAGTGATTGGGGCGCAATTCGCCGAAGTTGCCGGCGAGTTCCATGGGTACGTTCAACGGGTTCCTGAAATAACCTTTCGGGTAGTGTTTCTCCGGCATCGACTGCGCCTGCACGAATTGCGGGAGCATGAGCAAGAGGGCGATCGATCTTTTCATCCTGCAAATGTAAGGGTTAAAGGAGAGCCTGAATACGGCAATCCATGATTGACAGCGAATTAACATTTTTTTTGCCAACAACTGTGCCCTTTTCCTTAATTTCCATTTACCAAAACCAATCTGTTTTATGAGCTATCCGATACAAGAGATCCAGGGCATAGGGCCCAACTTCGCAGGAAAACTGAAAGGCATCGGTATCGACACCGTGGCAAAACTGCTGGAAGACGGGCAGGCCAAAAGCGGCCGTTCCCGCATCGCGGAATCTACCGGCATTCCGGAAACTTTGATCCTCACATGGGTGAACCATGCAGACCTGATGCGGTTAAACGGCGTGGGCGACCAGTTCGCCGAGCTGCTCGAAGCCGCCGGTGTAGATACCGTGAAGGAACTGCGGAACCGCAACGCCGAAAACCTCCACGCCAAGGTGACCGAACTGAACCAGCTGAAGAACCTCAGCGGCCGGGCGCCCTCGCTGTCGGAGATCCAATCGATGATCGACCAGGCGCGCGACCTGGAGCCGGCTATAACTTATTAATTCAGCGATCCACAAAAAAACAAGGGCGGAGATCATTCCCCGCCCTTGTTTTATTTTACGAACGTCAACCTGCAAACAAAAAGGAGCGCTTTGCACGGTCCTTTTTTATGTGTCACAATCCTTTACGGATCTCATCGATTAATTCCACGAACCTCCGGTCCGTACGTATCTCCGGATTCCAGGCGAGCCCCATTTCGCAGAGGTCGTATTCCTTGCGGATGGTGGCGCCGGGCTTGCCGTCTTCCGTTCCCATAAGCCACACCGTGTCAGACACGGCCGCGGCGTTTTCGATGTCGTGGCTCACCACGATGAGGGTATTTTCTTCGTGCAGCGTCGAAACTTTCAGCAGCAGCGCTATCACCCGGTCGATCATGAGAATGTCCAGCCCGGAGAAAGGCTCGTCGAGCAAAATGAACCGGTTGCCGGTAAGCACCTGCTGGATGATGGACACCCGCTGCCGCTGGCCGCCGCTCAATTGCGCGGGGTATTTTTTGAGATGGTCCATCAGCTCGAAAGTGGTGGCGTAATCTTCGATGATCCGCTTTTTCTCGGCATCGCTCAGCGCCACGCCGGAATGGTCGAGGCCGATGCGGAGGTTCTGGTAGATGGTCCGGTGCTGGAACAGGATGTAGTTCTGCGGCACGATACCCACCTGGCCGGCCTGCACGGGATGCTGGTCTGCCCCGATGCGGACGGTCCCCTGCGTGGGAGGCACCAGCCCGGAAAGCACCTTGAACAGCTGCGTCTTGCCCAGGCCGCTCCGCCCGATGAGCGCCACTACCTGGCCCTGCTCCACGCCCTCGCGGTGAATGTTGTGGATCTTGAAGTTAATGTCGCGGAGGATCACTTTTTCGCCATACTGCAAATGAATATTCTCCGCGCTCAGCAGCAAATGGCTTTTCGAATATGCGTTCATCAGCGTGTTTGCAGTTTGGTGTAAGGGAATAACCAGTGGCGGAAAAGCCCCAGTATGTAATCGAATGCCATCCCGAGCAGGAAGATGATCACCAGCAGCCCGAACACCACATCCAGCTGAACGTATTTATTCGCCTTGATGAGCATCACGCCCAGCCCCCCCTCGCTCATGCTCAAGCCTTCTACAGACGTGATCATCAGCCAGGCGATGGCGAAGTTCTGCCGCATCACTTCGAACACCTGGTCCAGCCGCCCCACGATGATCACCTCCCAGAGCGTTTGCCAGCTGTTCATCCGCAGGGTGGTACACAACTCGTATTCCTGTTTGTTGATCCCGTCGATGACAGACAGCAGCGAGGTCACGAAAAACGGTACGATCCCGAAAATCAGCAGGCTGATCTTCAACTGATGCCCGTTCTGCGTGAGGAGCGTGAACAGGAAAATGAGCCCCGTGAGGGTGAGGTACCGGCATTTGATGACGAACCTGGCCAATGGCTGGAAAAACGGGACGATCGATAAATAACTGATCACCAGGGCGATGAGGATCGAAATCGTCATACCCTTGACCGTCAGCACCAGACTGGCGAACAGGTTGTCGATAAAATCGGGCATGACGAAAATGCGGCCGATGGCGGAAATCACTTTATCCGGCGTGGGGATGAGCCCTCCGCCCGACAGTTGCCACGCCACCAGCGCCACTACCGCTTCGGCCACGATTAGGAACACCATGGTCCGCGGGTTAATGGTGCGCAGCGGTTCGAATATGTTTTTAAGCTTGTTCAATACGGAATGTTTTGGAGGATGAAAATCCCCGGGCCGGCAAGCCCGCCCGGGGAAAAAGTCCGTTAGTTACCCAGCACGATCTGCACGCGGCGGTTCTTCGCGCGGCCTTCGGCGGTAGCGTTGGTGGTTTCCGGTTTGGACGCACCGAAGCCTTTGGATTCCAGCCTGTTGGCCGCGAGCCCCTTGGCCTGGAGGTATGCCACTACGGAAGCGGCGCGCTCGTTAGACAGCTTCAGGTTGGCTTCGTCGCTGCCCACATTGTCGGTATGGCCATACACGCCCAGCTTCAGCCCCTCCGCCACTACGGCGCTTTTCAGGATATCGTCGAGCACGGCGTAGGATTCCGGGCGGATCACGGCGCTGCCGGTCTCGAACTGCACCTGCACCGATTTGGACGATACTTCCTTCGTGATCGCTTCCGCATATTCTACCTTGATCGCCGCGCCGGTCAGCAGTTCGGGATGGTTGCTCACCACGCTGGCGAGGAACGATTTGTCGACTACCTTGTTGTACACCGGGTACGCAGGCACCAGCTCGGGGTACATTTTCACGAGGATGTCGCCGAAGGTGCCGTACACGATCTTGTAACGGTCGAGCTTGTCGTCGCCCAGGCCGAACATGTTGGCGGCGTCCGCGAGGTTATAGGCCATGGAACCGCCGAGGTGCAGCTTGGTGCCCTGTGCGTCGGTTTCTTCCACACCGTTGTAATATTTCAGCCAGTACGCACCGTCCTGCTCGTTGTACACCTTGGCGGACACGTCGGCCGCAAAAGCCTTGGCATCGTTGAAGGAGCGCACCTGGTCGCCGGCCTGTGCCAGCGCCATGATGAGGTTCTCGATGTCGGTACGGTGGTCGTTCGCGTACTTCTTGATGGTGATCGTGATGTTCGGCATCTGTGCGGCATACTCGCGGGTAGTGGCGATGTTGATCAGGCCGCCCTTTTTCTGCGCGATGTTCACGTCGCCCGGCGTCCAGGTGGCAACACCGTCTACACCCACCGTCGTGTCTTTGGCTACTTTCTTGCCGTTCTCCACGAACTTGCGCGTTTCGCTGTACCCGGCGATGTATTTGTTGGCCGCATCGAGGAAGTCGTTGGCGGCGATGAGGTTGATAGCGTTGCGGTCGAACGAGGTTTCGTCGGGGTTCACGCGGATACCGTTGTCGCCCGCCCATTTCACGAGGATATTCATGTCGCCGTCGCGGAGCACGCAGGCCACGGTTTTACCGATAGCCGCCTTGGGATTGAGTTTCCATTCGGCTGGGCCCATCAGTTTATCTTCGCCGTAGCTTTTACCCATGGAGTAAAAGGCGATGGGCTGATATTCGGGACCGAGGGGCTCGAGCTCCTTCGCCAGTGCGGCAAAGAACATCGGCATGCCATCACCCATGAACGACGCGAATACGCCGGGGGTGTTGGGGTCGGATTTGTAATCCTGCGCAAACTTCACCATATCGGCGATGGATTTGTTGCAATCGTCTTGCCGGATGACGTCCACTTCCAGTTTCGCTTTGTCGATCAGGGAGTTTTTCGTCGTTTTGGGGCCGCCGTTGGCATACATGAGCGCAAACTGCGAGTTCCACGCCATGATCTTCCACTGGATGCGGGTACCGCCGTTGCCGGCCACTTCGGCCGAAGGCAGCTCCAGCTTGGCAGCGTTGCCGCTGAGCGACGCTTCGGGCGCATCGGGGAGGTTCACCTTACCGATTTCGGTGGCGGCTTTCGCTTCCTGGGGGCGCTTGTCCCACCAGAATACTTTACCGGCGTACAGACCGCCGAGGAGAATAAGGATACCTAATACTTTACCACCAGGTTTTACTTTCATTGCCATTGTAGGGATGTTTTAAGTTGTTTGATGTTTGTACGGAATATGAATGGTTACTTGCCAAGGGTTAACTCAGCAGATTGTTGTAATTGTCGTTGGGAACGGTGCCGGGCGTGCGCGGCGCGTTGGAAGGCTCCCAGCGCTGCACGTCGAGGCGGAATTCCTTGTCCGGATCGAAAGACTCCAGCATTTGCAGGCCCTGCAGCTCGTAGGTAGCGTTGTCCAGGTCGATCGAGCGCATGAAATCGGTCGAGTAGTTGATCGCTTTTTTCATGCTGGACAGTTTGGTGGCGATGTCTTCCTTCAGATATTCCATCGACTGTTCCACCAGCAGTTTCTTTTCCGGGTCGCCGTTAAAGATCTTGAGGGCGGACGTGAGGGCTTTGTTGCCGGACGACACTGATTTGTAAAGGTCCTTTTTCAGCTCGAGCTCATTGCGCGCATCTTCGATCATATACCCCGAGTTCTTGTGCACTTTGGTGAGGTAATCGCCGATTTTGGCGAGGTTGTCGCGGATGGGCGTGAGCTGCTGGATGTATTCCTTGATCCGTGCGATGTGGCGGGTGGCGTTGCCCAGTTCCGGCAGCATGTTATTGCTTTGCGCGGCTTTGGCGCGGCTCATCAGCTGGGCCATGTCTTTTTCCTTTTCGTCGATCTTGAGGTCGATGCGTTCTTTCTGCGCGTCTACTTCTACCGATTGCTTGTAGAGTTTTTCGCGTTGTTCTTCCATGTCGCCGATATAATCTTCCGCGATGATGAAGGGGTCCAGCTCGATGACGATCCCTACGAGTTTTTTCATGAGCCACTCATAGAAATAGAAGAAGGCGAGCCGGAGTTTGCGGTGGGTGATGCAATAGAGGAACACACCGAGGCATACGAGCGCGATGCCGAAGTTGAGGGTGCTCCAGACTACGGCGAGGAGGATGGGCATGATGAAATACGCTGCTGCGATCAGGATGCCGATGCCGATGATGACGCCGAACTTGCCGCCTGGCCGGTTCCAGTACGATTTCAGTTTGTCGTTTCCCTGTTGCGGGAAGTAGTTTGTTTCCATGTTTGGTTAGGTGATTAAAGGGAGGTTTGGATTTTTTGGATGTCTGACTGGATCTTCGTGATCATGGCCTGGCAGGCGACGTCGTACCCCTGCCTGTTGGCGGAGATTTTCTGTTCCTGTTCGGCGACTTGCGCCTGGAGTGTCTTCATGCCGGTCTGTGCCTTGGTGATGTCTTCCGTGAGCCGTTGGATCTGGGCGGAGTGCTCGGCGATCTGTTTTTCAAGATCGGCGATTTCCTGCTTACGTCCTTCGACTTCGCGGGAGGCTTTGTCTTCGGCGGCTTTGAGGAATTCTGCGCGGTCTTTTTCCACGATGGCCTGGTATTGCCCGGCGGTTGCGAGGAGTTTTTCGCGCGAGAGGCCCTGGATGCTTAGTGTGGCGAAAACGGCGGCGATGCGCGCTTTTTCGTCGGGCACGTGTGCTTCCAGGGTTTCCATCATGCGCCAGAACTCGAAGTAATCGGGCCCGGGCAGGTTGGAGGATTCGAACAGCCGGGTGAAGTGCTGGTCGAATTTGTCCAGTTCCTCGGCGGAAATACCGGCTACAGCCTGTTTGGGGCTGGACAGGGGGAATTTTTGGGCAAGGGGGTCCCTAGCGGGAGCGCCGCCCGGTTGCAAAGGTTCATTGGGTTCAAATTCCACGAAAAGACCCAATGCCTTCTTGAGAAAGTTCGACATTGACAGGTGATGGGTTTAAGAAAGTCGGCTGAATACCAATCTACACGAATTAGTGTAAATTTATATATTTAATTGAGAAGGTATGTCGCAGAAATTATATTCTACATCGGTTTGAATTGTAGATGTAAAGGTACACCAATTCTGTCATATGCAAAATTTTAGACCTGCTTAAAAATCTTTCTGGGTTTGATAAACAGCAATTTGGGAGGCTTCTTAACGAAAATCCGGAACCCCGGGGGCAGGTGGATTTGAAAATTTATAAGCCGGGGCCGGCGGGATTAGTGGTTAACTATTTTTTTTACGCTAATTTAGTCACCGCAAAAACGACGCATGTCAATCAACGTAACGGCGCTGCTGAAGCAGTATGGGGAGCAAAAAGCGGTGGACGGTATTTCGTTCAGCCTGCAGAAGGGCGAGATCGTCGGGTTCCTCGGGCCCAATGGAGCCGGTAAATCCACCACCATGAAGATCATCACCGGTTACCTGCCGCCCACCGGCGGCTCGGCATCGGTATGCGGGTTCGACGTGGCCAAAGCGCCGCTGGAAGTCCGCCGACGCGTGGGCTACCTCCCCGAAGCCAATCCCCTGTACCCGGACATGTACATCCGCGAGTTCCTGGAATTCGCGGCGGGCATGCACGGGCTGGGAAAGGGCGCTTCCGCGCGGATCGACGACATGATCGGCCGCACGGGCCTCACACCGGAGCGCCATAAGAAGATCGGCATGTTATCAAAAGGCTATAAACAGCGTGTAGGCCTGGCTCAGGCACTGCTGCACGACCCGGAAGTCCTCATCCTGGACGAGCCCACTTCCGGCCTCGACCCCAACCAGCTGGCAGACATCCGCCAGCTCATCCGGGAGCTGGGGGAGAACAAGACGGTCATGCTTTCCACCCACATCATGCAGGAAGTGGAGGCGCTGTGCAGCCGCGCCATCATCATTAATAAAGGTCATATCATCGCAGACGGGGCCATCAGCTCCCTCCGCCAGGGCGCCTCCGGGTTCATCCAGGTGGCCTTCGCCGAGGAAACCGCACCCGCAGACCTGGAAGCCCTCCCGGGCGTCCAAAAGGTAACCCCGGCCGAAGGGAACGCATGGCGGATTTACACCGCAGACCCCGAAACCGTACAGAAAAACCTACTGCAATTCGCTTTGATAAATAACCGGAACATCCTTTCTTTGCAGAGCAATTCGCTGTCGCTCGAAGACGTGTTCAGGGAACTGACAAACTAGTGGTAAAGAAAAGGTCACTTTTTCCAGCATTTAAACAATAAAAATTTTACCCATGAGTATCATTTCAGAGATCCATGCCAGACAGATTTTAGACAGCCGCGGTAACCCCACGGTGGAAGTAGACGTAACCACGGAAGACGGTCACCTCGGCCGCGCCGCCGTGCCCTCCGGCGCATCTACCGGGAAACACGAAGCCGTTGAACTGCGGGATGGCGACAAAGGAGCGTACATGGGCAAAGGTGTACTCAAAGCGGTAAAAAACGTCAATGAAGTGATCGCTGACGAACTGATCGGCTGGGATATCTCCGACCAGGCCGGGATCGACAAGCTCCTCATCGAGCTCGACGGTACCGAAAACAAAGCCAAACTGGGCGCCAACGCCACCCTGGCCGTTTCCATGGCCGTGGCAAAAGCCGCTGCAGAAGCGTACGGCCTCCCCCTCTTCCGCTACCTCGGCGGCGTAAACGGCACCACCCTGCCGCTGCCCCTCATGAATATCATCAACGGCGGCGTTCACGCCGATAACAAGATCGACTTCCAGGAGTTCATGATCATCCCCGTTGGTGCAGACACCTTCTCCGACGGCCTCCGCTGGGGCGTGGAAGTGTTCCACCACCTCAAATCCGTTCTGAAAAAGAAAGGATACAGCACCAACGTGGGCGACGAAGGCGGTTTCGCCCCCGAAATCCAGTCGAACGAAGAAGCCATCGAAACCGTGCTCCAGGCTATCGAAGCCGCTGGCTACAAACCCGGCTCCCAGATCGCCATCGCCCTCGACGCCGCTTCCAGCGAAATGTATAACGAAGCCGAGAACACCTACAAATTCTACAAATCCTCCCAGAAAATCATTTCCTCCGACGAAATGGTAGCTTACTGGGCAGAATGGTGCAAGAAATATCCCATCGTTTCCATCGAAGACGGTATGGCCGAAGACGACTGGAACGGCTGGAAAAAACTGACCCAGTCTATCGGCGCCAACGTTCAGCTGGTGGGCGACGACCTGTTCGTGACCAACGTAAAACGCCTGAAACAGGGTATCGACCAGGATATCGCCAACTCCATCCTGATCAAAGTGAACCAGATCGGTACCATCACCGAAACCATCAACGCCGTATCCATGGCGCAGAAAGCTGGTTACACCTCCATCATGAGCCACCGTTCCGGCGAAACCGAAGACACCACCATCGCCGACCTCGCCGTGGCCCTGAACTGCGGTCAGATCAAAACCGGTTCCGCTTCCCGCACAGACCGTATGGCCAAATACAACCAGCTCCTCCGCATCGAGGAACTGCTGGACAGCAGCGCCATTTATCCGAAAAATTCCATTAAATTTGGTAAGAAATAAATTTTCTTCCCACTGCGTTTAATTAGTGGTCAAATACAAATCATTCCGGGCACTGCACGTCAGTGCCCGGATTTTATAAAACAGTGTGATTATGGAAGAGACGAAGCAGAAATCAAAATTCAGGATACCCGCATGGGCCCGCAACAAATACATCATCAGCTGTATCCTGTTCGGCGCATGGCTCCTCTTCCTCGACCGTAACAACATCCTCTACCAGTTCCAGCTCTACCGCGAAGTCAACCAGCTGGAAAACCAGAAAGACTTCTACCTCAAAGAGATCGAACAGGACCGCCAGAACCACCAGGACCTCTTTTCCAGCCCCTCAAAACTCGAAAAGTTCGCACGCGAGCAGTACTTGATGAAAAAAGACGACGAAGACGTGTTCATCGTACCCACCCCTCCCAACGCCAAACGTTAACCCCCTGACTATCACACCCCTTCGTTTGTTAAAAACTTGCTAAATTCAAAAAAAAGCCATAGTTTAACAATACCGTCTAGCCATTCTCCGTTATAAATCTGTCGTCTGATTTTCGTGACCTGATGATTGTTTAATCCATTTAACAACTAACAAACCATCAAACGCATGAGTAATTCTACCCTACCTTTTTCCGCCCGCCAAGGCGAATTAACCGATCCTTCTCAAAAAACCCTGCACATGCAAGAGCAAGAAATGAAGCGTGAGGAACAGCAGCTGCATCTGCAAACCATCCAGGCATTGGACAGTATCCAATACAGTCCCCGCCCCTCCACGATGGTGGCCATCTTCGATTACGCCCACGAAGCTGCCAAAGAGCGTTAGTTTTTAGTATTTTGCGGGCATGACGAAGAAAGAACGATTCCAGTACGTAATCGATTATTTTGAACATCACGCGCCCGACGCTGAAACCGAACTGCTGTACGACAATCCGTACCAACTACTCGTTGCCGTTATCCTGTCTGCCCAATGTACAGACAAGCGGGTCAACATGACCACGCCCGCCATCTTCCAGCAGTACCCGGACATTCCGCATCTCGCCCAGGCAACGTTCGACGAACTTTTCCCCCTCATCCGGAGCATCAGCTATCCCAATAACAAGACGAAACACCTCATCGGCATGGCCAATATGGTGATGGACGATTTCAACGGCGAAATCCCGTCTACCGTGCCCGAGCTCGTGAAACTCCCCGGAGTAGGTCGCAAAACCGCCAACGTGATCACCAGCGTCATCTACCAGCAGCCCAACATGGCCGTAGACACCCACGTTTTCCGCGTGTCTGCACGCCTGGGCCTCACCACCAACGCCAAAACCCCGCTCCAGACCGAGCAGCAGCTCCTCAAATACATCCCGGAAGATAAAGTGCACATCGCCCACCACTGGCTCATCCTCCACGGCCGGTACATCTGCATCGCCCGAAACCCCAAATGCGGGGAGTGCGGTTTGCGGAAAGTGTGCAAATATTATCAACAACTGATGAAATCCTAAAAAATAGGAATATCAGGAGTTCTGTTTTTCACTATATTGGAGAAATTAAAAAAATTTAAAAATTCCACACGGTGAAATCCAGCAAGTCCCTCCAACTATCATTCATGATGTTCCTCCAGTACTTTATCTGGGGAGCATGGTACGTATCCATGAACAGTTACATGGCTACCCACCTTCAATCTACCGGCCAGCAGATCAGTTACGCCTACATGGCATTGGCCATCGCTACCATGATCTCTCCCGTGTTCGTGGGGATGGTGGCCGACAAGTATTTTTCCGCACAAAAGATCATGGGCGTGCTGCATCTCGTGGGCGCCGGCACTTTGCTCCTGGCCACTACCACCACGAATAACACCGTTTTCATCGGCATCGTGCTGTTTTACTCATTATTATACATGCCTACCATCGCGCTGAGCAATTCGGTGGCCTTCACGCAGATGCAGGACCCTACGAAGCAGTTTCCCTTCATCCGTATGTTCGGCACCGTTGGCTGGATACTTTCCGGGATCCTCATCAGCAACCTGGAAGTGGAGAAAACGCATTTCATTTTCATCATCGCCGCCGCCGCATCTACGCTGCTGGGGCTTTACAGCTTCACCCTGCCCAATACGCCGCCACCTGCGAAAGATACGGCCATGACCGCTTCGCAGGCACTGGGCGCCGATGCGCTCGTCCTGTTCAAAGACCGGTCGTACACCGTGTTCTTCATCGCCGCGGTGCTCATCTGCATCCCGCTGAGCTTCTACTACGGCTTCGCCAATCTCTTCCTCAATGAAGCCGGTATGGAAAATGCGGCCGGGAAAATGATTTACGGACAGATTTCCGAAGGGCTGTTCATCCTCGCCATTCCCCTGCTCCTGAACCGTATCGGCGTGAAGAAAATGCTGATCCTGGGGATGGGCGCATGGATCATCCGGTATATTTTCTTCGCCTATGGCGACAGTGGTTCCAATATCTGGATGCTTTACGCCGGCATCATCCTGCACGGCATTTGTTACGATTTCTTCTTCGTGACCGGGTATCTTTATACCGAAAAGAAAGCGGGGGAGAAAATCAAATCCGCCGCACAGGGCCTCTTCACTTTTGCCACTTATGGCCTCGGCATGGTGATCGGGACGCTCTTTTCGGGCATGGTGGCCGATTATTATGCCGTCAACGGCGTGCGCAACTGGTCCAGCATCTGGATGGTGCCCGTATACATCGCCGCAGCAGTACTGCTGTACTTCATTTTGGCGTTCCGCGACAGAAAAACAAACTGATATAAACGTATAAATCCAAGAAAACTATGGCGAAAATTGCAATGCTGGGGTCCGGGTTCATCGGACGGTTCTATGCAGATTCTTTACAGGGACAACGGAGCCGCGACAAGATCGTGAGCATCTATTCCCGCCGGGAGGAAAGCGCGAAGAAGTTCGCGGAGGACTATAATTGCGATCACTGGACCACCAACATGGAAGAGGCGATCAACCATCCGGACGTGGACATGGTCTGCATCTCGCTTCCCAACAATCTCCACGAAGCCGCTGTACTGGCCTGCTGCAAGGCCAAAAAGGCCGTGATGTGCACCAAGCCCCTGGGCCGCAATGCCGAAGAAGCACAACGCATGATGGAAGCCGTGGAAAAAGCCGGCATCTTCAATGGTTACCTGGAAGACCTCGTGTATACGCCCAAATTCCTCAAAGCCCTCCAGTCCGTTAAAGCCGGCGCGCTCGGAAAAATCCTCTGGGCCAAATCCCGCGAGACGCATCCTGGCCCCCACTCCGACTGGTTCTGGGATAAGGAACAGGCTGGCGGCGGATGTATGCTCGACCTCGGTTGCCATTGCGTGGAAATCGCGCGGAGCTTCATCGGCAAAGACATTAAGCCCGTGGAAGTAATGTGCTGGGCAGACACCCAGGTGAAACCCATCGACGCCGAAGACCATGCCATCGGCCTCGTGAAATACGAAAACGGCGCTATCGGCCAGTTCGAAGTGAGCTGGACCTTCCGCGGCGGCCTCGACCTCCGCGACGAGGTAATGGGCTCCGAGGGTACCATCTGGCTCAACAGTTTCCTCCGCACCGGGTTCGACATGTTCACCACCGGTAAAGGCGCCGATTACGTGGCCGAAAAAGCCGAAAGCAACTCCGGTTGGCTCTTCCCCGTGGGCGACGAGCTGAACGAGCTGGGCTACAACCATATGTTTGCCGATATGTTCAACGCCGTGGAAACCGGGAAAGCCCCGCAGGAAACGTTCTACGACGGGTACGTGGTGAACGCCATCCTCGACGCGGCCTACCGCTCTGCAGCCTCCAAGCAATGGGAGCCGGTGAAACTGCCCGTTTGGCGCGGACAGGAAGGCGTGAAGAAGGAAAAAGCACTCACCAGCTACAACGAGCAATTCTACCTCATCAAGGAAGAAATGACGCACTTCGGCAGCCAGAAACTCATCCTGAAAGACAAAAAAACCGGCGAGATCATCGAAAAGGTGCTCTGATCCGGCTGTCTCAAGATAAAAAAGCCGTCCCGGAATGCCGGGGCGGCTTTTTGTTTATAAAATGGCCAGTTCATTGCAGCTTGTCAGCATCCGGTCAACGCAGGACGAAACGTGCTTTCCCCAGGGCATGATTCACTTCCACTTCGGTGCATTTTCCTTTATCGTAATGGTAAACGTTGCGCTTGCCTTCGGGAAGCTGCAGTTCGTAATTGTGGTTGCCGAGGTGGCGGAGGATGAGCTCCTTGCCCAGGGTTTCGCTGAAAACGGCATGTATGGCTTCCGGCTCGGAGAAGTAAAGGTCGCCCACGCAATAGAGAATCCCGTCGGAAGCGAGGTGCCGCGTTTCGCCCTTATGCACGATCACATAGGATTTCCCGCTCCTTTTGACGGATGTGAGCGGTTCTCCGCCCTTCCGTACGGCGATCGATTCCTGTAGTACGTTCTGGTGGTATGCTGTGGTGATATCCACTTCCATCCGCGCCATGAGCTTGGATTGTACCCGGCTTTGCATGGTGATCGTCCGCCCTTCGGGCGTTTGCTGCTGCCGCACGGTTACGGTACCGATGGGATTGTTGCCGAGGTAGATGTCGTACACATAGGAATGAGGGCTCTGGAACGCGGTGGTCAGGAAAAAGACCGGCGCCAGCATGATCGTTGCGATTCGGTTAAATGGGCGGCTCAGGTTCATGGCGGAAAGGGTTACGTAAAACAATATACGAAAAAGGCGGTTACCGCATTTCGCAGCAACCGCCCTTTTTTATTGTTCGTTCGATCGTTTTTTACAGCAATTCGCGGATTTTTTCCACCAGCTCGCCTTTGGTGATGGGAACGCCCATGATCTTATTGTAACCTTTGGCGGGGATGAGGAATTGTTCGCGGATGATCTTGATGAGCTGCCCGTTGTTGATCTCCGGGATCAGCACATGGTCGTAGCTATGCAGGATTTCTTCCAGGTTGCGCGGGAAGGGGCGCAGGTAGCGGATGTGGGCATGCGCTACTTCGTGCCCTTCGGCCAACAGTTCGATCACCGCGCTCTTGATGGCGCCGAAGGTAGAACCCCAGCCCAGTACGAGCACTTTACCTTTCTCAGGCCCCACTTCAATGTCCTGTAACGGAATATGATCTGCGATCTTGTCTACTTTCTCCTGGCGGATTTTCACCATCAGCTGGTGGTTTTCCGGATCGTAGCTCACGTTGCCCGTAATATTCTGTTTCTCCAGGCCGCCGATGCGGTGCTCGAGGCCGGGGGTGCCGGGCACGGCCCAGGGGCGGACCAGGTTCTCGTCGCGCTGATAAGGCAGGAAGGTTTCTTCGTCTTCCGCGAGGCCTTTCTTGAATTTCACTTCGATTTTCGGCAGATCGGCCTGTTTCGGGAAGCGCCAGGGCTCCGCGCCGTTGGCGATATAACCGTCGCTGAGGAGGATCACCGGGGTCATGTGCTGAACAGACAGTTTGAACGCTTCGAACGCCATATTGAAGCAGTCCGAAGGCGTTGCGGCGGCAACCACGGGCATGGGGCATTCGCCGTTGCGGCCGTAGTATGCCTGCAGGAGGTCCGACTGTTCCGTTTTGGTGGGCAAACCGGTAGACGGGCCGCCGCGCTGGATATCGATGATCAGCAGGGGGATTTCCAGCATTACCGCCAGGCCCATGGCTTCGCCCTTGAGCGCCACGCCGGGGCCGGAAGTGGTGGTGATGCCCATATGCCCGCCATAAGATGCGCCGATGGCGGAGGCGATGCCGGCGATCTCGTCTTCCGCCTGGAAGGTACGGATGCCGAAGTTTTTATACTTGCTCAGCTCGTGCAGGATGTCTGACGCGGGTGTGATCGGGTAAGTGCCGAGGAAAATGGGAAGGCCGGATTGCTGTCCTGCCGCTACGAGGCCATAAGACAGGGCCGTGTTCCCGGTGATGCTGCGGTAGGTGCCAGGCTCCATGCGGGCTTTTTCCACTTTGAACCGCGAGGCGAAGGCTTCCACGGTTTCGGCGAAGTTGTAGCCGGCCTGGAGCACTTTCAGGTTACTGTCGAGGATATCGGGCTTCTTGCCGAATTTGTCGGTCAGGAAGTTTACCGTGCTGTCCATATCGCGGTCGTAGAGCCAGTAGAGGAACCCGAGCACGAACATATTTTTGGCGCGGTCTTTTTCCTTCATGCCGAGGGGGCTTTCCTTGAGGGCTTCCCGGGTCATCTTGGTCACGTCCATGGTATGGAGCTGGTAGTTGGCGAGGGAGCCGTCTTCGAGGGGGTTTACACCGTCGGGATAATTGGCCAGGCGGAGGTTTTTGGCATCGAAGCCGTCGGTATTGGCGATGATGATGCCGCCTTTTTTGAGGCCTTTCAGGTTGGCTTTGAGGGCCGCGGCGTTCATGGCTACGAGGACGTCGCAGGCATCGCCGGGGGTGAAGATGCGGTTCGACGAGAAATGCAGCTGGAAGCCGCTAACGCCGGGAAGCGTGCCCTGGGGCGCGCGGATTTCCGCGGGGAAATCGGGGAAAGTGCTCAGGTCGTTGCCGATGAGCGCCGTGTTATTCGAGAATTGCGTACCCGTCAGCTGCATGCCGTCGCCACTGTCGCCCGCAAATTTTATCACTACATCCTCTATCTGTTGAATCGTTCTATCGGACATTTGATGTTTGCTTTATGATGATATATATAATGGACAAATATGTTGGCCTGCGGCCGGACCTCGGGGCCGGTTTCACAGGCTGCTACAAAAATCCCGTAAAATTACTGAATCAGCCGCATTTCCGGCGACCTTTTCCCGCCTCAAAAGTATACAAAACCGGTAGACTTTTCCCATAACTAAATGGAATGCCCCATTCCATAAGCGCTTACTGTTGTTTTTCCGGCAAGGTATTTGTTATTTTCTGACCCGTGAGAAAATGATGTGAAACAGCAGTTCCGTTTCGTTTGAAACCCGTCACAGGAAAGGAAATTGACTGACTAACGTCAACGGCACTACGTAAATAAGTAGTATTTAAGATCGCCGCAAACCCAGTGTGTTAAAGGATTTATAAAGATTTGTTAAAGCGGCGCATTTTGATCGAGTGGCATGGTAATTGCAAAAAACCCAATAGTGATCAATATTTCAGCACTAATAAGTTTGTTTATTGAAAACGTTTACTTGAACCATTCTTTATTATTAAACCTTAAAAATTGTATGCTATGAAAAGAGCAAAAATGAGTTTGTTAGCAGTTGCGGCCGTTGCTTTCGGCGCTTTCGCCTTCAAAGGAATCGCAGGCGGTACCATTTCCGGTAAAGTAGTTCCCGCAGACGGTGCTACCGAAGCCTGGGCAGTTTCCGGTACGGATACCCTGAAAGCAGCCATTGCCGACGGAGCCTTCTCTTTCGCAGAAGCAGCAGCCGGCACTTACACCGTGATTGTTGACGCCAAGGAACCCTTTAAAGACGCTACCATCACCGACGTGAAAGTAGAGGACGGTAAAGCTACCGACCTTGGCGAAATCAAACTGGCACAATAAGTAAATAGTTGGTTTTCATAGGGGTTAATCAAGCCGGTCCGCCTTGCAGAGGCGGCCGGCTTATTTTTTTCCCGCACTTCTGGGGGTAGCAGCCCCTTTCGCCGTCATTATTACATCCGCCTCCATTGCGGAATACCCCTTTAAAAAAGACAGTAATGAAAATGACGGCTAAAAAAGAATCAGTTATCGCCCTTGGCGGCCTCGGCGCCGGGCTCCTCCTCTGCCTCCTGGCTATCTTCGGGCTCATCCTCACCGGCTGCAGCCGCGAAAACGTCTTCGGCTCCGGCCGCATGATCACCGAAGAACGGGCAGTTGGCCCCTTCAATGAGGTCACCATCGATGGTTCTATGGACATCGTCATCGAGCAGGGGCCCAACGTTCCCCTCGTCGTGGAAGCGGAAGACAACGTGATGCGCTACGTGGAAACCTATGTCAGCGGTACCACGCTCCGCATCAAAATGCGCAACGGCCTCAATCTCAGGAAACATAAACAGATCAGGGTGCAGGTACAGAGCGAAGATTACCGCCGGGTCGTTTTCTCCGGATCGGGCAGCATCACGGCGCCGGATACCATTCATACCACCCAGTTCACCGCAGAGCTGAACGGCAGCGGCGACGGCCAGTTGAAAGTCGACGCCAACGAAGTGCGCTTCTACCTCAACGGCTCCGGCAACATCCGGGCTGCCGGCAAAGCCCGCGATTATTTCGCTGACATCAGCGGCAGCGGCAACATCCAGGCGCAGGAAGTAAAATCCGTCAATGCCGACGTGCGTATCAGCGGCTCCGGCAACCAGTCCATTTCCGTGACAGACAACCTGAAAGCGAAGATCGCCGGGAGCGGGAACATCCGCTACTGGGGCAACCCGGCCGTAAACGTCAACATCGCCGGTTCCGGAAAAGTCATCAAACAATAGCACCACCGAAAGGACACAATGAATACAAGCGCTGTACTGTCATCCGCCATTCGTCCAGACCGGCGATTTACGAAAGCTCAAACCGGTTATTTTTGCAATATGTCAGAAAACGACCGGTTATTGCAACTACTTCGGGAAGATGAGCACCAGTTCATGAAAGCCCTCTTCCAGGCCTACTTCGCGCTCGTGTGCAAGTCGATTTACCGGCTTGTGCCCGATATGGCCACCGCGGAAGACCTGGCGCAGGAGGTTTTCATCAAGGTCTGGAACCGGCGCGGGCAGCTGGGAGAGGTCTACTTCAAGGCTTACCTCCATCGCGCGGCGGTGAACATGGCGCTGGACCATATAGACAAGCACAAGCGACGGGGCGGCCCTCCACAGGAAATCGGACCGGCGGCGGAAGAACAGCAGGCCACCGCGCCGGTGGTCCACCTCGCCGAAACGCAGACCCGCATCCGCCAGGCGGTAGACGCGCTGCCGGAAAAGTGCCGGGAGGTTTTTGTCCTGAGCCGGTACGAGGAAATGAGTTACAAGGAAATCGCGAGCGCCATGCAGATTTCCGTCAAAACGGTTGAAAACCAGATGATCACGGCGCTAAAAAAACTGCGCCATTCGCTCAGGGAATATTTGGAATGACGATGCTTCCCTACACCGACCACACCATTGTCATGAAGTATTTCCAATCAGAAAAAAACTAGCATGTTGAGCAACGAACATATGGATACACTGATCGCCCGCGATATCGAGGGTACGATCTCCGGGGCCGAAAAGCAGGAGCTGACAGGCTGGCTGCGGGAAGACCCCTCCAACCAGGCCTACTACGACGCACTGAAAGATACCTGGCACCTGGCGGCCGACGCCTGGAACGAAATGCCCGAGCCCGATACCGCCGCCAACTGGGAACGATTTTCACAGAAGATCGAAACCGCAGCGCCCGCGCAGCTGAAAGTAGCCCACCGGGGCCGCAGCAAATGGCTCGCCGCCGCCGGCGTGGCCGCTATCATCGCCACGGGGATCACGATCTTCTTCAACCGTTCCGATAAAAACGTGACCCTCGCGGCCACCACCGAAAAACAGCTTTTCACCCTGCCCGATGGCAGTAAGGTATATCTCAACCGCCATTCCACCCTGCAATACAACGAACGCTTCGCGCAAAACAACCGCGATATCACGCTCCAGGGCGAGGCCTTTTTCGACGTGGCGCCCAACGAAACGCATCCGTTCATCGTGCATGCCGGCGCCTCGCAAACGGAGGTGCTCGGTACTTCGTTCGGCATCAAAGCATATGGAGAAGAGCCCGTACGCCTCAATGTGGTAACGGGGAAAGTTGCTTTCTCGAACGCCAACCGCAAATCAGACGCCCTCGTGCTCACGGCAGGCCATGCCGCTACCGTTCAGGCAGACAATGCCCCCAAAGCGGAAACCGCCACCGATCCCAATTTCACTTCCTGGAAAGACGACCGCCTCGTGTTCCAGCACGTTCCGCTGTCGGCCACGTTCGAAGCCATGGAAGACTATTTCGGGATCACGATCAAGGTGGACGATCCTTCGCTGGCCGATCTGGATTATATGGGAACGTTCGATCAGCCGGACGTAGACAGTATGTTCAAGGTGATCGCGGCATCTACCAACGTGAAGATCGTGGAAGAAAGCAAAGGCGTTTATTCCGTCCGTAAATAACCTTGCCATAGTTCAAATAAGCACCACTAAAAACAACGACATCCGGATCCTCACAGGTCCGGATTTTTTTATGCGCTGCATCGGGAACCGAAGCAACAACAACAAAGCATTTGGGTAATGGTAATTACGCGATCGCGGTGCACGAACGATCGTTAAGGCCCGCAGCGCGGGCGGTTTCAATGCAGGAAGCGGAGAGCTGGATGATGATCGCGTGCTCGAAAGGTTGTTAAGGCCTACAGGACGGCCGGTTTCACTGAATAACGCGGGGAGTTGGATGATGATCGCGGGGCAAAAAAAATCCGGACCTGTGCGGGTCCGGATTCTTTTTATTGACGGGGGTCGCTGAAAGATCAGGCGCCGCCGAGTTTGCATTTCTGGAGTACTTCCCAGGATTTGCCGTTGTGGCGGAGGAAGTACAGGTTATTTACTTTGAAGGAAGCTTGGTATTCCTTGTTTTCGTACTCGGGCCAGGCTTTTTCGAAAGTAGCGTCGTCGAGGTCTTTGAAGGCCACGGTAACGTGGGGGGTGAAACCGGTGCGGGCGAGCATGGTGCTGAAGCCGAATTCCTTCCGGAGGAAGTTGATCAGCTGGCGGTGCATGGCGCTCATGGTTTCGGATTTCTCCACGTTGATGAAGAGGACGCGGTTTTGTTTATTGGGGAATGTGCCGAAGCCGTTGAGGCCAACTTCGAAGGGCGCCTGCGTTTTGGCGAACTCGGTGAGTTCTTCGCAGAAGGCTCTTTCGAGGCTCGGGTCGGCGGTGAAGGGCACCTGCAGGGTAATGTGCGGGAGCACTTTCAGTGCGTACATCGGGCCGTATTGTTCGGCGAATTCCTGTTTTATCTTGATGATCTCCTTACCTACTTCTGCAGTTGGGAGGAGCGCGATGAAGTAAATTTTGTTGTCGGGTTTGGGGGGACGCTGACCGCCTCTGAAGCCGCCCTGGGGCCTGCCTCCGCCGCCTTGCGGGCGACCGCCGCCATATCCGCCGCCACCGCCGCGGTTGAAACCACCGCCGCCACCGCCGCGATCGTATCCGCCGCCGCCGCCGCGGTTGAAGCCTCCGCCTCCGCCGCCACGGTTGAAGCCACCGCCTCCACCGCCGCGATCGTAGCCGCCACCGCCGCCGCGGTCATATCCACCGCCACGGTCGTAGCCACCGCCTCCGCCGCCACGGTCGTATCCGCCGCCACGGTTGCCGCCATAGCCGCCACCGCCACGGTCGTATCCACCGCCGCCGCCGCGGTCATAGCCGCCGCCACGGTTGCCGCCGCCGTATCCGCCGCCGCCTTCGGGCCGGTCGCGGTTGAAATCGCGGTCTCCACGGTTGAAATCACGGTCGCGGTATCCGCCACCGCCTTCGTTGCGTGGGGTGTAACCACCACCTTCGCGGTTATAGGCACCTTCGCGGTTGAAATTACCGCCGTCGTTGCTGCGGGGGGTGTAACCACCTTCGCTGCGCGGGCGATAGCCGCCTTCAGAACGTGTGTTGTTAAAAGGACGTTCCTCGTCTTTGCCAAATTCGGGTTTCTTGGAATAACCGCCCTCCTGGTCTTGGTTGGGTTCTTGCGGATCTCTGCTGTAGCCAGGAGAATACTTTCGGGGGCGTTCGTTTCTCTCAAAATTCATCTTACTTGATTAAAGCGTGTTTGAAGCAAATTTTTCAATGATTTCATGAAAATGAAATTCACCTACTTGTTAAACTAAAAATGATTAAAATTTTATTATTCATCCGCCGGCGTGTAACCTGCATAACGTCAGGATGATTGATAATGTTCAATTTATACCGGCTTCCGTTTAAACCTATTAATTAATTTTCTCAACTTTTTTTAATGGAATCGCAAAGATAATTTAGTGCCGCATTGCGTAACAACTTTTTTGCGGAAATTTTCTAATTAATCCTCACATCCAACTCGACAGGAATTCTAAAAGGTAGTTCTGGCAAATGGTTAACTGGACATCTCATCCAAACCGCGCTTATAGGGCTACCGATATAAGACCTGGTAAATTCATTTTTGCCTTGGGATACACCTGCATCAAATTCATGAGTAAGTTTTTCAATTCTTATTCATAGCACCAGGATAAATTGTCTTCACTGCGCCAGTGACTATTCACTGAATTGGCACCCACACAGTGCCAAACGCTGTTCCCATGTAATATACAAAAAATCCGGCGTATCCGGTCAAGCCTCCGGGCAATATTAGCACAATACTACCAATCCAATCGTTAATTTTTTGCAAAAATGGTATAAACGGAAGGATTTCCGCACCGAAATGCACATTCCTGTTGGAGCGCCCGCCAGCCCCGGGTTTCCCGTCAACCAGCAGGCGCTTATTTCAATCTGTTGATTATCAATCCCCATCAAGCAGGTTACCCAGTCCGCCCAGGATGCTCCCCTCTTCCTTCCGGGCACCCGTTCCATACGCCAGCACCCGGCTTGCGAGGCGACTGATCGGCAGGCTTTGCAGCCATACCTTGCCCGGCCCGCGCAGCACCGCGAAGAAGAGCCCTTCCCCACCGAAAACCATGTTTTTCACCCCCCGCACGAACTCGATGTCGAAGTCCACCTGCTGGGTATAAGCCACCACGCAGCCCGTGTCCACCTTCAGCACCTCACCCGGCGCCAGTTCCTTCTCGATCACGTAACCGCCGGCGTGTACGAACGCCAGGCCGTCGCCCTCAAGCTTCTGCATAATGAAACCTTCTCCGCCGAAGATCCCCGTCCCCAGCTTGCGCTGGAACTCGATCCCTACGTTCACCCCGCGTGCCGCGCAAAGGAATGCGTCTTTCTGGCAAATAACTTTGCCACCCAGCAGGCGGAGGTCCATCGGGATGATCTTTCCCGGGTAAGGCGATGCGAAGCTCACGCGCTTCTTGCCGTTCCCCACGTTCGTGAAACAGGTGATGAACAGGCTTTCCCCCGTGATCAGGCGCTTGCCGGCAGACATCAGTTTGCCGAAAATCCCCTGTTTGGCCCCGGAGCCGTCCCCGAAAAGGGTTTCCATCTTGATCTCCTGGTCCATCATCATGAAACTGCCGGATTCGGCCACTGCGCTCTCGTTGGGGTCCAGCTCGATCTCTACGATCTGCATTTCTTCCCCGTGTATCTTGTAATCGATGTCGTGATTGTTCAGCATAGGTTGTTGGCGTTTTTTGTCTTGCTCAAAATTACATGCTTTCTAGCGGATCGCTTTGCTTTTTTTCATCAATCGTTGCAGCTGCGGCCACATCGCCTCCAGCTGGCGCACAAACCCCAGGTCCGTCAGGTGCACCCCGTCGATCGTACCTTCATGGTCTTTCCCGATCAGGTTATCGGCCGGTAGATAATACAGCTGTTTATAGCCTTCCGATTTCAGTTTCGTATATGCGTTTCTGATAGCATCGGTTTTCTCTTTCGAAATCTTACCGATCTTCTGGTCGAAATACCCGTTCTCCCGGATCACCGATTCCACGAGCAGGATGGGTACTTCCGGCCGTTTGTCGAGCAGGTGCTTGATGAAGGGATAGGCCCTTTCCCTGATCTCGTCCGGCGAAGGGTTGGGGATGCAATCCAGCACGAACACGGACGCGGGCATTTTGGCCAGCAGTTCCGCGACGGGGAATTCCATCTTGCCGTTGCCGCTGAAGCCCAGGTTCACCACATCCCAGCCCGTTTTCCGCTGGAGGATGGAGGAATACACCATGCCCGCCCTGCTGGCCGACGCGCCCTGCAGAATGCTGGAACCGTAGATCACGATGCGGTGCGTGGTATCGATTTTCGGGCTGGCAGACCGCTGCAGCGTAGCATCCGGCGCCACGCCGATCTCCAGTGAAGTCAGTTCGTTATAGGTAGGAAGATAGAGCATGAACTGCCGCATGGTGCCGTCCATATTGTTTATGAGCGTGTATTCGTTGGCGGTTGTTTTGTCGCCCGGCCGGCCGATCCCTGCCCATTGCCATTTACCGTTGTTCCAGGCATACAGGTCGAGGCCGCTGTGGCAGATGGGCGTGATGTTGGCGTGGAAGAGCCCGCTGCGGAGGCCCCATTTGGCTTTGATGTAGGGACTGTTCGTTTCGAAGATCACGGCGATGCCGGAGCTGTGCTTCGACAGGTTCTTCACCGCCGGCGTCAGGGCCCGGTCGAGCACAGTATCCAGCCGCTGGTAAACGGGCCCGGTGGGAAGGCCTTTGCCTACGATCTGGAATTGGCGCGCGTCGGTGTAACGGGCATTTTCCTGGCCATAGGCCCAGGTAAGGCTGCTGCCTGCCATCAGCAGGGTAAGTATCCAGTTTTTCATAATGCGAAAAATAAGAAGAAGGCGGCAGGCTTGAAAGACCGGCCATAAAAAAAACCGTCCCGAAGAATCGGGACGGTACTAGTTAACCTACAACTGTTACACTGTTTGCTTTGATTAAAAACAGTTTCTTAATTCATTGTCACCTTTTCGGCGTGGTGCGCATGTCCATTGTCGTGCGCGGCGTCTTCCGGGTGACTGAAGAAATGATATGGGCGCGGCGACATATAGTTCGGGTCGTGCAGTTTCCTTACGGTTTCCTTTCTGGAGAACAGTTTGAGGAACAGTACGAGGAACGGTACGTATTTGAGGCCGCGGGGCAGATGGTAAAGATCGAGCACGTCGATGCAGCGCTTGTTCATGGCGTACATCACGGGTACGAGGATCAGCGTCAGGAAGGTGGCGAAGATCAGGCCGAACACCATCGTCCAGGCGAGCGGGCCCCAGAAGGCTACGTTGTCGCCGCCGAAGAACAGGTGCGGGTTGAATTCGTCGAACAGTTTCCAGAAGTCGATATTGAGGCCCACCGCCAGGGGGATGAGGCCGAGCACCGCTGCGATGGCGGTAAGGATTACCGGGGTCATACGGGTGCGGCCGCCTTCAACAACGGCTTCGTTGTAAGGCACGCCCTGCATTACCAGCAGATCGGTAAACTCTACGAGCACGATACCGTTACGGGCCACGATACCCGCAAGGGCCATGATACCAACGCCGGTCATTACGATGGATATATCCATACCGAAGATGGCGAAGCCGAGGAACACGCCGATGATGGAAAAGAGGATCTCCAGGAAGATCACGAAGGCGCGGCCAACGGAGTTGAACTGGGTCACCATGATGAGGAAAATGAGGCCGATGGCGCCTACCATCGCCAGCAGAAGGAAGTTCATGGTTTCCGCCTGGTCTTCCTGCTCACCGGTCATCTTCACGGTAATGCCATCCGGGGGACTGAAATCCTGCACTGCGCCTGTGATCTCTGCCACCACTTCGTTGGCGTTGTAGCCGGTGAGGATGTTGGAATACAGCGTTACCACGCGTTTTTCGTCTTTATGTTTGATACCTGCGTAAGTATTGCTGTAGCGGATATCGGCCACGGCGCTCAGGGGAACCTGGCGGATCACGCCGCCCATGTTCATGTCGCGGTAGGTGAGGTTCAGGTTCATGAGGGTGTTGATATTGTTCCGCTGGTCTTCTTTCAGGCGAACGGTGATATCGTACTCATCGTCGGGGTCGCGGAATTTGGAGGCTTCCACGCCGGCGAGCGCGATGCGCAACGCCTGGCCGATCTGGCCGGTGGAAATACCTTCGCGGTTGGCACGCTCCCGGTCGATGTTTACGATGATCTCGGGCTTGTTGGCCTGGAAATCGCTTTTCAGCTCTTCCACTCCACCGATCTGCAGGCTGTCGAGATAGCGCTTCAGTTTTTCGGAAGTCATGGCCAGTTGTTCGAACTCGTCACCGGAGATTTCGATGTTGATGGGCTTGCCGGTCGGCGGGCCGCCCTGTTCCTGTTCCACGGTAATGTCTGCACCGGGAATGCCTTTCAATGCCTGGCGGATCTTGTCCAGATACTCCAGGGTCGATTGCCCGTTACGTTTGGAGAACTCCACGAAAGCCACGGTCACCTTGCCTTTGTTGGGATAGGTGCCCTGGTCCATCGAAGCCGGGTCTGTAGCGCCCACGGCCACGTTGGAGATGATGGACTTCACGAGGGGATTGTCTTTGCCCACTACTTTGGTGATGCGTTGTTCCACGATATTGGTCACCGAATCCGTCGTCAGTTCATCCGTACCGTTCGGCAGTTCGAGGTAAGCGAAGATGAAGTTCGGGTCGGCGGTGGGGAAGAACACCACTTTCGGGCTGCGCACCATTGTCAGCACGATGCTGAATACCAGCAGGCCGAAGGTGGCGAGCAGTATTTTGACCGGTCTCCAGCCGATGATGCACCATTCCAGGATGCGGCGGTAGCGGTTTTGTACGCGGGGCCAGATGTTGGACTGGAATTTCCTGGCCACGCCGCCCAGCCAGAACCTTTCGATCGCGATCAGGAGCCAGATGAAGATCACGAGGTTCCCTGCGCCCATGCTTCCCATGTAACCGATCAGCGCCGCCACGGCGAACACGATGGTCAGGATGGTGAATTTGCGGTTAAATGTGGGCTTCGGATGCGCATCGCCTTCATGGCGGTCCATGAAATCCACCGCGAACACGGGGTTGATGATATATGCCACGAACAGGGACGCCATGAGGGTCACGATGAGCGTAGCCGGCAGGAAAAACATGAACTTACCGATGATGCCCGGCCAGAACAGCAGCGGGAAGAACGGCGCCAGTACGGTCATCGTTCCGGAAAACACGGGTAAGAACACTTCGCCGGCCGCGATTTTGGCGGCTTTCACGATACCCAGGTCGCGCCGCTCATAGAAGATACGGTGCACGTTCTCGATCACAACGATAGCATCGTCTACCACGATCCCCAAAGCCAGCAGGAAGGAGAACAGCACCATCATGTTGAGGGTGAAGCCCAGCGGCGGCATGAAGAGAAAGGCGATGAACATGGAAATGGGAACGGAAGCGGCTACGAACAGCGCATTCACAGCGCCCATGAAGAACATCAGCACCACCGTTACGAGGATGAAGCCGATGATGATGGTATTGATAAGGTCATGGAGCGTAATGCGGGTAGACTCGCTCTGGTCGGCCGTTATGGTCACGTCCAGGCCCTTGGGCAGGAGGTCTTTTTTCGCATCTTCCACCAATTGGAAAATCTTGTCAGACGCATTGATCAGGTTCTCGCCGCTGCGCTTGATCACGTTGAGGGTGATTACCGACTTGCCGTCGAGGCGGGCGTAGCTTTCCTGTTCCTTGTGCGAATCGATCACTTCGGCGATATCTCTCAGGTATACCACGGCGCCCGAGGAACCGCGTACCACGATGTCGCGGATGAGATTAGGGTCTTTGTATTCACCTTTAACGGACAGCGATCGCTTCATCCCGTCTACCCGTACGAGGCCACCGGAAATGGTGCGGTTTTCGTTCGCCACGGCCATCATCACATCGTCGAAGCTGATCTTGGCCGCATCCATTTTGTATTTGTCGAGGTTGATCTGGATCTCGCGCTCGAGAGCGCCGATGATGTCTACACGGGTGATCTCGGTAAGGCCTTCGATCCTGTCCTGCATTTCGTCTGCATACTTTTTCAGGGTTTGCAGGTCGAAGTCGCCCGACATGTTCACGTTCATGATGGGCACTTCGGAAATTTCCATCTTGGTGATCTGCGGGTCTTCGGTGAGGTTATTGGGAAGGTCGCGCTTGGCGGCGTCCACTTTTTCCCTTACCTGGATGCCGGCTTCGAGGAGATCTTCATCGGGGTTGAATTCGATGATGATGGCGGAGAAGTCCTGTATGGAGGAGCTCGTGATTTTGCGCACGCCCGAGATGGACTTCAGTTTTTTCTCGATGGGCTTGGTCACGAGGGTTTCCATGTCTTCGGGCGAAGTGCCGGCGTTGATCGTGGAAATGTAATATTGGGGGAACACGACCTCGGGGAATTGCTCCTTCGGCAGCGCCCTGTATGTGAGTATACCGGCGATTGCGATGATGATGGTGACCACATAAATGCTTACCTTGTTATCGATCGCCCAACTGGTTGGCCGGAATTCTTTTTCTAAGTCCTTCATCGGTTAATTTTTTAAAGTTGGCCGGTTACAGCTTGATAAAGTCGTTGTCGTTCAGGCCCTGAAAGCCGGTGGTGATGATCCTGTCGCCGGGCTTCAGGCCGGATTTGATCTCTGCTTTATCGTTGTAGGTCCGCCCCAGCTCGATCTGGGAACGAACGGCCTGCAATTTGTCGCCCGAGCCTTTCACGGTGAGCACGTAAGGTTTGCCCAGCGAATACTGGATCACGTTTACCGGTACCACTACAGCGTCTTTGGCGCGATAGTCCACGATGCGCAGATGCGCGATCATGTTGGGATGGAGATCTTTTCCGCCCTGGACAGGTATTTCCACGCGGATCGTACGGCTGAGGGGATCGATCGTGCGGGAAGCAAAACCGATTTTGGTACGGAACGTTTGCTGAATATCGGGAAAGGTCACTTCCACTTCGTCTCCGGTAGAAACTTTGCCGGCGAACGATTCGGCCACATTGGCCAATACCCGGAGGTTGGAGGCGTTCACCACGCGGAAGGCAGGGTTACCGGGCGCAGCTGCGTCGCCGATCTTGGCGATCACCTGGTCTACCGTTCCGCTGATCGGGGAAACGATGCGGGTGAGGTTGATCTGCTCCTTCATGGTGGCGATATTTTTCTCCAGCGATTCCTTTTGCGATTTGGCGGTAAGGTATTGCACTTCGGAGCCGATTTTCTGGCGCCAGAGATTGGCCTGTTTTTCATACAGGGCGGTGGCGAGATCGAGCTGGGTCTGCAACTGTGCGAGGTTGGAGCGCAGCACCTGATCGTCGACCTGCGCCAGCGTCTGGCCCTTGCTCACGGCTTGTCCTTCCCGAACAAGGATGGATTTGATGATGCCGGGCGATTGAGCGGAAACGGCCACGTTTTCACGGGCGTCCACAGTACCCTGGATATCGATGAAATGTTCGAAAGTTGCGTTTTCAACGGCGGCGATGGTGACCGTTTTAGTTTTCACCGTGGTGTCGCTGCCTTTGAGCTCTTTTTCGAGGGTTTTGATCTCGGCGTCCAGTTTGGCTTTTTCGGTTTTGAGACGCACGAGTTTATCGGCTTTCTTTTCTTCTCCGCCGCCGCAGGCTGCCATGAGGGCTACGAGAGGGAGAACGAAATATCTTTTATTCATTGGAAGTTGATTTATAGCTGAAAGGGTTGAAGGTTACAGTTTTCCGTACGCTTTAAGGTAATCCACGCGTGCAACGATCACGTTGAAGAGCGCGGTGAAGTAGTTGTTCTGTGCCATGAGCAGGGAAGTTTCCGCATTGATGACCTCCACGCTGGAGCCAACGCCTTCCCGGTATTTGATCATGGTTGTTTTCCATACTTCTTCCGCCAGGCCAATATTCTCTTCTTCATTTTCCAGTGTTGAAAGGTTATTGCGAAGGGTGGTGGCGGAATTGGCTTGTTCCAGGTCGATGGCGCCGCGGAGCTGTTCGAGGTCTATGTCGTTCTTTTTCACGGCGATCATGGCCTGGTCCACTTTGCGAAGGCGCTGGAAGCCTGTAAAGATGGGCACTTTGAGGTTAAGGCCGTAGGAAACGTACCCGTACCAGCTTTGGGACGAAAAGTAGTCGAACTTACCTGATGCGCGGGATGCGCCGCCCTGGCCGAAGAGATACAGCGAGGGCAATCCCTGCAGCCGGTATCTTTTCAGGTTGTATTCATTGGCCCGGCGTTGCGTTTCGAGGAGCTGATATTCGATACGGTTCTGGTAAGTGAACGCGTTCTGTTCCTGGATATCGGCTTTCAGCGCGTTGTTCCCGAGCGTATCGGTCAAAACCAGCGGCTGTTTAACAGGCATGCCTATCTGGAATTTAAGGGCCACGATGCCGGTTTCGCGTATTTGTTTCAGACGGGTCAGCTGCGATTCGAGGTTGTTCACCTGTACTACCAACCGGTCTACGTCCAGCTTCTCTACGAGGCCGTTTTTATAGATCTCGCGGGTTTCGGCGAGCATATTATTGAGGCGCACGCGGTTGGAATCGAGGATACCGAGCGCCTTGTCGGCCGCCAGCACATTGAAATAAGCTTTGTAGACGGCGGCCTTGGTTTCGATTTCCGACCTTTCCACGCCTTTGCGGGCGAGGTCTTCCAGGGTTTTACGCGCCTGGAGGGCAACGAGCACGCTGGGGTCGAAGAGGGTCTGGTTCACGTCTACCTGGCCCAATACGTTATAGGCCAGTCCGAACGCGATGGGCACCGTGGTGCCTTTGGGCGCGTTGGGGTCGAAGTTGCTGATGTCGACCAATTGTTTCTGAATGACCGGGTTGTGCTGGAACAGCCCCGTGCCGCTTACCTGCGGTAGGGCGAGACCGCTTACTTCGCGGTTAACGGCGAGCTGGTTGAGCTCGTCCAGCTTTGCATTACGGATAGCGTACTGATGGGAGAGCGCATAAGATATGGCGTCCTGCACCGAGAACCGCAGCGTTTCCGGCGTAACGGCCGGCTGCTGTTGCGCCTGGGCGCAGGTGAAGGCATGCAACATCGTGCCCGCCAGGGCAACGAGTTTCCATTTAAAGTGCATAGATCATTGATTTATTACTGGTTATCTTTCTTTCTGTACTGATCGATCAACTGATAGCCTTTGAGGGAGGCCACGCCATACAGGAAATGCTCCAGCAGCACGCGCTGCACCTTCGTCATATCGTACCCGTTCATCGGGAACAGCTCCGGCTGGAAACAGAAAAGGGACGATGCCGCGCGGAACGCGCTGAGGATGTCCAGGTCCAGGTCGGGCCGGTACAGTCCTTCTTCGATCCCTCTTTCCAGGTTTTCCCGGATCGTCCGCACCATGAACACGTTCTTATGCTGCTCAAATAACTGGAACGCCTTGGAATGGAATTTCTGCAGGTCCATCATCACTACCGGGTTCATGTTCCGGAATTTCTCTTCCAGCATCTTGATGACCCCGAACAACTCTCCGACCGCATCCGCACTATTGTTCCGGCTCGTGATGCACTGCTCTTCGATCAGGGCGAGGTGGCGGCTCATGACGTTGAGTACCAGGTCGCTCTTGTCTGCGAAGTGGGCATACAGCGTTTTTTTGGAAATGCCCATGCGGTTGGCGATATCGTCCATCGTGATGGAACGGGTGCCGTATTGCCGGAACATGTTGAACGCCGTGTCCAGGATCCGTTCTTGAACTTCTTCCATTGGTTTTCGATAAAAAGGGGCGAAATTGATTACACGGACAAAACTATGGAAACTATTTAAACCGCCAAAGTTTCCATCAAACAATTTCCCTATAATATGACGAACGGGGTTCATCAAAGGATTTAGCGGGTTTATGAGGGGCTGGAAGCGGGTTTTATGCCGTAACTTCGCCATTTCAAACCAAGCACATGTCTCCAAAGTTGAAATTCCGGGTATTGCTGTCGCGTTTACTGCGCTATTTTTTCCAGGGGCTGCTGATCCTTGCGCCGATCGGGATTACGGCGTTCATGCTGTATTGGGGTTTCATGACGATCGATAACCTGTTGCCCCGCGACCTGATCCCGGAAGATCACCCGATGAATTTCCTCAAATACAAGGGGGTTGGATTTGCTATTGTATTGATTGTCATTGTTTTCGTGGGATATTTAAGTTCTTCGTTCATCATCGGGCGGCTGATAGACATGTTCGATCATATTTTGGAGCGGACGCCTTTTATTAAATATATCTATTCTTCCGTGAAGGATGTTTTCGATGCGTTTGTGGGCGAGAAGAAGAAGTTCGACCATCCGGTGCTGGTGAATGTGTATGGGGAAGATGTGTGGGAGATGGGATTTATTACCCAGGAAGATGTGCGGGCGCTGGGCCTGGAGGGGTATATGGCGGTGTACGTGCCGCATGCCTATGCTATTACCGGCAAGGTGTTCATGGTGCGGAAGGAGAAAGTGCGGCCGTTGACGAATGTTTCGGCGGGCGAGGCGATGAAATTCGCGGTTTCGGGGGGTGTTACGCATATCGCGGAGCTGCCTTCCGTTCCGGGGACCAACCCCGAAAAGCCCGAATCCCGCTAATTCGGAGAAATTCTCTTCCCAAACTGATATCCATATCGTTAATTCAAGTTCTTTATCATCCGGAGCGGTCTACATTGCCGGAAAATATCCGATGATGTACGCCAAAGTTTTATGTTCGGTCTTCCTTGCGGGGATGGGTTGCCTGCTGCCGGAGGGTGCGCGGGGCTGGGGCTTCTTCGGGCATGAGCGGATCAACCGCCTGGCGGTGTTTTCGTTGCCGCCGCAGCTGCTCGTTTTTTTCAAGCCCCACCTTTCCTATCTCGTGAAACACGCCACCACGCCCGATAAGCGGCGGTACCTCGTGGCAGACGAGGGCCCCAGGCATTATATCGACATCGACCGGTACGGCGAGCCTCCTTTCCCTGCATTGCCCCGCGGCTGGCGGGAGGCGGTAGCGCGGTACGGGGCGGATTCGCTGGCCCGGCATGGCGTGCTGCCCTGGCACCTGGAGCGGATGCAATACCGGCTGACCGAAGCGTTCCGGCAGGGGAACGGGTTGCAGGCGCTGCGAACGGCCGCGGAACTGGGACATTATATCGGGGACGCCTATGTGCCGCTGCACGCCAGCTCCAACCACAACGGTCAGAAGTCCGGCCAGCACGGGATCCACGGGCTGTGGGAGTCGCGCATTCCCGAGCTGTTCGCCGACGCGCGGTTCGATTACTGGACGGGCGCGGCGGAGTTCATCCCGGACTGCAGGTCTTTTTTCTGGAAAGCGGTGCTGGAAAGCGCGGAGGCTTCGTGGCAGGTGCTGTCGATAGAAAAGGAACTGGCGCGGGAGTTCCCGGCAGACAGGCGGTACGCCTGGGAGCTGCGGAACGGCAAGCTGGTGCGGCAGTACAGTACGGCTTATGTAACCGCCTACCAGGAGCGCCTGGGAGATATGGTGGAGCGCAGGATGCGGGGGGCCATTGCGGCGGTGGCAGCGTGCTGGTATACGGCCTGGGCCGATGCGGGACAGCCGCCCCTGGCGCACCTGGCGGCGCTCACGTTCCCGGAGCTCGAAGTGATGGAAGACCGGCGGGTGGATAGTATAGCCGCTGCCGGGAGTATCCTCGGCCGGGAACATTGACACATCCGCCGGAAA
The DNA here is from genome assembly GCF_050277495.1 of Chitinophaga sp. NPDC101104. Lineage (NCBI taxonomy): Bacteria > Pseudomonadati > Bacteroidota > Chitinophagia > Chitinophagales > Chitinophagaceae > Chitinophaga > Chitinophaga sp. NPDC101104. The sequence goes on along the minus strand of NZ_JBNNSF010000001.1, from coordinate 732,911 downwards.
CGCGCCATCAATACTTCCGGTCCCGTCAGCCTGCGCGCAAGAGGCAAGGCAGGCCAGCAGCAAGGCGCATCGGCAGGCGTCGAAACGCCCGGGGCCAATGCCGCCATGATTGGCCGGCAGCCACTGCAGGCAAGCGTGTCCGGCAATCAACGCCACACCCGGCGCGGCTTCGCTGCCGCCCGAAAACCGCTCCAGCCGGAAGGTCGGATCAATGTAGGATTATATAAAATATTTAAGAGTCCTTAATACGTTTTCTGAAAAGAAAGATTATCTTTGGTTCTCCATCTGATATTTTTAACCTACTCCTACACTGACCAATCTTCCGGTTGATTTACCGTGATTTTTTACCTTTTCCTTCGAAAAACCATATAAAGTGGAACAAGAAAACGTATACAATTTAGACCGCAACATGAAGGTGCACAACTTTAATGCAGGTCCTTCTGTATTGCCCAACGAGGTGCTGTACAAAGCCAGCAAGGCGCTGATCGATTTTGAGGGATCAGGTATGTCCATCCTGGAGATCGGGCACAGAACGGAACCTTTTATGGCAGTAATGGAAGAGGCCCGTAACCTTATCCGCGAGCTCATGGGGCTCGACGACGATTTCGAAGTGCTCTTCCTCCAGGGCGGGGCCACCATGCAGTTTATGCAGGTGCCCATGAACCTGTTGGACAGCGGCGAAACCGCCTCCTATATCGATACCGGCGTATGGTCCAACAAGGCCATCAAGGAAGCGAAACTGTTCGGCTATGTAGACGTGGCCGCCAGCTCGAAAGAGGCGAACTACAATCATATTCCCAAACAATACACGGTAGCTCCCCAGTCCAAATACCTCCATATCACCACCAACAACACCATTTACGGGACGCAATGGCATTCCATTCCCGAAACGGAAGTCCCCATAGTGGCCGATATGAGCTCCGACATCCTGAGCCGCCAGATGGATTTCAACCGCTTTGCCCTCATCTACGCCGGCGTTCAGAAGAACATGGGCGCTGCCGGCGCAACCATGGTCGCCATCCGCAAAAGCATGCTGGGCAAGGTAAGCCGCCAGATCCCCTCCATCCTCAACTACAAGAACCACATCGAAAACGGATCGATGCTCAATACTCCGCCCGTTTTCGCCGTATACATCTCCATGCTCACCCTCCGCTGGCTCAAAGGCCAGGGCGGCGTAGCAGCCATCGAGCAGATCAACGACAAGAAAGCCGCCCTCCTCTACGACGAAATCGATCATAACCCGCTGTTCCGCGGCAACGTCGTAAAAGAAGACCGCAGCAAAATGAACGTGACCTTCACGATCGACAAGCCCGAACTGGAAGAGGAATTCCTCAAATTCTGCAAGAAAGAAGACATCGTAGGCATCAAAGGGCACCGCCTGTCAGGTGGGTTCCGCGCCTCCCTGTACAACGCCCTCCCCCTCGAAAGCGTGGAAGTGATGGTAGAAGCCATGAAATTCTTCTCCATGAAGAAAGCATAACCCTTCCCATACCGAAGTATTGAAAATATTTAAATACGAAGACCGCCGCGAATTACCTCGGCGGTCTTTTTTATTCCCGCCCTCCTTTTCTTACTTTTACCGCCTCTAACAGTAAACACACAATCCATGGCAATTATCAAACCGTTCCGTGCGCTGCGCCCGCAACCCGCGCTGGCCAAAGAAGTAGCCGCCAGGCCCTACGATGTGCTCAATTCCAAAGAAGCCGCCGAAGAAGCCGCCGGTAACCCGCATTCTTTCTATCACGTCAGCAAATCGGAAATCGATCTGCCCGAGGGAACGGACATCCATTCCGCCCCCGTGTATGCCAAAGCCGCCGAAAACCTGCAGAAAATGCAAGCCGATGGCACCCTCTTCACCGAAAACACCCCCGCCTATTACATCTACAAACTCGTCATGGACGGCCGCGCACAGACAGGGCTCGTTTGCGCCTCTTCCATCGACGACTATAATAAAGGCATCATCAAAAAACACGAGTTCACCCGCCCGGAAAAAGAGCAGGACCGCATCAATCACATCACCGCCACCAAGGCCCAAACCGGTAATGTATTCCTCGCCTATAACGACGTGCCCGAGCTGAATGCCCTCATCTCCCACTGGCAGGAACATAACGCGCCGGTGTACGACTTCGTGGCCGAAGACGGCATCTCCCACACCATCTGGGTGGTAGCCGAGCCCGCCGCCGTGGAAGAGATCACCCACCGCTTCGCCACCCAGGTGCCCGCCACCTATATCGCAGACGGCCACCACCGCGCCGCTTCCGCCGCCCTCGTGCAAAAAGCCAGCGGCGTAGCCGTAACGGCCGATGAGCCCGTCAATTTCTTCCTCACTACCATCTTCCCCGCCAGCCAACTCGCCATTCTCGACTATAACCGCGTCGTGAAAGACCTGAACGGCCACAGCAAGGAAGATTTCATTTCCCGGCTGGAATATGACTTTATCGTGGAGCCCATCGGCCACCACGTGCAAAAACCCTCGATGCTGCACGAATTCTCCATGTACATCGACCACACCTGGTACCGCCTCGTGGCCCGCGAAGGCACCTACACCACCGATCCCATCGGCGTGCTGGACGTGACCATCCTGCAGGATAATGTGCTCGACAAACATCTTGGTATCAAAGATCCCCGGACCGACAAACGTATCGACTTCGTAGGCGGTATCCGTGGCCTCGGGGAACTGGTGAAACGGGTAGACAGCGGGGAAATGGCCGTGGCCTTTGCCCTGTACCCCGTTACGATCCAGCAATTGTTCGACATTGCCGACAGCGGGAACGTGATGCCCCCCAAATCCACCTGGTTCGAGCCCAAGCTGCGCGACGGGCTGCTGACCCATACGATCTGATATTTTTAGCAAAATCCGCCGTTGGCCCCGCTTTGAGCCGGGGTCAACGGTTTTTTCTTACATTTACAGAAAACGAAGAGAACAATGGAATGGCAAAAGGCTGCTAAAAAATGGACACTTGTGCTGACGGGCGTACTTTCCTTCCAATGGGCGCTTGCTCAGGATAATGCCGAGTTGCAACAAACCGCCAGGAACTTCCTGCGGACAGGGGATTACGCGAACGCCATCCTGGTGCTCAACCAGGCGATCACCACGTCTCCGGAAGACATCCAGCTGAAAAAAGACCTGGCATTTGCCTATTATCTCCGGGGCGACTACCAACGCGCCTATACCGTGGTTTCTCCCCTCGTTGACAAAAAAGACGCAGATATCCACCTTTTCCAGATCGCCGGTAACATTTACCAGGGCAAACAGGACTGGAAAGGTGCTGAAAAGGTATACCAGCGCGGGTTGCGCAAGTTCCCCCAAAGCGGCGAGCTCCATTGCGACTATGGCGACCTCCTGCAAAACATGAAGAATTTCGACGCCGCCCTCCGCTATTGGGTGAAAGGCATCGAGGTAGACCCCAACTTCCCGGGGAACTACTATCACGCCGCCCGCAGCTATATGTGGACCAAAGAGCCCATCTGGGCCATCCTCTACGGCGAAACCTTCATCAATCTCGAAAGCTACACCACCCGCACCGCCGAAATCCGCGATGTGGTGCTGGAATGTTATAAAAAACTGTTCGACGATCCGGCCATCTTCAACAGCGTGCCCGGAGAATCGGCCAAAGGCAAAAAAGGCGATGCCACCAACGCCTTCATGGACGCGTTCAAAGGCGTAATGGCCAAAAACGTGAGCGTGATCGCCACGGGCATCGAACCACAGTCGCTCATTATGCTGCGCACGCGCTTTTTGCTCGACTGGTATAAATTCTACGGCGTGAAATACCCGTACGCGCTCTTCGATTTCCAGCGGAAGCTGTTGCGCGACGGCATGTTCGAGTCTTATAATTACTGGCTGTTCGGCCCCGCCGCCAACCAGGCGGAGTACAAATCCTGGACGGCGCTGCACAAGTCGGATTACGACAACTTCACGGCCTGGCAACGCAACCACCCGCTGAAACTCCGGGACGACGAGTTTTACAACACCGGCAAGATCGCTACCATCAGGTAGCGCGCGCCGGTGCCGTCAGCAACCTTTGTGTACAACTCATATCTAAACCATAGCGCTATGCTGATCGCAAAACACCAAAACATCATCGACAATGCGGTAAAGGCCAACCACGAAAGAACCTTTTATTCGCAGTATCCCGAACACCCCAAGGCATACGGCGAAGCCGCTCCCGCACAGGGAGAAACTGCCTACAAGAGCCTGCTGAACCAGCCCTTTTCCCGTTTGAAACAGAAGGTGGTGGAAAACTGGTATGGGGAGGAAGTATCCCCCTACACCCTGGAGCCCCTCGGCATTTCGTACCCCATCATTTCCACGGAAGAACTCGTTAAAGCCGGCAAAAGGGCCGGCGGGCGCTGGGCCCAGCTGTCGGTCGCCGACCGCGCCGGCATCCTCACCGAAACCCTGGAAAAAATCCAGCATCATTTCTTCGAGATCGCACACGCTACGATGCACACCACCGGCCAGAGCTTCATGATGAGCTTCCAGGCCAGCGGCCCGCATGCGAACGACCGTGCCCTCGAAGCCATTGCCATGGGTTACCAGCAACTCCAGCATTTCCCTGGCGAACAAACCTGGGAAAAACCCATGGGCAAGATCAGCGTGAAGCTCCGGAAAACCTTCCGCCCCGTGCCCAAAGGCCTGGGCCTGGTGATCGGGTGCTCCACTTTCCCCGTCTGGAACTCACTCCCGGGCATTTATGCGGACCTCATCACCGGCAACCCCGTGATCGTGAAACCCCACGCCAAAGCCGTGCTGCCCATCGCCATCGTGGTAGCCGCCATCCAGCAGGTACTGGAAGAAAACGGGCAAGATCCGTACACCTGCCAACTGGCCGCCGATTCCACCGGGCATCCCATCACGAAGGCGCTGTGCGAACATCCCGACGTTCACCTCATCGATTATACCGGCGGCAGTGCTTTCGGGAATTATGTGGAATCCCTCGTTTCGCAGGGGAAAACCGTTTTCACCGAAAAAGCCGGCGTCAATTCTGTCATCATCGACAGCGTGCAGGACATCGACGCCGTGATGCAGAACCTCGCTTTCTCCGTAAGTCTTTACAGTGGCCAGATGTGCACCGCACCGCAGAATTTCTTCATCCCCGAAACGGGCGTCAAAACGCCGAACGGCACGCTTTCGTTCGACGAAGTGGCGAAGAAATTCACCGATGCCATCACCGCGCTGGTGAATAATCCGAAGATGGGCGCCGGAACGTTGGGCGCCGTTCAGAACGAAACCACCTTGCAACGCGCGCGCGAAGCCGCCAAACTGGGCGGGAAAGTGCTGCTGGAAGGAGCGCCCGTCAACAGTGAAGAATTCGCCGGAGCGCGCACCTGGAGCCCAGTGGTGGTGGAAGTTTCGGCAGACGATTCCGCCATTTTCCAGCAGGAGCTTTTCGGGCCGGTAGTGCTGCTCGTCAAAACCAAAAATACCGACGACTCCATCCGCCTGGCCCGCCAGATGGCTTCCAGCCATGGCGCGATCACCTGCGGCGCTTATGCGACGGATGAGGCGGTGATGGACAAGATCGCCGACGCCATGAACAGCGTTTTCACCCCTGTTTCCTTCAACTTTACGGGATTCATCTGGGTGAACCAGCACGCCGCGTTCTCCGACTTCCACGTTACCGGCGGCAACCCCGCGGGCAACGCCAGCTTCACGACGCCCGAGTTCATCGACAAACGCTTCGTGTGGGTGGGGAACAGAACTTATGTATCCTAAAACAGCAAACATATGCGGATGACATCACGGATAATCCCCTTCCTGCTCCTTGGCACCGCGGCCTGCCAGCAGGCACCGAAGGCCGACAAAGCCGCCGTTTCGGAGCCGCAGGCCGTATCCACGCCAACAGACGGCCATACCATGCGGCTGGACACTGCAGCCTGCACCCTTCTCTGGATCGGTACCAAGCCCACCGGGGAACATAGAGGCTCGTTCCAGTTCCAGGACGGGGAAATATTCGTGAAAGACAGCACCGTCACCGGCGGCAACTTCACCATCAACATCGCCAGTCTCCGGAACCTGGACCTCAACACCCAGCCGGATATGAAACGGCAGTTGGAAGACGAGCTGAAAGGCGCCAATTTCTTCGATGCCGCGCAATTCCCGACAGCGAAGTTCGAAGTCACCGAAGTAACGCCTTACCATCCCGCGGCCAACGACAATTCCGTGCTGCTCAAAGATGCCACCCATATGATCCGCGGCAATCTGACGATGAAAAACGCCACCAAAAACATCACCTTCCCCGCCAAGATCGTTTTCGAGAAAGGGAAAGTGAGGGCTGCGGCCAATTTCAACATCGACCGTACGCAATGGGGGATGACTTACCGGGCCGATAAATCGCTCCAGGATAAGTTGATCAACTCCGTCGTCAATATTCAGTTCGAACTGATTACGCGTTGATAAAGAGGCCCGGTTTACGCCGGGCCTTTCTTTTACGGGGATTTTTCGGTAAATTGAATATGCACAAAGCTTTTGATCATGGACAATCAACAAAAACAGGATAAGCGCCTCTGGCGTATCGCGAAAGCCCGCGCCGCCTTCCGCGTGCATGGCACCGTGTACCTTTTCATCAACGGTTTTCTCTGGCTGATCTGGTTCCTTACCTCGCCCGATACGAACGGCACGCCCTGGCCCGCATGGCCCATGGCCACCTGGGGACTGCTCCTGGCCTTCAACTATTATTTCGCGTTTGAAGTGGACCCCTTCCGCGATACGCTGCGCGAATACGAAAAACTGCAGCAGGAAAAGGAACTCCGCGGTCTTTGACCCAAAAATCCATCATGCACCACCCCAACCGCCTGTTTGATGTGCTCGCACATCAGCTGGAACATTTTCCCAAACCGGATATGCTGGCCGCCAAAGAAGAAGGCGCCTGGAAAACCTACGCCACGGCCGATGTAGCCACGCTCACCGCCCGCTATGCCGCAGGGTTCCTGCAATTGGGCGTTGGCGGAAAGCCGCCCGGCCCGGAAGACCAGCATAAAATCGCGATCATCAGCGCCAACAGGCCCGAATGGATCCTCACCGACCTGGCCTGCCAGCAGGCCGGCGCCGTGCTCGTTCCCATTTACCCCACCATCAGCACTGCCGAGCTCATTTTCATCCTCAACGATTCCGGCGCAAAACTGCTGTTCGTGGACGATGCCGAGATGTACGATAAAGTGAAAACCCTCCGCGACCAAATCCCCCTGGTCACCGAAATCTACTCGTTCGACCGCATCCCCGGCGTCCGCCACTGGATGGACGTTCCCGCCGCCGCCACCCCGGAATCGGAAGCGCGCCTACCGGAAGTCCGCAATGCCGTTTCGCCCGACACGCTGGCCACCATCATTTATACTTCCGGCACCACCGGAACGCCCAAGGGCGTGATGCTCACCCATGGCAACATCATGAGCAACGTGAAAGGCTGTTTGCCGATTTTGCCGGTAGACGAGCATGCGCGGGCGCTCAGTTTCCTGCCGCTTAACCACATTTTCGAGCGGATGGTGACGTACGTGTATTTCACCGCCGGCGTTTCCGTTTACTACGCCGAAAGCCTGGAAACCATTGCAGACAACCTCCGCGAAGTGCAGCCGGGAATTTTCACCACCGTGCCGCGGGTGCTGGAGAAGCTTTTCGAGAAGATCATGTCGAAAGGGCATGCGCTCACCGGTTTTCAGCGGACGATCTTTTTCTGGGCGCTCCGGGTGGGGCAGCAATTCGAGATCAATAAAAGGCAAACCCCGTGGTACAAGCTGGAATTTGCGTTGGCCAACCGGTTGGTGTTCCGCAAATGGCGGGAGGCGCTCGGCGGGAAGGTCCGCTGTATCGTAACCGGCGCGGCCGCCTGCCAGGTCAGGTTGCTGAAGATCTTTACCGCCGCGGGGCTCCCGGTGCTGGAAGGGTATGGGCTCACGGAAACGTCGCCCGTGATCAGCGTAAACGGGAAAGATCCGAAAGACAGGATGTTCGGTACCGTTGGGCCCGTGATTTCCAACGTGGAAGTGAAACTGGCGGACGACGGGGAAATCCTCGTGAAGGGCCCCAGCGTCACGACCGGCTATTACAAAAGGCCCGATCTCACGGCGGAAGCGTTCCACGACGGGTGGTTCCATACCGGCGATATCGGGGTGATGCTGTTGCAGAAATTCCTCAAGATCACCGACCGCAAGAAGGAGCTGTTCAAGACGTCGGGCGGGAAATTCGTGGCCCCGCAGCCCATCGAGAACAAGTTCAGGGAATCGCCCTTTATTGAGCAGATCATGGTGGTGGGGGCGGACAGGAAATTTACGGGTGCACTGATCGTCCCGAATTTCGAGAATCTCCGCGCCTGGACGAGAGACCAGGGCCTGGAGTTTCCTTCGAACGAAGCTGCACTGAAAGACCCGAAGGTGAAGTCGATGTACCGGGATGCGGTCAACCGTTACAACCAGTATTTCAGTCACATCGAGCAGATCAAGAAATTCGAGCTGATGCCCCGGGAATGGACGATCGACGGCGGCGAGATGACGCCCACCCTGAAACTGAAGCGCCGTGTCATCCAGGAAAAGTACCGCGATTCGATAGAACGCCTCTACGCCTGATTTTTTTAAGGAAATTTGCCAAAATCGTTTATTTTTGCCCTCCCGCTGCCCCGAGGCAGCCCTGGCCCGGTAGTTCAATGGATAGAATAGAAGTTTCCTAAACTTTAGATACAAGTTCGATTCTTGTCCGGGCTACAACCACAAAAAGTCAGCAATTTGCTGGCTTTTTTGCATTAAAACCTGCTCTTAAAAAGAATTCGGCGGACGTACAAATTAGGTCTACCTTTGAATAGCCGTTATCCTCCTGAAACCCCATCTGATATCCAACTATTCTTTTAATTGTTAAAACCAAGATCAAATGAGACAGTCAAGATTCTCCCATTCGTTCGTTTTTGCAATTGTAATAGTTTTCACCACCGCCTGCGGAGGAGGTAGCCAAAAGAAAGCGGAAACGGACTCTATCGCCAATCCGGACAGCGTTATCGTTAACAGCATGCCGGCAACCAACACCATCATCACCACACCACAAGGCATGATGATCGCCACATTCAAGGTGGCCGATTTTGACAAATGGATTCCCGGCTACGAAGGGCACGATTCCGTGCGCCTCGCCAGCCAGATCCATAGTTATGTGATCGGCCGCGGCTTAATGGACTCCAACATGGTAATGGTGGCGGTGAAAGTGGACGACATGGCTAAAGCAAAGGCATTCGCCAAAGATCCCGGCCTCAAAAAGGAAATGCAGAAAGGCGGCGTAAAAGGCACTCCAGTATTCAGTTACGTCACCATGACCTTCCAGGACACGGCGATTGTCCATACCGCTATCCGATCGAGGTCAGTTTTCCAGGTGAAAGACTGGGACACCTGGCAAAAAGCGTTTGAGGAAGGCAAACAGGACAGATTGAATAATGGCATCATCGTAAGAGCGTATGGCCACGATGCAGACGATAACCACAAAGTAGTGGTGGTCACCGCTTTGATGGACACCGCCAAAGCCAGTGCTTACTGGAAATCGGACATGTTGAAAAGCAGAATGGAGGCCGCAGGCGTAATAGGTATGCCCGAAAGATATATGTTCCGCATCGTACGCCGGTATTAACGGACAAAACCCGCAAACGCGCTCTTTACTTCACGTTTGCGGGTTTTCTATTTTGGATGACAGTCCGTTCAACTGCTTTACTTCCCTTCCAGCAAAATCCTGGATAATTCGTCGAACCCGTCTCCGCTGGTGCTAAAGAAAATCTCCCCGTTCTTTTTCACCAGCATGTAAGTGGGAAAGGTCGTGACCGAAAGTTCACCCGTAAGGGTAGATTTCCTTTCCAATATACTATTGAACACCTGCGGCCAGGAAAGCTGGTTCTCCGCAAAAATCTCTTTTGCCTTCGCATAGTTTTTCGGGTCGTCGAAACAAACGCTCAAAAAGGGTACCTCACTTTTCACTTTATCGTGCAACGCCCGCAGCTTCGGCATTCCCGCGATGCAGGGCGCGCACCACGTTCCCCAGAAATCGAGCAGCACATATTCTTTCGCCTGCTCGAAATACGGCGCCAACGTGCGCATGTGGCTTTCCGGTACTTTTGCGACCAGGCCCGATTGCTCCAGGCGGTGCATATACACTTTGTCCCAATCCCCGCCGATGCTGTCTATCCTGAATAGTTTGCCGCCGATGACAAGCGTGTCCGCCATTGTATAGCTCGCTTTGTATACCAGCCCGTCGCCGATCCGGTCGTCCTGCAAAACGCCGTCTTCCATCACCTTCACCCTTATTTTATTGTCGGGCAGCAAGACGTCGGACTTGAAAAAATAAATGACGGTCTTCCCGAATTCCGCAACAGCGCTCCGGCCCAGCGACACCGCAAGCGGCATATCGTTCACGCACGGATCGTTGCTGCTAAACCCAACGGAAAATGGGAACAAATACATTTCGAAAGGCCTGAAGGCGACAGCGCCCCCCACGCAATAGGGCAGCCGGAACGTGAGACGGGGCAACGCATCCGGCGGACAATTCTTCCTGTTCCATTTCTTCAGTGAATCATATGCATAAGTCAGCACCATTTCATTTTCCAGGAAAGGATTGTAGCGCTTGAGGATGCAAACCTGCAATTGGTCCCCCAATCTTCTGGACAGTACCTTCAGACGAAACGTACTGTCGCAGGCCGTACCCTTTTTACCGCCATAGTTCAATTCACGGAGTATACTGTCGGGACGGTTATTCACACACCAGATCTGCAGCTCCTTTAGATCGTAGATATCCCGCCCTTTGGTGCCGCTGAAATGCGTAGGCGAATTCAGTTCGAGCGTGATGTTCTGTTCCTGCGCGATGGCGGCGAACGAGCAGACCAACAGGGCCAGGACCAAAGAGTAGCGGTAAGGTTTCATGATGACGAGGCTTTAGACGGGTTTACTCCGAATGTAATGAAAATGCGGCGAAATTTCAAAGACGGCCATACACCGCAAGATCGGCACATGCCTTTACTCCGCTTTTCAGCAGTTTTGCGCTCCGCTCCGGTTAAACGACCGAAATCACCGGTCCGGGCGGCAATATAGCCAGTCTGACCTTGCGAAATGTTGGCGGGCGCCAATCTTTTGCAACGGCAACGGGTCTACTTTCGCGCAGCATTTTGGATAACCCCTTCAAACTAAACAACATGATAAACTGGAAAATCATCGCCTGCTTTGCCATCATCACCGTAATGACGGGTGCTTGCAGGAAAAACGAAACTACACCGCCCATCAAAGACGGCAACGGCCAGCCCGCCAAACCTGTAAAACGCCCCCTCGGCCAGGTAACCGGCCCCGCCATCGCGAAAACCATCGGTCCGGCGGGAGGAACGCTGGCTTCAGCCGATCACCGCATCCTGCTGGAAGTGCCGCCCGGTACCGTGCAAACCAACGTCCAATTCAGCATCCAACCCGTAGAGAATACGCTGGAAGGCAGTCCTGGTAAAGCATTCCGCCTCCTTCCCGAAGGTGTTGCGTTCACCAGGCCCGTCACCATCCGCTACACTCCGGGCGCGGAAGAACTGGCAGGCATCAACCCGGAGGTGCTTTTCCTCGCCTATCAGAACAAGGACGGATATCATTACCTCGCTTCCAACACCTCCATTGACCCCGCCACGCATCAGCTTTCCGTTCAAACAAAGCATTTCAGCGACTGGAGCATCGTGGAGCTCTTCGAACTGGAGGCGGATACCACGCAGGTGCTCCCAGGCGGAAAAGCCCAATTGCAACTCATGTGGCACATGGGCTCGCTGCTGACAGTAGACACTACCGATCAGCCCATCGGCGACCTCATCCCGTACGATGGACATCTTTCCAAAGTGAAATGGTCGCTGGCGTCAGGAAAAGGGAAAATCACGCCAGTCGGCGGTAAATGCAGCTATGAGGCTCCGGATGAAGTGCCGGCCGTCAACCCTGCGTTCGTAAGCGTTTCCGTTCCCATCACGCTGTACGATAGCAAACGGACCGGCCTCGCCATGCTGACCACGCCCATCTTCACGGTGCCAGACGAATATGTGATGGTTTCGGTGGATGGGCAGCCGCTCATGAACCTGCCCCCCAACAACGGGGAAAGTTCCATCAGCATGGAAGTCGACAAGTTCTACATCTGGGCAGAACTTCAGCAGAACAATTTCCTGACCATCCTCATTCCCGGCGGTGTGACCGGCACGGGCTCCTATCCTTACGGCGAAGATGAAAAGGAAACTTATATCGAATTCGTGGTCCCCGGCGACCTGGACAATTCCTGGCTCAGTTACAAATATGATTGCGAAGATTGCGACCAGGTTTTCTCGGGCGGGCATGTCAAAATCACGAAAAACGGCAACATCGGCGAATATGTAGAAGGTGAGTTTTCGGTGGATGTGTGGCAAATGGGCCATTATGCCCCGCCCAAAAAACATCTGACCGGCAAATTCCGTGTCAGGAGAACGATCTGATGAAATCCGGATTGCTTAACCCCCAATAACCTTGTAATGTGATTATTACAAGGTTTTTTTATATATTGTACCTTCCCCGGTTAGCCAACGAAATACTTGAAAATCCCTGGAATGTTATGACGAAAAAGCCCGCATCGATCCTCAAGCTGGAAAAGCAATTGGGTTTGGAATTAACGGAATCCACCGTTGAAAAATCCATACAATTCATTCCGGATGGCATACATGTACCTTGCACCTATACCCTCAACCCGAAAAGCGAAGTAGTGCATCTGACCATAGACGGCCAACATATCAATCCCTCCTGGGTACAGCATTTCGTTCACCTGAAATCCCTCACGCTGCGGCACTGCGGGCTGACCGATATTTCATTCGTTTCGAATTTCAAAAACCTCTTCGTTCTCGACCTGGCCTACAACAACATCTACGACATTTCCCCGCTCCGCTACCTGGACGGGCTCCTGCATATCGATATTGCACATAACCATGTTTTCGACCTCAGCCCCCTTTACAACCGGCTCAAATCGGAAGGCTTCGTGGGCATTTATGCCAAGGGGAATCCGCTGGTGTACCCCAGCGCGGAAGTGGCCGCCGAAGGGACGGAAGCCACCGCCGCCTGGTTCGATGACATCCTGGAAACCGCGCGACAAGTGATCGCGAAAAATTGGCTGGAGCAAGATCCGAAGCTGGATCTCGGGTTCCTCGGTATTACAGACCTTTCCCTGTTGCCGGGCTTGTTCGAATCTACGCACCTCAAAGAACTTATACTTAGCAATAAAAGAGATCCGAACGACGACACCCGGCTCCCCAACAATATCTTTAATATCCCACCGGAAATGAGCCAACTCGTTGACCTGGAGATACTGTATGCATCGGGGGACTATCTGGGCGAAAAAGAGTATCGGCGCCGGTGGCGCATCCGGTCGTTCGCGCCGTTTCAAAAATTGAAGAACCTGACTTATCTGGATATCGACAACAACCTCATTAAAGGCAATATCAATCTCACATCCCTTAGAATCCTGCGATACCTGCACGCTGCCAATAACTTCATCACGCATGTCGGTTCGCACTACCATCTTAATCATCTTGAACATATCAACCTATCCAACAACCTGCTGAAAAATGCGGACTTCCTGAAGAAAATGGCCAACGCATCTACCATCGATCTTCATTCGAACCAGATCAGCAGCCTGTATAACGTACGGGAAATCGTGCTGGAAAAAGGGATCAAGGATTCGAAGTGGTTACGGGACACGATCAATATCGCCGACAACCCGCTGGATGTTCCCAATATGCAAGTCATAGCCCAAGGGATGGACGCCGTGAAGCGTTTTTTCGATCAATATGAAGCCGAACGTTCCGTACATATCTCGCTATACAAAAACGACGACATCAAAATCATTTTTGCAGGAAACAGCAATGCCGGCAAATCGTCGCTGGCGGAAAGGCTTATCCATGACAATTGGAACGATCAACTGCCGACAACGCACTGGATGGAAATCAAACGCTGGCAACCCGTCCACAAAAACAGGAAATACAATATCCGGGTTTTCGATTTCGGTGGACAGGAATATTATCACGACACACATTACCTCTTCTTCAGCAATAACACCGCATACGTGCTGTTGTGGGATTTATTTTCGAACAACTACGACGAGTGCGAGATCCAGCAGATGCAGCGAAACCAGTCAAAAACAAAGGTTTCCATCCAGGGATTCCCTATCCCGTACTGGCTGGAATCCATCGCTTATCATACGCAGCGAAAATCGCCGAAAGACGAGGGCAACCAACCCGATTCCCCCAGGTATGCCGGCAATGAGATCCGGTTTATCGGGACAGACAAGTCGGGTAAAATCGAATACATCATCACTTCTAACAACGTGGTGGTGGATGCAAAACATCCGCCGAACATCCTCGTCGCCCAAAACAAAGTGGAGCAACCTTATTTCACGCATTTCCTCGACCAGGCGCAGTTGAAATCAGCATACCCCGCTATTTTCGAATTCGCCAACATATCCGCCAAAACCGGCCGGGGCATGGAACATTTCAAAGACCTGCTTTTCGAAATGATCGACAACATGCCCATCGCCGAAAGGGAATGCCTCGGCACCTGGGGCGCCATCAAACAGGAAATCGAAAACGGCGTGAAAGACAAAGACAGGGAAATGCCGCTGGCGGATTTCAGGAAATTCTGCAACCACATCATCTCCCTCATGCCCGAAGTGAAAAACGCCGGCCTCAAAAGCACCGACGCGCTCTGGTTCAGCCTCGCAGACACGCAGAGCTATGCCCGCTACCTCAACGATATCGGGCTCATCCTGTATTTTCCCGACAACGACTACCTGAAAGATAAAGTCTTCGTGCAACAGGACTACGTCCTGAAGAAAATATACAACATTCTCGAAGGGCTCCACGGCCTCAACGGGAAATTCGATGAATCGCACGTCATCGACGCACTGGGCAAACAGCAATTCGACAAGGAATGCGAAACCATCATCGAACTGATGAAGCATTTCAAGATCGTATTCCCCCACCCATCGCAGCCCGGCACCTATATTGCGCCGCTGTACCTGCCCGCGCGCCCGTCAAAAAGCATCAGCATTTTCCTCGACGATGGCCACCGGCCTTCGTACAGGTTCCTGTTCCAGGGGTTCATCCACAAGCACATCATCCTCGAATTCTTCCACCTGTATGGCCAGCATGCCCTCAAAGACGAGCACGGCCAGCAATACTATTACTGGAAAAACGGGATCGTGATCCGGGATGAGCCGTCGCAGGGGATCGTGATGGTGCGGTTCATCAACGCCACCGCCACTTCGAAAGCTTACATCGATGTATTTTCGCTGAGCAAAAGCGCAGACAAATCCTTCCTCAAAAAAATCACCGACGAGCTGGAACGCCTTTCCGCCGACATGAACGTCAAAAAAGCGGTAACGGCGGATGGGGAGAATTTTGTGCCGATAGACGTGCTACATGCCGCAGAAACCGCCAACCAGTGGGTCTTCCAGCACAACGGCATTTACTTCGACCTGAAACTTTTCCGCGCCCATCTCAAAAACGAGCTCAAAATGAAAAAGATATTTATTTCCTATTCGAAAACGGACGCCCATTACCTCCAGCAGCTGGAAAACCATCTCAGCGCCCTCAAGCGCAACGGCAGCATCAGCACCTGGAACTGCCGCCAACTCGTTCCCGGCGATAAATGGGACGGCAAAATCAAAAGCGAACTGGAAGAGGCAGACATCATCATCTTCCTCGTCAGCGCCGATTTCATGGCTACCGATTATATATGGGACATCGAGATCAAGCGCGCCATCGAACGGGAGAACGAAAACCCCGACGTAAAGGTAGTCCCCATCATCATCCGCAGCTGCGCCTGGGAAGACACGCCTTTGTCTGTCTACAACACCGCTCCCAAAAAGGCGATGGTGCTCGACCTGGCCAAAAACATCGACGAAGCGTTTACCGATGCGGTGCGCGATTTGAAGAAAATATTGTAATTACTTCATCCGCTTCACCACATCCGCATACACATCGATCAGGTGCGTGCGCACGGAATCGGGTGTAGGACTTTGCTCCCCGTTGGTCAGCAGCGTGATGGCGCCGGAAGGTAATGCGGGCATGTGGCAATCGATACAGTTCTGTTGCAGGACTTCCGTCGGTTTGCCGGTATGTTTGCAGAATCGGGGAGATCCGGGTTGATGGCAGGTCATGCAGCGTTGCGAGAACGTCTGCATACTGGTACGTTCCGTGACGTGGGGGTTATGGCAGGTGGAACAGTTCATCGTCTGGCTTTGCAGGAAGCACTGGCTGGCGGCCAGCAGCTGCATCTGGTTGCCATGCACGTCGAGCTGGTCGGGCTTTTTGCGGAAGGGGACGGTGGGGATGACGAAATCCGACAGCGCATCGCCGGGCTTGAAGGCGAAAGCGGGTTTGTACATCGGCTTGAGGCCGGAATGGCAAAGCGCGCACATATCGAGGCGCTGCACGCGGTCCAGGGTATCGATGCGGGTGATGAAGCGCGCGGCTTTCTCCGCCGGATTTTCGGTATGAAAGGCGACATGTTCCGCGGCCGGACCGTGGCATCGCTGGCAATCGATCCCGCCGATCATTTCCCGCCGGGCGAACGCCTCCGTGACCGTGATCCCTTTCGTTTCTTCCCGCACCTTTACCATCGAGCTATGACAACCGAAGCAGGTACTGGGGATCAGGCGGTCGAACTTGGGATGGTCTGCCGGAAACCCCGGGCTATTGGCCCAATTATCCGCCGGCACGAACCAGGAAACAGGCAACTGGAAATACTGCCCGCTTTTCCAATACAGGAAGGTCTGCGCCTTTCTGCCGGAACCGAACACGACGTCAAACGGGAAGCGGCCCTGTTCCTTGCCGTCCGATTTCACCACCTGGAACAATTCCTCCCCCTGCTGCTCCATCACCACATCCGCATGGCCCGCGAAATGGAAAATATTATCCGGTGCGGAGAAGCGGCCTTTCACTGTGCCCGCCGATGCTACGGCCGACGAATGTGCGTGGGCGGTAGTGGCGTAGGCATCATAAATCGTCTTGTGACATTGCGCGCAGGAAGCCGCTTCAGCGAAGGCGCTGCCGCGGGGATCGGCCGGGCCGGCCTTCCGGTCGGAACATCTGGACAAAAATCCCACGATTACGGTTACGGCTCCCACGAGCAAATAAGGTCGTTTTTTCATAACGGCAGAAACTGAATAAATATAATTGTTTTCCGCCGTAAATAGCGACAGGAGGGTGAACCTGCATCCGGTCCCCTCCTGTCTTTTCTGAGCCACTTATACCCTATACATATGCTAATCGCAATGATGCCCTTCGATCCAGGTGCTGATAGCGTCTGCCGCCGCTTTGGCTTCGGCCGCTCCAGCCGTATTGTTGAAATTTTTCACGTTGGAAGGGGTCAGTTTCGGTAATGTAGACAACCAGTTGTTGCCGATAGTTACATAAGGCCATACGGTAGCGCCGCCCAGAACACTGGCACCGCTGAGCTTGATGGTAGCCACTTGCAGGAATACTTTCTTGGCCGTACCGATGCCCCCTGCATTGGAGCTCGCGAAAATCGCCATGCCTTCCGCCTGGGTATAGGTATGTCCGCCTACGGTTACCGTTCCCGGCCACACAACATTGGGTTTCGCGAACCAGTATCCCTGCGAGAAGCTGCAACCTTCACCTTCGGGCTCGGGGCAACCCAGGCCGGGGAAGCAGGTTTCGCCGCAACGGGTCACATTACCGCTTTTGTAGAATGCCAATCCGTTCAGGTCTACTCCCAGGTTTTTGCTGATGATGAGCTTGTAATAGCTTTTCGCGCCGCCGGTGGTGCCCAGGTCGAATTTCAATACGGGGTCGGTGTCGAAACTACAGAAGTTAAGAATGGCATTGTCAGTTTCATACGTGGGAGTAAAAGGCGTCCAGGTAACACCGTCGGGGCTGGTGGCGCCGCCTACAACATCGGCCATGGTAGCGCACTGGCCGAGGCGGATCACCCAGTGGCTGAGGTCTTGCACCGTACCGTTCGACCCTTTACCGGGGTTGGGGTTTTGAACGCTCCAAACCCATTCCCAGTTGTCACCGACTTTGGTAACGCTTTCCAGGACGATCTTGTAAGGTGTTGAGCATTCCGAAGAAACGGGTGTAACCACTGCGCTGACCGTTGTGGCGGCGGCCCGGTTTTCCAGCGCCACTTTTTCCGATTTCTGGCAACCGATCAGCAATACGATAGCCATTACAAGGGGCATCCCCCAATGTTCTACGTGCTTCATGCTATTAATTTTCAGTAATTAAAGATGGTTGACGTTATAGCTTTTTATGAAAAAACGTATCTGCCCGGTTTTGCAGCGGAAGTGGTCAAAAATATCGGAGAAGAGCCATTGGATTGGACGGATGGGGTCGTATAAGGATACAATACAATTTAAATAAATCTCCGGTACCCAACTGTTATCGAAACGTTATGACGGCGGAAAAGTCGCGCTATGGCGTTATTCCATATCTAACCGTATTTTTTTACCTTGTGTACCGGCATGAACACACATTTCAACTATTCCCCTTCGGGCGATATGCTGATCGTTACGATCGGGAACCCCATGGCCAGGCGGTCCAAAGCCCTGTATTACGTATATGCCCTGCTATTTTTCATGGTCGGCGTGCTTGTTTTCAGGCTGTTTACAGAAAGGGATTACAATGGGCTCGGGACCTTGTTCGCCCTTGGGTTTATGGCCGCTTACTTTTTCGTGGGACGGTCGTATATGCGAAGGGTCACCCAATACGAAGCACTTTTCGTCACGCATTCCGGCATCACGCTACGACATCGCGGATTTCTCCTGAATCGCCGGCAATTCATGCCGCTGGACCGGATCGGCAATATTTTCGTCATAGACCCGCCGCACGAAACGCCTTCCGGCCTCAGTTTCAACAATTCATTCCTGCCCGGCCAGCACGAAGTGGAACTGCTGACGGATAAAGACAAGGAACGCATCGGCATCATGACCGATGGCCGGCAAATCCGCTGCGGAAAAGGGCTCACCGCCACCGATGCCGCCTACGTCATCAAACGCATCCGGGAATTCACCGGGAAAACGCTTACAGCCGACAGGGACATCTACGATCAACTCATCCGGGAATCGTCCACCAATATTTGATCACCCATGCAACAGATCCGGCAATATTTCGAAAAGTTCACACCGCTGTCTGACGACGACTGGCATTACTTTTCGTCTCGGTTGACGCGGGAATCCTTTCCGAAGAAATCCCTCCTCCTCCGCGCCGGACAAACAGAAAATCATCTTTCCTTCATCGCGGAGGGGCTTGTCCGGTTCTATATCCCGAAAGACGGGGATAACGATCTTACCTTCAGTTTTTCCTTCTCGAACGATTTCGTTTCCGCCTACGACTCCTTCCTCACCCGCCAGCCCTCCATCTACAACGTGGAAGCCCTGACAGATACCGTGCTGCTCCGCGTTTCCCACAGCGACCTGCAGGATATCTATCAAAATACCGCCGCAGGCAATATCATCGGGCGGCATGCCGGCGAAGACCTTTACCTCACGCTGCTCCGGCGCGAAATTTCGCTGCTCAGCGAATCGGCAGAGGAGCGTTACCGCAAGCTACTGGCCGATCAGCCCCGGCTCGTCCGCGAAATCCCCCTCAAATACATCGCTTCATGGATCGGGATTACGCCCCAGGCGCTCAGCCGGATCCGGAAACGGGTGGCGGGGATTTCTTAACCCGGGTTCATTGACTTATTCGCCGGATGGGGGGAAATTTGCATAAAAAAGATATGGTACCCGAAATAACACTGCTGGCCGTTTCCCTCATTGCGCTCATCGTCCTTAAACTGAAATTCCGGGAAAACCGCTTCGCGCAGGCGATGCGGACCGGGATGGCAGCCATGCTGTTCGTAACGGGCGGCGCGCATTTCGGCTTCGCGAAAGGAATGGCGATGATGCTGCCGGAAGCAATACCCTTCCGCCTGGGAATCGTTTATTTCACCGGTGTGCTGGAGATCGCGGCGGGCATCGGGTTATTGATACCTGCCATGGCCCGGCGCACGGGCTGGTGGCTGATCGCGTTCTTCGTTTGCATCACGCCGGCCAATATTTACGCAGCATTACATTATGTAAACCTGCAAAAAGCGAGCTTCGACGGGGCAGGACCGGAATACCTCTGGTTCCGGCTCCCCCTTCAGCTGGTGTTTATCGGCTGGGTGTATTTCTCGGCTATCCGGCCGGGTGCGGTGCCGCGGGCCCACGGTCAGTTCGCGTAAAGAACGGGATCGAAGGCGGCGGGGCCCCACTGGCGGATCATTTCGAGTATCTTCTTCTCGTCGTACGAGTCGGCGGATTCCAGCAGCCCGGTGTTCTGGGTGTGGAGGCGGTTGCCTTTAGCGTCGAGGATCACGAGCACGGGGAAACCGAAGCGTTGCGGGTAACCCAGCTCTTTGAGGATATCGAGGTTTTTGTTTTCCTTGCTGTAGTTGAGGTGATACACCACGAAGTTTTTGTTCTGCTCTTCCGTCAGTTTGGGATGGTCTTCCACGAACTTGTACAACCGCCGGCACCAGATGCACCAGTTGCCGCCGATTTGCAGCAAAACGTGTTTCTTTTCGATGGAAGCCTTTTGCAGCGCGGCTTTCAGATCGGCCCTCGCATCTGCGGCCGGATTGTAAATACTGTCGAGGCTTTTGTGCTGTGCCTGTGCCGTGCCCATGGCGATCATGGCGGCCATCATGAGGAGGAGTCTTTTCATGGTTTGGTCTGTTACGGCTAATGTAAGTTATTTTCCACTTTCCAGCCGCCGCAACATTTTTTGCAGGTCGGTCCCTTTGCCCAGCACGGGTTTGAAGAGATCGCCCTCGCTTTTGATCCGGTCAATGGCATTATGGATATTGAAATCGGTGATCTTCAGCCCGGGCTTCACTTCCTCCCAGTGAAGGGGCATGGAAACGGGGGCGCCGGGCTTCGGCCTCAACGAATAAGGCGCGGCCAGCGTGGCTTTCGGGCGGTTTTGCAGGTAATCGATGTAGAGTTTCCCCCTGCGGTTTTTCGTCATCCGCTCGATGCTCGTGAACCCCGGCAACATATCATGTACCTGCGTGGCGATGATCTTTCCGAATAGCTGGCATTCATCGTACGTATAGCGCGCGTTCAGCGGGATGTAAATATGGATGCCGGTGGAACCGGACGTTTTCGGGTACCCCTTCACGCCGAGCCCGTCCAGCACTTCTTTCACGGCGAGGGCGGTCTGGATCACCTGTGCGAAGGTATTTTTTTCGGAAGGATCGAGGTCGAGGCAGCACCAGTCCGGGTGATCGGGCGTTTGGACGGTACTGTTCCAGGGATTCATTTCGATGGAGCCGCTGTTGGCCATCCAGAGGATGCTGGCTTCGTCTTCGGGCACGAGGAAGTTTTTATCTTCGCCTTCGCTGGTGGTGTACGGATATTGTCGCATCCAGCCGGGCGCGGTGGCCGTTACGTCTTTCTGGTAAAAGCTTTTCCCCGTGATGCCATTGGGGTACCGGTTCATGGATTGCGGCCTGCCGGCGAGGTATGGGAGGATGATAGGCGCTACCTGGTAATAATAATTCAGCATATCCCGTTTCGTGATACGCTCTTTCGGCCAATAAATTTTCCCGAGATGGGAGAACTTCAACTCATGGCCGCTCACCACCCGCACCTGCGAATCTTCCGAAGGATTGAGCAGCGTTTTCCGGACACGTGCCCCGGCGGGCGTAAGCGGCATCTTCGCCTTTTTCCGGCCCTTTTCCGCCACCGCTTCCACCGGCACCGCCTCTTCCACTTTCACTTCGCTAGCCGGTTTATCGTTCCTCAGCCCCTCGAAAGAAGGATGCCGCATCACCCCGTCGGATGTCATTTCCGTAAAGCTCACTTCGCAGACGAGCGCGGGCTTCAGCCAGAAAGCCTTCGCCTTGGGCGGATCGGGCCGGAAACGGCTGGGCTTGTTGACATCGGGCTCCTGTGTGAACGGCTGCCGCCTGCGCTCCAGCGGTTTGAACTTTTGCAGCATTTCCTCCTGCATCCTGACCGAAAAACCGGTGCCTACCTTGCCGGCGTACACCAGTTTCCCGTTCTCCATGAAACCCACCAGCAGCGCGCTAAACGGCTTTTTGCTCCCTTCGTTTTTCGTGTATCCGCCGATCACGGCTTCCTGCCTGCGGTTGGATTTTATTTTCAGCCAGTCGCGCGAGCGGTCGGCCGGTTCATATATGCTGTCTTTTCGTTTGGCCATGATCCCCTCCAGCCCGAGTTCCTTCACGGCATGCATGAATTCCTTCCCCGAGGCGCCATAGGCGGGACTGGCGAGGATGGGCCCGCCAGCCGGGAGGACCGCCTCCAGCACGGCTTTCCGGTCGGCCAGGGGCAGCTTGCGGAGATCGTAACCATCGTACCAGAGCAGGTCGAACACGTAATACCGAAGCTCGCCATCGGCTTCGCTGCGCCATTGCTGAAGGGCACCGAAATCCGCCGCCCCGCTTTCGTTCACGGCAACGATCTCCCCATCAGCCACCACATTGGCGCCCCAGCTTTCCAGCGCGGCCTGGATGGGATAGAATTTTTCCGAAAAGGATTTGTTGTTGCGGGAACGGAGATCTACCGTGCCTTTATCCATAAAAGCGAGCGCGCGGTAGCCGTCCCACTTGATTTCGAACACCCATTCCGCTCCGTCGGGCGGTTCGTTCACCAGCGTGGCGAGCATGGGACGGAGGGATTTGTCCATCGCGCGCTTCGTCGCTTTTTTCAGCAATGCGGCAACGGATGCGGGAAGCGTTTTCCTGCGCGATGCAGGCTTGGGAGTGGCGCCAACAGCCTTTTTCCCTGCCTTCACGCCCTGCTTGCGAAGAGCGGTGGCGCCTGCGAGGGCGCCCGGGCTGGGGGATTTTTCCCGTTTGGCGGTATGTGCGGATTTCGCTGGCATAACCTGCCGATTTTCGGGCAGAAATTATGCCAGCGGTAGATTGTAGAATTATTTCACGAACCGGAAATCGAAAGCCCCCTTGCGCAGGTGCACCCCATATTCCAGCCAGGCTTTCATACAGGCGAGGAAATTGGCCCACCCTTCGGTATTGCCGATCAGCCATTCCTTCCCCGGATCGTACCCTTCAACAGAAGCTTCCTCTACCTTCACGACGGTCGCTTTGCCGTCGGCGAAAGGCTCCAGGCGCAAGGTGCACACCAGCTCATGGCCGTTTACGTCCCATCCGAAAGAAACGAGCGACGGCGCTACCACTTCCTTCACCTGCACGGGAACGTCCATATCGAATTCCGGGAAGCGCCAGGTGAGGGAGGCGCCGGGCGTCATCCTGCCGGAAGATTGGGAAATGAAATAGTTGGACATGATCGCAGGGTCCACGATCGCTTCGAACACTTCTTCCGGCGTTTTCCCAATCTGTATCGCCGCTTTGGCCGCTGGCCCGGGGCCGCCCGAACCGGCGAAATTACCGATGCCGAAAGCCGTGCCCAGCGGGTCGCGGAGCATGGCGTAATGGACACGCCCTTCCTTTGTTTTCACAACTTTCACCACGCTTCCGCCGCCTTTCTCACAGGCTTCGATGCTTTTCTCCGGATCGTCGACATGCATATACAGCATCCAGACCTGCGGAATCCCGGTGTTGCCCCCGCGGGCATGGCAAACGCCGCCCACAGGCTCCCCGTTCGCGTCTTTGATCATGTAATCTTCGTAAGCCTCATCGCCGTCTTTCATGGGCACGCCATCCGATCCCCAGCCGATCACCGCCTGGTAAAAATCACGCAGCTCCGTTGCGTTGGCCACCGTGAGGTCGGCAAAAATCATAGCACCTTGTGTATACATGGTATCTGTGGTTTAATCCATTGAAAATTACGACAATTACACCGATCCACCGGGGGCTTTTTAGCCAATAACCTGTCCCGAATGACCCATATTTTTCCCCATAATTATCCGAAATTGGGAAAAAACAACCGTTCCCCATGCAGCTCACCGCCCGCGCGTTTACCTCCGCTATGAAAGATTTGCAGTCGCCCGACGAACTGCGCAAAATCCAGCGATATTTCAAATCGGGAGAAGGACAATACGGCGAGGGCGATACATTCATGGGCGTCAAGATGGGCGAAGTGTTCAAACTGGCGAAAGCCTATATGAAAATGCCGCTGGAAGAAGTGGAAAAACTCCTCGAAAGCCCGGTCCACGAAATCCGCGCCGGCGCCGTCAGTATCATGGACTTCCAGGCGCGCGACAAAAAAACACAGCCCGATCAGCGCAAAGCGCTCTTCGAGCTGTACCTCCGCCGCCACGACCGGATCAACAATTGGGACCTGGTAGACCGTTCCGCCCAATTCGTCGTCGGCGCATGGCTGTTCGACAAACCCCGCAAGGTCCTGTACACCCTGGCGCGTTCCAAAAACCCCTGGGAACGGCGGACCGCCATCGTCAGCTCCGCGTATTTCCTCCGGAAAGGTCAAACCGAAGACACTTTCCAGATCGCCGAAATCCTCCGGAACGACCCCGAAGAAATCGTCCAGAAAGCAGCCGGCGGCTGGGTCCGCGAAGCAGGGAAGCAAAACCCCGGGCAACTCTACGCCTTTCTCGACAAATACGCCGCCACCCTTCCGCGCACCATGCTCCGCCAGGCCATCGAAAAACTCAGTCCCGCAGAACGCAAACATTACATGACCATGGCTTAAACGAAAAAACCGCACGCAAAAATGCGTACGGTCCTGTTTGATCTATTGTTTTCCAGTCTAGTCGAGAATGGTGTAAGCACCTTGCTGCTCGTAGGTTTTACCGTAACGATCGGTAGCGCGCACTTTCACTTCATGCCGGCCGGCCGGTAATTTGAACGGCGCCTTCACCCACCAGAGGTGCGTGCTTTGGGCCGCGTGCGAAGGCCGTTTGCCGCCCAGCAGTTTTTCGGTATGGTCGAACTTGTGGAGAACGTCCAGGTACGCGGGGTCTGCGGCTTCCATGTACTCCATCGGCTTCCAGGCGCCGCCGTCGATGGAATATTCCACCTTGTCGCCTTTCGCGCCCATGAAGAAGTTGGCGTAAATACCGGACGAACTGTTGCGGTCTTTTTCGATCACTTTCGGGATCGACAATTGAATTTGATAATTGTCTGCCTTCCCTGCCACTTTATAATCGATGGAATATTGATTCCCGTTGATGTTCAGGAAAGCGTAGCCTTTCGGGGTACCGTCGCGCATGGTGGACGCGGGCACGCCCTGTTCGTTCAGTTCGCCGGAATACCAGTCGCCCGAAGTGGTACCTGCATTGTACTCGTGGTGCGGTTTTTCCTGCAGCCATCCGTCTTCCTTCCCATAAAAATTCTGGCGTTGCAGGTGCGTATGGGCGGAAAGCGACAGCGTGTTCGGGTAATCTTTCAGCAGCTGAAAGAGGCGGTTACGGTCTTCCGTGCGGAAGGCGATATCGTTCTCGTTGAGCAGCGGAATGTGGAAGGAAAGCACGATCAGCTTGTTTTTCGGAACGGTTTTCAGGTCGTTTTCGATGAACTGCAGCTGGTCTTCGCGAAGACCGCCCCAGTAGCCTTTCCCGTCGCGCGGGTCGGGATAGATGATATCGTCGAGCACGATGAAGTGGGCGTTGCCGTAGTTGAAGGCGTAGTTGGCGGGACCGAAGTTGGCCTCGAACGTTTCGTCGGATTCGGTATCTTCCTTCGCGTCGTAGTTCATGTCGTGGTTGCCGATGACGTTGTACCAGGGCAGGCCCACTTTCTTCACCGCCTGGATGTACGGGCCGTGAAGGCTGAGGTTATCGCCCACGAGATCGCCGAGGCTCAGGCCGAAGGCTACGTTCTTCACGCCCGTCACTTCCGAGACCACGCCGTTGCTGAAATGTTCGATTTCTTCGAGGGTGTAGGGCTGCGGATCGCCGAACACCAGTACGCGGAAGTTGTCGTTCTCCGCCTGGCGGCGCAGCGCGAAGTCCAGTTGGGCGGGCAGATCGCCGGTGGGCGCGGAGCCTTTGTATTTGAAATCCGCGGGCGAGCCGGCGGGCTTGTGGATGTAGTAGCTTTTCGCGAGGTTATTGGAATCCAGCGCAAACTGGTAGCCTGCGGGCTTGATGACGAAGATCACCTGGCTGGCGCGCTCCGGCAGCTCGTATGCGCCCTGCGCGTCGGTGGTCACGACTTCGATGCCGTTGCTGACGTTCACGCCGGCGATGCCTTTTTCTTTCCTGTCGATCTTCCCGTTTCCGTTCACATCTTCAAAAACCCGGCCTTTCACCTGGGCGCTGGCCAGGGTGCTGATCAGTGTCAATGCGGCGCATGCGGTTAAAAACTTCCTTTTCATGTAGATTGATTTTATTGTTGCCACCAAACTTTTACGTCGAGCTTATCGCCGCCGATACGTTCTGCGGCTTTCTTGTAATTCTCCGTGTTGTAGATTTTAACGGTAGTGGGATAGTACATCCGGGCGGGCATGACGCCGTTATTGAACATGAACTTCGTTTTCGGCAGTACGGGGAACCCGGTACGGCGGTGTTCGAACCACTGCTGGTAATCCGTGAAGAAGAGCGCGTAATATTTCTGCAGCATGATGCGCTCGAGAGTGCCGTCGTATTTTGCGGCGGGAGCGTCGAAATAATTGGTGGGGAACACGCCTCCCCACATTTCGATGGCAGCTTTCACCCCGCTCTGGTAATGGGTTTCGGCGGATGAGGAGATTTTCCCTTTCTGCGCCAGTTCGGCTTTGATGAATTCCACTTCCGCGAAGCTCATCACCGGTACGATCATCGGTGCGATAACCAGGCGCTGCAACAGGCCAGATGGTGTGAAGTCTACGCTGGCGGGCGATTCCATGTAATTGATGGGAAGCCCTTTGAACCCGAGGTTGGCGTTATCTTTCCCGCGGGCCACGCTGGCGAAGAGTTTCAGGCGCGGATCGGCGATATCGTTCAGGCCCTTGATAAAGAATTCGTTCCAGGAACGGCCGGTGCTATAGTCTTGCGGACGGCTCCAGGGCGAGATATTGGGAACGGTGCCGGTGATGTTGAGCACGGCGGCATCGGCGTTCGCGGTGAAAATGGGGTACTTCGCGGGATCGTTGATCATTTCCGCCATTTTCGCGTAATTGGCTGGCATGCGGCCGGCGGAGCGCAGGAGCAGGCGCAGGCGCAGGGAGTTGGTGAACTTCCTCCATTTGGTGAAATCGTTGGCGTACAGCAGGTCTGCCGCATAGGTAGCGGTAGATCCTTTCCCGTAAATGGTGTCGGCCCTTTCGAGGTCGGCCAGCATGGTTTTGTACACATCTTCCTGCCGGTCGAACGTGGGGAAGAACTTGCCGTCTTCACCGCTGAGCGCGTCGCTCATGGGAATATCGCCGAAGCAGTCGGTCAGCTGGGAATACATCAGTGCCTTCAGCGTCAGCGAAATGGCGAGGTAGTTGCCGTTGTTCAGCTTTTCGGCGTTCAGTTGCATTTCACGGGCGTTGGCCAGCCATTTGTAGTTGGTGGTCCAGGTATTGTTGCCCACGTCTTCGCGGAAGTCGTACAGGAAGATCTGATCGTCCACGTTTTCGTTGGGATAGTTGCCGGCCACCTGCATCAGCTCGAAAGTGAATGCGCGGCTGCGGTTGATGTTGAAGGATGCGACCCCGTAGATGGTGGGGTTCAGCAATGTGCCCGGCGTGATGCTTTCCAGGCGGTTCGGATCGGAGTTGGTCTCCAAAAAGTCTTTGGTACAGCCGCCCATCGCCAACGTTGCGGCCGCAGCGGAAATGAGGCTGATGGAACGGATATTTTTACCTATGCGGGAGAATGTCATTGTCTGCAGATTTTCGGGTGATTACAGTTTTACTTTCAGGTTGAAGCCAAAGGTGGCGGGGTTCGGCATCTGGCCCACTTCCACGCCGGTCAGGATACCGGTACCACCGGCCTGGGTGGCCACTTCAGGATCGTAGATCGGGAAATCCGACCATACTTTCAGGTTACGGCCATACACCGCGATGCTGGCGCCTTTCAGGAAGGTGTTGCCGATCAGTTTCGACGGCAGCGAATACTCCAGCGATACTTCGCGGAACTTCAGGAACGATGCGTTGAAGGTGTTGGCTTCGGTATTGTTGAGGCGGTAATACTGTGCGTAATAATCCGCCGGCCTTACTTTAGTAGTGTTGGGAACGAAAGAACCGTCCGCTTTCTTTTCCACGCCTTCGCCTACGATCCAGCCTTCTTCACGCCCTTTCAGCGTATGTTTCAGCTTGCCCTGCTCGGTCATTTTGTGATGGGAGTGCGAATAGAGGATGCCGCCGTACTGGCCGTCGAACGTAGCGCTGAGCCTGAAATTCTTGTAAGACACATTGTTGATGAGGCCCGCTCTCCAATCGGGGTTCGTATCGCCGATATATTCCGTGGTCTGCGTTACAACGGGCAGGCCGTTGCTGTAGATGATCTGTCCATCGGGCGCACGCTCGAATTTCAGACCGTACAATGCAGACGCGATCTGACCTTCCACCGCGGTGAGCGTAGCGCTGGAAGAGCCCATGATGGAGAGTTTCCCACCCAGTCTCGGGTCGAGGCTCATTACTTTGCTGCGGGTGGTGGCCCAGGTCGCCGTCACGTTCCAGGTTACGTTTTTCGTTTTCACGGGCGTGCCGGTCACCACCAGTTCCAACCCGCGGTTGCGGATCTCGCCGGAGTTGAGGATGGCGGAACTGAAGCCGGAAGAGTGTTCCAGGGGAACGGACAGGATCTGGTTCTTGGTATTGGTCTGGTAAACCGCCGCGTCGATGCGGAGCCTGTTCTTGAAGAAGCCAACATCCAGACCGGTTTCGATGCTCGTGGCGATCTCGGGCTTGAAGTGGAGGTTGTACAACTGAGTAGGCGCTTCGGCAGAACTGGGAAAATCACTGCGGTTGTAATATTTGTTCGTTCTGTAAGGATCGGTATCGTTACCCACCTGCGCCAGCGACAAACGGTATTTCGCGAAGCTGATCGCTTTCGGCATCCGGACCATGTCGCTCAGGATCATGCTCAGGTTGGCGGAAGGATAGAAGAACGACCAGTTCTCCTGCGGCAGCGTGCTCGACCAATCGTTACGGCCGGTCAGGTCGAGGAAAATCCTGTCGCGGTAAGACAGGTTGATGAGCCCGTACAGACTGTTCACTTTCTTGTCTGCATCATAAGTTGCGACCAGCGGGTTGCCGGTGCCGTTCGTCATTTTATAAACGCCGGGCACTACGAGACCGATGAGGGTATTGTCGTTGCGCTTGTATTGGCTGGTCATGGTATTTCCGCCGGCAGACGCGCTGAGGGAGAATTTGCCTTCAGCGAACGCGTCGCGGTAAGTGAGGAGGAAGTCGCTGTTGATTTCCTGGCTGTACACCGCCTGCGTCTGGTAAAAGCCCTGGCCGTAGCGGTTGATGTCCCAGGGGCGGCGCTGATCGCGTGCCTGCTGGTTCATATTGATACCTGAACGCACCATGAGACTGAGTTTCGGCAGGATCTGCGCGTCCACTTTCAGGTTACCGGTGAGCTGGTTGCTGCGGAGGCCGTTCTTGATCTCGTCGGTCATGGCAAAGGGATTGTCGATGAACGAGCTGTAGGGGCGGATCATGTCGATGCCTTCGAAGCCGGGGCGCCAGAGCGGACGGTACCAGTTCAGGTCTACGTTCGGGTTCTGGAAGATCATGAAGTAGGCGATGGAGTGGTTGTTGTAACCCAGGCCCGGGAGGTTGTCGCTCGTTTTATTGGTATAATTCACGACAGAGCTCACCTTGATCTTGCTGGAGATCTTGTATCCTGCGTTCACGGAAGCCGTGGTGCGTTCGAAGCCCATGGAAGGCATGATCCACTTGTTGTCTGTACGCGTGAGGGAAGCGCGTACCGTACCGGCGTCGCCGGAATTATCGAGGGTGATGCCGTTGGTGGTGGTGCGTCCCGCTTGCCAGTAATCCTTGCGGTTATTGTCGTACGCCACCCAGGGGGTCCTTTCCTTGCCGGTCGTGAACGTAGTGGGATCGTACTGGTAATATAGCTGTCCGTTGAACTTCGGTCCGAAAGCGCTGGAGCTGCCGCCCGTGCTGCGGCCGTCTGCGGTTGCGCCGTAGGAATAATACATTTCGCCGTTGGCGTTGTAGTTGGTTTTCCCGTCGCCCTGGCCGTATTCATATTGCCAGTCGGGCCACCGGGTGATCACGTCCCAGCTGGTGTTGGAATTGAGCGAGATGCCCAGTCCCTTGCGGGTTTTACCGGATTTGGTGGTGATGAGCACGGCACCGTTGGCGGCGCGGCTGCCGTAAAGTGCGGTGGCGCCGGGGCCTTTGAGGACGGAGATGCTTTCGATATCGTCCGGGTTGATGTCTGCGATGCCGTTGCCGAAATCCACGGGCACGTCGATAGACGCGTCGCCGCCCATGTACATGTTGGAAGCGCCGGAGGTGGTGAGGCTTCCGTTCACGGGGATGCCGTCTACCACTACGAGGGCGGCGTTGCCGTTGGTGGTGAGGGAGCTTTCGCCGCGGAGGCGGATTTCCTGGGAGTTGAGCGGGCCGCCCAGTCCGGCGATGTTGAGGCCGGCCACTTTGCCTCTCAGGGCGTCCGACCAGTTATTGGGGCGCGCGTCTGTGAGGGATTCCGCGCCGATCGTCTGCTGCGCGTAGCCCAATGCTTTTTCGGCGCGCTTGATGCCGAGGGCGGTGGTTACCACGTGCTCGTTCAGGTTGCTGGCGGCGGATTTCATGACGAATTTCAGGCCCTGGTTGGCTTCTCCCACTACGAAAGTCAGTTTCTCGTAACCGATCATGGAGAGCTGGAGCAGCGTGCCTTTTTCAGCGATCTTGATGGAGAAGGAACCGTTCTCGTCGGTCATCCCAACGAGCTTGCCGTTGGCCAGGATGGTGACGCCCGGCATGAGTGTGCCGTTGTCTGCCGTGCGCACCGTGCCTTTCACGGGCATTTCCTGCGCTTTCGACGGGTTAGGGATAAACAATACCGCACACAAAAGGCATGCGAGCAACGGTAGTAATTTTGGCTTCATATAGTGGTCGATTAGGTGTCTGATGTTTTAGTTCGAAGGCGCAAAGGAACTGTCTTCGTGTTACATAAACACGAAATCGACTTTATGATAATGTTAACAAATTGAAATGCGAAGAAATAAAGTGAAAGGGTTTACAAACACTTTTAAAGAAAAGCAGGTTTAAAAATGTATAAAAAGTACAGTTGGCGGATAAGTTCTGGTTTGTGTTGCCACATCTATTTAAGAGGTGCGGCAAGCCCCGGCAATTCGTAACTTACATCCCGAAGAGAAACCATTCACATATCAATAACAAATCCAGCCCGATAAACCCGTTTGCCATGAGAAAAGCCGCCATCATCGGTGCACAGCGCATCCCGTTCGTACGGTCGTTCCGCGAATACAACCGCCTTTCCAACCAGCAGCTGCTCACGCCCTGCCTGCAGGCCCTCGTGAAGAAATTCGGGCTGGAAGGCGAGCGGCTGGGAGACGTGGCCCTGGGCGCGCTGCTGAACCGGTCCACAGCATGGAACTTCGCGCGGGAATGCGTGCAAGACAGCGGGCTCGACCCGCACACGCCAGCCTACAACCTCCAGCGGGCCTGCAGCACGAGCCTCGACGCAGCCGTGCAACTGGGGCTCCGCATCGCGGCCGGACAAATCGAAGCCGGCATCGCCGGCGGCAGCGATACCAACAGCGATCTGCCCTTGCAATTGCAGCAGCAACTCTCCTGGAAACTGACTTCCCTGCGTGCCGCCAAAACGTTCGGGGAAAGAATGAAAATCCTCTTTTCCATCCGGCCTTCCGAGCTGAAACCGGTGTACCCCGGTATCGTGGAACCGCGGACGGGCCTGTCGATGGGCGAGCACACGGAATTGATGGTCAAGGAATGGGGGATCGGGCGCCAGGCGCAGGACGAGCTGGCGCTGGCGAGCCACCGGAATGCGGAAAGGGCCTGGCAGGAAGGGTTTTACGACGATCTCGTTTTCCCGTTCATGGGCGCCAGAAAGGATACGATCGTTCGCGGGGACACGAGCCTGGAAAAGCTCGGCCTCCTGAAGCCCGCGTTCGACAAATCACCCGCCGGCACGCTCACGGCCGGCAACAGCACGATCTATACCGACGGCGCCTCCGCATTGCTGCTCGCATCCGATGACTACGCCGCTTCCCGCGGCTGGGAAGTGCTCGCGTACCTTGCGGATGCGGAATCCGCGGCGGTGGACTATGTGCATGGGGAAGGGCTGCTCATGGCGCCCACCTGGGCGGTGGGGCGGATGCTGCGGCGCAACGGGTTGAAACTGCAGGACTTCGACGTATACGAGATCCACGAGGCGTTTGCGGGGCAGGTGCTGTGTAACCTGAAGGCCTGGGAGGATGATGCCTATTGCCGGAAGATGGGGTTCGGCGGGGCGTTGGGCGCTATCGACCGGGAGAAGGTGAATGTGAAGGGAGGGAGCGTGGCGCTGGGGCATCCTTTTGCGGCTACGGGCGCGCGGATTCTGGGGCAGACCGCCAAGCTGCTGCATGCGCGTGGCGGCGGGCGGGCGCTGGTGAGCATATGTACTGCCGGAGGCATGGGCGTAACCGCCATTTTGGAAAAATAAGGCACTGCGGAAAGTTTATGACAGCTCATCTACTATTTACAATCAATTAACAAATTCAGCGGATTTATTCGGTATCTTGGTACGAGAAACCCGATCTAAGTCAATTGGAAAAACCACGCTAGGAAACGTTTCTAAAAACCCAAACATGCGATACCCCGCCTACATACTGACAACTGTTTTCGGATGGGTTAACCTGATCATTGCGGCAGGATCAAAAGGTTTACCAGAAGAAAAGGCGCATAAAATACGGACGGTCAATAGTATTTGTTTTATCACGGCACTATTGGCGATTTCCATCGGATTCTTTTTCTACCTGTATTCGGGGGAAAACGGGATATTAATTCCAGCAGTTTTTGAAGGAGCACTTTTTCTGTTCATTATTTTTCTGAACAGGCAGAAAAAATATGAAGCAGCCAGTCTCGGCGTACTGCTCGCACATTGCCTTTGTGCATTGTATTTTGCGGCCATTCTCGGGAAAATCATTAATATCTCCCTCATCCTCGTCTTTATTTTCGGGATCAGTTTCCTCGTTTACAGGAAACGCTGGCAAAGGATAACGGGTATCGCTGCTGCTATTGTCACTTTGATCGCGCTGGAAGTAAACTATTATTACAACATCGTTCCACCGCTGCAACTGGCGGAAGAATTCCAATATCTTCTTCGATGGGTGGCTTTGCCTTGCTTCCTGCTTTTTGATGCATTGGTGTTAGGGTATTTCGTGCAAGATATCCGCGAAAACAAGATCCTTCTGAACCAGGTGTCAATGCTGATTTTCAAGACATCGCATGAAATGAGGAACAACCTGGCATCCAATACCATCCTGATCGACCTGTTGAATACCGAAATGAAGGACAACCCGGAATTTGAAAAGCTGAAGCCTTACGTAGAACAACTATCGACCATCAACCACAGCATGCGCAACATCGTCAATAATGTGTTGAACATGGGCGAGATCGAAAACGGCGGACCGGCCGAAATTCATCCGGAAACATTCGAGCTGCAAAGCTTCATTCAGAACATTATCAAGATTCAGCAAATCAAAGCCGAATCCCGCAACCTGCCCATCCAGCTGACTTATGACAATTCTCTGCCAAGGTATATCGAAAGCGATCCGCTCCAGATGAATATCGCGATCACCAATCTTATCTCGAATGCCATAAAATACGGCAGGGAAGGTACGCCCATCCAGCTAAGACTACAAAGCACCGTCAACAACAGCAATAAATTCATAGAAATATCGGTCGCCAATCAATGCCCCGATATCCCACAGGAAAAAATCAAACTGTTGTTTAATAAATTCATGACGGCGAAGCATAATAAAAAGATCGAAGGTTCCGGCCTTGGATTATATATCGTTCGCAATATCATGGACCAATGTGAAGGTACGTATCATGTTACCAGCGAAAACGGCCTGACCACTTTCACTATTTCCTTCCCGCTGATAGCCGGCCAAATACCGGAAGAATCGGCTCCGGTACAGACCTCCCACCAACTGGCCGGCCTGAATCTCAGTTTTGCGGAAGACGATCTCATGCAAAACAAACTGCTCGGTTCACTATTACAATCCTTTGGCTGTGCCATTACCTCCAGCATCGACGGCCGGCAGTTGATCGATAAACTAGAGGCTAGCACCACTTTGCCGGATTGCATCATCCTGGACGATAGCATGCAAACCATGAATGGAAGTGCTACGCTGCAGTTCCTCAAAGCAGATGAACGTTTCCGGCATATTACCGTAATCATGATCACCGGTAAAAGCGGACCTGTTGAGCAATGGTTGAATCAAGGCGCACAGGGCGTGATCCGCAAACCCTATGATCGGGCTACCCTCCTTCAACAACTAAGCCAGCACCTGCATTCGCAAGCACTGGCTTAATGAATTCACAAAGCTAAACCGGCGGCTATGCGGCCATTTCCTTGGCCTTTGCCAGATCCTCGGAAGGATGTCCACCTTTTTTATAACGTTCGGTAAGGTTTAACGTCCAATATAGATTCCCGGCGATCATAAGCTGGAGATTTTCAACATAAAGACTGACAGCTTTGTTCCAGATACCGAAATCCGGTAATTGGTTCATAAGCGAAACGAATTCGTCGGCATCCGCATCATGAATGGCTAACGCCTCGAGATAAGCCTCGCCCAAAGAGCAACCTCTTTCGTTCTCGATGATCAACACCAGGTTCATTACGTCGTTACCCTTTTCCAGGTGCGCCGAAAAATAATCGTTTGACCAGGCTTGTATGCTGCAGGAAAGCTGTTCAAGGCGGTCTATCACAGGATGTTTAACAACATGGTCAGGAAGCGTGGTACCCGTTATCGCTTCGCACAAATGGATCATCGAGTATACATTTACAGCTTTCATGCGGATTTTAACGAAAGTTTCGAAGTCGGGGAAAATCTGCGGCACACGATAAAACACCTCTTCCTTCAATCCGTCGAAATATCGGTCGAGGCTATCACAAAAGCGATCCATCCACTGCGGAGAGGTCATCGATAACAGTTCTTCCCGCATTTTCGGCAACGAATTGAAAATTTCTTCATCGCTAGTAAAACGCCCGTAGCGCAAGGCATCCAGCGAAATATTGCGGATACGGTCGATTTCAGCAGGATCAGATAACTCATGAATATCATCCACCGTAAACGCCCAGATGAAAAACCGGCAGACAGCTGTCAGTTGCGCCATAGACGCGTGAGGGAAAATACAGCCGCCACAGTGCCCCATACCCGTTTTCCCGTACTTGAACTTCATCTTGTCCGGCAGCCAGTTGTAATCCGTCTCGATCCAGGTGCGGAGCAAGGCCTCCATGGCTTCGGCGTTGGGGTTCAGGCGATGAGTGAAGGAATACTGCAGTGCATTGGCATTAAGGATCTCTTTCATGGTAAAGTGCTTTTTAGATAAAGAAATATAAATGTGTAAAGCTTGTCTTGCTAAGCATAAAGGGGACGCATCGGTCACAGGCCTCTCGCCTGTCCGTCTCATGCTATCCCCTCATTATTTCGCTGTCTGAATAGTGAAGAAAAAGTGTCACGATGGAGTGTGCATCCTTTTCTGTGCCCTATGGTTACTATCACCCGACTTGCATTCCCGCCGGGCAACTATGACAAAAGTTACACGAATTACCCGGATGTTTTATGTGTCAATCAGTTAATGTGTTCTCCCGCAAAAACGCCTCAGTAAGCCGACTGTCTTCTTTTGTTAAAAAAGGGCGTTTTCCGCCAGTATATGTTTAAACATTATTCTGCCATTGTCTTTTTACGACAATGCAGCATCAACATATTGATAATTAATAATTTACTAGTCTGCGAAATGCAAGTTAAGCCGTTTGCCCATCCCCCGGAAATCCATCCTTCCCCATCCATCTGACCATCATCCAAAATCACCCGATGTACATAAAAAAAACCGGTGGCTCCCGCAAGGGGCCACCGGCCATATGTTACTTTTTCCATAAAATCGCTACTTCACCCAATACGTGTTCAACACGTTCCCCTCACTGAACTCCCGGGACGACACCAGCTCCAGCCCCGCCCGCTTGAACGACGGCGGAAAAGCAGGGATCCCACCGCCCAGGAGCACCGGCACCGTAAAAATCCGGTACTCGTCGATCAACCGGAGCTCCGTGAGCTGCGACACGATCGTTCCACTCCCCAAAATCACGATGTCTGCCCCTTCTTCCTCCTTCAACCGCTGCACGAACGGCCCCATCGGCTCATTCACCACATGCGCGTTTTGCCAGTCTGCCGATTGCAGCGTGTTCGAGAACACGTATTTCTCCAGCACGTTCATCTGCCGCGTCACCTCCGGGTTATTATCGGTAGCCGTGGGCCAGTAACCGGCCATCAGGTCGTAAGTGATGCGCCCGAAAAGGATGGCGCCGCAGGCATTCATCATCTGTACCCCGTAGGCTTCGTATTCACCGTCTACATTGTGCCAGTCGATCTCGCGGTTGGGCCCGGCAATATAACCATCGAGCGATACGAGATTGGAAACGAAAAGTTTACGCATGTTGTGTTTTTATGAGTAACGCATGGGCGGATAGTTGAGCAACCGCCGCCACAGGCCCAGCTGGCCGATGCAATAGGATTCGCGGTCTATGCAATATAGCAACATATCCAGCAAACTGATCTGTTCCATATCCGGCATCGGCCAGGGATTAGGACCATGGAGCTTTTCAGCAGATGCTTTGCTGAAAGCTTCCCGCAGTATGGGCGTGATGCGCGCCCAATCCGCGCGCAGCGTATCCAGCGATGGATATTCCGCATCCGCCTGGATGCCTTTATGGTTATCGAACAACAAATGTGCCTGCTGCTGCTCTTTCAACCCCAATGCATTCGCCATTTCGAACCGCTCCTGCACCAGGCTCCCCGCGAGCCAGATGGGGTGATTGGCCGGCGTATCCAGCCGCTTGCGGGCATCCGCTTCCGAAATGCCTTCCAGCACATTGTTGAACATGGGCGTATGCCCGTCGTAAAGGAGGAGCCATGCGGCTACCTTTCCTGCCTGTGCAACGTCTTGTGTATTCATGGTTTCAGATTTGATGCGATGTTCAGCAGATGGGAATACGCCCGCGTCCGCTTCGCGAAAAGCGTGACGGCCAGCCCCAGCAGCCCCGTCATGGTAAACAGCAGCGCGATCCCCCTGTCCAGCCCCGTACCGAACCACGGCCCGAGGATCCGGGCACCTTCGCCGGTGGTCATGAACGGGATGAAAACGAAATGCGCGATGGGCCCGATCAGGATGGCCGTCAACGGGGACGCTGCCTGCTCGATGCTTTGCGCAAACCCGAACACGCGCCCCTGCCGCTCCAGCGGGATCACTTTCTGGATGATGGTCTGCTCCGCCGCTTCCACCACGGGAATAAGGCTGAGATAAACGAACATCCCCACCGCCAGCAACACGATGGAAGCCTGCAGCGCGAAAAATATGCAGATCGTCCACATGATGATATTGCAGGTAAACAGCGTGCGGATGGGCTGTTTCCCCAATCCCATCCTGGACACCCCGATCCCGCCCACGATGAACCCCAGGCTCAGCACGCCCCAGAGCACGCCCCAGACTTCAACCGATACGAGCGACAACCCGTACGGGTCCATCAAAGCCATGAAAACCCCGCCCAGGAAGTTGTTGAACGTATTAAAGAAAATGAGCCCGAACAGCCCGGGAATTTGTTGTACGATACGGATGGTCCCTTTCACATCGAGCCGCGGCTTTTCGTTGTGGGCCTCGTGATGGAGGGTTTCGTCCATATGCACGAACGTGAGGTGCAAAATACAAAGCAACGTGCCGGCCACCGCCAGCGCCATCGTCCAGAAAATCCCCAACAGCCCGATCGCCAGTCCGCTGAAAACCGACGCCACCAGGAACGCAGTGCCGTTGGCCGTTCCCACCATCCCGTTCGCCCGGTCGCGCATATCTTCCGGCACCAGGATCGTTACCACCGTAGGAAGCGTGATGTACCGGAGATTGCCGGCCAGCGCGCCGAGGAGCGACAGCACGATGAACACCCACAGCAAAGGGCTCCCTGCATGCCTGAAGGCTTCCGCGGGCGACAGTGCATACACCATCCCCGCCAACCCGAAAAAGACCAGCGATGCGATGCTCGACAGCATCATGACGCTTTTCTTTCGGTAATGGTCGACCAGCGACCCGAGGTAAAACCCCGAGACCGCCACAGTGCCGATGTAAATGCCGGCCATCCAGGAAGTGGTGAGCACGGAACGGGTTTCGAGATACACCCAAAACGTAACGGCGAACCATACGAACGTATTGGTGATCCCGGCAACGATGGAATTGACGAGTATAGCGTAGAACGATTTCATGCAAAGTGGTTAAATGGTATTCCGGTAACACAATGGTACGGCCATTCCGGGAATTGAAAGATGGCAGGAAGCGCCAATTTTCAGGGGATTTCAGGCCAGTTTAATTATCAAGTTGGCGATAGGCGAACCGGTCGCGGATGAAACGGTTGAAGAACTGTCCTTTGGAGCCGGATTGCAACATCCGGGCATATACGTCTGGCGGCACGGGCTGGTAGGCATACACTTTCCCCGACACGAAAGTGATGACGAGTACCTCCGTTTCCGGGTTGTATCGCATATGCCTGATGACGGTCGACGGCATGGGACGGGATTTTTATTCGTCGTGCCCGCCACCCGCCACGGTTTTGTCGGGGTCGTAGGGCGGTACGTTCCGGTTGATGAGTTTATCCTGTCCCTTGTCGCGCGTTTTCCGGTTCTGCTGGATGAATACATACAACAGGATGGCGGCTACGAGTACGATGAATGCAAGCAGTCCTGATGACATGGTCTTTTTCTTTCCGATAGCGGAAGAATGATGCCAGACTGCGTTTTCCGGGCGGGAGCTGCGTGGCGGGAAAGGGATTTCCCCGCGCTGTGGATTTTATTCCACGGCCGCAATTTCCGCCAGCGCCAGGTTACCGTCCTGGTACCGGAGGTTGAAGCGCAGCGCTGTCACTTTCCAGCCGTCTTTCCACCGCGCCAGTTTCGATTCGTAGGTGCCGACCACGGCCCAGACGTTCTGCCCGGAGGCGGTGGGAAAGAAATGGGTGGCGGTGCCGTAGCATTTGACGATGGCGGATTCCCCGTCGTCCTGCACGGAGAAATTGCCGAGTTGGTGATGGGTGGCTTTGAAGCGGGGAAGAAACCCCATCCACGACGTCACGATGTCGGCCGCGGAGAGCTCCTGCGCGGGGATGCCGCTGAGGGACGAATAATCGAGGAAAACTTTGTCGGCCAGTGCGGCACGGCAGCGTTCCCAGTCGCGCTCGTCGGCGGCGATGAACACTTCCTGCAGGGCTTCTATCATTCGTTGTGTCTGCATGAGAAAATGGTTTGGATGGCGGGTGAACGAAATAACGTAAATTAGGTAACCGGCATGGTTGTTGGCCGGCAGCAACTAAATCTTCGCTTTATGAATAAATTCTGGAGAGCCCTCATTGCTGGGTACGGCGCCAAGAAACTGGGCGGCGGCTGCCTTAGCACGATCCTCATCTTTATTATCATCTATTGGGCCCTGGGCCACTGCAACTAGCGGTCAGAGCTTCGTTCCGCAGAACTTGCAGAATTTGGCGTCGGTGTCGTGCCCTTCGCGCCCGCAACCGGGGCATACATTGGCGGAATGCCCTTTCTCGCGGTAGGCGTGCGCCATTTCGGTGGTAACGATGCCCGTGGGAACGGCGATGATGCCGTAGCCGAGGAGCATGATGAAGCTGGCGATGAACTTCCCGAGCGGCGTGGCGGGTGCCACGTCTCCATAGCCCACGGTGGTGATCGTCACGATCGCCCAGTAGACCGATTGCGGTATGCTGGTGAACCCGGCGTTATGGTCTTCCACGAGATAAATGACGGAACCGAGTATAATGACGCAGGTGAGCACGAACAGGATGAAGATGCTGATCTTCCGCAGGCTGCGGCCGATGGCGACGGTGAGGAAGCGCATTTCGGAAATGAAATGGACGAGGCGGAAGATCCGGAAGATGCGCAGCAGGCGAAGGGCGCGCAATACAAGCAGCGATTGCGCCCCGGCGAAGAGGAAACTGAGGTAGGAAGGAATGAGCGCCAGGAGATCGATGACGCCGAGGAGGCTGAACACGAAGCGGAAGGGCTTGCGGATACAGACCAGGCGAAGGATGTATTCGATGGTGAAAAGAATGGTGAACGTCCATTCCAGCGCAAAAAAAAGGCCGCCATAGCGGCTATGGAGGCTGTCCACACTATCAAGCATGACAACGAGGATACTCGTCAGGATACAGGCCAGCAGGGCAATGTCGAACGCTTTGCCGGCCGGCGTGTCCGATTCGTAAATGACCTTATGCAGGCGTTGTTGCCAGGCAGGAGGGATCGGCTGCATGCTTAATCTTCTTCGTCTTCCTCATCTTCCAGCCACTCGAGGTAAGCATAATACCAGTCTTCCAGCTCATCGAGCAGTTGTTGTTTCTTTTCCGGCTCGCCATGGAAATATTCCTCCACGTTATCGATTTCTTCCACGATATCGATATACGCTACTTCCTCATCTTCTTCCACGCGCTTCGCAAAGAACCTGGGCTTCTCGGTATGAAAAATATACTCGTTGTCCGGGTCCGTTACGGGATCATCTGCAATCATGAACTTCGGTAGTGCCATTGGATAATCATTTTAGTTACAAACCAGTGACTACAAAAATAGGATTTTAACCCGTATGAAAAACACCTAAATCCGGTATGTCGTTTGCGGGGGAAAGAAAACCTTATACCTTGATACTCGAGTTCCGCCGCCAGCAACATTCCGTCAGTATAGAGGGGCCCGATCTGCCGGGTGCTCCTTTCACCGCAACATTGGACTATCAGTTCAATGCTATGCCTGTTATCCTCGAAAACGCCAACGGTACGGCACGCGTTACGATCTGCAATCGTCCCGACTGCATGGTACCGATTGTAACCGATGCGAAAAATGACAACCGTACTTATCCGCTGCTATGCCGGAACTGGGAATTTCATTACCTGGAATTGCGGCGGCCAGACGAAATCATCGAAACCTTCTGGTATCCGGACGGCGTACTTTGCTTTTTCAGGGACGGGGAACTGGTGGCCCGGCTGTCTCCCATCAAACCCGCCACGCTCACAAAATCGCTGATAGGCAATAGCAGAAAAACCCTAGAATTCGAATGTCTCGACGGAACCAATATCGCACTCCTGCTCGCCATTTACCTGTATACGCTCGCCCCTCACGGCGACCACTAAAAAATACCCTTCCATTTCCGGGAAGGTTTTTTACCTTTGCAAACATCAGATGATATGACGAAACAGGTTACCATACTCAAACGGAACAGTCTGGCAGACGATGTAGCCGCCGGCTTGCAGGACATGATCACCGGCGGCACCTACGCCGTGGGCGACCGCCTGCCGTCGGAACCGGAGCTCATGCAGCTGTTCGGCGTGGGCCGCAGTTCGGTCCGCGAAGCGGTACGGCTCCTGGTGAACGCGGGCATGCTGCGGGTGCAGCAGGGCCAGGGCACCTTCGTCACTTCCAGCCAGCCGCTGACCGGCCCCCTCGGCCGGAAGCTCCACACGGCAGACTACCAGGAACTGAACGAAGTACGCCTCCTCCTCGAAGTGAAGATCGCCGAGAAAGCAGCGCTTCACCGCACCCGCGAAGACCTCGCCCGGATGAAAACTTTTCTCCGCGCCCGCGAAAAATTCGCCAAAGCCGGCAATGTGGACGCTACCATGCAGGCCGACGTGCATTTCCATACGAGCATCGCCGTGGCGTCGAAGAACAGCATCATGCTCGAATTGTACCAGACCATCGCCACGCACATGCTGCAGTCTTTCAAAGACCGGCATAAAGACACGAGCGATTTCGCGCTGACACAGTACATGCACAAAGCCCTGCTCGACGCTATCGCCGATCAGGACGCAGAACAGGCGCTGGTTTGGGCCA
This sequence comes from Chitinophaga sp. NPDC101104, assembly GCF_050277495.1. Lineage (NCBI taxonomy): Bacteria > Pseudomonadati > Bacteroidota > Chitinophagia > Chitinophagales > Chitinophagaceae > Chitinophaga > Chitinophaga sp. NPDC101104. Next base: position 690,956 of record NZ_JBNNSF010000001.1, on the reverse strand, counting down.
CGCGCATCAGCACACACAGCCGTTGAAACCATTCTTTACACTATAAACATCAGATGATCTGACAATCAATGGAAACTACGCTTGAAACGGAAGACCGGCAGGCACAGGCCCGGCAGCTGGCGGAGAAAACGGCATTCTCCGTCCTCATCGCCCTGAGCTTCACGCATCTGCTGAACGACACCATTCAGTCCCTCATCCCCGCGATCTACCCGCTGGTGAAGGATTCTCTTCAACTCAGTTTTTCGCAGGTAGGTTTGATTACGCTGACCTTCCAGCTTTCTGCCTCCATCCTGCAGCCGCTCGTTGGTTTATATACCGACAAGCGCCCCCAGCCCTATTCCCTCGCCATCGGTATGGGTTTCACGCTGATCGGGCTGTTGTGCCTGGCCATGGCGCATTCCTTCCCCATCGTGCTCGTTTCGGTAGCGCTGGTCGGCGTCGGGTCCGCCGTATTCCATCCCGAAGCGTCGAGGCTGGCGTACATGGCATCGGGCGGGCGCCACGGCATGGCGCAATCGCTGTTCCAGGTAGGCGGCAACACCGGCAGCTCCCTCGGCCCCCTGCTCGCCGCGGCCATCATCGTGCCGTTCGGGCAACCGAGCGTGGCGTGGTTCTCTCTCATCGCACTGCTGGCCATTTTCGTCATGCTCCGCATCAGCAAATGGTATCTCAGCAATACGGACCGCATCAAGCCGAAAAAGAAATCCGGGCGCCACGCGGCCGTTCAGCTGTCGAAAGGAAAAGTGGCGTTCGCACTGTTCATCCTGCTACTGCTCATTTTCTCGAAATACTTCTACATGGCGAGCCTCACCAGCTATTACACGTTCTACCTCATCGGGAAATTCAACGTATCGGTACAGCATTCACAGATTTACCTGTTCGTGTTCCTTTTTGCCATCGCAGCCGGCACATTCATCGGCGGCCCCATCGGCGACCGCATCGGCCGTAAATACGTGATCTGGATATCCATCCTCGGCGTAGCGCCCTTTGCACTGCTGATGCCCCACGCCAACCTGTTCTGGACGGTGATCCTCAGCGTGTTCATCGGCGTGATCCTGTCTTCCGCGTTCTCCGCCATCCTCGTATATGCGCAGGAATTGGTGCCGGGGAAAGTGGGCATGATCGCCGGACTGTTCTTCGGGTTCGCGTTCGGCATGGCCGGCGTCGGCTCGGCGCTCCTGGGCGAACTGGCAGACCGCACCAGCATTTATTACGTGTACGAAGTTTGTGCTTACCTGCCGCTCATCGGCCTGCTCACGGGCTTCCTGCCCAATATCGAAGGCAGCCGCAAGAAATAGCGCATCCATCGTTCGTTAACCAAAAAAGGATGACCGCAGTGGTCATCCTTTTTCTTTGCCGGAAATATAGGGCCGGTCCGTAAACTATAACCGCACATACGTGGCCACCTGGATCACGTTGTTATTGACAAAACTGGTGCTCTGTCCGTTGAAACGCATCGTGTAATGATGCAGGTACCCGGCTTCCATGTCGAATTTCGGGCTGAAGCGGTACCCGATGGCGCCGTAAGCCCGGTTCTGGTCGAACGCGTGACTGTTGGCGTACCGGGTGTTGGCGAAGTTGATGAAAATCTCGTTTTGCAGGGCGCCGAACATCCCTTTTTTGAAACCGGCCTGTCCGCTGAAAGGCAGCAACCCGCGCACGAAATACCGCACCCGGTGGGAAACATTGGTTTCCACTTTTTCGGGCTCCCCGGTATGTGCCCGCACCGTGGGGATGAAGCGTTGCTCCACCCGGAAACGGTGTTGCAGCGGCATAAACCCGCCTACGTTGTGATTAACGATGAACTGCTCCCAGATGCGGTGCTCGGCGAAAAAATCGCCCAGCGTCCGGTTTCCGACGAGGGCATAACCGGCGGTGAGGACCATGTTCTTTCGGACATGATAGTTGATACCCGGCCGGAGGATAAAGGTTTGCAGCGTTTCCCATTCGTCGGAACTTCGGAGCTGCCCGTCGAAATGGATGCTGAACTTCGTGTCCGGGATGCGGAAGGTCGAGAAATTGGCGAACCAGCCGGTGAATTGGCTTTGTGCCACGACGGAGGCGCTTTGGATGAGGAGCGCACATAATAAAAGTGATCTGATCATATATTCAAAAATAGCACTTGATCGCCCGGCCACCAACCCTGCAACGGCCGTTTGTCCAGTAAATCCTACCTTTACCGTATTAAATTTTCCTGAACATGCCGGTATTGACCTCTACAGATTACACCGCCCCGTTCCTGCTGAGCAACCGGCATGTGCTCACCGTGTTCCCTACGCTTTTCCGCCGCATTCCGCCCGCCGACTATGTGCGGGAACGCATCGCTACGCCCGACAACGATTTCCTCGACCTCGATTACAGCCGGAAAGGCAGCCGCAGCGTGGTGCTCATTCTCCATGGCCTGGAGGGCGATTCCCGCCGGCAATACGTAACGGGGATGGTACATATTTTCAACGAAAGCGGGTTCGATACGGTGTCGATGAACTTCCGCGGGTGCAGCGGCGAATGCAACAAAGCCCTCCGCTTCTACCATAGCGGCGAAACCGGTGATCTGCAGACCGTGATCGATCACATCGCCCCGCAGTACGACCACATCCATCTTATCGGGTTTTCCCTGGGCGGGAACGTAACGCTGAAATACCTCGGCGAGCGCGGCTCCTCCATCCACCCGCAAATCCGCTCGGCCGTGGCCATTTCCGTTCCGGTAGATTTGCTGGACAGTTCCACCGAGCTGGAAAAACGCCAGAACAGCATTTACCGCATGCGCTTCATCCGCTCCCTCGGCGAAAAACTCGCCGAAAAAGCAAAAGCGTACCCCCACGATATTTCCCTGGAAGGCTTCTCCGCCATCCGCAACTTCCGCGAGTTCGACGACCGCTATACCGCGCCGCTGCATGGTTTCAAAAACGCGGAGCATTACTGGCGCCTGTCCAGCTCCATTTTTTACCTGTCCGGCATCACCATTCCCACGCTGCTCATCAACGCCCTCGACGATCCCTTCCTCGGGCAAGGCTCCTATCCGTTCAGCGCCGCATCCTCCAACCGGAATTTCCACCTGGAAACCCCTCAAACCGGCGGCCACGTAGGATTCGTGACGTTTTCCGAGAAATATTACTGGTCGGAGAAACGGGCCTGGCAATTCATCGACCAGCATCGTTAACACGCGCAGAACCGAAGTATTCAGTAGTTTTATGGTATGGAAAGATTGCAGTCGCTCGAAGAATTCTACCGCGCCAAGCAAATTCCCGTTCCGGAAGGGATGAACCGGGAAGTGGGGCATTTCAACGTTTTCAATACCGCCGACTATCTGACCCCGGATACGCCGTTGCCCTACAGCCGGAAGGATTTCTATAAAGTGGCGTTCATCAGCGGCCGGAACCGGTATTATTTCGCCGACAAAACGCTGGAAGTGGAACGGTTCGGCCTGTTTTTCGCCAACCCGCAGGTACCTTACCAATGCGATCACCTCGGCCCGGACCAGGCCGGCTTTTTCTGCATTTTCAACGACGCCTTTTTCCACGGCCATTCCGCCATGAAGCTGACCGATTTCCCGCTTTTCCGGCCCGGCGGTAACCCGCTCATCTGTTTGCCCGACGCACAGGTGCAGCCCGTCATCGACCTGTTCCGGAAAATGGTGGAAGAGCTGCATTCCGATTATGCTTTCAAATTCGACCTGCTGCGCAATTACACCATGGAGCTCATCCACATGGGCATGAAACTCCAGCCTGCGCAGGTTGCTGCATCGCAGACCAACGCCGCGTCGCGGATATCGTCGTTATTTTCGGATCTGCTGGAGCGCCAGTTCCCCATCGAGTCTCCCCGGCAACAGGTGAACCTGCGCACGGCGTTCGATTTCGCTGCGCAACTGAGCATTCATGTGAACCATCTCAACAAGGCGTTGAAAGACGCCACGGGCAAATCCACTTCCGACCACATCGCCGAACGGCTGCTGCAGGAAGCGAAGGCACTCCTGCGGCACACCGATTGGAATGTGTCTGAGATCGGCTACAGTCTTGGGTTCCAGGAGCCGGCCCATTTCAATAATTTCTTCAAGAAAAAAACGCAGGTTACGCCCCGCTCTTTCCGCACCGCCTGATCAGGCGGGGTTCTTTCTCCAGATCGTGGTATCCGTTGCCAATACGGGCATGCGGTAGCCGCCGGTATCGACATTGAGGTCTGGCAAGGCTTTGCGCAGCTTTTCGATGCCTGCCGCCGAAACGCCCGTTCCGAAAAGGAACAACTCGCGGAGGCCCGCCTGTTTTTGCAGGAACTCCAGGCCTTTGTCGGTGATCTTGGTATTGTTGAGATTGAGGTATTTGAGTTGTTTGGCGGTGGAAAGATATTGCAGCCCCTGGTCGGTAACGCCCGTATTCTCCAGCTGCAGCCGCGTGAGCACGGGCAGCCCGGCGATGATCTGCAGGGCACTGTCGCCCGTGGCGGTGCCGCCCAGGTTCAGCCAAACGAGCTGCTTGCCGATGGGCTCCAGCAGTTTCGCGTCGGCATTGCCGAATTTTTCCGCGTTGATGGCGGTTACCATCACGTACCCGTTATCCGCCGCTACGGGCATCACTTTCATGCCGGTCTGCACGAGGGCCTGCACGGCCTGGTCGCCTGGTTTGCTGGTTTGGGTAAGCGGCATGTAGGGATGGAGGCCGTCGCCGGAGGGTTTCATGCCTTCGAAGACGAGCTGGATGCGCGGAGTTTTGTGCAACTCTTTCACGGTGATGGAATCGGGCGCGCCCTGTAATATCCACCAGTAAAGGATTTCAAGGTCCTGCGGCGTGAGTTGCGGTTTGCCTTTGGGCGGCATCCGGTGATCGTCAGACTCGGGCAGGACGAGGCGTTTGTAGAGCTCGCTCATTTCAGGGATACTGTCTTTCAGCACCGGCCCGTTTTCGCCACCCTTGCGGATATTCACCATGCCATCGAGCCGCAGGCCGCCTTTCAGTTTCTGTTCGTTATGGCAGGAATAGCATTTGGTTTCGAGGATGGGCTGAACAAGCTGTTCGTATACCTTGGCGTCGTCGATATTCTTGAAAGCCGCGGCAGCGGGGGCTTTCTTGCCCCCGAAGGGCCAGGCTGCGGTGAGATAGTCTTCGCCATGGGTGAGGTTGCCGCCGTAATGCCCGGCTACAGACAGCGCCACGATCATGGCGGCGGAAACCGGCAGCCAGGATTTACGGAACAGGTTGTATTTACGGAACACGCACAGCAGGATGGAAATCACCGCCACGGCGATGCCCATCCACATATGGAGGTTCAGCGCGGCTTCGTCGTACCCGCCGGACAGCGACAGCAGATAACCCGCTACGCAAGCCGCCACGGCGGAGATGGCGCCAAATACCATCGTCGGCAGCACCGCCGCGCCGAGCACGGCCAGTTGCCGGAAACGGCTCAGCCATTCGAGGAGGAAAGCCACGATCAGAATACCGATCGGCAAATGGACAAGTAAGGGATGGAACCGGCCGATAAACAGTCCCCATCCGGCCTGCAGGAAAATCGTCATGCGCCGTAACGTGCTTTTAAAAGATCTTTCATATGAACATTGATGCCCCACTGGTCTGCCAGGGGTTGGCGGGTGTAGGGAAGCGTGGGCATGTAATCTGCCGGGCCGAATTCCGTGAGCACGGTCATCACTTCGCCTTTGGCGCGTTTCATTTTCGCCACTTCATCCCACCACGCGAAATGCGCTTTCACGGCGTGCTCCCATTCCGGCGCGCGGGGATCGTTGACCTGCGGGCCTTCCGGGTGGCCGATGCGCGCGTGGATATGCCCGACGCGCTGCAGGGCGAGGGCCACGGTTTCGGCCTGGTCGCCCAGGAACGATTCGTGCACGTTGCACCAGTGGGAAATATCGAGGGTGAGGCGGAGGTCGGGTTTGGTTTCGATGAAGCGGCGGCAGATGTGCGCGGCAAACATCATACGGGCGCGGTGCGTTTCGTGGTAGATCGGGATGCCGGAGGATTTGGAGACTTTCGTGGTGATGTCGATCAGTTTCCCGTTCTGTTCTTCCGTATAATAATCCCTGCCGGAATGGCAATTCACGTACAGCGGTTTTTTCCGTTTGTTGCCGGTGGCCGCCAGCAGTGTGGCTTCGAACGATTTGGCGTGGGCGTTGAATTCGTTGCTGCCGCCCGATGCCAGGAACCCTACTTCCAGTCCGTACTTTTCCACCGCGTCAAAAATTTCGTTCTGCGCTTCCACCGATCCCGGCCACCAGACTTCGATCCCGTCGTACCCTGCTTCCCTGGCTTTTTTACAAAGTGCGTCGCGGGTGCCGGGGAAACCCCAGTCCGTAGCCAGCACTACCAGTTTGAAACCTGCTTTGGCGGCGGGCATGGCGGCCACGGCCGGGAGTTGCGACAATAAAGCGCCGCCACCCAGGGCTGCGGTGCGCTGGAGAAAATTCCTCCGGTTGATATTCTGCTTCATCTGAGTTATCCTAAAATTTCGTTGATGGGGTTACCGAATACGTCTGTGAGGCGGAACGGCCTGCCCTGGAACTGGTATGTCATTTTTTCGTGATCGAAACCGAGCTGTTGCAATATCGTAGCGTGGATGTCGTGAACGGATACCTGTCCTTTCACGGCGCTGAACCCGATCTCGTCGGTTTCTCCCCAGCTGCCGCCGCGTTTGATGCCGGCGCCGGCCATCCACATCGTGAACGCTTCCACGTGATGATCGCGGCCCATGTAGGGCATTTCCTTGCCTTCGCGGTTTTCCTGCATAGGTGTGCGGCCGAACTCGCCGCCCCAAACCACGAGTGTTTCATCGAGGAGGCCGCGCTGCTTCAGATCGAGCAGGAGCGCGCTGATGGGCTTGTCGATCTCGCGGCATTTATTGCGCATGCCGAAATTCACGGCCGTGCTTTCGTCGGTACCGTGGGCATCCCATCCCCAGTCGAACAACTGTACGAAACGGACGCCTTTTTCCACGAGCTTCCGGGCGAGCAGGCAATTGTTCGCGAACGATTCCTTGCCCGGTTCGGTGCCGTACAGTTCATGAATGTATTCCGGTTCGGATTTGATATCCATTACGCCCGGCACGGAAATCTGCATTTTATACGCGAGCTCGTACTGCGAAATGCGCGACAGGATCTCCGGGTCCTGGAAGGTTTCATATTCCAGCCGGTTCACTTCGTTGATGGCCTGGATGCCCTGGTACCGCAGGTCGCGGTTCATCCCTTCCGGGTCAGACAGGTACAGGACCGGTTCGCCTTTGGAACGGCATTGCACGCCCTGGTACACGGAAGGCAGGAACCCGCTTCCCCAGACACTTTTACCTGCATCCGGCGTTTTGCCGCCCGATGTCAGCACCACGAATCCCGGCAGGTTGCTGTTTTCCGAGCCAAGCCCCCAGGTTACCCAGGCACCGGTGCTCGGCCGGCCGAGGCGCGCGCTGCCGGTGTGCATGAACAGCTGGGCGGGCCCGTGGTTGAACTGGTCTGTCTGAACGGCTTTCAGAAAGCTCATATCGTCTACCCGCTCCGCGAGGTGCGGCATGAAGTCAGACACCCATGCGCGGCTTTCGCCATGTTGCTTAAAGACCGCCTGCGGCCCCAGCATGCGCGGCACGCCGCGGATGAACGCGAACTTTTTGCCTTCGAGGATGGATTGCGGGCATAATTGATTATGCAGTTTCTCGAGTTCCGGTTTGTAATCGAACATTTCCAGCTGCGAAGGCGCGCCGGCCATGTGCAGGTATATGACGCTTTTGGCCCGTGCGGGGAAATGCGGCGCGCGGGGCTCCAGCGGGTTGAGGCTTTGCGTGGGAGCGGAAGACGAGCCCGAGAACAGGTTGCAGCCGCCCAGCATCGAAGCGAGGGCGGTGCCGCCGAGGCCGGTCACGCAGTCTTGCAGGAAGTGCCTGCGGGAGAAAAACCGGGCGGCCCGGTCGTTGGCTTCTTGTATGATTTTTTCTACTGCCATGATCGTCAGGATTTGGTCAGGAACTCGTCCAGGTTCAATAATGCGTTGGCCACGATGGTGAGGGCGGCCAGGTGTGCTTTTTCTTTCTCGGGGAATTGGCGCATGTTCAGGGAATCCGCGGCCGCGGGGTCTTTCTGGTATTGCTCCAGCGCCTGGCGGTAGAGCTTTTCCAGCACGGCCGTTTTGGCGTCGGTGATGTCTTTGTTCATCGCCAGTTGATATCCCCGTTTGATGCAGGCTTTGGCGTTGCTGCCGCCGTCTTTGCCCATCCGTTCCGCCAGTGTGCGTGCCGCTTCCATGAACACGGGATCGTTGAGCGTCGTTAATGCCTGCAGGGGTGTATTGGTACGGATGCGGCGCTGGAGGCAAACCTCGCGGCTGCTGCCGTCGAACGTAATGGCGGAAGGATAAGGGCTGGTGCGCCGCAGGAACGTGTACACGCCGCGGCGGTGCTGGTTCCCGTTTTCGGAAGTCTTCCAGCTGTCGCCGCTGTAAACCGTCATCCACACGCCTTCGGGCTGCCAGGGCATTACCGCGGGGCCGCTCATGGTGAGGTTGAGGAGCCCGCTCACGGCCAGCGCCTGGTCGCGCACCTGCTCTGCCGAAAGGCGGAAGCGGGGACCGCGGGCCAGGAGGCGGTTGGCGGGATCTTTCTCCTGCAGTTCCGGACTGCTTTTCGAATCGCGGCGGTAGGCGGAGGAAAGCACGATTTCGCGGAGCATGGATTTCACGCTCCATTTATGTTTATGAACGAATTGATATGCGAGATAATCGAGGAGCTCGGGATGTGATGGGGCAAAGCCCTGCGTCCCGAAATCTTCCAGCGTTTCCACGAGCCCGATGCCGAAAAGCTGTTCCCACAGGCGGTTGACCATCACGCGGCTCGTGAGGGGGTTCTTCGGATCGGTGATCCATTGCGCGAGGCCCAGCCGGTTGCGCGGCGCGCCTTCGGGGAAGGGGTTGAGCGATCCCGGCGTGGCGGGCTGCACCTGCGGGCCATGCACAAGCCAGTTGCCGCGTTCGAATACGTAAGTAGGCCGGAACAGATCGGGCGTGTTTTCCACCATGATCGGCAGGCCGTCGGGATAGGCGTTCACGAGCTGCATGAACTTCGTTTCCATTTCCTTATATCCGGGCTGCCCTTTGCCGGGCAGATCGTGCCGGAAAGCCATCCATTCCACACCGGCCACGGAATGCATGGGGTCTATCGCCGGGTTGCGGAAGATGAAGAACAGATCGTGGCGGCCTGCGAGCGGTTTCAACGCCACCGGCAACACGCTATTCCCTTTCGGAAGCTCGATATTGGCGACCACAGGGCCTTTCAGACTATCGGAACGGATCTCCAGGCGCCCTCCGCCCGACCAGTATCGCAGCAGCAGCGTGGTGGCTTCGTTGAGCGGGACGTTTTTCATCCGGCAGCTGCCGCCGTTGCGGATGCTGATGTATTTGGTATCGGCGAGCTCGCCGTTGATGAATTGATCGGCGTCGTGAGCGTGCACTTTCGGTTCCAGCGCGCGGAGGAAATCTTCCGTGTCTTTCACCTGCGAAGCGTTCCCGTATTGCGCCACCCATTTGGACACAGCGTCTACTTCCGTGCGTTGCAGGCTGTCGTAGAACCGGAGGCGGGGATATTCGCCCGGAGTGTCTTCGTCGCGGGTATTATTAAGGAAGGCCATTAATTTATAATAGTCTTCGAAATGGAACGGATCGTAAGGGTGGGCATGACATTGCACGCAGGCGATGGTGGTGCCCTGCCATACTTCCATGGTGGTGTTGACGCGGTCGATGATGGCCGCGGTGCGGAATTCCTCGTCCTGCGTGCCCCCTTCATCGTTATTCATGGTATTGCGATGGAAGGCCGTGGCGATGTATTGTTCCTGCGTGGGGTTCGGAAGGAGGTCGCCGGCGAGCTGGTCAACGGTGAATTCATTGAACGGCATGTCTTTATTGAACGCCTGGATCACCCAGTCGCGGTACCGCCAGAAATCGCGGCGGGAGTCTTTTTCGTAGCCTTTGGTGTCGGCGTACCGGGCGAGGTCGAGCCACATGGACGCCCATTTTTCTCCGAACTGCGGTGAGGCGAGCAGGGAGTCTACCATATTAGCGTAGGTCTCTTCGCTGAAGTTTTTGCTGAAAGCGGCGGTGCGGGCTTCGGACGGCGGGAGGCCGATGATATCGAGGGAGAGCCTGCGCAGGAGGGTTTGCGGGTCTGCCTGCGGGGCGGGATCGAGGTTTTCGTCGTCGAGTTTATCGTTGATGAACTGATCGATGGTGGCGCCGGCGGCGGGCGGTTTGGGGGGAACGTACGCCCAGTGCTCGCCCCATTCGGCGCCCTGTTCCACCCAGCGGGTGAGGATGTCGATCTCTTCGCTGGAGAGCGGTGCGGCTTTGAGGGGCATGCGCTCTTTGGGGTCTTTGGTGTGGAGGCGGCGGATGAATTCCGAGGCGCTGGCGTCTCCGGGAACGATGGCGGGCTTGCCGCTTTTGGTGACGCCGAGGGCTTCTTCGCGGAAGAGCACACTGAATCCCCCGCTTTGCTTCACGCCGCCATGGCAGCTGATGCAATGCTTGTTAAGGATGGGCTTTACTTCTGTGCTGTAATCCACTTTCTTCCCGGACCCGCATCCTCCGAGCCACAGGGCGGTAAAGGGGACGAGGGCCAGGCTGGCGGGAATCCAGCGGCTGGAACGAATGGTCATTTTCATGTTAATGGCCGTGGAAATATTTTATTGATGAATTACTGTAACGAGACGCTGCAATTTATAACGTTGAATTGCTTCCTGCACCAGGATTCCTGCTAATATCATACAACTCCCTGCTAAAATCCTTTAGATTAAGCGTATTTAATACCCCTAATCTACAAAAAGGGAAATTGGGAAGCAAGCGGGTTTGACAAACGGCAAAAAAAGAAGGGTGAAAGAATTCACCCTCCGGTATATGCATACATTAGACATGAGACTTATTTGAGGCCGATACGGACAACGGGACCGTTTATCTGTTTGTCCTCGGCCGGGTATTTCGGTTTCCTGTAACCCGCAGCCGGGGCGCGCAATGCGCGTCTTTGGCACTTGGGGACATGGACGTTGAAAGGCCGGCAAATCGGCTTACCGGGGTAAGGCCAGGCAACACTGAAAAATCGGCGTGCCGACCACCAACCACGGCAGTTGTATTTAAATAGAGTGAAAATCGGGGTGTCAGGGGTGAAGCGTAGAAAAAAAATATTTCGCTTTGAAATTTCACCCTTTAGACAGTTTTCCCTGTCTATCTTCTCGTAACTCATACATCTTATGGAATCTATCGCAAGCAGACTGAAAAATTTCATTCAGCACAAGCAGCTGAGCACCTCCGCGTTTACCCGGATCCTGGAATATAAAAGCTGTGAGAAGATCGCGCGGCTGTTTCGATCCGAAGGTGCCAAACCGAGTGTAGACATCATCGCGGATATCGCCAACCGTTTCGCAGACCTGAACATCCGCTGGTTACTGACAGGCGAAGGCGATATGCTGGAGCCCCTCACCACCAACACCTTCGCCATCAGCGCCGATATCCTGCGGTCGGAAGCACTCGAATCCCTCCTCCTCCAAAGCCGGATGGAAGAGCCAGACATTACACATCGCCTGAGCCTCGCTCATAACATATAACCAACCATCTTCACCCTGTGACACCCCTATTGAAGGGCTGCCCTCAAAAGCAGCCCTTTCAATTGAAAAGGTATCACTCCAAAAATATCGCACCTTACATCAATCGGTTGAAATCCGCAATGCCCCCACGGCTGAACACCGGAACTGAACATTACGGCTGAACGCTGCTGTGTTAAAACCCATCAATCGTATTACTGATTCAGGTAGTATCCACTTCAAACCCCAACTCCATCCTTTCCTGTAACACCTATATATAAAGAAGGGCTACCTCGACAGGCAGCCCTTTTCCATTGTTTACATCTAAAAAAATATCATTGAATCGATGGAGTTCCCTTAATATCCCTTGTTCTGCTCCAGGTGCCCGATCCGTACGTCTTCATCCGGCACCGGCAGCAACTCGTGTTTATTGGGCTTATATCCCAAAGGCCCCAGTTCCGCTTCCGCCCTGCCCCAGCGCACCAGGTCCAGGTACCGGAACCCCTCGAAAGCCAGTTCCAGCTGCCGCTCCCGAACAATGGCGTCGAACAGCGCATTGCCCGTCGCTGTTACATCTGCCAGCTTGGCGCGCTTGCGCACCTTGTTCAGCTCCGTCCGCGAACGCCCCTCGTTCCCCACGCGGTAATACGCCTCCGCCGCCATCAGCAACACGTCTGCATACCGGATCAACCTGGAATTGGTACCATAGTTCAAATCGGGCGTCCCGTCGTCGGGATTGGTGGTAACGGTCGAAAAGGAACCGTATTTCCGCTGGATGTACCCTTCGAAATCCCACACCGTCGGGTCCGCGAATTTCCCGCCGCCGGCTGTCAGCTCGGCCACCGAAAACATCGTCTGCTTCCTCCGCACCACGTCTCCCGCGGCCACAAATGCGTCGTACAACTTCTTCTTGCCTACGTTGAACCCCCATCCACCGTCGAGCGAATCGCCGGTCATGCGGGTATAATGTTCTTCACGGGGGCCCATGAGCTTGATGTGGATGTTGCTTTCGATCTCCCGGAAACGGTCCCACGGAAAGTTATCCCAGGTATACCGTTTCTGGTCGGTAAACGGCACTTCGAAAACACTTTCGATGCCGAACTCGCCCTTTTGCGAGAAAGCCATCGCCACGGAAGGCTCCAGGTCATATTCGCCGGAATTGATCACGTTATTGAACTGCTCCGCCGCCAAGGCCCATTTTTTCTGATAGAGATATACTTTCCCCAGCAACGACTGCGCCGTCCCCTTCGTCACGCGGAACCTTTCGCTCGCCGGCAATCCGCTTCTGACGGAAAGCACGGGGATCGCTTCCTGCAGGTCTTTTTCGATCTGGGCGTACACTTCGGCCCGGGCGATCCGCTTCGTTTGCGTGTATTCGGCCGGCGCTAGGTCTTTGAGCACCAGCGGCACATCGCCCCACAAAGCCGTCAGCTCCGAATAATAGTACGCGCGCAACACCTTGCTTTCTGCGATATAGCGCTTCTGCATATCCGATGTGCCGGCCACGCGGTTGATCACCTGGTTGGCCCGGTAAATGCCGAAGTAATTCATCCGCCACACCCATAAAATGCTCTCGCCCTGCGCGTCGTGGGTGAAATTGTCCAAGGCCTGATAATGCGGCTGGTCGCCCGGACCGTTCCCGCCTGCATTGCTTTCATCCGACGGCAGCGTTTTCAACAGCAGCGGGCTTCCCCATCCCCAGTTGTATTCCGCCTGCAGCATATCGTAAGCCGCAAACGTGGCCGTTCGGGCGTCGGCGTCGGTTTTATAATATCCCTCCAGCGGCATCCGGCCGGGAATGTCCTGTTCGAGGAACCCTTTCCCGCAACCCGCTCCCAACAACAGCGCCGCGCCGAGGATGATCGTATTTCGTTTTTGATTTGGTTTCATGACTGGATTGTTTGCAGGTTAAAAGGAGAATGAAAGGCCGAACATGGCTACCCGCGGAATGGGATACACCCCGCGATCGATACCCAGGCTATTGTTGTCGTTACTGCCCGCCTCGGGATCGAGCCCCTTGTATTTCGTGAAAGTGAAATAGTTGTCGAGCGAGCAATAAATCCTTGCGTTGCTGATGTGGGCGCGTTTCAGGAGCGACTGCGGGAATGTATACCCCACTTGCAATTGACGGATGCGCATATACGAACCGTCCATCACCATATAATCGCTGTTGTAGGCAAAAGTGCTGGCGGTGTTGGCGCCAAACCACCGGGCATTGGCGTTCTGGGCCGTCCACCGGTCTTCCCACAGAAAAAGCGGGCGGTTGCCGGTTGGCCGGTCGGTACGGTTGAAGCCCATCAGCACGTCGTTCCCGGATTGCCCCTGCACGAGCACCAGGAAATCGATGCCTTTATAATTGAGGCTCACCCGGCCGCCGTACACGAAATCGGGGTGCGGGCTGCCAATGAAATCATAATCGCCCACGGAAATCGATTTATCACCGTTTACGTCTACCGGCCGCGGATCGCCGGGGCGGATCACTTCGTCGGTCGCATATTGCGCTTTCCATGCGTCGATCTCGCGCTGGGTCTGGAAAATGCCGTCGGTTTTGTAGCCGCGGAAGTACCAGATGGGCATGCCCTTTTCGAACCAGGAAGCCGTCCATCCCGTGCCCACGGTGGTCCCGGGGATGCGGTCGGTAAATTCGTTGAGTCGCAGCACTTCATTGTCGATCGTGGTCAGGTTGGCGGCGATCTCGAATTTGAGCGCGTTTTTATTGTCGTTGCGATAGGCGACTTCAAATTCCCACCCACGGTTCCTGACGTCGCCGCCATTCACAATGTGGAGCACGTTGCCGAGGAAGTTGGGAACTTTACCAGGCGTGAGCAGCCCCTTCGTCACTTTGCGGTAATAGTCGACCACGAAGCTGAGGCGACTGTCCAGCAATCCGAAGTCCGCACCGAAATCGAGCTGTTCGCTGGCTTCCCATTTGAGGAACGGGTTCTCCAGGCCGGCGGGCTCTGCGCCCACATGAAATACCCCGTCCACATCCGGATAGGCGATGCCCTGTGTGGTAATGAGCGCGTTCCAGTCGCCGATGCCGATATTGGCGATGCTGCCGTTCTGGCCCCAGCTGGCGCGGAGTTTCATGTAATTGAGGACATTGCTTTTCGGGAAGAAGTTTTCATTGGATGCCACCCATCCCGCAGAAACCGACGGGAACGTGCCCCAGGTATTGGCCGGCGGCAGCAGCGAAGAGCCGTCGCGGCGGACGGTAGCGTTGAAGAGATATTTGCTTTTGTAATCGTATTGCAGCCGGCCGTAGTAAGATACCAGCGATGTGCTCGTCTGGATACCGGCGATGCGGTCTTGCCCGTCCGGAATATAATCGGGATAACTGAACAGCGGATCTTCGCGGAACATGCCGGAAGCCGTGCCGTTCAAACGGTCGTAATTCCGGCGGAGGGCGCTCATACCGGCCATGATCGTCAGGTCGTGCTTACCGAAAGCGCGGTTGTAAGTGGCGAAGTTTTCCCATTGCCAGTTGTACCAGTTCTGGTTATTATCGACAGTACCGGGCGTGGTGTTGAGGCGGTTGGCGTTCCACCAGAAAGTGGGCGTCCAGGCGTGCTGGCGCTGGAAAGCCGCATCCAGCCCGAACCTTGAAGTTATTTTCAGTCCTTTCACCGGCGCCAGTTCCCCGTAAATATTGCCCACTACTTTATGCTGCGTAGTGGTGTTATGGGTAACATCGATGAGCGCCACGGGGTTGCCGGCTTCGCCGAACACGTAGTCAGACACACCGTAGTAGCGGCCGCGGGGGTCTTTGACGAGCGTGTACCCTTCGTCCAGCGCCTGTTGCGCACGCGGCGAAATCTGGCCGTCGTACGCCACCGGAAACAGCGGGTCGAGCAAAATGGAGTTGTTGATGACGGAACCGAATTCGGAATCTTCCGTCACCCCGTTCCTTTTATGATAGGCGTAAGACAACCGGTTGCCGATGGTCAGCCAGGGCTTGATCTGGTGATCGGAGTTGAGGCGGACGGTATAGCGGTCGAAGCGGGCTTTGGCGCCGCCGATGGGGCCGTCCTGCCGGTACATGGTGCCGCCGAGGAGGTACGACGATTTTTCGCTGCCGCCGCTGAAGTTGAGGGTGTACCGCTGCATGGGCGCGTTCTGGCTGATCTCGTCGAACCAGTCCGTCCCTTTTTTGCCTTTCCAGTCGGCCGGGTTGGGAATATCGCCGGGCGTTTCCGCGTCTGTGAGGTATTGGCTGTATTGCTCGGCGTTCATCATGGGCATGTTGTTCTTGAGCGACTGCCGGCCGTATTGCATGCTAAAATCGATACGGGGCGGCATATCTTTCCTGCCGGTTTTGGTGGTGATGATGACCACGCCGTTGGCGCCTTCGGCACCGTAAATCGCCGCCGATGCGGCGTCTTTCAGCACTTCGATGGAAGCGATCTCTGAGGGGTCGAGGTATTCCATGCCGCCGGCGCGCATCCCGTCGATGATGTACAGCGGTTCGGAGGAACCGTTGGAGCCCGTGCCGCGGATGCGGACCCGCATCCCGCTACCCGGCGAACCGGACACGGGCAGCACAGTAACGCCTGAAGTCCGTCCCTGCAGCGCCTGTTCCACTCGTGTAGCCGACACCGTAGCAATGTCTGCCGCTTTGATGGAAGAGATAGCGCCGGTCACGAGGCTTTTGCGTTGCGAGCCGTACCCCACTACCACGATCTCGTTGAGGGCGCGGTTGCTCACATCGAGCGTGAGGTCGAAATTGCGGCTGTTGCCGACGGTGATCTCCTTGCTTTCGTAACCGAGCAGGGTAACCTGGAGCACATTGCCGGGCGTAACATCCAGGGCAAAGCGCCCATCGCCGTCGGTGGTGGCGCCGCGGGTTTCGCCTTTCACCTGGATGGATACGCCGGGCAGCGGCGATCCGTTTTCCCCGTCGCTGATCTTGCCCTGGATGCGCACCCTGCGCACGGTGTCGGTCAAGGTGCCTGCGAAACCCGCCGCACTGGCGCCGTTGACCCGCATGATCGGTTGTGATGCCGGTCCGGAATTGGCAGGTTGCGGGTGGATGGGCGTTTCCATCTTCGGGCGGGGGGATTTCTCGCCCAGGGGCACGATGGCCCAGGTATTGGGCTGGACAGACTGCGCCTGCAAACCATGTGGATGCAACAATGCCTGGAGCATTTCTTCCACATCGTCGAAATCGGAAGGTTTGAAATTTACTTTGACTTTGGGCAGTTTACGGGATTCGTACAGCAGGTCTACTTTATATGTTTTGTGGATCTCCTTCAGCAGCTGTTCGAGCGTTTTCTGCTGCCTGGAAGCATCGCCTCCCGGCCGCATATGATGCGGAGCGCCGCTGTTCGCGGCCAGGTCCTGCCCGCCGGCAAACGCCAGGGTGGAACCGGCCGCGAAGGCAGCTGCCAGCAAGGTGGTCCGCAACAAATTGTTCGCTTGCATATCGTTGGAATTTTAAAATGGGTGAAACAATTTTGGTTGACAGTAATTTCCCATCCGGCCTGCGCATGGCAAACCGTTACTTCTGCAGAAGCTGTTACGTTTACTGATATCTTTAAAAAACTAGTCTTTGGTTGAAATATTGATCTTATGATTCGCGTGCTCGATGGATAGATTCATGGTGAGCGCCAGGGCATTAGACAATTGTTCGATATTCCGGGCATACAGGTCGCCGCTGATGGTACGCTTCGCCGCTTCGGGACTGAGCGTTACTTCATAGCCGTATTTGGTGCGGATGATAGCGGCGATCTCCTGCATGGATGTGTTTTCGAAATGATAGCGGTGGTTGCGCCAGTCTGCGATCTGGTCGGTATTCACGGCTTCGCGGAGGCGGGATTTTTCGTGGTCGACCTGCACTTCGTCTCCGGGTTTCATCATGATCACTTTGGGGCCTTCGCTGATATCGGATTTGGCGGTGAGCTGCACCTTCCCTTCCTTGAGCGATACGGTGGTACGGGCTTCCAGCATATTTACGTTGAACTTGGTACCGAGCACTTCCACGTCGATTTCGGGGGTATGGACGATAAACCGGGCATCGGCGGCGCCGGGATGTTTGGTGATCTCGAAATACGCTTCCCCGTCGAGCCACACGCTGCGGCTTTCGGCGCTTTTCCATTCGGCGGGTATGCGGAGGGTGGAATTGGCGTTGAGGAAAACGGTGGAACTGTCGGGCAGCATCACCTGTTTCATTTCGCCGTATTGGGTGTGATATTCGCGCATGTTGTCGAATAGCAGGTTGCAATAGAGCATATATCCTCCCCAGGCGATGGCCGGCACGAGCACTGCGGCCGCCAGGAGGCGAAGCGTGCGGCGGGGCTTGCGATGCGGTCTTTTTCCCAGCTCGGGAGCGATCCGTTCCCAACTGCGGCTTACCTGCGATGCGGGCACCTCCCGCCGGCGGAACCGGAACGGGGCTTTATCTGGGCCTTGCGGTAAGGAAGGATCTTCCATAACGTGTTTTATAGAAAGACACGAAAATGCGCCGGGGATACTCCTTTTTTGGGAAATATTTTTAAAATACCTGCCAAAGCAGCCACCACAGCGGCAAATGGCCCATCCATTTACGCAGTTGGGCAATGGCTTTATGGACGAGGTTCACGACCGACTGGTAATTTACCTTCATGATCGCCGCTATCTCGTCGTACGAAAGGGATTCGTAGAAACGCAGGTAAAGGGCTTCCTTCTGGCGGCGGGGCAGCTGGTTGAGGTACTGTGCGATGGCGTTGCGGCGGGCGGCGGCAGATTCTTCGGATATAATAATGTCTTCCGGAGAAAATTCGATGTCGGGGCCGGGAGCGGTGAGGACTTGCAGGGTTTTGAGGCTGCGCAGCTGGTTGAGGCAATGGCGGCGCAGGGAGGCGAAGAAAAATGCGCGTAGGTTGCGGGTAGGACCGATGGCGGACTTTTTGGTCCAGATGCGGATAAAAACTTCCTGCACGGCGTCGTCGGCCAGGTCCCCGTCGCCGAGGATGGCCAGTCCATACCGGAACAGCAGGGGATAGAGCCGGGCATGCACCTGCGCATATGCCGCGGCGTCGCCGAGCAGAACGGCGTCCCAGTGCGAGTTCAGTTCTTCATCGTGGTCATAGGTATCCGACATGCGCAAAATTGGATACTTTCGGTTTATGAAATGGTAATTTCGCTAAAATAGCATTTCCGTCCGAAACGCACTTTAAATTAACATACCGATGTTCAGCTTGCAAATTTATCCCGCGGTACTGCTCGTTTCTTTGGAAACGCTCCTGTTTTTCTGGCCACTCGCGGCTTTCGGTCTGGCGATACTCCTCATCTTCCTGTTCCGGAAACGGCTGAAAGGCAATAGCAACAG
Organism: Chitinophaga sp. NPDC101104; assembly: GCF_050277495.1. NCBI lineage: Bacteria > Pseudomonadati > Bacteroidota > Chitinophagia > Chitinophagales > Chitinophagaceae > Chitinophaga > Chitinophaga sp. NPDC101104. The sequence goes on along the minus strand of NZ_JBNNSF010000001.1, from coordinate 672,105 downwards.
CGATTACACGTCGTCCTCCCCCTGGAGCTATTCCGATTCCGGCACGAGCGATAGCAATTCCGATCCCGGGTCCTTCGGCGGTTATGGCGGCGGCGATGGTGGTGGTGGAGGCGCCAGCGGCGATTGGGGCGATAGTGGCGGAGATAGCGGTGGCGACGGTGGAGGAGATGGCGGTGGGGGCGATTAAGGGCAAGATTCATCAATACGGAATTATGCGCTATACATAAAGAAATAACCCGCTGGGGAGTGCGGATGAGGGCTTAATATATAGATATTTTTACTATCTTTAATCCCCTCATACCTGTAAAATAACATGCGAACCGCACTTACATCCCTGTGCCTCAGTGCTTTATTGTGCTGTTGGATGCCCCCTCCCGCGCATGCCCGCACCCACCCATCCAGGCCATCGGCCACGGCGGAAGAGAACACCAACTTCGTGATCCGGGAAAAGAAGGAACGCTATGAATTCACCCGCGGCGATAAATCGAACCCCGTCTGGGTAAAGGAAACTTCCGGCACCATATTCCGCTGCAACGAATTCCGGGAAGCCATCCCCATCGTCACCTTCTACAACGATTACAGCCGCGTGGAAGAAGTAAAAGCCTGGGTAGACGGCGACCGCCTCAAAGTAAAACCCGAACACCGCTACCACGCCATCGAAGATATTTTCTACGCAGACGCCAGGATCTGCGGTTTCATGCTCCCCTTCAAAAAGAAAGGAACGGAAAGCCGCACCGAAATCGAAAAAACCACCATCGATCCCCGGTATTTCAACGCCATATATTTCCAGGAAGAATATCTCGTCGAATCCAAGGAAGTCACCATCGTCATCCCCCGCTGGATGAAAACGGAAATAAAAGAAATGAACTTCGAAGGCCACGGCATCCAACTCGTCAAATCCTACGATAAAAAACTCGACGCCGACGTTTTCACCTACACCGCCGCGCAAATCCAGCCCGGCAAAACCGAGCCCGGAGCCCCGGGCCCCAGTTACCTCTATCCGCATCTGCTGATCTTCAGCCACAGCGCAGATTCCCCCGCAGGCTCCGCCACTTACTTCGGCAACCTGCAAAACCTCTACGCATGGTACCACAGCCTCGTGGCCGCTGTCGATAACGACCGCGATGCCGTCAGATCCACTGCAGCCGCCATCGTGAAAGATAAATCCACCGGCCTCGATAAAATCAAAGCCATCTACACCTGGATGCAGGAAAATATCCGGTACATCGCTTTCGAAAACGGTATCGCCGGCTTCAAACCCGCCACCGCACAGGATGTACTGGCCAAAAAGTACGGCGACTGCAAAGGCATGGCCAACCTCACCCGCGAAATGCTCGCGTCCCTCGGTTTCGACGCAAGGCTCTGCTGGATCGGGACGCGCCACATCGCCTACGACTATTCCCTGCCCACCCTCGCCGTGGATAACCATATGATCTGCGCCGTTTTGCTGGACGGCAAAACCTGGTTCCTCGACGCCACCGAAACCTACATCGGCTTCGACCAATACGCCGAGCGCATCCAGGGCCGGCAGGTGCTCATCGGCAACGGCGACAAATTCGAGCTGGCCCGTATTCCAGAGCGCACCTTCGAACAGAACCGCCAGACCGAAAAAAGGACCCTCCGCATCGAGGGGACGAAACTCACCGGCTCCGCTTCTCACCGGCTTACCGGAGAATGCACGGAAAACATCCTGTCCAGCATCCATCAAATCCGCAGAACGAAACTTGACGAAGCCCTGCAGGAATACCTGTCCAAACAGAACAACCAATACCGCATCGCCAATATGCGAACGTCCGACCTCCACAACTGGAATACCGACCTCGTCATCGATTACGACATCACGCATCACGATGCCGTGAGCGCCTTCGGGAACGAGCTCTTCGTGGAAATGGACTTCCGCAAGGAAATGGACGACGCCGCCATCGATACCGCCCGCCGCCACGACTACTGGTTGCCCTACAAACGGCAACTGGTGCAGGAAACGGTGCTGGCCCTGCCCGATGGCTACAAGGTGAAATCCCTCCCGCCCGCGCTCGATGTAAACCAGCCCAACTACGCATTCAAAGCCACATACGAACAGCAAAACGGACAAGTCATTTACCGGAAAGAAATCATCATCCGCAATACACGCCTGCAACGCAAAGACTTCGCAGCCTGGAACGCCGGCATCAAAAAACTACGCCAATCCTATCTCGAACAAATCTCCCTTACCAAAAAATAATTCACCGATGAGGACCACCATTGCCATCATTATCTGCCTGTTGCTGTTCATCACCGGCATGGTAGCCCAGGAGCGGAAGCCCGAGCCCTGGGACGTGCAGGCGGAAAAAAAATATAAAAAACGGCAGGAGGAAGTGAAAGAGGAAGTCTGGAACATCAAACAGGCCGGCTTCCGCAACCGGACCGTGCCTCCGGAATATGCGAAGGAATCCGCCGTGATCCTGGCCCGGTACGTAGACCTCATGACGCCGCAGAAAGCCGTGAAACTCCATCGCACGGAGCGCAACCTCGTGGCGATCAATGATAAAGCAGCCCTCGAACGGTACTCCGACTTCGAGTTCAAACAATACGAAAACTACGACGACAGCTACCAGCTGGAGCCGTTCGATAAAATCACGAAAGTCGTGTACCTCGGTGTCCGGATTTATAAGAAAGACGGCTCCACGAAGGAAATCTACGGAGATGAAGCCGTGGTGACCGACCTGGTGCGCAACCGCTACAAATCCCGCAAGCTCGCCATTCCCGGCCTGCAGGTGGGCGACCTCGTGGATTACTATTTCCGGGAAGAATCTTTTGTGATCGGCGCCAACAACTTCTCGCGCGAGCTTTTCGTGTTCGGCGAGGAAGAGCCGGTTTTGGAATATGCGATCCACATCGGCGCGTTCAATGAATGGTTTTCGATGGAATACCGGTCGATGAACGGCGCCCCCAATTTCAAGGAGCGGTACGACGATCATCTCATTCACCTGGACATGCTCGTGCGCAACATCCCGCCCCAACCCGTCAACCTCTGGATGAACCCTTTCCGGCAATTGCCCATGGTGCGCGTACACCTCCGGCCCGGCGCCCGTAACGAAAAAGCCGGCCGCAGGAAAGAAGGGATGATCTACGCCAACCCCAATGCCACCAAAATCCGTGACGAAGCCGTCATGAACATCGCGCCGCTCCGTAACATGAAAGCCGTGACCACCCTGCCCTCGTACGATGAAGTGAACGACCGGGTGAAACGTTTCAAAAAGGAAAACCCCAACGCCTCACAAGCCCAGCTGGCGGAATTCATTTACCACGTAGTACGGTTTGTGGTCGTTTACCACATCTGGCCCAACGATCCCATCGTGGTGGACCGCCGCCGCAATTTCAACGCGCTGCGCGAAGCGAATTTCCTGCTCTATGTGAATTATGTGCTCGATAAATACGATGTGCCCGCAGAATTCGTCTTCACGACGGTGAAAGACGGCCCGGCATTGGCGGACGTATTCGATTCGGACGATTTCCGCATGATGCTCCGCACCACGGGCGACAAGCCCGTCTTTATGAGCGTGGACGGCCTTTTCGCGACCACAGACCACATCCCGGCCGATTTCGAAGGGCAGAAAGGGGCGCTGCTGCCGCGAAACAGTACGCATATAGACGGGCAGTGGGACATCCCCGAAAGCTCCGCAGGCCAGAACCGGCAGACCAACCTCATGAAGATCGGCTTTGCGAAAGACAACCTCCAGCAGCTGGAGATCGACCGCGAAACGACGGTTACCGGCCATTTCAGGAAGCGCACCCAGCAGCAGCTTTTGCTGTTCGAAGATTATTACGCGGAGGAAAGGAAGCTCCTGGGGATAGAAACGTCGTTCATGGACGATTTCAAAAAGAGCCGGAATACCCGTGCTCTGCATGACGAATACCTGAACGCCTTCGACAGGGCCCGCCGCGCGGTGAAGGATTATTTCCGGGAAGAAGTGCAGCAGCAGTTCGAAGACGCCATCCCCACGCTCGATACCTTCGGGATCAAAGCGATGGGCCTTCGCACCGAGAACCCCGACCTGGTGTACAATACCCGCTTTTCGCTGGATGGCCTGGTCAAAAAAGCCGGCGCCGACTACATCCTGGACGCCGGCCGGCTCATCGGCGGACAGGTTGCCGTGAAGCCCTCCCAGCGCAAGCGCACCGCGGATATCTATATGTCTTTCGCCCGGTCGTTCGCATATGATATCGAATTCGACGTCCCGGAAGGGTATGTGGCCGAGGGGATAGAAAAACTTCCCAGGCAGGTGGATAACGAATGCGGCAGCTTCATCGTGAAAGCGGAACAAAAAGATGGAAAGCTCCGCCTGCAGATCACGAAAACATATAAAATGGCCCACGCCGCCGCCGCAAAATGGCCGCAGCTGCTGGAAATGATCGATGCGGCGGAAGCCTTCAAAGACCAGAAGATACTCTTCAGAAAAGCGGGATAACAAAAAGAAAATCCAGTGGAAACAATTTTTTAATAAAAAATATTGCGAAAGAAAAAAAATAATTTTCTATCTTTGTTGACGTAAACAAACGCTAAATAACAATGTCACGCAATTGTACATTTAAGATGAAGGTCGCAAAACGCATGCAGAAGCAGGCGGGTGGCCATATGCGGGCAGGTTATAGCAGGTAACGAAGCAAGAAGTTATCCGAAAGATATAACAGAAGGGTCCCGCAGAAAATGCGGGACCTTTTTTTTAGTGCTGATGGACATACAACTGAACAAAACAATCGCGCAAGTGCGACGCCGGGCAATGGCGTACGGGAAGTGCCTTTCATGGTACCCTCCTGGCGGGACCGTTATGTATTGATGTGAACGTAATGATTACGAACGTTATTCATAGCCCGGTCCGCCGCCCATAGCCGACCGGGCTTTATATTTTAAGCCCCAGCAACGGAAACGAACATATAATATAACATGGTAAGTGCTTTTTAGAGAAAAAGTGATTTGCCCCAAAACGAGACCCAATGAGAAACGTTGTACAATTTGTAAGAGAGGCCCTGATCAACAATTTCCGGGAATTGGACCAATGGTTCCAGGAAGATTCAGTATTACTGCATTTTAAACCGGAACGCGACAGCTGGAATGCGCGGGAAGTGATTGAACATATATGCCTTACCAACTATTTTCTGCTCCTGACCATCAATAAAAGCACCCGCCGCGCGCTGGAACGCAAGGTGGAAGGGCTGCACATCATGCCGGGATCGGATTATGAAGAAAAATTCCGGCAGATCGAGGTCGTGAGCAGCAAATCCTTCGGATGGGTAAACCCCGCTCACCTGGAACCCTCCGGCACCAGGGACCTCGATGAGATCCGCATCCTCCTCAAACAACAATTTGCGCAGTGCATGTATAATCTCAGCCTGCTCAAAAACGGGGAAGGAAAACTCGTCAAAACGATGATGACCGTCAATAACCTGGGGAAACTGGATATCTATCAATATATCTTCTTCCTCACCAAACATATCGAACGCCACATCGCCCAGTTACACGAACTGCGCGACCAGTTCGAAGAAAGCGCGGTAATGATCTGAACGATTTATACAAAGCAAAAGAAAAGAGTCAACCCCGGCTCCCGCTTTTGCGGGAGCTTTTTTTAACATTTAAAAATGCCAACGATGAAAAAGAATCACACATCCACATACCAAAACCTCAAACCGGACCGCGTAGCGATCCTATCCACAAACTATAACATCAGGTATGATGGACTATACGACGACGGCGGAGGAAAGCTGCTCCTTGCGCTCCTTCCGCATACGGTGCCCGCGCTCCCGAAAGCGCGCCGTGCGGGCCGACCGGGAAAAACGACTGATTAAGCTGGAAAATGAAAGAACGAAACTATGGTACATCAAATACCATGAAGTCGTTTATGTGCCGCTCGATCCACCCATTCAACGCGGTTTTAAACGCAGTTTCGTGCTCCGTGAAGATGTGGCCCGCTCGGCCGGTGCCGCATTTTACCAGGGAATCCTGGACAAGATCAACACCACGCTCATTCAGCCCGATCGTTTTTTCCTTAAAAAAGTAAGAAAGAACGGTAAGAAGAAAATACCCATACCGCAATACTTGCTGGAACCGGATACCCAACGGTTCCTCAAGCTGGCTTTCACGGAAAAGGAAGCCAGTCTTTTTTACCTCGGTATTCCCTCCAACCCCCGGCACAGATGGGACCAGGAAGTCTGGAAGTTCAAAGAGCCCTGGCGCTTCCGGCTGAAAATCCGCCCCAATTTCATTACGGAACAGCGGGTGGAAAACACAGCCGTGGAACAACGCCTACAGGAAATCGATCAGATACAGGCCGATCCAAAAATTTACGGCCGGATGGAGAACCTGAAAGGGCGAAAGGTGAGAATTTGGGGATCACGAAAGTGGCCCCGGCCTTACCGCTCCCGGACTACAACCCGGCAATGGCTCATGGAGCTGGAAAAGGAACTATTATTTTAACAAATCTTATCCCTACCACGGTACCGTGGCATAAAAGATGCTGCGGTATCGTTAACTTGTCTGTCAGCAGACAGACGTTTTAATTCATCTATATGTCAAAACTCAAACTTCGCGGCAAAGACCTCCGGGCCATCGGTTACCCAGAATCCCCGGTGATCAGCGTCGCGATCGGTGTCATGGAGAAGCATTACAAGCATCACTCGCAAGACGCCGCGCTGGCCCTGCTTTCGCAGGTGCTGCAAGACCCCGCCGCTTTCGCGGCAGACGAGCATCTCGGTAAAATCGCCGAAAAGCTCATCGTGGAAGAGCCCACGGAAATCCCGCTGCTGGAAGAAGCGCTTCCTTACCGGATTTTCGGTGAAGAATTTATCGACGATTCGGCTCTCCGGCAAATGAATTACGCCATGCGCCTGCCGGTTACCGCCGCCGGCGCGTTGATGCCGGATGCGCACCACGGCTACGGCCTGCCCATCGGCGGCGTGCTCGGTGTCCGCAATGCCGTGATCCCTTACGCCGTCGGCGTAGACATCGGCTGCCGGATGTGCCTGTCCATCCTCGATATTCCGGTTGCGGACCTCGAGAAAAACGCATCGCAGTACAAGCGGGAACTGATCGCCCAAACGGCTTTCGGCGCCGGAACACCGTGGAGAAAGCGGGAAGACGACCCCGTGCTGGAAAATCCGGCGTTCGAAGAAATCGGACTGCTGAAGCACCTGCACGATAAAGCCGCTGCACAGCTGAGCACTTCCGGCTCCGGCAACCACTTCGTGGAATGGGGCGAAGTAACCATCACCGACCCCGCCAACGAATGGGGCCTGGAACCGGGAACTTACCTGGGTTTACTGTCGCACTCCGGTTCCCGTGGCCTGGGCGCCCAGATCGCCGGGCATTACACCAAAGTGGCACGTGAGGTTTGCCAGCTTCCGCGGGAAGTGCAGCACCTCGCCTGGCTGGATATGGATTCCGATAACGGACGGGAATACTGGATGGCGATGAACCTCGCCGGAGATTATGCTTCCGCGAACCACCATCACATCCACCGCCGGCTGATCAAGGCCATGGGCGCTACTTTGCTGGCAAGGGTGGAAAATCACCACAACTTCGCCTGGAAAGAAAACCATGGTGGGGAAGACCTTATCGTTCACCGGAAAGGCGCCACACCGGCGGGTAAAGGCGCGCTCGGCGTCATCCCCGGCTCCATGACCGAACCGGGATTCATCGTCCGGGGACGCGGCTTCGAAGCTTCGCTGGATTCGGCTTCGCACGGCGCGGGGCGGCAGATGAGCCGTTCCAAAGCCACGCAAACCTTCACGATGCACGAAATGAGCCGCCTGCTGCGCGATAAAGGTGTGACGCTCGTTGGCGGCGGGCTTGACGAAGCGCCGGGTGCCTACAAAGACATCCGCGCCGTGATGGCCGCACAGAAACCGCTGGTAGACGTGGTAGGTTCTTTCCTTCCGAAGATCGTCCGCATGGCGGACGGCGGACCGGGAGAAGATTGAACATCCGTCCACCGGAAAAAAAACGGGGGAGACAGTACGCTGTTTCCCCCGTCGTATTTTCAGCAAAGGCTGTCCTGTCAAGCCTTTTGCAGGAATTTTTCTTCATACACCTGCCTGATCCCCTGTTCCAGCGGGATTTGCGCTTTCCAGCCGAGGCTGTGGAGGCGGGAAACGTCCATCAGTTTGCGGGGCGTGCCATCGGGCTTGGTGGTGTCGAAAACGAGTTTCCCTTCATAGCCGACGATCTTTTGTACCATGCGGGCCAGGTCGGCGATACTGAGGTCTTCCCCCACACCGATATTGATCGGGCCGGGCTCGTTGTAGCCCTGCATGAGGAAGAAACAGGCATCGGCCATATCGTCTGCATGGAGGAATTCGCGGAGGGGCGAGCCCGTTCCCCAGATCACGACTTCGCTTTGGGCGTTGGCTTTGGCGTCGTGGAATTTGCGGAGGAGTGCGGGCAGCACGTGCGAGTTCTGCAGATCGTAATTATCGTTGGGGCCGTAGAGGTTGGTCGGCATAACGGAAATGAACTGGGAACCGTACTGGCTGCGGTAAGCGTCGCAGAGTTTGATGCCGGCGATCTTGGCGATGGCATACGGCTCGTTGGTCGGTTCCAGGGTGCCGGTGAGGAGGTATTCTTCCTTCAGTGGCTGCGGCGCCAGTTTGGGATAGATGCAGGACGATCCGAGGAACATGAGTTTTTTCACGCCGTTGAGATGGGCATGATGGATCACGTTGTTCTGGATCATGAGGTTATCGTACAGGAATTCCGCGCGATAGGTGTTGTTGGCCACGATGCCGCCCACTTTGGCGGCGGCGAGGAACACGTAATCGGGTTTTTCTTCCTGGAAGAAAGCCGCTACGGCGGCCTGGTCGCGCAGGTCGAGGGTGTCAGAAGTGCGGGTCACGAAGTTGTGGAAACCTGCTTTCTGGAGCCTCCGCGTGATGGCGGAGCCCACCATGCCACGGTGCCCTGCGATGTATATTTTGTCGTTCGGTTGCATGCGTTATTCGAATTGGTTCAGGACTTTGTACCCTGCGTCTTTCAGGAGCTTTTCGCGGCGGAAAAGTTCGATATCGGCCTGCATCATGTCTTTCACGAGGCTATACAGGTCGTGTTCCGGCTTCCAGCCCAGTTGGGTTTTGGATTTGGTGGGGTCTCCGATGAGGAGGTCCACTTCCGTGGGGCGGAAATACCGCGGGTCCACGGCTACCACTTCCGTTCCGGGTTTGAGGGGGAAATCGGGATGGGTGGCGGATTTGACGATGCCTTTTTCTTCCGCGCCGGCGCCGGTGAATTCCAGTTCCACGCCGATCTCGGCGAAGCTGAGACGGATGAAATCGCGCACGGTATTGGTTTCGCCGGTGGCGATCACGTAATCTTCGGGTTTATCCTGTTGGAGGATGAGCCACATCGCTTTCACGTAATCTTTGGCATGGCCCCAGTCGCGCTTGGCGTCGAGGTTGCCCATAAAGAGTTTATCCTGCATGCCGAGGCCGATCTTGGCGACGCCGCGGGTGATTTTGCGGGTCACGAAGGTTTCGCCGCGGAGGGGAGATTCGTGGTTGAAGAGGATACCGTTGCAGGCGTACATGTTGTAGGCTTCGCGGTAGTTGACGGTGATCCAGTACGCGTACATTTTAGCGACGGCGTAGGGAGACCGGGGATAGAACGGGGTTTTTTCGGATTGGGGGATTTCCTGCACCAGGCCGTACAATTCAGACGTAGAAGCCTGGTAAATGCGGGTTTTTTCCGTCAAACCCAGCAGGCGAACGGCTTCCAGGATGCGCAGAGTGCCTACGCCATCCACGTCGGCGGTGTATTCCGGCGTTTCGAAACTTACCTGCACGTGGCTCATGGCGCCGAGGTTGTAAATTTCGTCTGGCTGTACTTCCTGGATGATGCGGATGATATTGGTGGAGTCCGTAAGGTCGCCGTAATGCAGTTTCAGGTGGACGTTAGGTTCATGAGGATCCTGGTACAGGTGATCGATCCGGTCTGTATTGAACAGCGAGGTGCGGCGCTTGATGCCATGCACTTCGTACCCTTTCTTCAGGAGCAGTTCCGTCAAATAGGCGCCGTCCTGCCCGGTGATCCCTGTAATTAAAGCTTTTTTCATCTGTTTGGGCGGATTTTATCCCGGCAAAAATAGCATTATCCCGGGGATCGGCGGGGGAAAAATGAAACCGCCCGGACAAATCTGCCGGGCGGTCCGCAACTATCGGTCGTTACACACGTATATAAATTTTCTTTCTATCCATCCACCATCCTACGAGCCATAGCAGCAGCACATGGAACAGCGCGAAGGCTAGGGAGCCCGGGTAATCGCCCAGGGCCGGCTGGAAAATGTGATGGTACATCCAGCTGTAAAGCCCTTCATGATCAGGGCCGAGCCGGAAATAGGTGTAAGTGTCTACCAGCATGCCAGACAGTACGTAAATGAACAGCGGGTTTTTCCCGAACACTTCGAAGAAGTAGGTCCCTTTGCCCTGCCAGCCTTTCATTTCGATGAGGTAAATGAGGACGGAAAGCACGAGGGTGGCCAGGCCTACGGTGTAAAGCACATAGGAGCTGGTCCAGATCTTCTTGTTGATGGGGAAAACGGAGCTCCACAGCAGCGCGATGGCGATGAGGGCCGATCCGGCGATCACCAGTTTGAGGAGCATGCCGCGGGCATGACGGTTCTTCTGAACATACGCACCTACCAGGAAGCCGAACACCACGTTCCCGACGGCGGGCAGGGTGCTGAGGAGCCCTTCCGGCTCGAAAGCCACGCCTTCGCCATGGTACATGTGCGATTCGCCGAGGATGGCGAGGTCGATGGCCTGGCCTGCGTGGCCGGTCATGCTGTAAGGGTCTCCGGGTGCGCCGAAGAAATACATCACGGCCCAATAGCCCAGCAGAATGAGGACGGTGGCGATGGCGGCGCCCTTTGGTTTCAGGTAGTGAATGAGCAATGCCCCGATGCAATAGCACAGCGCGATGCGTTGCAGCACGCCGAGAATGCGGAGGTTATTGAAGTCCAGGAAATTGAAATGCCCTTCCGCGTCGTAGCGCCCGAACGGATACATGTTCAGGAACAGGCCGATGAAGAAAATGAGGGCCGTCCGCTTGAAGATCTTGCCCAGCACCTGCGCATTGTTCAGGGTGTTGAATTTCTTCATGGCAAAGCTCATGGCGTTGCCCACGGCAAAAAGGAAGAACGGGAACACCAGGTCGGTAGGCGTACAGCCGTTCCATTTGGCGTGGTTGAGCGGCGCATACACGTACTGCCAGCTGCCCGGTGTGTTCACGAGGATCATACAGGCAACCGTCAATCCGCGAAATACATCTAAGGATAGAAAGCGTTGATTTTGGTTCATTGGCACGGGTTTATCCGTTAAATCTAAACCAAAATCCCGAAAAATGCTAGTCCGTTAACGTTACCGTCAGCCCGCCATTTCGCTGAGCTCCAGCCATCGCATCCCTTTTTCGTCCAGCAGCTCCATGACTTCTCCCACGCGTTTGGCGGCCTGCTGGAGCTGGTCGTACGACAGCGACCCGGTGGCCATCTGATCGTCGATCGATTTTTTCTCCTGTTCCAGCGCGGCGATTTCTTTTTCGAGGAGCTCCAGTTCCCTTTTCTCCTTGAAAGACATTTTTTTTCCCTTCTGTTCCACGGGTTGAACGGGCGCCGGGGCGGCGACTTCAGCGGGCTTGGCGGGAGCGGCCTTGATTTTTTCCTGGTCTTTTTCCCATTCGCGGTACTGGGTGTAGTTGCCGGGGAAGTCCCTCACTACGCCGTCTCCCTCGAAAACGAAGAGGTGATCTACCAATTTGTCCATGAAATAGCGGTCGTGGCTCACGATGATGATGCAGCCCTGGTAATTGAGGAGGAAATCCTCCAGGATGCTCAGCGTGGGCAGGTCGAGGTCGTTGGTGGGCTCGTCGAGCACGAGGAAGTTGGGGTTGCGGAAGAGGATGGAAAGGAGGTGGAGCCTTCTTTTTTCCCCGCCGCTGAGTTTGGATACGTAGGTGTATTGTTTTTCGGGGGGGAAGAGGAAAAGTTGGAGGAATTGTGCGGCTGAAACCTTTGTTCCGTCTGCGAGGGGGAAGTTTTCGGCGATATTTTTCACGAATTCGATGACGCGCATGTCTTCCTTGATCACGAGCCCTTGCTGGGAGTAATTTCCGAAAACCACGGTGTCTCCCACGTTGATTTTGCCGGAATCGGGCTGTTCGGAGCCGAGGAGCATGTGGAGGAAGGTGGATTTGCCGACGCCGTTTTTGCCGACTACGCCGACCCTTTCGCCTTTTTTGAAGGTGTAATCGAAGCCGCGGAGGATCTGGAGATCGCCGTAGGCTTTATATACCTTCTTGAGTTCCAATATCTTACCCCCGAGCCGGGTCATTTTGACGTTGAGTTCGAGTTGTTGTTGTTCGAGTCGTTTGGCGGCTTTTTCCTTTACGTCGTAGAAGGCGTCTTGCCGGGATTTGGATTTGGTGGTGCGGGCTTTGGGTTGTTTGCGCATCCATTCCAGCTCTTTGCGGTAAAGGTTGCGGGCTTTTTCGGTGCTGGACCGGTCGGATTCCTCGCGGGCGGCCTTTTTCTCCAGGTAGTTTTCGTAATTCCCTTTATAGATATAGAGCTCGCTGTTGTCGATTTCCATGATCTCGTTGCAGACGGAGTCGAGGAAGTAACGGTCGTGGGTAACGAGGAGGAGGGTAACGTTTTCCTGGTCGAGGTAATGTTCCAGCCATTCGATCATGGAAACGTCGAGGTGGTTGGTGGGCTCGTCGAGGATGAGGAGGGTGTGTTTATGTTCGAAGCCGATATCGATGAGGACTTTTGCGAGGGCCACGCGTTTCTGCTGGCCGCCGGAGAGTTTGTCGACCGGTTGGTCGAGGTGGTGGATATTGAGTTTGCCGAGGATTTGTTTGACTTTGGCGTCGAAATGCCAGGCGTTGAGGGCGTCCATTTTCTCGATGGCGGCGGAGAGGGCGAGCGCGTCGGGCTCGGGGCCGTCTTCATCGGTGAGGGCTTCGTAGTCCTTGATGGCGTTGAGGATGGGATGGTCGTGGTCGAAGATGTTTTCGAGGACGGTTTCTCCGGGTTTGTGCCGGCTCGATTGTTCGAGCATAACAACCGTAACGTCTTTATGGATCCATACTTTGCCTTCGTCGCCGTGTTCGGTGCCGGTGAGGATCTTGAGGAGGGTCGATTTTCCCGTGCCGTTGAGGGCTACGAGGGCGATTTTATCGCCTTCTTCGATATGGAAGGAGATGTTTTCAAAAAGGGGCTTCTCGCCGAATGATTTGGAGAGGCCCTCCACCGTTACGTAATGCATGGTGCGAAGTTAAACCCTTTTCAGAAAATTGGTTTTTTCAATATTTTTTTCGTATATTCATAAAGGGAATAACAGATGGGATTTTTTTCGATGGGAACCTTATTACAGCCTTCCAGCAATACTATAAGAATCAACTCATACAATGGCATCCCGTAATTGCTTCGGGTGAAAATGATATAACAGGGGAGCTCCGGCAGAAGCAGGCTCATCCATCGCTTGCCCCAGACACGGCCTTTTTCCATTTTTTTGTGGTATCTTTTGTTTGTCTCCCCTGGTTGAAGGAGAATAAGAAATCCTGCCTGTATGGGCGGGATTTTTTTGTTGGGGGGGTGAAGGGAAAGGAAAAGCCTCCCCTGGAGAGGGAGGCTTTAAATCGATTTTGCTACAGAAAATGATGTTTAGGTTAGGTAGGGATTACCGGGCTTTTTCCACCTTCTTCATGATCCATGCGAAGGAGAAGAGGCCTACGAACACGATCCCTCCGGAGAGAAAATTCAGGAACAGGCTAGTCATGACAATTAGATTAAAGTACTGTTCCTAAGATAGGAAATATCGGGACAATGTTATAACACCATTTTCGTGTTATTTTTTGAAACAAAAAGAAAGCCCCTCCGTGCGGAGGGGCTTTCATATATTTTTTAATTCCAATTTTTAAAAATCGTAATAGAATTGACGGAAGGTGCTGCGGAGGCCGAAAGAAAAGATGTATTCATTTCTCGAGTATAGTATATTTTTTTGTTGACGGGCGGCCACGGAAGCCTCAATGCGCAGATGATATTTCGGGTTGAGGATAAATGCTATCGTGCCTTGTGTATAAAGCAAATTGTTTTTTAACCCCTGGCCGATTTTATTGCTGTAGTCTTGCATGTGGGTGTCATATGACTTGAAAATATCCCCCCCCCAGTTTTCAGTTGCATTTTGATCAATACCTTGTTGACTGTAGTTCAGCTGTCCACGGAAATACCAACGTTTGAAGGTATAAGAGGCGATTCCTAATATTTCTTGAAAATTTGCGCCTAAGGGATGAGCGAGTGATTGTCCATAGTGAGCGTAATTCGCCAGATTGTTTCTAAAGCTGTAAGTATATGGGCGAACGATATTGTATTCTGCCTGTAGATCAAGTTGGCGAACTTTAAACAGGTCAAACGATCGAAAACCGGCTTGAGCAGCCCATTTATTAGCCCACCAGCCATTGCCTCCTACAAATTCTTTCAATTTGAATTCGTCGAGTACAAATTGTCCGTATACTGTCGTTTTAGGTAATAATTTGTACTTGATATTCGCGCCAAGAATCGAATTATCTGAGGAGCCTACAGAATACTCAGAGGGCCTGAGGAAAATTATCGGGTTTAGATAACTCCAATCGAAGCCTCGCTTCCTTCCGGAAGTGTCGATATCTCCCCATATAATGGCATCAAAGAGGCCTATTGTAAGTTTTTTTGATGCATTCCAATCAAGAAAATGAAATACGCCCCATTTTTTAGGATACCCGATCCCCTGATATGCTTGGCTAAAGGTCCTTTCATGAGTATCCATGAATTGTGTCCACATTGAGGTATATTGGAATTGTCCAAGTTTGCCGGTAATGCGGAAGTAGGGATAACTAAATCCGATATCAGACAGAATCAAGGAGCGGTATCCATCCCCGAAGAAGTTCGTGCCATAACCCAAGGTAAAATTTACGTATTTGCTTGGTGTATAAGAAAGAAACGAATTCACGTAGGCGAAATCATACCTTTTGCCAACTACATCGTTGTTTTTAATCATACCCTGGCCAGGAATAACACGATGATATCGAACAAAGGTGTCAATATATGCAGGAAAAAGGCCTTGATTTTCATAAAATGAAGATTCAAAATAGAATTTGGTGCCGATATTCGCCTGTACTTTGACGCCACGTGTATTTAACCAGAGGTTTTTATTACGGCTACTTTTACCAATTTGGAAATCCGGAAGAAAGTCTATAAAAACGTTGAAATCTTTTTCACGGAATTCAAAAAGGTGCTCTTTAAAGAGCTTCCGATGGATCCATGTGCGTTTTATACTGTCTTCGCTAGCAAAATCATACGTTGAATCTACGTGTAAAATACTTTTCAGGGCCGTATGATGATTAATTGTATCTATGTATAATTGCCGGATATTCAAATGGTTAAATGGAGCGATGACAGGAGTTTTTTCCTGAGCACCGGCTGAAATTGCCGTCAACAACAGTGTAAAGAAAAGCGGCAAATTTTTCATATGGGATTAATTTGGGTTCCGGTGGGCAAAAACCATGCCCGTAAAGTGTTTGCGGGCATGGCGGTAAAATTATTGATCGTATTCGGAAGGGCGCTTGGGAAGATCTTTGAACACTGTATACACAATTTGTGATTCGGGACGTAAAATCACCCAACCTGTCATAAACATGATCAGGAAGTCAGTAATAACACCCTTACGACGATTGTACCACATTTCCAGTTCGCCTTTATATGGTGCGATCATCTTTTCATAATACTCATGCGGGGGCATTTTCGCGTTGGAGATCAATTTTTCTTCATCCCGAAAGACGATGGAACCAATGCCTGTGATGCCTGGCTTACTGTTGTAGACCTTGTCTCTGATTTCTACAGGATAAGCATTGAAAGTTCTGTCTACCAGAGGGCGAGGACCAACTATACTCATATCACCTTTCAAGACATTGATTATTTGCGGCAATTCGTTAATTTTTGTCTTCCTCAAAAAGCCGCCTATTGGTAATACCCTCGGGTCGTTTCGAAGTGTGATCGAGCCTGTACCGATATTGGGACTGTTCTTCAACATTGTTGCAAACTTCCAGATGAAGAAGTAGCGGTTTTTATAGCCTATCCTTTTTTGGAAATAGAAAACTTCTCTTTCTCCGGTAAATAGAAGAATAATGGTAACAGGAAGCAAAACGGGCAATAAAATAATAAACGCCAGCAGCGCGAGAAAAAAGTCGATGATTCGCTTTAAAAAATTATACATATTACATTCTTTGATCTAAACCTTTTCCTTTTTCAATATACTGGAAATTCGGCAGGTAAGATTGGAGTGCCTGAACTACTTCGTTTTTTTCTACCGGTGCATCGGTTTTGTCGAAAAGTAAGCGCAGGTCTGTCAAAATCTCTTCCAGGCGTGAAGCATCATGTGTGGCCTGGCTGTTTTTGATAACGCCGAGATTGGGGAAAGAAGTCAAATCAAGTTCTTCGTCTGAAGTGTAGAACTCCTCAAATGATTTTTCGCCTGAGGTGTCTGAATCGAAAAAGAATATCGGGTACTTTTTTGAATCGTCGGTGAGGTTTGCAGCTTTCTCCTTCGCTTCCTCTTCGCTGACACAAACATCCGCTTCATATCCCAGCGCTTTGAGAAAATCGGTTGCGATATCTGAAAATGCTACAAGGCCGTTTTCCATGTCCAGTTTCGGAAAAAAAATATCGCCGGATTTACCTAGGATGGAGGCTAGTAAACAGATTTGACCTGATTCGTCGGGAGAAACGAAGTAACGCTTGATTCCCAAAGGGCAAGACAAGGGTTGCCGCTTATTGATGCGTGTAAGAAAGCCGGCTGGCAAACTGCCATTGGAAAATGCCACATTTGCGAAGCGCGCGGTTTTAATTGGGAGTTTATCTGTATAAGACAAAATAACGTCTTCCATCAGTTTTTTGCTGGCCCCCATGAGATTCACGGGGTTGGCAGCTTTATCAGTCGATACGCAAAAGAAATGCGCAGGCGGTCTTTTTTCAAGGAGCTCCAACAGGTCCATCGCTTTGAAAACATTATTGTCCACCATCGCCTCAATCGAATATCCATCTTTTTCACTACGAACGTGCTTATGCGCCGCGAAATTAGCCACGACATCGAATGGGCCATGATAAAAGAACAACTTTTTAAACACCGGATCGCCGAAATTAATGGGGTAGGTCTTCAAATCGTCGGGAACAAGTAACTCACTATTACTACGGATATCCCTTACGAGTTCTGTCAGTTCATTTTCATTTATGTCAATTACAACGAGTTTACGGATTTTGAATCTCAGCAATGCTCTTATATACGATGAGCCGATGGTGCCTGCACCTCCGATCACCAGGCAGGATTTGCCGTCAAGCTCTTTACGCAGCTCTGCATCAAATTTCCGCAGATCTTCAGCAAGCAGGCTTTCCTTCCTTTGTATAATATGATCACGAATAAATTGAGCTGTGTTGAATTGAGGAATCATATGTTTAGGTTACTTGTCTTTTTGTGATTATTTAATTTTAAATCCTTGGAGAACCGGTGTGGGCTTCCAACCCAAATGGGTTCTTGCACGGGTGTCTTCGAAGGTTAAATCTAGGGTTATTTTCCTGAATTTCAATGAATTGATGGGAAGGCCCCCTCCGGTTAAATCGCCGGCCAGCGATAGTATCCTGGCCAACCAAAAGGGGATGGTGGGTACTTTCCTCCGGCCCAGCTGTTGCGCGATATGCATGCTCAGTTCACAGAAAGTTGGATGGTATCCATCGGTCAAATTATATATTCCGGGATTTTCAGCGGCGGTAGCGATAATGGCTGCCACGTCTGATGCCAACACGATGCTCTTTCTCGCGGAACCATTCCCAATATTGGCATACCTTCCTTTTTGAATTCCGTTAATCATTTCATTGAGATTTCCGGGAGGGTTTGGGCCAGCAACCAGCGGAAGCCGCAGGATACTGCATTTTACGTTCCTTTCCTCACACCAGCGTCTGACGGCTTTTTCTGCTTCGATCTTGCTGCTGCCATAAGGGTCCGAGGCGAGCAGAGGGGCATCTTCAGAAATGTTATTGCCTGTGTCCACACCATACACCGCTACAGTGCTGATAAGCACAAAAGCCGCGGGAGGTTGCGAGTCCAGCGCACTTAACAAATGCATTGTTCCCACTGTGTTTACTTTTCGGAAGTCCTCGGCCGGATGTGCGGTTGAAACTGCAACATGAGCTTTGCCTGCTGCATGAACGACCAAATCGAACGCTTCGTCAAATCCAGGAATCTCGTTAATCAGATCGAAACGGTATTCCGAACACTCGGATCGTCCCAGTGTCGCCACCCGAAAGCCACTCTGCTCGAGCGCTTCCGATATCCATCTGCCCAAAAAACCGTTAGCGCCGGTAAGGAGTGCTTTTTTCATATAAAATATTCGGACCTATGCGTTTATTGCCTCTACATATTTTTCAGCAAGGATTTTAATCGAATGCTCTTTCAGCACATAATCCCGGCCTTTTTCTCCCATTTTCTTTCTTTCTTCCCGTGTCATGCCATGAAAAAGAAGAATGCCTTCCTCAATAGCGCGGGTCGAGTCTGGCTTAACAATAATGCCACAATGGCAAAGCTCTACAGGATCCTTAATATAGTTGATGGAATCCAGGATCGGCTTGCCCGCAAGCATGTAGTCAAAATACTTATTTGCGGAAATTCCATGTTTGTATAGCGGGGTATCATTTCTTCCCACAAAGCATACGTCGAATCTGCCAAGCATGTTCTGTACCTGGTCTTTTTTGATTTTTGGAAGAAAGTGAATCTGGGGGCAACCTTCGCTTGCCTTCATCAATTCCTCTTTCAGATAACCGTCGCCGACCAACACATAGTGTATGTCGGGATGGGTGGCGGCAACATTGCGTGCCGCTTCTACAAAGTACTCCAGCGCATTCGCTTTCCCCAACGTTCCTGTATAACCAATTATCATACCTGCGTTCTGGGGCAGCAGCGCCGCTATTTCGTCTGGCAGCACCTCGTCCTTTAATTGGTCAGGGTCTATTCCGTTAGGTATATATTCAAAATTTACAGGACGTTTAGCTACGTTTTCAATATGTTCCCTGGCATTAGGCAGCAGAGAAACCACGATATCGGATTTTCGGTATCCAAATTTTTCAAACCAGCCGATAAAAAGCGCAAGAGGATGGTATTTAGAGACGTTTGCAAGCTCAATTAGGGATAATGGCCAGATGTCACGAATTTCGAATAGGAGCTTCCTGCTTTTGTATTTTTTCTTCAAGAAGTAGCCAGTCAAGACTGGGAAAATCGGCATAGACGAGACGATAATGTCATCCGGGGTTTGATGGAGGTGTTTTTTTAAAAACAGTACTCGCCAGGCGAAAACCAACATTGCGAAAAATCGTTTAACCGATTTGGGATCATATTTGGGGGTGTTCACCCAGCAAAACCTTATTCCGTTATATGTTTCGATTTTACATAAACCTTCCACTTCGATCGTTTTCCGAAACATATGGTTAAAAGATCCTGAGATGATTGTCACATCATAACCTTTCTCCTGCCAATATTTTGCGAAATAAAAATGACGCTCGCCCCAACCCGATTCGGGGGTACCGGCGAACTGGTTGATGACCCAGATTTTCTTATTCATTGTTAATAGATAGCTTCGGGTTTAGTTGGTTCGAAAAACGCTATTATTAAAAATTCCCAGCGTTTTTTTTGAGTATTGTTCTACCTGCGATTCTTGTTTTACTTTTGTATCCTTGCTGATCTGGCCCGCCTGGTACTGCCTGAATGCTCTTTCTTTATCGCGCACGAGGATATATTCGTTGTTACGAATGTTTGATTGCTGTTGAGGCACACCGCGGATCCGGATCGCCGGGCCGGAAGTTACAAAGAACAGATTGTTTGAAATTTCGACTCTGTCGCCTGCCAGCTTTGCTCCGTCTTTACGCATGGCGCTCCCATGCATATCAAAAATATGGCTTTGCAGTGTGGAGTGGGGCAGTGCAATATTGTATGTTGCATTGTAGCTGGTTCCAACAGCTCCGGTACCGGCAATGGCATGGCGATTGTAATCGAAAATATTGGCGGTAATATCGGCATTACTGCCGTCCAGGCAAATCCCATATCCAAGGCCATAGCGTTGATTATGATGAATGTAGTTATGGTGAATGTCGGCAGTGGAGGATGGGAGCATGTAAATGCCGGCATGACTCCAGTTCCAGATTTCGCAGTTGTCCACAACTACATTTTTCCCATTTATTTGGATGCCACGGGAATTGGGAATTCCATATACAGTGAACTGGTCTTCATCAATGATCTTAGCCGGAGATTTTTTCCGTACCTCCAGTTTTGCTTTTTGTAGTTCCTTGGTGTTGACGGCAAGGCCATCGGGCCCCTTTATCCTGATTCCCGAAATCCGAGCATTGTTACCGTTTACATATAACATCGGAATCGTTTTCAGTGTATTTGAAAAGACCAGTGCGCCTTTACCTTTATTCAGGCCTCTTCCACTAAAAAGCGTTACTGATGCCGGAATTAACAGAGGCGCCTCGCCGCTGAGGTCAAAAGTACTATTATCGTCAAGATAGATTTTATCGCCTGGCCTGGCCGATCTGATTGCTTGTTTCAATGATGCGACTGTATGGACCGTAACTGTTGGCGTGCTGATACCACTTTTATAAACGGTAAAGGAGGCCGGATCGAAATTATTAAATCCACCGATGAAATTTCCGTCTACAATGCCATTTCCAATACCCGGCCTTGCGTCTCGGCCGTCCTGACGAGTGGCACTGTAAGCGTTAGTGCTGGACGATAATAGGTTTAGACCAGCAAGTATTGTAATGAGTAACAGTTTCATAAACTCTCAGTTTATCTTTGATGATGAGCCAGCAAGACGTCTATGATCCTTTCTCCTGTATTGCCCTGACCGTATAGCGGCAGCGAGAAATCAGCTTGCCTGGACTGAAGTGAGTGATACTGCCGGATTATTTCATCAAAATCTGCGCCAACGAGAAAATTTAAGCCGTTTTCAGTAAGCTCAACCCATTCGGTCTGATCTCGCAGCGTTAGGCAAAATTTCTTGAAGAAAAAGGCTTCTTTTTGAAGTCCGCCGCTATCTGTCAGCACAAATGCGCATTTCTGCAACATTCCGAGCATGTCGAAATATCCAAGTGGATCGATGGTATTAAAATGTACCGGAGTTCTTAATTGATTGATTATGTTACGGGTCCTGGGGTGGATTGGCAGAATTACGGGAATTTCTTCGTGAATGAGGTTCAATGCACGCACGATATTTTCCAGTCTTGAAAGATCGTCTGTATTTTCTGCCCGGTGTAATGTGCAGAGTGCAAACCCATTCTGCTGATATTGATTTGCGATTCGGGCCCTTTCGGAGATTTTTGAAGAATAGTACAATACAGAGTCATACATAATATCGCCGACTTTTTCTATTTGATGTCCTGCTGTATTCATCCCTTCGGCTATCAGGTTTTGGACTGCGGTATCGGTCGGGCAAAACAAAATATCACTGATGCGGTCTGTAAGTATCCGATTGATTTCTTCCGGCATGCGCATGTTGAAAGATCTCAATCCCGCTTCGACATGTGCAACTTTGATGTGTAATTTTTTGGCCGCCAGTGCACCGGCAAGTGTGCTATTTGTGTCTCCGTAAACAAGGACCCAATCTGGTTTTGTTTCCAATAGGATTTTTTCAATTTCTTCCAGCATTCGTCCCGTCATGGCTCCGTGAGATAGACCATTGATTGACAACTTATGGTCAGGTTTGGGGATTTCCATTTCGTCGAAGAAAATATCGCTCATGTTGCTGTCGAAATGTTGGCCGGTGTGTACGAGTACTTCTTCGATGCCTTCCCTTTTCGCAATCAATCTGCTTAAAATAGCAGCTTTCACAAACTGGGGGCGTGCCCCAACTACAGTCAGAATTTTCATATTACGTTTGAAACCTGTTTATTTACCTCGGAGGTAGGTGAATCGAAATTGTATGCTTCTAATAATTTTTTCTCCTCAATCTGCCAGTTAATTTCTCTATAAACACGTGCGAAATTCGGTTTAACTGCTTCCAGCGCGGAGCGATCCAAATCTGATAAGAGCTTGCCGAGGCTTTCAATGTCCGGATTTACCGCCCATCCGATTTTATAGGTATTCACAAAATTACTCATTTCGGGGAAATCACTGACGATCAAAGGAACGCCTGACATAGCATATTCAAATACTTTGTTGGGCAGTGAATAGTAGTAACTCAGGCTGACATTTTCAATCAATGAAATGCCGCAATCCGCTGTCCGCGTGTACGCAATGAGCTGGGCAGGAGGCACCGCGGCTTTGACATGTATGTTTTTGCACCGTCTTTCATATTCAGATATCATATTTTGATAAGGCCCATATCCGATGAAAACCAAGTGTTTATCTGTATTTTTCTCAAAAACGCTGAGCATTGTTTCGATGCCGCGGCCCCTGAAGAAACCGCCCTGATACACAAATAGGAGATGGTTTTCTGGGACGGCGAACTCCCGCTTTAGATTTGCATCGGGAATTGACTCCGCAGTGATTGTATCGGGCACGTTCCGGATGACGGTGATCTTACCCTTAAGAAATGGATAGGCCTGTAAGTACCATTCCGCGATTTTGTCACATACTACAATGATCTTATCACATCTCCTGATCAGGGACCGTTCGAGAATTTTTGCCAGCTTTTGCCTATAACCATGCACGCCGCTGCGTTCTGTTTCAAGTTCGTGGGCGTCGTAAATCAGGCGTGAGCCGTACAAAATTTTAAAAATAACCCCGGCAAAAAGTACCGAAAGGCTGTGACTGTTTACAATTTGAGGCTTGCGTTTACCACTATAGCGTAAGATAACCTGTACCATAAATGCCAGGTATCGCAATATATCACAGATGCCGCCTTTTGGGAACCGATTAAATACGGATTTTTTTCGGTTGACGACAATATTGTCCGTTATTTGCTCTGATTCTGGTAGTCCTTTTTCCCAAGTCGCGGCTATCAGGATCTGATTCGCAAGCCCCAGGGAGAGAATGCTTCGTGCCTCTCGTAGAATGCGGCTTTCGTTCTTAAACGCAGAAGGGTATATATGCAGGTTCCTGATCATGTTCTTATTTTGAGAATAATCCTTTTGAGCGGAGAAGATTAACTCCTTTGCGCATCAATTGGATCCAATATTCCAGATTGGGATAATCCTGATATGACTTCACAGGTAACTTCATGATTTCATCAAATTCCTGCCGTGAAATCTGAAGTTTTTTCGTTGTGAATTCGATATCTTCGGCTATAATCTTGGGATCACATGTCGGCTTTTTGAGCTCTTCCAATGCTTCATCACGGGTGACCTGGCCTGATAATATGAGGTTGGACAAGTGAGCTCTGCGCTTGTCGATGTTAAATTTTTCAGGAAGTACATATGATTGGTAAAAGCGGGTATAAACGGATTCATAGTGTTTGCCCCCGTAATACTTCCAGCCGAGTTCGTCTTGCAGAACCCGCATTACTTCGGTCTTTTTATAATCGATGTAGTTGAGGATCGAGATATACTTCGTCCTTTTTATTCCCCATGCATAAAAAAGGTTTCCAATAGTAATATGCGGGAAAGTGCGTAACGGTTTTCTACCAAACTGTTTGTTTACCGATTTTACATACCTCCAGTCAAGGTGACCTTGCGCCCATGATTTTGGCAAAATCGATTCCGTCCTGTAGTTCATCCCGGTAATAATATGTTTAATTCCCCGCTTTTTCGCCTCCTTAAAGAGCAATGCGAAAATTGCATGGTCGGATGGGATTTCGCCATCTGGAGTAGATGCTTTAAGAAATGCCAACTGAAGTGACCTGAACTCCTCCCAGTTAATCACATACGTGTAGAGGTCAATGTTCATTTTCGTCAGCACGTTTTCGATATTTTTTACGGCCAGCTCGGAGTTCCAACCGTTGTCAAGGTGTACGGCTAAGGGCCGCAGGCCCAGCGTTTTGACTAGGTATGCCACATATGTACTGTCAACACCGCCACTAACACCGATCAAGCAGTCATAATCCTTTCCTTTTCCATGGGCCTTGACTTGTGTTACAAGTTGTTCGAGTTTTACTTTGGCGGTTTCGGGGTCAAAAACACGATCAACAAGTGACTGTTCATATTTATGGCAATGGTTGCATTTTCCGTTATCGTCAAAAGTGATATCAGGGTCACTGGTATCCATTACACAGTTAGTACAAATTCTGTAAGCTTTCATTATATGCCGAATATTTTATTTAACGCTTTCTTTTCCGGATAATTAATAAGGATGCCTTTCAGTCTTCCATGGAATACGAACATACTTCCTGCGGAAACAGCTGACGCACCGGCCTGAATGGCCTCCCCAAAATGCTCGAGTGTACCTGCTCCGCCATTAGCAATGACTGGAATGCTGACGGATTGGGAAACGGCTTTTAACATTTCTATGTCGTAACCACTCATCGTTCCTTCCCTATCAATGGACGTGAGATAAATTTCCCCGACACCTAGACTATCGAGTTCGCGGGCGTAATTTATTGGATCAAGACCCGTATTTTTTGTGCCGTTTTGAGTGAAGACTTTTACTTTTCCCCAGAGATTTTTTTTATAATCTATGGAGACTACGACTGCCTGGCTTCCAAATTGTGCTGCGAGTTTGCCGATAAGCGATGGATTCTCTGCTGCAGCGCTATTTAATGCGATCTTATCCACACCGAGACGGAACAATTGCCTGGCCTGATCAACAGTTTTAATACCGCCGCCATAACAAACCGGCATGAAAGACTCACTAACAATCCGCTCAATTAACTGATAATCAGGCTCATTTTTCTGGCTCGTAGCTTCGATATCGATCAAAATCAATTCATCCACTTCTTTCTCATTAAAAATGCGAACAGCATTAGTGGGATCTCCGATATAAACCGGGGAATTAAATTTTTTCGTTTTAACCAGCCCGCCATCTTTTAATAACAGCGTTGGAATGACACGAACAGATTTCACTGATATAGATTAATAAAATTTTCTAATATTTTCATGCCGAATTTATGGCTTTTCTCCGGATGAAATTGAATTCCAACAATATTTTCCTTCTCCAACGCCGATACGAATCGGTATCCATATTCGGAAAAAGCGAGAATTTCGTCGTTATTTTCCGTTTTCATATGGTATGAATGAACGAAATAGAACCTTGGATCTTCATGCATATCCGCAAAAATCTTCGACTTGCGGTTATATAGTTCAACCCCGCTCCATCCCATGTGCGGAACTTTTATGGAAGTTGAAGACGGTTTAAATCGAACGGTCTCAGCGCTAAACCAACCCAACCCAGGAGTTTTACCTTCCTCGCTTCTCTGGGTGAAAAGCTGTGCGCCAAGGCATATACCCAAAATTGGTATCTTATCTTCCAGGACGCGTTGATTCAAAATCGGGATAAGGCCAGTTTCGATCAGATTTCCCATTCCATAATCAAAATGGCCCACGCCTGGGAGAATTAATTTGGTGGCCTTTCGCACCAGATCAGGGTCTGATGTTACTATAGACTCGCCTCCGATCTTTTTTATCATGTTTTGTATCGAGCCGATATTGCCGGCGTTGTAGTCAATGATGGTGATCATGGTATTTCCGGTTTAATGTTTTTGCCACGGAGGGAACGATCGCCTGCCGCAGTGTTGAGAAATTGCGTTAGCCCCCAAACCAGGAGAATAGGCATATATGCAATGATGACATCAAGTGGATTAAGATTGGTGAAGTCCACTTTGGGATATAAGGCAATAAAAGTCAGAGATACGATCACAAGCGCCACGTAATGCCAGAAGTTACGGGATCGTATTACAAAGGAGAACCATAACTTTATCAGCATCCCGACGGCGAACATACCCAGGAATACTCCCAACGGACCGAAATTCATATACATTTCCCCTACCGCAGTTGTGGGCAATGCTCCGCCTTTCGCTACATTGGAATACCACAGGTCGCGAACCATGAAACTTGTGGCGTTTACATCATCAGGCCTGATTGCCGATGGTAAATTGTTCAGGACTCCGGAATAAAGCGATTTGCCAAATATATAACCATGGTCCACGGACCATGCATCAATGATTTTCATAAAAACGGCAACATTCGGGGTATTGCCTTTATCGATGGCATAAAATCCGAGCAAATCCGAGAAATTGCCCATTATTTCAACGACGCTGTCGTCCGTCGTTCCGCCGGCTATCATACCGCTGACTATCCGGAGAAAATAGAATGCAAGACCGATCAGGGGCAACGGGAAAAGATACAAAACGTATTTCCGGGTATTGGTGTTCCCGGTTTTAAGATAGCGAACATAGTAGAATATTGCCACAAAGGACATCAGGTAAGCCAGGGTGGCGTAGATACGGCCAGAGCTAGCCATTAGCAGTACTCCACCCAAAATGACACCATATAACAACAGTCCTGCCTTTCTTCCCAAACGCACATAGTGATACGTAATCAAGTACGAACCCATGTAATAGAATTGATAGCCCAATGCCGTACCTCCTTCCTGAAATTCTTCTTTGCGCAGGGCTACATTGCTCATATAACTGATAATATTTCCGCCAGCGAGCGAGAATACATTGTAGACGAAATTTAAAATACCAAGGCCTAATAAGCCAGCGGCAACGATCAGCAACACATATGAATTGATCGTCCGTTCGGAACTGAATTGAAGGGGCTTTACGGGGGGCTGCGCTATAATTGCGTAGCCGGCCAGCAACGATAGCAATCCCGCCAGGTAATAAAAAGACGCCATTTCAAAAAGGTAAACATAATCATGGTACATGCTGATCCGTTCCATGAAAAGTGCACTTTCGAAGTCAGTAGCGATATAGTAAAAGTTGGTGAGCGGCACGGTAAGATAAACCAGACAAAACATATTGACCGGCGAAAACAAAATAACCTGGCGTTGAAGCCTAAAATGGGCATAGATAACAAGGATCATTGACCAGGAGAAGCATCTGACCAGGTAGAATTTATCGCCATCCATCCAGCAAGACAGACAATAACATGCCATTACGATGAATGGCATCGTAAGTTCTATGATAAGTCTGGTGCTTGTTTTCATTTTCCGGAAGATTATTTTATTTTACTTCTAAGGCTGCGCTATTTACCGTTTTGACCAGTGTTTGTGCCTTTTGAAGTACAGATACTTTGCTGTAAATTTGCCTTAGTTTCTCCCTGTTTTGTCGTATTTCTTCAGCGGTTAGCGCTGTTGCCAGTGCTTCTGCCGTCAGATCAGACTGGAAGGAAAATATATTTATACCGCTTCTGCGGAAGAACGAATAAACCGGACTTTTTTCAGACAGAAATACTTTACTGCCCAGCCAAATCAGCGAAATCAAGTTACCAACGGCCTGTTGACGTTCATGGTTCATGATGGCGACGTTGCATTTCCGTAATAAAGATGCATAGTCCTCGGGTTTCATGAGTTGTAGTATAGGCTGGAAAGTTTGTGGAAACCATTCCTTGCCTTTTTCAAGTACCACTGCCCTGTATTCAAGTCCTTCCCCATAATTCATGGGCAGGATCAAATGACGGTCCAAGATGTTCAACTGTTTGAGTTTCAACAATACGTCAAGATGATTGGAGGTCGCATCTATGGAATTCCCGATCAGGATTGAATTCCCGTCGACTGTATCTTCCGATTTGATATTGCGCAGATTATCTTCGATGGTGGCATATGCGAAAGGAATTTGCTTAGCTTGGAAAAAATCCCAGTTCTCCTTAAGCATGTCGAATTCATCGGGGATGACGGTCGCGCAGAAATCCACTTTTGCCACCGCCTTACGGTAGGAGGTGGAAGCAGTTGCCCCTGTGGAAAAAAAGTAAAATACTTCCCGGAGGAAGCTTTTAACGTTGCGTTTCCACGCGGGATATAATCGTCGTACTATTTTATCTGTTTCTGGCTGATACAGCTTTCCGGAAAGTAGGGCGCCGTGTATGTCCCCACCCCAGGCAAGCCAGATCAGCAACGGATTTTTCTTTAGTTTGTTTATAGCCACCGCCTTAAAATCATGCAAGAAGTGAACGATCAGAACATCGTAATGGGCATGTTGGAGGAAGTCATAGTATCCGACCGATCTGATTTTACGAACATGCACATTCTCGCCACTTTTTGAATGCCGGAGTTTCCCGCTATCGTCGTTTATCCCGATCAGGTATTCATTTTGACCGGGATTAACTTGCTCGAATAGCTCGAAAACAAAGTTCGTAAAAAGTGAATCGTTTATCAGGTGCAGATACTTCATATTCATATATATTACAGCCTTATTGCAGGCTTTTCCTTGATTTTCCTTGCAGGTGCTCCCACAACCACCAAATTATCCGTCACATTCGTGGTAACGACTGCACCGGCCCCCACTGTCACATTGGTGCCGATCTGTATTCCGGGCAACACAATGGCGCCTGCTCCAAGACAGCTATACGCGCCGATTTTACTGCCACCAAGTAACTGGCTTCCGGGCGATAATTCTACATATTCTCCTACCATGACGTCATGATGCAGTGCCGTTGCTCTATTGA
Source organism: Chitinophaga sp. NPDC101104 (assembly GCF_050277495.1). Taxonomy (NCBI): domain Bacteria; kingdom Pseudomonadati; phylum Bacteroidota; class Chitinophagia; order Chitinophagales; family Chitinophagaceae; genus Chitinophaga; species Chitinophaga sp. NPDC101104. The sequence goes on along the minus strand of NZ_JBNNSF010000001.1, from coordinate 643,534 downwards.
TCAGGGCGCCCTTTCCAATAAAAACAGAATTACTGATAAAGGCAGAATGCATGATGTTTACACCTTCACCCATTTGCACTGCATGGTTTCCAATTATGGCGTTTTGGCTGATAACTGAGGTCAGCACTCCTCCGATCGATTCCAGCTCCAGGGTAAATTTCCTGCGAAGCAAAGGATTGCCTGTCCCCAGCACAAACTTTTTGTCTTTGGTAAAAAGCTCCATAACTTCTGTCAAAGTTCGCAAAATTGGAAATTGGCCATACAGTATAGTTTCCAGATTGATATTATCGAAGAAAAACAGTTCTTCTGATTGGCCGTTCATTTCCAACACTTGTAATATCTCTTTGGCATGTCCTTTTGCGCCTGTTATCAGCATGGATTTATCAGCCTTTAATATTCTTGATAATAACTTTGGCGATCATATCCTGATCTTCCTTCCGCAAAGTATGATACAGCGGAAGACATAGAATTCGCGGTGCAATCGACTCAGAATGTTGGCATGCGGCCCGATCGACGAATGACAATGTATTCAACGAGGGATAGAAGTAGCGACGAGGGTAAACATACTGAAGGTTCAACATTTCCGTTACTTTTGTCAGTACCTTTTCGCTTTCAAGTACGATGGGGAAATAAGCGCCGTTAAAGGTGCAGCCATCGGTAATTTTCAGCAGCTGCAGGTTTTTCTGTCCGGCCAGCAATTCTTTATAATGTTGCCACTGTTCGGTCCTTTTTATCATTATTTCTTCGATATGATCAAGGCAGCACAGGCCCATCGCGGCGTGAAACTCGGAATTTTTGGCATTTATGCCTATGCTTCCGAAGGTGACGGGGGAGGTATGGCCGAAGTTCCTCAGCAATCCCATTTGTTCCATCAGTTGATTATCAGTGGCAAAAACTGCTCCTCCTTCAGTTGTATGGAACAGCTTGGTTGCATGGAAACTGCACGTGCTGATGTCTCCATACTCAAACACGGAGCGTTTCTTGTATTGCGTCCCAAAACAATGTGCAGCGTCATAAATAACTTTCAGCTGATGTTTGTCGGCTATTGCCTGAATGGCATCGATATCACACGCATTTCCAAAAACATGGGTTGCCAGGATGGCGGAGGTATTTGGAGTTATGGCCGCCTCGATTTTTTGAGGATCGATGTTAAATGTAGCTGGATCAATATCAACGAATACTGCTTTGCAATTTTCCCAAAGAATGGAGGATGTAGTGGCAACGTAAGAGAAAGGGGTGGTGATGACTTCTCCTGTTAAGTTCAGTGCTTTTATGGCAATCTGGATCGCAACGGTCCCGTTGGATGTGAAAAGTAAATTGCTGACTTGCAGGAGTTCCTTTAAGCGAGCTTCCAGATCATTAACGAGTGGCCCGTTGTTGGTTAGCCAATGTCTTTCCCAAATATCATTCAGATATCGGTTGTATTCTTCTTTTGAAGGGAGGTATGGTTTAGTAACAGGTATCATCGTTTTAAGATTAATTGTCTAAAATCATTCAGGGCTGGAACTCTTAAAAGGAAACTAACCGACAGATAAAATATAGCGAAGGCCGCGCTATTAATAATTATTCGCGTTACATCGTGAATGCCGGTATAATAATCGATCAGAAATACATCCAGACGCCAGATGCAGAGGCCCGATAAGAATGCCATCCCATAGAGAGGAAGGATGTCCCTCAGCTGTTCCATGACGGGATAACTGATGAGCCGACCGCTGAAAAAAGAATTTATAAAGAAAGCAAGGATGGAAAAAAACACCTGGAAATAGAGGAGGCCATATATACCATAGCGGATTGATAAGGCCACTCCAATCCCAATAATTATTTTTTTAATGACTTCCAGTTTTAAAAACAAATCACTTCTGCCAAGTACATTAAGTATATTCAGATTGTATAACTGTAGAGGGTAAAGGATGCCTACGGCGCACAAAATCCGGAAATACGGTACTGCAGGGATCCATTTTTCGGTAAGGACAATCCTGAAAAGCGGCTCTGCGATAATGGCAAGAAAAATCATGAGCGGTGTTAACCAAAATACGACCTGTTGCATGATTTTTTTATAGGCGTTTTTCAGTTTCGACAAGTCATTTTGAATTGTGGCAAACATAGGGTAGGTCACCTTGTTCAGCGCCGTCGATATGTTCTGAACAGGGAAGAGTTGCAGTGTGTCTGCCCTATTGTAATATCCGAGTTGAGTGGCACTGAAATACTTACCGATAACCAGGTTGTAAATATTGGTGAAAACCGCATTTAGAATAGCGGCTAACGTTAATTTATAACCGAATCTGAAATGATGTTTAAGTTTTCGTGTATCTATTATGAATTTGGGGCGCCATTTTGATCGGAGCCAATAGAGGCAGACGAGTATAAAAGTTTGAGAAAGGTAGAAACTGACCAGGCTCCAGACTCCGCTTTGCAAATATGCCAGCGTAACTCCTACTATACCTCCGACCATAACTGCGGGAAGCTGCATAAGCATCTGGGCTTTAAAATTCATTTCTTTCGTCAGACGGGTGGCTTGCACTGCCATTAGGGCCTGTAGAATAAATGTGATTGTATAAACCCTGATTACAGCTGTCAGTTCCGGCTGCTCATAGAAAGATGCTATTCCTGGGGCACTGACGAATATTACGGCATATATGACGATGCTGCTGATCAGGTTGATGAAAAAAACAGTTGTATAGTCCGTCTCGTCGGCTTCGTGCGTCCTGATCAGTGAAGAGGTAAGCCCGCTATCCACTAGTGCATTACCAACGGAAATGAATACGGTCAGCATGGCGATGAGGCCGAATTCTGCGGGCAAAAGCAACCGGGCCAGCAGAATTTGTACGGCAAAGTTTATTAATTGCACGCCAAACTGCTGGCCAACGGTCCAAATAATTCCTGAAACAGTTTTTTCACTAAGACTTTTCAACGGCTATCTTTTCAAAATATGCAAACTGTTACGTCCGGCTTATCCTTTAATGTTATTGCTGCTATAAATCCGCTCTATGATATCAACGACTTTAAGTCCTTCCAACGCGTTTGTTGTAATGGCTGTGCGACCTTTCAACACATCCACCACGTTCTCAATCACGTAATGATGGTTTGCAGCCGAACCTTTATAGGCACCGTAATCATTTCCGGGATTCGTTGGCGCCAACTCGGGCATTACGTAATCTTTTATATGACAGTATTCAACCTCATTCATGTATTGCCCGCCGATTTTTACCGAACCGTTTTCTGCAATAATTGTAAGTGAGCTTTCCTGATTCTGGTTCCAAATGGCGGTAGAATAGTTAAGGCATCCCATTCCTCCATTAACAAAATTAAAGTTGATCAGGCCGGAATCTTCAAAGTCGGTAAGCGTCTCGTGGTTGAAGTCTGCGAATCGTGTCTGGATATTCTCTATATCCCCGAACAGCCAGTACATTATGTCAATGAAATGGGAAAACTGGGTAAAAAGCGTGCCACCGTCCAGCTCTTTTTTGCCATGCCAGCTTTCCGGTTTATAGTATCTATCGTCGCGGTTCCAGTAACAGTTAAGTTGAACCATGAAGATTTTCCCGAGTTTTCCGGATTCCACCAGTTCTTTGATCCATTGCGAAGGAGGAGAGTAACGGTTCTGCATTACAGCAAATACATGTTTATGTACGTGCAAAGCCTGATAGATCACCTTCTCCGCATCTTGTTTGTTAAGGGCCATGGGCTTTTCGATAACAACATGCTTCTTTGCATTGAGGGCATCGAGCGCCTGGCGGGCATGAAATCCATTCGGGCTTGCAATATTGACAACATCTACGTCCGGTGATGTCGCCAGGTACTCTTCCAAGGAGGAAAAGAAAGGGACTTCATACTTTTCTAAACCAAGGCTGCTTCGTTCCTTTATGTCGATCAATGCGACAAGTTCAGATTCCGAATTACGGTTAATCATTTCTGCATGCCTTTTCCCGATATGCCCGCATCCTACAACTGCGAACTTTATTTTTTGGTCTTTATCTACCATCTACTTGATTTTTTTAACAACATTATTCTCCAAAATGTATTCTTGCTGGCTTTCATGGCAAATCGCCCTGCCATTTACAAACGTAAGCCTGTTTCCATACTCGCTCATCCAGCCAATTTGCTTTGCGGGGTTTCCTACAACGAGCGCGTAATCGGGGATATGCTTAGTTACTACCGCTCCTGCACCGATAAAGGCATATGCACCAATGTCATGCCCACAAACAATCGTTGCGTTGGCGCCAATTGATGCTCCTTTGCCAACATGTGTTTTAAGATATTCGTCCCGACGTTTGATTGCGCTACGGGGATTGGTAACATTGGTAAATACGCAAGAAGGCCCGAGGAATACATCATCATCGCAAATAACACCGGTGTATACCGACACGTTATTTTGAATTTTAACATTTTTCCCCAGGATTACTTCGGGGGAGATTACGACGTTTTGTCCGATATTGCAGTTCTCTCCGATTTTACACCCAGGCATTATATGGGAAAAGTGCCAGATTTTGGTTCCTTGGCCAATTTCTGAACCATCGTCTATTACGGCGGTAGGGTGAGCAAAATAGTTCGTTTCCATAATTAGTTTTGGGAGTTGAAGTAATTTTTTATCGCTTCCACGATGTATTCCTGTTGAGGCTTATCGAGTTCGGTATGCATGGGGAGCGACAAAACAGACGCGCAAAGTTTATGGGTAACCGCTAAACTACCTGACACTTTGCCTATTGCCTGAAATGCTTCCTGTTCATTCAAAGGAACCGGATAGTAGATCATCGCGGGGATACCTTGTTGTTCAAGGTGCTTCTTCAGTGAATCCCGGTGCCCTTCCGCTATTTGCAACGTGTATTGATGGAAAACGTGTGTGGACTTGGGGTCGCGTATTGGCGTTTTCAGCTGTGGGATTCCCGCCAGAGCTTCGTCGTAATAATTTGCGGCCTGCAACCGGGCATTTGCATATTCATCAAGATGAGACAGTTTGATATTCAGCACGGCAGCTTGAATTGAATCCAAACGAGAATTGACCCCGATATATTTGTGTACGTACTTCTTTACCTGACCGTGGTTGGCAATCATTTGAATCTTTTCGCCAAGCGCATCATCATTCGTATACAGCGCTCCGCCGTCTCCATAACATCCCAGGTTTTTTGATGGGAAGAATGATGTACATCCTATATTACCGATCGCTCCTGCTTTTGTGCGCCTCCCGTCTGAGAAGATATAGTCCGCACCGATAGCCTGTGCCGTATCTTCAATAACAAAAAGATTATTTTTTTTCGCAATAGGAATGATGGCTTCCATATTTGCGCACTGGCCGAAAAGATGCACAGGTACGATGGCTTTGGTTTTGGGCGTAATAGCCGCTTCCAGCGCCGCTATATCGATATTGAACGTATCCGGATCGGCATCAACCATAACCGGTGTGAGTTTAAGTAGGCCTAATACTTCGGCTGTGGCAACATATGTAAATGCAGGAACGATGACTTCGTCTCCCGGTTGCAGATCTAATGCCATCATGGCAATCTGAAGTGCATCCGTACCATTTGCGCAAGGAATGACGTATTTTACATTCAGGTAGTTGGCCAGCCCGGCGCTAAATTTTTTAACTTCCGGCCCGTTAATAAAACTGCCTTCCTGAATGCACGCGGCAATCGCGCTGTCAACGCGGTCCTTGATTTTTTCGTATTGGGACTTAAGGTCCACCATTTCAATTTTTTGCTGGATCATAAACGAGCGTCTACAAGGTTTCTGTCGATGAAGGATTTGGTATCAAAAATTACGGTATTATGCCCGTTGGCGAGTTTTTTAAAGTCAATCTCCTTAAATTCTTCATGTGCTACTGCGAGAATGATTGAATCGTAGTTGTTGCCTATCTCGTCTATCAGCTGGATATTGTACTCGTGTTGGACCTGTTGATGGTCGGCATGAGGGTCATACACCTCTACTTTTACACCAAACTGCTCTAGTTCCTGGTAAATATCAATTACGCGCGAGTTGCGGATGTCCGGGCAATTTTCCTTAAACGTTATGCCAAGGATCAGCGCGCGGGAGCCGTCTACTTTATGCCCCTTTTTGATCATCAGCTTAACAACTTTATTCGCGACGAACATTCCCATGTTATCATTTACACGGCGACCAGATAGAATTACCTGCGGGTGATAACCCAGGGCTTGTGCCTTATGGGCAAGGTAATATGGATCGACCCCTATACAATGGCCTCCAACCAATCCAGGTTTATACTTAAGGAAGTTCCACTTGGTGCCGGCGGCTTCGATAACATCAGTTGTATCGATGCCGATCCGGTCGAAAATCAAGGCAAGCTCGTTAACAAAGCTTATATTAACATCCCGCTGTGCATTTTCGATGGCTTTCGATGCTTCAGCTACCTTTATACTGGAGGCTTTATGTGTACCTGCCTCAATAATGCTTTTATACAGATTGTCTACAACATCTGCAATCTCGGGAGTTGAACCCGAAGTTACTTTTCGGATTTTAGTAAGTGTATTGATTTTATCTCCAGGGTTGATTCTCTCCGGAGAATAACCGCAGAAAAAATCAGTGTTGAACTTTAAGCCTGAGACCTTTTCCAGTACAGGAACACAATCCTCTTCCGTGCAGCCCGGGTATACGGTAGATTCATATATTAATATGTCGCCTTTCTTTAAAACACTGCCTAACATTTTGGACGCTTGCAGAAGAGGGGTAAGATCAGGGGCTTTGAATTGATCAATCGGTGTGGGTACTGTGACAATATATACATTGTATTGTCTTAATTCTTCCGTATTACTGGAAAACCATAAGCCTTTTCCGGTCCCCCGCTTGGACGTTGCTTCCTGCAATCCTGCCTGATCCGCTTCTTTGGTATGGTCTTCACCGCGCGACAGCTCCGAAATTCTATTTTCATTAATATCAAATCCAAGAACGTCGTATTTTTTGCCGAATTCTATAGCAAGGGGTAATCCAACATAACCTAGGCCAATTATGGCGATTCTGTGTTCTGAAGACATAGATGTAGTTTTGAACTTAATTCATTATTTCTTTATAAAATTTTCGGACCAGCAATATCATTACAATTAAAAAGCCTCCTAAAAAACCACCGATTATCAGACCTTTTAACTTCCCGAATTTGGATATTTCCAATGGCAATATTGGGGTATCAATAATTTGAATGATAGGTGTTTCCTGGGCCATTGCCATTTTGCTCAGCTCCAGGTTTTTGATGATTTCACCGTACATTGTAGATAACACCAGTTTATCCCGTGTGATAAGCTCTGACGTTACGCTGGTTACGCTACGAGCCGGATTAAAATTCAGGTCCTGTGATTTCGCGGCAGAGTAGGTCTTTTGGTTCAGCAGTCTTTCAACAGAGTCGGCTTTCAATTGCAATTGATCTACCGTGAATTTTGAACGCTTCGTTCTGGTTTCAACATAAAAAGCAGTCGCTTCTCTAACCAGGTTTTCGGTGAAAGCTTTAGAAAAAACTTCGTCAACAGACTGGGTTTTAACCAAAATGAAACTCAGCTTTTTATCTGGTTTCGTTACAATAAGTTTTTCTTTTACAATATTTGCATAGAATACCTGTAAGATGCTGTCCTGGATCAAGGTAAACTTATCCCTCCCCAGATTAGCAGGAAAGGATACCCCAGCCAGCCGAGGCTTCTTATTCCATTTCTCGCGGAGATCATATGCGTCCATGAAGCAGTCGGCCAGCGTCACGGACTTTCCATTTTTGTTTACCACAGTTAGCAGGGCTTTTTCGACCATGAGTCGTGACTTAAGGAATTCCACAATATTGTCACCCGAAAAAACCCCATTTTCGCTCATCGAGCTTAAGTCAATTCCGAACTGGCTGGCGATCCCTGCATATGCCATCATCGGCGACGCTTTACTGTCTTCAAGTACAAAAGTCAACCCTGCGACATAATCCGGCTTTTTAAGCAACGAATACGTCAGGCCCAATCCTGCTCCAATCACGCCAAATATGCATATAATTATCCATTTTGACCAAAGGTACCTTATCCATGCCCCAAATGTAAGAATCAGGTCTTTCATGGACACCGTATTACCTGATTGAGATTCGTAAGATGGAGAATTCATAAATGGGCGCTTTGTCGTTTGGTACTTTTTTAGTTATAATTATTTATTAAGAATTGTCACAATAATTAAGGCCAGCGATGCAATTCCTGTTGATAAACCAATGATTTCCTGCGTATTCATGCCTCTGTGATCGCCTTTTTTAGGAATATAGATTTCTGCACCTGCCTTTACCTTGGGGTAGCTATTAAAAAACAGAATCCTTCTGGTCGCCTTAACGTCGCCATTCGCGTATACAATATAACTCCTCCTTTTCAGGGCAGACTTTGTGAATCCTCCTGCGCTACGGACGTAGTCCCGGAAACGGATTGATTTATCAAAGCGGACTTTTTTGGGGAAGTAAATTTCTCCGAAAAGTTGAATGGTCTGGAGCTTCTTGGGGATAAAAATCTCATCACCTTCTTCGAGATAAAGATCATATTTGGAGCCCGGTTTCCTAAGTATTTCCGGGAGGTTAATTCCCAGTAATTGGTGTTGCTGGGAAGCTGCATATTGAATATTTGAAATATCGGAACTATCTTTTAGTTTGTTTATATACAACTGAAGCTTATTGCTCAGCAGTATACTGTCTGTTTTATTGATGAAAGTTTTACGCCTGAGTACGGCACCTTCCAGGTATGCAGTATTCATTAAACCGCCCGCGCGATTAAGGAGATCGGATATTTTTTCTTTTTTGTTGTTGATAGAATAGCCCCCAGGGTAAAGGACCTCACCGTTGATCGTAGTATTAACCTGAGTCTGGTAAGCAGGGGCTTTACGGACCGTCACTTCGTCAAAAGGTTGCAACACAAAGTCTGCAGCATCGCCTAAATCTTTTTCAACATTGAAATATGCTATGATGGTAGTAGTAGAATCTTGGGGATTGAATTCCTTATCTCTGATCCTTCTTGCTATCTCGATTTTTTTCATGGAGGCAGCATCCCGGAACCCACCTGCCATAAGAATCAAATCTTCTATCTTGAGTGAGTCGTAATAATTAAAGTATCCAGGGTTATTAACTTCACCGCCGATTTTTAACTGATATGGTTCCCGAAGTCCGAATTTTGAATATATGACTACGGAGTCTTCCCGAATAAGTGGTAATTGGCTGCGTCCGGAAAGCACATCCTGAACATCAAAGCTGAGCGTCAACGGAGTCAGGTCTTCACTTAATCTGAAAACGAGTGCGCGACCTTGAAATGCTTCTTCACGTACGCCATCTGCTTTTTTTATTAAATCGGACACATACATGTTTTTTTCCAATGCATATTCTCCCGGGTGAAAAACTGATCCTGAAATCATTACGCGGTTAGAAAACCTGTTGAGTATTGCGTCGATAAAGAACTTATCGCCCGAACTCAGTTGAAAGTTGGGCACTTCAGCCGCATTGACATTTACTACTGCCCGTTCTTTGTTATTAATTCGGTAGGCTCGGATAATGTCTTTATACGCAATATCAGTATACCCTCCTGCCAAATCAATGACATCTTTCAGGGTTTCATCGGCCTTTACCTCAAAAATAGCCGGGCGTTTCACTTCACCGGTCAGTTCCACCCTCTTGTCATACGGGTTTATTTTTACGATATCCTGATCTTGAAGGACAATATTGTTAGTTAAGTCCCCGCTGCGGAGGAAATCATATAAATCGAAAGTTGTTATAATGGACCCGTTACGGATTACTTGAATTTTACGAAAGGACCCGTTATTGTTCGGGCCACCGGATACATAGAGAGCGTTGGCGACTGTCGAGAGCGATGTTAAAGTATAGGTTCCCGGGCGCATGATTTCACCTATCAGTAGAATCTGAATACTCCTTATATTACCAAGTGATACCTGAACGAAAGTTTTACCTGAATTAATACCACTATAAATGGTCGATAACTGTTTCGATATCCTGGTTTTCGCTTCTTCCATGGTCAGGCCACTTACATATACGGGCCCTAATAGAGGGATGCGGATATAGCCTTCCGGCGATACTTTCAGCGTATGTTGCACTTCAGAATAACCATACACGTCTATCATCAGTTCATCTCCTGCTGCCAGCCGGTAGTTCGGAGGCGTAGGCATACGAAGGTTGGGCTCGAATGTGAGATTTTTATTACTAAAGAGTTCAGACCCAAATACTCGTGAACGAGCGATTCCTCTCTCGGTTAAAGCGCCTGCATCCTCCATTTTCACCGTATTTTCATCATTCATGGAACGATCGGCAGTAACTTGTTCAGCAGATGACACGTTTTTATACCGAAGCTCTTTCTCCAAATTCAATGCCGTGATGCGGTTTTTTAGCTTGGAAACTTCTGTAGACGGAATCCCTTTTTGTTGCGCTATGGTGCTAATTTCGTTTAACCCCACCCTGTTTTTTTTCATTTCTTCGACAATTTGCCGAACTTGATCATCCGTCAGATCATCAACTTTAATTTGTTGTACCTGCATAGGACTTATGACCTGAGCATAAGTGCCACATATGGTCATTAAAACAAGGATATGAACGAATAAGATCTTCTTCATGTAATAATCTGTAAAGCTTTCTCGAATTTCTGGGCATTTTATGCAAACTCCCTGCCAATAAAGGGTTTACAAAAAATGATCGGCAAATTTATTAAAAATAACATATAAATGTTAGCCAACTGGAAATCAGCGGCCAATCCGGGGCCAATTTTTTTTGCGAAATTACAAACCATCCTCCATACTTATGCGTATATACTTGAGTCGCACGTGGACTTTTTGTGTTATATTCCTATAATTATATATTTGTTTTAAACCTGAGCCTTCTTTGATTAAACAGTTTTCTCCCCGTTGACCAGTAAAGTATTGTGAATGTATACTCCCGTTTCGTTGCTAAATGCTGATTATTAAATTGTTAATGTCGTGGTTTTTGTTGCCTCAACGAAAAAAAATCGCAGAAATTGTTTGGAGTAACGTCTTATTTTGTTTAAATTAGTCTAACAAAAATTAAACAATATGTCATCCGCTGAATTTAACACCCTATTGCTCAGCAATGCTGACTTCCTAAAGCCCTTCGCCATTACGTTGACCAAGGACGCCGAATCCGCCAAAGATCTTTATCAGGAAACCATGTTCAGAGCGCTTTCAAACCAGGAGAAATACCTGGCAGGCACGAACATCCGCGCGTGGCTCTACACCATCATGCGCAACATCTTCATTAATAATTACCGGCGGAAATCCAAACAACACGTTTGTTTCGACAATTCAACGAACGACTTCCTCCTCAACACACAGCAAGTGATCATCGGGAACCAGGCCGAAAGCGGTCTCCGGATCAAAGACATTCAGACTTCCGTTCACAACCTGCCCGTCATTTTCAAGAAACCCTTCATTTTGTACCTCGACGGATTTAAGTATTTCGAGATCGCAGAAATTCTGGAAGAACCCTTAGGAACCATCAAGAGCCGTATCCATTTCGCCCGTAAAATGCTGAAAGCCCAGGTAGCCCGCTATTAATCGCTGTTTTGTTCGAGTTTCCCTTTTCTACCACGATATCCGACTGAGCCCCGGATATTATCCATCTGAACCACAATCCCTTTTATACCTCTGATTATTCCCCGCCCGCTAAAACGGTCCCGGAGAAGCTATGTCCCGGCGCGAACACACACCCGCCCATCAACGCTTTCCCGTCCAGACCGCCGCCCAGGCGCAGGAAACCCGTTCCCATATTCGTTCCCCCGCTGCCGGTAGGCCGCAGTAGGGCACGCCAAACCCACCATTCAACAAGAATGCTGTCAAAATGCAAGGAACTTGCCCTAACTTGAGGGCCGAACCATTTCCGGCATCAGCATGTCTTTACCTCCCGTCATCCTCGTCAATGAAAAAGACGAGCCCGTGGGCACCATGGAAAAACTGGAAGCACACCAGAAAGGCCTCCTCCATCGCGCATTCTCCGTGTTCGTCATCAACGACAAAGGGGAAATGCTCCTGCAACAGCGCGCGGCGGATAAATACCACTCCGGCGGCCTGTGGACCAACACCTGCTGCAGCCACCAGCTCCCCGGAGAAGACACGCCCGCGGCCGCACACCGCCGCCTCGCCGAAGAAATGGGCTTCGATTGCCCCCTCGAGGAAATTTTCAGCTTCTCCTACCGCGCCGAATTCGATAACGGCCTCACCGAAAACGAGTTCGATCACGTGCTCCTCGGCACGTATAACGGCCCCGTCCGACCAGACGCCGCCGAAGTACAGGCGCACAAATTCCTTTCGCTGGACCAAATCCGCGAAGAGCTCATCGCCCATCCCGGTATTTACACCCACTGGTTCCATATCGCCTTCCCGAAAATCGCGGCCTTCATCGAGGCACGGGGTAACGGTTGAGGCCCAGCCTGAAACTGTCTGCCGCCTGGCGGACGTACCGGATGAAATCGTAATCGGATGCTTCCAATGCAAATTTGTAGGACGGGGGGTAACGGTTGATGAAGAAAATGAGGCTGTCGCCCCGGAGCCCCGTATACCGCGCCACCAGCGTATCGCTGAAACGCCCGCTGGTAAACTGCGCCTGCTCGTATTCGATCAGCCTTCGCCGGAACGTGGCTTTCGACCGGTTATTGGAAAAGGATAACGCTTTATATAATTTATGGATGTTGACGCCGATGCCCGTGGGCGTGATCATGACCACTTCCCGGAACTTCGGCCGCCGGAAATTGAACCCCGCCCGGAAATTCTCCCGGTCTTCCAGCGAATCCACCCGGCGCTTCCGCTGCCGGACCTCCACCCCTGCCAACTGCTCGATCTTCGGGTACAGGTAGATAATCAGCGCGCCCGTGCGCACGGTCACCGACGAGGGCAAATGCCCCAGCGCCTGTATCAGCAGCGTATCTCCGGGAAGTGCGGCGATGACGAAGCGGCCCGCCTGGTCGGTAAGTATGGTGACATGATTGCGGATATTGGTAACGGCCGAGCCCGGCAGCGGCAGCGAATCGTGCGCATGCACCGTGCCCTGCGCCTGCTGCGCGGAGGCCAGGCCTGCGGGGAGCAGCAGGATCCCGGTACACCAAAGGAGATAGAAGGGCTTCATCACCGTAAGATATTCCACCCGGTTCTAAGGAAAAGTTAAAAACGCAAGGGGTTAAGCCCCGCGGTCGGACTTCAGCGAACGGATCATTTCCCCGTAGTTCATCCGGCGCTCCAAAGCGTTGAGCGACGCGGCGATGCGCTTCGCCCTGGTCTCCTCCGTTTTGGCATCGTCTATCCATTTCGAGAAATAGCGGCGATGGCTTGGCGCCAGCGATCCGAAGAATTCCTGCGCGGCCGGCAGGTCTGCCAGGCAATCGGCGAAATCGGCGTTCATCGCGTAAACCTGCGTGTCTTCTTCGAGGCTCAGCTGTACGGATGCACCCTGCTTCTTACCGATCGCTTTGCGCATACCGGCGTTCACGGGCAGGATGAAAGAGCCGTCGCCGGCGGGTAAAATTGCCGTTTGGGCGATGGTGTGTTGATCGATGCGCCCTTTCACCCGGTAAGTTTGCTTCATGCCCGGCTTCAGTTTCGCGGCGATTTCTGCCGGGATCTCCAGGTACGTCCAGCCGGTTTTGTCTCCGGCTTTTGCAAATTTTTTCAGGATTGCGGTGAATCGGGTCATGCCCCAAATTACGTCAATTCCGTCAGTAACCGTATCGTTGCCGGCGGTATTGGCCTGCGGTGTCTGGCTGGTGGCGGATCTGGAGCTGCCCGCCTTTCACCCGCCTGTCGAACTTCCGGTATTCCACGATGCTGGAATCTTTTTTCGTGAAGATGATCTGGCCGGTCAGGTCTACCCCCACGGTGGTTTCGCGGTTCACCGGCGCAACGTATACCGGGTAATGCGCAAAATCGATGACCATGGAATCGAGGTACTGGTAGGAAATATAGAGATAGTTGAAACCCGCTTCCCGCATAGACTGCATGCCGGTCCGCGTGTAATCGCTATAGTATTCGAATTCTTTCAGATCGAAAGGGAAATGGCCTTTTTCTTTCGTGTACCGCTTCACGGCACTGGAAAAAGCATAAGTGGGATAGATTTTCCGTTTCTTTTTCTTCTTTCCGAACGGCAGCACGGACGCGGGTTTCGAAGCGTCGAACGTATGCGTGGAAGAAGTGCAGGCCGAAAAAAGGAAGCAGCCCATACCCAGGTATAGCACGTATTTTTTCATCATGTGGGATTAATGCCACAATATTAACATATGAACTGTTAACTAAAATCCAAAATGGTCATTGCATGTGTGCGAGGTGGCATGGGTCGCTCCCAAAGTGCCGGATATAGGCGCTGCGAAGTGCCGCCGGCGTTTCGAAACCGCAGCGGATGGCGGTGATGAGCATCGATTTGCCGTTACGGTGAAGCAGGTGGAAGGCGTGGTACATGATCAGCATGTGATGGTAGTCTTGCGGAGAGATGCCGAATTCCTGCAGGAAACCGTTCTGGTATTTATACCGGCTGAGGTGAAACTGTTCGGTGAGCATCTGCACGTCGGTCAACAGGCCCACGTCTTGCCGGGCCTGCGTGAAAATATCGTGCAGGGCCACTTTATCGGCCGGGGTGAGGCGTACTTGCCGTTTGATGGCGGCCATCCTGTTTTGCATAGCGGCGGCCAGCAACAGGTCTATGCAGATGCGGCGGAGGAAGCATTGCGCCACGTCGCCGATGTAGCTGCAATGCAGCACCTGGGTCAGCAACATGTTCACCAGCTCGTTGGCGCGAAGGTCCACCGCGGGCTGTGCGCCATGGAGCCAGGCGGCGGCTTTGCCGGCGAGGGTAGACAGTTGCGGCCAGGTGGCGGAGAGGCGGACGAGGTCTTCCGGCCGGATGTCTGCCCGGAAAGCGCAGTAATACACATCGGCGGAAAGACGGTGGAATTTTTCACCTGGGTCTTCTTCCTGGTACATGCCGCATCCGAAGAAAGCCGTTTTTTCAGCGTGCTCGCAAGGCATGACCCTTTGCAGTACCTGGATGGAGCAGCAGGGCTCCTTTGGTTCTTCCGGGCTCAGCTGCAGCGGTTCGTGGGTGATGACGTCGTGGATCCGGATGGTGAACGGCGCTACGCGGATCACCTGGCTGATACGGTCGTGGGAGCTGTCGCGGAAAAAGTGCTTCAGCGCGCAGGGGATTTGCAGCGGCCAGTAATCCTGCGGGACATGGCGAAGGTCTTCCGTTGCCACGGCGGCCGACAATACCGGCAGCGGAATGGCGCCGGGCGGTGGTGGCGCGGGGATCACCGTTTTACGGTGGGGCCGTGTTTCGTGGAGGAAGTAACGGTATATATTCCGCATGTTGAGCCGGAAGTGGGGCGCCCGGTAGTGGCGCGCTTCCAGGAGGTACATCATGCTGTAGCGTTCGTGCCGGAAGAAAAGGTCTTTGAGCCGGAGGTATTCGGTGAGGGAATACCGCGGGGCGGGGCGGATATCGCGGGCTGCCTGCCAGGTTTTGAGGAACGAGGGCACTTGCCCTGCGTCGGTGAAGCCGGGCGGGAACACGGCGGGCAGGGGGTGGAAAAGGAGGTCGTGCAGCAGGATGGCGATGTATTGTTTGACGGGTTTGTGCTTGCGGCGGTCTTTTCGGGAGCGGGGCCGGCGTATCCAGCTCCAGAATTTCAGGCACTGGAGGGTGTGCAGCCAGGCGGCGTGGTAATGTTCCCGGTATTGCAGGGCCATGGCTTCCAGCCAGCGCTGTTCCATGTCGGGCAACGTGCCGGGTGGGATGAAGTTGCGGAAGCTCCCTGCGCCCAGGCCCAAAGAGGTGAGCAGCGAGCTCCCTTCCGGGGTGATGCGCATCCATCCGCCCGTTTCCTGCAAAAGATAATGCCTTTCCAGTTGTGTGAGGGCCGCCAGCGCAGGTTCCGGCTGAAGGGCACTCCCCGCCAGGGCTTCTTCGCGCGTGCACATGCCGCTCCGCTCCATCCAGGACAGCATCCGGACGTGATCCTTCGACAGCACGCCGGCGTAACGGCCCGCCAGTGAGCTACCGGAGGTTTTCATAACGCTGGGTTTGCGGGTGGAGGAACAGGCACATACTTCTCGATTGAAGGGGTCAGCAGGTGAAAAATTTCGGTTGATACATATAATAGATGCACCCCGGGCACGATGGGGGTAAAGTGACCGGGGCTTTTTTACTGACAGGATTTGCACAAACTGGTTTGCCTACTCTGCGGTCTCCTCCGCCGATTTCAACCGCAACTTTTCCTCTTCCAGATCCAGCAGCCCCAGGTATTTCCGGATCACCCCGTCGTCTGTACTATACGACGCCGCATTGATCTCCAGCAAATAATTCCGCTGCACCTCCAGCAGCTCGAACGCCACTTTGCGGTACACCTCATGATCGCCGTCGGCCACATTCCCCCGCGCCAGTTCCTCCGCCACGTACCGCGCCCGCAGATGCTGTAGCGGAACGTTGTTCGCCAACTCGTTTGCGTAATGTTCGTCGAGATACCGGATGCCGAGTGCCGCCAGTTTTTCGCGGACGATATGGTCTTGCTCTTCCACCGGTTTGGGATGGTCCGCATCTTCCATGTCCAGTTTTTTCACGAGCCAGGGGAGCGACAGCCCCTGCACCACGAGCGTGAGCAGGATAACGGTGAACGTGATGAACAGGATGAGGTTGCGCTGCGGGAAGGAGAACGGCAACGAAAGTGCCGCCGCCAGCGATACCACGCCGCGCATGCCCGCCCATCCGAAGATCAGCGGGCCTTTCCAGCCGGGGCTGGGATCCGCCGTGGTGATGAACCTGCTGATGAACACGGTGAACACGGAAGCGAAATACGTACAGGCCAGCCGCGTGACGATGAGCACCATCGTGATAAGCACGCCGTAACCGATGGCGCTGCCCAGCGAAACGGGGCCCAGGTCGCGGATGACGACAGGCATCTCCAGCCCGATGAGCAAAAACACCAGCCCGTTGAGCACGAAGGCGACGGCGCTCCAGACCGATGTGCCCCGCAAGCGGCTGCCGGCCGACAGGAATTTGTGGCTGCGGTAGGAAAGGAACAATCCCCCGCTCACCACGGCCAGTACGCCGGAGAAATGGAACATTTCCGCGGTGAGGTACATCACGTACGGCGCGGTGAGCGTGAGCACGATGTCCATATTCGCGGAAGTGGGGAGCTTGCTGTGCAGGAAATAATAGACGATGGCCACGGCGATCCCGATGGCGATGCCCATAAAGATCACGGTGACGAAACTAATGGCGGCTTCCTGGAAAACGAACCGGCCGGAGTCTACCGCCACGAGCGCGAAGCGGAAGACGATGAGGCTGGATGCATCGTTCAGCAGGCTTTCCCCTTCGATGATGGCCGAGAGCCGTTTGGGGACTTTTACGTATTTGAGCACCGAAGTGGCGCTGACGGCATCTGGCGGCGATACGATCCCTCCCAGCAGGAAACCCAGCGCCATGGTGAATCCCGGGATGAAGGAGCTGCTCACCCAGGCTACGATGAAGGAGGTAACGATCACCATGATGAAGGCGAACGAACCGATGACGCGGCGCCAGCGCCAGAGGTCTTTCCACGAAGTGTACCAAGCCGCTTCATATAATAATGGAGGGAGGAAGATGACGAAGATGTACTGCGGATTGATGGCCACGGCCGGGATGCCGGGAATGGCGCAAAGCGAAAGCCCGCCCAGCAGCAGGATGATGGGATAGGCGACGCGGACTTTCTGCGACAGCATAACGAGCAGCTGGATGAAAATTACCAGCAGGATGAAGAGGAAAAACTGATGCTCCATATCGTATTATAGGTTTTGCGGCCTGAATTTTTCGGGCCGGGCGATGTTGCGGCCGGATTCCATGAACACCCCGTTGCCGCGATAGTGCACGGTGCGGGGGTACCTGGGCCAAACGGCCGCCGTTGCTCTCTTGACTTCCAAAATAAAGAAATTATACTTCTCCAGCATTTTCCGGTCGGCCACGCGGCACTCGAAATGCGCGTAGCATTCTTCGATAACGGGAGCAGATACGGTGGCGACTTCGCCGGGTGTGAGGTGGAATTTTTTGAATTTGTCGACGCTCCGGCCCGAAGTGTTGCCGATGCCGATGATGGTATCCAGCATATCGGCGGTGGGGATGTTGATGACGCATTCCCCGCTTTGGCGGACCATATCGAAACTGTGATTGGTGGCGGTGATCATGCAGCCGATGAGGGAAGGCGAGAATTCCATGACGCAGTGCCAGCCCATGGTCATAATGTTGTTACGGTTTTGCCACCGGGAACTGACGAGCACGATGGGCCCGGGCTCAAGGAGCTGCCGGATTTGTTCGACGGGCATGTCCGTTTTTCGGTAGGAGCGTTTCATGCGGAGTTTTTATTATTGAAACAGAGGAACCGCAAGCAAGTTTGAGTGGATGGGAATTTTTTTTGAAAAGGGATGGTACCAAAGGGGAAGTGGCACGTCTCCGGATAAGGTGAGCCACATCCGGGGCCGGAATAGCGTAGCGCAGGCAGCAATGTTGGTGCGGCTTCCGGAAGAATCGTCTGCCGATCGTCAATTAAAGCTATGTTTATAAAATCGGGCAGAAGATTTTATCGCAGTGCTTGGATATGTATAAAAGATCATGTACTTTTATTAAATACTAATATTATTTGAACGAGAAAAATTCCACCGTTACTGGAAACGCATGAACCTCATGCATTAACCCTCCGCCATTCTATAATCCAGCAACGTCCCTGGGATGTCCATTTTTATCAGGTTAGATCGAATATGTCCATTCACTAAAAAACGTTTTATGGGAACCGGCTCAAGAGAGAAAACCAAAAATCAGAATCGATATAGTTGAACCACGTCAGTTCAAACCAGTCTTAATAGTCCATTCTAAAAACCGACGGCAGGCCCGTATCTGCAGACGTATGCCTGTTTGTGACCGGTGTAGACGGTTGTGCCGTGTACGCGGCATTTTATTCACTTTTAAAATCCCATGTTATGACAGATAAATAGGCTTTACACATAAAACCGGCAATATGGGAGTATTGCCGGCAGGCAAAGCCGGGAGAAGCTTTGCCGAGATACAGTTCAAAAATCTTCGCTGAACTATAACGCATCAAAAATATGAAAAAAAAGAGGAATATTGCTTTTTTGACAAAAGCGATAAGCGGAACCTTTTTCCTTACCGCCGCACTATCCGGTCCCCTTTCCGTTCACGCTTCCATAGCCTCCGGCCTGTATTTTCAACAGGTACAAACCGTTAAAGGCAAAGTGATCAGTGAACAAGACAAGCAGCCTGTTCCCGGCGCCGCCGTGCAAATCAAGGGCACGAGCAAAGGCACCGTCACCAACGAAAATGGTGAATTCACCATCCAGGCCAACACCGGAGACATTCTCATGATTTCCAGCATCGGCTTCACTGCCCAGGAAGTAGCCATTGCGGCGGGCAAATCCTACGACATTACATTGGCATTTTCCAATACTTCGCTCGATGAAGTAGTGGTAACGGGTTATTCCGCGCAACGCGTGAAAGACCTTACCGGTGCGGTGGCCGTAGTAAACGTAAACCAGATGAAACAGCAGCCAGTGGCCAGTCCCGTGGAATCACTCCAGGGTAAGGCCACCGGTGTTCAGATTATCAGCGACGGCGCCCCCGGTGCCACGCCCCAGATCCGTATCCGCGGTTTCAGTACCATCAACAACAACGATCCCCTGTTCGTAATCGACGGTGTGCCGTATGAAGGCAAACTTTCGTGGCTCGATCAGAACGACATCGAAACCATGCAGGTACTGAAAGATGCATCTTCTGCATCCATCTACGGTGCCCGCGCCAACAACGGCGTTGTGATCATCACCACCCGCCAGGGCGTGAAAGGCCCGCCGAAGATCAATCTCAGCTCTTATTTCGGTACGCAGGTGCCCAACAAGAATGCCTTCCCCAAAATGATGAACCCGCAACAATACGCGGAATACGTCTACGAAGCATTCCGGAACTCCGGCCAAACCCCGGGCCAGGAAGGCACCACCGGCAACAACTACGGCACCGGTGCCACGCCGACGCTTCCCGAGTACCTCGTGGCCGGAAAAGTGACGGGACAGAAAGTAACCGCTGCCGATGCAGACCCTTCCCGCTATAACTACAGCCGCGCCAGCGAAACCTTTTACCAGATCACCAAAGCGAACAAGCAAGGTACCAACTGGTTCGACGAAATCTCGCAGACCGCGCCCATCCGTAACGTTCAGCTGGGCGTAAACGGCGGCGGCGATAACGCCACCTACGCCATCGGCGCGGGTTACCTCGGCCAGAAAGGCACCATCCGCCACACCGGCTATAACCGCTACAACGGTCGCGCCAACACCCGGTTCTCCGCGTTCAACAACCATTTCCGCTTCGGCGAAAATATGCAGTACAGCTACGAAGAATTTGTGGGCGTAGGTGTGAACCCCAACGTTTCCGGCGACTACCAGGGCGAAGGCAGCGCCCTCGGCTTTGCATACCGCATCCCCGTGATCATCCCTGTATATGATATTATGGGCAACTTCGCCGGCAGCCGCGGCGATAAGCTCGGCAACGCCCAGAACCCCCTGGCGCTGCTTTATCGTGCTAAAGACAATGTCCAGAAAAGAAACTTCTTCTTCGGGAACGTATTCGGTGAAGTGGACCTCGTGAAAGGGCTCGTGGCCAAAACCTCTTTCGGGTTACGCTACGAAAACTACAGCGGCATTTCGCTCACCTACCCGAACCTCGAATTCTCCGAAGGCAGCGCGGCCAACGGCATGTCGGAAAACCAGGGCTTCAACACCGAATGGACCTGGACCAATACCCTGACCTACAAATGGGAAGTAGCCAACGTACATTCACTGACAGTGCTCGCCGGTACGGAAGCGTTCCGCTCCCGCAACCGCTTCCTGTCTGCCGGTCGTAACGATTACTTCTTGCTCGGGCTGACGGATTATTATTATCTCCCCGCCGGTGCGTCCAACATCAACAACACGTCCAGCGGCGGTGTGGGCTCCCTGTTCTCCATCTTCGGCCGGGCGGATTATTCCTACCGCGACCGTTACCTCCTGAGCCTCACGGTACGCCGCGACGGATCTTCCAACTTCAGCAAAAACAGCCGGTATGGTACCTTCCCTGCAGGAAGCGTGGCATGGCGCCTGTCTGAAGAAGATTTCCTCAAAGGCAACAAGTTCATCACCGATCTGAAACTGCGCGCAGGTTACGGTATTACCGGTAACCAGCGTATCCCCGCGTTCCAGTACATCGACCGTTACGAAAGCCTTATCGCCAACGCCTTCTATCCCTTCAACGGGAAGTCGGTTACCGGAGGCGTTTGGCAGAAAGCATATAAAAACGAGAACGTGAAATGGGAGGAGCTCAAATCCTTCAATATCGGTCTCGACTTTACGTTGCTTGACGGTGAATTCGACGGTGCCATCGACTGGTATAACCGTAAAACCACCGACATGCTGTACCCGGTTCCCCTGCCGTCGGCCTCCATCGGTATGGGCGCTGCGCCTTTCGTGAATATCGGCGATATGAAAAATACCGGTATCGAACTGGGATTGGGTTATCATTACGGTCAGCGTGAAAACAAACCCTTCAAGCTCGACGTGAACGTGAACGTTTCCCGTAACGTGAACCAGGTAGTAGCGCTGGCGCCTTCCGTGAAGGAGCAGGTGTATGGTACTTTCCGTAGCCTTCAAACCACGATCCTCCGTCCGGGTGAGCCCTTCGGTTCCTTCTACGGTTACAAATGGGATGGTGTTTATACCAGCGCGGACGATCTCGCGAAAAGCCCGAAATACAGCGGTGCGCGCGTAGGCGGCCCCAAATACGTGGATGTTACCGGAGACGGACAGATCACCCCGGCCGACCGTACCATCATCGGCAACCCGCACCCCGACTTCCTGTACAGCTTCGGCATCAACGCCAAGTACAAAAGCTGGGACCTGGCCATGTTCTTCAACGGTTCGCAGGGCAACGACCTGTATGAAGCCACCCGTTACTTTACGGACTTCAGCACGTTCGACGGTACTGCCAGCGTGCGTATGCTCGACCGCTGGTCTCCCACCAACCCGAACTCCAGGATCCATACGCCGAACCGCAAAGCGTCTGACTACGAACTGGCGTCTTCCGGATATTATGTGCAGGACGGTAGCTACTTCCGCATGAAGAACCTCCAGATCGGTTACAACTTTAAGGTTGACAACTGGTTCAAGGGCAACATGCGCACGCTGCGTGCATATGTAGGCGCATCCAACCTGTTTACGCTCACAAAGTACACTGGTCTTGATCCTGAAGTGAGCCAGACCAACTCCACTTTCTCGGCTTTGGGCGTGGACTTTGGCGTGTACCCCGTGTCTCGCCAGTTTTTAATCGGTTTCAGTGCAGGTTTCTAATTTAAAAGTATTTGAACATGAAAAGGATTCATAGCATCATATTAGTGGCATGCGCTACAGTACTGGGCTCCTGCGGCTCAGACTTCCTGGAAAGAAATCCCCAGGGAGAATTGAGCCAGGATCAGATCAAATCCGCCCGGGGTGTGGAAGGTATGCTGACAGGCGCATACGGCCTGGTAAACGGCAACGTTTCCGGTACCTGGGGCAACTATTCCTCCGCACCCAGCCAGTGGCTGTTCGGGGAAGTAGGCGCCGATAACGCCCACAAAGGCAGTAATAACGGCGACCAGCCCAACATGAACCAGGTAGAGCTGCACGATGTGTCGCCCACCAACGATAATACCGAGATCATGTGGAACCGGTATTACGAAGGCATCGCCCGTTGTAACAACACGCTGCGGCTGCTGAAACTGGTACAGGCCGGTTCTACCGACAAACTCTCCGACACAAGGGCCAAGGAAGTAGAGGCCGAAGCCCGCTTCCTCCGCGCGCACTATTACTTCTTCCTCCGCAGGACTTTCTCCAAACTTCCCTATGTGGATGAAACGATGTCGCCTGAAGACGCATTGAAAGTCACCAACGAAGGCGAAGTGTATCCGAAGATCGAAGCCGACTTCAAATTCGCGATGGACAACCTTCCGGTTACCATGGCGGATCCCGGCCGCGCCAACAAGACGGCTGCGCAGGCGTACCTGGGCAAAGTATATCTCTACCAGAAAAAGTACGACGAAGCATTGCCGCTGTTCACGGCCGTTATCGGCGCAAGGCCCGACATTACGACGCTTCCCTTCGACGATAACTTCAACGTAGTGAAGGAAAACGGCCCCGAAAGCATCTTCGCCGCACAGCACGCCATCAACCCGGACGGTAGCGGCGATAACGCCAACGTGGGCGATATGCTCGGCGGTTTCTATGGTACCGCGCCGGTTTCCTGCTGCGGATTCTTCCAGCCTACTTTCGACCTGGTGAATTCCTTCCGCGTAACCGCCGCTGGTCTTCCCATGCTCGACGGCAGCTACCGCACCAATCCGTACCTGTCCGATTTCGGCCTGACGGGTGCCGCCAAGGATAACTACCAGGTGAATAAATCCCTCGCATTCGATCCCCGCCTCGATTATACCGTTGGCCGCCGCGGCGTTCCTTACCGCGACTGGGGCATCATGCCAGGCGACGCCTGGATCCGCGACCCGGCGTATGCTGGTCCGTTCGTTGCCGTGAAACACATGGTAGACGCATCGGCCCGCGGTACCGAAACCGTTGCCGGCGCCAACTACGTGACGAGCCTGAACGTGAACATCATCCGGTTGGCAGACGTGTATCTGATGGCAGCGGAAATCTATGTCGAGAAAAACAACCTGGCGGCGGCGCTTGCGCTCGTGAACAAGGTGCGCGCCCGGGCCGCCAATCTGCCGGGAAGAACGGTGGGCGGCACGCCTGCAGCGGCTTATAACGTGAAGCCTTACCTGGCGTTTACGTCGCAAGACATGGCGCGCAACGCGGTCCGCTTCGAGCGCAGGCTGGAGCTGGCCCTGGAAGGCCATCGCTTCTACGATCTCGTGCGCTGGGGCATCGCCAAGCAAACGATCGAAAGTTACTCGGGCTTCGAAGGTAATATCCTGTCTGCCTTCGAGAACATTACTTTCGACGCCAAAGACGAAACGTTCCCCATTCCGCAACAGCAGATCGACCGGAGCCAGGGAGCGCTCAAGCAAACGCACTAAGCCTATATTCCTTTGTCATAACCCTCACGGCGCCTGTTGCAGACGGGCGCCGTTTTTTTATGGGCATAAATTTATCTTTATGTGCATTATACCTATCATATATGCACAAATTCATTATCACGCTTTTCATCCTTTCCACTTGCATTCAGCAGCAGCTATTTTCGCAGGAACTGAAATCTGAATTTATTTTCGACATGGAGCTCGAATTGTCGGCGCCGCAAATGGTGGGCAAAGTGTTGCCCGGCACGCGCGTCATCTATCCCGCCACCGGCGGAACCGTAAAAGGTAAAGTCAACGGGAAAGTGCTGCCCGGCGGTGGGGAATGGGGGATTGTTGCCGACTCCCTCACTTTTAAAATGGACGTTCGCGCCACGATCCAGACAGACGACGGGGCGCTGATCTACATCACATACCAGGGATATCTGTTCGCCGACGCGAAAACCAACGCCGTTATTGGCGCTGGGAAGGGACATACACTATCGCCGTCGGATTACTATTTCCGCTCGAACCCCGTTTTCGAGACCAGTTCCCCGAAATACGCCTGGCTGAACCGTACCGTTGCCATCGGGGTGGGGCGGTTGACAGACGTGGGGAAAGTTGCGTACAGGATTTATGCAATCAAATAGTGAGGGAGTGATTGGAAAACATTTTCGAAAAAAAAGCTGACCGGGTTAGATCGGTCAGCTTTTTTTGTAGTGAAGCGTCGGTGTGTTGCACCGAACGTTCCGCTATTAACAGTTTTTCGCAATAAAAACGTTTCCGGATTCAATTCGATGAGAATGGGATTCCTGCGATCGGATCAGTTGCCGGATTCGTTGGGGACAGTGCTCTGTTTTTCGTCGATCACCAGCGTGTTCGTCCATTTGTCGTGCCAGGGGTAGCAAGGGCTGCCGAAGGCGCTTAATCCGTTGAAAGGGACCATGCGCACAAGGCCGCGCTTAAATCCATGTGCGAAATCAACGGGACTGCCGTCTTCTTTCACGGCGCGGGTTTTGGTGATCAGTTTGCCGAGGGTTTTTCCTTTACAGAGCCCTTCGACAAGGCCGAGGAAGATACCGTAAAGGATCAGTGTGATCAGTCTGTCGATCAGTGAGTTCGCGGAAGTTTCTTCATAATCGAATACTTCCGGGCCGAAAATCACGGCAACAACGAGGGCGATCAGGAAAATGGTGGCGTAAAAAACAGCCAGGTCGATCAGGAAATTGGCGAATCGCTTGCCGGTGGAGGCTTCGGTTAACACGATTTCTTCGCCGAGTACGTTTTCTTCAGTTTGGGTATACATGGGTATAGGAATTTGGGCTTAAATGTAATGATTCCGGATGTAACAGGCCCGGAACTTTCGGGCCATATGTGGTGATTGGGGGAAAAGTAAAACCCGCAAACAGCGTTTGCGGGTTTTTTTGGTAGCCTCGACAGGAATCGAACCTGTATCTGGAGCTTCGGAAACTCTTATACTATCCATTGTACTACGAGGCCGGGCCTTTTGAAGGAATGCAAATGTAATGGAAAAATGAATATTTAGGAAGAATTTTATAAAGTGCCGATGTTGCTTTTGAAAATACGTACCGCAATGGCCAGCAATATCACCCCGAAAAACTTGCGGAGCACCATCAGGCCTGCTTTTCCGAGGATGCGCTCGATGTAGCTCAGCGACCGGAGCACGATGTAGATGATCAGCAGGTTCAGGACGATGCCCACCAGGATGTTGTAATCCCCGAAATCGGCTTTGAGCGACATGATGGTAGTGAGGGTGCCCGAGCCTGCGATGAGGGGGAAGGCGATGGGAACGAGGCTTCCGGTCTTGGTGTCCTGGTCGCTTTTGAAGAACTCGATCCCCAGGATCATTTCCAGGCCGATGATGAAGATCACGATAGAGCCCGCCACGGCGAACGATTGCAGGTCTACACTCATCAGGTTCAAAAACGCCTTTCCACCCAGTAAAAACGCCACCATCAATACGCCGGAAGCCAGTGTGGCCTTCACGGCATTGATTTCCCCGATCTTTTCCTTCAGCGACAGCAAAACCGGGATAGACCCCAGGATATCGATCACGGCAAACAGGGTAAAACTAACGGTAACGATCTGGTCGATACTGAACATATGATGAAATTTTGGCAAAAGTAAGGTTTTCTCTCAGCCGAATATGCCTTAAAATAGCTAATTTGGCGGGAATATCGGCGAATTTCATCCAGGTAAAACGAACACACGATGCAGGAAGACATCATTATTCAGATCAGCAATAAAATCAAGGAAAAACGGAAAGCGAAAGGCATTACGGTGCAGGAACTGGCCAATAAAGCCGACGTGAGCAAAGGCCTCATTTCCCAGATCGAGAACAACCGCACCGTTCCCTCCCTGCTCGTGCTAGTCAATATCATCCGGGCCCTCAACCTGGACATGAACGAGTTTTTCAACGACATCAACCAGCAAAAACAGGCGGCCAAGGTCCTCATCATCAAAAAAGACCAATACCAGCACTTCGAAAAGGAAAACGCGAAAGGATTCCTCTATAAAAGGGTCCTCACCCGCAACCTCAAAGGCGGCCCTACAGATGTGGTGCTCCTCGAACTCAAACCCGGCGCCCGCCGCAACCAGATCGTGAAAACGGACGCTTACGAATACAAATACGTGATCTCCGGCACCGTGGAATACCTCATCAACAACGAAAAATACATCCTCGAAGCCGGCGATTCCATCTTTTTCGACGGCCGCCTCGGCCATAAACCCTCCAATGTGGGCGACGATACCGCCCTGCTCCTCGTTATTTATTTCTTCCAAGAAGGGGAAAAATAATTTCCCCAGCGGAAATCATTCATAAAAAATTAACAGCGGACTTGTGTAAAAATGTTTACTTTTACTACTCAATAGTTAGCATTTATAAACTCAGTCATATGTCAATTTCCACCCGATCCTTCACCGTAAACGGCAAAACCTACACACCTCCGGCGCAACCGGTAGTCGTAATCTGCCTCGACGGCTCCGCCGATGAATACCTCGACATCACGCTGGCGCACGACCGGATGCCCAACCTGAAAAAAATGACCCTTTCAGGCTACCGGGGCATGGTCCGCGGCGCACTGCCGTCGTTCACCAACGTCAATAACTCCTCCATCGTAACGGGCGTAACGCCGGCCGTGCACGGCATTTGCGGGAATTTCTTCTATGACACCGACCGTAAAGAGGAAGTGATGATGAACTCCGCGGAATACCTCCGCTCAGAAACCATCCTTGCCGCCGCCGCCAACGCCGGCCGCAAGGTAGCGGTGGTTACCGCCAAGGAAAAACTCCGCGACATCCTCAGCCACAAGATGACCGGCATCGCGTTCTCCGCCGAAAAAGCCAACCAGGCACAGGAAGCCACTCACGGCATCGGCAACGTCGAAACCGTGCTCGGCCTCCCCACCCCCGCGATCTATAGCGCAGACGCCAGCCTCTTCGTGCTCCGCGCCGGCGTAGCGCTCATCGAAAAAGGCCTCGCCGATTTCCTCTACCTCTCGCTGACCGACTACATGCAGCATACCTTTGCTCCCGAGGATGGTCCCTCGCTGGCGTTCTACGAAGCCATCGACCATGAGCTGGGAAGGCTCCTGGCGGCAGGTGCCGTTATCGGCGCTACGGCAGACCATGGCATGAACGCCAAACAGAAGGAAGACGGCACGCCCAATGTGCTGTACGTGGAAACGATGCTCACCGAAAAATTCGGCCCCGGCTTCCGCGTGATCTGCCCCATCACCGACCCTTACGTGAAACACCACGGCGCCCTCGGCTCCTACGTGGCCGTTCACCTGCCCGAAGGTGTGAGCGAAACGGAAGTGGCCGGCTGGCTGCAGGCACAGCCTGGTATTACCGAAGTGCATAATAGGGACATGGCCGTTCACCTGCTGGAGCAGCCCGCCGACCGCATCGCCGACCTGGTGGTACTTTCCGCCCGCGACGTAGTGGTAGGTCGCACTCCCGCGCACCACGACCTCTCCGCGCTCGACTCCGGCCTGCGCTCGCATGGCGGCCGCTACGAAGAAATGGTGCCCCTGCTCATTTCGCACCCGCTGAAAGCCGCCTACCGCAGCAAAGCCGGCGGCGACCCCCGCAACTTCGATGTCTTCGATTTTACCGTAAACGGTACCACGCTCAATTAATACCTGTTATGTCAAACACCATTGCACCAGACGCAACTTTGTCGCTCACAGGATACATCGCCGGCGAGCCCGTCATTTCCGCGCAAAAGCTGGAAGTGCGCAGTCCGTACAACGGCCGCCTGGCCGGAACGGTATCGCTGGCTACCCGGAAAGACACCGAAGCTGCTATCGTAGCCGGACTTTCCGCCAACGTAAAACAAACGCGCTACGAGCGCTTCGCGGTGCTCGATAAGGCACGGCAGCTGCTCGAGGAACGTAAAGAGGATTTTGCCCGGCTGATCACTTCCGAAGCAGGGCTCGCCCTCCGCGAGGCGCGCTATGAAGTGGGCCGCGCGCGGGATGTGCTGCACTTCGCGGCACTGGAATCGCTCAAAGACGACGGACAGATCTTCTCCTGCGATATTTCCCCGCAGGGCAAGGCCCGCAAAATATTCACGACCCGCGAACCGTTGTCGCTCGCGGTGGCCATCACGCCCTTCAACCACCCGCTGAACCAGGTGGCGCACAAGATCGCGCCGGCCATCGCCACGGGAACACCCGTCATCCTGAAGCCTTCCGAAAAAACGCCGCTTACGGCCGTTCGTTTCGTGGAGTTGCTGTACGAAGCAGGGCTGCCGCCGGCCATGCTGAGCGTATTGCTCGGACCTACGGCGGAAGTAGCCGAAGTGCTGGTGACAGACCCGCGCGTGGAGCTCGTGTCTTTCACCGGCAGCGTGGCGGTGGGAAAGATCATCGCGAAGCAGGCAGGATATAAGAAAGTGATCCTCGAACTGGGCGGCAACGATCCGCTGATCATCCTCGAAGATGCGGATATGGAGCTCGCCGTAACCCTCGCCGCCGAAGGCGCGTACCGCAACTCCGGACAACGCTGTACCGCGGTGAAGCGCATCCTCGTGCAGGAAAGCATTCACGATGCGTTCGTGGAAAAACTGATCGAGAAAACGAAGGAATACCTGGCCGGCGATCCCGAATTGCCCGAAACGCGCGTTGGTACGGTGATCGACGAGCCCGCGGCAAAATATCTCGAAGATGTGGTGAACAAAGCCGTGGCCCAGGGCGCGAAAGTGCGCATCGGCGGCCGCAGGACCGGCGCGCTCCTTGAGCCCACCGTTATCACCGACGTTCCCCGCGACGCGCAAATGGTTGTACAGGAATCTTTCGGTCCGCTGGCGCCCGTCATGAAAGTGAAAAACCTTGAAGACGCCATCGAACTGGCCAATGGTACGGCTTTCGGGCTATCCTCCGGTATTGTTACAAAAGACATGGAAAAGGCGCTCCATGCGGTGAAAAACCTCCGCATGGGAACGGTCAACATCAACGAAGTGCCCGGTTACCGGATCGAAAGCTCGCCCTTCGGCGGCATCAAGGATTCCGGTCTGGGCATCAAGGAAGGTGTGATCGAAGCCATGAAATGCTTCACATACGTCAAAACGTTTTCACTGCCCTGGTAACAAGGCTCAGTTATTGTTTGCATGATTACGGCCGCGGATTTCCGTGGCCGTTTTCTTTTTTGCGGAAGATGGAAAAGGCGCACCCGGTGATGGATGCGCCTTTTTTTAGTTGCGTTGAAAAATGGTTATTTGGAAAGAGCAGCTTCTTTTTGCATGATCTCGCCGATGGCCTGCACGAGCGCGGAAACGTCTTCCGGGAAGATCTGGCCGATGTTGCCGATGCGGAAGGCATTGGTTTTGCTCAGTTTGCCGGGATAGATGACGAAGTTGCGGTCGCTGAGCGCCTGGTAAAATGCTTCGAATTGGAAGGAAGGATCGTCGGGATAGAGGAACGACGTGATGATGTGCCCCTGGATTTCCGGGCGCAGGTACTGCACGAAGCCGAGGGCTTCCATTCCCTTGTCGAGCGTTTCCTTGTTTTTGCGGTAGCGCGCCTCGCGTGCGGGGATGCCGCCTTCTTCCTCCAGTTCGCGCATCGCCTGGCGGAAAGCCATGATGCTGAGCGTGGGCGGAGTGAAGCGGAACTGTCCGTTCGTTTCGAGGCCGTTCCATTGTTCATACAGGTCGAGGCTGAGGCTGCGGGCCTGGCCTTTCGTTTTGAGGAGCGCAGCTTTTTCCGCGATCACGAACGCGAACCCGGGGATGCCTTCGATGCATTTGTTGGAAGAGGATACGAGGAACTGGATATGGGCCTTGCGGATGTCGATCTCCACGCCGCCGAAGCTGCTCATGGCATCTACGATGAACGTTTTGCCGAGTTCCGCGCAAATGGCGCCGATGGCTTCGATGGGATTGAATAATCCGGTAGTGGTTTCGCTGTGGATGCAGGCCACATGCGTGATGTGGGGCGCCTGCTCCAACTGGTGGCGCACGGCGGCGGGGTCTGTTATTTCGTCTTCTTCGAAGCGGAGCACGGTGTGCGGCAGTTTGTGGATGGCGCACATTTTTACGATGCGCTCGCCGTAAGCGCCGTTGCTCAATACCAGCAAATGGTCGTTTTCGCCGATGGCGCTGCTGATGACGCTTTCCACGCCGAAGGTGCCGGAACCCTGCATCAGCACGGTTTCATACCCTTCTTCTTTCGACACATGGCCCAGTATAGGCAATGCTTCGCGGATCTCTTTCACGGTGGTCACGAACGCGGTGTCGCGCGAGCCCATGTCTTCCATGGCAGCGGCTTTTACGGTGTGCGAAGTAGTGAGCGGGCCGGGTGTGAATAACAGTTTCTTCATAAATGTATTGTAAAGTTGTGCAGGTCCGGCGTTACGGGCGCTTCCGTTTTACGGAAGAGGTTGCGGATGCCGTGTTTGCGGTTGAAATATACGAAAGCGGTGATTAACAGGGCAAGACAGGCGAAGCAGAGCAGGTAGCTGAACTG
>NZ_JBNNSF010000001.1:432193-612401 GCF_050277495.1 Chitinophaga sp. NPDC101104 | reverse complement strand
CGGAAGAGGTTGCGGATGCCGTGTTTGCGGTTGAAATATACGAAAGCGGTGATTAACAGGGCAAGACAGGCGAAGCAGAGCAGGTAGCTGAACTGCATGAGCACGCGGCTCCAGCGGAGGTCTTTCATGAAAAACTCGCGGTAGAGCAAAAGCCCCACACTGCCGAGGTACCCGATGGCGTCGCAGCCGTACACGAAAAAACCGGCGTTGGCTTTCAGTTTGAACAGCGCGATCAGTCTTTCGAACAGCGCCACCTGGATGGGTATATAGGCCAGGAAGAGTCCTGTGCCCAGCGTCAGCATCCAGCTGTAAGGGCCGATGGCCTGGCGGTGGTAGAGCAGTGTGCTGGCGCCCGTCATGAGGATGCCGATCGCGATCAGGCCTTTGGTGGCCCATAACCCACGGATATTATTGCGGATGAGCGACAGGCACGACACGCAGACCACCACGATCACCGTGCTGATGAGCTCCGTTTGCGCCAGGATGCCCCGGCTCCAGTGGTTGCCGCCGATCTCGTTCCAGATTTCCACGCTGAAATTGTCGCGAAAATCGCGGAGAGTGGTGAGCAGGCAATAAATAAGGAGGATGCAGAGTAGTCCCGGCCAGAAGTTCCGCACGATGCCAGACTTATCGGCCGGGGTCATGGGGGCGCGCTCGGCGCGGAGGAGCTTGTCCGTTTCGCTGGGGGCGGGGATGACGGAGAGCATCCAGATGAACAGGCAGGTGAGCGGGATGAACAGGAGGCCGATGACGAAGGGCATCCAGAATTCGGTGATCCAGGGGAGCAGCGACTGTATTTCCAGGTAAATGGTTTTCAGGATGCCGGAGGCGGCGATGATGGAAATGCTGAGCCCCATGCCCAGGATCTCCGTGAAGCGGCGGCCTTCGAGGAAGCTGAAGATCACGCCCCAGACCATCCCCAGGGGGAGGCCGTTGAGGAAAAGGAAGAAGAAATTATAGGGATGGGGAACGAGCGCGAACCCCAGCAGGGCGAGCAATGCAAACCCGATCAGGCACGCCACGAGCCGGATGCGCTGCTCCGGGCGCAATTCCGAAATTATCTTGATGCCGGCGAACTTGGAGACCATATACCCCATTACCTGCGCGATGATCAACACTGTTTTGTACCCCAGCCCGAACAGGGTCAGGCCCTCATAAAGCCCGGTATTAAAGGGCTTCCGGAATGCATACATACAGAAATACGTGCCGAAGGAGGCAAGGAGGCACCAGGCGATGAAAAATATGCCCGACGGTTGTTGAAGCCTTTTGTGGATCATAGTAACGTGTGTTTAGTATATCCAACCTGTCACCCTCTTAGAGTTTAATATTTGTAAATTATGAAAATTCTTTAAATTCGGGAAAAGTTTCCCCGGAGTTTTTTTTAAATCTAGATCAAAATCTACTGTAATAGGCTGTCAGATTGCTATTGAACGAAGTTCGTGCGTTTGGTTTTTTCCACGGAGTTTGGCGTGTTAAGGAATTATTATTTTAATATTTCTATACTATTAAATTTAGTAATACTTAACATTTGGTTTATACAATGCCCTCATTTTTGTTTCGCAAAACGCTT
Organism: Chitinophaga sp. NPDC101104; assembly: GCF_050277495.1. Taxonomy (NCBI): domain Bacteria; kingdom Pseudomonadati; phylum Bacteroidota; class Chitinophagia; order Chitinophagales; family Chitinophagaceae; genus Chitinophaga; species Chitinophaga sp. NPDC101104. The sequence goes on along the minus strand of NZ_JBNNSF010000001.1, from coordinate 610,831 downwards.
AATCCTTTCCTTTATGCATCACATTTTACAACCACTTCTCAGGGTAGCGCTCCTGGCGCTCGCACTCGCCCTGCCTTGCGCCCCCGCCTGGGCGCAACACCTGGTTTCGGGCAAGGTCGTGTCCGAAGACAGCCAGCCGGTCCCCGGCGTCACCGTTAAAGTCAAAGGTGGCAACACAGGCACCGTCACCAGCGGCGACGGTAACTTCTCCATCAGCTGCGCTTCCGACGCAGTGCTCGTTTTCTCTTCGCTCGGGTTCCTCCGGCAGGAAGTGCCCGTGGCAGGACAATCATCCGTCAACATCATCCTCGTTACCGACAAAAAATCGCTCGATGAAGTAGTGGTAACCGCCCTCGGCATCAAGAAAGAAAAGAAAGCCGTCGGCTTTTCCGTGCAGGAAGTCAAAGGCGCCGACCTCGTGAAGGCCCGTGAGCCCAATGCCGTCAACTCCCTCTCGGGCAAAGTGTCTGGCCTGCTCATCGCTTCCAACCCCAACCTCTTCGGCAACCCAGACATCCGCCTCCGCGGCGTGAAACCGCTCATCGTGGTAGACGGGGTGCCCATCAGCTCGGATTCCTGGAACCTCAGTCCGGACGACATCGAGTCGTATTCCGTGCTCAAAGGCCCCACCGCCTCCGCGCTTTACGGCTCCCGCGGCGTGAACGGCGCCATCCAGATCACCACCAAGCGCGGCACCTCCGGCACCCGCGTCGATTTCAACACCAGCCAGCAATTGCAGGCCGGGTACAACGCCATCCCCGAAACCCAGAACGATTACGGCCCCGGCGATTACGGCGAATATGCCTTCGGCGACGGTAAAGGCGGCGGCATCAACGATGTGGACTACAACCAGTGGGGCCCGAAATTCAACGTGAAAGACCCTTCCACCGCCAGCGGATGGAAAGAGCTCCCCCAATTCGACAGTCCCATCGATCCCGCCACCGGCAAACCCATTCCCACGCCCTGGCTGCAACGCGGGCCCAACAACCTCCGCAACTTCCTCCGCAACGGTTTCCTGTCTACCGCCAACGTAGCCGTATCGTCGAGGAACGAAAAAACGGACATCCGGCTTTCGGCTTCACATACCTACCAGCGCGGCCAGGTGCCCAATACCCATGTCAACATCACCAACGTGAACCTGGCGGGCGGCGTGAATTTCACGGACCGGCTGCGGGTAGACGTGAACATCAATTACAACAAACAATACACGCCCAACTATCCCAACCTGGCTTACGGCCCCAACAGCTTCATCTACTATCTGACCATCTGGGGCGGCGCCGATTTCGACGTGCGCGACCTGAAGAACTACTGGCAGAAAGGGAAAGAGGGCATCCAGCAGTATAACTTCGAGTATTTCCGCTACAACAACCCCTGGTTCATCGCCAACGAATGGTTGCGCGGATATTATAAAGACGACGTGTACGGCTACATTTCCGCGAACTACAAGATCGCGAAGAACTTCAATGCCATGCTGCGCACGCATATCAATACCAGCAACCTCTACGAAAGCAACAAGCTCCCCTATTCCGCCGGCGCCTACGAAGCCAACCTGAAAGGGAAGTACCGCGAATGGTGGACGTACAACTTTGAGAACAACACCGATTTCCTGTTGACGTACGACAAGGACTTCGGCCGTCATTTCGAGCTGTCGGCCCACGCCGGTGCCAACCTCCGGACGCTGAACACCCGGAACATCTACGGGGAAACGGCAGACCTGCTCATCCCGATGTGGTATAACTTCGAGAACACCAGCGAGCAGCGCAAGCCTACCAACTACACGGCCACGCAGCAAGTGGGAAGCGCCTATGCTTCGGTAGACCTTTCGTACCGGAACTATCTCTTCCTGGGCCTCACCGGCAGGATGGACCACTCTTCCACCTTACCGCTCAGCAACAACACGTATTTCTACCCCTCCGTATCGCTGAGCGGCATCGTGTCCGAAATGGTGAAACTGCCGGAAGTGATCAACTACTGGAAAGTGCGCGGCTCCTGGGCGCGCGTGGGCGCAGACCTTTCCATCTATTCCAACATCGCCAACTACACCCTCGGCACCCGCTGGGCCAACATGCCTTCCGCTTATTATGCCGACAAAATCTTCAACGACCAGATCAAGCCGTATTTCAGCACCTCTTTCGAAGTGGGGACAGACATGCGCCTGCTGAAAAACAGGCTCGGGTTCGATGTGGCGTATTACCGCGCCGTGGATGGCCCGCAGGTGTTCGACAATCCCGTTTCCGAGACTTCCGGCTACCTGTCGAAAAAACTGAACGGCCTGAAATATATGCGCCGCGGTGTGGAAGTGACCCTGAACGGAACACCCGTTACTTCCGGGAAATTCAAGTGGGACGTGATGGTGAACTGGACAACCTACAAGCCTTATCTGCAGGAGATTTACGGCGACCAGCAGAAGCTGGGCTATATCAAGATCGGCGAGCGCTCCGACGCTTATTACACCACCGATTTCTACCGCTCGCCCGACGGGAAGATCGTCTATGGCAGCAACGGACTGCCGGTGAAGGACCCGCTGCCAAAGAAAGTGGGATATTTTACGCCCGATTGGTTCGGCGGCCTCAGCAATACGTTCACTTTGGGCGACTGGCGGTTCTCTTTCCTGCTCGACGGGCGCGTAGGTGGCAAAACGCTGAACTACGTGAACCAGAAGCTCTGGCAGGGCGGCCGTCACCCAGACGCCGGGCCTGCTGAAAGGGAGAAAGACGCGCTCCGCGACCCCGTTACCGGGAAACCGATCCCGCACTGGACGGGCGATGGCGTGATCGTGACCAAAGGGGAACTGAAGCGCGACGGCGACGGCAACGTGATCTCCGATACCCGGGAATTTGCGCCCAATACCAACAAAACCACGTTCCAGGACTGGGCTTACAACCTCATGGGGGCCGAGATTTCCAACGTCATCGATCAGACCTTCGTGAAGCTCCGCGATGTTACGCTCACCTACAACCTGCCGGCCAGCAAGCTGTCGCGGACGCCGTTCAAATCCGCCAACGTATCGTTCGTGGCGCGGAACCTCATGTATTTCACCAAATACAAGAACATCGACCTCGACCAGTTCATCGAAGGCAACAACGGATTGCAGACGCCTTCCGTGAAAAGCTATGGCATCAACCTGAATTTTTCCTTCTGATCCCGTAAAAAGCATCACATGAAAAAACTTACCAACATCCTCATATGCGCCGCGCTGACTTTGGGTGCCGCGTCGTGCAAAAAGTTCGAAGGGCTGCAAGACAACCCGAACAAGCCCACCGTTTCCCCACCCACGCTTTTACTCACCGGCGTGCTGATCGACCTCAAGGAAAACCCCTGGGACCAGGCGCAGCGCGAAAACCAGTTCTGGGTCTCCAACTTCGACTATTATGCCAGCCAGGGCTACAACTGGAGCTCCACGGGCATGCGGTACAACGTGCTGCGCAACATCCAGAAGATGGAGGAAGAAGCCAACCGCCTGGGCGGGGACGAAAACAAGCCTTACCTCATCATCGCGAAATTCCTGAAAGCCTGGTGCTATATCGATATGACGATGAAGTTCGGCGACATTCCCATGAGCGAAGCCATGCAGTCGGGCAACGAAAACTTTACGCCCAAATACGACGCACAGAAGGAAGTGTTCCGCCAGAGCCTGGCGCTGCTGGAATCCGCCGCCGCTGAAATGAAAGCTTTCCTCGACGCCGCCAAACGAAACAAGATCAATGGCGATTTTATGTTCGACGGCGACCTCGACAAATGGCACAAGCTCATCAATTCCACGCGCCTGCGCGTACTCATCAACCTCAGCAAACATGCAGACGATGCCGACCTCCAGGTGAAAGCCAAATTCGCCGCCATCCTCGCCGCGCCCGCGAGTTTCCCGATTATGGAAGCGAATACGGACAACTACCAGGTGGTATTCAACGGCAACATCCAGGACAACCGGTATCCGCTCGGGCCCTATAACCGCGGGTTCGATCGTGGCCGGAACAATATGGGCGCCACTTACCTCGACACGATGGTGGCCTATAAAGATCCCCGCACTTTCGAGATCGCCGAGCCGGTGGATACGGCCAAGCATCACAACATCCCCGGTTTCGCCACGCGGTTTTCTTCCTACAAAGGCGGCAGAACGGGCGATGTGCTGAGCGACCTTTCCTCGCAGAACGCCAACGGCTACCTTTCATACGGTAACGAGCGCCGCTATTGGCAGACGGGCAGCGGTGAGCCCTGCATCCAGCTGGGCTTCCCTGAAACCTGCTTCTCCATCGCCGAAGCCATTCAGCGCGGATGGGCGCCCGGCGACGCGGAAAGCTGGTACAAGAAAGGGATCAAGGCTTCGTTCGCGTTTTACGGATTGGGTGAAGACGTGTTCAATAACTGGTACGCTGCTACCCCGAAAGCGCAATACAAAGGGAATAACGCCGATGGATTGAAGCAGATCCTCCTGCAGAAATACCTCGCGTTCTTCATGAACTCCGGGCGCCAGGCCTATTACCAGTACCGCCGCACCGGCATCCCGACATTCGATGTGGGGCCGGCCAACGCCAACGGCGGAAAGATCCCCCGTCGCTGGCTCTATCCGCAGCGCGAGTACCAAACCAATAACGAACAGGTGAAAGCCGCGCTGCAACGGCAGTTCGGCGGCACAGACGATATCAACGGCGAAATGTGGTTGATCAAATAAACAGTGATTGAAAAGCAAAGGGCCTTCCGTTCTGGAAGGCCCTTTTTTTATGCCGTCACCGCCCGGGTATCGATAGAGCGGAATTTATGTTGCAAATGTTGCGGCGGGGGGAAGATGTGGGGATGGAAGAGGTGCGCGAGCACTTCCACGCCATCGGTGAGCGTACTGGCGCTGGGCTGGGTGAAAAGATCGTAATCCGCGAGATGGACTTCGTTGTTTCGGACGGCCTGGAGGTTTTCCCAGCCCGGTACTTTGGTGACGAGATCCAGCTCGTCGAGCGAGCGGCCGGTGAGGAACCCGCAGGGAGCGATCACGAGCACTTCGGGATCGTAGCGGAAGATTTTTTCCCAGGGCGTAACGATGGAATCGCCCGCGGGGTTAGACAGCATGTCGACCCCGCCTGCGTAGGCCACCTGGTAAGGGATCCAGTGCCCGCAGTTGTAAACAGGCGCCATCCATTCCATGATCATCACGCGGCGGAGGGGCGAGCGGTGCTGGCGAAGGCGGTCCACCACGGCGTCGAGCCTTTGCTGGAGCGCGGTCACGTATGCGAAAGCGGCGGCTTCTTCGCCGAGGGCGCGGCCAATGGTAATGGCGCACTGGAAAACATCGTCGAGGTTATTGGGACTGAGGCTCACCAGCGCCGGCTGCTTTTCGAGTTTGTAAACGGCCTGCTGGGTGCAGTGCGTATCGATCTGGCAAACCTCGCACACGTCCTGCGTGAAAATCACATCCGGCGCGATGGCCGCAAGCACCGGGTCATCCACGTAATACAAGCTTTTCCCCTGTGCTTTGGACGCGGAAAAGATGCGATCGATTTCCTCGCTGCTGTAATGTTTGCCTTCGAGCACGCAGCGGACCACTTTCTGCTTTTCGGCCAGTGCGGCGGGCGGGCATTCGAACGTGATACCGTCGAGCAAATGCTGGAGGCCCATGTCGTAGATCATTTGCGTGGCTGCGGGGAGGAAAGAACTGGCGATCATTGTTCGGGAGGTTTGGGTGAAAGAAAAAAGGCCGGTTTGCGGCCGGCCTTTTCATGATTTATCGGGCGGAAAGCGCCGGGACCCTGTTTTCCAGCCAGCTGAACAGGCCGAAGAAGATGCCGCTGTACACGACATTGGAAATCAGGGTGTTTTTGATGAAGGGGACGCCCAGCGCGTAGCACTTCATGAGCCCCGCGAAATCGCGGCTGAAGGGCAGGCCGGTGGTCATGTCGATGCTGGTAGGGCGCATCCAGGTGCCGAAGTCCACGATCAGCCAGTATACGACCGCTGCGAGGATGGAAGCGCCGAGAACGGGCAGCACCTTCACGTTGCGGATCACCAGCTGGCCGATGAGCACCATCGCGGCGAAGCCGATGTAATTCCAGTACCAGCCCTCGAACAGGAAGCCGTCCGCATACGCCGCATACACCGTTTTCATCACGATCACATCGCTGAGGAAAAGCGCCAGCAAAGGGAACAGGTAGCTCTTCCATTTATCGGCGAACATCGCACCGCCGAAAAGCGCCATGGCGCCCAGCGGGGAAAAGTTGGAAAACGGCGTGAGCTGGCCTGCGGCAAGTATGCGCAGTACGCCGCCCGCTACGATGAAAAGCAGTAATACGATGAAACGCGGCTGGATTTGTTTGATGGACATGCGTCAGTTATTTAGATCAGAATGAAAATGATACGCCGCTCTGCATGTTGAAGCCGAGGGTGGCGTAGCCGTAAATTTCCCAATATTTTTTGTTATTGGTGATATTATTTGCGTTGAAGAACACGCGCGCTTTACCCAGGTTGTATTCCGCATAAGCGTTCCACATGGTGTAAGGGTCCAGCGCCACGTTTTCCGACCGGGGGAACTTGTAGAACAGGTCGTTACGGGTGCCTGTATGTTTTACGGTGGTGCTGACGAACAGCTTTTTGGTGGCCTGGAAACCGATCTCGATCTGGCCGGTATGGTTGGGCCGGCGGATGAGGTTGGAATACGTCGTGTCTTTCCCGCTGCCGCCAACGGTCGTCACTTCGCCGTCTACATACGCGTAAAACCCTTTCACGGTGAGCTTTTCGATGGGATGGGCGATCACTTCCACTTCCACGCCTTTATCTTTCTGCTGGTTGTAGTTAATGTATTTGTAGTTGATGTAGGAGATCTGGTTTTTGATGTTCCTGCGGAAGCCTACCACGCGAAGGTCCAGCTTGTTATTGAACAGGAACGTCTGCGCACCGGCTTCATAGCTCACGGCATCTTCCGCTTTCAGGTCTTTGTTGCCGTAAATGCTGTACAGTGAAGTAAGCGTTGGCGCTTTAAACCCGGAAGCCACGCTGGCGAACACTTTGAACTTGTCCGAAAACACGTAGCTGGGATTGATGGTGTAGGTGAACTGGTTGCCGAACTGGCTGTGAAGGGTGTACCGCCCGCCGAGCTCCATGTTGAAGCCATGCAGGTCCTTGAGGAACAGGGCTACGTACGGACTGGTGGAATGCTGCTCCCGGGTACGGTATTTCACGTCTTTGAAGTTGGCGGTATCGGTGAGCTCGGACTTCCGGTATTCCGCGCCGGCCATCACCTGGAACCAGCTGGTAATGTCGTAATGACCGTACAGGTCGCCATAATAGGCGCGGCCGTCCGTAAAGGTCTTGCCCCAATCAGTTTCGTCGTCGCGGGTCACTTTCTGGTACGCGAAATTCCCGAAGATGGCGCCTTTCGAAAGGTCATATTGCGCACGGACGCCGGAATGCAGCGCGTTGGATTTGTTCTTGTTGAGCTTGCTGTCCACGAACGGGCCGCCGTCGAAACTGCTTTTATAATCGCTGAAGAACAGGAATGGCTGCAGGCGGAGGTTTTCGGTGGCCTGGATACCTACGGTGGCATTGAGGCCGTTGGATGTGTACCCGTCGCGGTCGAAATCGCCTGTGCCGGTCGTATCTGCCGCTTCGGAAATACCGTCGGTCGTGAAGTGGGTGAAGCTGATGTTGTAGTCTACATTGTCCTGCTTGCCGCGGAGGCCTGCGGAGCCTTTGAGGCTGCGGTTGGAGCCGTATACCAGGTCGCCGTAAACATTAACGGGCTTGGTGCCGCCTTTTTTGGTGATGATGTTGATCACGCCGGCGATGGCATCCGAGCCGTACAGGGTGGTAGACGTTCCCCTGAGGATCTCGATACGTTCTACCTGGTCGATGGGCAGGAAGCGCAGGTCGATGGCGTTCCCAGTAAGCCCGGTAGCGTCCGCTACGGGGATGCCGTCCATGAGGATGGTGGTGTACTGGGAGGTAGCGCCGCGGAAATAGACTTCGCGGTTTTTGCCGGGGTTGGAGAAAGCCCCGCCGATCACGATGCCGGCCTGCTCATTGAGCACGTCTGCCACGGTGCGGCCCGTGTTGTGACCGATGGTCTGGGGCCCGATGACGGTGAGCACTTTACCGGTTTCGGATTGTTTCTTGTTGAACTTGGTGGCGGTTACCACAACCGTGTTGAGTTGGGAAACCTGTGTGGAGTCTTGCGACTGCGCGGTGTGCCCGGCGGCGAGGATGCCGGCGGTCAGGACCAGGTGTGTTTTTTTCATGTAGGCCATAGATTGTAAAAAAATCAGTGGCGCCGGGGAGAATTGAAAAGTACGTATGATGGCAGCAATGCCGCATATGCCCTCCGCTTTTCACCCGAAAGCGCGGATTAAAAATGGTATGCGGCAGGTCTTCTGGCTTCGCCCGCTTCCCGGGAGGCCTTCCCGTTCCGATGTGCCGGAACAGTGGCTGGGGTCCTGGAAAACGTTAAATGCGGGCTTACAGCTACGGGGATAGCTCCGGATTTTCACCGGATTCCCTATTAATGCCGGCCCCGGAAAGGGACCTGGCAACCGTGTACCGGCCGCAAACCTACGCATATTTTGGTAAATACAGCGTTAATCGGTTATCTTGTATATCATGAGCATCAAACCGAAACTCGGGCCGTTCGACCTTACCATGATCGTAGTCGGACTGGTCATCGGGATGGGAATATTCCGCACGCCGGTCAGCGTGGCCCGCGAAACGGGCACGCCGCAATTATTCTATATGGTTTGGGTGCTGGGAGGGCTCGTTACGCTCTGCGGCGCCCTCACCTATGCCGAGATCGGCTCCCGGTTCCCCGTGGCAGGCGGGTTTTATAAAGTACTTTCGGTCGGTTTCCATCCCGCATATTCTTTCATGATCAACTGGACCCTCGTCATTTCAAACGCCGCTTCCATCGCGGCGGTTTGCATCGTGGGAGCGGAATACATCGGCCCCGTCATCCTCCCCGGACCGATGCAGCACGAAGGCGGGCGCAAAACCATCGCCATCACGGCCGTGCTCGTGCTATACATCATTAATATGCTCGGCATCCGTATGAGCGCCAGCTGGCAGAACGTGCTGACGGTTTTTAAAATGACCCTCGTGCTGCTGCTCTGCCTGGCGGCCTTCAGCAGCCATGTGGCGCCACCGGCCATAGCAGGCGTTCCGGTGGCGGAACACAGCTGGGCTTACATTTTCGGGGCCGCGCTCGTGCCGGTTTTCTTCACCTATGGCGGTTACCAGCAAACGATCAACTTCGGGTCAGACGTCCGCGAGCCGTCGAAAAACATGCCGCGCTCCATCCTGCTGGGGATCGGGATCATTTTGCTGTTGTACCTCACGGTCAATTACGCCTATGTGAAAGTGATCGGGTTCGAGCAGCTGAAAACCACCGAAGCCCTCGCCGCCCGGATGGCCGAAGCATTTTTCGGGGAATATGGCTTCAAGGTAACTTCGGTACTGCTGTTCTTGTCGGTACTGGGATACGCCAACGTCAACCTCATGTCGAACCCCCGGATGTATTACGCCATGGCCGAAGATGGCGTGCTGCCGGGCGTTTTCAGGCGGGTCAATGCCAAAACCCAGGTGCAGGAAGTGGCGCTCACCACCTTCGCGCTGCTCATCGTCGGCATGCTGTATTTCCTCAGCAACTTCGACAATATTATCCAATATGTCATGCTTTTTGACTCAATTGGCCTTGCTTCAGCCGCAGCCACGATATTTGTGCTCCGGAAGAAAACGGCGCACCTCGACGGAACGGGCATCTACAAAATGAAGTTCTACCCCGTCGTTCCCGCCATTTTCATCACCGTGTATTTATTCGTCACCGTCAATATTTTTATAAAAGATCTAAACCAGGCGCTCGGAGGGATGTTTTGGTTTGTAGCGGGGCTACCCATTTATTTTTTCATGCGCTATGCCGTACGGCGGCGTAGTTAGCGCTATCAGTTTGACATATGGACCTTTCATTTATAATAAACCAACTGGGTGAAGACCGGGAGCAGTATTTCAATGCCATTGCACCACCCATCATGCAAAGCAGCAACTTTGCGTTCAAATCGGTGGGTGAGATGCGGGATTTGTTGCGGGATGAATACAAAGGATTCCTGTACACGAGGGGCAACAACCCTACCATCGATATTCTGCGGAAGAAGCTGGCGGCGCTGGATGGCGCGGAAGACGCGCTGATCTTCGGCAGCGGTGCGGCGGCCATTTTCGCGGCGGTGCTGTCGCAGGTTCAGCAGGGCGATCATATCGTGTCTGTCCGCGATCCCTACAACTGGGCCGGCCAGCTGTTCACGAGCATCCTGCCCAGGTTCGGGGTTACGACCACGTTCGTGGACGGAACGGATACCGCCAATTTCCGCAACGCCCTCCAGCCCAATACCCGCCTCATCTATCTCGAATCCCCCAATTCCTTCACTTTCGAGCTGCAGGATATTGCCGCCGTTGCCGCGATGGCGAAGGAAAAGGGGATCGTGACCATGATCGACAACAGTTACTGCACGCCCATTTTCCAGCGGCCGCACGAACTGGGCATCGATCTGTGCCTGCAATCGGCCACGAAGTTCATCAGCGGGCATAGCGATACCATGGCCGGGGTGCTCACGGGGCGGGAGGAAATGATCCGGAAGATATTCATGTCGGAACTGCTCAATATCGGCAGCGGTATCGCGCCGTTCAACGCGTGGCTGCTGCTGCGGGGGCTCCGCACGCTGGAAATCCGGCTGGAGCGCAGCGCGGCGAGCACGAAAACGATCTGCGAATGGCTGAAGGAACAGCCTGAAATTGAAAGGGTTATTTTCCCGATGGACCCCGGCTTCCCGCAATATGACCTGGCGAAAAAGCAGATGCACGGCGCCGCCGGGCTCATCACCATCCAGCTGAAAGTGGAAAGGCGGGAGCAGGTGGAGGCGTTCTGTAACGGGCTGCAACGCTTCCTCATGGCGGTTTCCTGGGGCGGCCACGAGTCGCTGGCGTTCCCGGCCTGCGCTTCCCTGGCGGAAAACGAATTCGACCCCGCCATACCGAAACACCGGATGGTAAGGTTGTACATCGGACTGGAAGAGCCGGGCGTCCTCATCAGCGATCTCGCCCAGGCGCTCGGCGCCATCAACTGACATATAAGACCGCTTTTAACGAAAAAGGCCCGGAATGTTCCGGGCCTTTTTATATCGACAGATCGGCTTATGCTTTACGCGTACACTTTGGCAGCTTGAACGTTACTTCAAACGTGCCTTTCACGAGAATGCGGAACGTCCACCGCGGGTTTACGTTGTATTTCTGCTCGTCGGTCGGCGCCACACCGGGGTCCAGCTTTACGAACTGGCTGGGGATACGGTAATACATGAGGTAGCCGTAGCCGGGGTATTCCTTCAGGGGGAACGGCGTTACTTCGTAATTGCAGACCATCGTAGTATCGGTGTATTCCACGGGATGGAACTTCGCGTAGGATTCGAACAGCGGGCGGTCGCCACGCTTGATCAGTTCGCCGGCTTTGGGATTGAATGCGTTACCGTTCTTGTCGGTGATCTTGATCCGCACCTGGTAACCTTCGTCGGAAATCTTTTTAACGGTCATCGAGGGAGAGCCCATGTCGCCGCTGGTAGTGGTGCCGTCGATGAAGTATGCGCAACCGGGGGCGCCTTCCTGCCGGTAAGCCTGGTCGAGCAGCTGGATCACGGAGATGCCTTTAAACGTTTTGGTGCCGCTCTGGTTGGTGACAGACACATCAAAGGCATAGTTGCCCGCGGGAATATTACCGGTCCCTTCGTTGAACATCAGCTGCCCGGATTTTTCCATGAGCTGGAGCGCCGGGATTTCCAGCAACTCGCGTTTCTTGTTCAGCATCGCCACCGTTGTATCGTTCGCAGGATCGAAAAGGGCCGTCCAGACATACACCTTGTTCTTTTTGCTGAACACATCGGTCGCCTTCCCGGTAGCCAGGTCGCGGATCTCCGTCAGCTTTACGGATATCGGATAGTTGGAGCCGTCCAGCTCGAATGCTTTCGGATCGGAGTTCCAGTTGGTGCCGCGCAATACGCGGAAGGTGTCGTTCACGTAACGGATCTGCTCGCTGATGTAGCCTTCCGGGATTTTTTTACAGGAAGATACCATGCCCGTCGTCGCAACGGCGGCAATAGCACATCCCATGATCGTATATTGAAGAATTTTTTTAGCCATGTGGAAAAATTAATTGAGTTCAGCAAAAGTGAAATTGTGATAGTTCGCCAGTACATGCACGACGCCGTTGTTGGTAATCACGCCGGACGTCTGTACCACCACGCGTTTGTCCCGCTCTTCGGTAGGTACGTCGTCGTTGATCAGCGGGTCGAGCGTGCCGATGACTTTCGTGAAGTAGATGTACTGCGGAATGAGAGTGAGGCCGTCGTTGATATATGCACCGCTGGGGTCGTCCCACAGGGTGATGTGACGTTTTTCACCGTCTTTGGACGTGTAATACTGTCCGGTTTTCGTCAATGCTGCGCGCTCGATCCGTTGCGGGAAGAGGTAGGCGCGGAGGGAATCCTTGTATTTGGGGAAATCCAGCTCACCGAATTCGAATTTCAGGTTTTCGTCGTTGGCTTCGAGTTGTTTCCGAACCTGTACCACTTTCTTCACGTAATTCTGGATGGCGTAGTCGGTAGGCGCGAAGAAGGTCCCCGCGGCGTTGACTTCATCCTTCAGCCCGGTTTTATCGATCAGCAGCACGAGCGTGTCGAACAGCGGGTTCGTTTTCAGGAATTCGTATGTGGTACCGTTGAATTTGGGATCGTGGGTGCTGCCGCCGATGAAATAATCGGTTTTCTTGCAGGAAGCGAAAGTGGCTGCCAGCAACAACATCCATATCCATTTTATGTTTGATTGCATGATTGTCGGTTTTGGATTTGAAATTAAAGTCTGCCGTTCCAGTAAGGCGTCTGTTTCATCAGCATGTTGTCTTTGAACAGCACGCGGGGAATGGGCCAGTAGTTTTTGCCGTACCTGTCTGATCCCGGCTCCGTGGCGTTGGCGAATTGGGCGTTGAAATCGTTGACGAACCCTGTGCGAAGGAGGTCCCAGAAAGCATGGCCTTCCGCGAACAGCTCGCGCTGGCGCTCGGTGATGATGAAATAATAAAGGTCATCGCCGGCGGTAGTGCCGTCGAGGGCTTCGAGGCGGGCGCGGGTGCGCACCTTGTTCACCAGGTCGCGCGCTTCGGCTTCCTTGCCGGTTTTGAACAGGGCTTCGGCACGGAGGAGGATAATGTCGGAAAGGCGGAAGACGAGCAGGTTGTTCGACTGCCGGGGGTCTTTCCTTACATCGCCGTCGCGGTAAGTGATGTTGGCATATTTTTTCACCATGTAATTGCCTTCCATGTAGCTGTTGGGATCTTTTTCGAACCAGAGCTGGGCGCGCAGGTCGTTATCTTCCCAGTACACGTTTTCGTAGGTCGTTTTATGCGCCATCCAGGGAACGTTGTCCGGATTGCGGGGCTCGCGGGTGGCGAGGTAGGGAACATACAGCGTTTTGGAACCGATGCCCTGGAACGAACCGTAGATGTCGGGCCCGGAACCTTCGTTCTGTTTTTCGTCGATATTGATTTCGAAAACTGCTTCCATGGAGCGTCCGATGGTGAGGCGGCTGTATTCTGCGGAGTCGGTGATGAATTTCAGTCCATATTTGCCGGGGCTGGCTACGAGGTCGCGGGTGGCTTCTTCGCACTTGGTGAAATCTTTCATCCAGGCGTAGATATGCGCTTTCAGGGCGAGTGCGGAAGCGCGGGAGGCGCGGACGCCGCGGTCGTTGGTCTGAATGGGCGTTTCAGGCAGCAGCTGGATAGCGGATTCCACGTCTTTGAGGCACTGGGCCAGCACTACGCTTTGTTTTTCACGCCCGATGTTTTTGGCCTGGGAGAGGTCTTCAACAGGCTCCAGGATCATTGGAACGTCGCCCCAAACACGGGAGATGTAAAAGTAGAGGAACGCGCGGAGGAAATGGGCCTCCCCGGTATAATAAGCCTTGTTCGCACCAATGGCGAAAGCGTTATCCGGAATGGTAGGGATTTTCTGGACGAGGAGGTTCGCCTGGGCGATGGCTTTGTAGTACAGCGACCAGTTCTGGAGGTTCTCCAGGTAGCCGTAATACACGCCGTCCAGTTCCCCGTTGGCGATCTGGTGGATGGAATAGTCGGAAGAATACGTGACGCGGAACGTGTTGGCGGTAATATCGCCGTACACGAAGAAACGGTTCTCGTCCATAAGTGCTTCGCGGGTGAGGGCGTATCCTCCCATCAAACCGGCCAGCGCATCTTTATCGTTTTTCCAGAAAGAGATGCTGGTAGGCCCGGTTTTGGGCTCCAGCTCCAGGATTCTCTTACAGCTGCCGAATACGATTGCACAGAGCAGTACGGCGGCGATTACATATCTTGATTGTTTCATAATGTCATTTTTAAAGTGGAGCCTAGAATCCGACGTCAATGCCAAGGGTGAATTTCATCGGGATCGGATAACCGTCGCCGGTATATACACCGTAAGCATTTACGGCTTCCGCATCGGGAATATTATTCCGCTGGAAAGTGTACATGTTGTCGATCACCCCGTACAGCCGCAGCCTGCTCAGCTTCAGCCGCTCGATAATGGGCTTCTGGAAATTGTAGCCGAACGTTACGGTTTTGATGCGGACATACGAGCCGTCTTCAATATACATCGTGTTCTTGTCCAGGAAACGGTAGGGAGAACGCTGGTCTCTCACGAGCGAAAGGGTCGGGTATTCCGCAATGTCGCCGGAACGTTTCCAGTAATTGAGTTTGTCCACGTCGAAGATGGCCCTCCGCGAAAATGAGGTCTCACCACCATCGCCGGAACCTTCGAACAGGTACTCCAGCCTGCGGTTCAGGTAGCTGTTCATGATCGAACGGCCGAACGTATAGCTGAGGAACACGCCGAACGTAAAGCCCTTGTACTCGAAGTTGTTGTTCAAACCGCCGTAATACCGCGGGTTGGGATCGCCGCCGATGATCTGGTCCATCGGTTCCTTGATGTCGAAGTTACCATCCTGGTCCACGAGGATCGGGTCGCCGGGATGATATTCATACCCCACGAAGTTGGTCAGCAACCGGCCGGTCAGCAGGTTGAAGGGAATGTCTTTCTGGGTAGAATAAATCCCTCTCGACTCAAACACATAATACTGGTTCGCCGGCCTGCCCACGGTGAGCAGATAATCCAGCCCGTAAACACCGGTGTTGTAGTTGAAAACGATGGAGCGGCCGCCGTTCGGGAGCGACGTGATCGTGTTCTGGTTGTGGGAGAACACGAAGTCAGTATACCATTGCAGTTTGCTTTTCGGATTGAGGTTCCGGGTATTGATCGTCAGTTCCACGCCGGCATTGCGGAGGCCGATGGCGTTCGTCTGCGCTTCGGAATAGCCGCTGGAGTTGGGAAGCAGGTAGCTGAAGAAGCCTTTGGACGTGCTCCGGTTGTACAGGTCTGCGATAATGCGGATGCGGTCTTTGAAGAACCCTGCTTCCAGGCCTACGTTGCCCTGGTGAGATTCTTCCCAGGAAAGGTCTTTCTGCGCGATCCCGTCGAAATAGTTCGGGCGGATAACCGGTACCCCGTTGTAGGAAGTTGCGCCTATACTGCCCTGGAAGGCGGCCTGGTTTACGACATACGTATTGTAGCCAAGGTAGTTCCGCTGCGGCTGGGTGCCCGTAACGCCGTAACTGCCGCGAACTTTCAGGAAGCTCAGCCAACTGAGGTCTTTCATGAAAGGCTCGTCGCTCACGATCCAGCCGGCAGATACCGAGGGGAAGAAGCCCCAGCGGCTGTCTTTACCGAATTTGGACGATGCGTCGAAATTGAATACGGCCGACAACAGGTAGCGGTCGTTGAAAGAATAGTTGATACGGCTGAACAGGCTTTGCATGCCCTCTTCAGTGGTGAGGGAGCTCGTGGTGGAATAGTTCTTGTTCGCTACGTTCACTACCCAGATATAGTCGTTCGGGATGAGGTCCGCGCTGGCGAAGGTGTTCTGGTACTGGGTATATTCCGCGTTTTGGCCGATGATCCCGTTCAGGTCATGCTTGCCGAATTTCTTGGAATATTCGAGGGTGTTATACATGATGATGCCTTCCGTTTTGCTGGAGAAGGCCGCCCCGAACCCGAATGTATTGTTGCGGACCAGGCCCGGCTGGTAGAAGTTGCGCGCCTGGCTTTCGTTGGAATAGGTCAGCGTGGTGTTGAACCGCAGGTTTTTCATGAGGCTGACGTTGAACACGGTGCTGAGTTCCAGCTGGTTGTTGATGTTCTTGTTCTGCCCGCGGTCGTTCCCCAGGAGGTAGTCTCTCGACGCGTCCGTCAGCCCGAAAAACGAAGAAGGCATGGAGTACGTGTCGAATGCGAAGAAGCTGCCGGTGCGTTCGTTAGACGAGCGTGGCCGGTCGGTACGGTTGATCCGGACGCGGGTCTGGTTTTCCAGCCAGGGCGTGAACTTGGCGCCGAGGCGGGCCATCACGGTATAGCGCTTGAACCCGGTCTTTTTGATGATCCCGTCTTCTTTGTAATGGCCGAGGCTTACGCGGTAATTGAAAACGTCGCTGGCGCCAGACATGCTGACATCGTAGTTGTCGATCTGCCCGTTCTGGTAAAACATGCCCTGCCAGTCGGTAGCGTTATTGAAAGCCGGGTTGAGGCTGTCTGTCAGCATCATCGGCAGCGTTTCGTTGTCGATATACCCGTTATAGAGATTGAGGAGTTTCATTTTGAGGCGGCGTTCTTCCGCTCCGCCTACTACTTCGGCGAGTTGCGGCCTGCGGGTGAAGCCGTGGTAGGTGCTGAAGTTGAACTGGGGCTTGCCGAGTTTGGGGGTTTTCGTTTTGATGATGATGATGCCGTTGGAGCCGCGGGAGCCGTAGATGGCGGCGGCGGAGGCGTCTTTGAGGATGTCGATGGACTCGATATCGTTCGGGTTGAGGCCTGCAATGGCGTTGGTGCCTGTGCCGTTGGATTCCATTTCACCCAGTTCCGAGGCGGAGGTGGGGATACCGTCGATCACATACAGCGGGCGGGAAAGGGCGCGGGCTTCGTCGTAACCGCGGAGCACCGAGGTGTTACCGCGTACCACGAGGGTGTTGCGGACACCGGGCTCACCGGTGAAGTTCTGTACGTTCACGCCGCTCACGCGGCCCTGCAGCATCATGTCTACGCTCACGGCGGGGAGGTTCTCGATCGTTTCGCCTTTCACGGTGGCGATGGAGGCGGTGTTTTTGCGGCGGGATACTTCCTGGTAGCCGATCACGACGTAATCGCCGAGGGTTTTGGAGCCCACCTGCAATACGATGTCTACGGCATCTTTTCCGGTGACGTTCACTTCCTGGGGGTCGAAGCCGATGAGGCTGACGATGATCACGTTGCCGGTGCCCTTGAGCGTGAGTGCGAAAGAGCCGTCGGCCGAAGCAACCGTGCCGTTGGTGCGATGGCTCTTTTCAATGATGGTGGCGCCGGGGAGCGGACTGCCGTCTTTTTCCCGGACCTTGCCGGTGATGCGGCGCTCCTGGGCGTATGCGCTCACGCATAGCAGCAACAGCAGGAACTCCAGTAAGAAGATACGCTTGAACATAAAGGTGTTTTTGAGAGTAGTGCCTCTATCTGTCTTTGGACGGCAACTGCGGAATATTTGGGGCATACCTTTCCCTGCCTCGCCTGGCCGGCATGGTGCGCGCTTGAGCGCGAAAGAAAATGTCATGTCCTGTAGCAGGTTCTGATAGCCTGGCGGCGCGAATGAAGTGCTGCTGATGATAATTCCGTAGCGACTAAAATGCGTGTAATTTCCGCTGGCCGGTGGCCATTTGGTTATGAGACGAATGCTGCTGTCCTGATGAATAATTAGCTTACATCAGCTCCAATCTCCGCAGTTTGCAGTGTTTTGACAGAATTTAGCTGGTTATGAATTTTGGTTGAAAGAATAATGCTCTTTTAGAATGTGGTGGCGTTGCAGCGGCATGGCTGTCTCTCTCGATTCTTCAGACAGCGATGCCGGAATTGTCTTTTTTTGATTAGCGACTTAGATATTTTTCCCGTTTCGTTACTACATACATTTTCCCCTTACAAATTCGATTTAGCAATGGGGAATTCACTTTTAACACGCTTTAAATTTAACAAAACTTTTGGTTTTGTCAAGGTCGTTTGTGTTATTTTTTTACGGGGAGCTGACATGTGATTGTAAAAGCCAGACCGTTTAAGTCTGGCGTCATTCATAAAGTTATCGAGTGGTAAGAAGTAGGTTGCATTCATCGTAACCCGCAAGCGCCATTCAACCCGACTCACCTAATCCGGGATCGGGTTGCGGATACATTGTTTTGATGGATGGATTGAATTATATTTAATATATGCTATTTCGATTCGCAGCCAGTTTCTACCAGTATTTCCTATACAAAAAATTAGATGCCCCATACTTCAGGACACTTGTATTATTGTCTTTCTCGGTGTTCATGCATATTGCGGAAATCGGGATTGTGTTTCACATACCCCCAGACACGCTGTTTTTCTGGGGGCCTATCAAATACAGGTTTTTACAGAAAATTTGTGCGGGCGTTTACTTCCTGGTAATCGGCTTACTGCTGTCTTTGGTCTTCAGCAAAAGCCGGCTTGCAGCCATTACGTTCACCGAAGCGCAGACGAAAAAATGGCGGTTGATTATAGCATGGTATGTCATCATCAATTTTATCTTATTGTTCACTTTGATATTTAAATCCGGCGTCGATAGAGGATTAATCAGGATATAATCCCATCGTGTCGGCAATTCCAAAACCCAATTACAACATAACTATATCGACATTCATATGATATACAGGTTCGCTGCCGGGTTTTACCAGTATTTCCTTCACCTTAACAAAGGTATCCCTTATACCAGGACCATTGTGACTTTATCTTTTTTGCTTTTTATGCACGTGGTTCAAATTGGTATCGTGTTTAGTATCTCGCCGGATGTACTGATCTTCTGGGGACCAATCAAAAACAAGTTATTCAAGCGAATCATGGCAACCGTCTATTTCCTGGGGATAATGGGTATGATATCAATCATCTTTAGTAAAAGCCGGCTTGAAGAGGAGGAATTCACGGAAGCTCAATTGAAAAAGTGGCGCAGAATTGTTCCATGGTACTTCATCATTCACTTCGTTTTGTTAATAGCGTTACTTATAAAGTCTGGCATCGATAAGGGATTAATAAAGATTTAATAACGTAGCGTGTAATTCGAAATGCCAGATAGAACATTCGTTCATTGATGATGCCATAAAAAAAAGCCAGACCTGAACGGTCTGGCTTTTTCCATAATAATATAAGCTGATCAACCGGGCATGCGGCTGATGTATTTATCCATTTCCTTGATCTGGCTCACGATCTGTTCGGTCGTGGGTTTTTGCGCTTTCGCACGGCGGAAGTAATCTTTCGCGGTTTTGAAATCGCGGCGGCTCATGGCGATGGAGCAGAGCATCAGCAGGGCACCGGCGGTGTTCTCTTTATCGGGAAGACCGAGGCGCACGGCTTTTTTCAGGTTCGCATCGGCCGATTTGATGTCGTTTTTCTGATAGGCGATGGTGCCCAGCTGGAAGAACTGCATCCCTTCGTATTCCTTCATCGGGCTACCGGTTTTGATGCTGGCCTTTACGGCAGCTTCGGCTTTGTCGAGATCCTGGTTTTGCATGGCCAGGTTGCTCTGCATGAAGTAGTATACGGAACGGATGGGCTTGATGAGCAGTTTCGGGAATTTTACCATGTTCATATATCGCATGGCGCCGTCTACGTCCCCCATTTCCACGGCTTCCTGCACCAGCCGCATAGGGCCAAAGAGAAAATGGGTCACAATGCAAACCAGGGCCAGCACGAGCACGATCGTAGCTTCCCACCAGCCCACGCCAAGGCCGAGGGCGATACCGCCTACGAGAAGTACCAGTCCAAGCGGCAAGCGGTATTTGATAAATAAGTTAAATGCTTTCATATGAATTTGAAACGAAGGGCAAAGATACAATAACTAAAAACGAAAAAGCGGAGCAAATTTTGCCCCGCTTTTTCCTGTTATTCCGATCGCAGTCAGGCAATTACTGTCTACTGAATGAATAAACTATATAAGCTGTTTTTCCGTCATGTGTTACCGGCGCCCGCCATACCATGCTGCTCCCGTCTGCCTGCGCAAGCTCTACCCGGTAACCGTCCAGCACGTTTTTCGCCTTCTCGCCGGTCATCACTTCCTTGAACTGCAACATAATGGAACCACCCTGGTTGATGGTGCTCCAAACGATGTTCTGCGTGCCAGGCGCGCAGCCGGCAGCCGAACTGTTTACGGTATATGAGCCCTTGCTGTTGGAAGGCAACACCCACCTGCTGCCCTTCAGGCAATCGGGCGGGATATTGGAAAATACGGAGGAGATTTTCGCATCAGAAGGAAGGCCTTCATAAGTGATGCTGTTGAGGGACCAGCTGCCGGTGGCCGCCTTGCGCAAGCCGCCAGCGGTTACCGTTGTGCCTTTTTGCGACGCACAGGCGCTGAACAGCAGCGTAGCCGCTCCTAAAACCGTGAAAAGGCGGGTCAATTGCTTTGTCATTGTTGGGATGTTTTTGTTGCTATGCTAACAAATTTCCGGCCAAAAGTGTTGAAAGGGAAAGGGCACACGGTGTGTGTGCCCTTTGGGGAACAATGAATGTTTGAGGGGGAATTCGTTCAGGCGTCTACCTATTGTAAGCGTATGTAACTGTTGTTCTGTTGATTGCATGGCCGTCGGGATTTTTGGACAGCACGGCTTTTTCCGCCGGGTAACCCGCTTCATTGAACCGGTAACCATACTCCGTCGTCCATTCTTCGAAGCCTTGTCCATCGTACCATTGCTCTTTCGTATACAAACGGGGCACCACCTGCGTGCCGGGCACCTGCCGCTGGACCGCCAGCTGTTCCACAGGGTCCGGGTGATCTAGGTAACCGCTGTATTCCACATAATGGACTTTATGGAAATTGCCGCTATGGTTATCGTCGGTAAAGAATTCCCTTTTCGCCAGGTCCCCCCGCGCATCGTACGTCAACACCCGCCGGGCATTGGCCTTCCATCCACCGTTCACCTTTTCGAATCCCGTTTCCTGTACCAGCCGGCCGCTTTCGTATTGGTACTCCCAGTAATACTGCATCCCTTCCGCCACCGTATGCACTTCCATCTTCGCCAGGCGGCCGCTGGCATAGAAATAACGCGTCTCTTCCCCGCCGACCGACATTTTTTCCGGCATCCCGTCTTTATAGCTGAACGTCATGTATGCCGAATCGGCGGTGGTAAATCCTGCATAATATACCTGCTTGCTGAGCTGGCCGCTCTGCGTATACTCGTAACGGTTCACTTTGCCGGCGCCTTCGGTGGTGCGCATGAGCAGGTGGCCCGGCGAGTTCTGCCCGCGTTGGGGCCGGTCTTTCCGGCACGCCGCTGCGGCGAAAATCATGGCTGCCGCAAGCCCGGTGTATTTGAAAAATGGTGTCATGATGGGGTTAAATGGCGCTGGTTCAATTCCGTTTTCAGCTTTCACGATGCAAAATTGAAAAACGGTTCCCCTTCCCGCAACCACATAAGGATGTGATCCGGGCGTCATGACATGTTGGCGATATGTGAATTACACGAGTTTGTCGCGGAAAGCCTTGGCTACGGCCTCCGACTTGGAGTTTACATGCAGTTTTTCATAGATTTTCTTGATATGGGAACGCACGGTATCGATCGAAATGAAGATCTCCGACGCGATCATTTTGTAACTGTACCCGTTAACGAGCAGCTGTAGCACTTCCTTTTCCCGTTCGGAAAGGTTGTACATCTCGTTGCGGTCGGAAGGCTGGCGGGCGAACAGGTGCAACACCTGCCGCGCGATGCTCGACGTCATGGGCGCGCCGCCGTCGTATACGTCCTGGATATATTCGAGAAGCTTGTCTGGCGGGGTCTTTTTCAGCAGATACCCGTCTGCACCTGCTTTGATGGCCTCGAATACGTGCTGGTTGTCGTCGAACACGGTGAGCATGAGAATGGGCATTTGCGGGAAACGGGAGCGGACGATGCGCAGGCCTTCGATGCCGTTGACGCCGGGCATGTCGATGTCCATTAACAGTACGTCAGGGAGCAGATCGTCCATCTGCTGCAGGATGTTGTCGCAATTACGGAATGCGCCGCATACTACAAAATTATGTGCTCCGTCGATCAGTAATGTCAGGTTCTCTCGCAATTTGGTGTTATCCTCGTATAACACGATTCGGATCATATCCAGGGTTTGGGTAGTTGATAACTGAAGTAAAGGTAACGATCGGCGGGGTAAGCGCCAATCACATGCTTATGTGGTAGGGAACATGAGCGTCACCACGGTGCCTTTGCCCATCTGGCTCTGGATGCTGAACTGCCCGTTCATCCGGTAGGCGCGGCGCTGCATGTTCATGAGCCCGTCCCCGTCCCCGGCTTCCTTCACATCGAACCCCACGCCGTTATCCTGCACCCGCAGTACCAGCTGGCCTTTCCGGAGCTGGATGCGGACGTCGGCAAAGGTGCATTGCGCGTACTTGGCGATGTTGGTGATGGACTCCTTGTAGATCATGAAGAAGTCGTGCCGGTTTTCCAGCCGGAGCTTCCGGCTGTAGATCTTTTCGTCGATGTTGAAGGAAAACCCGATCCCCCGGGCTTCCAGCACGCCGGTGGTGAATTCCCGCATCCGGGCGATGACGCGCGGCGTGCTGTCGTTATGCGGGTTGATGCTCCAGACGATGTCGTCCATGCTTTCCATCATGCGGGTGGTGCTATCGCCGATCTTGGCGAGGAACTCCCGCGTTTTCTCCAGTTCGCCGCGCCCGGCGCTCTTCTGGGCCATGGCGCTCATGATGTTGATGGAGGTGAGGGTACTGCCCATATCGTCGTGCAGGTCCCTGGCGATGCGGCTCCTCACTTTTTCGGTAGCCAGGATGTGATTGACGCGCAGGCGGTGGATGGCGTACACGACGGCCGCGAGCGCCAGTGCGAGA
The DNA here is from genome assembly GCF_050277495.1 of Chitinophaga sp. NPDC101104. Taxonomy (NCBI): domain Bacteria; kingdom Pseudomonadati; phylum Bacteroidota; class Chitinophagia; order Chitinophagales; family Chitinophagaceae; genus Chitinophaga; species Chitinophaga sp. NPDC101104. The sequence continues at coordinate 587,863 of NZ_JBNNSF010000001.1, read as the reverse complement.
ACGGCGTAAAACCATCCGGCGGGCAAGACGGCAGCAGCGGGAGCAGGCTGATGCGCATGCGCCGGTAACTGGAGCAAAATAACCGGAACCGTGACCGGCAGGAGGCGAATGGGACGGGGCGTTCGCATAGTTTGGGGGAAAATCAGGCAAAAATAACCGCTTTATACCATGATTTGTGCGTTCCGTCTGCCGAAACCGCCATTTCACATGTTTATGTGGTGGAGGATATTGTTGAGCTGTTTACCTTTGCCAATACGAGAAACGATGCAATGCACAACCCCATGTACTGACTCCAGGACCTGAGAATCTTTCAGTTACATCGCGGATGCCCCTTTCCGACCGCAATACGTGGAAGGGATTGTTATGCAACTGCATTTACATTATAAAAACGCCTTATAGGAATATGCTGCTAATATAACGGGCGCAAGCTTCTGCTTGTGCCTTTTTTATTTTCCCGAAAAATTCCCGATTTGAAAAACCTTTCCCGCTACGATTCCCGTCCTTTGCGGCAATCCGGCATGCCGGCACTGATAAAGAAGCACATTTTATGAAGATTTTTTTCCGGAATATTCACCTTTACCTCAGCCTGGCCGCGGGCCTCGTCATCATGGTCACCTGCTTTACCGGGGCCGTGCTCGTTTTCGAAGAAGAGCTCAATCATACTTTTTCAAAAGAAAGATATTACGTTGAACCTCAGGGCGAAAGACTACCGCTGGCCCAACTGGTCAACAACCTCAACGAAAAGGTGCCCGGCGCGAAAGTGAGTGCTTTCAGGATTTACAACGATCCGGCGCGAAGCGTGGAACTGACTTTTTCGCCCGCTGAAAAGAAAGGCGAAAAGAAAGAAGGCGCCGGCGAAAAGAAGAAAGACGCCAAACCTGCAGCCGGCCGCCCGGGCGGTGGCGGAGGAAAGAAGGCTTTCATGAACCCGTACACCGGCGAAGTGATCGAAATATACGTGTACCAGGACACGTTTTTCTATACCATGTTCGCGCTGCACCGCTGGATGCTGGGCGGCGCCGTGGGCAAGATGATCGTGGGGATCTGCACCCTGGTTTTCCTGTTCATTATTTTGACGGGGATCATCCTGTGGTGGCCCAAAACGCGGAACATTCTCAGGCAGCGCCTGAAAGTGAAGTGGGATGCGGGCTGGAAGCGCCTGAACCACGATCTGCACATTGTACTGGGCTTCTACGCGGCCATCTTCCTGTTCATCTTTGCATTTACGGGGCTGGCCTGGTCGTTCGAATGGTTCAACGACGGGATCTACAAAGTGACGAACTCCTCGCCCAAAGGCACGCCCCCGCCCGCATCGCACTATGTTGCGGAGGCGAAGCCCGTTGCCTTCGATGTGGTGTATCAAAAAGCGAAAGCCACCGTTCCGGATGCGCATTTCTACAACATCGCCAAACCGAAAGACTCCGCGGCCGCCTACAGTGTCAGCATGATCACGCCGCGATCGGCGCACGAATCCGCATCGGATAACCTGTTCATCGACCAGTATTCAGGAGAGGTGCTGCAGTTGCAGGCGTTCGGGGACAGAAACCTGGGGCAGCGGGTACGCAGTACTTTCAAGCCGGTGCATATCGCTTCTATCTGGGGCACGCCTTCGAAAATCATCGGGCTCATCGTTTGCCTGCTGGGCGTCACCTTCCCCATCACCGGCATCATCATGTGGATCAACCGTTTGCGCAAACAAAAGAAAACAGGGAAATCGAAAGCCCGGTCGCCGCGCGAAAGCAATCTTGTCGGCTAAAAAAGCATGCTGTTTTTATTATCAAACTGATCGATATTGAATCGTCGCGAAAGCAATCTTGTCAGCTAATAAAACGTGCTGGTTTTTTAAATCAAGCTGATTGATATTAAATCTTTGCGAAAACAATCTAGTCGGCTAATAAAACGTGCTGGTTTTTATATCAAACTGATTGATATTAAATCCTCGCGAAAGCATCTTGTCGGTTAAAAAGCATGTTGATGCTTTTATCAAACTGATTGATGAGGAATCGTCGCGACAACAATGATGTTAGTTGAAAAAGCACAATTATCCTTGCCAATCGAACAAGGGACATATCCCTCAAAACAGTTTCAACTGGTTCGTAGGCCGGGCGAACAGGCTCGTATTGAACTCGAATTTTTCCTGGTTCATGCCCAGGCGTTTCGTTTGCACTCTGAACTGCTGGCGGATGATGTCTGCCAGGTTCCCGTCGCCACGCATCCTGCGGCCAAACTGGCTATCATTCACTTCGCCGCCGTGCAGCCCTTCGATCATGTGCCACACCTTTTCTGACCGGTCGGGGAAATTCTTCTGCAGCCAATCTTTGAAAATGATCTTCACCGCATCGTTCAGGCGGACCACCGTGTACCCCGCGTACTTCGCGCCGTTCTCCGCCGCCTGTTCCAGCAACCGGGGGATTTCGTGATCGTTCAGCCCCGGGATGATGGGCGCCGTCATCACACCCACCGGAACTCCCAGTTCCGACAACTCCCGGATCACCTTCAGGCGCTGCACGGCCGTGGCCGTCCGCGGCTCCATCTTTTGGCGAAGGTCTTCCTGCAATGTCGTCAGGCTTACATACACACAGATGAGCTGATGCTCCGCCATCTTCTGCAGGATGTACTTATCCCGCAACACCAGCGCATTTTTCGTGATGATCCCCACCGGCTGGCGATACTCCCAGGCCACTTCGAGGCACTGCCGCGTCAGCCACATTTTGCGCTCCAGCGGCTGGTAACAGTCCGTATTGCCAGAAAGGGACACCGGCCTGGGGACCCAGTTCTTATTATTGAGGAACTTGCGGAGCAACTCCGGCGCATTCGTCTTGGCGACGATCTTCCGCTCGAAATCCAGGCCGGCACTGAAACCCCAGAACTGGTGCGAGTTCCGGGCATAACAATAAATACAGCCGTGCTCGCAGCCCTGGTATGGGTTCATGGAGTACCACATGCCCACATCCGGACTGTCGACCTTATTCACGAGCGTTTTCGCGTTTTCTTCGAAGATCTGCGTGGGAACGTCCGCCTGCCACCATTCGTCGATGCCTTCGGGATGTTCCTGCGCGTACTCTTCCGCCAGGTATTTGTTCTTAGGGTTCACCTGGGCGCCGCGGCCTTTATAGTATGGGAATGAAGCGGGTGTATCGCTGAACGGGAGCGTCATATACACTAATAATTTTAGTAAAAATACTAATTTTATTAGTACGACAAAAATTTATATAATCCCCATCTGCCGCATGAGAAAAGTCGCGTTTTTATTCCGCGCGATGCCGGGGCGCATCGTGTAATCGAAATGCAGTTTTCCATTATCGAGACTGCTTTCGAAACAGTAGTTGCGCACCTGCCCGGGGCACTCCGCTTCCAGCGCCCCCAGCTCCAGGTCGTGCGTGGCGATCATCCCCGCGCAGCGGAACTGCAGGAAATGCTTCACCAGCTCGCGGGAGCCCGTCAGTTTATCTTCAGAATTCGTGCCTTTGAGGATTTCGTCGAGGATGATGAACACTTCCTCCCCGCTTTTCAATACATCGATGATGCGCTGCAGCCGCTGCAGCTCCGCCTGGAAATACGACGTATGCCGTGCAATGGAATCCCTGATCCGCATCGACGTCATGATGCGCACCGGGTGGCACCGGAATTCCACCGCACACACCGGCGCGCCGGTCATCGCCAGCAGCCAGTTCACGCCCACGCTCCGCAGGAAAGTACTTTTCCCGCTCATGTTCGACCCCGTCACGATGTGGCATTGTTCCTTCCCGGCGATGCGCCAGTCGTTTTTCACGCATTCGCTTTCGGGGATCAGCGGATGGCCGATCCCTTCTCCGCCGGTACCACTCATTCCACCGCCCACTTCCGGGAAAATATAGTCGGGATGATTGAAAGTAAATGTGGCAAGACTGTTGGCCGTTTCCATGAGCGCGATCGCATCCAGCCACTCGTCCATATCCCCGCGATGCCTTTCCTTCCAGCGTTCCAGGCGGAACATGCAGTGAATGTCGTACAACATGACCGAATTCAGCACGATCCCCACCAGCAGGTTCATCCGCTGGTCGAGCGCGTTGCTCACGCGCGCCAGTGCGTGGAGCGAGCGGTCGGCATCCGTAGCGGTACGCTTGCGCGCTTCCAGCCAAGGCACGCCTTTCCAGTTTTCCGCTCCGATCATCCGCAGCAGCACCGCGAATTTCGCCAGCACCTTTTCTTTATTGGACACCAGGATGTGCTGGGCATTCACTTTCTTGACGTTCATCCCCAAAATCCCCCAGTTCACGAACAGCGCCAGTAACATCCAGATATATACACCGGTGATCCCATAATAAACAATTCCACCCAATACGAGCGCAGGCATCACATACGCAGCGATCCGCAAACCTTTCCGGTGCACAAACTCCATGGGCGCGGATTTCCACAGGCGGATCTCCTCCATGTCGCGCGGAGACTCGTTCGCCAGCCGGGCATGCGCCGCAAAATCCTGCCGGAACCCGATCCTGGGGCTCAATTCCTGCACCGCGGCCTGCACTTCGCGGACTGCTTCGGCGGATTGCAGGGGCGATTTCAGCCAGTTGGCCAGCCGTGTTTTGCCCGACAGCGTGCCGGTGCGGTTGATATGCTGATACAGCGACGAAGGCCCGAACACATCCAGGTCGCCGGAAAAATCATGCTGATCGTCGATAAACGCTTCGCCATCTTCAAAATCAGCGCCGCCGCCGGTCACCAGTTTCAATTCTTTTTCATTGAGGGAAAGCAGCTCTCTCAGATAAGCCCGATGGTCTTTCCCTTTCTGATACCGCGCCAGGCTCCAGATGAAACCGCAAACGAGCACGAACGCGCCCAGCAGCCAGGGCCAGTGAAAATCCTGCCGGAAATACTGTATCCCGGTGTAAAGGATGCCTACGAAAGCCAGCAGCCGTATGAAACTGAGCTGTTTGAGCCGGGCGTCGGTCTGGCGGAACTGAAGGGTGATTTCGTCGATCCGTTGCTGGTATGTGGTAGCCGTTTGCATGCCGGAAAGATACGATAGAAGCGAATCAAATAACAAAACGGCCCCAATAAAAAAGCACGACCTTACCGGTCGTGCTTTTTATGATGAATTTTGATGCTGTCTACATATTCCTTCTATATTGCCCGCCCACTTCGTACAGCGCGTGGGTGATCTGCCCGAGGGTACAGTATTTCACGGTTTCCATGAGCTGCGCGAACAAGTTGCCGTTCTGCACCGCCACTTCCTGCAGCTTCTTCAGCTGCGCTTCACCATCGGCCGCATGCCTTTCCTGGAAAGCGTTCAGCGCATTGATCTGGTATTCCTTTTCCTCCGTAGTGGAACGGATCACTTCCGCCGGAATGATCGTGGGCGAGCCGTTTTTATTTAAGAAGGTATTTACACCGATGATGGGAAACTCGCCGGAATGTTTCAACGATTCGTAATACAGGCTTTCTTCCTGGATTTTGTTGCGCTGGTACATCCTTTCCATGGCGCCCAATACGCCGCCGCGCTCCGTGATGCGGTTGAATTCCGCCAGCACGGCCTCTTCCACGAGATCTGTCAGTTCTTCCACGAAGAAGCTGCCCTGGTTGGGGTTTTCGTTCTTCGCCGTTCCCAGTTCGCGGTTGATGATGAGCTGAATGGCCATGGCCCGGCGCACGCTTTCTTCGGTGGGCGTGGTAATGGCTTCGTCGTACGCGTTGGTGTGGAGGGAATTGCAGTTGTCGTAAATGGCATAGAGCGCCTGCAGCGTAGTACGGATGTCGTTGAAGTCGATCTCCTGCGCGTGCAGACTGCGGCCCGATGTCTGGATATGATATTTCAGTTTCTGCGAGCGGTCGTTCCCCTTGTATTTATACTTGATGGCCTTCGCCCAGATGCGCCGGGCCACACGGCCGATCACGGCATATTCGGGGTCCATGCCGTTGCTGAAGAAGAAAGACAGGTTGGGCGCGAAATCGTCGATGTTCATGCCGCGGCTCAGGTAATATTCCACGTACGTGAAACCGTTGGCCAGCGTGAACGCGAGTTGCGTAATAGGATTGGCGCCGGCTTCGGCGATGTGGTACCCTGAAATGCTCACCGAATAGAAGTTGCGGACTTTCTCGCGGATGAAATATTCCTGCACGTCGCCCATGAGCTTCAGGGCAAACTCCGTGGAGAAGATGCAGGTATTCTGCGCCTGGTCTTCCTTCAGAATATCGGCCTGCACCGTACCGCGAACGGTACTGAGCGCATACGCTTTGATCTTTGCATATACTTCCGGCTCCAGCACATCGCTGCCGGAAATCCCCAGCAAACGCAGGCCCAGCCCATCGTTGCCGTGGGGCAGTTCGCCATTGTATTTGGGAAGCGGATGATCTTTGAATTTCTTCTTGATGATGGCCTCCACTTTTTCCTGGAGCCCTTCTTTCACGATGTATTTCTCACACTCCTGGTCGATGGCGGCGTTCATGAAAAACGCGAGCAGAATCGGGGCAGGACCATTGATCGTCATGGACACGGAGGTCTTGGGATCGCAGAGGTCGAAGCCGGAGTAGAGTTTCTTGGCATCATCTACGGAAGCGATGCTCACGCCGCTGTTCCCGATCTTCCCGTAAATATCCGGGCGATAGGCGGGGTCTTCGCCGTAGAGCGTTACGCTGTCGAACGCGGTAGACAGGCGTTTGGCCGGCTGGTCTACCGAAACGTAGTGGAACCTTTTATTGGTGCGCTCGGGCCCGCCTTCGCCGGCGAACATCCGCGTGGGATCTTCCCCTTCGCGTTTCAGCGGGAACACGCCCGCTGCGTAAGGGAATTCTCCGGGAAGGTTTTCGGTGAGCTGCCAGCGGAGGATATCTCCCCAGTCGTTGTAATTCGGCAGCGACACTTTCGGGATGCGCGTATGGCTGAGGCTTTCGCTGAAAAGCGGCAGCTTGATGACTTTGTCGCGCACCTGGAATTCATAATAATCGGCTTTGAACTTCGCTACCAGCGCGGGCCAGCCGCTGATGAGGGCTTTGCATTCCGGTGCGATCTTCTGCTCAACATGCCGGCTGATTTCTTCCAGTTCGGCGGCATGTTTGAGGCCGGGTGTTTTGAGCACGCCGTCCAGCTGGTACCATTGTGTGGCAAGGGCGCATTGTTCGGCCACCCATTCGTTATACTCCGTGTTCGCCGTCGCGATTTCGGACAGGTAGCGGACGCGGGCGGGCGGGATGATGAGGGATTTGGTGGATGTGGCGGTCACGGGTTTATCGGGCTTGTCTTCGCCGAAGTGCGTCCCGGTCTTTTCCACGATCCGGTGCATGAGCCGGCCGAATAGCTGGTTCACGCCGGGATCGTTGAACTGCGAAGCGATGGTGCCTATTACCGGGAGGTCTTCGTCTTTCGCGTCCCACAAACCGTTGTTGCGCTTATATTGCTTGCGCACGTCGTGCAGGGCATCGAGCGCGCCGGCCTTATCGAATTTATTGATGCAGATGAGATCGGCGTAATCCAGCATGTTGATCTTTTCCAGCTGGGAAGCGGCGCCGTATTCGGGGGTCATCACATATAACGCTACGTCGCAGTAATCGACGATGGCGGTATCGCTCTGGCCGATGCCGGAGGTTTCGAGGATGATAAAATCGAATGCGGCGGCTTTGCATATATCGATGGCTTCCTGGATATGGAGGCTGATGGCTTTATCGCTTTCGCGCGTGGCGAGCGACCGCATGTAGGCGCGGGGGTGATGGATGGAGTTCATCCGGATGCGGTCTCCCAGCAGTGCGCCGCCCGTTTTCTTTTTGGACGGGTCTACGGAAATAACGGCGATGGTTTTGTCGGTGTACGTCCGCAGGAAGCGGCGGACCAGTTCATCCGTCACGCTGGATTTCCCTGCGCCGCCCGTTCCGGTGATGCCGAGCACGGGCACGGTGCGGCTGGCCATGATCTTGAGGTCTTCCTGCTGGCCGTTGAGCGCGAAATTTTCGGCGTAAGTGATGGCTTTTGCGATTTCCGGGGAGTCGAAATGCCGGAGTTTCGCGGCGTCCAGCTTCCATTTTCCTTTTTCCACCGTTTCGAAATCACATTGGCGGATGACGTCTTCGATCATGCCGGCGAGCCCGAACTTCCGGCCATCGTCCGGACTGTAGATCCTGGCGATGCCATAAGCGTGCAGCTCTTCGATTTCGGAGGGGAGGATGGTGCCGCCGCCGCCGCCGAAGATCCGGATATGGCCGCAGCCTTTTTCCTTGAGCAGGTCGTACATGTACTTGAAGAACTCGATATGCCCGCCCTGGTACGACGTTACCGCGATGCCCTGCGCATCTTCCTGGATGGCGCAGTCCACGATTTCGGCGGCGGAGCGGTTATGCCCCAGGTGGATCACTTCGGCGCCGGTGCCCTGCATGATGCGGCGCATAATGTTGATGGCCGCGTCGTGCCCGTCGAACAGGGCCGCTGCGGTTACAATCCTGATTTTGTTGTTCGGTGTATAAGTCATGTTTGACAAATCTTCTTGTGCCTGGCGCGGCTTGCGCCCGGGGAAACATGCAAGTTACGAAAATAGCGGCTGAGGCTGCGACGGAGAAGGAATTTGGAACATTGAAAGGCATATCCACCTTTCATTAAAAAATATTCAACTGCAACCCCTTGCAACTGAATTTTTCACAGCGTTTAACGCCGGCCGGCAACACACAAACGAGTGGGTAAAATGAAAACAGGCTGTCCGGGATGGAACAGCCTGTTTAATGAAAGACATATTTGTCCTGCATCACAACGTGGAATTTGATAAAATGCAATATAATCAGATGACAAACGCCCCATGAAGGCGCTGAATGGCTTGATGGCTTTCGCTCGGGTTCTCCTGAAATATCGTCTGTTGATTAAATATCTGGATTCAGAAATTGGTCGCTATTTGCTTCGATTACACCCCTCTCCGTTATAGTGTGTATATCGTACACAATCTTAATTAAAACTTTGTTAAAAAACAATTTTTTCGCCCGAATTCTGAAAAATATACACATTTAAGGGAGTCCTGAGGGCATGGGAATACCTATATCAAACCCTTTACCATAAAGGATTTGAAGGTAGCTAAATTTTTTACCTGGAAGGTTAAAATCCTATCAAAAACCGAGATTCTTTTTGTGGTGCAGGTTGTATTTGTCGTGGTTGAACTTGTAGAGCCTCGCCGGGCGGTGACGCACGTCCTTTTCCTCCTCGTTCAAATCCACCAGGTAATCCATCGCGAAGAACTTTTTCCGGAAATTCCGGCGGTCGAGCTTCACGTCGAGGATGGCTTCGTACAGGTTCTGCAGATCGCGGAGGGAGAATTTTTTGGGTAACAGGTTGAAGCCAACCGGCTGATCGATCACCTTGGCCTGGAGGCGCTGATAACAGGTATCGAGGATGTCTTTATGATCGAAAGCCATGTCCGTTATATCTTTCATGGAATGCCAGTGGAGCTCGTTTTCCTGCGTCTTCAGTTCCGAATGCTGGATGTTGACGAGCGAGTAAAACGCAATGGTAACCACGCGCCCCGCAGGGTGGCGGTTAATCCCCCCGAAAGCCTGCACCTGCTCCATATACACGTTCTCCAGCCCGGTACGGTCGCGCAATACGCGGTACGCCGCGGTCTCAAGGTCTTCGTCGGGATGCACGATGTCGCCCAGCAAAGACGGTTTGCCTTTGTACTCCTTCAGGTCAGATTTGATGAGCAATACTTTTAACTCGTTTTCGTCGAACCCGAAAATCACGCAATCCACCGAAATGGCCGCCATGAAATAATCCCGGATCTCGATGCGATGGGTGTTGATGTTTTTGGTGTGCATACTTACATAATCGTGGAATGGTCAATAATCGCGGCGCCATCACTGCGGCGCCTTGTAACGTGGCTTACCATTGATAAATGTAGCTAAAATCCTCGTGGTGAGTATCTGGTCTTCTTTTGCTTTCATTATATCCTGGCTGAGGATGACGAAATCCGCCACTTTTCCCGGGGTCAGGCTCCCTTTCGTCCCTTCTTCGAAAGAGCCCTGCGCCGCCCAGAGGGTCATGCCTCTCAGGGCTTCCTGCCGGCTGAGCGCGTTCTCCACCTGGAACCCTCCGGCCGGGTAACCCGCCGTATCTTTCCGCGCCACCGCCGCATAAAACGTCCGCAACGGATCGATCTTTTCTACGGGGAAATCCGTCCCCAGCGGCATCCAGCTCACCTGGCCCAGCAAATCCTTGAACGCGTAAGCCGTTTTCACCCGCGTTGCCCCCAACCTCGCCTCCGCCCAATACATGTCTGACGTGGCATGGGTCGGCTGCACCGACGGAATAATACTGTAATCCCCGAAATACCGCCGGTCGATGGAATCCACTACCTGCGCGTGCTCGATGCGCCAACGCTTGTCGTTCCGCCCTTTCAGCACGTTCGCATATACCTGCAAAATCACTTTGTTCGCGGAATCCCCGATCGCGTGCGTACACATCTGGATATCCGACCCCGCCAGCAATCCGGCCATGGCAGCGAAATACGCGGAATCTTTCCGTAAAAATCCCTTCCATCCCGGCTTGTCGGCATAATCGTGTTTCAGGCAGGCGCCCCGCGAGCCGAGCGCACCGTCTCCATAGAACTTCACGCTGCGCACGAGGAGGTTGCCCTTTTCGTACGGACCATATTTCAGAATCCAGTCGATATTTTCTTCGGAATCGCTCAGCATCACGTTCAGTTTGAGGCTCAGGCGATTGGTGGTGATAAGCTTTTCAAGGAGGCGCATTTCCGGGAGCGACAATCCGCAGTCGGTAATACTGGTGATCCCCGCGGCCAGGCAATTCCGCTCCGCCGCCAGTATCGATGCGATCACGGCCGCAGTATCGGCTTCCGGGATCACTTTCGACACGCCGGATATGGCATTGTCGATGAGGATGCCCGTCATGGCGCCGTTCTTCACTTCCACGGAACCACCGCCGTCGGTAGACGCGGGCGTGATGCCGGAAAGCTTGATGGCGGCCTGGTTCACCAGCACGGCGTGGCCGTCTACCCGTTCCAGGAACACCGGGCGGTCGGGGAACATGCGGTCGAGGGCCGATTTATCGGGATAAATTTTCACGGGCCAGTCGTTCTGGTCCCATCCCCGGCCGATGATCCAGCCTTTGGGATTTTTGGCGGCGAAGTCGCGCACCCGCGCCAGGGCTTCGTCCCAGCTTTTGGCGCCGGTCAGGTCTACCGTCCGCAACGAAGACGCATATCCGAGGAAATGGGCATGTGCGTCGTTGAACCCGGGAACGATGGTACCGCCTTTGGCATCGAGCTCTTCTTTCGCGGAGAATCTTGCCATCAGTTCCTTTTCCGGCCCGGTGGCCACGATTTTGCCATCGGTAACGGCCATGGCCTGCATCACGCGGAAACCGGTATCCACCGTGTAGATCACGGCGTTGCGGACGAGGAGGTCTGCCGGTTCCTTACTTTTACAGGCAAAAAGGATAAAGGCCAGTGCTACAAGACTGCTGTGTTTCATGGCAAGAATTTATTCGCGCGTGGTAACTAAAGTTTAAATTTACGGCAGACTTTTGATTTATCCAGATACATCATGTACGCGAAAGACATTGAAATAGCCCTCGCCTCGGAAGCGAAGGCACTGTTGTCCGGTAAAACGGGCACTCCCCAGGAACTGGCCGACGCGCTGCGGCAAGTGATCCGCCATAGCGACTGGCGATATTATGTGCAGGACGATCCCGTGTTGAGCGACGAAGAATACGACCGCCTGTTTTCCCTGCTTAAAAAGCTGGAAAGTGAAAACCCGGAACTGCAAACCCCGGATTCCCCCACGCAGCGCGTGGCCCAGGGGCTTACGAAAAACTTCCCCACGGTGCAGCACCTCGTACCCATGCTCAGTCTGGAGAATTCCTACAATGCAGACGACCTGCTGGACTGGGACCGCAAGAACCGCGAAGCTTCGGGGCTGCAGGAGATCGAATATTGCGTGGAACCGAAGTTCGACGGCGCCAGCATTTCCCTCATTTATGAAAACGATATGCTGGCACGCGGCGCCACGCGGGGCGACGGCGTACAGGGCGACGAAATCACGGTCAACATCCGCCAGATCCGTTCCATCCCGCTTTCCGCCAACTTTTCGCGGTTCGGCATCCAGCAGATAGAACTGCGGGGCGAAGTGCTCATCAATAAAAAGACGTTCGCGCGGCTGAACGAACAGCGTGCCGCAGACAACCTCCCGCCGCTGGCCAACCCGCGCAACGCCGCGTCCGGCTCCCTGCGCATCGTAGACCCCAATGAAGTGGCGAAACGCGGCCTGGAAGCGTTCCTCTATCATATGAGCTTCCATACGATGCAGGACGGGATGGAAGAACCTCCCGCCATCCAGACCCATAGCAATACCCTCGATATGCTCTGGCAGCTGGGATTCCGGAGCCCGGCGAAGGAAATGAAAGCCGTGAAAGGGATAGATGCCGTCATCGCGTATTGCGCCGAATTCGAAGCGCACCGCGACGATCTGCCTTATGAGATCGACGGGATGGTGATCAAGGTGAATGATTACCAGTTGCAGGACAAACTGGGCATGACCACGCACCATCCGCGCTGGGCTATGGCGTATAAATTCAAGGCGCGGCAGGCAACGAGCATCCTGCGGGACGTGGAGTTCCAGGTGGGCAGAACGGGCTCTATCACGCCCGTGGCCAAGATCGACCCCGTGCCTATCGGTGGCGTAACCGTGGCTTCCGTGAGCCTTTTCAACGAAGACGTCATCCGCGAAAAAGACCTTAAGATCGGTGACCGCGTGCTGGTGGAAAGAGCCGGCGACGTGATCCCGTACATCGTGAAATCCGTGGCCGACCTGCGCGACGGCTCCGAAACCGATATCGTGTTCCCCAAGGAATGCCCCGTGTGCCACGATCCGCTGTTCAAGCCGGAAGGCGAAAGCGTGTGGCGCTGCGTGAACATCAATTGCGAAGCACAGGTGGTGGAACGGATGATCCATTTCGTGAGCAAAGACGCGATGGACATCCGCAGCCTCGGCGAAAGCAACGTGCGCAAGTTTTATGGCCTTGGCCTGCTTAAAGACGTGCCCGGTATTTACACGCTCGATTTCGACGCCATCGGCAAGCTGGAAGGCTTCGGGCCGAAGTCTGTCTCCAACCTGCAAACGGCCATCGAAGCCTCGAGGGCGCAGCCGCTGCACCGGTTGATCTTCGGGCTGGGGATCCGTTACGTCGGCGAAACCACGGCCAAAACCCTCGCCAACGCCGTGTCTCACCTGCTCGACCTCGCATCTTATACGGAAGAGCAGCTCCTGGCGCTGGAAGACATCGGGCCGAAAGTGGCCGGCAGCGTACGGCAGTTTTTCCTCAACGAGGACAATATCCACATGCTGGAAAAACTCGGGGCGCTGGGCCTGAACCTCGCCAGCAGTAAGGGTTCGCGCTCGGAAGAAGGGACCCTCAGCGGACAAACCTTCCTCTTCACCGGTACGCTTCATAAATTGAAGCGCAGCGATGCCGAGGCCATGGTGGAAGCCCAGGGCGGGAAAATCCTCAGCGGCGTGAGCAGTAAGCTCAATTACCTGATCGTGGGCGAAGATGCCGGCAGCAAACTGGAAAAAGCGAAAAAGATCAATACCGTCAAGATCCTGACGGAAGATGAATTTATAAATATGGTACAATGACCGACGAGCATTTCATGCGCCAGGCCCTGAAAGAAGCGCGCCTGGCCGAAGAGAAGGGAGAAGTGCCGATTGGCGCTGTGGTGGTGATGAACGGGCAGGTGATCGGCCGGGGGCATAACCAGGTGGAGATGCTGACCGATTGTACGGCGCACGCGGAAATGATCGCGCTGACGTCGGCCTTCAATTACCTCGGCGCCAAATACCTCATGGAAGCCACGCTCTATGTGACGTTGGAACCTTGCGTGATGTGCGCCGGCGCGCTGTACTGGAGCAAGATCGGGCGCATCGTGTACGCAGCGCCTGATGAAAAGAACGGCTATCGCCGGGTGACGGACGGCAAATCGCCCTTTCATCCGAAAACGAAAGTGGAAACGGGTTTGCTGGGGGAAGAGAGTTTACGGATGGTGAAAGAGTTCTTCCAGAAACGCAGAAAATAAGTAACGGCGGCCTTTGCGGGCCGCCGTTTTTTCATCATCAAACGCGCGCCTGACCATAGCCGGCGCACTTTCCTGGCGCGGAACTTGCCTTCCGCGTTTTTCGTTTATGGGTACCGGTTGTATTCCGGGATGAAAATTATGCCTGCAAAGGCGGGAATTCAACGGGAAACCGGTGAAGCACAGGAACGGGAAGCCGGAATGGCGGAGCGGCGGGATGTAGTGAAAAAGCGAAAGCGGCCCGCCGGGGGCCGCTTTCGCGCTATAAAAAAAATATGTCGTTATTTTTTGAACTGCATGTTTTCGGGGCCCATCATCTGGTTGAGGCCCATGAGCTGCTTCATGGTTTTTTCCATGCCTTCGGAGGAGCCGTCGAGGAAGATGACGTTGCCTTTGCCGTTTTCGGCGAAGTTCTTGATGCCTTCTACCCACATGGAGAACAGGATCACGGAGGTGTCCATGTTGGCCTGTTGCATTTCACGGGCGGCGAGGCTCATACCTTTGGCCACTTCTTCCCGGAAGAGGGCTACGCCTTTACCGCGGAGTTGTGCGGCCTGGCGCTCGGCTTCCGCGGCGATCTTGATGGCGTTACCATCGGCTTCGGCGGCTTTGGTTTTGGTGATGAGGAGGGCCTGGCCTTCGTTTTCGGCGGCGGCCTTCAGGTTGTTGGACGCTACTACCTGCGCCATGGAGCGCATGATCGCTTCGTCGAACGTGATATCGTTCATCTGGAGGTCTTGCAGGTGGTAACCCCATTGCTCCAGGGTTTGATCGATCTGGTCTTTCACGTGCTCGGTAATGTCCCGCCGGAGGCCGAGCACTTCAGACTGGCGCTTGGTGGCCACGAACCCGCGGATGGAGCCTTCGATGGTGCGTACCAGCGCCTGCATGAAAGAGCGTTCGTCCATGAATTTGAACGCTACGTTCTTGATGGTCTCTTCTTCCTGGTTATATACAGAATACAGGAGCATGGCCTTGAAGTACACATTGGCCTGGTCTACGGTAATGGCCTGGAATTCCAGTTCCACGGAGCGGTTCTGGATGGAGATGCGCTTGAAGACCTTTTCGATGATGGGGATCTTGAAATTGAGGCCTGGGGTGAGGAGGCGGTTGTACTTGCCGAAAATGGTGGTGACGCCCACCGTTCCCTGCTGCACCGTTACGAACGATGACAGCACGACGATGACCGCCAGGGCAATGAGCACATACAAAATAATGTTATCCATAGTATAAAGAAATTGAGGACCTGAAGGTAATCAAATTCCTTTACCGGAACATCATGATGCTGCATAAGTGGGTTTCCAAACAGGAGGATGCAAGACCGGGTGTCAGGGCTTTTGTAAGCTAACAAACAATGAATGCGCCCACAACGCCGGGCTTTCGGCGATGCAGGAATATATATCTTGATTATATTTTTTGAACGTTCCGGAAAAATATGAACACGTCATCCAGTTCTATCTGCTTAAGCTGGTATGCCAACTGGGTTTTCAGGTCGGCCGTCTCTTCTTTGATTTTCCTGTACTGGTCCTTTAATGTCTGATATCTGGCAATTATCTCCTCGGGTGTGGCGGAATTGTCCAGGGCCAGGATATCATACGCCTTCTCTTCGGTTATCATAGCGATAAGTATTACCTCTCAAAAACTATCCAAATGAACTCCGGTATCTCTGAATCTCTCTTTTCAGGCTACTAAATTAGTGGAGTTTGCAACGCCGGAAAATACCCAAGCTTGGGTATTTTTATCCGCCGAAGCCCAGTCCGCTCCTGCATTGTAGCGATTTTATAAATTACGAATTGAACTTATGTAAGTTGATAATCATGTATGGGTCAGGGGGTTATTGTACGCCGATTTGCCTGGCGAGGGCCACGAGCTCGGGGGTATTCCTGACTTTTAATTTTAACCGGATATTTTTCCGGTGGGTTTCAACGGTATACCGGCTCAGGTTCAGCCGTTCCGCAATTTCCTTGTTATTGAAGCCGCGCGCGGCTAGCATGAAAATATCCTTCTCCCGGGCGGTCAGCTTGTTCAATACGTCTTCGTTCCGGCGGCGCAGCACTACGCGGAGCGCCTCCGAAATCTGGTTCCCCGTGTCCAAAGCGTTCGAAAAATCGAGGAATACGCAAATCACGTCCACCACATTCCCCTGCGCGTCGAACGTGAACGGCAAGCCCAGGCCTACTACCCAAAACCAGTCGGGATCGTGCTTCCGGCGCACGCGCATCACCCCGCCGAACATCGTTTTCTTCTCCGAAAACTTCTGCTGCGAAATGGCCAGGATGCTCATATCGTCCGGGTGGGTTACCTGCCGGAAGAATTCTGTGCCCAGCGCTAAAATTTCGTCACGACTATACCCCAGCGTGTCTGTCAGTTGAACGTTGCACCAGTTCACTGCCTTTTTGGAGTTGTTGGACGTGTACAGCATCGCCGGAACCTTGTCTATAATGGCTTCCAGATGCTCCAGCCGGCTCCTCAATTGCGCATTCTCCGATAACAGTGCATCATGAGAATCGCGACTTTCTGTACCCATGTCCTGCATTATGAATGTTTTAAACAAACAATAGTGAAAACTAACGATGAATACTATACGAATATAAAAATTCGCACTGCAAATGTTATAACACCTTTATGTAAATATAAAATAAAAAGCCATATATCCAAACGCAACTCCACATGGTCTCCCAGGGCTTAACAAAGGGTATAACAACAAGAGCGATAAAGGGTTTGACAATTCCGGAATCCGGCCGTAAATTTGGTGCTCTATTACAACTCAATTTCTTCACCCATAAAAATTGGATTATGGCTTTTACCCTTCCTGCATTACCGTATGCGTCCGATGCGCTGGAACCGCACTTCGATAAAATGACGATGGAAATCCATCACGGTAAGCACCACCAGGCTTATGTAGACAATCTGAACAAGGCTATCGCTGGCACCGAGAACGAAAATAAATCCCTCGAAGAGCTGGTTGCCAAAGCCGGCAGCATCAGCCCCGCAGTACGCAACAACGGCGGCGGCCACTGGAACCACTCCTTCTTCTGGGAATCCCTCGCCCCCAACGCCGGCGGCACGCCCAGCGGCGCCCTGGCAGACGCGATCAACAGCACTTTCGGTTCTTTCGACGCTTTCAAGGAGAAATTCAACGCCGCAGGCGTTTCCCGCTTCGGCTCCGGCTGGGCCTGGCTGCTCCTCAAAGACGGAAAGCTCGAAATCTCTTCCACCCCCAACCAGGACAATCCCCTGATGGACGTGGCAGAAGTGAAAGGCACTCCCATCCTGGGCGTAGACGTGTGGGAACACGCTTACTACCTCAAATACCAGAACCGTCGCGCCGAGTACCTCGCCGCTTTCTGGAACGTGGTAAACTGGGACGCAGTGAGCAAACGCTTCAAATAAGCGGGCCCTCCGCATAAAAAAAGCCGGTCGTCGACAGACAACCGGCTTTTTTATTTCGTTAGCCATCCTTACAGCGGCTTGATCTTCACGTTCCTGAACCAGATTTCGCTGCCGTGGTCCTGCAGGCAGATATGGCCCTTTTTCGCAGTGCCATATCCCTTGTAGTCTTTCCACTTGCCGGTAGCTTTCTCCTTTTCCCATTCCGGCGTCCACATCTGCGTATCCACCACCTTTTCGCCGTTCAGCCAGTGTTCCACGTGGCCTTTGTTCACGACGATCCGGGTGTGGTTCCATTCGCCGATGGGCTTTGCCGCCAGTTTCGAGGGCGGGTTCATGGCGTAGTTGGCACCGGATTTCTGCCAGTCTTCGAGCTTTTCGGGAAAGTTGTTGTCGTCGATGATCTGGTATTCCGGGCCGCTCATATACGGCGCGTCGAACTCCTCGGTCACCAGGTAGAGGATACCGCTATTGCCCTGGGGCGCCAGCTTCCAGTCTGCCTCCAACTCGAAATTTTCGTACTGGTCGGTGGTGATAAGGTCTCCGCGCATATCGCTTTTGTCGGTAGTGCTGCCGGTACAATGAAGCGTACCGTCGAGAGCGCTCCACGTTTTGCCGTCTTTTCCTTTATAAACGCGCCATCCGTCGAGGTCCTTGCCGTTGAACAGCAGTTTCCAGCCGGCGGCTTTCTCGTCGTCAGACAACGCATTCGCCGCAACGGGAGCCGCGTCCACGTTTTCGTTGCCTGCCGTTACCGGGTCTTTCTTTTCCCCTTCAGCAGCGCCGCTGCCGCAGGAAGCAAGTCCCAGCAGGGCTACCGCAAACACGGGTACGATCCCTCTCTTCAACATACCGGTACGATTTTATTTGTTAACGACTTTGAGCGCCTTCGGGTCCCAATGCATGATCTTGTTCTGGAAGTAGCTGTCGTTGCACAGCAGCGCAGGCGCCGCGGCACGGAAGCCGAACATGGCATCTTCCGCCACTTTACCTTTGGTGCGCATGGCATTGAACAGGTTGTAGAAGTGGTCGAAATGCGCGCCTTTGTAGCCTTCTTCCGCTTCGTAGACCAGCTTGTCGGGGTCCATCATGTGCTTTCTTTCGTATACGAACTGCTTGCCATTGTCGCGGGCGTTTTTGCCGGCAGTCAGCGGGTCGGAAGCATCGGACGCGTTTTTGTTGCGGTATACGGTCACGCGGTCCCACTCAACGGTCATGGAGCCTTCGCTACCCACCATGCGGAGGTAGTTGGTGCCGCCGGTTCCGTCTACGAAGTTTACGCGGAGCGACAGGTTGAATGCGGGATGGATCTCGGTTTGCGGATAGTCGAACATGCCGAGCATCACGTCGGGCACTTCGCGGCCGTCTTTCCAGTAACGGAGACCACCGGTGGCCATGATTTTCTCGGGCCCGATGGAGCCGGTCACCAGGTGAAGGCTGCTGAACAGGTGCACGAACAGGTCTCCGGAAACGCCGGTACCATAGTCGCGGTAGTTCCTCCAGCGGAAGAAGCGCAGCGGATCGAAGTCGCGTTTTTTGTTATTGGCAAGGAACGCGTCCCAACCCACGGTAGCGGGGGAAGCATCTGCCGGGATGGGGTATTGCCATGCACCGAAGGCAGACATACGCGCCCAGAAGCCTTCTGCGTAGTTGAGCTCGCCGATGGCGCCGTCCTTCAGCAGCTGGCGGGCTTTTTCGTTGCCGAGCGAGCTAACGCCCTGGCTGCCTACCTGGTAAACCACGCCTTTGTTGCGGTTTTGCGCGTCCACTACGGCGGAACCTTCGCTCACGTCGTGTACCATGGGTTTTTCGCAATACACGCTCTTGCCGGCGTTCATGGCGGCAACGGAGATGTCTTTGTGCCAGGAATCGGGCGTGGCGATGATCACGGCATCGATATCTTTCCTTTGCAGGATTTCCTTATAATCACGGGTAGTATAAATGTCGCTGCCCCATTTCTTCTTCGCGTCTGCCAGGCGGCCGTCGTACAGGTCGCAGGCGGCTACCAGTTTCACACCGGGCACTTTGATGGCTGTGTTCGCGTCTTCGGTACCCATGCCGCCGGCACCGATGAGGGCGATCTGGATATTGTCGTTGGCGCTGTAATGATCTTTCTGACGCGCCAGCTGCTGGAGGCTTTTCTGGCGGTCGGCAGCGGTGATGATATTCGGGATCAGCGAAGCTCCCACAACTCCTTTCGCCAGCTTGTTGATAAAGCCACGGCGGGAATTGTTTTTGTTGTTGTCGGTCATGAGTTGATACTTTTATAGATTTTACGTGTACGTGTGGTTGCTCGATTGGTCAATTTAGTTAATTATTTTAGCAAATACAATTGCAACTAGAATGCAGGTTGCAGGATGGATTTGACGGGAAGATGGTCGGAAGCGTAAGTCTCCCGGATCACTTCATGGCTGATCACCGAAAATTTCCCTTTCGAATAGGCGATGAAATCGATACAGCGGCGCGGTTTCTCCACGGGGATCGTAGGGGCGCAATCGCTGCAGGTACGGCTGAAATGCGCGTCCAGCTGCTGGATGACGGGCCCACCGGCCGAGGCGTTCATATCTCCCGCCACAATTACCGGGTAAGGTTGTTTCGACAAAATCTCCGTCACTTCGCGCATCTGTACGATGCGGTTGCTGTCGTTCCGCTGTGCGTCGAGATGCGTGCAGGCCATCAACACCCTTTTCCCGCCGGGCAATTCCACCAGCACGGTCGCCAGCGCGCGGGGCTCGCCGCCCGTTCCCGCCAGTGTCGTCAATGCATAACGCCTGGTCTCGATCACCGGGTATTTCGACAACACGGCGATGCCGTATTCCCCGCCCGCATAATCGATCCCCTTCGCGAAGAACGCCTTCATCCCCGCCCGTTCCGCCAGTTCTTCCGCCTGGTGCAATCCGCTGCCGGAGCGCGTTGTATGAACGTCCACCTCCTGCAAAGCCACCAGGTCGGGCTTCGCATCGGCGATCACCCGGGCAATGGCGTCGATGTCGATTTTATCTGCTGCCGAAGGCGGATTTGCGTGATGGATATTGTAGCTCAGTACGCTGACTGGCGTTGCTGTTGCAGTGCGGGACTGCTTTCCGGCCGTACAGGCCGCGAACGAAAATAAGGCGATCAATGCTGCGGAATACCGATGGTTACTCATATGTGGAGGGTGCAATTGCGTCGCTATAAAAGAACGAAAAACAATTTAGCCATGCAACAAATCGTGCATGGCTAAACTATTTTTATGATAAACGGCTGGTGGACCGTCACTTACGGGTCAGCAGCTGTTGGTATTTCTGCGGGCTTTGCAACAGGGTCACGGCTTCTTCCACGTCCTTGTCCCACGCCAGCGACCGCTCGATGCGCCCGGCCTGGGGGAAGTACCTGTTGGCGATTTCTTCTTCGAGCAGCTGGCGGATTTCGTCTTTGTTACGGAGCAGGTCCTGCTTTTTGTCGTGCTTCATTTTTGCCTGGAGCGCCTCGAATTCTTTGGTGAGGCCGTCATAATATTTTTCGCGGGCAGCGGTGGTCCTGAAATTGTCCAACGCTTCTTCACTGCGGGTTTTGTAGCTGTAATCCTTACCGTCCAGGAACTTCAGGAATTCATCGAAAATGCCGTCGGTTACGAAATCCGCGCTGGTGGCGGGCGTTTGGGGATGTGCGTAATAATAACGGGTGGCGTAGTCGAAGATGAACTGTTTGCGCAGGAGGGTAATGGCGATCTGGCTGAGCACCGTGCTTTCCACGCGCGCATCCGGTTCGATGCCGCCACCGTCTTTCACGGGCCTTCCGGCTGCGGTGGTGAACGATTTTCGGAGAGAATCCGGCACATAATCCGCTTCGCCTTCTTCATTCCTGTGCGAATAGTCGATCGCCTGGATGCAACGGCCGCTGGGCGTGTAATAGCGCGCGGTCGTCACTTTCAGCTTGGCGTTATAGGGAAGCGGACGGGTGGTTTGCACGAGCCCTTTGCCGTAGGAGCGCTGTCCCACCACAAGCCCCCGGTCCAGGTCCTGCACCGCGCCCGCCACGATCTCCGATGCGGAGGCGGAAGAGCGGCTGGTGAGCACCACGAGGGGAATATGGTTATCGATGGGCGAGAGGCTGGTCTTATATTCCCGGTCCCAGCTCTTCACTTTCCCGCGGGTGGAAACGATGAGCTTGCCTTTGTCGATAAAGATGTTGGAGAGGGAAACGGCTTCTTCAAGGAGGCCGCCGGGGTTGCCGCGCAGGTCGAGCACCACGCCGGCGAGGCCGGGATGCTGTTTCCTGAGCGATTCGAAGGCCTGTTGCACCTGTTCGGCGCTGCCTTCGGTGAACTGGGTCATTTTGATGTACCCGATATTTTTACGGATCACCCCGCTGAAGCTCACCGGTTTCACGTTGATGTCTTCCCGGATGATGCGGTATGTTTTTTCGGTGTTGTTGAGGGGATGTCGGAGCACGATGTTGAGCGGGGTGCCGGCCGTGCCCTTGAGGTAGCGGCTGACAACGTCCTGCTCCATGTGTTTGGCGCTTTTGCCATCGAGCGAAACGATGATATCCCCGGCTTTTACGCCGGCTTTGTCCATGGGACTGCCTTCGTACACGTCGGTGATGGAGGTCCAGTCTCCTTCAGTGTAAATGGAAGCGCCAACGCCGCCGTATTTGCCGGTGGCCATGAACCGGAGCTCGTCGAGCTCTTCTTCGGGGACGAAGTCGGTGTAGGGGTCCGTTTCTTCGAGCATGGCTTCGATGCCGGTTTGCATGAGTTTATCGGGCGGGAGGTCTTCTACATAATAGGTATTGAGCTCGCGGTAGAACGCGGCGAAGATGTCTAGGTTTTTGGCGATGAGGAAGTATTTGTCGCTGCTGCGGAAGGCGAGTGCCAGACCGGCGATGCCTATGAGCGCGAACAACATGATTTTCCTGGATTTCCGCATGGGAGTCAGTGTTTCGGGATGATTGAATCAGGGCACGGGGTCGTAACCGTGACCGCCCCAGGGGGTGCAACTGAGGATTCTTTTGGCGGCGAGCCATCCTCCTTTGAAAAGGCCGTGTTTCTTCAGTGCTTCGAGGCCGTACTGCGAGCAAGTGGGGGTGTACCTGCACTTGGCGCCCAGCAGCGGGCTGATGCACCACTGATAGATCTTGATCAACAAAATAAACGGGATACTCAAAATTTGCATCAATCGCTTCATGGCTGTTCTTTTCTACCGGCTTCCCTGGCGAGTTTCTCTAAAATTACCGAAAATTTGGGCTGGAGGGAAGCGAAATCGGGGATTTTTTTGTCGACGTAGATAAAAAAAACGGCCATCTGGCGGGAGTTGGCGAGGAGTGCGTCGTACAATACCTGTTTTTGGAGGCGGTACGTTTCGCGGCCGAGACGTTTGATGCGGTTGCGGTCTACCGCATGGGGGAATTTGCGTGCCGACACGCTGAAGCCGGCCTGAACGGGGAATTTGTCCGTTGTAAGGCGGGCGGGCATGTAGATCACGCGCCAGGGGAAAATAGAAAACGCTTTTCCTTCACGAAAAAGCGTTTCAATCATTTTCCTGCTCTTTAACTTCTCTTCTCTGTTAAAAGAATAAGTTTTTATGGCAATATGAGTTAATGACGGAATTATTTCAGCTTGCGCTCGTCAGATACGGTCAGTTTTTTGCGACCTTTAGCTCTGCGGGATGCCAATACTTTACGGCCGTTGGCAGTTTCCATTCTCTTTCTGAAACCGTGTACGCTCTTTCTGCGTCTGTTGTGCGGTTGAAAAGTACGTTTCATCGTTTTTAATATTTTCTACTTGTACTTAAAACTGTTTACCCATCCGTTTTTCGGGCGGGCAGACTGTGATCAGCCCCGTTTAAAACGGAAGGCAAAGGTAGGTTTTTTTATCTAAAAATGAAATGGAAAGGATAGAAAAATCTATGCACTGAAAGCATGATCGATTAATCGATTGATTTTCAGTAAAGTATAATCCTGAAAAACTTGGAAAAATCTGAAGTATTCGTCCTTAACGTTCATTTTTTCATCTGATATTCAATGCATTAAAAAGGCCCGGCAAGATACCGGGCCTTTTCTATAATAGCTTAACGCTTATTTGGCGGCTGCGGGAGCTGCGGTAGCGGGTACGCCCAGTTTGGTTTTCACCGGGGCGAGGATGTCGTCGGCAGCGGGGGAAACCAGGAGGGATCCGCCGGAGTTGTCGATCACATAAGCATAACCTTTCTCCTTGGCAACGTCTTCGATCGCTTTGCGGGCTTTATCGTATACGGGCTTCAGCAGTTCGTTCTGTTTGTTCTGGATTCTTTCGCGGGCGATTTGCTCGTAATCCTGGATTCTCTTCTGGATATCCTGGATATCTTTGATCTGAGCGGCTTTCATGACTTCGCTCTGGTCTTTGGGCGCTTTTTCGAGGGCAGCAACCTTGTTGTTGTACTCGGCGATCAGTGCCTGGCTTTCTTTCTCGAGGGTACCTGCGTAGGTCTCGATTTCAGTTTGTGCTTTTTTATAATCGGGCATCGCTTCGATCAAAGCCTGGGTGTTGATGTGCGCGATTTTGGTCTGTGCATTGGCCTTCACGCTGCAAAACCCGGTGAACGCGACAATAGCGATGATTACTAACTTCTTCATGATGATGTTGTCTTGTTGATTAAAAGAATGTAGAATGTTTAATTTTTATAGGTCTGATGTCTCAAGGGATCATTGTTTCACGCCCAATGCTTTCAGGATCTCTTCGCTTTTGTCCAGTTTCGGATCGGCGAAGATCACCGTGATCCCGCCGGACTTATCCAGCACGAAGTCGTACATCCTGCTGGCGGCCAGCTTCTGAACGGCGTTGTAGATCTTGTCCTGGATAGGTTTCACCAGTTCTTCGCGTTTCTTGAACAGGTCGCCCTCATAACCGAATCTTTTCTTCTGCAGGTCTTTCGCTTCTTTCTCCCGGGCGATGATCTCATCTTCCCGCTTTCTTTTCAGATCGTCTGTCAACATCACCGATTCGGCCTGGTAGGATTTGTACATTTTGTCTACCTCCTGGAATTTGGCGTCGATTTCCTTCTGCCACTGTTCCGCTACGGCGTCGAGCTTCTTTTGCGCGTCTTTATAGTCGGGAACGCTTTCCAGGATATATTTCGTATCAATTACACAATACCGCTGTGCGAAAGCGCCACCGAAGGCACCGAGCACCAAAATCATGGTAATTAAGATTCTTTTCATCGGTCGTAATTTTTTTATGCGAAAATCAGGCTTCGCAATATATAATAATTTTCTTATTCCGGCTCAAAGCCCAGCATGAAGGTGAATTTACCTGCATTTTTGAGCCCGCCTCCGGGCGTTAATCTATCCAAACCTATGCCATAGTCGAAACCGAGCAGACCGAACATGGGGAGATAGAACCGCGCACCCAGGCCAACGGAGCGGCGCAGGCGGAACGGATCGTATTCCTTGATATCGCGGTAACCGTTCGCTGCTTCCAGGAACATGAGGCCGAAGATCGTGGAGCTCGGGTTCAGGCTGAAGGGATAGCGCAGTTCCACGACATATTTATTAAACATCGTGAAGCCGGAGTACCCATTCGGCGGCGAACCGCTTTCGGGATTGAGCTTCGGGTTAGAGGTATAATATACCGGATAACCGCGCTGCGAAATGATGTCACGGTCATACACCGCAAAGTTGCTCAGACCGTCGCCACCCAGCTCGAAGCGGCCGAAAGGCGAAAGCGTGGTGCGGCCGTTGTAGGCAGCTACGTAACCGAACTTGGCGGCCACTTTCAATACCAGCGACTTGTTGTCGGTACCGCGCGGGCGCGACAGCGGCACGTACCATTCGGCGTTCATACGGTATTTCTGGTACTCGATAAATTTGAACTGGTCTGCGATCGGCTCGGATTTGTAATCCTTTTCGGGATTGAAAACGGAATACGGCGGCGTGAACTGGCCGAACAGCATGAAGCTGGAACCACTGCGCGGGAAGATCTGCTGGTCTACCGAAGAACGCGCGAGGGTGATACGGAGCGACAGGTTATTGGCCGTACCGTTATCGAAGCCGGCGAGCCCGAAGTAGTTAAAATCTTTCAGTTTATAACGCTGATAGTTCACAGCGTACATAATGGAGAAGAAGTCGTCCGGCCATTTCAGCTGTTTACCGATGGAAACGGAGCCGCCGAGTACCCGGAAGTATGCGCCTTTGTTGGTAACGGGCATATTATAATATTCCGCGAAGGCGTTCGGGTTCTGGTAAGTGCTGTAGAAGTTTACGGAGAAGGGGTTCCGTTTCTTCCCGCCGAGCCAGGGCTCGGTGAAGGAGAAGTTGTAGGAACGGTAGGCCTTACCGTTGGAGGATATACGAACGCTGAGTTTCTGTCCGTCGCCGGAAGGTAACGGGTCCCAGGTTTCCTTTTTGAAGATGTTGCGCAGCGAGAAGTTGTTGAACGTTACGCCGAGGGTACCGGTGAGGCCGATGTACCCGCCCCAGCCTGCAGACAGTTCCAGCTGGTCGTTCGCTCTTTCTTCCACTTTATAATCGATGTCCACGGTCCCTTCCTGTACGTTGGGAACGGGGTTGATGCCGATGGTTTCGGGGTTGAAGAAGCCGAGCTGGGAAATTTCGCGCTGGGAGCGGATGAGGTTCTGGCGGCTGAATTTATCGCCGGGCATGGTCCGCAGTTCGCGGCGGATCACGTGTTCGTTTGTTTTTTCGTTACCGGCGATGCGGATGTCTTTGATCGTAGCCTGGGGCCCTTCCTGCATGCGGATCTCGAAGTCGATGGTGTCTCCCCGGATGCCGATCTCCACGGGGTCGATCTGGAAGAAAAGGTAACCGTCGTCCATATACAGCGAGCTGATGTCTCCGCCTTCGGGGCCGGGAGGCGTTCCGAGCCGTTTGTTCAGCAGTTCGAGGTTATACACGTCCCCTTTCTGGATGCCCATGGCGCGGGAAAGGATGGTGTCGCTATAGACGGTGTTCCCTCTCCAGGTGATGTTCCCGAAATAATATTTCTTGCCTTCGTCCACCTTCATTTCGATGTTCAGGTTTCCTTTGGCGTTGTTATACAGCGTATCGTCCACGATCTGGAAATCGCGGTGGCCTTTGGAGTTGTAGTAGGCGATGATCTTTTCCTTGTCTTCCTCGTATTTGGCGTCGTTGAACTTCGCGGAGGCGAAGAGCTTGAAGCGGAAGTAGGGGTCCAGCTGCTGGAGGGTGCGGGTCGGCGAGAGCCATCCCATGTCCTGCCAGTAGGTGTCGGTGGTGGCCATGCTGTCGATCCAGGCGTTGGCCATATCGGGGTACAGGGTGAAGTGGCTCAATTCCTTGGTGCCCTTCATTTTCTTTTTGATCGTGTTTTCGGCGACGTTATAATTGCCGACCACGTTGATATCGTTCACTTTTACCTTGTGGCCCTTGTCCACGAAGAAATACACGGTAGCAGAATTCACGGCCGGAGGGGGGTCCTTGCGGATGTCCATTCTCATGGACACGTTGCGGAAACCTTTATCGGCGTAGTATTTACGGATAACGTTGTAGGTGTTTTGCTGCATGGCTTCGGTTACCACGCTACCCTTGCGGATGCCGGCCTTGGTGGTCAGCTCGTCGCCATCCGATTTTTTGATCCCTTTCCAGAAGAAGTTGGACATACGGGGTTTTTCCACGAGGGAAATTTCCAGCCAGATTTTTTCTCCTTCGATTTTAGTGATATAGATGGCGATGTTGGAAAAAAGTCGTTGTCCCCAGAGTGCCTGGATGGCCTTGGCGAAATGGTCGCCGGGCAGCACTACTTTATCGCCCACGTTAAGGCCGGAGAGGGACATGAGGAGGGATTTGTCGAGGAACTCGGTGCCAGAAACGGCGATATCGGCTATCTCGTACTGTTGTGGGTTGCCCAGGGACCAGGGGCTGATGCCTGCCGGTGGATTTGGCAGGGGTACCGTATCCCTTTGTTGGGCACGCACAGTTAATCCCGCGCTGCAACATAAAACTACGGCCAGTAGGCTTTTAGGAAACAATTTCTTCATTCTGCTGTATTTGTTCGCTTGTTTTGCCGAATCTACGTTCTCTGTTTTGATAATTGAGGATGGCTTCGTAAAGGTTTTCCTTGCGGAAGTCGGGCCAGCGGGTATTGGTGAAATACAGTTCCGCGTAGGCGATCTGGTATAAAAGGAAATTGCTGATGCGGTGTTCCCCTGAGGTCCTGATCATCAGCTCGGGATCGGGCAGTTGGGAAGTACTGAGATATTTTGACCAGCTTTCGTGGTTGATATCTTCCGGATTGATTTTTCCTTCTTTCGCGTCCCGCGCGATGGCGCGCACGGCTTCGAGAATTTCCCAGCGGGAGCTGTAGCTGAGGGCCATCACGAGGTTCAGGCCTCCGTTATGGGAGGTGATTTCCCGTGCTTCCTCCAGTTCGCGCTGGCAATGGGGGGGCAACATGTTCATGTCTCCAATCACATGCAGCCGGATATTATTTCGGTTGAGGGTGTCTACTTCCTTGCGGATGGTAGTCACCAGCAGCTCCATAATGCCGTTGACTTCATAAACCGGGCGGTCCCAGTTTTCGGTAGAAAAGGCGTACAGCGTCAGGTATTCCACGCCCAGTTCGGCGCAACCTTCCACTATATCCCGCACACTTTCCACTCCCTGATGATGCCCGTACAGCCGGTCCTGACCCCGCTCCTTGGCCCATCGGCCATTACCGTCCATGATGATGGCGATGTGTCGGGGCAGTCGTTGCAGGTCTAATTGATCCTTCAAACTCATGACTAGTTCAGGCGTATTAATACAGATTTACTAAAAGTGTGCAAAGATACAAAAATAACTTTATGGCCTTTCCTGCAAAGGGGGGCGGGCCGTTTTAACGTAGTTTTAACGGGAATGGCCGTCCGCAGCGGCTTAGCGGGTTAAAATTTACAGCGGTAGGAAGTGAAAAGGATGCCCAAAGTGATCTCGATAGTGGCAAACTGGTCTTTGTCGCGGCTATTGCCCCGCTGGCGGCCCGCCTCGCCGATGGGCGGGTTGGAGGTAACGGTAGACCGGTCCTGCAAAATTGCAGCAATGGTACTGCTGCCGTCCGGCTTGTTGGGGAAGGCGGAAAGCCCCGCGTAGGTGGTACTTACGTCATCCAGGTAGTCTGTCTGCGCAAAACGGTACAACACCTCCAGCCCCAGGTTCAAACGCCGGTTCAGGCTGTATTTCAGCCCTCCGCCGATCAAAAACGCGAAATTATAGAGAGAATATGGCTTCCTGTCGGGGAAAAGACCGGAATGCTGCCCCTCCGTCCCCAAAGGCTGCAGGTAATACTTACGGTCCTGGTAATACGCGTACGGGTTAAAATGGAACGCCGAAGCCCCCACCGTCAGATACGGCGAAAAACGATAATCCTGGCTCCCCGGCTCAAACCGGAAAAAGTTAAAATCCCCCTGCACCGCCAACTCATATATGTTTGAGTTGAAGCTCAGGTTCCGGCGGCGCTGGAAGTCGTTGGAGCTGTATACGTCCGAATATCCCACGTTCATGAACCGGAAATGCGCACGGGCGCCGATATAATCGTTGAAATACTTCCGGTAGAAAATGCCGACCGACGGCTTGGGCGCCTTCAGCCCGCCGTGCGTATTGAGATCGCCGAAATAATGGGCTGCCCCGGCCGTAAAGCCCAACTCCCCCACATAGCTCAGCTCGTTCTGCGCCATGGCGGGGTTGAGCCACCCGGCACAAAAAAGCGCCGCTATCCCGGCTGTCTTGCATAAAATTCGCGTAATCAGCATAAATATGACTAAAACGTAATTTAGGGCATTTTCGTATGACAAAAAAAGCGCGCCGCGGTTATTTCCCCCGCGCATTCCGCGTGTCGATCCCCCACAACAGCTTGTCTCTCAACGTATGCAGGAAATTACTTTCGTTCAGGCGCAAGAGTTGAATGGTAAAATCCTCCTTCTTCACGGCCAGCTGCACCCGGTTGTCGATCACCTCCATCCGCGAATCGAGCGTACAGATGAACTGGTCCGACCGGCCTTCCACTTCGAACGAGATGACATTGTCGTCGGGCACCACGATGGGCCTTACGTTCAGGTTATGTGGCGCCACGGGCGTGATGACGAAGCTCGCGGCTTCGGGGAACACGATCGGCCCGCCACAGCTGAGGGAATAGCCGGTAGAACCGGTGGGCGTGGCCACGATGAGCCCGTCAGCCCAATAAGTATTCAGGAACTCGCCGTTCAGGTAGGTGTGGATCTTCACCATGGCGGAGGTATCTTTCTTGTGGATCGTGAATTCGTTGAGGGCATAGGGCACATCGCCGAAAAGGGGTGTGCTGGCATCCAGATGGAGGAGGGTCCGCTTATCGACCACGTAGCTCCGGCTCACGAGCGAATCCACCACTTCATGCACGGCGTTGCGGCCGATGCCGGCGAGGAACCCCAGGCGGCCGAAGTTAACGCCCATCACGGGGATGTTTTTATCGCGGATGAAGCTCACCGTGTCGAGCAGGGTGCCGTCTCCCCCGAGGCTCACGAGGAATTCGATGCGGCCGTCGAGGTCTTCGGCGCAGGAGAACGTATCGGTTTGAGGGAAAAACTGGATGTGCGCGCAGAGCTCCTTGTAGAGGGGCTCATACACGACGGGCACTATTTCCTGCCTTGCCAGTTCGTTCAGCAACAGTTGTATATCTTCCAGGTCTTCCTTGACAAAGCCGCGGCTGTAAAGGGCTACATGCATTTTACATATCCAGTTTAGCGTGTAAAAATAGTCCTTTTTCTCCCATTTGGTTGATACTGTATTCGAAGCGGACACAGGTGTCGTAAAAAGATACCACGTCGATCCCCACGCCGGCGGTATACAGCATGCGGTTGCTCAGCTGCCCGTTGAGGCCGTGCTTCGAGTACCCATATCCCATATCGCCATAAGCCTTCGCCAGCACGCGGATGGGCAGGTTGCTGAATTTTTTCGGGACGATGGGGAGCTTCATCTTGAAGTTAAGCAATTCCCGCCGCAGGGTATTTTTCAGGATAAAGAACGCCGTTCCGTCCACCACATAATATTCCAGCCCGCGGAGGTAATCTTCCTGGTACCCCATGGCCCGGGAAGCCGCGTACGGCAGCTCGTCCGTGAATTTCGCCTGGCCCAGCAGGCTTACGGCGCCGTATGTTTTCGGGGCATATTGCCAGTATTTGGCCCCCTTCAACCGGATTTTCACGTAATGAATGTCGTTCACCGGCCCAAAACCGGCTTTGGATATCTCGCCGCGGAACGACTGCCCGACCAGCGGATATTGCCAGCTGTCTGCCTGGATATAATCCAGCCGGTACAAAAGCTCCGCGTAATGCACGCCGTTCCGCCCCTTGCCGAGATAATCCGGGTTGAGGACGGCCACGGAATCGGCCACTTTCTCGCTGAAATAGGTGAGAAAAGCCTGGTGGCGGGTGGAAATTGCTTTGCGATAGGTATAACTTACGCCGAAAGCCATCTGCCGGCGGAGGAAATCATCCTGCCGGAAAAATTGCTGCTTGTTGTTTTCAGATATATAATTGATCTCGCGGTTCCGGCTGAAAGAGGCCGAAAACCCGATGCCATGGCGCAATTTGCGGTCGATGTAGGGAAGGGTGTACCCGAGCACGAACTTCTGCGTGTACCCGAAAGATATATCGGTATACAGCTCGTCGTTGCGCCCTGTCAAATTATCCTGCCAGGCTTTTACGCCTACGTTCACGCGGCGGAGGCTTTTTTTCTGTTCCACCCACCATTGGTTGAAGTTCCGGTCTGCCAGTTTGAAAACGGGGAACGCGAGGAGGTACCATCGTTCCCAGACGTCGAACACGATATTGGCTTCATTTCCCTGCCAGTCTTTGACATTGTACAAGACATTGAGGAACAGCGAAGTGTTGAGCAATTGTTTCCGGTTGGCCTCGAGGATGGTGTTGAGATTACGGAGGCGGATGGTGTCTCCGGGCTTGATGCCGATTTCGCGGAGGATGATGGAGCGGCGGGTGCGTTTGTTGCCGGCCACAACGATGTCGCGTACGACAATGTACGACGTGTCCTGCAAAACGGTCAACTGCTGCGGCGCGGGACTGGCGGCGGAGTCAACGACCTGTGCGCGGGCGGGCAGTGCGGCGAGGAGGCAGAGCCACAGGCCGGATATGTTAAAAACAGTGCGCAAACAGTTGCATTTTCGAAAACTACATGCTGATGTAGTTCATGAGCAGATCATAGTTCTTTTTGAGGAGATCTTCTTCCTGCTCTTCACTGAACATGTATTTGATGGTGTAATTAAATCTTTCGAAGGTGGCGATGAGCCCCTGCATTTCCTGGCGGTTCGTTTTGAGCACCACTTCCAGTTTGGCGGTGGCGGGATTGGTGAGGGTATTTACGCTCAGGAGGGTGACTTCGTTGCTTTCGGCGATCCGCGCGATTTCGCTGAGGCTATAGTCGCGGGGCTCCATTTCGAGCACTACCACGCCGCCGGGCTCTTTGACGCCGTTGTACATGGCGAGGGCGGCGAGGAGGTTTTCGCGGGTGATGACGCCGAGATATTCGCCTTCCCGGGAAATTACGGGGAGGGCAGACAGTTTGAAATCGTAAAACACTTTCAGTGCTTCATAAAAGTGCGCGCCTTCGGGTACTGCGGGCCTGAGGGGGCCGGGCGGAGCGGTTTCCAGCAGCTGGTCGGGGTCTTCCCAATCCAGCACCTGGTCTTCTTCCACGAGGTAGGTGTACTTGTTATCCACCACCAACGGCAAATGCGTCAGATGAAATTCATTCATGAGCCGCAGCGCCTTGGCACCGGTATCCTGCGGCAGCAGCACCGGTACAACGGTCGATATAAGTTCCTGCACCAACATAGAGATCGTGTTTCTTTCACAATAATAGCAAAGAATATTCCAATAGCCAGCGGATGCGCTATTAAAAATTACGGAATCGCGGAGCAATGGTGCAGCAGCGATGACGGGCGGTTGCTAGGCTCCGGCTACGGTTTTGTTGTTGAGGCGCTGGAGATAGTCGTGCATGATCCGGTTGAATTCGTCGGGCACTTCCATCATGGGCGCATGGCCGCATTTGTCGATGAAATGCAGTTCGGAATTGGGGATCAGCTTATGGAACTCCTCGCCTACCATGGGTGGCGTCACCGTATCGTTGAGGCCCCAGATGAGGAGCGTCGGGGTTTTGATGGTGGTGAGCTCTTCGCCGAGATTGTGGCGGATGGCGGATTTGGCGAGGGTGATGATCTTGATGACTTTCAGCCGGTTGCTGGTAATTTCGAATACTTCGTCTACCAGTTCCTTCGTTGCCATAGCCGGATCATAGAACGTGAGCGCGGTTTTGTTGCGGATGTATTCGTAATCGCCGCGTTTGGGATATGTTTCGCCCATCCCGTTCTCGAACAGCCCGGAGCTGCCGGTAAGAATGAGGGATTTGACCCTTTCGGGGTGTTTGAGGATATAAACGAGGGCCACATGACCACCCAGGGAGTTGCCCATGAGGTGGAAATTTTTATAGTCGAGGGCTTCGATGAATTTATGTACGTATTTGGCCAGGCCGCCTACGGAGGTTTCCAGGATATTCAGGTCAAACAAGGGCAGCATGGGGATCACCACTTTATTGAACTGCTTGAAATACTCGATCGTTCCACTGAAATTACTCAGGGCACCGAACAGTCCGTGCAAAAGTATTACCGGTTCTCCTTCCCCTTCTTCGATGAACTTGAATTTGCCCTGTGTTTTGATTTCGTAATTCATTACCGTTGCTTGAGTCAATTTTGCGCTAAAATAATTCTTTTTCTTAATTCAAATAACCTCCGTTATCAGGGGTTTTGTGCGGGTATTTTGCCGGCGGCCCGTTCAAAAAAGGCTTCCAGTTCCGCAAAAACGTCCCTGAAGAGGGGGATTATCTTCCCGAGGCGGTCCATCACCCACGGTCCCACGGGCTCAATATAGGGATACACAACGGATTGGAGCTTCGTCTCCGGATTCAGCAGGTACAGTTGATTGGCGAGCCATAGGAGCACGCTGTAAACGATGGTGAAGATGACAGCGTACAGCAGGATGCCTGCCAGTTTGTTGGCCCATCCCAGCATCGACCATTCCACCACCTTTTCGAGTGCCGCCGCGCCCAGGCGTATCAGCACCACCACGGCCAGGAATATGACGATGAAGCACACAACAGGCCACCAGCGGCCGTCCATCCCCGATTTCCCCAGCCATGCGGCCAGTACGGCAGACAGTTTCAAAGCGGCCGCCAGCCCTATCACACAGGCTACCAGCGAGAAAACCGCGGCGATGCATCCCCGCACGAATCCCCGGTACAGCGCGAACGCCATGAGGATGGCGAAAACGACATCTATCGCCAATTTGGATTATTTGGTCAGTAATTCCTTCACCAGTGCGGAAATCGCCTTCCCGTCGGCCTTACCGGCCAGCTGCTTGGTAGCGGCGCCCATCACCTTGCCCATATCGGCAGGCCCGGAAGCGCCAACGGCAGTGATGATCGCCGAAACTTCGGCGCGCAGTTCCGCTTCAGACAGCTGTTTGGGCAGATAACGCTCGATCACGGCCAGTTCTTCTTCTTCTTTCACGGCCAGGTCTAACCGGTTTTGCTGCCGGAAGATCTCGATGGAGTCTTTCCGTTGCTTGGCGAGTTTCTGTAACATCTTCTGCTCGTCGGCCTCGGTCAGCTCACCAGTGGCGCCTTCCGCGGTTTTAGCCACCAGCACGGCGGCCTTGATGGCGCGCAGGGCACGGAGCTCGGCTTCAGCTTTGGCCAGCATGGCGGTTTTCATGGCGGTATTGATCGTTTGCTCTAAAGACATATGGGGAGTGTTACTGGTTTTGATTTTTGAGTTTTTCTTCGAATTTCTTGTAGAAATCGGCGGCAAAGGCACGCATATCGTCCGCCTGGTCCGCCCAGGGCGTAGCGCGCTGGTAAGTATCGGCCATGGTCATGAGGGTCTGGTAGAAGAAATCTGCCATCTCGTCCACCATCATTTCCTTTGTCCACAGGTCGATGCGGAGCGCCGTACGGTCCGTTCCGTCCCAAAATGCAACCATCATGGCTTTGGCTTTGTTCATACGGTCGGCCGTGCTGTCGGTAGCCGTCCATTCGATCGATTCCGGCACTTTCTGCTCATCGAGCGCCACCTGTATCTGGATGGTAGATTTTTTCGTCATGTATCTTTTTGGTGTTTGAGTCGCAAAAATAAGCAATTACCCGGCAAAGTCAGGAAGTGACGATCTGCCCGAGGGTTTCGGCCGCATCGTCCCAGCTGGGAACGCGGGCCATATGGTTGAGGAGCCTGCTGCGCAGCATTTCATCCTTATAGAGGGCGCTCATCTTTTCAGACAGGTCGGTCACATCGTCCGGCACGGCATTCAGCGCCGCGTCGCGCCCCGCTTCGGGAGACGCACCGGCATAAAGCGCCACGGCCGGCACCTGGCACTTCTGTCCCGCCAGGATCGGCACCGCCAGCCCGTCGGCCCCCGCGGTGTGCACGATCGCATAAGCCCCGCCCGTCAGCCGGGCCAGCGAAGCCTCGTCCGCATCCTGCACCCAGATCACGTCTTGCCGGAATTTGTATGTCTGCAAAGCCTGCACGATGTCTTCCCCTTCCGGCGTTGCCCGCCCCGCCAGTACCAGCTTGATGCTCGACCGGAGGCGCTTCTTCAGCATGGAAAAAGCCTTCAGCAGGGGGATGATGTTATTGGCAGGATCGATACTGCCCACGGCGAGGTAATATTCCATCCCGTCGGCGTATTCCCGCTTCACTTCTTCCCTTTCTTCCCAATTGAGCGGTATATAAGCCTCGCTCCCCCCTGGCGTGAGGAACTCGATCCGGTCTGCCAGCCGCGGGAAGCGGTTGGTCAGCTGCTCTTTCACGAAATCGGAGAAGACGAATACTTTTTTGAACCGGCGGATGTTTTCGTCTGTCGTAGCGCCAAAAGGCAAAATACCCGTCCGCGACATGACGAGATAAGACTCGACATCGAAGGGAATTGGCAATATATCGTTGAAATACAATACCTTATCAGCTTTCAACTTTTTCACCATTTTCGGCCATTGGTACCTGCGCCAGATGAACCGGCCGGTTTTCCCTTTGATGAAAGGTTTTAATACCGCCACCTGTACATTCAGCGGCAGGGGATCGGCGGGCAGCCAGGCCTGGTTGGCGATGAGCACAAATTCCACGTCGGGGTGCAGCCTGGCCAGGCGGACCAGCATTTCTGTAGACACATTCCCGGTATCGGCTGGAGAATCCTCGATAAGGGGAAGCGCATTCACGGCTATTCGCATGAAAATCTATTGAATCAGTGTACAAACCTAAATAAAAAAAGGGTGTTCCCGGCCGGGAATCGCCCTTTTACTTTATGGCAGCGGATTTTAAACGGTTTTGTTCATGACGCCGAAGCGGTAGGTTTTCGTGTTGCCCGGCTTGTTGTTGGAAGTAACGGTCACCACGATATCTGCCACCTGGCGTTTCGGTAAACCTATGAGCGTCAATTGAATAGTACCTTCTTTCGTCGTTACTTTCGCGTTTTGCGGGATCGCTTCGCCGGCGGGATTGGTGGCGGTAACGGTAATGGTCACGCCATCCGGCGGCAAAGGATTGGAAATCAATTTGATAGTAAATTCCAGCGTAGCGCCCTGCGCGGCGTTATCGTCGCGGTTGAGGTGAATGCCGGGGATATCCACCTGCAATTCCGCTTCCTCCCCGGGCTTGGGCACGGGATCGCCGCTTTTTTTCTTTTTACAGCCCGGGGCTACCAGTGCGAAGGCGCAGAGCAGCAGGAGCAGGGTTTTCTTCAGATACATCGGTGATCTTATTAAATATCTTAAAATTAAAAATAAATCTAATGCCCGTCAAATTTTTCCGCGAACGTCGAGCGCGTCGCGGAGCCCGTTGCCCAGGAGGTTGAACGCCAGTACGAGCAACATGATGGCGAGGCCTGGGGCAAGCGCCAGCAAGGGGTTGTGGGTGATGATGAAATTATAGTTCTCCTTGATCATGAGGCCCCACGACGGCTGCGGCGGCTGAACCCCCACGCCCAGGAAACTCAGTCCCGCCTCTACCACAATGGCCGTGGCGAAATTACCGGCCGCCACCACCATCACGGGCCCGAGGATATTGGGCAGGATGTGCCTGACGATGGTGCGGGCATGCCCGTACCCCAGCGCCCGCGTGGCTTCCACGAACTGCAGCTCCCGCAATCCCATGACCTGCCCGCGGATGATGCGCGCCACGCTCACCCACATCGTAAGCCCGACAGCGATGAAAACCTGCCAGAAACCTTTTCCCAGCGCCAGCGTGATGGCGAAAACGAGCAGCAGGGTAGGCATGCTCCAGATCACGTTGATGAGCCACATCACGGCTTCATCGGCCACGCCGCGGAAATACCCGGCGATGGCGCCGAGCAGGATCCCGATCGTCAGCGAGATCAGCACCGCGATGCAGCCTACGCTGAGGCTCACGCGAGTGCCCACCAGCAGGCGGCTTAAAATATCCCGCCCGAATTTATCGGTACCGAGCCGGAAAGTTTTCCGGCGGAGATGCTCTTTTTCCACCAGGGCCTGTGCGGCGCGGGGGTCCGCGATCGTGGAATCCTTTCCGTACAGCACTTCGGCCAGCGAATAACGCTCCGGGGCCGTAGTGGCTTCGTCCACATACTTATCAACGAAAATGGAATCGTTGGAAAAACGCCAGCTTTTCACGGGGACCATGACGTCGGCCGCCGTTTCACCATAAATAAGGCGATGGAAGAAACCTTCCTTTTCCGGTGCATGCGATTGTTGCAGGGAGAGCATATGCACGGAGAAACCCGGCCTTTGCCCGCCGATCTCCAGTACCATGCGGTTGGCGAACGATGTACCGTCGGGCGCGAGAACGTACGCGAACACGGCAATGACCAGCGCCATCGAAATGACAGCCAATCCGGCTACGGCGCCCTTGTTCCGGCGCAGCCGCTTCCAGGCCTGTTGGGTAAATGCGTCCATGCGGTTCCCAAAATAGCGCAAATACGAGACATTTCGGAAGAATTGCGTGTACGTTTTTTTCCATTTATCGCGATCGTCCATATATAATCCCATCGGCGTCACGACCTCTTTTGAGATCACACGAAAATCAACATGCGGGCTTCGGTCCGTACAATAGCAGGGGACGCAAATTGCGTAATTTCTTTGTTGAGATGCCAACGTTTACATGCATGCCAACGTAATCTTAGCTGATAGACAAACAGTGATTTTTATGGCTTAAGACGAGACACAGAAATAATACATATCCACTCAAAACTTAACGCACATCAAGGAACTATACCCTGATACGAGATCGATTTAGCTATACATCCCGTCAGTAACCGATTTATCATTCATTATTAAACGACACAGTTTATGCAAACACTCCAATTACCGCAGATTTTCTGCCCGTTCCCTTCTATGCTCAATCCCTTCGCCAAAGAAGCCGAAAAACACACCGCAGAATGGGCCGCACGATACGGCCTCGTAAAATCCGAAAAAGCCCGCGAACGCTTTAACCGCGCGCGTTTTGCCATGCTTTCCTCCCGGGCGTTCCCGACGGCAGGCCGTTTCGAATTATGCATCGCCGCGGAATTTAACACCTGGCTGTTTTTGCTGGACGACAAGAACGACGAGTCCATGTTCGGCAAGGTCGACTACCTCCAGATGGTGCATTCGTTCGTGAGCCAGATCCTGCGCAACAGCACGGTGGTGGCGCCGGAAGAAGGGATGGCCCTGGCCGGCGGGTTCGCCGATCTCTGGAAGCGGATGCGCCGCCTCGGCAGCCCCTCATGGCAGCAGCGTTTCGTGAAAAGCATGACCGATTACCTGGACGCATGCCTCTGGGAAGTGGAAAACAGGATCGCCCACAAAGCCCCGTCCGTTGCCGATTACATCGAGAAACGCCCTTACACCGGCGCGCTGTACGCCGACATCGAGCTCATCGAGATCCTGGAAAACATTTACCTGCCCGACGAAGTGCGCAACCACGACGTCGTGCAGCAGCTTTCCCTCGCCTGCAATAACGTAGTGTGCTGGGCCAACGATCTTTTTTCGTTCGACAAGGAGCGCCGCCAGGGCGATGTCCACAACCTGGTGGTGGTTCTGAAGGAAGAGCGTTCCCTTACGCTGGAATCCGCCGTGGCAGAGGCTGCGAGGATGCACGACGAGGAAGTCCGCCGGTTCATCATGTTAAGCGAGTCCATTCCGAATTTCGGGGAAGAGGTGAACGACGAGCTCCAACGCTACGTGGGCGTCCTCAAAGCCTGGATGCGCGCCAATCTCGACTGGAGCTTCGGCGACACGGCCCGCTACCGCATGCACATCCGCGAAACCGCCAGCGGGAACTGGCTTATCTCACGGATATGACAACACGAAAAAGAAAGGGCGGCTATTGTACCTGCCGCCCTTTCCATTCGTAAGACCCGAATTTGCCCAGCCATCCGGCGAGCACTACATAAATAATATGGAACGGCTGCCCGGGAATGAACCACGGGAGCAGGGAACGTTTGCCGAAAAACGACGCCACCGGCAGGAGGAACAACAGCTCCAGCACGATCTTGTACGCCATGAGCCACACCAGCCACATGCGCAGCGCCGGCGTGAAAATGGCCACGATGCCCATGAGCAACAGCATGACGTTCCAGAGGTAAACGATCACCAGCACGCGGGTAATGCGCTTGTCTTCGTATTTATCGGCTTTGGACGACCAGCGGATGCGCTGGTTCATGAAGCCTTTCACGGTATCTACCGGTAACGTGCGCACGATGGCCTCGCGCGATTTGAGATAATGGATGCTGCCGGGATAGGCGTGGTAAATTTTGTACATGAGCAGCATATCGTCTCCCGAAGCGATCATGTCGATGCCCGTGAAGCCGCCCACTTCTTCGAAGGCCTGCTTTTCGTAGGCGAGGTTGGCGCCGTTGCACATGGTGCCCGATTGCAGGTAGGCCACGGCACCGGTGATGCCTTGCATGGTCATGAAATCGAGGGACTGGAGTTTCTTGAAGAAGGAATTTTCCTTATGGTACGATACGGGAGCGGCGATGAACCTGGGCTTGTGGGTTTCGTAGCATTTCACGATGGCTTCCAGCCACTTGGGGCCCATGACGCAATCGGCGTCGGTGGTCACGATGAGCTGGCCGGTGGCCGAGCCGATGGCCGTTTCGATCGCTTTTTTCTTGTAGGAATTGAGGCGCTCTTCCGGGCTGACAAAATCGGCCATGCGAAGGAGACGGACGTTGGTGGCGGGAAAATAGCGCACGGCATCCGCCGTTCCATCCGTCGAGAAATCGTCTACCACGATCACTTCGAACAGGTTGGCGGGGTAGCTTTGCTGCTGGAGGGCTTCCAGGAGCTGGGGGATGTTACTTTCCTCGTTCCGTGCGGGTATGATGACAGATACCTTCGTGTCGAAAGTGTAGGCGTGGGCGGCAGGGTCGAAACTTTTCAACCGGGCCCAACCATAAAGATACGACAGCATTAAAATACCGTACAGTAAAGCAAGTCCGAGCGTGATGATCAATAAGGCAGTCATTTCCTACTTTGTCGAAATGTTATTTCTGATGATAAAACCCAAAGATTCCGTGATGAGCTGATGTCCTTTATCGATGACCAGCAGCTTGCACGGAAAAGAGCCGTCGTCGAACCATTCGCCGATGACGGGGGGGATAACGCGATCGTACCTGCCGAAAACCAGCAGGGTGTCTATCCCGTATTGCGCCATGAGGCGCTTGCACATTTGCTTGCGGGGCAGCATCCGCCGCATGATTGTCCATACATTATAGACCAGCTGCCGCTTATCAAGCCGGTCCATCCGGTGGAGGGCAAATTTGTAGACGCTTTCGTTCAAAAGGCCGAATCGCCGCCAGAGTTTCAGCAGCCGGAAGAATAGCGCGGGATTGCGGGTATTGTACGAAAAGATCCGGTTTCCCAATATGGTCCTGGTGGCAAACATATGCCATGGGTTGTTCTTCAACCCGTCGGGCGCCGCCAATATCAGGTGCCTGATCCGGTCCGCCAATCGCTCTACGATACAAAGGGCCAATCTTCCGCCCATACTATAACCCAGGAGGGAGAAGGTTTGTTTGCCGGTGCGTTCCAATATTTTTTCCGTCAATGCCACAAGGTCCCGTTTTTCCATAGGCCGGCCTTCTTTCCAGACCGTATTCCCGTGAAAGGGCATATCTAACGCAACGATAGTGAAGATATTGCCCAAACCCGCTTCCATACAACGAAAGTGCGAGGCGCTCTCCCCGAATCCGTGGAAACAGATCAGCAGATCCGGCCCGTCGCCGGTTTTTATACCGGTGAAAGTACTGTCGAGATATGTAAGATTGAACTCCATGGGGCGTTTTCCGGGATTGCGAATTTATAACATTATGCTACGTAATCATAATTTGTCAATTGCCATAAACTCGGTAAATTACGAGTAGACTAAAAAATCATGCAAAATGGATACCGCGGTAAATAGCAAAGCAGCCCTGAAAGGGGCGGAGTTTTTGGTGAAAGACGCATCCCCCGCAGACGTTTTCATCCCTGAAGATTTTTCGGAAGAGCAGCTGATGATCAAGGAAATGGCCGAAACCTTCATTGCCAGGGAGGTTACGCCGGTGCTGGACAGGCTGGACAAGCTGGAGGAAGGCCTTATGCCTTCGCTGCTGGACAAGGCCGGCGAGCAGGGCTTGCTGGGAGCGGCGTTCCCGGAAGAACTGGGAGGCCTCGGCAAGGATTTCATTACCGCAACCCTTATCAACGAAGCCCTCGGCGCAGGGCACTCCTTCTCCGTAGCCATGGCCGCCCACACCGGGATCGGCTCGCTGCCCATCCTTTACTTCGGCACCGAAG
The DNA here is from genome assembly GCF_050277495.1 of Chitinophaga sp. NPDC101104. Classification (NCBI taxonomy): domain Bacteria; kingdom Pseudomonadati; phylum Bacteroidota; class Chitinophagia; order Chitinophagales; family Chitinophagaceae; genus Chitinophaga; species Chitinophaga sp. NPDC101104. The sequence continues at coordinate 546,644 of NZ_JBNNSF010000001.1, read as the reverse complement.
CACAAAAACAGAAATACATCCCCAAGCTCGCCACCGGCGAAATGAAAGGCGCATACGCCCTCACCGAGCCTAACTCCGGTTCGGACGCGCTGAGCGCCAAAACCACCGCAAAACTGACGGACGACGGGAAGCATTATATCCTGAACGGCCAGAAAATCTGGATCACCAACTCCGGGTTCGCCGATGTATTCACCGTTTTCGCGAAAGTCGACGGCGAGCAGTTCACCGCCTTCATCGTGGAAAAAGGCACTCCTGGCTTCACGCTCGGGCCGGAAGAACATAAAATGGGCATCAAAGGCTCCTCCACTCGGCAGATTTATTTCCAGGACGCCAAAATCCCCGCTGAAAACGTGCTGGGGCAAATCGGCAAAGGCCACCTCATCGCCTTCAATATCCTCAACATCGGCCGCCTTAAACTCTGCGCCGCCACCCAGGGAGGCGCCAAAGGCAGCATCAACATCGCCATCCAGTACGCCAAAACCCGCGAACAATTCAAACAACCCATCGCCAACTTCGGCGCCATCAAACATAAACTCGCCGAAATGGCCATCCGCATCTGGGCCTGCGATTCGGCGCTGTACCGCACGGCAGACCTCATCAACCAGCAGGAACATGAATTGCTCGCCGCCGGCAAAACCTTCAGCGAAGCCCTCCTCGGCGCCGCGGAAGAATATGCCGTCGAATGCGCCATCCTGAAGGTACTCGGCTCCGAAGTGCTCGATTTCGTGGTGGACGAAGGCGTACAGATCCACGGCGGGAACGGCTTCAGCGACGAATACGTCATCTCCAAAGCCTACCGCGATTCGCGCATCAACCGCATTTTCGAAGGCACCAACGAGATCAACCGCCTCCTCACGCTCGACATGACGCTCAAACGCGCCATGAAAGGCAAGATCGACCTCATGACACCCGCCATGAACGTGCAGAAGGAACTCATGAGCATCCCCGATTTCGGGAACGACGATGAGAGCGCGTTCGCCGCGGAAAAGAAAGTGATCGCCAACCTGAAAAAAGCCATCCTTCTCGCCGCCGGCGCCGCCGCACAGAAACTCATGATGAAACTGGAATCCGAACAGGAAATCCTCATGAACATCGCAGACATGGCCATCGAAACATTCGCCTGCGAAAGCGCGCTGCTCCGCCTCATCAAACTCACCGAACAAAAAGGCGAAGCCGCCGTTGCACTGCAAACGGATATGGTTAAAACCTATATCACAGACGCGGCAGACCGTGTGCATAAATCCGGCAGGGACGCCATCAATGGCTTCGCCGAAGGTGATGAACAACGGATGATGCTCCTCGGCCTCAAACGCTTCACCAAAACCGCACCGTTCAATACCAAGGACGCCCGCCGCCGTATAGCCGACAAACTTATTAGTGACGGCAGATACACTTTTTGAAGAGCGGCAGGTCATTAACACTTGAAATAGATAACTTTACAAGGAACAGGCACAATACCTGTTCCTTGTTTTTTTGGACAATAACCAGCGCGCTATGTCGAAATGGAAAATCGGGAGCCTGTTGATGGCGGCCTGCATCGCCACCCCATCTCTGGCCCAGGAGAAAAGTTTTTTGCGCCTTACCCAACCAGGCAAACTGAACAACAGCGTATCCACCGCACGGCAGTTTCTCGTGGGCTCCACCTGCAAATCGTGCCAGGTGTTCGTGAACGATGCGCCGCAGAAAGTATATCCCACCGGCGCTTTCGCCATAGAAGTGACACTGACGGAAGGCGGCAACGAATTCGTGGTGAAATCGAAAGGTCCCTCGGGCGACAGCTCCTCGCGTTCCGTCTGGTTTACCTACAACATGCCCCAGGCGCCGCAACCGGTTACCACCGTCAACATAGCGTCCATTCAAACTTTCCCCGAAGGCAACCTCACCGTGGCCCCGGGCGATATCATCCAGATCCGCGTGAAAGCCATCACGGGCGGCACCGTAAAAGTCGGCGACGCGCTCACGCTGCGGGAATTACCTGTTGGCGGCTCCCAGCAAATGCGGGGCATTTACCAGGGAACGTATACCGTGCAATGCGCCGATCCCCTCATCCAGGGCCGACAGTTGCCCGTTACGCTCGAATATGAAGGGCAACAGGTACGCCGGTCTACCCCGAACATCTTCACGCTCCGCGATCCGCAGGCGCAACCGCTCATCGGTAAAACGACCGGCGACGATCCCATTCTCAAATACGGCCTCGGCGCCGACCGTCTCGGCGGCGCGCGCATGGGCAGCCTGGATACCGGCGTGGTGCTCAATATCACCGGAAAGGCCGACGGCGATTACCGCGTTCAGTTGTCCAAAACCCTCAGCGCCTGGATCCCGCAGGAATTCGTGAAACTGCAGCCGCAGGGAACGTTTCCGCCATCGTCGCTCACCGGCTCATGGCGGGTTTGGGGCGATGAGAAATTCGATTACGTGTCGGTTGCCCTGAGCACCAAACTGCCGTACCGCACCATCCAGCAAACCGATCCTTCCCGCATCGTGATCGATATTTTCGGGGCTACGTCCAACACCAACTGGATCACGCAGCTGGAGAATACGAAGGAAATCAAGAACGTTTATTATGAACAGCCGGAAGACGATATGCTCCGGGTTATCATCGAACTGAAACACGCCCAGCACTGGGGGCACCAGGTCTACTATAACGGCAGCATTTTGACGGTAAAGGTGAAACGTCCGCCCGCGAAACCAGGCCTGGGCGATCTGACCATCGCCGTGGATGCCGGTCATGGCGGCAGGAATCTCGGTGCGCAGGGGCCCACGGGCGTCTACGAAAAGGAAATGGCGCTGGCCGTGGCCGTGGCCCTGCAGCAGGCGCTCCAGCGCGAAGGGGCCCGCGTCATCATGACCCGCGTCAATGATTCTTATGTCGACAACGGCTACCGCGTGGTTTCTTACCGCGACAAAGACCCCGACCTCCTCGTGAGTATTCATCTCAATTCATCGTCTGACCCCATCCGGATCCAGGGCACGAGCACCTACTACAAGCATATCGGGTTCCGGCCGCTGAGCCAGCATATCTATAAACGGCTGCTGGAGCTGGGTTTAAAGGAATTCGGGAACGTGGGAAGTTTCAACTTCGCGTTGAACGGGCCTACTGAATACCCAAATGTCCTGGTGGAAACGCTGTTCCTGAGCAATCCCGAAGATGAAATGCGGGTGCTGGACCCGGGGTTCAGGCAGGAAATGGCCGGAAAGATCGTGGCGGGGATCAAGGAATTTGTGGCGGAGGGCTACGCCAAAGCCCAATAAGGCCGGGATGGAACAGAAATGGCTCCCGCAGAGGGAGCCATGTAATACCGGTGAAGGTATTTCCATATCCAGAACGAATCTTTAGCGCGGGTAGCAAGGTGATGTTAACACGTATGCATCCTCGCCGTAAGGCGGTTAATATCTCATGTCTTCGTTAACGGTGAAACCGGGAAATTGGGGCCGAAAACCAGGCCCGGACTGAACCGGCGCCATAGTGCAAAGGTGCCCATTTGACTGCTGGCAGCAAATACCCACAAGTGAGTATTTTTAAAGTTTCCAATACCCTACCATCTTAGTAGATTAATGTTTATCTTTGTCAGACGGCTGACAAGGGGATATTTCGTACCTTTAACGTTATCCGTTGATAAATACAATCTTATGGGCCAACTGGTAGAAGAGTTCGACGCTTACCGGAGCAAAATGAACGAAGTGATCCTGGGAAAACAGAACCTGGTGCTCAACCGGCTGTTCAACCTCGATACGAATACATACGCCGAAGGGGCGCTGTCCGTAAAAACGAAGGAATTGCTGGGGCTGGTGGCCTCCATGGTGCTGCGTTGCGACGATTGCATCAAATATCATCTCGGAAAGTGTCATGAGCAGGGAGTTACCACGCCCGAACTGTATGAAGTTTTCGCGGTGGCCAATATCGTGGGCGGTACCATCGTGATCCCCCACACCCGCCGGGCAGCCGAATATTGGGAAGAACTGATCAATCCGTAACTTTACATTTCTAACTTTATATATATACATCAATGTCAACAGCTACCGCTTCTCCGCAGCCTTTAACGGCCAAAGATTTTGCAACCGACCAGGAAGTCCGCTGGTGCCCGGGTTGCGGAGACTACTCCATATTGAAACAGGTGCAAACCATCATGCCCGGACTTGGCATTCCCCGTGAAAACATCGTGATCGTATCCGGTATCGGATGTTCTTCGCGTTTTCCTTATTACATGAACACGTACGGCATGCACTCGATCCACGGGCGCGCCACGGCCATCGCTTCCGGGTTGAAGGCTACGCGCCCCGAGCTGAGCGTCTGGATCGTAACGGGCGACGGCGACGGGCTTTCCATCGGCGGCAACCATACCATCCACTTGCTGCGCCGTAATTTCGACGTGAATATCATGTTGTTCAACAACCAGATTTATGGTTTGACGAAAGGACAATATTCCCCGACTTCGGAAACCAATAAGGTGACGAAGAGCACGCCCTACGGCAGTATCGACCATCCGTTCAACCCGATGGCGCTGGCCATGGGCGCGGATGCGACGTTCGTAGCGCGCAGCATGGACCGCGATCCCAAGCACCTCCAGGAGATGCTGAAGCGTAGCCATGCGCACAAGGGGGCATCGTTCCTGGAAATTTACCAGAACTGCAACATCTTCAACGATGGCGCGTTCGAGGTATTCACCGAAAAATCGAGCAAGGCCGACAACACGATCTTCGTGGAACAGGGCCAGCCGCTGGTGTTTGGCGCGCAGAAGAACCTGGGTATCCGGTTGGACGGGCATAAGCCGGTGGTGGTGGACCTGAACGATGGTCAGTTCAGTGCTTCCGACCTGTGGATCCACGACGAGCAGGATTTCGGCAAGGCGCAGATCCTCACCCGCATGTTCGACGACGCGCGGATCGAAGGGCACCTGCCCCGTCCGTTCGGCGTGTTCTACCAGATTTTCCGTCCTACCTACGAAGAGATCATGGGCGCCCAGCTGGAAGAAGCGAAGGCGAAACGTGGTCCCGGCAGCCTGGACAAGCTCCTGGCCGGCAACGAGACCTGGACGATCGCATAAGCAACGAACCCGACAACATACGAAGGCCGCATACATTGCGGCCTTTTTTTATATCAGGATTTCCGGTCTACATCAAACTCGATCCCACATTAACTCTCCGCTTATTTCAACTGCTCAAAACCGATTTCCATCTCCGAAAACCCGAGATGCAATTTTAGGTGTATTGATCCCCATCAACGAGATTTGAATCGTTAATTCGATTGCCATTGTTTAAACCTGATTTATGAATCTGGATTCTTATCCGGTGATTTCATCTGATGATTTGTTAACGCACACTTTTGTGAGTGAGGGGCCCAAAGGGAAAATAGAGAAACATATTTCGTTTCAGACTATCGGTAGAAATTGTTTCAACCTTGCCTTTGGAGACTGGATGGATGAGCGAGAATCTATCAATGACAAAAACAGAAGCAACAATCTTGACCGGGAAAAAGTGTTGAGCACGGTGGCTAATACCGTTCAGGCGTTTATGCTACGTTATCCAATGTCGCGGATTTTTGTTCGGGGAAGTACGCAAGCAAGGACCAGGCTATATCAGATGCGGCTATTGTCGTACCTCCATGAAATAAACAAAGATTTTCTATTGGAAGGTTTCCACGAAAATGAATGGGAAACATTTCAACCAAACAATAACTACTCGTCGTTTTCACTAACGAAAAAAATGAAATTACCATGAATAAATGCAGCAGGATTATTAAAACACTCAGGCGCCCCATGGGGAAATGGCTATACAATAAGAAACTGAATTTCCGTTACCGAATTATGCCAAAGCGTTATTTTCGGGGCCTTAAGAATAGGGCATTCTTTAACATGAAATTGGGGGAAGCCAGGGCTTTTCTTGCCAAACATCCGATACCCAAACCGCAAATCAGATAATTACGATTGTCTCGAAGATTCGTCGAATAGGGACTGTTCTTTGCTGGATGTACATTACTACATCAAGCACTAATTCGGATTTAAATCCTTCCTGTGATTAATTTAGCACTTATGCGTGAATGGGTCGGACGGCGAAGGGATGCACATGTTGGTAAAATAACTCAATGCGTAAAATCCCCTCCGCCCAGGAGCACCTGGTACAACAGGGCCAACCCGAAGATGATCATACAAACACCCGCTACCCGGTTCAGCCAAAGCACGTTGGTCAAAGTCAGCTTGTGACGGATCTTATCGGAAACGAAAACCTTGAGGATATCGGCAGACAATACGAACAGCAGGCACACCGAATACATCGTGATGCGATAACTCACATCCAACGGCGCATTCGCCACGCAAACGCCCAGCCAGAAAATAATCACCCCCGGGTTAAGGGTATTCATCAGGAACCCGCCCAGCCAGATCTTCGCATAGTCGCGCGTCCGGAACATTTCCGGACGCTCGTCCCCCGTGGCAATACGCACTTTTTTGAATAACAGGCCGTAAACGCCCATTCCAATCAGCAGAATGCCACCCGAAATCCCGATCAACCGGGTATGAGAACCAAGACTGCCGACGAACGACGATGCCAGGTTCCCCAGCAGCACAAACATGATATCACTCACGGAAACGCCCAGGGCAAAACTAATCCCCGCACGCCAGCCGTTGCTGATGCTATACTTGATAATGGCGAAAATCACCGGTCCCACAGAAACCGATAAAAACACGCCCAATCCCAATCCTGCGATAATGGCGGCAGTCATTCCCGATAAAACACTTAGGCTTTCACGCCTGCTTTGGTGATGAGGAATTGTTCCCAGTCTTTGAGCTTTTCGCCCTTCAATACACGCGGAAACTTGTTCATGGCCCCTTCCTTACCCTTGCAACGCAGGTAATCGAGGAAAACCTGGTTCGGCATGATCTCCACGAAGATCTCCTTCAGCGCCGACGTTCGCTCCACCGCATAATCATCGTTCACATCGCTCAGCGTCTGGTCGATGATCTCCCTGACCTTGGCCGCGTCCACATTGGCAGCATCGGTCCCGATGTACCACCTGTGCGCGAACAGGTTCTCGTACTGGAAACCCGCCACCGTAAACTCACGGATCGTGATCCCCAGCTTCCGCTGCACGGTATCGATCGCCTTGTTCATGTTATCGATGCTCATGTGCTCGCCCGCCAGGCTCAGAAATTGCTTGGTACGGCCCACGATCACGATCTCATGCTCTTTCACCGAGGTGAACTTCACCACGTCGCCGATCAGGTAGCGCCAGGCACCGGAGCAGGTAGACAGCATCACGGCATATTCCTGGTCTTCCACCACTTCGTGGATCATGTATGATTTGGGATTCGGCTTCACTTCGCCGTCCGCGTCGAAATTTTCTTCGTTGAAGGGGATGAATTCATAGAAAATCCCCGTGTTCAGCACCAGTTTGATGCCTTTCACGCCCGGGCGCGCCTGGAAGCCGAAAGACCCTTCCGAAGCCATGTAGGTCTCGATAAAGGTGATGGGCTTGCCCAGCAGACGCTGGAAACTCTCGCGGTAAGGCTCGAAGCTTACGCCGCCGTGAATATAAATGGCCAGGTTGGGCCAGATTTCGTGGATGTGCTTGACGTTGTGGTACTTGATGATTTCCTCCAGCACGATCTGTACCCAGGCGGGTACGCCGCACACGGTGCCCACATCCCACTGCGGCGCCTTGCGCACGATCAGTTTGATACGCTGCTCCCAGTTCGGCTTGCGGGAAATCTGGCTGCCCGGCTTGTAAAACCGGCGGAACCATTTGGGGATGTTCTTGGCCTGGATGCCGCTCATGTCGCCCTCATAGTAATCCCCCTTTTCGAAGAGGGAAGTGGTGCCCCCCAGCATGAGGATGCCTTTGGTGAACGACTTCGGCGGCACATTGAAGTTAGCCATGGAATACAACTGCTTCACACCCACCTTTTTCACGGTACGCAACATGTCTCGCGTAACGGGGATATGCTTGCTGGCGGATTCCGACGTTCCCGAGCTGAGCGCGAAGTACTTGATCTTCTCCGGCCAGCTCACGTTCGCCTCCCCTTCCAGGCACTTATGCCACCACTCCGCGTGCATCTTGTTATAGTTATGCACGGGAACGCTCTGCCGGAAACGGGCTACCCAATTGGGGGCATGTAAAATGTCCTCAAATTGATAGTGTTCGCCGAACTGCGTATGCTTCGCTTTTTCCATCAACCTGCGCAATACCTGCATCTGGTATTGGCGAGGCGTCCCCAGCTTGAATGTGAACTGTTTCCTTATTCGTAGGGATCTGGATATCAGGTTACCAATAATGGCCATTAATCGCGGATTCTTAGTTTAAAAAGCAAAAATAGTTAATTCGTGGTAATAAAGGGGGAAGTTGGCGAAGCTTCGTACATTTGCGCCATGTTGAAAACAACGTTACTCAAAGCTACAGAAGCCGGGGCAAAAGTTCTGCAGGAATATTTTAACGGTACTTTCACGATTTCCCATAAAAGTACGGTCAACGACCTGGTGACCGAAGCCGATAAAAAAGCCGAAGCCGCCATCATAGACGTTATCCGGGCCGATTATCCCGACCATTTCATCCTCAGCGAAGAAGCCGGAGCCCTCGAAACCGCGTCTTCCGTCAAATGGATCATCGATCCCATAGACGGCACCGTGAATTTCGCCCACGGCATCCCCCTCTGCTGCGTGAGCATCGGCGTGGAACAAGACGGTGAAATGATCCTCGGCGCCGTGTACAACCCCATTATGAACGAGTTTTTCTTCGCCCAGAAAGGGTTTGGGGCCACCTTGAACGACCGGAAAATCTCCGTTTCGGCCAAGCCCCACCTCGCCAACGCCTGCCTCGTCACCGGCTTTCCCTACAAATTCGAAAATTCTACCCATAATCCCCTCGCCACCCTCCAGTCTTTCGTGCAGCAAGGCCTCCCCGTTCGCCGGCTCGGCTCCGCCGCCATCGACCTCTGCTGGGTTGCGGCCGGACGGTTCGACGGCTTCTGGGAACACCACCTCAACGCCTGGGACTCCGCAGCAGGATTCCTCATCGTCCAGGAAGCCGGCGGAAAAGTGACCGACTTCAAAGGGAATGCTTATTCCCCTTACCAACCGCACATCCTCGCCACCAACGGCCTCATTCACGACGGCATGCTGGAAGCGATCAACAATATTCAATAAATCATGGAAGAAAGAACTGAAATAAACGACCTCGGAGAGTTTGGCCTCATCGACCGCCTCACGCGCAACTTCGAAATCCAGAACGCCGGCACCGTGCTCGGCGTGGGCGACGATGGCGCCGTGATCGACCATTTCGGCAAACAAACCGTCGTTTCGACCGATATGCTCGTGGAAGGGATCCACTTCGACTTGATGTACACCCCGCTGAAACACTTGGGCTATAAGTCAGTGATTGTCAACCTTTCCGATATATACGCCATGAACGCCGTGCCTACCCAGATCACGATGAGCATCGCGTTTTCCAACCGTTTTTCCCTCGAAGCGCTCGACGAATTCTACGAAGGCGTGTATGCAGCCTGCGAACGCTACAATGTGGACCTCATCGGCGGAGACACCACTTCTTCCCAGAAAGGGTTCATTATCAGCGTAACCGCCATCGGTGAAGTGACGCCCGGCCAGTTCGTGAAACGCTCCACCGCACAGAAAGGCGACCTCCTTTGCGTTTCGGGCGACCTCGGCGCCGCGTACCTCGGGCTCACCCTGCTGGAACGCGAGAAAAAGATCTTCCTGGAAAACCCCAAAATCCAGCCAGACCTTGAAAATCAAACATATATCATCGGCCGGCAGCTGAAACCCGAAGCCCGGAAAGACATTATCGAATTCCTGGCCGAAAAGGAAATCATCCCCACTTCCATGATGGACGTGAGCGATGGCCTCAGCTCCGAAATCCTCCACATCTGCAAGCAAAGCGAAGTGGGCTGCGTCCTCTACGAAGACAAGCTCCCCGTTCATGACGAAGCCCGCCAGATGGCCATGCAATTCGGCCTCGATCCTACTGCCTGCGCACTCAGCGGCGGCGAGGATTATGAGCTGCTTTTCACCATGAAACAGGAAGATTATGATAAAATCGTACTAAATGAGGAAATTGCGGTGATCGGGTACATCACCGGGCCGGAAGAAGGCGCGCATATCATAACCCGCGGTGGAAACAGGCACGAAATCACCGCCCAGGGATGGAACGCGTTCAAATAGTGTAAAATCGCCATAAATAGAAAAACGCCCGGTTCAATGATCGAACCGGGCGTTTTTAGTTTAGAAATCTACTATTTTGAAGACAGGACTGTTGTGGGTTGGATCAAGGCCCGGCACTACGTCAAGTCCCAACTTGATCCGGTTTTTCATCATCCCCGTTTTCGGAATATGGATATCGACCGAATCTTTACCCATCAAATCCCGCAGATACATCCCCGTCTCAAAAACCTCCGGCGGTCCACCGGCTATATCCAGGATGAGGTAACGTAACGCGGGGCCATTCCCGATGACCGGCACCTGGACCCCGTAATGGTTTTTCACCGCAAACCGGTATTTTTCATCGACCGACTGATGAAATTCTTTTCGTGCGGGGATTAGTTGAAGGAGGCTGTAAGCATAGAAATCTGCCTGCGGTTTACCGTAAAACGTGCCCTGCGCCGTTTTTCTGCCTTCCGTCTCCGGGAAATAATTTTGGTCGGAGGACGCCAGCCAGATTTCCTTTCCCCACAATTTTTCCTCCATCGGCCAGAAATTGTACTGGCTGCGGCGGCTGCGGATGGTATTGAGACTGTAGGCAAATTCTCCCTGGTAGAACATGTATTTCGATGGCTGCTGGTAACTGTTGAGGAACACCACCGGCCGGCCGGCCGCCTGTTCCTTCACTACGGCCGTCCATTCGCGGTTGTGGTGGATTTCCGGGCGGATGCGCACGCCCGGCAGAAAATCCCACATCATATACACCCGTACCACCGCCACCAATACCAGCGACGGGATCCAGAGCGCCTTCAACACCTTCACCGAATACCCCTGCCGAACGATCCCCTGGTGGGCCAACACTAACAACGGCGCAAATACCATCACCGTCCAGTTGGCTTCCACGCGCCCTTTGATCGTGCTCAGCGCGAAAAACGCCAGCACCCCGATCAGCGAGAACTTCATCGCCCGCTCAAAACTGTCTTTCACCGGCACGCGGAAAGCGTAATACAGCAGCAGCCATCCCACCAGCGGTCCGAACAGCAGGAGCTGCCCCGCGAGGTAATCGAGCGTATAACTGTAATGGTAAGCCTTGGCGTTCCTTTCGAAAAGATGGTATTGAACAGACGGGAAATCGTGGGTGTATTGCCAGTAAAGGTGCGGGAAGAAGATGGCGGTCGTCACCAAAACCGCCGCCCAGAACCGTGGCAGCTTCAGCAGGTGCGGATTGGAGATCACGGTAAAAAATACCAGCAGTACGCCGTGGTATTTGCTGTAAAACATGAGCGCCATTCCCAAACCCAGTAGCAGCGTGTTTTTCCAGTTTTGCGCGGTGAGGAAGTTGCGATAGAGATAGAAATATAAAGCGGCGAAAAATATCAGCGGAATATCCGGAACCGCCAAAATCCCGCCAAGCTGCATGGCGCCCATTCCCGCCAAAATGAGGTAGAAAACGGTGTTGTTCTTTTCGGAAATGAGCTTGTCGGTCAGGATGAGCGTGCCCACATTCAGGACCACCATGCCCAGCCGAACGCCCAGTTCGTTATGGAAAAGCGCGTATCCCGCCTTGATCAGCAGGGCGATCATGGGCGGATGGTCGAAATAGCCCCAGTCGAGGTGCCGGGAATACACCCAATAGTACGCCTCATCGTCCATCAGCTCGGTAAAACAAGCCTGAACGATCGCCAGGAGGGCCCATAGTGCCAGTACGGTATTTTTGTACTGGTCCTTTGTGAAAAAGCGGATCATAGTGGGGCGAAGTTAGCCAAATCCCACCCGATTTTTTAGAGGATCATGAAACGGTCGGCGTCTTTCATGAAAGGGAATTTCGCGCGCAGTTCGTCGAGGTGCCGACGGCTGAGGGTGTAGGTAAACACATCTTCGTCGTGCTCCTTGCGGTAAATGATCTCGCCGACGGGGTCGATGAGGCTGGTATCTCCGCTGTGGTAGATGTTATTGCCATCGTTGCCGACGCGGTTCACGCCGATCATGTAGCACTGGTTTTCGATGGCGCGCGCCTGCAGGAGGGCTTTCCAGGGCGTACTGCGGCGCTCGGGCCAGTTGGCGACGTTGATGAGCACGTCGTATTCCGGCTGCCCGTCGTCTTTGATGGTGTTGCGGCTCCAAACGGGGAAACGCAGGTCGTAACACACGGTCAGGTTGATTTTCCAGCCTTTTACGGAAGCGATGAGGCGCTTGTCGCCCGCTTCGTAATGATCGTCTTCCCCGGCAAAGCCGAAGCGGTGACGTTTATTGTAGGTGCCGAACTGCCCGTTAGGCAGCATCCAGAGGAGGCGGTTGAAATATTGTCCGTTTTCCTCGATGATGAGGCTCCCGGTGATGATGGCATTCTTTTGCTTCGCTTTCTGCTTCATCCATTGTACGGCAGAGCCGTCCATCGTCTGGGCCAGCTTTTCCGGCGCCATGCTGAAGCCGGTGGAAAACATCTCGGGCAGCACGATCACTTCCGTCCTTTCCTTGATGGCGTCGATTTTTTCATCGAACATGGCCAGGTTGGCCGCAATATCTTCCCAATGCAAATTCGCCTGAACGAGCGAAACGGTTAAATCTGACATACAATTATGATTCTAGCGAAACGACCTCAAATTTACGCAGCAATAACTTAGAAAGTTTTGAAATCATGCAGGATTATTCCGTCTTTTTTGAAATTTCTTCAACCGCTTCGCGGGAAAGATCGGATTCGAAGCCCCTTTGCAGGAGGTACTGCATGGTTTTCCACGTCCGCTTCATCGGTTGTTCTCCCTTCAGGCTGGCGAATTTCCGTTTCGCGAGCTGCTTCAGCACCCGGTCGTAATCTTCCGGGTCGATTTCCGACAATCCTTTCCGGATGCAGTAATCCGACACCTGTTTCTGCTTCAGCATGAGGCTGATCTTCTTCCGCCCCCATTGCCGCATGCGGAACTTTCCGCCGGCGTAGGCGCGGGCGTAGCGTTCCTCGTTCACGAAATTATCCTGCACCAGTTGCGCGATGGCCTCGTCGGCCGCGTCTCCGTAAAGCCCCAGTTCCCGGCATTTCTCTTTCACTTCGGAATGGCACCTTTCCTGGTAAGCGCAATAGGTGCGCAACTTTTCCATATCGCTGCTGCTCATATTCTCAAAAAAAAGACCGGCCGTTGATCGGCCGGCCCGGGTGAGTAATGTTATGAAAAATTACTGCCGAACGATCATGAGTTTGGCGTAATTGAGCATGATCTTCTTTTCGCCGCCCGCCTTGGGGAACATCACCGTGGCGATGCGGTTGTTGGGCGCGCCTTCCATGCTGATGATCTTTCCGAAGCCGAATTTCTGGTGCTCCACGTCCATGCCCACTTCCATATTCGCCGGATCGTCTGCCGTGAAGTTGGCCGACGGCGTATGGTTCGTGGCAGCCGGGGAAGAGATCACGCGGGGCCGCGGCTCCTGCTGTGCAGGGCGGGAAGGCCCTGCCGGTGCGCCCGGCGTCTTGCGCTTGTCGAACATCGTGCCCCAGGAGGCACCGCCGCCGCCACCCATGCTTGCGCTGTTGCGGAGGCCGCCGCCGGCGTAGCTGCGATCGAGGTACTTCTCGGGAATTTCTTCCAGGAAGCGGCTCGGCTCGTTCTGCTGCAACTGTCCGAAACGGTAACGGCTATTGGCGTAAGTGATGAACAGGCGGCTCTTGGCACGCGTCACGGCCACATAGAAAAGCCGGCGCTCTTCTTCCAGCTCCTCGCGGGAGTTGATAGACAATCCACTCGGGAAAAGCCCTTCTTCCAGTCCCACGTTAAATACCACCGGGAATTCGAGGCCTTTGGAAGCGTGGATGGTCATGAGTTTCACCACGTCGCTGTTCTCGTCGTTGGTATTGTCTGCATCGGTGAGCAGGGTGATCTGCTGGAGGTAGATGCCGAGGGATTTATCGTCAAGCAGTTCGCCGTCTTCCGTCGGCGTTTCCGTGAATTCCTTGATGGAGTTCAACAGTTCCTGCACGTTTTCGTAACGGGCGAGGCCTTCGGTGGTTTTGTCGTTGAAGAGCTCCTTCACGATGCCGGTGCTTTTACCCACCTGAACGGCCACTTCGTAGGCGTTATGTTTGTCGAGCATCACGCGGAAGCTCTGGATCATGATCACGAAATTCGCGATGGCTTCGAGCGTACCGCCTTTGAAACCGAATTCGTTCGCTCTTTCCAGCACTTCCCAGAAAGTGATGTTCTGGTCGTTGGCGAGAATAGACACCTTTTCGATGGTGGTTTTACCGATGCCGCGGACGGGGTAGTTGATGATGCGCTTGAGGGCTTCTTCGTCGCGGGAATTGGCGATGATCCGCAGGTACGCGATGAAATCCTTGATCTCTTTGCGCTGGTAGAACGAAAGCCCGCCGAAGATCCGGTAGGGAATGGCCTGCCGGCGAAGGCTTTCCTCGAACGACCGGCTTTGCGCGTTGGTACGGTAGAGGATGCAGAAATCGCGGTTGGAGAAGTGGTTGCGCAGCTTCAGTTCGGCGATGCTGTCGGCCACCATTTTACCTTCTTCGTTATCGGTATTGGTGCGTACCAGCTTGATTTTGTCGCCCTCCACATTGTCCGTCCACAGGTTCTTTTCGATCTGGCCCTTGTTTTTCGAGATCACTTCGTTGGCGACGTGGAGGATGGATTTGGTGGAGCGGTAGTTCTGTTCCAGCTTTACCACCTTCACATCGTCGTAATCTTTCTCGAACTGGAGGATGTTCTGGATGGTGGCGCCGCGGAAGGAGTAAATCGACTGCGCATCGTCTCCCACCACGCAAATATTTTCATGGACGGCACCGAGCAGTTTCACGATTTCGTACTGCGCGGGGTTGGTATCCTGGTACTCATCGATCATGATGTACTTGAACTTGTGCTGGTACTTGGCGAGCACGTCGGGGAAGCCCTTCAGCAGCTGGTACATTTTGAACAGGAGGTCGTCGAAGTCCATGGCGCCGTTCTTGTAGCAGCGCTTCACGTACATGTCGTAGATTTTCCCGGTCAGCGGGCGGCTGGCGCGCTGATCTTCCTGCTGGAGGTAATAATCCACCTGGTACGCTTCCGGCCCGATAAGGCTGTTCTTGGCCGCGGAAATGCGGTTGTATACGAGGTTCGGTTTGTAGTGTTTATCGTCGAGGTTCAGCTCGTTGATGATGGTTTTCACCACGCTCTTGGCGTCGTCTGCGTCGTAAATGGTGAAATCGCTGGGGTAGCCCATCTTCGGGGCATCTGCACGCAGCAGGCGGGCAAACACGGAGTGGAAGGTGCCGATGTAGAGATTGCGGGCCTCGTTGCTGCCGAGGATCTTCTCCACACGTTCCTTCATTTCCTTGGCTGCCTTGTTGGTAAACGTCAGGGAAAGTATATTGAAAGCGTCCACCCCGTTACGCATCAGGTGGGCGATCCTCGTCGTCAGTACCTTGGTTTTGCCCGATCCGGCACCGGCAATGATCATCAGCGGCCCCTGCAGGGTCAATACCGCTTCTCTTTGCCGGTCGTTCAGGCCGTCTAAATAGTTTGCACTCATCACTGAAAAAATTTGCGAGTGGTAAAAGTACGATTTGACGGCCGGATCACGAAATAAGTGGATAAACAACGTGGCGCAAGGGCATAAAAAAAACGGCCCGGAGGCCGCTTTTCAGTTATTTCTCGTTCCTGTCCACCTTCAGCCGGTCTTTCCGGTTGGCGACCTCCCAGGCGGTGTAGAACACCAGTTTGGCGCGTTTCGCCAGGAGGTTGTAGTGGATTTTTTCCGGTTTGTCACCCGGGCGATGGTAATCCTCATGCACCCCGTTAAAATAGAAGATGATGGGAATTTTATGTTGCGCGAACATGTAATGGTCCGAACGGTAGTAGAAACGGTTGGGATCGTTGGGATCGTTGTATTTGTAATCCAGGGTCAGCCCCGTATGCTTGTTGGCGGCTTCGCTGATGGGGCGAAGGTCTGAGCTGAGCTTGTCGTCGCCGATGATGTACACGTAATTCGTGTCCGTCTTGTGATCGTCGTCTATCCGCCCGATCATGTCGATGTTCAGGTCGGTAACGGTTTGGGCGAGGGGATAGATGGGATGGTCGGTATAATACTGCGATCCCAGCAGCCCTTTTTCTTCACCGGAAACGGTCATGAACACGATGCTTCTGCGCGGTCCTTTACCGGCTTTCTTCGCTTTCATGAAAGCGTCTGCCATGGCGATAACGGATACCGTACCGGAACCGTCGTCGTCCGCGCCGTTATGGATCTGTCCGTTGATAATGCCCACGTGGTCGTAGTGCGCCGTCACGAACACGTATTCGTCTTTCAGATCGGTACCGGGCAGGATGCCGAGCACGTTGCTGGATTTTATTTCTTCCGTTCCCTTTTTGAATTCGAGGGCGGTTACCTGTCCGGTGATGGGCGTGGTGCCGGTTTTGGCGGCGGCTACCAGTTCCGGCCATTGTTTTCCGAAGATGGCGCTGGCCACTTCGGGAGACACGAAGTAGGTATTGGGGATGTATTCCATGGTTTTCATCATGGGCCAGTAGAGGCCGGTGCGGCGCATACGGGAGCCGCCGCGGCCGCCGAGGTTGTACCGCTCGCTGACCATGAATACCGCTACGGCGCCGTGCCCGGCTGCGTTGCGGAGTTTATCGGTGATCGCGCCTTTTTTGGCGCCATCTTCTTCTGCCAGTACCACGATCTTTTCGCTGCCGTCCATACCTTTCCAGGGGTCGGCCGTTTCGGTGGCAACGCCGTAACCGGCGAATACGGCGGGCGTGGCGCCAAGTTGCTGGCTAACGGCTTCTTTCACGGAGGCGTAATATTCCTGTCCGAATGAGAAGGTTTTGCCGCCGGCCTGGATGGAGCTTTGTGCCAGGGTGTCTTGCAGGAGCGAGAAAGGCTGTTCCCATTCGCCGTTGCCTGCACCGGGCTCGAGCCCCGCGGCTTTGAACTGTTCGATGATATATTTGGCGGCTTTATACTGGCCGGGGGTGCCGGTTTCGCGGCCTTCCATTTCGTCGCCGGCTACGATAAACAGGTGTTTTTTGAGCTTGGCGGCCGTGATGGTCTCCGCATAGGGCGTGGCGGCGGTGCGCTTCAGGGGCGTGGCGGCCTTCTGTGCGCAGGCGGCGGTCCCGATGGCAAGGAGGCAGGCCAGCATCGATTGTTTCTTCATTCGCAGGTTTTTAATGCGCTAAAATTAAGGTTTACGGCTGTTGCCACCGCTACCATTCAAATAAAAAGAGGCTGTTTGCACAGCCTCTTTGAAAAATATTTGCCGAAAGACCCGGCCCTGCGCGGTCTACATGCAGGCGATCTTCTTTACGCGGTTTTCGTGACGGCCGCCTTCGAAAGGGGTAGACATGAACACGTCCACCATTTCGGTTGCCGTAGGCACGCTTACGAAGCGCGCGGGGATGCAAAGCACATTGGCGTTGTTGTGGCTCCTCGCCAGGCGGGCAAGTTCGTCGCCCCAGCAAATGGCCGCGCGGATGCCCTGGTGCTTGTTGGCCGTGATGGCCACGCCGTTCGCACTGCCGCAGATCAGGATGCCGAAGGCATGTGTCCCGTCTTCCACGGCGCTGGCTACCGGGTGCGCGAAATCGGGGTAATCCACGGAGTCGACAGAATAAGTGCCGAAATCCTTTACCTGTATCCCTTTCCCTTCCAGCCAGGAAATCACTTCTTCCTTGTAATCGAACCCAGCGTGGTCAGACCCGATGGCGATCGGCAGGGAAAGATCGAATGTCGTTTGTTCCATACCCAATGGATTTTTATTTGGTGTTGATGGTAGTTGAATCTGCTGTCTTATCAGGACCACTCTTCGATTTCCGCTTTCTCTTTCTTCGCATACGTTCTGGCCGAGATCAGGATACTCACTTCATACAGCAGGTATAAAGGTACGAAAACGAGCAATTGGTCAAGTACGTCGGGCGGGGTGATGATGGCCGCCAGTACGAGGATAACGACGATCGCATGCCTCCGGTAGTTCCGCATGAAGGTAGGCGTAAGAATGCCCAGCTTGGTGAGGAAATATACGAGGATCGGCATTTCGAACAGTGCGCCCATCCCGAGGATGATCTGCGACATGAGCCCGAAATAATCGTCGATGAAGAAGTCGTTCTTGATCACTTCAGACACGGTGTAGCTGGCGAGGAAGTTGATCATGAACGGGGCGATGAGGAAGTAGCTGAACGCGATGCCCATGAGGAACTGGAGGCTTACCCAAAAAATAACGCCCCTGGAGCCCTTGGCCTCATTGTCTTTCAGGGCAGGGCGAATAAACCGCCACAGTTCCCAGCACACGTACGGGAAAGCGCCGATAACGCCGATGATCATGGCCAGTTTGAACTGGAGCATGATCTGGCCGGCCATTTTGGTATTCTGGAAAACGATGGGCGGCGGTGTGATGCACATTTTATCGCCCAGTCCGAAATAATGGCTGGCGGAGCAAATCCATCTGTAGGTGGGGAAGTCGGCCTGTGTGGGGCCGAAGATCACTTTGGTCAGGATCCAGTCTGTGAACACGAATCCCAGGATGCTCACGATCACGATCGCAGCTGCAGAGCGGACCAGGTGCCACCGGAGCTCTTCCAGGTGGTCGAAAAACGACATCTCTGCTTTTTCCTCGTTACTCGAGAATAACTTCTTTAACATGCGCTATCAGAATCAGGAGCACAAATATAACATGCCCCGAAGAGTTGAATGTGAAAAAAAACGGTGGCTAAGGTAATAAGAAAATTACGAGAAAGTAAGAGGAGATTGATATAGGGCAAAAAAAAGAGCCAGCCCGAGAAGAATCAAGAGCCGGCCTTTCATCCATTGTTTGTTAACCCCAAAAAAGTTGAATTCGAGAATGTCTTTTTCGCTTCTGTTGGATTGAAACTTGCACCCTTTAATGGCAAGCTATTCAGATGTAAGTCGCAATCGTGACTAAAGCATTCAATTTTCTAAAACAAAAATAGAAAGAAATATCGTATTATCAATGTTACAACAAAGTTTTTTACAACCTTTTAACAAAAATCAAATTATTGTGTTACGTATCAGCACCTAAAGGCTTTCCGTTCGTGTTAATTTCCTACCACTCTTGTAAAAAACGATTTTGCAGCCATTATATTATATTAAAAAATAAATATAACTGAAACCGTTTTCTAAATCACTGCCAATCAACCGATACACTTTGTTTTTGATGGAAACGGCGGACTTTCTCCCGTTTCCGGAACAGCTTGAAAATACAGCCATTCCTCTAAATTACAGCAACAATCAGGCCGGATTGCCTAATCCAGGATTTTCATTTTCACCATCTCGATCCGCGTATCCGTCACGTTCAGCACATCAAACTCGTAATTGTCGATAATAATGCGCTCCTTCAACCGCGGGATCGTCTCGTAATGGGAAATGATGTAACCGGAAAGGGTCTCGCTTTCATCTTCCGGGAAATCGAACCCGTACCGCTCGTTCAGGTAATCCAGCTCCAGGCGGCCGGAAAAAATGTATTCCTTCTCCGCTATCTGCTTCTCCACGAACTCCTCCACATCGTGCTCATCCTTGATATCCCCGAAAATCTCCTCCAGCACGTCTTCGATCGTCACGATCCCGGCCGTTCCGCCGAACTCGTCCACCACCCAGGCGATGCTTCTCCGCTCCTTGTTGAATTTCCCCAACAGGTCGATCGCGCTCATGGTTTCGGGCACGGCGAGGATGGGGTGGATGACGGTGCGAATGTCTTTCGGGTTCTTGAACATGTCCAGCTGGTGCACATATCCGAGAATATTGTCAATATTTTGTTCGTAGATGATGACTTTGGACAATTTCGTATCGATGAACTTCTTCCGGCAGTCTTCTATCGTGGCGGAAATGTCCAGCGCTTCGATCTCTTTCCGCGGGATGAGGCATCCGCGGATCTTGACGTGCACCAGGCTGAGGGCGTTTTCGAACAGCTCGGTGTTCAGTTCCTGGCTTTCGCCCATGTGCTGCTGGCTCTGGCGGATGAAATATTCCACGTCTACCCGCCCGAAGGAACTTTTGTTCTCGATGATGCGCACATTGAACAGGTATTTCAGTATCCACTCCGAAATTGACTCCAGCATGGCGCCGATCACGTAAAAAGGTTTCGACAGTACCGAAATGGGCCATGCGAAAAAGCTCAGCAGGGCTTCGGGGCGGGAGCGGAAGATGCTTCGCGGGATGAAAAACCCGAAAAACAGCACCAGCAGCGTAGCCGCGCAAATCTCGATGAAAAGCGTCAATGCCACGAACTTCGCCACCTGCTCTTCCGATTTCCAGATGGTGAGCCACAGTTGGTCCAGCCATCCGGCAACCAGCATACTATAAATAACGATGCTGATGGTGAGGCCGATGAGGCTGGTGGCGAGGATTTTGGCGGGGTGATCGCTGAAGCCGGCCAGGATCCTGCCGGCTACGCGGCCCTGTTTCTTCTTCAGCTCGATGCTCAGCCGGTTGATATTGGCGAACGCCGTTTCCATGCCGGCGAAGAAACCCGCCAGCAATATCACTAATACCAGTAAAACGATCGTGTAAATATCCATCCGTTCAAAGATATGTGTTTAAGGGCTACGGCAATCGCGCCCATCAATAACGGTTAACGGGCCAAAAAGGTTTCGATCAATTTCCTCACTTCGGCATAAGCCGTTTCCAGCACCTCATTTACAACAATATAATCAAATTCCCTGGCAAACGATAGCTCGTACCGTGCTTTCCCCAGCCTTTCGTCCAGGCTCGCCTGGGTTTCCGTTCCCCGCTCGCTGAGGCGTACCCGCAGCGCGTCGAGCGAAGGAGGCTGGATGAAGATGGTCAGCGCCGTTCCGTGGTATTTTTCCTTGATGCTCAGCGCGCCTTTCACGTCGATATCCACCATGGGCGTTTGCCCGTTGTCCCAGATCCGTTGCAGTTCGCTCTTCAGCGTTCCGTAATACTTCCCGGCATAAACCATTTCATATTCGGCGAAATCGTTCTGTTCGATATGCTCCTGGAAGGTTTCGGGCGACATGAAGTAATAATCCTTCCCGTGCGTTTCCGTTTCGCGGGGCGAGCGGGTGGCGGCGGAGATGGAGAAGGCGAGCTGCGGCATGTCTGCCAGCAGTTTGCGTACGATGGTGGTTTTACCCGCGCCCGAGGGAGCGGTAATAATAATGATCTTGTTGGATGCCATGTGGTTTAGACGCGCTTGATATCTGCTCCCAGGTTCCGCAGGCGCTCGTCGATATACTGGTAGCCGCGGTCGATCTGGTCGATGTTATGGATGGTGCTTTTCCCCTGTGCGCTGAGCGCGGCGATCAGGAGCGAAACGCCGGCACGGATGTCGGGGCTGCTCATGGTGATGCCCCGCAGGGGGTGCTGACGGCCGAGGCCGATCACAGCGGCGCGGTGCGGATCGCAGAGGATGATCTGGGCGCCCATGTCGATGAGCTTGTCTACGAAGAACAGCCGGCTTTCGAACATTTTCTGGTGGATCATCACGCTGCCTTTCGCCTGGGTGGCCACTACGAGCACGATGCTCAGCAGGTCTGGCGTAAAGCCGGGCCAGGGGTGGTCGGAAATGGTGAGGATGGAGCCGTCGAGGAAGTTCTGGATCTCGTAGCTTTCCTGTTCGGGGATGAAGATATCATCGCCCCGGTATTCCATTTTGATGCCCAGCAGCCCGAATTTTTCGGGGATGATGCCGAGGTTTTTGATGCCTGCGTTCTTGATGGTGATCTCGGATTGGGTCATGGCGGCCAGGCCGATGAAAGACCCGATCTCGATCATATCGGGCAGCATGGCGTGCTCGCAGCCGCTCAGGCTGGAAACGCCTTCGATCTCGAGGAGGTTGGAACCTACGCCCTTGATCTTAGCGCCCATGCTGTTGAGCATTTTGCAAAGCTGCTGCAGGTAAGGCTCGCAGGCGGCGTTGTAAATGGTGGTGGTGCCATTGGCCAGCGCGGCGGCCATCACGATGTTGGCGGTGCCGGTTACGCTGGGCTCGTCGAGCAGCATATAAGTGCCGTTGAGGCCGCTTTTGGGCGACTCCAGGCGGAAATAGTTATCGTCCGTATCGTACACGAAGGAAGCGCCCAGGCGCTCGAACCCGATCACGTGCGTATCGAGCCGGCGGCGGCCGATTTTGTCGCCCCCGGGTTTGGGGATATACGCTTTACCGAAACGGGCCAGCAGGGGGCCGGCCATCATCACGGAGCCGCGCAGGCGGCCTGATTTCTTTTTGAACTCGGGGCTTTCCAGGTAATCCATGTTAACGGCATCGGCCTGGAATTCGCAAACGGAGCGGGAAACGCGGTTCACTTTCACGCCGGCGTCTGCCAGCAGCTCGATCAGCAGGTTCACGTCCACGATGTCGGGGATGTTGCTGATGGTCACTTTTCCGGGTGTCAACAGTACCGCGCTGATAATCTGTAATGCTTCGTTTTTGGCTCCCTGCGGTATAATTTCTCCTTTCAGACGGTTGCCGCCTCTAACTTCGAACGCGTTGATCACTTGTTCCTGTTTTTGTTGTATTTGTGTTTGTTCTTGTTGCTCTTGTTCTGCTTGTAGTTGTTCTGCTGGAACTGCTTACGCTTGTTGTTATTGTTGTTGCTGTTCGGAGCAGGCGCGGTGGTGTTGCCGGGAGCGCGGAACTGGGTTTCCATACTGATCACGGGCGCCGGGTTGGCGTTGCCGGATGTGGGATAGTATTGCAGTTCGCCGTGGGTGATAGCCGACAGTTCGGCGCGGATGGCGTCGTCATGCACGTTTTCCTTATGCCAGTTACCGTATGCCAGTTTCATGTAATTGCCGATCACCTGCACGAACCCGTCTTTCATCTCGGGATTATCGGTGGCGAGCGCTTTATCGATCACACGTTCGAGGTTTTTCCCGAAGTGGCGGTGGCGGGGATGTTTTTTGGGATAGGGCAGGCGCTCGGGTTTGGAGCGCAGCGTTTCCCGGGTGGGGATGGGGTATGGGGAGTCCACGTCCAGCCTGAAGTCGGACACCAGGAAGAGGTGGTCCCACAGTTTATGCCGGAAATCTTCCACGTTGCGGAGGTGCGGCTGCAGGATGCCCATCAGTTCGATGACGGCGGAAACCTGCTGCTGACGGTGCTCACGGTCTTTCAACGTCAATATGTATTCGATCATCCGCTGTACGTTCCGGCCGTACTCCCGCATGATGAGGTGATTGCGTGCGGTGTTATATTCCATTAATCTAATTTGTAATGCTGTAAATGTCTTGTATTTCAGCCGTTCTATCGCGAAGTAACAAAAAATATACCTATTTCCTGAACGGCCTGGGTGCAGTTTTATGTATTGCAAACCTAATGAAAAAAAATCATACGCCGTGCGGGGATCGGGGCCGATTCCTTACTTTTACCGCATGAACATCGCGCTGACAGGTAAAACCGCCGTAATCTGCGGGGGCTCCCAGGGCCTGGGGCTCGCATCCGCCCGGGAAATCGCCCTGCTGGGGGCCAGCTGCATCCTCATCGCCCGCAGCGAGGGGCCGTTGCAGGCCGCCGTGGCTTCGCTCGACGCTTCCCAGGGCCAGCAGCACGCCTGGTTCACGGCCGATTTCAACCAGCCCGAAAAGGTGCAGGCCGTCATCCGCGCCATTACCAACGACCGCGTCGTTCACATCCTCGTCAACAATACCGGCGGCCCCTCGGGCGGCCCGATCCTCGCTGCCGAAGGCGGCGCTTTCGTATCCGCGTTCCAGGCCCACCTGGTCTGCAACCAGCTGCTGGCCCAGGCCGTAGTCCCGGGAATGAAGGCAGCCGGATACGGTCGCATCATCCAGATCATTTCCACTTCCGTCAAAACCCCGCTGCGCAACCTCGGCGTCTCCAATACCATTCGCGCCGCCGTCGCCAACTGGGCCAAAACCCTCGCGGGCGAACTGGCGCCTTTCGGGATCACCGTTAATAATGTGCTCCCCGGGTCCATGAGCACCGACCGCCTCCGCAGCCTCTTCCGTGCCAACGCCGAAAGCCGTGGCGTTTCAGAAGCCACCGTGGCCGAAGAATGGCGGCAGGAAATCCCCATGCAACGCTTCGGCGATCCCGCCGAATTCGGCGCCGCCGTCGCTTTCCTGGCTTCGCCCGCCGCTGCTTATATCACCGGTATCAACCTGCCGGTGGACGGCGGCAAAACACCCTCGCTTTAAACCGACGCCATGAATATCTGGAAAAACATCATCAAAAGCCCAACCTGAACCACTCCCGACCGTTATACTGCTGAACGGCCGCCAGTGCGGCCCTTTCCTC
The DNA here is from genome assembly GCF_050277495.1 of Chitinophaga sp. NPDC101104. Classification (NCBI taxonomy): domain Bacteria; kingdom Pseudomonadati; phylum Bacteroidota; class Chitinophagia; order Chitinophagales; family Chitinophagaceae; genus Chitinophaga; species Chitinophaga sp. NPDC101104. The sequence continues at coordinate 522,289 of NZ_JBNNSF010000001.1, read as the reverse complement.
AATTTATCTATTTAACACATGCAACAAACGAATGTGCAGTACGGCCCGTACCTGCAACTGGACGCCATATTGAACGCGCAACACCCGGAATCCGACAAACTGGGGCTTCCCGCGCACGACGAGATGCTCTTCATCGTCATCCACCAGGCTTATGAACTGTGGTTCAAACAGCTGCTTTTCGAAGTGGAATCCGTCGCCGATATCATGAGCAAACCCGCCGTGAACGACAATTCCCCCGAATTGCAGACGGTCGTTCACCGGCTTAACCGCAGCGTTACCATCCTCAAGCTGCTCGTGCAGCAGATCGATATCATGGAAACGATGACGCCCATGGACTTCCTCGATTTCCGCGACATGCTCCGCCCGGCGTCCGGTTTCCAGAGCTGGCAGTTCAAAACCCTCGAAGCCAGGCTGGGCCTGCAATACGAAAACCGCTTCGGACAGGAATATTACATCTCCCAGCTCACGCCCGACAAGATCGAAATTATCCGCCGGGCCGAGCGGGAACCTTCCGTGCTGAAGCTCCTCAACGACTGGCTGGAGCGCATGCCCTTCTTCGAGGAGCCCGGCAACTGGGCCGATTATCAGCCCGCCACCAGCGCCTCTGCCGCCGGCGATTCGCTGTGGTTCAACGATTACCGTAACATCTATATGGCCGGCCTTGCAGATGCCGAACAGGCCAACCGCGCGTATTTCGACAAAGTTTTCGGCGACGGCGAAGGGGCAGGCCACCTTTCTCCGAGAGCCAGCCGCGCGGCGCTGTTCATCATGCTATACCGCGGCTATCCCTTGCTGCAACTGCCTTTCCAGCTGCTGAACGCGTTGCTGGAGATCGATGAACAACTGAGCACCTGGCGTTACCGGCACATGAGCATGGTGCAGCGGGTGATCGGCACGCGGATCGGAACGGGCGGAAGTACGGGGAGAGATTATCTGAAAGGCGCGCTGGACAAGCATTACATCTTTGCAGACATTGCGCGGCTGACGAGTTTCCTCATTGAAAGAAGGAAGTTGCCGGAGCTGAGCCCGGCGATGGGGAGGAGATTGGGATTCAGGTGATCCGCATAAAACGGCAAAAAGGGCGACGGCGACCGTCTCCCTTTTTGCCTTTCGCTCATAACGTGAAACCTGCGACCTTACTCTACTACGTTGATGGTGCGCGTGAAACTTTCCTCGAGGGAAATGAACGTTTCGGTGCGCTCGATCCCTTTGATTTTCTGGAGCTCGTCGTGCAGTACGCGGCGGAGGTTGGAAATATCTTTGCAGATGATTTCTGCGAACATGCTCCAGCCGCCGGTGGTATAATTAAGGCGAACGATCTCGGGAAGCTTGCGCAATTCCTTCGCCACAGTGTCATACATGGAGCTTTTTTCGAGGAAAATGCCGATGAAGGCAATGACGTCGTACCCGATCATTTTTAAATCTACATGTAATCTCGTACCTTTAACGATACCCAGCTCTTGCAGTTTCTTCATCCTTACATGGATCGTACCGCCTGATACGAACAGCTTCTTCCCCAGGTCAGCATAGGAGATTTCAGCGTTAGACATCATCTCGCTGATGATCTGCAGGTCCAGTTTGTCAATATTCAAATTGTGGCTCATTTTGACAAAGTGTTTTTGAATGTTTTAAACTTACATGCAAATATTTAAAAAATCTCGAAATTTCCAAAATTTCTCTTAAAAAATTTGCAAAAAATACCCCTTCTCTTTAGATTTGCATCATAATCGTTGAAAACAACGCTTACCCAGCCAAGGGAATTATCAACTTTGTGGGGTGATGAAATTGGCAGACATGCCCTCTCGTCTCGGGGGTGAGGATCACGGGATAAACGTAGCGTAATGGGTTGACCACTAATCTTATTTGTGCTATGGCTAACTGCCTCGTGTAGGTTCGACTCCTACCCCTACAGCATCTCAACGCACCGGTTTACGCCGGTGCGTTTTGTTTTTCCCCATCACAACTCCATTTCTGACCGTTTTGCACCCGCAAATCCGACCTTTCCGGCCCACCCGGCGTCCGCAAGATAGGGGTTTTGATCCCTTTTCGTACTTTTGCGCCCTCATGGGACACAAGAAATTACAGCGATTCGCGGAAATTGAGACCTTTCCCAACGTGCTCATCTATCCGAAAGACATGCCGGGGAAATGGAACAGCCATTTCGGGAACAGCCACCCGCTCACCCTCGAACTGGCCTGCGGTAAAGGCGATTACACCCTCGGCCTGGCACGGAAATACCCTGAAGAGAACTTTATGGGGGTAGACCTGAAAGGCAACCGCATCTGGAAAGGCGCAAAAACCGCCATCGATCAAAAGATAGCCAATGTAGCCTTCCTGCGCACCCAGATCGAGCAAATCACCGATTATTTCGCGCCCGGCGAAGTGAAAGATATCTGGATCACCTTTCCCGACCCCTTCCTCCGGCAGTCCAAGGCCAAAAAACGCCTCACCCACCCCCGGTTCCTCGCGCTCTACCAGCAGCTCCTGGGAGACGGCGGCACCGTGAACCTGAAAACCGACTCCACGGAGCTATACACCTTCACCAAAATGGTGATCGCCCGGATGGGATGCCGCCTCATCACCGACGTTCCCGACGTATACGCCTTGTCCCCGGTTCCGGAGCTCCTCCAGATCCAGACCTATTATGAAGGCATGCACCTGGCAGACGGCAGAACCATCCGGTTCCTTAAATTTGCATTACCGGCTGCGCCGATCGACTGGAAAGCCGCGAACCTCGCAACGGATGAAGAAGCAGCTGCAGGAAAATATTGATTTTTATTACAACGAGCAGGGATATGTTGTGCTGACCGAGCATTTCCACCGGGAACGGGGATATTGCTGCGGCAACGGCTGCCTGCATTGCCCGTTTGATTATGAAAACGTCCCCGAAGAAAAAAGAAAGCGCCTCCTCGAAGCCCGCCGCCCAAAAGACGGAGCCTGATTTCATCGAGCGGGTATTCAGCATCGCCCGGAAAATCCCCCGCGGGCGGGTCACCAGCTACGGCGCCATCGCCGAAAGGGCCGGCATCCGCCTCACCGCCCGCATGGTGGGCTGGGCCATGCACCAGGCCGGGAAAGCCCATCCGCCCGTTCCGGCCCATCGCGTGGTCAACAGCAAAGGCCTCCTGACCGGCGCTGTCCACTTCGCCACCCCCACTTTAATGCAGGAATTATTGGAACAGGAAGGCGTCGAAGTACGCAATAACCAGGTCGTCGGCTTTACGGATAAGTTCTGGAACCCGCCGTTGACCAAAAAGAACACAGCGTTGCCCAAAAAGAAAAAATAGGTGCCAGACCTTTTTCGATAACTTTACCGCATGTCTGTACTTAAATTGAAGCTGGACCAGGACGCACTGGTGGAAGATTTTTTCGAAGACACCTGGCTGGCAGGGATCATTTCCCAGGCCAAAGACTATCAGCTTATCTGGCAACTCAACAAACAACTCGGGTTCGATTTCCGGGTGAACAACACCCTGGAGATCAATCTCGCCAAGAACCGCCGCTCCTTTTTCTTCACCGTGTACGAGCACCAGGAGATCACCAAGGGCGCCGGGCATTACTTCTACAACAATCATTGCAAAGCGGAATTCCTGCTCCCCGAACTGAAGCACGTGGATTACCTCTGGCTCATCAAGGGCAATTACTACCAACAGGCAGACGTGAAAGCGCTCATCGAACAATGCAGGAAGGCAGAACTGGTACAAATGGCGTCGCTATTGGATATGCGCGACATCAAGAACCGCATTAACCTGATATTCTGATAACTTATTCCCCAACCGTCCACCGCAAAAACAACGCACCATGTGGCAGGAAACCGAGCGGCACCTGTACCGCGCCTTCACCTTTCCCGACTTCCGCGAAGCCTTTGCTTTCATGACCAAAGTAGCTTTGGCTGCGGAGAAAATGGACCATCATCCCACCTGGACCAACACCTGGAACAAAGTGGAGATCTGGCTGAGCACCCATAGCGCCGGCAACACCGTCACGGAAAAAGACCGCGCGCTCGCCCGCGTCATCGATCAATTCATCCCCAATTCATAAGCCATTCAAGTGAAGCGCCTATCCCTGATATGCCTGATGATTTGTTCCGTTCTCCTGTGGACGGAACGCGCCGGCGCCCAGGATACGCTGCAACTCGACTTTTCCCGGCCGGTTGACAGGCTCGACCTCCGGCACCAACTGTCTGTTTTTACGGGCGAAGCCACGCCCGCCACCGCCGCGGCGCTTCCCTTCGGGAAAGACACGTCCATCTTCCACCCCAGGAAAAAACTCCTCCACCGCCAGAACGATTGCTGGCTGCGGCTGACCATCCGCAATACCGGGCCGGTCGATTCCATGCTGTACCTCTTCGCAGGCTGGCAGGAACAGCTCCGGTTCTATGCGCAAAACGCGTCCGGCGGGCTCCGGCTCCTTTCCAGCGCAGGCATGATGATGTACGAGCCGGAAGGGGACCGCTGGGACCGGTACGCCTTTCCCGTTCATGTGCCTGCCGGCCAGGTGCGCACTTTCTTCCTCCACATCACCAACCCCTACTACCGCGAAAACGAGCTCATGCCCGTGCTGTACGACGCCATTCACTACGCGCAGTTCCGGCACCACGAGGCAGACCTGTATAAAGCCGAAGTGCTGGTGATCCAGATCGTTATCGGTATGCTGCTGGTTTTGCTCAGCATCACCATCATCAATTACATCCAGCTGCCAGACAGGCCGAGCATGTATTTTTCGGTGTATTTGCTGGGCCTGATCCTGTTTTTCTGCCTCCGGCTGGAAACGAAGCCCTATCAGCTGTCGTTCTTCCACGGCATACCGCTGCTGAAATATTTCTGGGACGTTCCGGCCCTCATCGGCTGTTTCTATTTCATGTCCATGCTCTTCGGCAGCGCGTTCCTGAACCTCCGGGAAAGGTTCCCCCTCATGGCGCGGTACTATTTTTACAGTAATATTTTCTATGCCGGGTGCATCCTTGCCTGCTTCGTGTCTATGGCCATGGGGAACTTCGTTCTCCCCGGCGGGATCTTCACCTGGGCCACCTTTGCGTCGCTGATACCTTTCGGGATTTCTTTCATAGCCCTGGGGCGGCGGATGCGCCATCATCCCCTCATCCGGTTTTTCCTTTACGGATCGCTCAGTTTGTACATCCTGTCTATCTGGTCGTTCCTCCGCAATACCGAGCCCGTTCCCTTCACCCCGCTTCCCGAGCTGGTAAGCCCGTACCTGCTGCTGGTGGTGGGCGTGCTGCTGCAATCCCTCTCATACGCCGCAGGCCTCAGTTACCGGAACAAGCTCGTGCACCAGGAAAAGACCCGGACCCAGGAGCTGCTCATCAAGCAACTGAACAAAAACAAGGAGCTCCAGCGCAAGCTCAACGAGCAGCTGGAAGAACTGGTGCGGGAACAGACCACCGAGATCGTCCGGCGGAAAACGGAACTGGAAGAACAGCGCAAGCTCCAGATGGAGGCCGAATACAGCAAGAAATTCGCGGAAATCGAGCTCAAAGCCATCCGCGCGCAGATCAACCCCCATTTCATCTTCAACTGCCTCAACTCGATCCAGCTGTTCGTCATGCAGCGCGATTACGAGCACGCACAGAAATACCTGTCCGATTTCTCGTACCTGATCCGCAAGACGCTGGACTTCTCCCGCCGCAATTTTATTTCCCTGGCCGACGAAATAACCTATTTAAATACTTATCTTGGTCTTGAAAAGATGCGGTTTGAACAGAAGATGAGTTACGAGATTTTGATGGACCCCACGCTGAACACGGCAGAGCTGGAAGTGCCTGCGATGCTGTTACAGCCTTATGTGGAGAACGCCGTCAAGCATGGGATGAACAACGAAGAGCACACAACAGGACGATTGACCATTCGCTTTACCATGATCGCCCACGACATGCTCGAATGCCTGGTGGAAGATAACGGCATCGGCATCGAGCGCAGCCGCCAATTGCGGACGCTCCCCGGCCATCACCAGTCGTCCGGCATGGAAATCAGCTTCAACAGGGCGGAGTTATTGAACAAAATGTACAATACCGGCATCCAGATCGAAATCATAGACAAATCCACCCGCGAGACACAGGAAAGCGGCACCATCGTGAGAGTGCTGATCCCCCAGTTGTAAAAACGGGACCAAATTGGAAGACCCATGATCCGTGCAGTAATCATTGACGACGAGCGGAACAGCCGGGATATTATTTCCCTCATGCTGCAACGCTATTGCCCCGACATCGAAGCGGTGGCACAGGCGGGGAATTGCCGTGAAGGGATCGCCCAAATCCGCGAGCAGCGCCCGCAACTCGTGTTCCTCGATCTCGAAATGCCCGACGGCACCGGGTTCGACGTGCTCACAGGCGCCTACGACTCCACTTTCGAAACCATTTTCGTAACCGCGTTCGAGAAACGCTATCTCCATACCATCCGCTTCAGTGAAGTGGAGCTGATCCTCAAACCCATCGACCGCGAAAGCCTCCAGCAGGCCGTGCAGGCCGTTCGCCAGCGCCTCGGATCGCCCGGGCGCCAGGAGCGGTACGATGTGCTCCTCCACAACTTCGGCAAAACCTCCCGCGACGTTCACCAGATCGTGATCCCCCTTACCGGCGGCGGCGAATTCGTAGCCCCGGTGGAAAATATCGCGTACGTCGAAGGCGGCACCGATAAAACCCTCTTCAGCCTTTCCAACGGCGACCTACTCCAGTCGCGCCGCCCCTTCCGCTATTACACGGAGCTTTTCGCCGGGATGCGCTTTTACCAGGTCAACAATCACCAGATGGTGCAGTTGCCCCACATCCACCACATCGACCACGACCGGCTGCAATTGCATTTGCACAACCAGTCGGTACTCGACATCACGGAACGCCGGAAGCGGGAACTGGCCAGCGTTTGGCGGCAACAGGCCTGATTACAGGAGCGCGCCCGCCAAAATGCAGGCGATAACGATCACGGGGGAAGGAAGTTTCGTAAAGCAAAGCAGGCACAACGTAGTGACCATCAGCAGCACGTTGTACCAGGTAACGGGGATGGATATGAAGAGGAAGATGGTAGCCGCCCACATCACGCCCACCACCACCGCATTGATCCCTTCGAGGGCGCGGTAGATCACCACATGTTTTTTCAGGTTGTTCCAGATAGGGAAGAAAAACAGTACCAGCAGCATGCTCGGCAGGAAAATAGCCACCGGCGCGATGATGCAGCCGAGGAACTGGTACCCCGGCCCCAAACTGCGCATGACCATGCCGCCCACATAGGCAGACACCGAAAAGGTGGGGCCCGGCATCGCGCGCATGATCCCCGCGCCGGTCAGCAGCTCTTCGGCAGACATGAACTGGCTTTTGGAGCGGAACACGTACTGTTCCAGCATCATGGCGATGAGAATGTCGCCCCCGCCGAAAACGAGGCTTCCGAAACGGTAAAAGTTCTCGAACAGGTTGAACGGCCTCCGGGTGATCCAGTTATTGGTACGCGCCATTTCCGACATCACGCCCGCCGCCACGAAAATGAGCGCAAACAGCCAGAGGTTGCCCCACTGGATCTTCTTTCTCGGTTCGTTGATATCGGGGATGCGCTTGTCGCTGAAGTTGGAAATGGTGCCGCCGAGGATGATGAGCGCGGGGAACGTCCACGGGGATTTGAAAAAGAACGCCGCCGCCATGGCTACCACCATGATGACGAAAGTAGCGGTATTGCGGATACTGATCTGGTAGGCGCGGATGCCGCCGAAGGCGAGAAAGCCCACGGCCATGGGCTGCACATATTTGAAGATATCCACGCTGAGGGCCCGTTTGTCCATGAATTGCAGCAAAAAGCTGAGGGAGCCCATGAGCAGGCAGGCCGGTGTGATCCAGATGGCGAGGGTGGCTACCGCGAGGGGAATGCCGCCGCGTTTGTACCCGATGAGGGTGAGGGTCTGGGAACTGGAAGCGCCCGGCAGCAACTGGCAGAACGCATTATATTCCATCAGTTCCTTCTCCGTAACATCCCGGCGCTGTTGCACAAAGGTTTTCATCATCATGGCCAGGTGCCCCTGCGGGCCGCCGAATGCCGTGAAGCTGTGCAACAAGACTGCTTTCAAAAATGAGATGTGACGTAAAAACACGTTGGGATATCAGTTCGCCCCTCAATTTCCAGTAAAATAATGAAATATTCAAATCCCGCCCCTAAATGTGCCTGATAATCCGTGGGTTAGCAAGGCATAAATCTTGTACGTACAAACTGGCGAAACATTTGGTTTCGTTTAGGCGTTAAAGAAATAACAGCATTCCCATGAAACGTCTTCTGACAGGCTTTTTCCTTGCGCTGGCCTGCGCCGCCCATGGACAGCTTTCCAACTACAACAGCCAGGCGTACTGGTCGCGGTTCACGCTGCAGTCCCAACAGGAGCGACCCGCCGGCAGCGATACTTCGCTCGTTTTCGTCACCAACCGGTTCATACATCCCGACAGTCTGCGTTTCGTGGACGAATTCATAGACACCTCGGCCCTGAAGTACTTTTTCCTGGAAAAGCAGCAGGGGACCTGGAAAGTGTACCCAGAGCCCACGCTCGCCGAAGCCATGGGCCACCTCCCGCGCCACCGCGACATCGTCGTATATGCCGAGGGGATGGGCAAAATCTTCACATCCAACGTGGAACGGGCACAGCTGATGAGCGCGCAATACGCCGTGAACGTGGTCATGTTCGACTACGCCAGTATCAATACCACTTACAAACCATCGAAAAACTTCCGGTTCGCGCGGCAGAACGCACGGCTTTCCGCGCCGCAATACCTGCAATTGCTGCGTACCATACAGGCCGCCCGGGAAAACGGGGAGCCCTGGACCGAGGGCGTCTCCATTTCCACGTTCTACCACAGTATGGGCAATATCATCCTCGAGCAAATGATGAAGGGGAAAGACACGGGCGTGCTGGCGGCGAACGCCTCCCCGTTCGTAGACAATCTCATCATCAACGCAGCCTGCGTGCCTATGCGGCGGCATGCCCGCTGGGTGGAAAAGATCCACTTCGCGAAGAACGTTTTCGTGCATTACAACAAGCGCGATCTGCAGCTGAAAGGCGCACATCTGCTCACGCTGAAGCGGCAGTTGGGAGAAAAGGTGCCCAGGCGCCAGCGGGCTTCCAATGCGCAATACGTCAACTTCCTGGAACTGGCGCGCTGGCAGCATAGTTATTTCATGAATTTCCCCTACAACGAATACCGCCTCAATGCCGCGATGGTCGCTTATTTCAACCGGTTGTTCAATGGCAAGGGAGTAACCGCGGGAGAGCTAACGGCCCTTCAGGCGAGCGCCCCCGCAGCTACGGCCAGCAACTAGCGGCCGCCCATCATGGCAGCCACGTCGAGGCCCGGCGGTTCGATGCGCGGGCCGGTGGTGCCGGTTGATTCGGTGCGTAATCCGGTAGTTGGATCTTTCGGGTCGCCGTTCCTGACGGGTGGCAATGTGGGCAGATCGCCCGTTGCTTCGTCTACGGGAGTGCCGCCGGTGATGATCCTCATGTCATCCATCGCCAGCGGGATAAATTGATGGGTATGCATGCCGGAAATAACGCAATTCTGCCCCCTTCGGTTTTCGTTCATTCCTGTTCATTCCCTGAACAGAGTTTCATAGTTGTTCAGGAGCAGGCACAAAATACCCGGAACGCGGGCTCCGGGCAGGTCAATGATTCTTATTTTTTCAGGCCGATCTCGCGCAGGCGCTCGTCCAGGTACTCGCCGGCCGTAATGGGCTCATATGCTTCGGGGTGACTGCCGTCCACACATTGCGCCAGGCACGTAAGATCCATGTCTGACTTGGGATGCAGGAAAAACGGGATGGAAAACCGCGAGGTATTCCACAGCTCGCGCGGCGGGTTTACGACGCGGTGCGTGGTCGATTTCAAACGATTGTTGGTGAGGCGCTGGAGCATGTCTCCCACGTTCACGACGATCTGGTCGGGCAACGACGTGACCGGCACCCATTCCCCCTGTTTATCCAGAATTTGCAATCCGTCGGCCGAAGCGCCCACGAGCAAAGTAATTAAATTAATATCCTCATGCTGCTCCGCCCGGATGGCCGAAGCAGGTTCCTGGGTGATGGGCGGGTAATGGATGGCGCGCAGGATGGAATTGCCGTTGTGTATCTTTTTATCGAAGAAATGCTCGTCGAGCCCGAGGTACAGCGCAATCGCCTGGAGGAGCGAATTGCCCGCGGTTTCGAACCCGCGGTACGCCTTGTACAGCGTAGGCGTGAATTCCGGCACTTCTTTTACCGTCACGTTATTGGGATAGCTTTCCTTTATGGGGTCATCGTCTTCCACCGACTGCCCGAACTGGAAAAACTCCTTCAGATCGGGCGCATCGAACCCCTTTGCGTGTTCCTTCCCGAAAGAAGTATATCCGCGCTGGCCCGCCAGTTCAGGGATTTCGTACTTGCTTTTGGTGCTGGCCGGCAACTGGAAGAAAGCGCGGACATTGTCGTACAGCTGCTTGATGAGCTCATCGGAAATGCCATGGTTTTTCACGGCTACGAACCCGACTTCTTCATACGCTTTGCCCAGGGCTGTCACGAACGCTGCTTTCTTTGCGGCATCGCCGGAGCGGAAATCCGCCAGGTCAACGGAGGGGATGGAATGAACGGTTGCCATATCGATAGTGTTTTGGAACACTAAAGGTAAGGGAAAAACCCTCCCACCGCGCGCCCTAACGCTGCAACAATTTCTCCTCCTGCGGTGTTATGTCGGCCAGCGAATACCGCGCCACGCGGTTGATCTTCATCTCGTCGAGCGCATCCACCACATTGCCGTAACTGGCGCCGTTCTCCGCTTTTATCAACACGATCAGTTCTTCCGGATCGCCCCATTTTGCGGCTACGGCGCGCTGCCGGGAGCGGATCACTTCGCCGATACCGTTCTGCGCGGAAAACGTGCTATGCTGCAGCTGTGGCGGCTTCGCGGGATCGTCGCCCGTTCCTTCGTACCACGAAATGGTGCGGTCGCTGCGAACGAGCAGGGTGATGGATTTGCTTTCGGCTACCGGCGTGAAAGCCCCGTCTGCCGGCATGATCAGCGGTAAGGCCTTCGGTTCGGCGAGCGTGGTGGTCAGCATGAAAAACGTAATGAGGAGGAAGCCGAGATCTACCATGGGCGTCATATCCACACGGGTAGAGCGTTTCGTACTGCGGCGGCCTTTGCCTTTTTGCGGGGAAGTGATCATTTCTGCCATAGGGAAAGGTTTGAAAAGTGAAGAAATTCCGGCGGCGGGAGCGAAACCCGCCGCCGTGATTACACACACTGTATTGTTTTGCTCAATTACCTCTAGGATGCAGCCGCCGGGCTTTTCCACAAACATACTTGCATAAAAAAAGCAGGCGGGATGCGCCTGCTTTCTTATATAGATAATTGTATCCGGCTAGAATTCCGCGCTCTTGGGCGTGCGGGGGAAGGGGATCACGTCGCGGATGTTGGTCATACCGGTCACGAACAGCACCAGGCGCTCGAAGCCGAGGCCGAAACCGGCGTGGGGCGCGGTGCCGAAGCGGCGCGTGTCCAGGTACCAGTACAGCTCTTCCACGGGGATGCCCAGTTCGTTCATGCGGGCCACGAGCTTGTCGTAGTTCTCTTCCCGCTGCGATCCGCCCACGATTTCGCCGATTCCGGGGAACAGGATATCCATCGCGCGGACCGTTTTCCCGTCGTCGTTCTGTTTCATGTAGAACGATTTGATGGCGGCGGGATAATCGGTCAGGATCACGGGTTTCTTGAAGTGTTTCTCCACGAGGAAGCGTTCGTGCTCGCTCTGCAGATCGGCGCCCCAGGCATCGATCGGGTAGGTGAACTTCTTGTTTTTGTTGGGCTTGCTGTTGCGGAGGATCTCGATGGCCTCGGTGTAGGTGATCCGCTCAAACTCGTTGTTGAGCACGAATTCGAGTTTTTCGATCAGCCCCATTTCGCTGCGCTCGGCCTGCGGCTTCTGTTTTTCTTCGTCCGCGAGGCGCTGGGTGAGGAATTCGAGGTCTTCGCGGTTATTGTCCAGCGCGAATTTGATGACGTATTTGATGAACTCTTCGGCGAGGTCCATATTGTCTTTCAGTTCATAGAAAGCCATTTCCGGTTCGATCATCCAGAATTCCGCCAGGTGGCGGGCGGTGTTGGAGTTTTCTGCCCGGAAGGTGGGGCCGAAGGTGTAGATATCGCCGAAAGCCATGGCGCCGAGCTCGCCTTCCAGCTGACCGGAAACGGTGAGGTTGGTGGAGCGGCCGAAGAAGTCTTCCTTATAATCGATTTCGCCGGCCTCGTTGCGGGGCGGGTTCTTCATGTCGAGGGTGGTGACGCGGAACATTTCGCCGGCACCTTCTGCGTCAGACGCGGTGATGATGGGCGTATGGAGGTACACGAACCCTTTCTGGTGGAAGAACTGGTGAACGGCGAACGCCAGGGAGTGGCGGATCCGGAATACGGCGCCAAAGGTGTTGGTGCGGAAGCGCAGGTGGGCGATTTCGCGCATGAATTCCAGGCTTTGTTTCTGGGGCTGGATGGGATAGGCTTCGGCATCGCAGTCGCCCAGGATCTCCAGGCTGGCGGTTTTCAGTTCCACGCGCTGGCCTTTTCCGAGCGAGGGGATGATCTCGCCGGTGACGCTGATGGCGGCGCCGCGGGTGATACGCCGGAAGGTGGCGGGGTCCATGTCGGCCTCGTTTACCACTACCTGAAGATTATTATTGGTTGAGCCATCGTTCAGCGCTATAAACTGGTTATTGCGGAAGGTGCGCACCCATCCTTTAACCGTTACTTCATAGTTTGTCCTTTCGTCCTGGAGGACCTGCCTGATTTTTACTCTTTGGCTCATATCAATATGTGTTTTGAATTGAGTTGCAAAAATAGACAAATTCGGATGACGAAAATCGGCTTTTTGAACAGGGGCGGGGATTACAGGCGGGCCAGTGCATGAGCGTAAATCGTTATGCGTTAGGGCGGAGGGTTCAACATTTTTTTGGAGAATCGTAAAATTAGTGCTAAACTTGTGTCCTCAATCTGTCTGATTAAGTTCCTTTTTTGCCATCTTCATCAGCAGTCACCTAACCACAGGTGATCCCATCAAATTAATGATCAAGACTTTATTATTGACACAAAACAATTATTTGTTAATTGGTGTATGTTGGTATGCAGTGGTACCCGCCTTACGACACTTCTAAATTTTACAAAAACAGATGATGTACGACATCTTACAACTGAACGACATGCTCGTTCCTGAACTACTTGACATCGCCGAGAAGCTGGAAATTCCCAACGCAAAGAAACTGGACAAGCAAACACTCATTTATAAAATACTCGATAAACAAGCCGTGATAGCCTCAGAAGATAAACCAGGTAACGGAGATGAAAAGAAAGTGAGGAAAAGGAAACCGGTAGGAACGAAAAAAGACGAACCCGCCCCGGCCCCCGCTCCTCAGAAATCCGCTCCCCACCCCGAAGAAGAAGACGAAAAACCCGCCGCCAAGAAAAGCCGAAAAGCCGCCACCACAAAAGTTTCCAAACCAGAAGACGAAGAAGAGATCAAAGCCCCTCCGGCTAAGCGCAAGATCGATATCGACCTCGACATTCCGTCTTTGACGTTCGATGACGACGACGACATCGTGCTGCCCGCGCTTACCGAAGAGGAAGAAGAACCGGCCATCATTCCGGAAGAAGAAGCGGAAGACGACTTCGTAACCGTAGCGGAACCCGTAGCGCCCATCAAGCCGCAACAACCTGTTGCCAACAATCCGCAACAGCAACAACATAAATACCCGAAAAAAGAACCGGTATTCAACATCGAGTTCGACGGCGTGATCCTCTCCGAAGGCGTCCTGGAAATGATGCCCGACGGTTACGGCTTCCTCCGCTCCTCCGATTACAACTACCTCAGTTCCCCCGACGATATTTACGTTTCTCCCAGCCAGATCAAACTTTTCGGTCTCAAAACGGGCGACACCGTTCGCGGCTCCGTTCGTCCGCCGAAAGAAGGCGAAAAATACTTCGCCCTGCTGAAAGTGGAAACCATCAACGGCAAAACGCCAGAGGAAGTGCGCGACCGCGTGCCTTTCGACTACCTGACGCCGCTGTTCCCCTTCGAGAAACTGCACCTGACCACTACGGCCAACAACTATTCCACCCGTATCATGGACCTCTTCACGCCCATCGGTAAAGGCCAGCGCGGCCTTATCGTGGCGCAGCCGAAAGTAGGTAAAACCATGCTGCTGAAAGAAGTTGCCAACGCCATCGCCACCAACCACCCCGAGATCTATCTCATGGTAGTGCTGATCGATGAACGCCCCGAGGAGGTGACCGATATGGAACGTTCCGTGAAAGCGGAAGTGATCGCCTCTACGTTCGACGAGCCCGCCGAAAAACACGTGAAAGTTTCCGCCATCGCCCTGCAGAAAGCGAAACGCCTCGTGGAATGCGGGCACGATGTAGTGATCCTGCTCGATTCGCTCACCCGTCTCGCCCGTGCCCACAATACCGTGGCCCCTGCTTCCGGTAAGGTGCTCTCCGGTGGTGTGGAAGCGAACGCCATGCAGAAACCCAAACAGTTCTTCGGCGCCGCCCGTAAAATCGAAAACGGCGGTTCCCTCACCATCCTGGCTACCGCGCTGATCGACACCGGCTCCAAAATGGACGAGGTGATCTTCGAGGAATTCAAAGGTACCGGTAACATGGAGCTCGCGCTGGACCGCCGCCTGGCCAACCGCCGCGTATTCCCGGCCATCGACGTTACCGCATCTTCTACCCGCCGCGACGATCTCCTGCTGGAAAAAGACGTGCTCCAGAAAGTATACATCCTCCGCAATCACCTGGCAGACATGAACACGGAAGAATCCATGAACTTCATGCTCCAGCACATGCGCGGAACACGGAACAACGAAGAATTCCTGATCACTATGAACAGATAGGAGAACAGGTTTCAAGGATAATGAAAAGGGCCGGTACCACGAGGTATCGGCCCTTTTCGTTATTCATCGGTCTACTACGGAATTATCGATTTCCGGCGAATGAACATTTGATAATTTTCACATGCTACGTAAAAAGTACCTATTTCCACCCTTCCAAAAACACTTCCAAATTGACGTTGGGTAAACGTTTCTTTCTCCACGATTGTACCGCTTGCATTTTTGATGCATAACTCGTATTCATCGTCTAAATTAATACTAGTTAAAAACTGTACATCTACCCGAAAGCTATAACTGTGTGCAGGAGGCATCCCCGGATGGAAGATGTACGAAAGCGCTACCGCCGAATTATATGGATACGACAGGATTACACTTTCCTGAAACGCAGCCATATCAAATATCCACATCCCGGTAATTCTTGGTCCGAATGGATAAGTATTGTCAATTGTGAGGTAACTACCGCACCTCGGCTCACTTGGCTGAGGTGATTTAAAGGACATTGACGTCAGGACAAAGACGGGCAACATTAAAAGCAGGAGCTTTTTGATCATAGGTGTTTTATTTTATCGGGTTAAAAAATATCGGGTTTCCGTATATCCGTTTTATATAGTAATTCAAAGATAAAAAAAGAGACTGCAATATGCAGTCTCTTTTCCTTTTTTACACTGATTTCCGTTTATCGATGCGGGTATGCTATGGTAAGTTCCGTGTGCGTCGCTTCTTCCATCGGGCCGTGCGGAGGGCGCGGCGGTGCCGGTGGTGTGGGCGGTCTGCCATGGTGGTGGCGCGGTGGTTTCGGCGGCCTTGGCGGCCGGGGCACCGCGCACGATGCGGCAAACATGATGGTTGCCAGTGCAATGACTCCTCCGGTTTTCCAATTCCTTTTCATATCCCAACATTTTTAATTTCTCATTAGTGCTTGTGCTTTTTTTGCTGGCCCGGCGCGAAGGGTTTGGCGGATTTGGTGCCGTAAACTTTCTTCGCCTGGCCAGGCGGCATGCCGTGCGGGTGGCTTGGGTGACTGTGACGTTCTACCACGCAACTGCCGAACATTAATGTGCCGGCCAATGCAAAAAGCAGGTGTACTCGGTTAAATTTCATAGCTGGTTAAAATTAATCTATGCTTGTAATGCAAGTAGCAAGCCAAAATTCTCAACAGGCGTAAAAAATGAAAAAAGGCGTTGTCTATCAGAGACAACGCCTTTATAAAAAACGCTAATATCAAGTATTAGAACAGGAAGGAAGCACCCACCCGGAAAGACTTGATGAAGTTGAAATCGAACTCGCTTCTCTTTGTTTTTACTCCACCTACTTCAGCTTTGTCAGTCAGATTTTCGTAGGAAATACCGCCGAGGTTACCTTCCAGCATCAGGTGTTTACCTACCAGGTAAGAAATACCAGGCATGAGGTTAGCTTTAATACCGGTGGTTTTGAAGGTTTTTACGTCGTTTACTTCTGTGCTACCGAAACCATAAGAAACATTCGCTTCGCTTGTGAAGTATACTTTGGAATCAGCAATCTGGCAATAGTTACGTACGAATACGCCAGGAGCAATGAAGTTGTCTTTGTCTTTGGTTTCCAGGGAACCTACTTCTTTTTTAGTAGAACCGAAGGTACCGTCTACGAATACACCTACCATCCATTTGTCGCTAAGTGCGTAACCAGCTTTAGGGCTCAGCGTAATGTCGGAAACAGTAGTTTTGTTGTCAGCACCGTCAACTTTCACGGTGTTGGATTTGAAACCGAGGGTACCACCTACCAGGAAGTTACCTTTCTGCACCTGAGCTTTGGCGAATTGAGTTCCGAACAGGGCCAGTGCGGCCATAACGATCATCTTTTTCATCTGTCGTACAATTTTGAGTTTAATATGTCAATGATTGAATCGCTTAATTCATGTTTCTACATACATGTCTAGCAATCGGGGAGGAAAGCAGGTTTCGGTCGAATAAAATGGTTTTCGGATATAGTTTTCCGGGTTATCGCAAACCGTTGAAGAAAATGGTTAACACACTTCTTTCGCGGTTCATGAATTCTTTTATATTGTCGGCGTTTTGAAGGTCGAAATCCGCGGCCTGCCACTTGCACCAGTTGATCCAGAATCCGAACAACACCTGTACAAGTAAATCGGCCGTATAGGCAGGATCATGCTTTTCCGAAACTTCACCCAGTTTGATCCCTTTCCGGATCCAGCTGGAAATGAAGCAGATTTCCGACTGGTGGACCATTTCCCCGATCTGCCGCATGAGGCTGCTCGGTTTGTCGCTCACCCACATATGAATGCCGAACAGGAAATGATATTCCAGTAAAATCCTTTCTTTTACCGACAGGTAGCGGTCCAGCACCTCACTCACGGAAACCGCCGTTTCGAGGAAGCTGCTGATATCCTTGAAGCTCCCGCTCACGATCCGTTCCACTACCGCCACATAAATGCGCTCCTTGTCGGAAAAATAATAATACAAAGACCCTTTGCTGATCTCCAAATCCTTCGCGATTTCGTCCATAGTCGTCTTGGCCAGGCCAAAGCGTTTGAACCGCTTCAGCGCCGCCTCCAGTATCGCTTCCCTCTTTTGATCCTGTTCGGCCATTGTTGGACTTTGCAAAACCGCGTTTGACTTTTTGACTTTGCGGGTCAAATGTAGGAAGTTTTTGGAACCTGCAAAAAAAATTTCTGCCTGATTTTAAAGAACTACAAAAATTGTGAATATGTAACACAATTGCTCTGCAAACATAAAGAAATATTTAATATTTCGCATATGTATCTTGAAAGATTTTGTTAAAACGGCAGCGTAGGGAGTTTCGGGGCTTCGGGGTCGGGTATTCGGGGAAAAAAGGAGGCCGCATCATGCGGCCTCCAGGGAAAAATATTTGCTTACCAGCCGAGCAGGTAGGCGAAGATGAGCGGCGCCACGATCGTAGCATCCGACTCAACGATGAACTTCGGCGTATTGATATCCAGCTTGCCCCAGGTGATCTTCTCATTGGGAACGGCGCCGGAATAGGAACCGTAGGAAGTTGTAGAATCGGAAATCTGGCAGAAATAGCTCCAGAACGGAACGTCCGTCCACTCAAGGTCCTGGTACATCATGGGCACCACGCAAATGGGGAAATCGCCCGCGATGCCGCCACCGATCTGGAAGAAGCCTACGCCCTTGCCAGCGGAGTTATTGCGGTACCAGTCGCTCAGCCAAACCATATATTCGATACCGCTCTTCATGGTAGAAGCTTTCAGCTCGCCTTTGATCACGTAGGAAGCGAAGATGTTGCCCATCGTGCTGTCTTCCCAGCCCGGAACGATGATGGGAATGTTCTTTTCAGCGGCGGCCAGCATCCAGCTGTTTTTCGGATCGATCTCGTAGTTTTCCTTCATCACACCGCTCAGCAGCAGTTTATACATGTATTCGTGCGGGAAATAACGCTCACCGGCGGCTTCCGCATCTTTCCAGATTTTATGGATGTGCTTTTGGATGCGGCGGAATGCTTCTTCTTCAGGGATGCAGGTATCGGTTACCCGGTTAAAGCCCTGCTCCAGGAGGTCCCACTCTTCCTGCGGGCTCAGGTCGCGGTAATTAGGCACGCGCTTGTAGTGCGTATGGGCCACGAGGTTCATGATATCTTCCTCGAGGTTGGCGCCTGTACAGGAAATGATATCGACCTTTCCGGCACGGATCATTTCCGCGAATGAAATCCCCAGTTCAGCGGTGCTCATGGCGCCTGCCAGGGTTACCATCATCTTGCCGCCCTCCAGCAAATGCGTCTCATATCCTTTTGCTGCATCTACCAGTGCCGCCGCATTGAAGTGGCGGTAATGATGCTGGATAAATTGTGAAACAGGTCCTTTAGTCATTACAGTACGTGTTTTACTTGTGTATACAAGCCGCAAAGGTACACTTTTCAAGGGCACAAAATGTCAAAAAGATCATAAACCACCGCCCCGGTCCATTGGTGACCAGGCACAAAAAAACCGTCCCGGCGTTACCCGGGACGGTCATACTGACTGAAACTAAAACTAAAACTCGGTTATGCTTTCTGCAATTTCTTCAGGCGGGTGAGGTTACCGTCAGAATCGGATTTCAGCACCGTCCAATGCGTGTCGCTTTCCAGGGTCACAACGTAAGTGGTAGAACCTTCTGCTTCATATTCCACGATGTTGTTGATCTTCTGGTCGGGATACTTCTTCATGAGGCGGGTGATCACGTTCAGCGGCAGGTCTGCATCGCCGATATAACGGCTCGTGGCCAGCAGGTTGCCTTCGCGGTCGTAATGCGCGGTCACTTTCCGGGCGTGCATGGTGAATTTGGCCACATACTTGTCGGAAGTCGTGTACCAGGACACGCTTTCGGCCGTAGCGAACTCCTTCTTGAAGGATTCCAGCACTTTTTTGTTGTCAATGGTTTCGTCGAAGGCAAAAGCGCCCGTCGCGAATACGGTTACCAGGGTCAGAATGGCGATAATCTTTTTCATGGCGGAAAAATTTTAATCAGGATTTAAAATGTTTTAGAATGCGGTGTGTGATTTGATGCTGTAAAATTAGTGCGGCCCTTAGCGGTTGACAAGGGAATAGTTATGACTGGCACGCCCATGTGAAGCCTATGTTATGTGCGTTATAACGCATACGTAAAACGCATAGTTACCGCAGCGCGAAACCCGCCGGGGCCGCGGGGTTGAGCGGAAAGAAGAAATGTTGCACGCGCCAGGGTTAAGACTTTGTTAAAGTGATCGGGCGGTGACGACCGGCAGTGGCTGGAAAAGCTTTTCCGAAAACGGACAGCGTGTATCGGAAGCGGACGGTGCGGGGAATAATACCTATCTTCGGAGGAGCGGAAACGCTTGATTGTCGTGCTTTTGCCGCTTATCTGTGTGAAATGCCGCTTGTATCGTATGAATTATCTCGCCCACGCATATTTATCTTTTCATGATCCGGATGTGATGGCCGGACAGCTGATCGCCGACTTCGTGAAGGGGAAAAAGACGGAAGATTACCCGGCGCCCCTTCGCAAAGGGATCATTCTCCACCGTGCGCTCGACGATTATACCGATCATCATCCCGCCTCCAAAACGGCCCGGGAGCTCTTCCGCCCCAGTTCCGGCCTTTACGGCGGCGTATTCCTCGACGTGGTGTACGACCATTTCCTGGCCAACGACCCGCAGCGGTTCTCCCTCCCCGCGCTCGCCCGGTTCGCGGACGAGACCTATGCCGCGGTGAACGGGCGCCTCCCGCAGCTGCCCCCCGCATTCCGCCAGATGTTCTCGTTCATGCAGTCGCAAAACTGGTTATACCATTATCATGAGCGCATCTCCATCTTCCGCAGCTTCGGTGGCATCGTGCGCCGGTCCAAATATTACCCGCACCCGGCAGACGTGCCCTATGGCGTGTTCAACGACCATTACGCAGCCCTCCGCGATTGCTATAACGCCTTCATCCCCGACGCCGAAAACTTTATGAAATCTCTCACATCTGAACTTTCCTGATTTTCGGAAAAACACGTAGGTTTGGGGCCGAATTCAACCTATCATTCAAAGTATATGAATACGCTCAAATCTCTGCTCGTTATAGCCGGCCTCGCCGTTTGCAGCATCGCCGGCGCCCAGGACCGTAAAATGCCGCCGGTAGACCCCAGTCCCATGGACATGGCCTATTACCCTGTCATGTACCCGTACGTGTGCAAGGTGAAGGGCGAGCCCGGTGCGCTTGTGGCCAGGGCCATTTTCAGTCGCCCGCAGAAAAAAGGCCGTCCCATCTTCGGGAACCTCGTGGAATACGGAAAAGTTTGGCGCCTCGGGGCCAACGAAGCCACGGAAGTGGAGTTCTTCCGCCCGGTGAACATCGGCGGCAAATCCGTTCCCAAAGGCCGGTATACTATTTACGCCATCCCCAGCGAAACCAAATGGACGGTCATCCTGAACAAACAGACCGACATCTGGGGCGCCTATAAATATGAGCCTCAAATGGATATAGTGCGCACGGAAGTGCCGGTGATCGCTTCCCCCGAAGAGATCGAAGCGTTCAGCATGGTGTTCGAAAAGGCGGCTTATGGCGCCAATCTGCTCATGGGGTGGGACAAAACCCAGGTATCCCTCCCCATCCGCTGGTCGGATGCCAAGGTGGTGGCTTCGGCAGACAAGCCGAAATCCGGCAAGCCCGGCCGTAAATAAATCTCCGGAAATCAACGATATGCAAAAAGGCAGCGGGTACGCTGCCTTTTTTTTATGACTACAGTTTGAAACATGGGGCCTAAAGAAAAAAGCGGTAAGAATACCGCCTTCAGAAAATTTTAACCATATCCTATGAAAAACCTGAGTTAAAATTATCGGAAATCTTCATACATCCCACCGCATTCTAGTGAACGCGTGCTTTTATCTCGTAAGCGATGGAAATGGGCGGGCGTAGTTCGGATAAGTGTTCAAAATCCCCCCAAATCCGCACTGCGGCACGATTTCAGCGGAAACGGGATAGCACGTACGTGTAATATTGGGCCGGAATGTTGGGGCGGGTAAATTCGTTAACTTTGGTATTCCCATAAAATACAGCAAAACATGAAGTTAGGTACAAAGCTGATCCATGCGGGCGTTGAGCCGGACCCGTCTACCGGGGCCATCATGACCCCGATCTTCCAGACGTCCACCTATGTGCAGGCCGCGCCGGGCGATCATAAGGGCTACGAGTACGCCCGTACGCAGAACCCCACCCGCGACGCCCTCCAGAAAGCGTTGGCTGCCATTGAGAACGGCAACCACGGGATCTGCTTTGGCAGCGGCCTCGCGGCCACGGACGCCATCATGAAGCTCCTCGCCCCGGGCGATGAAGTAGTGGCTTCCAGCGACTTATACGGCGGCACCTTCCGGATTTTCACCAAAGTCTTCGCCAAATACGGGATCAGGTTCCATTTCGTGGACCTGCAGGACGCCGCCCAATTGAAGCAGCACCTGAATGCCGCCACGAAGCTCGTGTGGATCGAGACGCCCACCAATCCCATGCTCAATATCATCGACATCGCCGCCTGTTCCGCCATCGCGAAGGAAAAGGGCGTGCTGCTGGCGGTAGACAATACCTTCGCATCGCCGTACCTCCAGAACCCGCTGGATTTGGGGGCCGACATCGTGGTGCATTCCGCCACCAAATACCTCGGCGGGCATAGCGACGTGGTGCATGGCGCGGTGATCGTGAAAGACGGCGCGCTCGCCCAACAGCTGGCCTTCATCCAGAACAGTTGCGGCGCCGTGCCGGGGCCGCAGGATTGCTTCCTGGTGCTCCGCGGCATCAAGACGCTCCATGTGCGCATGCAGCGCCATTGCGAGAACGGCGAGGCCGTGGCCCGCTTCCTGCGGGCGCACCCGAAAGTGGATAAGGTGTACTGGTGCGGGTTCGAAGATCATCCCAACCACGACATCGCCAAAAAGCAGATGCGCGGTTTCGGCGGCATGATCTCTTTTACGTTGAAAGACGATAGTATGGACGCGGCCCTGAAGGTTTTGAGCGGCACTCACCTTTTTTCGCTGGCAGAATCGCTGGGCGGCGTGGAGAGCCTGATCGGGCATCCGGCGTCGATGACGCACGCGTCTATCCCGCGCGAGGAGCGGCTGAAGAACGGGTTGACGGACTCGCTGATCCGTTTGAGCGTGGGCATCGAAGATGTGGAAGACCTGGTGGCCGATTTGAAAAAAGCGATCGGCTGATTGGATTGTTGCGTCAATCTGCTTACTTTTAGCGCATTACACCTACATGCCCCCCCGTTCTTGCAAAGGGCCGGGGGCATTTTTCCATATACTATGACCATGAAGTTCCAGCAACTGAAAGAATTTTTGGATGCCAAAGCGGAGCATTACGACCAGCCGGGATTTATCGCCGGCGACCCGGTGAGCATCCCGCACCGGTTCACGAAGCTCCAGGACATTGAGATCGCGGGACTTTTCGCGGCCATTCTGGCCTGGGGGAACCGTACCACCATCATCAACAAGTGCACCGAGTTGATGGGGCTGTTTGACAATGCTCCGTACGATTACATCGTAAACCACGAACCGAGGGACCGGATGAAGCTCATGCATTTCCGGCACCGCACGTTCAACGGGCTGGACCTGCTCTATTTTACAGAGTTCCTCCAGCATTACTATTCCAACGTCACTTCCCTGGAATTCGCGTTCAGCGGGTATCTCCAGCCGGAAGACACCAACGTCGAGAACGCCCTCACCGGGTTCCAGAAGATGGTATTCGCCATGGAGCATCCGGAACGGACCCGCAAGCACATTTCCACCCCCGCGCGCAACAGCGCCTGCAAAAGGCTGAACATGTTCCTTCGGTGGATGGTCAGGCAAGACAAAAATGGCGTGGATTTTGGACTATGGAAGCAAATTTCTCCGTCGCAACTCGTGTGCCCGGTAGATATACACGTCAGCCGCGTGGCCGCAAGGCTCGGCCTCATCCAGAGCGCAGACGCGAACTGGAAAACGGCCCTTGAGCTCACCAGCCAGCTGCGGCTCATGGATCCCGCAGACCCCGTGAAATATGATTTCGCGCTGTTCGGGCTCGGGGTCATCGAAAAATACGTTTGATCAAAGTACGAGATAATGAAGAAACTCACCGGACTGGTAGCGATGTGCTGCCTCGCTTTATCCCTCTCCGCGCAGGATTATGTGGAGCTGAACTACAACTTGAAGACGGGTAGCGAATTTACGCTCAGCCAGGAAAGCCGCAGTGAAACCTACATGACGGTACAGGAAGTGGTGCAACGGACAACCCGCGATTATAATAATAAAATGTCCGTCAAAGTCACGGACGCCGCGCCCGGACGGTTCACCATGCATTGGTCTTACACCGATATCAAATTCAACTTCAACGCCAAAAACCAGAATATTTACGTAGACGCCAAAACCGACCATCCGGACGAGCCCCTGCAAGGCGCCCTCAAGCTCATGCTCAACCAACCCTTTACCGTTGAGATCCAGGGCAATGGCACCATCAACAAGGTGGAAGGGCTCGACCAGCTCATGGAAAAAGCCGCGGAAGCTTTCGCCAAGCTGAAATCGGACGAGCGCGACGCGTATAAAAAACTCCTCAAAGACCAGTTCGGCACAGACGCATTCCGCGGATGGCTGGAGCAACTGCTTGTCATTTACCCCGTTCACGGCATCAAGAACGGCACCCAGTGGGAGGAAAGCGTTCCCCTGCGCGGGGGGCTCAAAGGCCGGGTAGACCTGTACTGGAACCTCCAGCACTGGGACGGGCAAACGGCCAAGGTCAACGCCGAAGGCAATATCAAAACCGACCGGGTCGAAACCTTCACCATTGAAGACGGTATCCAGGCCACGGCCGCCATCGAAGGGAAGCTCGTCACCAATTACCTCATCCTCCGCGAAAGCGGGTTCCCCAGCATCGCCGTACAAAACACGGAAATGAACGGTAAATACGTTTATCTCGCCAATCGCAAAAAGCAATTGAAAAAGGACCTGACCGTGCCGGTAAGAATCGTGACGAACGCATCCTACAAGATCAAGCAGGTTAAATAATGGAAAAGAAGTACCTGGAAGCCACAGGGTCCTGGCTGCAGGAAAACGCCGGCATCCAGCTGCCTTCCGCATTTTCCCTCGAAGACCTCGAACGGGCCCTCGCGGCGCAGATCGAGATGCTGGTGGAACGGGATTTCCAGCAATTCGTACTGTTGCTCTACCAGGTGGATGTGTCGGAAAGAAAGGTGAAAGACATCCTCGCTTCGCAAAATTACCCCGAAGTGTACCGGTCTATCGCCCGGCTGATCATCGACCGGCAGACCGAAAAGATCATTTCCCGCGAAACGTACCGCCAGCCGCCCGATCCGCAGGCCAGCGAAGAAGAAAAATGGTAAAACGAATATACACGCGAACGGCTCCGGAATCCCCGGAGCCGTTCGCTATTTCAGTTGTATCGTGTCACTTTTCGAACATGAGCGATTTCACTTTGTCTTTATCTTCCTTCTCCTTTTCCAGGTCGAAGAAAGTCCCGAAAACGCGGTCCCAGAAAGCGGAGCTCACCCCGAACCCCTTTTCTTCGCTTTTGTAGTGGTGCAGGTGATGATTGCGCCAGAGCGGCTTCATGAACCGGAACGGCGGGTTCCAGGCGTGGATGGCGTAATGCATGCTGCCGTACATCAGGTAACCAAGCAGGAAACCGGGGAAAAACATGAACGTGTATTGCCGCAGGAAGATATACTGCGCCCCGAAGATCAGCGAAGCCAAAATCAGGCTGGGCACCGGCGGCATGAAGAGCCGCTGCTTGTCGCGCGGGTACTCGTGATGGTTACCATGCAGCACATAAATGAACCGCGTCATCCGCGGACTGTCCGATATCATATGAAAAATGAACCGGTGCATGATATACTCGAAAAACGACCAAAAGAACATGGCCCCCAAAAATATCAGCGCGATGCGGCCAATGCTGAAGCCCAACGTGTCGTAACTGTAAAACAGCGAATATCCGATCAGCGGAAGGTACATCCCCCAGATCACGAGGGGGTGGGTTTTGGTCAGCATTTCCAGATACCGGCTTTCAAAAAGTCTTGCCTGTCCTTTATTCTTGATCTTCTCAAACTTCATGACTCCCAAATTTTAATTAAACCATTTAGTTAATCAGTAACAGGAGTAGGGAACTAAATGTTTTGGTCATTGTCTGGGCAACAACCGGGGCACAATCACCAATTCGTAATCTTTCAGCTGCAAATATCGGATCAATTTACGCAATTGAAAATAAAATTTATCGTTCCGCCTGGCGTCCGTTCCCGCATGCAAAAGGAGCAAAAATCCGTCCAACCCGCCCGGATGGCCGGCTTCATATTCCACGATGGATGCATAAATCCGGTCGCTGGAAACGTAGGATTTACCCATTTCGGGATAGGTATAATCCGCATTGGAGCGGGTCCCGGGCGTAAAATTGACGAGTTGCATCCCCAGGTCGTGCGTCCACTGCACAATGGTATCGTTGTACCATTCATACGGCGGCAGAAAGAAATGCGGTTCCGGAAGGCCCAGGCGCGCCATGGCACGGAGGTTCATGTCAAGATCGGATTCGAATTGGGGCCGGGTAACGAGCAGGCTGTCGCGCTTTTTCCAGTCGCAGTACAGCAGATGCCGCCCGGAATGGGGGCCCAGGTAATTCCCGTCGGCCTGCAGGCGGCGGACCAGCGGCGCGAAGGCCGGATTTTCATAAAATTCGCCCGTAAAAAAGAACGAGCCCTTCACGCCCAGGCTTTTCAGCGTTTCCGCGATATGCATCCCGCCATCCGCAAACTCGTGTGCGGTAAACACGAGCGCCAGCCGCTTTTTCGTTGTATCCCCCCGCGTGATGGCTTTCGGTTTTTCACCCAATCCGGCCACGGCCTCCTGGAATTTAGAGAGGTTGGGCCGCTGAAGGGGGCGATGTTCCAGCGTGTAGTTGTACAGGATATCCCCCACTTCGCGGAAGAACGGGTACCCCACTTCCTCGTATTCGTATTTACCGTCGTTCAGCACCCCGTCGCGGTTCACGTAAATGTTCCCGGAAACCATGAATTCGACATCGTTTTTAAAGTCCGCGAAATACGCCACGTCGGTCAGGTAGCCGTAACTCCAGCCCGTTTTGTTGAATACGCGGATGTGACCGGGAATTTTCCGGCGGCCGTCTTTAAATCGGAAAAACTTGGTGTAGCTATCGAAAAATTCGGAGGTATCGTATCGAGGATGGTCGCTTTCGGAGGGCAGTGCCGCCATCCAGCGGTATAAAAACCGGTAATCTTCTTCCTGCAGATCGAATTTCCCTTTGCCGGCGCTTTCCGGGAAGATCACGGAGCGGAGGAGGCGGTGCAGATCTTCCAGCGGGAAATAATTATGTTTCGTAAAATCCATGGGCGCATGGATGAGGCTGTCGTTTTTATCCCAATGCGAATGGCCTGCCAAAATCTTTTTGCTATAATCGAAAGCCTCCGGATTGTAGGCTGCCGGCTGGTTATAGATTGTTTCGCCGTTTTGCGTGAAGCGCACGGGATTGGTGTGGCGGTTCTCTTCTTCGGTCATGGGAACGAAGCGCCGGACGATGCGCACATCCTCGTAACCCTTTGCCCGCAGCTGATCGTGGAGGTATTGCTGGCCGAGGAATTCGTACAGCCGGTTGTAGGCGTCGTTATCGGAGACGAGGAATATTTTTTTGATGTAATGGGCGATGGAAGGGAGGCCGTTGGCGGCGGATGTGTCCGTCAGCACCCGGGTTTGCCCGCTCCAGGCGCTGTCTGTGAGCATGGGCGTCCATTTCCAGATGCCCAGTTTCCGCAATTTTTCCAGTGCGAGGAAGGCCAGCGGCATTTTGACGGTGGACGCGGGATTGAAATACTGATTCCGGTCGGTCTGGAAATGCCAGTCGCGGAACTGCGGTTTGCCGGAGGTGTTGCGGGTGATGGTGGTGAAGATCAGCTGAATGTGGAACGAGTCCGGATTGCCGAGCACATGCCGCAGTTGCGGGGAGGCGCGTTGGAACAGGAGATCGCGGAAAGGCGCGTCTGTCCGGCCTTGCGCGGCCGCACTGCCGCAATAGCACAGCAAAAGGCAGAAAAGGAACGGTCTTGGCATATCTTAAAGCTATAAAAATCCGATATATTTGGCGGCAGAACACCAAAACGTATTTCATGAAACTCGTTACCTATGTACGGGAAGACGTTGACCAGCTGGCCATGCTCGTTAACGGCACCCTGTACAATATGCAGGACCTCCATCCCGAATTGCCTTCCACGATGCATATGTTTTTGCAGATGTGGGAAGAGGTGATCGACCTCGCCAAGGCGATAGACGCCCGGCTGAAGGAAGGTCATTCCCCCCGCTCCAACGTTCACGGCGTGCCGTTTGCCGGCGTGCAGCTCCTGGCGCCGGTGCCTTTCCCGACCAGTTGCCGCGACGGGTACGCGTTCCGCCAGCATGTGGCCGCGGCGCGGAGGAACCGGAAGGTAGACATGATCCCCGAGTTCGATCAATATCCCATCTTCTATTTCACCAATCATAACGCCATCCAGGGCCCCGGCGATATTTTCTGCATGCCCGACCATTTCGACAAACTCGATTTCGAGCTGGAAGCTGCCGTCGTGATCTGTAAGCGCGGCCGCAACATTACCGCCGCGGAGGCCGACGATTACATCGGCGGGTACATGATCATGAACGACATGAGCGCCCGCACCCTGCAGATGGAAGAAATGAAGCTCAATCTCGGGCCCGCCAAGGGCAAGGATTTCAGTACCGTCATCGGCCCCATGCTCGTTACGCCCGATGAGCTGGCCCCCTATCTCATCCCCGCCAAAAACGGCCATACCGGCAACAACTTCAACCTCGGCATGCGCTGCCGCGTAAACGGCGTGCAGGTGAGCGAAGGCAATATGGGCGATATGGACTGGACGTTCGCCGAGATCATCGAGCGTTGCGCGTACGGGGCGGATATCCTTCCAGGGGACGTGATCGGCAGCGGCACCGTGGGCACAGGCTGCTTCCTGGAGCTCAACGGCACCGGCAAGCTCAATGATCCCAACTACCCCGAACAATGGCTGCAACCCGGCGATGTGGTAGAAATGGAAATCGATGGATTGGGTATTTTGACGAACACCATCGTGGCGGAAGAAACGGAATTTTCCATCCTGTCTTTAAAGAAAAATATTTAACCGCACGGCATGAGAGTAGATCCCTCGGAAGTCAAAACCTCCGTATTGCACGCGTACCTCCTGGGTGCGGTGGCGCCGCGCCCCATTTGCTTCGCCAGCACGGTGGATGCAGACGGGCAGCCGAACTTAAGCCCATTCAGCTTCTTCAACGTATTCGGCTCCAACCCGCCCACCCTCGTGTTCTCACCTTCCCGCCGCGTGCGCGACAACACCGTCAAGCACACCCTGGAAAACATTTACGCCACCCGCGAAGTGGTGATCAATGTCGTGAGCTATGCCATGGTCCAGCAAACCTCGCTTTCCAGCTGCGAATATCCCCGAGGAACGGACGAGTTCGTGAAAGCCGGCTTCACACCGCTGCCTTCCGAAAAAGTGAAACCTTTCCGCGTGGCGGAAAGCCCCGTCCAGATGGAATGTAAAGTGAGAGACATCATCGAGACCGGCACCGGTGGCGGCGCGGGCAACCTCGTTATCTGCGAGCCCGTTCTCCTCCACGTCAACGAAAACATTCTCGACACTTCCGGAAAAATCGATCCGCAGAAGATCGACCTCGTGGCGCGCATGGGGGCCGATTATTATTGCCGCGCCTCCGGAACGGCGGTGTTCGAAGTAGCCAAACCCAATACCCAACTGGGTATCGGCGTAGATGCGCTGCCGCCCGCCATCCGCAACAGCCACATCCTCACCGGCAATAATCTCGGGCAACTGGGCAACGTGGAAACCCTCCCGCCGGTAGACCCCGCTTTTGCCGACGAGCACCTCACCAACATCATCCAGTATTTTTCCATCAATCCCGAAGAAATGGAAAAAGAACTGCACCGCTACGCCAAACAGCTCCTCGATTCCCGCAAGGTAACCGAAGCCTGGCAGGTGCTGCTCGCAGGAAACCTGCACTGACAAAGGATCTCCACAAATAAAAAGCGGTCCCGGCATTACCGGGACCGCTTTTCTTTATCAACAAATCCGTGATTTAAGATTTACCGCCGAACACTTTCTTCAGCAGCTCGGAAGTGCGGGCCGCAGGATTGTTGCGGATCGCGGCCTCTTCCTTGCCGATCTGGTCGAACAGGGCGCTGACCGCCTTGTTGGTCACATATCCTTTCAGATCGGGATCGAGTTTGGTGAAGGAAGTGGGGAGGCTATTGTATTTGGTGACGATATCGCCATAATATTTGGTGGCCATGGTCTGGTTCAGCGCCGAATCGATCACGGGTGAAAATGCGGCGATGAGGCTGGCGGTCGTTTTCTCCTTGAAGAAGTTGGTAGCGGAGTTTTGTCCGCCGGTAACGAGTTTCAGCGCATCGGTGATGGTCATTTGCTTGATGGCGTTCACGAAGATGGGGGCGGCGAAGCCTACGGCGTTTTCGGCCGAGCGGTTGATCTGGAGGATCGCTTTGTCGACCAGGCTGCCCATTCCGATGCTGCGGAGCGCTTTTTCGGCTTTCAGCGCGTCGGGCGGGAGGAGCACTTTGTAGAGCTGGTTCCCGAAGAAACCGTCTTGTTTGTTGAGGAGGCCGATGCCTTTGAGGACGCCTTTTTCCAGTGCTTCCTTGATGCCGCCGGCGGCTTCGTTTTCAGTTACGTTGCTACCTGTGGTAGCCGTGCTGCCGGAATTGAGGACGTTGCCCACTTTCTTGAGGATCTGGGCATTGG
This sequence comes from Chitinophaga sp. NPDC101104, assembly GCF_050277495.1. Classification (NCBI taxonomy): domain Bacteria; kingdom Pseudomonadati; phylum Bacteroidota; class Chitinophagia; order Chitinophagales; family Chitinophagaceae; genus Chitinophaga; species Chitinophaga sp. NPDC101104. The sequence goes on along the minus strand of NZ_JBNNSF010000001.1, from coordinate 492,105 downwards.
CCGTGGTGTGGAGGACGAGGGCGCCCGCCGCGATAAGGATGGTACGTTTTAACATGATGCTGTTGTTTTGTACAGGGTGCTATTCATGGATAGACAAAAGCGGAACATGCGTCTGGAACGCGATCCGCGAAGTATTGCTGCGTTTGAAGATGCTGTCGAACAGGCCGTGCTTTTTCGGGATGATGAGCAGCAGGTCGGCCTGCAGCCCCTGCGCGAAATCCGTAACGGCCTCCGGCACGTTGGGCCGGTCGATGAAATGATATTGCGGATTGTAGTCGTGCAGCATGTTGTCCAGTTCCTGGTTTTCTTCCGGGCGGATGTGCTCGCGGCCTTCTTTCTGGATGTTCACGACATGCAGTTCGGGTTTGAAGATATCGAGGAAGCGGAGGAGCGGCTCGCGGCGGGTGGTTTTGGCCACTTTGCGGAGATCGCAGGCGAACACGACTTTTTTTATGGGTTTGAAGGCAGATTCCGTGGGTACCACGATCACGGGGTAGGCGGAGGTTTTCACGACGTCGACAGTGTTGGAGCCGACGAGGATTTCTTCCAGCTGGCTGCCGCCGGTGATGCCCATTACGACTACGTCTGCCAGTTCTTCGCGGCAAACCTGGTCGATATTGGCGGCGAGGAGGTGATTATCTGCGCGGATATCGAGGGTGATATTGGCCGGGACCATCGGTCTGAGCTGGGTCTGCATGTTGCGGAGCCCTTCCATGCTGGATTCCCGGAGGTCGTCCATATTGACGATGGGCACGGCGGTGGGGAGGTCCGGAATGGGGACGATCAGTTCGTAGGCGTGGTAGAGCACGATGCGGGTGGCGCCCGTCTGGCCGGCGAGGCCGATGGCGTATCTGGCCGCATTGTAAGCCGTTTCCGAAAAGTCCGTTGGTACGATGATGGTTTTCATGCCGGGTCAGTTTTGTCTGGTTTAAAGGTACGCAATAACCGCACCAATCGCTGACATGAAATCATAAATAAATTATAAAAACACACCATGCGGGGCCGTTGGGAAGGGATGCCGCAAATGCGGCCGAAATCGATTATTTTTGCCGTCTCGTAATGCCGGGGGATCGTTGTCCCCCACAAAACAGTACTAATCACGACAATGAGCGTAACTACCCAACAACAGCTTTCGGAACAGGAGATTATCCGCCGCGACAAGCTGAAAGAGCTGCAAAATCTGGGGATCGACCCGTATCCCGCCGCGGAATACCCGGTGAACGCGTATTCCACAGATATCAAGGCCGGTTATTCGGAAGAAACGAAAGACCAATACCAGGAAGTTTGCCTGGCTGGCCGTATTATGAGCACCCGCGACATGGGCAAGGCGAACTTCGCCGTACTGCAAGACAGCAAGGGTAGGATCCAACTGTATATAAAGCGGGACGATATTTGTCCCGGAGAAGATAAAACCCTTTACGACACCGTTTGGAAGAAACTGACCGATATCGGTGATTTCATCGGCGTGAAAGGCTACGCTTTCGTGACCAAAACCGGCGAAACCTCCGTGCATGTGAAAGAGCTCACCATCCTGGCGAAGGCGCTCCGCCCGCTGCCGGTGGTGAAAGTGAAAGACGGGGAAGCGTTCGACGAGGTGACCGATCCCGAGTTCAAGTATCGTCAGCGTTATGCCGACCTGGTGATCAATCCTGACGTGAAGGAAGTTTTCATCAAGCGTACCCGCCTGATGCAGACGATCCGGGATTTCTACAATGCCATGGGGTACCTGGAGGTGGAAACGCCCATCCTGCAAGCCATCCCCGGCGGAGCCGCCGCGCGCCCCTTCATCACGCACCACAATGCGCTCGATATGCCGCTGTACCTCCGCATCGCTAATGAACTGTACCTGAAAAGGCTCATCGTAGGCGGCTTCGAAGGCGTGTACGAATTCGCGAAAGATTTCCGGAACGAAGGGATGGACCGTACCCACAATCCCGAATTCACCGTAATGGAAATGTACGCCGCGTACAAGGATTATAACTGGATGATGGACACCACCGAGCAACTGCTCGAAAAAGTAGCCACGAACGTGAACGGCACTACGAAAGTAACCGTGGGTGAGCGGGACATCGACTTCAAAGCCCCCTATCCCCGCGTTCCCATCTACGAAGCCATCCGCCAGCACACCGGTTTCGACGTTTCTGAAATGGACGAGGCCGGCATCCGCGAGGTTTGCAAACAACTCGGCATCCACGCCGATCCCAACCACGGCAAGGGCAAACTGATCGACGAAATCTTCGGCGAGAAATGCGAGCACCATTACGTGCAGCCCACTTTCATCACCGATTACCCCGTCGAAATGAGCCCCCTGACCAAGCGCCACCGCAGCAAAGCAGGCGTGGTAGAGCGTTTCGAACTGATCTGCAACGGCAAGGAAATCGCCAACGCCTACTCCGAGCTCAACGACCCCATCGATCAGCGGCAGCGTTTCGAAGACCAGGTAGCCCTCATGGAACGTGGAGACGATGAAGCCATGTACATCGACTACGACTTCCTCCGCGCCCTCGAATACGGCATGCCCCCCACTTCCGGGATCGGTATCGGCATCGACCGTTTGACGATGCTCATGACCAACCAGCCTTCCATCCAGGACGTGCTGTTCTTCCCGCAGATGCGGCCGGAAAAGGTGCAATCCGCAGAATAACGGAATGATTTTCAATAGCGAGCCCGGCACCTGTGGTGCCGGGCTCTTTTTTATCGTGGAAATCCCCCCAAAGCGGGAAAAGGATGTCAGCAGGTGCGTTCGTTGAACAAAAGCCGGGCGGCATCGTTAAGTTGTAAACCCTTTGCTCATGCGTATCCATATACCCACGTTCGTAGCCGTAGTCGTATTCGCGCTTGTCTGGATTTTCTTCGGCATCGCCCATCTCGTCAATGCAAAAGCCCTCAGTCCGCTGGTGGCCCGCATTCCCGGAGGCGTTTTCTGGATCTATTTCACCGGGGCCGCCATGATCCTCGCCGGTTTCGCCATCATCCTCAACAAATGGGCGAAAGCCGCCTGTTACTTCCTGGCGCTCATGCTTTTCATCTTCATCCTCGTCATCCACCTCCCTTCACTCGTTCGCGGAGATTTTGCCGCGCCCGTCAACATCCTCAAAGACCTGGGCTTCATCGCCGCATCCATCGTCATCGGCAATATCCGGGACCATATCAGGCAACTGGGCCAGCTGTAGACATAACCGGCCCGTTGCCTGACGACCATATCCTATGAAAAACCATACGGTAAGGTACGCGCCAGGCCCACGCCACTGCAGCTCCGTTTCACGGACGCGCGGTTCTGCCGCATGACCGGTCGTTTTCTGTAAACCGCCGGTATAATTGATTGTCATAATTGATAATTGATCTTTATTTTCGCTCCACTCCGGGAATTCCGGATTTGAACCTGTCAAAAATTATGAGAAATATGCATAAGTCCATTCCGGCATGGACAGCCGGCCTGTGCATCATGGCCGCTTTGCCAACTTTCGCCCAGGAGAAAAAAACGTTAAGTTTCGACCAGATCTTCACCAAACCCGTTTCCATCACCGAACCGCTGCCCGGCGTAAGAGGCTGGGCCGATAAAGCGCATTACATCGAAATGCGCAATGGCAAGCAGGTAGCTGTTGACGTGAAATCCGGCACCGCAACGCCTTACACGCCGCCACCCGCCACCGGCAGCACCGTGAGCGTGAAGGAAAACGACATCTACCTCCAGCGGCCGGACGGCAGCGCGCCCATCCGCCTCACCACCACCGAAGCGGAAGAAAAGAACCCCACCCTTTCGCCCGACGAAAAATACGTCGCCTTCACGCGCAACAACAACCTGTTCGCCATCGAAGTGGCCACGCAGAAAGAAATACAATACACTACCGACGGGTCTGACGTGATCTACAACGGCTGGGCTTCCTGGGTGTATTATGAAGAGATCCTCGGCCGCCCGTCGCGCTACCGCGCTTTCTGGTGGAGCCCTGACAGCCGGAAGATCGCGTTCATGCGGTTCGACGATTCCCGCGTGCCCGTGTTCCCCATCTACAGCGAAAAAGGCCAGCACGGCTACCTGGAGAACACCCGCTATCCCAAAGCCGGCGATCCCAACCCGGAAGTTCGCCTCGCCATCGTTCCCGTAACCGGCGGCAACATCACCTGGGCCGATTTCAACGAGAAAGACGACCAGTATTTCGGCCAGCCCTTCTGGACGCCCGACGGCAGCACCCTCTGGGCCCAGTGGATGCCCCGCGAACAGAACCAGCTCTTCCTCTACGCCATCGACTCCCAGACCGGGGCCAAGAAAGTGGTGTACCAGGAACAGCAGAAAACCTGGATCGACTGGTTTACCGATATTTATTTCCTGGCCAACAGCAAAGGTTTCATCGTGAAAAGCGACCGCTCCGGCTGGGACCACCTTTACCTGCATAACATGGACGGCAGCCTGAACAAACAGCTGACTTCCGGTAACTGGCGGGTGAAAGACCTGCTGCAGATCAACGAAAAGAAAGGCGCCATTTACTTTACGGCCCGGAAAGAAGCTACTACCCGGTACGACCTTTACAAAGCCGATCTGAAAGGCGGAACGCCCCGGCGCCTCACTTTCGGCGAGTTCAGCCACGATGTGAAGCTGGCGCCCGAGGGCGACTGGTTCGTGACTACCTACAGCAACCTGAACACCCCTCCGCGGATGGCCCTCGTGTCCGACAAAGGCAAGGTAGCCCGCGAACTGGGGAACGCCCGCGGAGCAACGTACGACAGCTACAAACTCGCACCCACCGAGCTGAAAACCTACAAAACCCGCGATGGCCTGGAACTGCCCATCACCATTATCTGGCCCTTCAATATGGAGCCCGGTAAAAAATATCCCGTGCTGATCTCCATTTACGGCGGTCCGGACGCTGGAACGATCTATGATACCTACCGGCCCAATATGCCGGGACAATGGTTTGCGCAGGAAGGGCTCATCCAGGTGGTGATAGACAACCGCGCGGCGGGGCACCTCGGCAAAGTGGGCATGAACTACATCCACCGCCAGCTCGGCAAATACGAAATCGAAGATTATATGGACGCCGCCCGCTGGCTGGCCACCCAGCCCGGTGTGGACGCTTCCCGTATGGGCATTACCGGCGGCAGCTTCGGCGGGTATATGACCTGTATGGCGCTGACCTATGGGGCAGACGTGTTCACCCACGGTATCGCGAATTTCAGCGTTACCGACTGGCAGCTGTATGACAGCCACTATACCGAGCGGTATATGGACCTTCCGAAAGACAATAAAGAAGGCTACAAGATAACTTCTGTAATGACCCATGCAGAGAAGTACAAAGGCTTGCTGCGGGTGGTGCATGGTACGATGGACGATAACGTGCATTTGCAGAACTCGGTCCAGCTGGTGGATAAGTTCGAAGACCTCGGGAAGCATTTCGAGTTTATGGTGTACCCTGGCGAGCGTCATGGCTGGGGCGGGCCGAAAGCGACGCATTCCCGCAACGAAAACTACCGTTTCTATTACCAGAACCTGCTGCAGAAGCCGCTGCCTGATTTTTTCAAGGGCACGAATTGATGCGCGGGCGATAAACGCACGAAAAATGGCCGTCCTTTACCGGGACGGCCATTTTTCTTTATAGGCGATGAAACGGGACAACCACGGCTGTTTATCCGTAAGCTGGCGTTCAAAATCAAATAGTGGGAAAGTGTAGAAGGAAGAAGGTTCCGTTGAGGTAGGGGCAAAAAAACAGGGCTGCAAGAATACAGCCCCGAAAAATTTTAACCATATCTTTATTGAAAAACCTGTTACAAATTTCCATAATTTAGAAACAACTCCCATCTGCAAACTAGCGAACGCTATATTTTTTCCAGTAAACGTATAGAAAATCCCCCTGAACGATGAGAGCAGTGAGCGAAAACCCCCTGCATCGTACAACCAGCGTATACTATGCAAATATCAATCAGTGATTATTTATATATGATGTTATAACGGCGAATTTGCCCGGAATGGCGCGTGGGGAAAAGAAAAAAGGCGGTAAGAATACCGCCCTTGTAATAATTTTAACCATATCCTATGAAAAACCTAAGTCAAAGATAAGGCGGTTCTTTACCATCGCAAGTTCATTTCCGTGAACGCATGGTTTTAGTTCGTGAAGCGCGAAAAACCGTCTTTTTCTTATCATATTATTAATTTTCTCATATTAATATTTTCATTACTATGCAATCCTGTGGCCATTCTTGACAGGGCGGTCTGGCTGCAGCAGCACGATTTCCTTCCCATCGCCTACAACGCCCAGCACGAGGCATTCCGAGAAGAAATTGGCGATTTGTTTCACGGGGAAATTCACGACGGCCACCACTTGTTTCCCGACAAGTTCATCTGGCTGGTAAAGCACGGTAATCTGGGCGGAGGATTTGCGGACCCCGATCACAGGGCCAAAGTCGACTTCGAGCTGGTAAGCGGGATTGCGCGCTTTTTCGAAAACTTTTGCGGAGAGGACGGTGCCTACATGTATATGCACCTTTTCGAAATCATTCCAGGTGATGGTTTCCATGATTTGAAATTTGAAGAACGGGTTGAATGACTAAAAAAGGGAAGTTAACGGCTTTGGGGCGAAATCAAAAAAAATTGGGCGGTAAGAATACCGCCCACAATATTTTTAACCATATCCTATGAAAAACCAATACAAATATACTGGAGTCCCACATTGCAGGATACGGCATTTGGTAAACGCAAGATTTTGCCTCGTGAACGTATAGAAATAATGTCTATTAACATCAATTTAACGCACTCCCGATCACCCATTAATGCCTGATGGCCATCGGTGCATTTTCCATGATGGCGTCGATTTCCTTCATGATTTCGGGCGTAAGTTGCTGATATACATCGATCGCCTTGAGGGTTTCGGTCAATTGCGCCTCTTTCGTAGCTCCCAGGATGGTGCTCGACACGTTCGGGTTGCGGATCGTCCAGGCCACGGCGAACGTTGCCAGGCTGGTACCCAGCTCCTTAGCCACCTTTTCCAGCTTCACCACCTTGGCGATGTTCGCCTCCAGCAGGTTGCGGTTCCGCAGCCACTCGTAGCCCTCCAGGCTCAGCCGGGAGCCCTCGGGCACCCCGTTGTTATATTTCCCGGTCAGGATCCCCGACGCCAGCGGACTAAAGATCGTCGTCCCCAGTCCCACACCGCTGAAAACCGGCAGATACTCCAGCTCGATCTTTTCGCGGCGGAACAGGTTGTATTCCGGCTGCTCCACCACCGGCGCGATGAGGTTATACTGGCGCGCCACCATGTGCGCTTCCATGATCTCGGCGGCCGTCCACTCGGAAGTGCCCCAATACAGGATTTTCCCCTGCTGGATGAGGTTGGTCATCGTCCACACCACTTCCTCGATGGGCACGTTCCGGTCTGGCCGGTGGCAGTAGTACAGATCGAGGTAATCGAGCTGCATGCGCTGCAGGGCTTCGTGGCAGGCTTCCATGAGGTGCTTGCGGCTCAGGCCGGTCTGGTTAGGCTTGTTATTGGCCCCGCGCCAGCCGAAAAACGCCTTGCTCGACACGATGATCGATGTCCGGTCCCAGTTCTTGCTCTTCAACACACGGCCCATCATCTTTTCGGATTCGCCGAGGGCATACACCTCTGCATTGTCGAAGAAGTTGATGCCGTTATCGTACGCCAGCCCCATGAGGCGGTCGCTGGCCGAATCGTCTACCTGGCCGTGGAAAGTAACCCAGCTGCCGAAAGACAGTGCGCTGATCTGGAGGCCGGATTTGCCTAGTCTTCTGTATTCCATATTGAAAGATTTTAACGGTTTGCTTGAAGGGGTTAAAATAATACTTTGGCATGGTTGTTGGATCAATAGGCGCAGGAAATTTTAGGTTAAAAATAGCGTTTGATCTTTCCAGATCGTACACAAACAAACAATTAGGTTAAAGCAAAAGAACCCGGTCGCCTGACCGGGTTCTTTTGTTATGGTATCTTTCGAAACTTCGTTTATTCGAGGATGAAGGAGCTGTCTTGCGGAACGAACGTCCCGTTCGCTTTCAGGAACTCCGTGCGCGACAGGTCTTGCGTAGCACGGATGCCGCTTGCATAGATCGTATCGGTGATGGTGGAGATGCGGCAGAAACGGTCTGTCATGAACATCGCCGTTTTGGAATCGAAGCGGAGGTCTTTACAATCGAGCCGCTGTGCGGTGGTGAGACTGATGAATACCACGGAATCGCGGAGATAGATGTCGTTCGTCCCTTCGTCCAGCCGTCCGAAATTAGCCGTCAGGATGCTTTCTTTCCTGCCTACGCTGTCGTAGAATATTACCTGCAATCCTTTCGGGAAATCGGTGTGTGGGGGGTGCGTCACGTAGCGTTCCATGTATTTGCTGGTGAGCACGCCTTTAACGGTGGCCGACTGGCTGAGGATGGTTTCTACGTCGAACGCCTGCTCAACGCCGAGTTTCTTGGTATCGAAGGCGGCAACGGCGTTCATATCGTTTTCGCAGCCGCTGAAGGCCATGATCGCGAGGGCTCCGTATGCGAGTAAGCGTTTCAAGCGGTTAGTCGTATTTGGCTTTGAGGAACCAGCGGTCGCTGAGGGTGAAGCCGATGGTCAGGCGGTACGACGTTTCGCGGAGCTGGTCCACGTTTCCGCGGGAGCCCACTTCGAAAGCGGCGTTGATCATCGTGAACTGGTTCATGGCGGGCATGATCCTTCTTACCGGGAAACCTGCGCCGATGGAGAACCCGAGGGTGTTCATGTCCATTCCTGCCAGTTTCACGTTGTCTTTACCGAAGTAACCGCCGAGGCGATACGTTACTTTGTTCCAGTATCCGGAGAAAGATTGAGCATTGGGGACGAACTGACCGCCGAAGGCCATGCGCCAGCTGTCTTGCGTGGAATCTATCGCGCCGTAGTTCCTGAAATTGCTCCATTTGGAAGTCGTGTAATCGATACCGAAGGAGAATTTATCGGTTTTGGACAGCATGATGCCGCCGCCGATGGACTGGGGATAGATGATATCGCCACGGTCGCCGCTGGTGTACTTCACGGTGTCGCGGGTATCGTATTCCTGGGACGAAGCGTCGTACAGGAGGGTTTCCTGGAGGCGTTCGCGTTTGGCGGAAAGTTTCTGTTCGAGGTTGCCGCTGACGCCGAACTGGAGGTTCAGGTCTTTCCCGAGCTTGATGTTTTGCTGGAGGCCCAGTGTGTAGAAGAAGGAACCGTAGCTGGTACGCTTCATGTCCCTGGACGGAACGATGGAGCTTTGCGGATCGTCTACGTTAGAGGGGAAGAGGACTTTGGTGCTGTTGGTGACGTTCCCGAAGATGTAACCTACGTTCACACCTACGCTGAATCCGCCGAAACCGATACCGGAGCCTACATAAGCCTGGTAAATGCCGCCGCTGCCTTCGAACTGGTTAACGGAAGCTACTTTCAGCGTGTCGAAGAAAGTTCGGTCTTCCGGAACGCCAATGTTGTAGGCAACTTTGGTGAGGGGGCGGATCCCGAGGTTGAGGCCCCACTTCGGGCCGAGCGGCATGCCCAGCTGGAGGTAGCTCAATGTTCCGTACCCGGCGCTGGACGCCGCGTCTCTCGAAGTGAGCCGGCGGGCGCCGCCGTGAACGCCCACGTCGAACGTTACGAGCTGCAGGCGGGAGTAACTGGCGGGATTGACGAAGTTGATGGACTGGGCATCGCCATATGCCTGTGCCACGCCTCCCATGCCGAGGTTGACTGCGTTCTCGGAACGCGAAATCTCGCCAAGGCCGAATCGGGAGTACGGTGAATTATCCTGGGCGTCAGCATTTTTTGCCGATAGCACTGCTACGCCTAACAGGCAAAAGAAGCTAGCTTTTGTCCAATACATTGAGTTCAGCGATTGAATTTAAACCTTTATACATTAAATACGGGCTTGCAAATATCTTATTTTTAAGGCGGGAAGCAAAAAATTCCAAATTCCCCCCTGTTAAAAGCGCGTTAAAGTTCCCGTACCTGGCGGCATACAGCGAAATCATGCCGTCTACCTCCGCCAGTGCGCCTTCCAGCACTCCGCTGAGGATATTTTGACGGGTATTATATCCAATAAAACTATAATGCGCTTCGGCGGGAACGAGCGGCAATTTATCCGTAAAAGCGTGCAGGGCGCGGAACCGCATGTCGATCCCCGGGCTGATGCCCCCTCCCAGGAATTCGCCGTGTTTGTTGATGAAATTGTAGGTGATGGCCGATCCGGTACCGATCACGAGATTATGCTGGCCGGGAAACATTTCCCAGGCCCCTGCGGCCAGCGCGATCCGGTCTACGCCCAGGGTTTCGGGCTTTTCGTACACGATCCGGACGGGCATCGGCGTATCGCAGCGCAGGCGGATGAAGCGCGTTCCGCTTTGCAGCAGCGATTCCAGCGCCGGCGGATGTTCGATCACCGACGACAGCACCGCCGCGCGGGGGCGCCGTTCCTTCAGCAGCTTCTCTACTTCCGGCAGTAACGTTTCTTCGCTGAAAAACCGCTCTTCCTGCAGTTCTCCGCCTTGCATAATGCCACACTTCAACCGGGTATTGCCCAGGTCGAAACAAAAAATCGGGCCGATCATGGCGCCAAGTTAAAAATTATCTACGGATAAATTCCGGAAGTGACCGTTCAGTTTCACCCGGTCTTTGAGCCGCTCCATCTCCGTCATGAGGGGAATCACCTTGTTGAGGTGGCGTTTGAGGTACTCCAGGCGCTGCATTTCCTGGAAAAGATGGAGCATTTCGTATTCTTCTTCCAGCGAAAGCCCCGCATGGTGCGCGATGTCGTATGCCCGCAACCGGTGGTCTTCTACCGGGAACTGCTTCGAGACCTGCAGGATATGGTGCAGCTCGCGCACCGCCGCCAGCACCTGCTCGCGGAGCGTATCGCTCGTACGGTCGTGATTGTCGGGGTAATTGACGATGGCGCCGGCATACAGTTTTTCGGGCACTTCGCGGATGATCTCGAGGATGCGGAACACCTTGATGCCGCGGGTCCGCACGTCCATCTCGCCGTTGTCGTACGTTTTTTCCACCCGCGAAATTTCCACGAGCGTACCGTACTCGTTCACTTTCTGGTCGATCACCGCGGGGATGCCGAAGGGTTTGCCTTCGCGGATGCATTCTTCCGCCAGCTGTTTGTACCGCGGTTCAAAAATATGCAGGTTGAGCATCTCGCCGGGATAAACGACTATGCCGAGGGGAAATATGGGTATGAAGTTCGTCATGTTCGCGCGTAGGTTCTTCGTTGTTTTAAGTTACGAATTTTGAACGAAAAATAATGGCGGTCCGCCTCCGGCGGATGGGAGGAAAGAAAAGGAGGCATCTTCCCGAAAAGAAAAAACATCTATACATTTGTTGCATGTCTGCGTTACTTGACCGGCTCCTTTCGGGAGACCTGAGGGCCCTGGCCCGGAGCATCTCCCTGGTGGAGAACGAAGCCCCGGGATACGAACAGCTGCTGGAGTCGCTCCCGGCGCGCGCAGGCACCCGCGTGGTCGGCATCACGGGGCCTCCCGGCGCCGGTAAAAGCACGCTGGTGAACGCCCTCATTTCCGCCATCCTCCGCCGCGGGCAGCGTGTAGCCGTCATCGCGGTAGACCCTTCGTCGCCCTTCAACTTCGGCGCATTGCTCGGCGATCGCATCCGCATGGCCAACCACTTTTCCGACCCCGACGTATACATCCGGTCTATGGCGAGCCGGGGCGCTTTGGGCGGCCTCAGCCCGAAGATCCTCGAAGTGGCGGACATCATCAAGGCCGCGGGGTTCGATTACCTGTTCATCGAAACGGTGGGCGTGGGACAGAGCGAAGTGGAGATCGCCGGTATCGCGGATACGACCGTGGTGGTGGTGGTGCCCGAAGCGGGAGACGAGATCCAGACCATGAAAGCCGGGCTCATGGAGATCGCGGCGATTTTCGCGGTGAACAAGGCAGACCGACCGAAGGCCGACGAGTTCGTCCGCAACCTGCGGCTGCTGGCGCATTCGCGCGCAACGGCCGGCTGGGAAACGCCTGTGATCAAAACGGTGGCGTTGCGGGACGAAGGGGTCGGCGAGCTCATGAAAGCGCTCGATGCCCATCGCGATCACATTCATGACAATGCCGGCCGCAAATCATTGCTGCTCGCTGAAAAGGCTTGGCAACTTATCCAGTATAAGAGAATGCGGGAGGTGGACAGGCAGGCCTTGCTGGCGGAGATCCGCGCGCAGATGGACGAGCCGGGGTTCAACATCTACCGCATCGTTCGCCGCTATAGCTGAAAAAATCCTATCTTTGCGGCAATCAACGTAAGCGCAGAGATGTTTACCCAAACGAGAGTTTTCCGTCTTTTCTTCACTTACGCCGTATTCAACTACGGCGGCTGATCCTGCGCGCAACCCTTTCTCATCAACATTTTCGACATATTTCTGATCATCTAAAACAAAAGCTTTTGTTATGGCTTGGTTATTTCTTGTGCTGGGCGGTCTGTTCGAGATCGGCTTTACCATTTCGCTGAAGTATTCAGAGAATTTTTCGAAGCTCTGGCCTTCGGTTTCTTTCGTGATTTGTATTTCGCTGAGCTTTTTCCTGCTCAACAAAGCGATCAACGGCGGCTTGCCGATCGGTACCGCATACGCAGTGTGGACGGGCATCGGCGCCGCAGGAACGGCCATTGCGGGGATGCTGTTCTTCAAGGAGCCGGCCACCGCGATGCGGCTGGTGTTCCTCGTCATGCTGATCGGCTCCATCATCGGGTTGAAATTCGTATCCGACGCACATTGATCAAAGAGGCCTCCGGGCCTCTTTTTTTGTCGTGAATTGCTGATGAATAGGTTGTAAATTAGCGACGCATCACACACACGTTACAACGGCCATCGTGCAGGAGGTCAGAAAAAATTTCCAGGGAAATATGTTGTAGAATGAGCCACCACGGCTTCGGGTAAGTTTTTTTTCAACCAGATAGATATATCAAATTAAGCAGATGCAATTTTGCTGAGGGGAGATCGCGGCGGGTGCGGCACGAAATACCCCAGGCCTGGGCGTATTACACAATTTTGTTTGCCTCACTCCGTTTATCAAAAAGCCTGTGAATCACCATGAAAGTGTGATATTCACGGTCTAAATCTTTCGTACATTACGCCCCCCGTGCAAACCCGTTAGAAGAAACAATTAGGAACAAGCAAAACTACTGCGTTACAAACAACACCATGCGAAAGGAATCCACCTTCAACCCGGAGCACCAGGCCACCAATACCGCCAGTAAAGTGGTCGCCGCACTGGAAAGACTCTCAGAAGCTTTCCGTGTATTGCTTTGGCAGGAAGCGAAACAGTACGGGATCAGTCCAATTCAGGTCCAAATCCTGACCTATCTCCTTCATTACCCGGAAAAGCTGAAGACCGTCACCCATCTCGCCGCGCATTTCAATATGACGAAGGCAACGATCAGCGATGCGATCAAGACCATCGAATCCAAAGGCTTTGTCAAAAGGAAAGAAGATAAAGAAGACAGCCGCAGCCATACGCTGCATTTGACCCGCGAAGGCAAAACGGTTGCCCGCCGGGTAGAGCGGTTTGCGGAACCGATGCAGGAATCGGTGGAAGATATGTCGGCCGAAAAACAGGCGGGCATGCTGGAACAGTTGCTGGGCCTTATACAGGATCTCAACCGTAACCTCATCATCACGCCGCAGCGGATGTGCTACAACTGCAGATTTTACGAAAAGAAAGGGAAATTACATTATTGCCACCTCGTGAATGCCATTCTGAAGGCGGCGGATCTGCGGGTAGATTGCCCGGAATTCAGGAAACCAGCCATTTAGGGGCGCGCTTTATTGCGCCCGCTGGCTCCTCCACCAGCGGATGCCCAGGAACAAGCCCAGCGCCAGCGGCGCGGCGGCCAGCATCAAGATACCGTTGTTCAGGCCTTTGGCAGGCCCTTCACCCAACTGCTGCGCGGTTTTCGTGCAGAGGGAACATTGCGCCATCAATTGGCCGGCTGGCAGCAGCATGGCTACCGTCATCATCAGGTAGAATATCTTTTTCACGCTCCGAAATTAGGCATTTTTAATGCGCCTGGGCCTGATTTATGTCAGGCTCAGGCGTAATACGGCGAAATCATCATGTACACCACCACACCTGTAATGGCCACGTAAAACCAGATCGGCCAGGTGATCCGCGCTATGCGGCGATGTTTCGGCCAGTCGGACTGGAACCCTCTCAGCAAGGTGAACAGCACCAGCGGAACGATCACCACTGCCAGCACGATGTGGGTGAGCAGCAGGAAGTAGTACACATACCGCACGCCGCCTATCGCGGTGATCTCCGCCGCGTCTACCACCCCATTGTGGTCCATATCGCCGAATTTGGTGGATTCGGTGAGGAAGTGATAGGTGACGTAGGAAAGGAGGAATATTACAGACAGGCCCACAGCGGTGAGGTTCGCCCATTTGTGGGCCGTTTTCCGGCCGTTCTTGATAAAAAAGAGGCTCGCCAGCAGCAACACCGCCGTGGCGGAATTGAGGACGGCGTGGAAGAAGGGCATCACCTTTACGTCGAACCCTACCTGCACGTTCGGCTGCGGGAGCACGAACAAAATGGCCACCGCCACGGGGATGACGATAGAAATGATGGTGATGATGATATTGAGATTCTTGTTCTTCATGTTCACTGAGAAGTTTTAGTTGCCGGAAGAGAACAGGCGCTTCAGGAGGCCGGGCCTCTTTTTGTCTTTGGCGATATGCAATACGGCGATATCGTTCACCATTTTGCGGACGGAAACGGTGTCCATCCCATTGTAATACCCGCGGATGAAGCGGTCTTTATCGATCAGCACGAATTTTTCGGCGTGGATGAAATCATCCGGCCCGCCATCGCCCTGAACGGCATTCACGAAGAATTCGTGGCGGGCGAGGTCGTAGATCTCTTTTTTATCGCCGGTGAGGAGCCACCAGTTGCGGGGGTCGATGTTACGGCTGTCTGCATAATGCTTGAGCGTGGGCACCGAGTCGCGCACGGGGTCTACCGAAAGGGAGATGATCTGCAGGAGCGTATCGTTTTTGGCGTAGGAGTCCTGCACCCGCTTGAGGTTCTTCATAAGGGTGGGGCAAACGGTGGGGCAGCTGGTGAAGAAGAAGCTCACGACGAGCACTTTTCCTTTGAGCTGTTCCAGGTTCACGTTTTCGCCGAGCTGATTGGTGAGGGTGAAATTTTTGACCTGGTGGAAGACGGTATCGTAGGATGTTTGTCCGTCTTTCACGATGGTGTCTACCCTTTCTGCGATGAGAAACGGCGGCACTTCCACTACATTCTTGCCGTAGTGGTCCACGATCAGGTAACCCGTGAGGGGTACGAGGATGGCCAGTGCTACGCCGAGTAT
This sequence comes from Chitinophaga sp. NPDC101104, assembly GCF_050277495.1. Lineage (NCBI taxonomy): Bacteria > Pseudomonadati > Bacteroidota > Chitinophagia > Chitinophagales > Chitinophagaceae > Chitinophaga > Chitinophaga sp. NPDC101104. Next base: position 476,788 of record NZ_JBNNSF010000001.1, on the reverse strand, counting down.
TGCTTTCCTGTTGATAACCGTAAGATTTAGGTGTTTATAAAAGCGAAAAATGTAAAAGCGTTGCTGTATTACGGCATCACTTTTACATTTTCCGGGAGTATCGAATTACGAATCGTAATTAGTGATGGTTGCCACCACCGTGCGCCGGGGCCACTTTTTCGGCGGGGACCGGAGCGCTGGGGGCGTTTCTGCGCATGTGTTTCCAGCTGTCGCCGTCCGCGAGGAAGGCGATGATGAACCAGATGAACAATGTCAGCGGCATGAGAACGGTCCATACCAGGTTCTTGATTTCATGACCAAGGTGCATGAACTCGGAAACGATATAATACGCCTTGAATACGGTCAGGATGATGAAGAGGGCGTTCAGCCAGATTCTGTCGGGGAAGCCGGTCTCAAGATGCAGGAATGCAAATCCTACTTCCACCATGGTGATGATCAGGAGGATCCAGAACGTTTTCCAGATTTTCTTGATGGAAGCTTGCCTCTCGGCTGCGTTATGCGTATGCGCCATATCTAAATTTCTTTTCTCTTTACAAAAATACGATCAGTCAATAAACTTCGGGCTGATTACAGCAGGTAGAAGCAGGTGAATACGAATACCCAAACCAGGTCTACAAAGTGCCAGTACAGGCCCACTTTCTCTACCATTTCGTAATGGCCGCGGTGCTCGTAGGTACCTTTCAGCACGTTGATCAGGACGATGATGTTGAGGACAACGCCCGAGGTTACGTGGAGGCCGTGGAAGCCGGTGATGGTGAAGAAGAAGTCGGTGAAGTTGGTGGAAATAGCCGCCGTTCCGTCTGCGTTCGGGAAGGGGTTGCTGCCCCACCAGGCGCCAACTTCGTGCAGGTGCATCCATTCCCAGGCCTGGCAGCTAAGGAACATGATACCACCGATGATGGTGAGGGAGAGCCATTTCACCACGGCTTTCCTGTCCATATAATGGCCCGCATTCACAGCCAGTACCATGGTAACGGACGACATGATCAGGATGAAGGTCATCAAGCTCACGAATACCAGCGGCATATCCGCATGGCCCATGAAGGGGAATGAGTGGAACACGACGTTGGGATCAGGCCAGGCTTCAGCCATGAAACGTTGCGTGCCGTAAGCGATCAGCAATGCGCCAAACGTGAAGGCATCGGAAATGAGGAAATACCACATCATCAGTTTGCCATAGCTCACGTTGAAGGGAGAAGACCCTCCGCTCCACCATTTTTTCTTCGCTGTTACTGCGTTATCCATTGTACGAATTGTGAATTTTATTGGTTCTAAACAGTATCTTTTTTTCTATTCTTTTTATCTGGCCAGGCTGAAAAATACCAGCAGGTAAATCCAGAGGGCGTCCACGAAATGCCAGTAGGTGGATGCTACTTCGATGGGCACGGTGCTGTAGGTGCGCACCCGGGTCCTGAAGGCCCGGAAGAACATCACCAGGAGCACCGCTACACCGCCGAGCACGTGCAGCACGTGCGTGCCAACGATCACGTAGATGAAGGAGGCCGAAACGGTGCTGTCGAGCGCCAGGCCGTGGTTCTTCATGTCCGCGAAGCCGATGAACTGGCAAACGGCGAATGCTACGCCGAGCAGTGCCGTGAGCGTGATGAGCTGTTTGTAAGCGCCCATGTTGCGCGCTTTGAACTGGCGGCCGGCCAGGTAAATGGTGCCGCTGCTCAGCAGGATCAGTACGGTAGACACGTAAAAGATCGCCGGCAGGTTGAAACTGAGCCAGTTGGCCTGCGAGCGTTTTACCACGTAAGCGCTCGTGAACCCGATGAACATCATGGTGATGCTGGCCATCGCGATCCACATAGAATACTTATGCGGGTGTATCTTGTTTTTAGGTGCGTTCATTGTAATCATCTCCTCACAGTTTTACTTTATCGAACAACAATGCCAGCAATATCACTGCCAGGTAAATATACGAACCGAACATCAGTTTCCGTGCCGAAGGAACGTCTGCCTTACGGTACAGCTCGATGGCCTTCCACAGGTACCAGCCGCCGATGAGGATGGCTACGATCGCGGAGATGTAGCCCGTGAGCCCCAGCAGGTACGGTGCAATGCCAGCGGGTATCAGCAGCAGGGTCCACATCGCCGCCTGCAGGGCGATCATCTTGCCCGGCCCGTCTTCACGGGGCATCAGGCGGAAACCTGCACGCGTGTAATCCTTGTGCGCTACCCAGGCGATCGCCCAGAAGTGCGGAAACTGCCAGAGGAACTGGATCGCGAAGAGCGACCAACCGCCGATTGACAGGGCATTGTCTCCCGCCGCCCAGCCGATCAGCATCGGCAAAGCCCCGGGCACAGCGCCTACCAGTACCGCCAGCGAGTTCCATTTCTTCCAGGGTGTGTATACGAAACCGTACAACAACAGGGAAAAGAAACTCAATCCAGCGGCCAGCCAGTTGAACGAAAACCCCAGGATGGCAACGCCTGCAGCGCCCGTGAGCACGCAAAGCAGCCAGGCCTCGGCAACGGTCACCCTGCCGCCGGGCAGCGGCCTTACAGCCGTGCGCGCCATCAGTTTGTCCGTCTCCCGTTCCAGGATCTGGTTGATGATATTGGCGGAGCCTGATACCAGGATGCCGCCGGCAAATAACAAAAGAACTTTAATCAAACTGAATTCCACGCCAGGCACCAGCAAATAGGCGACCACGCAGGCGAAAACTACCATGAAGGTCAGCGTAAACTTCATCATCATGAAGTAATCCTTCACCCTGCTTGCAATGGCGTATGATAAAGACAACTTTATGGAATTTTCTTGCAACATAATAAACTACACTGTTTCTGTTCCACCATCCTGCTGCGGCAGGGATGCCCCTGCCGGCATCTTTAGTGTCCGGACTCGTCGGGAGATACCGGAACCGTTTGCGGGATGAAATCTTTTCCGTCCTTGCTGTAATCGTATGCCCAGCGGTGAACTTCCGGGATCTCGCCGGGCCAGTTGCCGTGGCCGGGGTTGATCGGGGTGGTCCATTCCAGGGTGGTAGCGTTCCACGGGTTAGGCGTGGTCAGCTTGCGGCCCTTGAAGATGCTGTAGAAGAAGTTGAATACGAAGAGCAGTTGCGTAGCGAACACGATGATCACCACGAAGGAGATGAACATGTTCAACCCGTTGAAACTGTTGAAGGAAGCCCAGTTGCTATAGTCGAAGTAACGGCGGGGCATGCCTGCCATACCTTCGTAGTGCATGGGCCAGAAGATCAGGTAAGCACCAACCAGGGTGATCCAGAAGTGGATGAAACCGAGGGTTTGGTTCATATAGCGGCCGTACATTTTCGGGAACCAGTGGTAAATACCGGCGAACATACCGAAGAATGCGGATACACCCATTACGATGTGGAAGTGCGCGATTACGAAGTAAGTATCGTGCAGGTGGATGTCGATAGCGGAGTTACCCAGCCAGATACCTGTCAGACCACCGGAGATGAAGGTGCTCACGAAACCGATGGAGAACAGCGACGCCGGCGTGAAGCGGATGTTACCGCGCCAGATCGTCGTGATCCAGTTAAATACTTTAATGGCCGAAGGTACCGCGATCAGCAGCGTCAACAGTACGAAGAACGCGCCGAGGAAGGGGTTCAGACCGGTCACGAACATGTGGTGCGCCCATACGAGGAACGCCAGGATCGTGATCGCGAACATGGAGCCCACCATCGCCAGGTAACCGAAGATCGGCTTGCGGGAATTCACCGCGAGGATCTCAGATACCATACCCATCGCAGGGAGGATAATGATGTATACTTCAGGGTGGCCCAGGAACCAGAACAAGTGCTGGTAGAGGATCGCAGAACCACCTTCGTTCGGCAGTACTTTACCCGCAACGAACAGCTCGGAAAGGTAGAAGCTGGTACCGCCATGGCGATCGAACAGCAACAGTACGAAACCGGAGAGCAGCACGGGGAACGACAGCACGCCCAGAACGGCGGTGAAGAAGAAGCCCCAGATCGTCAGCGGCATCTTGGTCATGCTCATACCTTTGGTACGCATGTTCAGGATGGTCGAGATATAGTTCAGGCTACCCAGCAGGGAAGACACTACGAATATTGCCATAGACACCAGCCAGAGGTCCATACCGATCTTGGAACCGATCGATGCGTCGCCCAGGGCGCTCAACGGAGGGTAGGAAGTCCAGCCGCCGGAAGCGGGGCCGGTCTGCACGAACAGGGACGACATCATGATCACGCTCGCCAGGAAGAAGAACCAGTAGCTCAGCATGTTCATGAAAGGGGAAGCCATGTCGCGTGCACCTACCTGCAGGGGAATGAGCAGGTTGGAGAAGGTACCGGAAAGACCGGCGGTCAATACGAAGAACACGAGGATGGTACCGTGCATCGTTACCAGGGCGTAGTACGCCTCGGCAGTGATACGGCCGCCCTCGGCCCAATGGCCGAGAATGCTTTCCAGCCAGGGGAACGTAGCGTCCGGGTAACCCAGCTGCAGACGGAACAATACGGAAAAGAACGCACCAATGATGGCCCAGATGATACCCGTGATCAGGAATTGCTTCGCGATCATCTTGTGGTCCATGCTGAAAACGTACTTCGAGATGAAGGTCTCTTCATGGTGGTGATCATGCCCGTCATGGCCATTACCATGCCCATGGTCCGCTGCGTGGCCGTGATGATGTAAATCCTGACTGTGCAATGTTGCTTCGTTACTCATAATAAGTTCTGTTTATGATCAGCCGGTAAACGGGGCGGGCTCGCCGGCTATTTCCTTAAATTTTTTACGCTTCTAGTATCTCTTTCTCTGCGATTGATTATTTACCAAGCGCCGCTACGGCTTTCGTAGAATCGGCGGGCGCTGCAGGTGCCGCGGGCGTTTCGGGGGCGGGATGCGCTACCGAATACTGCGTTACCTGTTTAGCTAACCATGCGTCATATTCTTCCTGTGTTTCCACGATGATGTTGGCTTTCATGGAATAGTGACCGCTGCCGCACATCTGATCGCAGGCCAGTTCGTACACAAAGTCCGGGTTGCCGGTACGCTTGCGGTACTCTGCCGTAGTGATCGTCGGGGTAAACCACAGGGTGGTCGGGATACCCGGAACGGCGTCCATTTTCAGACGGAAGTGAGGCAGACCTACGTCGTGCACCACATCGCGGGAACCGATGATCAGCTTCACCGGTTTACCTACCACAACGTGCAGTTCCGGAGCGATGATATCGTCTGTATTCAGTTTATCGGCCCAATCCTGACCCACAGGATTGTTGGATTCGTTCGTGAGCTTGAAGTTGCGGCGGCCGAGCTGTCCATCCTTACCGGGGTAACGGATGATCCAGTTAAACTGCTTGCCGGTCACTTCCACCACCATAGCCCCTTTCGGCGCATCGGAAGTCATTTTCAGCCAGTGGCGGATACCGAAGGCAACCAGCACCGTGAGCACGATGGCCGGGATTACCGTCCAGATCACTTCCAGTTTGTTGTTATGCGGAAAGAACAGTGCTTTACGGCCGTCTTTCTCCTGGTATTTCCAGGCGAAAACGAACAGGGCGATCTGCGTCAGTACGAACACGATCATCGTGATGATGAAAGTTACCTTGATAAGGCTGTCCACTCCCACACCATGATCGGAAGCCGGTTCGGCCAGCATGCGGCCTTCCAGCAAATCATGGCACCACCATACGCCGATCAGGCCCAGCACCAGGAAAACGATCATCAGGAAACCGTTGATACGGTTAGACTGCTCGCGCGCTTTCTTTTCACCTTTCAGAATGGACACATATTCGCTTGCTTTCGCGATCTGGAAGATCACGACGAATATGAGAACAACTACTATAACTGCTAAATATCCTGACATTGCTATTGAATAATAATTAAGTTATCTAATGCTAAACGTTGTTTGTATTACCATTACGCCACGCATCAGGTGTGGTGCACGATACTTTCTTTCAGGTAAGGATGGTTCTTCGCCGTCAGCGGCGCTTTGGCCAGCTGCTGCGCCGTCAGGTAAATGATCAGCCCTACGAAGCCCAGTCCCAGGCCCAGTTCGTACCAGGGGAAGTACAGGTGCTTCACAGTTGCCGGCATTACCATCTGGAAGAAGTCGAGCCAGTGACCGAAGATGATCAGTCCACCCATGAAAGCCACCAGTGTATAGTTACGTTTGGAATTCCGTTTCATCAGGATCAGCAGCGGGCAGATGAAGTTGATGATGAGGTTCAGGAAGAATACGGGCCTGAACTCACCCCATACGCGCGGCTTGAAGTAAATGGTTTCCTCGGGCATGTTCGCATACCAGATGAGCATATACTGGGAGAACCAGAGGTATGTCCAGAATACGCTGAACGCGAACATGAACTTGCCAAGGTCGTGCAGGTGCTCTTCGTTCACCATTTCCAGGTAACCTTTGCTCTTCAGGTACACTACGAACAGTGCGATGAGCGACAGGCCGGAAACCCAGGTGCTGGCGAAAGTGTACCAGCTGTACATGGTGGAGAACCAGTGTGCGTCGATGCTCATGAGCCAGATCCACGGCGTGGTGGAGCCCATGCTCAGCGCGTATACCACGGCGAAGAGGCCGCACCATACGGTACCTTTCCAGATCAGTGCCTTACGGCCGTCCTGGTCCAGCAACATCTTGTCTTCCGCGAGCGACATGCGGCGCAGTTTCACCGTAAGCAGGCTCCAGAGGGCCAGGGTGATCACCGTCATGGTCGATACGAAACCGGCGTTGAGGAACGGGGATTTGAACTCCAGTACCTTGTCGCCATGAGGATGCAGCCAGTGGTAAATGTGGCCTTTGTTACCGAAGATGAGGAAGCCCAGTACTACCAGCACGATCACGCTCAGCACAGGCACGGCCATGGAGATGGCTTCGGGTACGCGGCGGAACGCCATTTGCCAGCCACCGTGTGCGAGTGTGGTCACACAGATGAAAAAGGTGCTGGCCAGGACCACCATCAGGAAGAAGGTGCTGTTCTGCAACAGGCCTGCCCAGAAACGGGTGGGCCCGTGCTCGCCGTTGAGTGCAAATATTCCGATCAACAAAGTCAGCAAGCCAATGCCCAAAAGCACGAAGCTGGTCGTTTTTAATCTTGCTGGTACTACAAATTGGTCCTTCATTACTGTTGTATATTAAAATACGAAGTTGAAATGCGATTTAATCTTATTAATGAGCTGCTGCTACCGCCGGTGCCGCCGCTGTTGCCGAATCGGCCGCGGGTGCCGCTTCCGGAGCTGCCGCTGCGGGCGCTTTGCCGCCGTTCTGCATGTTCTTGATATAGCCTACCACTTTCCAGCGCTGCTCGATATCGAGCTGGCTGGCGTAGCTGCCCATGGCGTTGAAACCGTACGTGATCACGTGGAAGATACGGCCCTCGGAATAACCCATTACCTTACCGGTCAGCATGGCCGCCGGGGCCAGGGGGTAAGGCCCGTCGCCGCCTTTGTACAGCGGCCCGTTGCCGTCCAGCTTCTGGCCGTGGCAAACACCGCAGTAAATATCATACAGGCGCTTCCCTTCATCCAGACCCGCTTTGTCCAGCACCAGGGGGTTTCTCACCAGGTTCGCCTGCGCAGTATCTTCCGCTTTCAGGTGATAAGGCAGCATGGCGCCGCGTTTCACCGTTCCTTCCACCGGCTTCATGCTCGCAAGGCGGGCGCTGTAGAACTCGTATGCACGGGATTCGTACATATCGGGCACATAAATCTTGCCGGGATTTCTATGGTGCGGCCCCTTGTTCCCGCAGGATGCCAGGAAGGCGCCCCCTGCTAAGGCTGCTACAATCAGTATGTTGGAAGTCCTTTTCATCCGATATTTATTGTCTTTTCAGTTGCTGGACAGATACCTTCCGGCTCCGTCCTCCTTTATAATGTCAATAACTGATCTTTCTATTCGATTCGTATCCGCCCAAACGATTATTTGGCGAATACCTTGTCTTCCCTGTCGAAGCGACCCAGCCACCAGCCGGCTTCAGCCGTCTGCTCGTTGATCTCCTTCGCGCCCACGCTGCTGAGGAAGCCTTTCACCTCTTCGGCACTCGTCTTGTCAGACAGCTCGATCGCCATTACGAACAGATCGTCCGTTTGACGGGGGTGGAAAATGTGCTTCTTTACGAACGGGGCCATCTGACACAGGTACATGAATGTCATCACCATACCCACCGCGGAGAACAGTACCGTCAGCTCGAAAGTGATGGGAATGAACGCCGGTAAGGGGAAGTGCGGCTTGCCACCGATATTCATCGGCCAGTCGGTCGTAAATACCCAGCTCATGAAAGACAGCGCCGTCGTTGTACCGCAAAGCGCGTAAATGAAGCCGGCCGTGTGCAGGCTCGTCTCTCTCAGGCCCATCGCATGGTCCAGGCCATGGATCGGGAACGGGGTGTACACGTCATGTATCTTGTAACCGGCCTGGCGTACTTTCTTTACCGCCGGAAACAACACCGCCTCATCATCAAAACTGCCTACAACAAATTTCTTAACAGCCATATGGATAATTATTCTGTATTCCGTTAATCTTAATTCAATTCTTAGTGGTGCGCTGTGTGATCGTGCGCAAATTTCTCAACGCTCTGCTCTTCGTATACGTCCATCTTCTCCTTGAAGTTCTGGCCGGATGTTTTCAGGATCGACTTGATCTCCGCAACGGCGATAACCGGGAAGTACTTGGCGAACAGGAAATAGCAGGTGAAGAACAGGCCGAACGTACCCAGGTAGAAACCAACTTCCGGCCAGGACGGGCGGTAGTAGCTCCAGGAAGAGGGCAGGTAATCGCGGTACAGCGAAGTACAGATGATCACGAAACGCTCGAACCACATACCGATGTTCACGATGATGGACATGATGAAGGTAACCATGATGTTCCTTCTCATCTTGCGGAACCAGAACACCTGCGGGGAGATTACGTTACAGGTCATCATGATCCAGTAAGACCATCCCAGCGGGCCGGCAGCGCGGAACTTGTAGAAGGTGTCGAATTCATATTGAACGCCGGAGTACCATGCCATGAACAGCTCGGTCAGGTAGGCAACACCTACGATGGAGCCGGTCAGTACGATCACCTTGTTCATCGCTTCGATGTGGCCAAGGGTGATGTAATCTTCCAGTCCGAGTATTTTACGGGTGATGATCAGCAGGGTCTGTACCATCGCGAAGCCGGAGAAGATCGCACCCGCAACGAAGTAGGGCGGGAAGATCGTGGTGTGCCAGCCGGGGATCACGGAGGTAGCAAAGTCGAAAGATACGATGGTGTGTACGGAAAGTACCAGCGGGGTGCTCAGACCGGCGAGTACCAGAGAGAGCGATTCGTGACGCTGCCAGTGCTTGGTGGAACCGGTCCAGCCGAAGGAAGCAACACCATACAGGAGTTTCCGCAGTTTGGTTTTGGCGCGGTCACGCACTGTCGCGAAGTCGGGCAGCAGACCGGAGTACCAGAACAGGAGGGAAACGGTGAAGTAAGTAGAGATCGCGAACACGTCCCACAGCAGGGGCGAGTTGAAGTTTACCCACAGCGGGCCGCGGGTGTTGGGGTAAGGAAGTACGAAGAAGGCCATCCAAACACGGCCCATGTGCCAGATCGGGAACTGGCCCGCGCACATTACCGCAAAGATGGTCATCGCTTCCGCCGCGCGGTTCACCCCTGTACGCCAGCCCTGGCGGAACAGGAGGAGGATGGCGGAGATCAGCGTACCGGCGTGACCGATACCTACCCACCATACGAAGTTGGTGATGTCCCAACCCCAACCGATGGTCTTGTTCAGGTTCCACACACCTGTACCGAAGTAAACCTCCCAGAATACGGAGAATACACCGAACAGCAGCAGGGCAATGGAGATGAATAAACCTATATACCACAGTTTACCAGGCTTGGCTTCAATAGGACTGATAATGTCCTCCGTTACCTGGTGATAATCCTTAACCCCATCTACTAAAGGTTCTCTCAGTGTGGATTCGTACTTCAAATGCATAGTATTTCGAGCTTTGCTCGCCCCGGATCGCTCCGGGGCTATGTTGTTTCAAAACTTAAAACAGATTCTTAACTAGTTCTATCGTTCTTGTTCCTTCCCCTTTCGGGTTGAAACGCTATCATTAGTGATGAGCTTTCTCTTCAGCTTTCGCATCGTGCCCGGCGGCTACCGGAGCGGCATCCTTGTTACGGATTTTCGCCAGGTAGTTGATGGAGGGCAGTACGTGCGTTTCTTCCAGTACGTAGTACATACGGTCGGTCTGCTCTTCGTTACGAACTTTGTAGATACGGCTTTCCTTGTCGTTCACGTTGCCGAATACGATAGCGCCGCTGGAGCAAGCCTGTTGGCAGGCAGTTTTCGCTTCGCCGTCTTTCATCGGGCGGCCTGCTTTCTTCGCGGCCAGTTTCGCGTCTTGCAGACGCTGAACGCAGAAGGAGCATTTTTCCATCGTACCGCGGGAACGAACTACCACGTCGGGGTTCAGTACCATGCGGGTGAGGGCGTCGTTCATATCGGCAGTATCGTGCAGGTTGCCTTCGAAGCTGTCTGCACCGTTCCAGTCTCTCCAGTTGAAGCGGCGAACTTTGTACGGACAGTTGTTCGCGCAGTAACGGGTACCGATGCAACGGTTATAAGCCATCTGGTTGATACCTTCGGAAGAGTGGTTGGTAGCGGCTACCGGGCAAACGTTCTCGCAGGGTGCGTTGTCGCAGTGCTGGCAGAGCATGGGCTGGAACACCACCTCGGGGTTGTTTTCGTCGCCGGCGAAGTAGCGGTCGATACGCAGCCAGTGCATTTCGTGCGCCAGGATCACCTGTTCCTTACCTACTACGGATACGTTATTCTCTGCAGTACAAGCTACCACGCAGGCGCCGCAACCGAAGCAGGAGTTCAGGTCGATGGACATGCCCCACTTGATACCGGGATATTCGAACTTGGTGCCGCCGGTGTACAGGGTACCTTCGTTACGGAAATCTTCACCATATGTTTCGAACAGGTGCTGGCGATCGTGGTTCACTTCTTTCGGGTTCTTGATGAACTCCTCGAGCGTGGTTTCCTTGATGATCGGGCGGCCTTCGTAGCTGTTGTGGGTCTGGGTAAGACCTACCGCGTATTTGGCGCCGGTTGCTTCTGCTTTGGCTTCGTTGGAGAAGTAATCGAAAGTCTGGCCGTTGAAGGATACGAATTGGTAAGCGTTCTTACCCACTTCGCCGGCAGCCTTACCGATGAATTCTTTTTTGCCGCGGCCGTAACCTACTGCGATAGCGATCGTATCTTCCTGGATACCAGGCACGATCAGCAGGGGCAGTTCAACGGTTTTGCCTTTGGCGGTGATTTTCAGAACTTTCTTTTCGGCGTTGATTTCGTAATCGTCGCCCAGTTCCATATTGAAAGTTTTCGCGAGCTTGTTGGATACGCAGGCGTAGTTGTCCCACGTAGAGCGCGTGATCGGGTCGGGCATTTCCTGGAGCCATGGGTTGTTGGCTTCCTTACCGTTACCGATGGCCACTTTTTCGTACATCACCAGTTCGAGGCCGGAGGTTTTCGGCGCACCGATTTTGGCAGCGGCGGCAGCAACGTCGGCTACGAAAGAAGCACCACCCAGCGCAGGGGCCGTTGAGGGCTCGATGAGACCGTCTTGCAGGGTTTTGTCCCATGCAGCCTGTGAGCCCAGGCGGGTGATCCATTCATTTTTCAGGTAATCTACCCATGCGGTGGTGTTGCCGGTCCAGGTCAGCAGGCTGTCCTGGAAAGCACGGGTTTTGAACAGCGGGGCGATGGTCGGTTGGATGAAGCCATAGTAACCGCTCTTCGGCTCGGCATCACCCCAGCTTTCGAGGTAGTGATGGTCGGGCATGATGTATTTGCAAAGCTCGGTGGTTTCGTCGTAACGGTCGTTGAACGAGATCGTTACAGCGGTTTTCTTCACACCGTCCCTGAATTTGGCTGCGTCGAAGTAATCGTAAGCGGGGTTCACGCCGTAAACGATCAGGGCGCCGATGGAACCTGCGTTCAGGTCGGCGACCAGCTGCTGCATATCGCTGTCGATACCTTGCTTGTAATTAACGGGAGAAGCCCAGTCGATGGTGGTTCCGTTGGAACCGGCCAGGTTGTTGATGGCGTTTACCAGGATCTGAACGTTCACATCGTTGGAGCCAGACACTACGATCGATTTGCCGGGGTTGGCCTGGATGGCTTTGGCGGCTTTGGCGATGCCTTCTTTCAGGCGGGTGTTGGCGATAGCGGGAGCGGAAACGGCACCACCGAGGGCAGCCAGCAGCGCCTGGGCTACTACGCCTGCTTCGGAGGGGCGGTGGGTGAAGCGCTCGTCGGCGTTGGCGCCGGTGAGGCTCATCATGCTCTCGAAATGGAAGTGCTTGCTCATTTCGGGGCTTTTCTGGTTGATCTTGCGGCCTTCACCGTATTGAACGGAGAATTCTGCAGGGTTCAGCCAGGTACCGAGGAAGTCGGCGCCCAGGCTCACTACTACTTTCGCGTTTTCGAAGTGGTAGGAGGGGATGGCACGTTTACCGTAGGAAGCCTCGTTGGCGAGGAGCATACCGGAATAGGAAACGGCATCATATGTTACATGGCGGCTTCCGGGATATTTCGCCAGGAATTCACCGATGAGCTTTTTGGTGGAGGGGCTTATGATAGAGGAGGTGAGCAGCGCTACGGATTTGCCGGAAATGGCGGCGGCGATCTGCTTGTCCAGCTCGGAATATTGCATTTCCTTGATGCGGGCTGCCAGGTCTGCGTCGCCGTTCATTTGGTTGATACCGGGGAAGCGGAGGCGGGCCACATCATATAAAGAAAGAACGGAAGCCTGTACACGGGCGGTGGTGGAACCTTTCGTGATCGCCGACATATCGTTGCCTTCGATCTTGATGGGGCGGCCCTCACGGGTTTTCACCACCAGGGGAACGTACTCACCGTCTACAGTATAAGCGGAAGCATAATAGTTGGGAACACCGGGGGTGATATCTTCCGGTTTGTTTACGTAGGGGATCGCCTTCTTAACCGGGATATCGCAGCTGGCCGCGATGGTAGCGGCGGCAGTGGTAAACCCGAGGTATTTCAGGAAGTCCCGGCGAGGGGTGGTCCCACCCAGGAAACTATCGCTCTCTTCAAACGGCAGGTCTTCCCTGAATTCGTTTTTCACAGTCTCCTGATGCGAAGTGGTATTGTGCAACTCCTCCAAGCCTTTCCAATACTTTTTTTGCTCCATGTGATTATTTATATCGCGTTACGATTTGAAAAATTTGTCTGGTCTGATTTCTCTGATCTATTGATTAGTAGTGGCACTTCTGGCACTCGGTACCGCCCAGCATTTCTACGGTCACACTGTCAACCTTGCCTGCTTTCACATCATTGTGCAGCTTTTCGAAGATGCTGTAGTAGTTGTTCTCGGCAAACTGCACTTTGGTGGTACGGTGGCAGTTTACGCACCAGCCCATAGACAGGTCGGCGAACTGCTTCACTTCGTCCATCTCCTGGATATCGCCGTGGCAGGTCTGGCACTGTACCTTGCCTGCGTTCACGTGCTGGGAGTGGTTGAAGTAAACGTGGTCGGGCAGGCTGTGGATTTTCTTCCATTCGATGGGCTGGCCCGGTTTGGTATAGCGGCCAGCGTCTTTATCCCATCCAACGTGGTCGAACAGTTTCTGGATCTCAGCCGTACCGTTCACTTTCTTGCCTTCAGCCGTGTAAAGGTCAGCACCGGTGTATTCGGTAATGGCCTTGTGGCAGTTCATACACACGTTCTCCGAAGGGATCATGGCATGCTTGCTCTTTTCAGCGGAAGAGTGGCAGTAAAGACAGTTGATCTGATTGATACCCGCGTGCACCTTGTGGGAGTAGAAGATGGGTTGCTCCGGCATGTAACCGTCCTGGCGGCCCAGGCCGATAGCGCCCTGGATGGTATAGTAACCGCCAACGATGAAGAGCAATACGATGCAGAGGGCGATGTAAACTTTGTTTTTGTAGAAGGGAACAGGTTCTGCGGTAGCATGGCCTTCTTTTTCGGAAGCCAGCTTGTTCAGATTGCTGTTGATCTGCATGAGGATCACCGCTACGATCGCGAGGATCAGGGTGATGATGCCGAACAGCAGGCTGTTGTTACCGGAATCCTTTTCCGCTCCTGCAGCAGCCGTACCCGCACCGGCAGCTCCCTTATCGCCACCAACCGGCTTCGACTCCTCCTGCGCGATGAACGCGAGGATATTGTCGATATCACCATCGGTGAGGGCCGGGAAGGCCGTCATCGGAAGCTTGTTATAGGAGTTGAAGAGATCAACGGCATACTTGTCGCCGGACGCAATTACAGAAGCGGAATTGCGGATCCACTTGTGAAGCAGCGCCTTATCGGCCCACCTGCTCTCAACACCTGCGAGCGCAGGGCCTGTCAGTTTTTTGTGCACATTGTGACAGGAAGCACAATTCTGCTGAAATAGCGTCTTACCTGCACCAGGATCTGCTGCCCGCGCGATGGAGAAGGAACTAACCAGCCCCGCGCATAGGATAAGAACACTCACAAATTGCTTACGCAAACGAATGGAAACACGACGATACACAGCCTATTTAGTTTAGATTTGACCTAAGGTTTCTTAAAAGTGCCAGCAAAAATAAGACAGAATGTTGACAATTTACCAACAAACGAAAAAAAATTGTCCTTGTTTTGCAAGCTGTTTTTATATAACATCCGCGAAAGATGATTCCGCTGAAATTATCTACTGTGGCTGATTTCGGCTCTCCCTTCACCCCCCGGCGCATACACGCCGGCCGCAATACCTGATAAAAATCATATTTACCATCTACGGAGATACTGCCGATCGCAGTGATACTTTTTTTGCTTGGAGTTTTCAACCAGACTGTCGGATAGTGCCTCACGGGAAGTTGTTCCGAACCGGATATAAGATACTTCAACCTACAACAAGATACGTATATAGTTGGTTGCATCGCCATGATTTTGCGCATTCCCGTCACCTGATTTCCATCAGTCTCCGCCCCCATGGCCCGGGCTTCTCCTAAAATTATGGAAATTTACCGTTACCGGAAATGGTTATCTGCCTATTTTTGTGCCTTAATTTATATACAAGCTTGAAAAACATCGCCATTTTCGCCTCCGGCGCCGGCTCAAACGCCCAGAAGATCATCGATCACCTCAAAGGCAACCCCGCCATCCGCGTGGCCGCCATCGTTTCCAACAAACCGGACGCCGGGGTCCTCCTCATCGCCGAAGCCGAAAACATCCCTTCATATATAATAGATAAGGAAGCATTCCTCCGGGGAGATTATTATGTTAAGTTGATGCAGGAACTGGAGATCGACCTCATCGTCCTCGCCGGCTTCCTCTGGAAAGTGCCCGCCAACCTCGTCCAGGCATTCCCCGACAAAATCATTAACATCCATCCCGCACTCCTCCCCAAATACGGTGGCAAAGGCATGTACGGCCACTTCGTCCACGAAGCCGTCATCGCCGCCGGCGAGCCCGAATCCGGTATCACCATCCACTTCGTCAACGAAAAATACGACGACGGCGCCACCATCCTCCAGGAAAAATGCACCATCACACCAGCCGATACCCCCGAAAGCCTCGCCAAAAAAGTACAGGCGCTCGAACATAAATGGTTCCCCGTTATTGTGGAACGATTATTGACCTGATTCCCAAAGGCGGGCGTCACCACCCGCCTCCCCCTTACAACCCGGCAGCCATATGAAAAGGATCCTTACCATTATCCTCCTTGCAACAGCAGCTCAAACCGCCCTTGCGCAGGAAGAACCCTTCCGCAAACGGACCTACATCAAGGTAAACCCCACCACCATCATCAATGAGCTGGACCTCTACCTCGAACAGGACCTCTCCGAAACCCTGAGCCTCGAGCTCGGCGTTTCCGGTATATACACCGATTACCCGGACTACGTCTTCTTCAAAAGGATCAATATCGGGAAAGAAAATCCCGGCATCTCTACCGAACAGTTCGTGGAAGGCCGCGGCGTCGGCTTCAGGGCCGGCCTCAAATGGTACCTCGTCCGCCGCAACACCGCTATCCGCATGGCCGGCACCTACTTCGAGCCCGTTCTCCTTTATAAAAAGGTATTCTATCCAAATGAAAAGGTCACGCTCAACAGCGCGACCTATGAAAATTCTGCGGATAAAAACGTCTACGGCCTCCAGCTCCTGCTCGGCCGCCAGATGCACCGCGGCAAATTCATCCTCGATCCCTATCTCGGCGTCGGCGTTCGCGGGAAAGTCTACACCGCCACCACCCACCGTATCGAAGGAGGGGCCGTGGTCCCCCAGGCAGACGAAGCCAGGAAATACCTCCCCAGCCTACACCTCGGTATCAAAGTCGGCCTCGCCCTCTGATTATTGCCGCGTGAACCGCACCCCCAGGAATCCACGGATACCCTGGTTCGGGGCAAATACGTATGCGGGGTCGAAAGTCAGGTTATAAGGATCAACGCTCCCGTCGGCGTTATAACCCGGCCGCTTATCGAAAGGGTCATGCGCATGCGCGATACTGTTCTTCGGCGGCAGGAAATTCAGCAGATTCTTCACCCCTCCGTAAATCTCCCACTCCTTCCCCAACTTCTTCGTCAACTGTACGTTCTGAATACTCCATACCGGCGACTCGGCCGGCCGCGGATCGTTCGGTTGCACCGGCAACAACATCGGCCCGTATATATTACCGGTATAATCGACCGTCAAACCCGCTTTTTTGAACGCATAACTCACCGTCCACGTCCCGGTAAACCGCTCCGTAAGCATGGGCCTCGTTTTCACCCCGCGGTCCTTTTCATAAACGTCCATCACCGTAGCCCCCGCCATGATCTTCAGCGGGAACGCGAACGCCAGGTCGGCATTGAGACTGAATCCCTCAGACACCGCATACCCGTTCAGATTGTCATATAATATGGAGTCGGGCCGGGAATAGTCGGGCATGATCCGGTTCGAGAAGTGCGTGTAGAAAGCTGTCGCATCCAGCCCCAAAAAGGCGCTTCCCAACGGTATTTTCTTCGTGTAGTTCAAATTGACGTTCCAGCTCCGCTCAGGTTTCAGCTCCGACTGGATCACCACTTCGCGGGCGCCGCTCAGCGCGGCATGGTCTTCCGTGAACACAGACACCACCCTGTAGCCCGTTCCCGCATTCAGCCGGAACACGTTCCGGTAGTTCGGCGTCCATTTATAAGCGAGGCGGGGCGTAACGATATTGCCGTGAAGGGAATTGTAATCGTACCGCATGCCCAGCAACAGGTTGTGCGCCGTAGCCAGCTTGATCTCGTCCTGCACGAACACGCCGGGCAGGAAAGTCCGCTGGGGCTTGTTGACGTCCTTATCCGTAGTAGCCACCGTATTGTCGTCATAGAACGTGTACCGGAACGGCAAGCCCGCCAGTAGCGTGTGTTTCCCTATTTCCTTGTCCCAGGTCAGCTGCGCGAACGCGATGGTCTGCTTCGCGAGGAACCAGGTGGCGCCATACACGGAATTCTGGTCGTGGTAGTTGAACGAGCCCTGCAGCATGAGGCGCGGCCGGGTCGGCAGCTGGTATTGCCCCAGCACTTCGACGCGACTGGTATATATGCTCTCACCGTACACGCTGTCTGTTCCGCGCCAGCGTTTTTCCCACTGGGTTTGTCCGCCCCAGCGGTCTTCGTAAAAATATCTGGCCGCCAGCGAAGCCACCCGGTCGTTTTTCCGTGTGAAGCTCCATTTATTGAAAACGCTGATCCGGTGTTGCTGGGTAACGTCGGTGAAGCCGTCGCCGTTATGGTCTGCGGGGTCCTGGTAATTGAAGTAATTCAGCCCCAGGAGCGACTGTGCCCGTGATCCGGCTTTAAACCGCCAGCCCATGTCCACGTTGTATTCCTGCCAGGAAGTGGCCATCACGTCGGCCGAAAGGACCGGCGCCGTGGCGGGCGATTTGGTGATGATGTTGATCAATCCGGCCACCGCTTCGGAACCATAGAGCGTCGAGGCCGGGCCTTTCACCACTTCCACCCGTTCCACAAGGCTGTTCGGGATGCCGGACAAGCCGTAGACGGTAGACAGGGCGCTGACGATGGGCATCCCGTCGATCATGACCATGGTGTACGGCCCTTCGAGCCCGTTGATGTGGATATCGCCCGTGTTGCAGACGTTGCAGTTCAGCTGCGGGCGCACGCCGTTTACATTCTGGAGCGCGTCGAAGATGCTGGGTGTGGGATTTTTCCGGAAGAAGACGGGGGAATAGACTTCCACGGGTACCGGGCTTTCCATTTTGGTTACCGGCCGGAGGGTGCCGCTGACCACTACTTCCCCGAGATTGCTGGCAGAAGGTTCCAGCCTGATCAGCACGCTGGTAGTGCCTGTGGGCTTGATGGTGACGGTTTGTCTGGAAGTGAGGTACCCTACCGCGCTCACTTGCAGCTCATGTTTGCCAGCGGGAACGTTGGGAATAATGAATTGACCGGTTTCGTCGGTCACGACGCCGGTTTTGAGATCTTTAAATCCGACGGTGGCGAACGGGACGGGGCTTTCGCCTGCGGAAACGGTGCCTTTCAGGCGGCCCTGGCCGTGAGCGGCGAGTGTTGCCGCAGCAAATAGTAAGGTTGAAATCGTGCGTAGCATTGCTGCCATGAGGTTGTAGGTTGTTTGTGAGACAAATTTAAAAACAGAATCGACATTTGTCTAAATTAATTTTTAGACTAGGCTAAATAATGGGGATTAGGAAAGAAGCCGCCGCCCGTGAAAATAATCGAGGACAAGTTGGGCGGCGGCGTTGGGGTTTCGCAGGAACTAATTACCTAAACATTATCAGAAAGCGGGAAATGGATCGTTGAAAGGCCGGCCAAGTTTCCAGCCCGTTATTTCTTCGTTGTTGCACAGGCAACCGTCGAGCAGGACGGAAATGGCGTGCGGGTCGATGTCCTGGCCGATGATGACGATTTCGTTGTAACGGTCGGCGAACAGTGGATGCCATCGTTCGCGGATGATCTGTTCGGATGCGGGATCGAGCTCCCAATGCTTTTCCGGGATAGCGCACCACCACACGCCGGCGCGGTCGGCCATGAGCGAGCGGCCCGCCTGGCTCCAGTTTATAGCCACGTCTGGCCTGGAAGCCAGCCACAGCAAACCTTTCGAGCGAATAACGCCCTGCGGCCAGCGATGCTGGACCATTTCCCAAAACCTTTCCGGATGGAACGGTGCACGGCTGCGATACACGAACGACCGGATCCCATATTCTTCCGTTTCCGGCACATGTTCTTTTTCCAGCTCGGCGATCCAGCCGGCGGATTGGGAGGTTTCATCGAAGTCGAACAGCCGGGTATGCAGCACTTCGCGGAGCGGCACCTCGCCCTTCACCGCTTCTACGATCCTGGCTTTGGCGTTGAGTTTGCGCAGAAGGGATTTCAGTGCGCCCTTCTGCTCTCCGGTCACGAGGTCGCATTTGTTGAGAACGATGACGTTGGCGAATTCAATCTGATCGGTTAGCAGGTTCACGATGGTGCGTTCGTCGGCCGCTTCCGTCAAACCTTTTTCGTTGAGCAGTTCCCGGCTGGAATAGTCGTGATGGAAATTGTAAGCATCCACGACGGTAACGAGTGTATCGAGCCGCGACACGGCGCGGAGATCGATGCCTTGCTGATCGTCTTGCCAGGTAAAGGTTTGCGCTACCGGCAGCGGTTCGGAGATGCCGCTGGGTTCGATGAGCAGGTAATCGAACCGTTGTTCCGCCGCGAGGCGTTGCACTTCGGCGAGAAGATCTTCCCGAAGGGTGCAGCAGATGCATCCGTTCGACATTTCCACCAGTTTTTCTTCTGTCTGATGGAGGGAAGCGGCGTTCCGGACGAGCTGCGCATCGATGTTGACTTCGGCCATATCGTTCACGATAACGGCTACGCGCAGGCCTTCGCGATTGTGAAGGATGTGTTGGAGGAGCGATGTTTTCCCTGCGCCGAGGAATCCGCTGAGCACGGTGACGGGCAGTTGGGAGGGCGCCTTGCGGAAGTGGTCTCCTGTCAAGGCAAAAGTGGATGCTGCGGGCATATGGTCAGGTTAAATGGTGACGAAAAAACTTTCGAAAGTGGGAATGTTACATCCCACCGTACTAATGGTTGTCATCAACTCAATTCATCTACCCAGGAAATCATCGCATTTGTGATTTGATGGATGAATGATTCTATCTACAGTCCAGCGTTTCTTATAAAACCGTATCGCATTGTCATCCACTCCACTCAATTGTCAAACGAATGATCACTTTTGGATTTGCTGGATGAACGATTTAATATACAGGCCGGCGTTTTTTATAAAACCGTTTTGCCAATTGTCATCCGCTCAAATCATTTGTCAGACAAATGATCACTTTTGGATTTGTAGGAAGTACAATTTTTCTCTCAGCTTGCCTTTTGGGCGATAGCGGCATTTTGCAGACATCCTTTGTCATCCGCTCGGCCCGATTGTCAGACAATTGAACGCGCTTGCAAATTGATGGACGAGCGATTTCAACCGGAACTAAACGTTTCCTGGAAACCCGATCTATTCAGCTGCTACCGGGGCTGATTCCTTCACCCTGCATTTCCGGCAAAAACGGATGTTATCGACATGTGCCGCGATGAGCAATCCCGCGCCCAGGGCGATCGCACTCAGCTCCCAGGCTTCCGGGAACCAGAAATGCCCCGCCATCAGCAACGCAAATCCCACCACGAACAACACCGATGGCCGCACCCGGCGATGCTGGTATTTATACCCCCGGTACAACGCCAACAATCCAACAACGGGCGTGGCGCCCAGCAACAGGTACTCCAGCGGCTCGTAATGAAGCGCTACGCCGGCCAGCGGAAGAAACGCCGCCACCAGCGGCAACGCTACGCAATGCACCGCACAGGCCAGTGAGGCCCCGATGCCTAGCGCGTCCAGGCTCATTCTGTTCATCAGTCGATTATTGGGCATGGTGAGTTGGTTTTGTGGGCAACAAAGCTAAGGGTTATTTTGCAACATTGTTGCATTTAATCCAAAAATTAATGAAATTTGTATGCAGCGAACGCTATCTTAGCCGAATTCGACGTTCCATTTGCAACGTTGTTGCCAAAACAAATAGTGATGACAGATATGATGATCCAGACCAGCGAACTGGCATATACCTATCCGGGCGGGCGCCAGATCCGGTTCCCCGACCTGGCCTGCCGGAAAGGAGAAACCCTCCTGATCACCGGCCCTTCCGGCGCCGGAAAAACCACCCTGCTGCACCTCCTCGCAGGGCTCATCCAGCCCGCGGGCGGCACCGTCAATGTAGCCGGCACGCCCATCAGCTCGCTCAGCACCCCGAAAATGGACGCCTTCCGCGGCCAACATATCGGGATCATTTTCCAGCGGTCGCATTTTATCGGCTCGCTTTCCGTAGCAGACAATCTCCTGCTGCCGCTCCGCCTCACCGGCGCGGCCGCCGATCACAAACGCCTCGAAGCCGTAGCCGCCGATCTCCGGATCGATCATCTCCTGCACCAGCTTCCCGCACGCCTCAGCCAGGGCGAACAGCAACGCGCTTCCATCGCGCGGGCCGTATTGCCTTCGCCCAACGTCATCCTGGCCGATGAGCCCACCGCCAGTCTCGACGACCGTAACTGTGAAGCCGTGGCCCGCCTGCTTTCCGAACAGGCCGCCCGCCACAACGCGGCGCTGCTCATCGTTACGCACGACAACCGGCTGACATCCCTTTTCCCTCAACACATCCAACTGACATGATTTTCCGCATCGCCATACGCAACCTGCTTCACAAACCGCTTTACACCGCGCTCTGCTGGCTGCTGCTTTCCTGCAGCACCACCGTGCTCCTCGTGCTGTGGGCCCTCAACCGGCAGGCGCGCCAACAGCTCGAACAGCAGATCGACGGTATCGACCTCGTATTGGGCGCAAAGGGAAGTCCGCTCCAGCTGATCCTCAGCAGCGTCTATCATCTCGACAATCCCACCGGCAATATTTCCCTTACCGAAGCCGACCGTTTCATGCATCACCCGTTGGTGGAATCGGCAGTCCCCATTTCGCTGGGGGATTCGTACCACGGTTTCCGCATCATCGGCACCACGCAGGCCTATCTCGACAAATACAACGTAAAACCCACACAGGGAAAGGTTTTCGGGAAGTCGATGGAGGTGGTTGCAGGCGCCGAAGCCGCCCGGAAGGCTGGCTTGAAAGTGGGCAGCCGCTTCGCGGGGACGCATGGCCTCGGGAAAACGGGCCATGTGCATGAAGGGGAAGAATATCTCGTAAGCGGCATCCTGCCCGCCACCGGCCTGGCGGTCGATCAACTGCTGCTGACCCCGCTGGAAAGCGTGTGGGACATCCACGCGCCGCATCATGACGCAGCCGCGCACGATCATGCGGAAGGCGGCCATGAACACGATGCACACGCAACGCAACCAGGCACGTCGGAAGGTCACGATCCTCATGAACACGATGCGCATGATCATGAAGGCGCCGCAAAAGATCATGAGGATGCCGGCAGCCAGGAAAGCGCCATGATGCAAACACCCGACCCCCGCAAGCAGGTAACAGCGGTGCTGATCAAGTTCCGCAGTCCGATGGGGCAATTGCAGTTTCCACGGATGATCAATGAATACACGAACATGCAGGCCGCGGTGCCGGCAATAGAGATCAACCGGCTGCAATCGCTGCTGGGCACAGGCGCGAAGGTGTTGCGCGCGTTGGGCTGGCTGTTGGCCGGGCTCGCCGCATGCAGTATCTTTGTAACGCTGGTGCAGGGCACGCACGAGCGCCGCTACGAACTGGCCCTCATCCGGACCATGGGCGGCTCCCGCGGCAAACTGCTCGCCCTCGTTTTCGCCGAAGCGTTCCTGTTGGGACTGGCGGGCGTGGTAACGGGGATCGCGCTGAGCCGTGTGGCTTTGCTGCTGTTGCAACAGGAACTGTTTGCCGGCTATCATTTGAATTTTTCCGGCGCCATGCCGTTAACCGCTGCCGACGCCATAACCGCCGCAGCTATCGTCGGGGCCTGCCTGCTGGCCGCTTTGCTGCCTGCGGTGCGCGCTTTCCGGCTGAATATCGCTAAAACGCTTGCCAATGCTTAAAGTGGAGAAAATCGTCCTGGGCCTCGCCGCCTTCGCCCTCGTTTCCTGTTCAGACATTTCAAGGGTTTGCCGCCACGGCCTATCCGCCGCCCCCTGGATGCAGCGGATATTGTCTGCCAATGCCGCTTCCTCCGGCAGCCTGCCCATGTCTACCATCGACGTGGCGCCCCGCGACGAAGCGCCCCTCAAAGTGACCTGGAAACAACTGTCGGACGTCATCTTTACCCGCAAATACGACGAAAAGATGCAAATGCCCATGCTTTACCCTTCGTTCTCCCGCGCCATCAAGGCCCTGAACGGGAAAACGGTGGAGATTAGCGGGTACATGGTACCAATAGATCCGAAAGGTTCCATGTATGTGCTCAGCGCCAATCCCAACAGCTCTTGCTTCTTCTGCGGCGGCTCGGGACCAGAATCCGTCATGGCCCTGAACTTCAAGTCGAAAAAACCGGATTTCGAAACCGACGATTATATCAAAGTAAAAGGTGTATTGAGGCTCAACGAGAAAAACATTTACGAAATGTACTATAATCTCGACAACGCCGAAATCACCGGCAAATGACCTGGCTCAGGGCCCATCTGGGGAAACTGTGCTAACTTTGCAGATCAGACCAGGAGATAAAATTCGACATGTCCAAGAAGTTAATCATTTATACCGCATTTTTCGTGCTGCTGAGCGGCAGCTTCATGGCCTACTACGCCTTTATGATCAAAGAAAGCAGGGGCAGCTGGACCGGAAAGGAAAAGCTCCCGGTACTGGGCGCTCCCGGCCACACGGTGCAGGGCTTCAGCTTTACGGACCAGGACAGCAACCAGGTGACGCAAGACAACGTGAAAGGAAAGATCTATGTAGCCGAGTATTTCTTCACCACCTGCACCAACATCTGCCCGGTGATGAACAAAAACATGGAAAAAGTCTATGCGAAATATAAGGACAAGCCGAATTTCCTCATCCTGTCCCACACTTCCGACCCGGACTACGATTCCGTTCGCGTGCTGAAAGCTTATGCCGAACAGCATGGCGCGGACCCGAAGAACTGGCACTTCCTCACCGGCGACAAGCGCCAGCTCTACAAACTGGCCCGCGAAAGTTACCTGGTAGACGATGGTACCTTCACCGGGGAAGACGACTTCATCCACACGCAGTGGTTTGCGCTGGTAGACGGCGAGGGCCGCATCCGCGGACTGTATGAAGGCACGAAAGTAAAAGACGTTGACAAGCTGATAGCCGACATCGACCGGCTGATGCAAGAGTAAATTTTTGAACAATGCCTGCAAAACACAAAGAAATCATCGTGGAGTTGTTACGTTCCAGCAACCTGAGCGTAACCGATACCCGTGTGAAGATTTTGGAGCTCTTTTTGAAAAGCAACGGCGCCCTCGAACATGCCGATTTCGAAAAGCTCAGCGGCAAGAGCTTCGACCGGGTAACGATTTACCGCACCCTGCAAACCTTCCTCGACAAAGGGATCGTCCATAAAATCCCCACCACCGACACCAGCGTGCGCTATGCCATCTGCAAATCGGAGTGCCGGGAACACGAGCATCACGACCATCACGTACACTTCCGCTGCGAAGAATGTGGCAGCACCCAGTGCCTCGACGAAACCGACGTGCCGGCGATCACCCTCCCGCAGGGTTACGCCATGCATAATGTAGAAGTAGTGGTGAGCGGCGTTTGCAAATCCTGCCAATAATATTTTCGAACGCATAAAAAAAGGAGCGACTTTACCGGTCGCTCCTTTTTTATTTTCGGTCGTGCTTATTTTTTGGTGAGCAGATCGATTTCCGCCTGCACGAAATCCGCCAGTTCTTTCACGTAAGCCGGCGAGAAATCGAACCGGATGCCGGCCGCTTCGTACAGCTCGGGCAGGGTTTTGGTGTATCCCAGGCTCAGGGCTTTCATGTAGTTGTCCAGCGCCTGTTCCGGCTTTTCGCGGTATTGTTTCCACATGGCGATGGCACCCAGTTGCGCGATGCCGTACTCGATATAATAGAATGGCACTTCGAAAAGATGGAGCTGCCGTTGCCAATTGCTGGCACGGAAGTGCTCGAAGCCCGTCCAATCGATGTTCCCGGGTGTGAATTCATCGAGGATGCGCGTCCATGCAGCGGTCCGCTCTTCGGTCGTATGCGCGGGATTTTCGTAAATCCAGTGCTGGAACTTGTCGATCGTAGCGATCCAGGGGAAGATGACGATGGCGCGTTCGAGCTGTTGGAGTTTGGCGCGGCGCAGTTCTTCGGGATTATCGAAAAACAGGTGCCAATGGTCCATGGTAAACAGTTCCATGCTCATGCTCGCCACTTCGGCGATCTCCATCGGGTATTCCTTGAAAGCGCTGAGCGGGAGGTTGTGGCTAAGGAAAGAGTGAACGGCATGGCCGCCCTCGTGCACCATCGTGGTGAGGTCTTTCATCTGGCCGGCAGCATTCATGAAAATGAAGGGCACGCCGGTTTCCGCCAGCGGGCAGTTATATCCGCCGGGGGCTTTATTCTTGCGGCTGTCGAGATCGAGGCGCTGCATATCCTGCATCACTTCGAGGCATTCGCCGAAGAAGGGCCGCAGTTCCTTAAAGCACGCGATGGATTTGGAAATGAGCTCGTTACCGTCTTTGAAGGGCTCCAGTGGTTTGGTGCCTTCGGGCTCGGCGTCGCCGTCCCAGGGGCGGAGCGTATCGAGGCCCAGTTTCTGGCGCTGCCGTTCGAGCGCGCCGCCAACCAGCGGCAGGATGTGCTCGCGGATGGCCTCGTGGAACTGGAAGCAATCTTCTTTCGTGTATTCGAAACGGCCCAGTTCCTCGAATTTATAATCGCGGTAATTGGCGAAACCTGCGTTCTGCGCTACTTCGTGGCGTTTGCTGACGAGGGAGGAATAAAGGGCGTCGAGTTTTTCGCGGTCCTGCAGGCGGCGTTCGCCGGTTTTGGTGAAAACTTCCTCGCGCAGTTTGCGGTCGGGGTTTTCGAGGAACTTGGCGGCCTGTTGCAGGGTGTATTCCTGTCCATTCACTTCGATGGTCATCGCACCGGAGATGACGCCGTATTGTTGCGCCATGACGCTCAGTTCCGCCTGGATGGGAATATTCTTTTCGTTGAACAGTTTCACCTGCTTGCGCACGTTGCGCAGGTAGGGGAAGTATTGGGCGGGATCGAGGTCTGCGGTGAAGGGACTGTCGAGCAGCTTACGGTTGAGCGCGTCTGCATAGGGTTGCAGTTTGGGCTGGATTTCCATGCAGAAGTAGGTGAACGCTTCTTCGTATTCCTTGCTGGCGGTGTCTCTCGTCATGCGGATCTGGCGCCAGCAGGCGTCTTCACTGATCACGGCTTCGAGCTCGCTGATATCGGCCAGCCAGCGGGAAAGTTCTTCGCTGCTGTTGATGGGCCTTTGCTGGAGGGTTTCGAAGTATGGCTGCAGCGCGTCCCAGGTGGTTACGGCAAAATCTGCCGGGAGGAACTGCCTGGGCGGCGCTGTGATATGGGCATTGGGCATGAGTTGAATTTTAATTTGCGGTAAAATAGCAAAAAACGGGCTAAGCGGGCTTTACCTGACATATGGGCAAAAAAGAAACCAGGCCTCCTGCGGGGAGGGCCTGGTTTGCTGCCAGATATTTTGGAAACCGGTTATTCTTCGGTTTTCTTTTTACGGGTGGTTTTGGGCTTTTTCTCTTCGCCCTCGGCGCCTTCAGCGTCGGCAGCGGCCTTTTTAGGCGCGGCTTTCTTCTTCGGGGCCGGTTTTTCTTCACCTTCCGCACCTTCGGTTTCAGCAGCCGCTTTCTTGGCAGGCGCTTTCTTTTTCGGCTTGGCTTCTTCGGCGGGAGCGGCTTCAGCGGCAGGCGCTTCGGCAACTTCAGCGGTTTCTTCCGCTGCTTCGTCGAATTTCAGGAGGTCGTTTTTCTCGAGGATGGAGAACCATTTCACCATCTTCTTCATATCGCTCACGTAAACGCGGTCCTCATCGAACTCGGGGAATACGCTTTTGAAATAACCTTTGATCGTATTGTTATCGGCTTTCGCGTCCACCAGGGGGAACGACGCCGCTTTTTCCTGCATAGCCTTGAATACAGCCGACAGGTTTACATTATCGCCCGTAGTGAAAACTTCGATGCTTTCCAATGGGGTAAAATTATGTACCCGGGAAGATACAAAGCGGGTGCTTTTATCGTCCAGCGATCTTACAATAGCGCCATCCTGTTTGCTGGCAAGCAATTGGAATAAACCGCCTAATCCGGTTACTGCAACAATTTCTCTGTACTGCATGAATTCATTTTTAAAGAGCGGCAAATATAAAAAATTAACAGATGAAATCGCCCTGACAAATTTTCACCCCCTTTTCCGGCTGCCGGCCAATCAGTCGCGAAGCAATACCACGGCGAGTTTCCGGGATAATTGGCGCCCATTGCCGTTCCAGGCGGCGATTTTGATGGCATAACTGCCCTTTGGAAGGGGTAACCCATTGTCTGCCAGACCGTTCCAACTTATTTTGCCCTTATCGGCGGCGGAAATATTATTCGCCAGGTGGCGGACGGGCCGCCCCGCCGCATCAAATATCCGGACATCCAGCCGAAACCCCGGCGCAGGAAATTCCCAGTTGATCCAGGCGAGATCGTTTAGCCCGTCGTTGTCCGGACTGAAAGCCCCCGCTTCCAGGCTGCACCAGTTCCCTTCCGTTCCATCGCCCGCCCGGTGGGAATTCGCATACCCCGGCGTCCCAAAACCCGCTGTGGATGCGGCAGAGTGCCAGTTCGCAGGCGCCATCCCCGGCATATTGACGTCCAGCCGTTCAAACGTCACGCCTTTCGTTATCGCCAAACCGGGATCGTGCAGCTTCCTGTCCCACATCGCCTCGTCTACTAACCTGCCATCTATCGAAAAGAGGCCGATGCGGCCGGATTCTGCCGGCAAGGCCGGCACCGGGGCGGCTTCCACGCGGCCCAGGCAGGCATATTGCCGGCAAAGGGCTTCCGGGGCGGGACTTAGCGCCAGGTATTCTCCAGGGAACAGCAGCCAGGGCCGCCGCACCAAGGGCGAAGGCGCTTTCCAGCCGTCGTCTGCCCGCACCGCCCAGCGCAATTCCGCCAGCTCAACGGGGTACTGACCTTTATTATAGACTTCCAGGAAATCTTCCGTTCCCGCCTGCGGGTCGGGGAGAATTTCGGTGATGACGATGTTCTCGGGGAGGGAAGGCCGGCCGCACGGGACCGGACCGCTGCCGGGAATAGCGCGCCCGGTACAATCTTTCAGCCCGGATGCGCGGAGCTGGAACAGCGTGCCCCGGGGCATGGGATCCGCCAGTTCCAGTAAAACGGTTTGGTAAGACGGCCGTTCCGGAACGGCGGCGGTGATGCCGCGCTCCGATCTATACGCGGCGACCGCGGAAGCGGAGGCGCTGTCGACCGGCGCGGAAAAATGCAGACGGACGTGGAGGCTGTCGGCCGAAGAAGTACGGAGCAGCTCCGGTAACGGAGGTTCCGGAATCTGCGCCGCTACGGAATTGGCCCTGCCGGGCGTTCCGCCGGAGGGGTCGTTCGAAAACGCCCAATTCACGGCACCTGCGCAGGGGAATGCGGGGTCTTTCATTTCGAGGCTCCATCCGCCGGAAGATTTGAAGCTGCCGGAAAACGGCCGCATATCGACCGTCACGGCATGGACCACGCTTCCTGACGGGGATTCCAGGGAAAGGAGGTCTTCTTCATTATGAAGGGCAAAAAAACTCCCGGCGTCAACGACCGGTTGGAAAAGCGATGCGCCTTTCCGCGGGGCCACTACGACATAGCCGCCGGGCGCCAGCGAAAATGCGGGGAGCGTGGCTGAGCCGCCGTTGCCGCGCACTTTCCATCCGGCGAGGTTGATGGTGCGGGGAGACAGGTTCCTCAGTTCGATGAACTCGTATTCCGGCAGGGAAACCGGGGGCGAGGGGTCTGCCATGATCTCGTGGATAATGACGTCGTGCGGCAGTGGGAGCAACGAATCGCCGCATGGCGCGCACATCAGCGCGCAGGCACAAACAATGACATGCATAACTTACATTTTTAATGGGTCAACAATCTGGCCGAATATATCAAAATTGTCGTTTGATATATTAATTTTGGGGTCTCATTTTAATTCATAATCAAAATCATGAAAGTAGCCGTAGTAGGCGCCACCGGACTGGTAGGCACCAAAATGTTGCAAGTACTCGCGGAAAGGAATTTCCCTGTGACGGAACTGATCCCTGTCGCTTCCGAAAAATCTGTTGGTAAGGAAGTGATGTTCAAGGGTAAGCCGTACAAGGTGGTAACCGCTGATACGGCTATTGGAATGAAACCGAACGTAGCCATCTTCTCCGCCGGCGGCAGCACCTCCACCGAATGGGCGCCCAAATTCGCGGAAGCGGGCATCACGGTGATCGACAATTCCTCCGCCTGGCGTATGGACCCCACGAAGAAACTCGTGGTGCCCGAAGTGAACGCGGACGTGCTCACGCCCGAAGACAAGATCATTGCGAATCCTAACTGCTCCACCATCCAGATGGTGATCGTCCTCAAACCGCTCCATGCGAAATATGGTATCAACCGCGTGGTGGTATCTACATATCAGTCCGTGACCGGCACCGGCGTGAAAGCGGTAACGCAGCTCATGAACGAGCGCCAGGGCATTGCAGGTGAAAAAGCATACGCACACGAGATCGACCTGAACGTGATCCCCCAGATCGACGTGTTCCTCGACAACGGTTATACCAAAGAGGAAATGAAGATGGTGAAAGAAACGGTGAAGATCATGGGCGACGAAAAAGTGAAAGTAACCGCGACCACCGTGCGCATCCCCGTAATGGGCGGCCATAGCGAAAGCGTGAACATCGAGTTCGACAAAGACTTCGATCTCGCGGAAGTGCGCAACATCCTCGCGCAAACGCCGGGCGTGGTTGTGGTAGACGATCCTTCGAAAGCGCAATACCCGATGCCGAAAGACGCGCACGATAAAGACGAAGTTTTCGTAGGGCGGATCCGCAGGGACGAAACGCAGGCGAATACACTGAACCTCTGGATCGTTGCAGACAATCTTCGCAAAGGAGCGGCAACGAACGCTGTACAAATCGCGGAATACCTCAGCAGCAAAAACTGGCTGTAAGCATTCCTTGTTAAATAGTTATCCACAACGGCGCGGAAGGTCCCGCGCCGTTTATTTTTTTTGTTAATACTGCTATCCTCTTGCAGTTCAGGTCATTAACGAAAAAATATATTCTACCGGTTTTCATTCATTATCATTCAACTATACACATAACGCCGCCATGTGTCATTTATTCTCAATGTTTTGCGGCATTGAACATTTGGAATTTGCGTTTATTTATTTTAAATTCACTTCCCCGTCACACATACGACGAGGCATATACGAATACTAGCGACTCTATTGATAAAAACGCGCAATGCGTTGACTGTACCTGCTTTCATCATTTTTTGTTAATGCAATCTGGATTAAAAACTACACGGAAGTAGTATAGATTTGTGAGGGATATAATTCACCTTTGACATTACAATCCTATGCTAATAAATTCTTTATCTGTATTATCCATGAAAACTAAACTATCAAATTAAACACCCTCTTTGTCCTATGAAAACCAACGCAAACCGTGAACTTTTGTTAATGCACAAGTTCACCGAAGAATGGAGCACTAACTTTTCCTCGCAGGTTTCCCGCATCATGAACATCGTTGATCAGAAGGATACGATGGATGGCATCATGCCTATCATCGAAGTGGCGAATGTATATAACCAGCGTTTCGCGCAGACGAGGATCGACAAGGAAAATTTATTAAAGAACCGTAAATCGCGTCCGTTTGAGTTTTTGATACACAAGAATTGATTTACTGTCTTTATTATTTTGCTACAGCAGTCTAGTTGCCGGATGTCTAAGCAAGACTTCTCCGGTAACTAGCAGGGCGGGGAGGGTATTTGGATTAATCTTCCTGAGCGGTATTCAGGAACCCTATGAAAGGGAGCATCGTCGAGAACACACGAAGAATTTCACGGACGAGCGTAGGTTGGGTAGCCGCCTCGTCGGAGACATGAGTTGTAACCACCAGACTTTTTAATTTGAGATAAGCAATTGCGGGATTGTCTTCATGATACCCCTGCGGCGCGTTCTTCAACGAGTCGCCGTTCACTTTTCCAAACAGGCGGATAAAATCTTTCGCCCCAACGATCCGCTGAAATTCAGCGAAGTTATAATCTATTTCCTGGCGCACTTTTTTGAGCACGGGAGGCTCGGGCATCCACAGTCCGCCGCCGGCCATGCTATGTCCGCCAGGTTCCAGGTGGAAGTAAAACCCCGCCAACGGGCTCTTCTTTCCCCCTTTCGTGAAAGATGCGCCCATATTCACTTTGTAAGGCGTCTTGTCTTTCGAGAAACGTACGTCTTTAAATATCCGGAACACGCAATCCTTCACCACCAGCCCCTCCATGCCGGGGTCCAGCTTGGCCAGCCCGTCTATCAATTGCTGGACAAGACTTTCAAAATCTTCCTTCGCCTGGAGGTAAGCCGGCCTGTTTTCATCGAACCAGGCTTTGTTATTGTTCAGTTTCAGGTCTTTCAGGAACTTTAATGTGGAACGT
Source organism: Chitinophaga sp. NPDC101104 (assembly GCF_050277495.1). Taxonomy (NCBI): domain Bacteria; kingdom Pseudomonadati; phylum Bacteroidota; class Chitinophagia; order Chitinophagales; family Chitinophagaceae; genus Chitinophaga; species Chitinophaga sp. NPDC101104. The sequence goes on along the minus strand of NZ_JBNNSF010000001.1, from coordinate 445,218 downwards.
TGCAGCATAATTGAGGCTCTTAATTGGAAGGGAAAAGATACAAAAAGCCGGGTTAAGCGGAAGTAAATTTTCTGCAGCCGTCCACCAGGGCGGAAATAGCAAAGGCCGGCTGAGAAACAGCCGGCCCCTAAGCATAACGGTTCGGTAAAACCTAATTTATATGAGCCTGTGATTAGGATTCCTTAAAACTTGTAAATAGCCGCCAGCAGCAGGTTCGCGGAATTGGCCTTGGGTACGTCGCCCTTGGAAAAGACGTCGTGCGAGCCATGGTCCAGCCGGAACTCGGGCACCAGCGTCAACCCGCCGATCTTGTACTGCCCGGAAAGCGTAACGGCCATGATGCTGCCGCCTTCGGGGTACTCCGTTTTGTCGCCGTACACTTTCAGGTTGTCTTTGTCGGAGAAATATTCCCCGCGCAGGGTAAGCCCGATCTTTTCGGAAGGGTCAAAGTTGAGGTAAAGCGCGGAGCCGTACCAGTTCGTATTCACACCGTTTTTATACATACTGTACGTACCGTTGTAGCCCAGCCCGAATTTGGGGGTCAGCTGATAAGTGATCACCGCGTCCAGCTGATCGTTGCGGGTCTGGAACGTGTCGCGGCCGCCAATGTAGTTCAGGTAGAACTTGAAAGGCACATCCGCCGGCGCAAAACCATATTGCGCACCGATGAACTTGATCCCACCCCAGGTAGCAGATTTAAAGTCGGTCGGATTGAACACACCTACCATAAAGCTGTGCGATCCGAACGTTAAATCCGCTTTCACCCCGGTGTGGAAGAAAGGGCCATAGGAAAACATATATGACATGCTGTAGTTGCGGTTCGCATAAGCATCTACCAGCTCATAACCCACATGCGTGCTGTACGAGCCCATGGAGAATTTCAGCCATTCGGTAGGCGCATACGAGATATACAGCTGCTTGATCGCGAGTCTTGTTTTTTCGTCGTTGTACGAAAAATCCTCCGCACGTTTGCCGAAACCGATATCGGCTACCATGCCAACGTTCTTGAAGGAGCTTTCGAGTTTCAGGGAGAGCATGTTCAGCTCGAAGGAATTGTGGGAATTGGTGAAGCTTGTCTTATTATCGGAAGTGTTCTTGTTGAAGTTGTATTTATAATATACATCGGCGGAACCAGACAGCTTGAAGCCGACAGGCAGGAGGCGGGTAGAATCCTGCGCATGGGCAGATACGATCGAAAAGACAGCCAGGAGCGCGAATAAACTTTTTCTCATCATTGGAATTTTAAAATTTGGTTAATAAAATGATAAAGGGTTCCGCTGCTTTGTTTGGGTGCTGATGCTGATGCTGATGCTCTGTGCCGTTTGGGGCAAACCACTCCCGGATCGCCCGTCGCCGTGGCATTTCAGCCAGGGCGACGAACAACATCCGGTTTTTCTGTCAAGAGAGAATTAAAAACTATAGCGATTGGATCAGATCGGTGTATTAACCGTGCTGGATGCCGGTTTCTTCTTCGGTGAGCGTGCCGTTGCTGCTCACGGTCATGAGATTGGGATGATACATTTCGTTGTGTTGGGTAACATCGAGGCCCAGTTCCTCTTCTTCGTCAGACACGCGGAGCGGGTGGATGAAGTTGATGAACTTGAAGATCGCCCAGGATACCGCGAAGCTGTAGCTCACTACCAGCAGCAGGCCGAGCAATTGTTTGTAGAAGAGGCTGAAGTTGCCATATGCCCAACCGCTTTCGGTGATGGCGGGGTTAACGGCCTGCGAAGCGAAAACGCCCGTCAGCAGCATACCTACCATACCGCCTACGCCATGGCAGGGGAATACGTCCAGCGTATCGTCGATAGAAGATTTGTTCTTGAAGTGTACCACCAGGTTGGAAACGATGGCCGCAACGAAACCGATGAACAGCGATTGCGGAACGCCAACATAACCTGCGGCAGGAGTGATCGCTACAAGACCAACCACTGCACCGATGCAGAAACCGAGCACCGAAGGTTTACGGCCGCGGATCACATCGAAGAAGATCCAGGAAAGGCCGGCAGCGGCGGTAGCTGTATTGGTAGCTGCGAATGCGGTAACGGCGAGGGAGTTGGCACCGAGGGAAGAACCGGCGTTGAAACCGAACCAGCCGAACCAGAGCAGGCCGGTGCCGAGCAGTACGAAAGGCACGTTGGCAGGGGTGAGCTCTTTTTTGGCGATATGGTCTTTCCGGCGGCGGAGCACCAAGGCGCCGGCGAGCGCCGCGCAACCTGCAGAGATGTGTACCACGGTACCACCGGCAAAGTCGAGTACGCCGAGCTTAAAGAGAATGCCTTCCGGATGCCAAGTCCAGTGTGCGATGGGCGCATACACCAGCAGGCTGAACAGTACCATAAAAAGCACGTATGAAGTGAAACGGATACGACCGGCCACAGCACCTACCACCAGCGCCGGAGTGATCACGGCGAACTTCAGCTGGAAAAGCGCGAAGAGCATCAGTGGAATTGTGGCACCGAGGGCCCAGGGCGCTCCGTCGGGCACGCCTTTAAAGAAGAAGAAAGTGGTAGGGTCGCCGATGATCCCGTTCTGGGAAGTGCCGAAGGCCAGGCTGAAGCCCGCCACAACCCAAATCACACTGATCAGGCCGGTGGCGATGAAGCTCTGCATCATGGTAGATATGATGTTCTTGCGATTCACCATCCCTCCGTAGAAAAAGGACAAACCAGGCGTCATCAAAAACACCAGGCAAGTTGCCACCAGTATCCAGGCAACATCTGCAGCATTATACTTGCTGGCGTCAGCAAAAGTTGTCGGGGTTGGTAAAAAAATGCCAATTACGGCAAGCCCGGCCAAAACGATAAAGGGCAGATAGTCCTGAAAAGATGTTTTCTTCATAGCGTATCATTTTAAAATTCTCAATAAAAGTAGGATGGCGATTTAAAACATCAAATAGAACGCCCTAAAAATGGAAAACATTGAAAAATGCAGGGTTTATGCGGCCAACAACGCAATCATATTAAAATACATTACTATATAATATTTGTTTTTACGATAATTTGAAGGGAGAAGTGAGGTTACAAATACAATATAACTATTTGATTTTAACGTATTTATATTCGTTTTTAGCGTGGGATTACGAAATTCTAACAAACGGGTACGAATGTGCTACTACAAAAATGCAAAAAACGCTACAATCCTTTATCTGTCAAGTTTTTAAATATAAAAACGGATTGTACTGTTTGTTGGAAAACCGTACAATCCGTAGATTCATATTATAAATAATTCTATGTTGATATATTTGTTTTAGCAACTAATTCCGCTTCATATTCTCCAGTTCCTGCTGCATGGCAAACATCTGGTCGCGGAGACGGGCCGCTTCCATAAAGTCCAAATCCTTCGCCGCCTTTTCCATATCCTTCTTCACCTTGGCAATACTCTTCTCCATCTGCGGAATACTTTGTACCGTATTGGCATTGAAGACTTTACCTTCATCCGCCACCACAGCCATCTCGTCGTGCACCGCATACGGCGACGATTCGTCGAAATGCCGGATCGCCAGTACAGACGTCTGCCCCATGATCTGTTCCTTCGACTTGCGGACCGTTCGCGGCGTAATCCCGTTCGCTTCGTTGTGCTTCCGCTGCTTCTCGCGCCGGCGGTCGGTTTCATCGATGGTACGCTGCATGCTTTCGGTAATCTTGTCGGCGTAGAAAATCACCTTCCCGTCTACGTTCCGCGCCGCACGGCCAGCCGTCTGCGTCAGGGAACGCTCATCGCGGAGGAAACCTTCCTTGTCGGCGTCCAGGATCGCTACGAGCGACACTTCCGGCAGATCGAGCCCTTCCCGCAACAGGTTCACCCCCACCAGCACATCAATATTCCCCAGGCGCAAGTCCCGCAGGATCTCCACACGCTCCAGCGTATCCACTTCACTATGGATATAACGGCTCTTAATATTAATACGATGCAGGTACTTGTCCATCTCCTCGGCCATCCTCTTGGTAAGCGTGGTCACCAGCACACGGTCGCCCTTCTGCACGGTTTTGTCGATCTCGTCCAGCAGGTCATCTACCTGGTTCTTGCTCGGCCGGATCTCGATCGGCGGGTCCAGCAGGCCGGTGGGACGAACGATCTGTTCCACCACCACGCCTTCCGTTTGCCGCAGTTCATAATCTCCGGGCGTGGCGCTCACGAAGATCGTCTGGTTCAATAACTGCTCGAACTCGTTGAAGTTCAACGGCCGGTTATCCAGCGCCGAAGGCAGCCGGAACCCGAAATCCACCAGCGTCAGCTTTCTCGACCGGTCGCCGCCGTACATACCGCTGATCTGCGGGATGGTTACGTGGCTTTCGTCTATCACGAGCAGGAAATCTTTCGGGAAGTAGTCCAGCAGGCAGAAGGGACGTGTCCCCGGCGTACGCCGGTCGAGGAACCGCGAGTAGTTCTCGATCCCCGCGCAATATCCCAGTTCGCGGATCATTTCCACGTCGTAATTCACGCGTTCGGCGAGGCGCTGCGCTTCGATGAGCTTTCCTTCCCGCTTGAAATATTCCACCTGGGCGTTCAATTCGTCCTGGATTTCGTGGAGGATCTGTATCATGGCGTCTTTCGGCGCGATGTAGAGGTTGGCGGGGAAGATGGCGGCCGTATCCATGGTACCGATGCGCTTGCCATTCTGCACGTCGAAGCTTTCGATTTCCTCGATCTCGTCCCCGAAGAAAGTGATGCGGTAACCATAATCCACATACGGAAGATTAATATCCACCGTATCGCCCTGCACCCGGAAGTTACCGCGGTTGAAATCGCCGGTGGTGCGGGAGTACAGGGCATTCACGAGCCCGTGCAGCATGGTGTTCCGCCCGAGCTTCTGCCCTTTGAAGATGCGGATGATCCCATTCTCGAAGTCGGTCGGGTTACCCATACCATATATACATGACACAGACGCCACCACGATAATATCCCTCCGGCCGGAAAGCAGGTTCGACGTGGCGCGGAGCCGCAGTTTGTCGAGCTCTTCGTTGATGGCGAGGTCTTTTTCGATATAGGTGTCGCTCACGGGCATATACGCTTCGGGCTGGTAATAATCGTAATAGCTCACGAAGTATTCTACCGCGTTGTCGGGGAAGAATTGTTTGAATTCGCCGTAAAGCTGGGCTACGAGGGTTTTATTGTGGGTCAGCACCAGTGTGGGCTTCTGTACGTTCTGGATCACGTTGGCCACGGTAAAGGTTTTCCCGGAACCGGTCACCCCCAGCAGCGTCTGGGCTCGTTCGCCGTCCTGCAACCCTTCGGTGAGCTGGGCAATGGCGGTGGGTTGATCGCCCGAGGGCTGATATGGTGCTTGTAATTTGAAAGGCATACATTTTTCCGGTTTAACTGTGGGTCAACGAATTTCGGTATTTATGGGGGAATGACGAACTTCGGCCTCAAAATTCGATAAATTCGATTGCAATGAAAAAGGTTTTATCCATATTGCTGCTCCTGGGTGCGCTCCTCTCCCTGCAGCCCGCCCAGGCCTGGGGGCCCACCGGCCACCGCGTGGTAGCCGAGATCGCGAGTTTCCGGCTCACCAACAAAGCCCGCCTCGCCATCCAGCAGATCATCGGCAACGAAAGCCTGGCCATGATCGCCAACTGGCCCGATTTCATCAAATCAGATACTACGGACGCCTACAAGCACACATCGCCCTGGCATTACCTCGACTTCCCCGGCCATTGCACCCGCGCGGAATTCAACCGCATCATGGCCGAAGCCAAAGGCGAAAACCTCTACAGTCAAACCGTAGCCATGATCGCCCAGCTGAAAAACCCCAAATCCACCCAGGCCCAGAAACGGTTCGCGCTCACTTTCCTCGTACATATGATCGGCGATATGCATATGCCGCTGCACGTGGGCCGCGACGAAGATATGGGCGGCAACAAGATCCAGGTGTCCTGGTTCGACCGCCCCACCAATCTCCACCGCGTATGGGACGAGCACCTGATCGATTTCCAGCAATACAGCTACACCGAATACGCCCATAACCTCCACCGCATCACTTCCGCCACCCGCGCCGCGGAAATCCGAAAAGGCAGCATCGCCGACTGGATGTGGGAATCGCACGTCCTCAGCGACAAAATCTACGACCGCACCTCCTCCGGCGACAAACTGAGCTACCGTTACAATTTCCTTTTCGTGGAAGACCTGAACGGCCAGCTGCTCAAAGGCGGCGTGCGCCTGGCGAAGGTCCTGAACGAAGTTTTCGCTTAATATATTAATACCGTGCAAAATAAAAGCGGTCCCGGCAAAGCCAGGACCGCTTTCTAATTATATCAAATTTCGTTTATACGAGATCGATGTCGAAGTTCACCAGCTGTACGAATTGTTCGAGGCGGGTGTGGATGTCTTCGCGGGAGATTTCGCGGAGCCTGGCGGCGCCGAATTTCTCCACGCAGAACGAGGCCATGGCAGAACCTACGATGATGGCGGTTTTCATGTTTTCGAAGGAGATGTCCTTCGTTTTGGCGAGGTGGCCCATGAACCCTCCGGCAAAGGTGTCTCCGGCGCCGGTGGGGTCGTACACATCCTCGAGCGGGAGTGCCGGCGCGAAGAATACGTGATTTTCATTGAAGAGCATCGCGCCGTGTTCCCCTTTCTTGATGATGAGGTATTTCGGGCCCATGGTGAGCACTTTCCGCGCGGCTTTCACGAGCGAATATTCGCCGGTGAGCTGGCGGGCTTCGCTGTCGTTGATCAGGAGCACGTCTACCATCTTGATGGTTTTGAGAAGGTCCTCCAGCGCCACGTCCATCCAGAAGTTCATCGTGTCCATGACGATGAGCTTGGGGCGGGGGCTCATTTGGTTGATCACGCTCATCTGCACCTGCGGGGTGAGGTTACCGAGGATGAGGAACTCGCTGCCCTGGTAGCTCGGCGGGATCACGGGCTGGAAATCGGCCAGCACGTTCAGGTCTGTTACGAGGGTATCGCGGGAGTTCATATCGAGGTGGTAACGGCCGGCCCAGTAAAAGGACTTTTCGTCTTTCTTCACCTGCACGCCATCGAGCGCAACGCCACGGGCGGAAAGGGCGTCCAGTTCTTCCTGCGGGAAATCCCCGCCGATCACCGACACCTGGTTGACAGGCTGAACGAAGTTGGATGCGGCCCAGGCAATATAGGAAGCGGAACCGCCGACGATTTTATCCGATTTACCGAACGGCGTTTCAATATCGTCGAACGCCATGGTACCTACTACGGTAAGAGACATGTGATGCTTGAATTAGAGGTTTAAAAACGGGTCAAATGTACTTCTTTCACCCATATTAATCCCTGATTTTCTTCCCGAAACCGCCGCAAACTGCCATTTCAAGGCGCATCGCCGCCCGCCCGGGCTGCTCCGGCTTCATTTCCCGCGGAGGATGTAACATTTGGCGGATGGCGGCCGTTTCACCCACGAAAGACACCAAACTTATTATATCTTTGACGGAAATCATGCAACTCATGTTCGAAAAACATATCTGGAAAGGACTGACTGCAGCCGCGATCATCGGCACTTCGCTGATCGCCTGCAAAAAAGACGATGCTCCCAAAAAGGTATTACGCTACCAGACCATCAACCTGCTCGACAAGAATAATGTCATCAACGGTTATATTACCCTGGCAGAAGCGACCGATTCCACTTTCCATATTTTAATGCAGATCAATAAATCGGAAATGGGCAAACGGTACAATTTCAACCTGTTCCGCGGCAACATCACTTCCGCTCCCACCGATACCCTGATCAAAGTGGCCTCCATCGAGAGCCAGACCACCGGCGCCGCCGTGCTGGGCCGCCAGCTCGATGTCAAGACCATCAAGGTAGACGAGTCCACCATCCGCAAATTCAATTACGACAGCATTATCGCCGTAAACGGTTTTGCCCGGATTTCCATGATCGGCTCCCAGGGCCAGGACTCGGCCATCGCGCTGGGCAACATCGGGAAGAACAAATAATCGTACAATTTTTAGTTGATAGATGGATGTAAGCTGTTCCGCGTCTGCGGGGCAGCTTTTTTCATTGCAATAATTCCCAAAAGCAAAGCCGGCCAAAAGGCCGGCTTCCAGGTCGTATATGAATAGGATATGGTTCCGGGCGGGAAGGAATTCCCATGCAGAACGATTTATACCGTATGGTTGTCAATTTCGTAGCACCTTGAATTCCGTTCGCCTGTTCAGTTGGCGGCCATCGGGATTGTCGGCCCCGTTGGGCAGCGTGTTGGGCGCCACGGGGCGCGATTCGCCGTAACCTTTGCTGACGATGCGATTGGTCTCGATGCCTTTGCTGATCAGGTAATCCACGCAAGACTTGGCGCGTGCGTTGGACAGTTTGAGGTTATAGGCGTCGGTGCCTTTGCTGTCGGTATGCGCGCCCAGCTCGATTTCCATTTTCGGGTTATCCAGCAGCAGGAAGTACAGCGAATCCAGGATCAGCTTCGATTCCGGCCGCAAGGTGGCTTTGTTGTAATCGTAGAAGATATCGTTCAGTACGATGGGCTTGTTGATCTCGAAGCGTTTCAGACAAACGGTGGGGTTCATCATGGAATCTACCATGGTGAGCTGTTCGGAGTTGAAATTGAAGTTTTTGGAGAAGTAGTTTTCCTTTTCGATGAGGACTTTATACTTCCTGTTCATTTCGATCTCGAACATGTAATTGCCGCCCATGCCGGTGGTCTGTGTTTCGAGGACGTTGCGCTGGGTACTGTCCAGCAATGTGATTTTAGCGCCTGCGAGGGGTTTATTGGTTTCGCAGTCAAGCACCATGCCGCCGGCCATTTTGGCCCTTCTTTTCACGGCGAAGATTTCGAGGCAGCAAACAGACTCCCTGTCGGAGCTGATAAAGCCTTTGTTAAGGGCTTTATCCGGAGAAAGGCCGGTGTAATATTGATCGTCTTTGGCGGAGTTGATGGGGTATCCCATGTTTTCGGGGGTGCTCCAGCCGCCGAAGTTGCCGGCGGACTTGGACATGAAGAAGTCCTGGCCACCGAAGCCTACGCGGCCGTTGGTGCTGAAGACGAGGGTTTGCTCGATGGGGTCGTAGAAGGGTGAACTTTCATCGCCGTCGGTATTGAGCGTGGCGCCGATGTGCTGGGGCGCGCTGAGGGTGCCGCCACTGCCGATGGTCGAGTACCAGATATCGAATCCGCCTTTGCCGCCTGAGCGGTCGGAAACGAAGAGGAAGTATTTACCGTCTGATGATACGGAGGGTTCTTTGGCACTATATCCCGGAACGTTGATGGAAGCGTCCAGGGGCTGGGGTTCCGTCCAGCCATTGCCGGTACGCGTACCGCGGTAGATGCTGGATTTCTTGTTGCCATCTTTGTTCGTCCAGCGGGTAACGAAGAGCGTGTTGCCGTCGGGCGTGATGGCCGCGGCGCCCTGTTCGATACCTTTATCTGTAGGGATCTGGACTTTCTCCCGGCTTTCCCAGCTCGCATTATCGCCCGTAGCCACATACAGCGTATTCACGAACGGGTTCGATTTTTTCGCCAGCAGCAGGGAATCCGGCCGCGACGAAGTAAAGTAGACCGTATTGTTGGAAACGGGTACGATCGCGTAGTTGGCGCCTCCCTGGTTGATATTCCCGGAAACCTTCACCACTTCATACCTCGGCGGATATTTCATTTCTTCGATCGCGAATTCGCAATTCTTGATTTCCACATCCGCTTTCTTCGAGAATTCGTTGTATTCCTTCTGACCGCGGCGGTAGGCAGACAGTTGCTCCCACGCGCGCTCGTAATCTTCTGCTTTCTTGGCGTTGGCACGGATGGTCAATCCATACCAGTAGCGCGCCTGCGGGAAAAGCGTAGAGTCGAACGTAACGGCTTCCGCGTAGTATTTTTCCGCATTCCCGAAGTCGTTGTACATCCGGTAAGATTCCGCCAGTTTATACACTACCTGTTCGTAATCTTTTAGTTTCTGTTCTTTTTTCTTGCCTCCTTTATCAATCTGGTACGGCTTGTATTGCCCGGGCTTGATGCTGAAGGTACCCAGCGCCTTGCTGTAGTATTGCGCGGCGGAGTAATAGTCTTTCTGTTCGAAATATTGGTCCGCCGTCCGTTTGAAGTCAGTAATGTACTGTGCCTGCAGGTTAGGGAGTAATCCTGTCAAAGCCAAAATACATATGAGTGTAAATCTTTTCATAATGCTCATTTGTGGTGATTGACCGGCCGGGTATTATAACCTGGGGCAGATGAAATATTCCGGTTGAAGGATGCGGCGTTTCCGGCCGATGAACGACAGCGATACTTCGAAAGCGTTGCTGCCGCTGGCGAGCTTGCGGAGGTTAGACGCGTTGGCATCGTAGCTGAGGCCGAGCGTGAAGTTTTTGTAATGGAACCCGGCGAAGGGGATCACCGCATCATTGAAGCGATAATTGGCGCCGACGAGCAGGTCGAAATCGAGATTCACGCGAATCTGGGAATATACACCAGCAACGGTTTCTTCCGCGTTGCCCTGGCGCATGTATAGTGCGTGGGGCGTGAGGCCGATCATTTCAGACACTTTGATGCGGGAGCCGCCATGCACGGTGTACCGGATGGGCAACGATTTCGTTTCGTCGTTTTCCGCCACGAAGGGGTCTTGCGGCTGGGTAAGGTGTGCTCCGGCGATGCCTATGAAGGGATTGAATTTGTGGTTGGGATTGCCGTCGAACAGCAACAGGCCCACGTTTGCGTCGAACACGGTAGACGAAGTGGCCCGCAGCGATTCGCCGGTGGGGATGTTCGGATCGAAGCCGCTCACCGGGTTGTACTGGCTGCCCATCTGGAATTTGGACTGGTCGATCCGCCGGCTGATCACACCCGCCTGAACGCCTGCCACGAGTTGCGTGGTTTGGTTCCGGCCCATTTTCACACCGCTGTACGAAACGGTAGCCATGGCGTTGAAGTAATTAAATCCTGCGGAGCCGGCTTTCATGTTGATGGCGGTGATGCCCAGGCCGAGGTTCTTGCCGGTGGGTGCGTCGAAAGAAACACCGCCGGTGGAGAACGGGTCCCCGAAGTTCGACCACTGGTTGCGATAGTTCCCGGTCAGCCGCCAATCGCCATCGATCACCCCCGCCATGGCCGGGTTGAGGAACAGCGGATACGCGTAGTACTGGGAAAAGTGAGGGTCTACCTGCGCTTTGGCCGTTTGCTGCAAACATCCGCATACAGCGAGTAATGCCACAAAAATTTTATTCTTCATAGGAACGTGTTTTTCGTTTTTGATAGCCGGAACGAAGCTTTCGACTTCGTTCCGGCAGTTTGATGTTTTTTGCTTTGCCTATGTTTTCGGAATACTATCTCACGATAGTGATGGTCCCGCGTTTATTCACGACCGTACCGTCTTGCAGCACTGCACGGAGCACGTAGTTGTATACGCCTACCGGCTGTTTCCTGCCGCTCATGGTGCCGTCCCATCCGCGTCCGCGGTCTTTCGACTCGAACACCAGTTGTCCCCACTGGTTGTACACCCTGAATTCCATCTGGCGGATGGTGGTGCCATACACGTAGAGGATATCGTTGGTGCCGTCGTTGTTCGGCGTAAACGCGTTCGGAACGAATACGAGGTTACCGGCCGGGTTGTCGGTGCTGCCACCGCCCTGGAACCATGCGCTGTTCTGACATTCGCTGGCCCCTACCGCCATTACCTGGAGGGTAACGGTCTGGTTCGGTTGCAGGCCTGTCACGGTATGCGTAGTGCCCAGGAGGCCGGAGCTCGGCTGCGTGAAGGTGGCGCCGCCATCGGTCGATACCCTGTAACCCAGTGCCCCTGCGATCGCATTCCAGCTGAAGGTTACCGAAGTAGCCGTTTTGTTGGAGATGGAAACCGTCGGTGCCGGAAGCACTGCGTATACGTTGATGGTCACCGGCGTGCGGGTTGCGCTTACACATCCGCTGGCGTTGCTGGCCGCTACATAGTAAGTGGTAGCTGCCGTGAGCGCCGGGGTCGTGAACACCGCTCCGGTGAAGATCGGCGTGCCGCCCGTTGCGGAGGTGAACCAGGTGAAGGTAGTGCCTGCCTGTGTTGAGGTAGCCCTGATTACGACCGTGCTGTCGGGGCAGATGGTATTGGCGTCCGCCGTTACCACCGGTACCACCGGTATGCCGCCCACTTCAGCCCTGGCAGTGGCTCTGCCTGCGCTGGTGCAGGAACCGCCGACTACCGCTTCAACATACACCGTGAGACTGCTGGTGAGCGCGCCTGTGGTGTAGCTGGCCATGGTGCCCGATTGCAGGAGGGTTCCGCCGGTTGCGGCGTCGTACCACCTGTAGGTCACGTTGGCCACAGGGTTCTGGATCGTGAAGGTGGCGGTTGCACCGGAACAGATATTCACCGTGCCGCCGTTCGCCAGTACCGGTACAGACGGTGCGTCTGCCGGGATGAAGATCACCTGGGCACGGCCATTGCTGGCGCAGCTGCCGCCCAACAGGCTCGCTTCAACGTATACCGTATCTCTTGCCGTCAGGCCTGCCGGCGTGGTGTAGCTGGCCCCAGTGAAGAGGAGGTTGCCGCCGCTTGGTGCATCATACCAGCGATACTGGTAATCGGTGCGGGCGTTCCTTACCCTTCCGGTGGCCCTGTCGCCACGGCATACTATTACTTCGCCTTCTACAGCCAGCGGCACATCAGGACCGGCGTTCACTGTTACGTTCACGCTGGTGCGCATGCTGCTCGCGCAATTGCCTGCGTTCACCGCTTCCACATAGAAGATGTCGTTTGCGGTCAGGGCCGGCGTAGTGAAGGAGGTACCGGTCGCCAGGAGGGTTCCGCCGGTGGCGGCGTCGTACCACCTGTAGGTCAGACCGGCCTGCGGGTTCGTTACATTGATGATGGCCGTATTGCCTACGCAAACCGTTTTCGCAGTAGCGTCTACCGTTACCACTGGCGGAGCCGGTGAGATGGTCACGGTTACGGCTGCTCTCGTTGCGCTGGCGCAGGTGCCGTTATCGGATTCTACATAGAACGATGTGGTGGCTGTAATGCCCGTCGGTGCATACGTGCTGCCGGTGAACAGGAGCGATCCGCCGTTGGCGGCGTCGTACCACCTGTAGGTAATTCCTGCCTGCGGAGATTGTACG
>NZ_JBNNSF010000001.1:0-432098 GCF_050277495.1 Chitinophaga sp. NPDC101104 | reverse complement strand
GGCGTTCACTGCTTCCACATAAATGGTATCGCGCATCGTGAGCGGGGTTGCAGACGTATAGTTTGCGCCGGTGAACAGCAGGGTGCCGCCGCTCGGAGCATCATACCAGCGATAGGTAATGCCTGCAACAGGATTGCTCACGCTCGCGTTCGGACGGTTGCCTGCGCAAACCGTTACCGTGCCGGCGGTTACCGTCGGGGTAGCCGGAGCGGGAGATACCGTAACCGTCACCTGTGTGCGGTTGTTGCTTGCGCAATTGCTGGCGTTCACCGCTTCCACATAGAAGCTGGTGTTACCGGTCAGCACCGGCGTAGTGAAGGAGGTGCCCGATCCCAGGAGGGTTCCGCCGTTGGCGGCGTTGAACCACCTGTAGGTCAGGTTGGCCTGCGGGTTCGTTACGTTGAGTACGGCCGTGCTGCCTGCGCATGCGGTTTTCGCCGTTGCGTCTACCGTTACGGAGCCTGGTACGGGGTTCACCGTAATGGCTACCACCGTTCTGCTCGTGCTGGCGCAGGTTCCGTTGTTCGCTTCCACATAGAAGGATGTGGATGCACTGATGGCGTTCACCGTGAAGCTGGTGCCCGTAGCCAGCGGCGTGCCACCGTTTGCGGTGCTGTACCAGCTGTACGTGATGCCGGCCTGCGGCGTCTGGATGCTGAGGCGAACCGTATCGCCGGCGCATACCGTGGTGCCGCCAACCACTACCGGTTGGGCAGGTGCCGCCGTGGCGATGAGGATCACCTGTGCGCGGCTACCGCTGGCGCAATCGCCTGCGTTCACTGCTTCCACATAAATGGTATCGCGCATCGTGAGCGGAGCGGCCGTTGTATAACTGTTGCCGGTAAACAGCAGGGTACCGCCGATCGGTGCATCGTACCAGCGGTAGGTAATACCTGCCACAGGGTTGCTGACGCTCGCCGTAGGCCTGTTACCTGCGCACACCGTTACTTCGCCGTTGGTGACGGTCGGCGTTCCGGGACGCGGCGTCACGGTAACGCTTACCTGCGTGCGGCTGGCGCTTACGCAATTGCTGCTGTTCACAGCTTGTACATAGAAGTTTTTATTCGCATTGAGCACCGGCGTGGTGAAGGATGCGCCCGTTCCTACCAGGTTACCGCCGGTTGCGGCGTCGTACCACCTGTAGGTCAGGTTGGCCTGCGGGTTCATCACATTCAGGGTGGCGGTGGTGCCTATGCAGATGGATTTGGTAGCTGCATCCACCGTTACTGCCGGCGGAGCAGGGTTCACGGTTACCAGCACCGCGGTTCTGCTGGTGCTTACGCAGCCGCCTGTATTGAGGGCTTCCGCGTAATAGGTAACGTTGGATGTAACACCGGTGGCGGTGAAGGTGCTGCCTGTTCCCAGGAGGTTACCGCCCGCGGGGGCGTTGAACCACCTGTAGGTCACACCCGCAGCCGGGTTCTGGATCGAAAGACGGACCGTGTCGCCCGGGCAGATCGATGTGCTGCCTGCCACTACCGGCGCAACCGGGTTGGCGGCAACGGCAACGGTAACCCTTGTGAGGGCAGCGCTACCGCATCCGGAAGCGTTCACAGCCTGAACGTAGAAGGAATCGGCTGCGTTCACCGGACCGATCGGGAAGTTGGCGCCTGTAGACAGGAGCGTGCCGCCCGGTTGATCGTACCAGTTGTAGGTAATGCCTGCGGCGGGGTTCAATACGCGGAGCGTATCCCTTCCACCCAAACAAACAGACAAGCTGGTAGCCTGTACCGTCGGGGCCGGCGGCAGTGCGTTAACCGTCACATGCGCTTTGGCCCTTGCAGAACTGGTGCATCCGCCGATGCCAACGGCATCCACGAAGTAGGAAATCGTATCGGTGATCGCCGGAGTATTGAATACGGGGCCGGTGAAGATCGGCGCACCGCCCGACGGAGCCGCATACCACCTGTAGGTGATACCGGCCTGCGGGTTGCGAACGCTAACCGTGGCTGTCTTACCAAGACATACCGCCGTAGTAGCGTTGGTCACAACCGGTGTCGCCGGGGCCTGGTTCACATTCACAGTGGCCGCTACACGACCGCCCGCGTTCGGGCAACCGCCTGCGGAGCGGACTGCTTCCACATAATAAATGGTCGTGTTGGTCAGCGCCGGTGTCACGAAGCTGTTGCCCGTGAAGATCGGCGTGCCGCCGGATATTACATTGTACCAGCGGTATACCACACCTGCAACAGGGTTCTGTACGCTGAGCGTACCCGTTGCGCCGGTGCAGATGGAGATGCTGTCGGCTACCAGTACCGGGGCCGGCGGCAGCGTGGCTACCGTTACGGTTACGGGCACGCGGGTAGCGGTTCCGCAGGTACCGTTGTATGCTTCCACATAATAAGTCGTATTCGCAGTGAGGTTCGGTGTAGTGAACACACTGTCGAGGCTGAGCGCCGTACCGCCGGATGCGGCCGCGAACCAGCGGATCGTATGGGCCGGGTTTGCCGGACGGGCCTTCAGCACGGCGTTGTTGCCGATGCAGATGGTCGTGTCTCCGGCGATGATGGCCGGAGCCGGCGGAACAGGCAATACATTCACAGTGGCCTGCGTGCGGATCGGGTTGGCGCAATCAGTAGATGCGCGATAGGCTTCCGCATAGTAGGTAGTGGTGGTATTCAACACCGGTGTGTTGAACACTTTACCCACGAATACCGGCGTGCCGCCCGTTGCCTGGGTGTACCAGCGGACGGTCGCACTGTCGGACGCAGTGGCGGTCAGTGTAGTGCTGGTACCGGCGCAGATCGTCACGTTGTTGGTGGCGATGGTCGGTGAAGCGAGCACCCTGTTCGCATAGTACACGTTCAAATTCATCAGCGCGCCCACCAGGCTGCGGACCCGGATTTGCACACTGGTGTATGGAGCACCCGGGCTGAAGAGCACCACCTGCTGGTTGGCTCCGCCGAGTACTTCAACACGCAGCAGCGAGCTGTTCAGCGCCCTGGTGTCGCCGTTCGACGTGGCACCGTTGAACGATGTGATCTCGATCCTGCCCAGCGCCGTTGCGTCGAGCAAGCCGCTCGGGGTGGCGAAACGCAGTTTCACCGTATCGCCTGCTGCGGCGAGGCCCGGGAAGGTCAGGTTATAGGTAACATCGCCTGCCACACCTACCGGTATGGAGATACTGGCGAAGTTGGTCGTATCGTTGTCTACCGCGTTGTCAGGATTATTCACCGCGCAGAGCAGGCAAACCCCGTTGATGCTGGACGTTGCCGCATTGGCGAAGTCGCAACCCGGGTTGAAGTCTCGGTTCACGTTAATCGTAACCGCTGTTCTGTTCGCGCTCGCGCAACCGCCTGCCGTCACGGCTTCTACATAGTAAACCGTCGTATTCGCAAGTTGCGGTGTGGTGAAGGATGTACCCGTATAGAACGCCGTACCGCCGGATGCCTGTGTATACCAGCGATAGGTATGTGCAGGGTTCGGGGTGGTAATGCTCAGGATCGCGGTTTGACCGTAGTTGATCATGCCGCCTGCCGGAACGATGGTCACCGCCGGCGATGCAGGCAATGCTTCCGCTGTAACGGTTACCGTACGCGGCGTTGCGCTGGTGCACTGGCCGCTCACGGCTACCACATAATAAGTAGCGTTCGCGCCGAGCGCCGGGGTCGTGAATACGGCACCCGTGAACACAAGGTTCGTGAGGCCGGCATCGCTATACCATTTGAAGTCGACACCAGGTGTGGTGCTGGTAGCCGTCAGCACTGCGGATGAGCCTATGCAGACAGTTGCGTTGCCCGGAGTAACGTCTGGCACAGCCGGGCGTTCGCTCACGTTCACCTGAACGGCCGTTCTCGTTGCGCTGGCGCAACCGCCGGCAGATACCGCTTCCACGTAGTAGGATACGGAACTGTCGAGCGCAGCCGTGATGTAAGTGGCTCCCGTGAACACCGGCGTACCGCCGCTTTGCTGGGTATACCATCTGAAGGTAGCCCCTGCAGGCGCAGTTGCCCTCAGCGTGGCCGAAGTGCCGGCACAGGTCGCAACCGTCGCATTTTCTACGGTCGGCGCTGCAGGCGTGGTGCCCACCGTTACGGTAGCAGATACCCTGCCGCCCGCGTTCGGGCAACCACCCGTTGAGCGGATGGCTTCCACATAGTATATCGTAGTACCGTTCAGTGCAGGCGTGATGAAGGTCGCACCCTCAAACACCGGCGTACCGCCCGTAAGTGTCGTGTACCAGCGATACACGACGCCAGCTGCCGGTGCGGTTACACGCAGCGTTGCATTGGCGCCGGCGCAGATGCCCACGCTGTCTGCTTCCAGGACAGGCGCCGGCGGAGCCGTGCTAACCGTCACCGTTACAGACGTGCGGGTCGCGGAGCCGCAGGTACCGTTGTATGCTTCTACATAATAAGTCGTATTGGCCGAAAGGGCAGGTGTGGTGAACACACTGTCCAGGCTCAGCGGCGTACCGCCGGATGCCGCAGCGAACCAGCGAATGGTGAGCGACGGGTCAGACGGACGCGCTTTCAGGATCGCGTTGTTGCCCGCGCAGATCGTGGTATCGCCTGCGATGATGGCAGGAGACGGCGGGATCTGCAGTACGTTCACCGTAAACGCCGTGCGTGCGGGGTTCGGGCAATTCGTAGATGCGCGGAAGCTTTCAGCATAGTAAGTGGTCGTAGCACTGAGCGCCGGCGTTGTGAACACCTTGCCGGTGAACACCGGCGTGCCGCCCGTTGCCTGGGTATACCAGCGTACCGTTGCACTGTCAGACGCAACTGCCGTCAGCACCGTTGTGCTGCCCGCGCAGATGGTGCTGTCGCTGGCCGTGATGGTCGGCGCAGCCAGTACCCTGTTCGCATAATAAACGTTTACGTTCATCAGCGCGCCTACCAGGCTGCGGACCCTCAGCTGGATGCGGTTGTATGCACCGGTCGGCTTGAAGAGCAATACTTGCTGATTGGTGCCGCCCAAAACTTCCACACGCAGCAGCGCACTGTTCAGCGCCCTGGTGTCGTTGTTGGACGTATTACCGTTGAACGAAGTGATTTCGATGCGGCCCAATGCGGTAGCATCCAGCAGACCGCCCGGAGTAGCGAAACGCAGTTTCACCGTATCGCCGGCAGCTGCGAGCGACGGGAAGTCGAGGTTATACGTTACATCGCCGGCCACACCTACCGGTATGGAGATATTGGCGAAGTTGGTCGTATCGTTGTCTACCGCGTTGTCAGGATTATTCACAGCGCACAACAGGCAAACGCCGTTGATGCTTGAAGTAGCCTGGTTGGCGAAGTCGCAACCCGGGTTGAAGTCACGGTTCACGTTCACCGTCACCGCAGTGCGCGTGCTGCTGGCGCATCCGCCGGCAGACACCGTTTCTGCATAGAACGTAGTTGCGTTCGTGAGCTGCGGCGTGGTGAAGGAATTACCTGTATGGACAGGGCTTCCGCCGGTGGGTTGGAGGTACCAGTTATAAGTGGCGCCTGCCTGCGGCGTGGAAATGGTCAGCGTTGCGGTTTGACCGTATTCCACCGTACCCGATGCCGGGTTGATGGAAACGATCGGCGCAGCCGGCGGAGCTTCCACCAGTACGTTCACCGTACGGGCGGTGGTGCTCACGCATTGACCGCTGGCGGCCACCACGTAATAGGTGGTATTGGACGTGATCGCAGGAGTATTGAATACCGGCCCGGTGAATACCAGGTTGGTAAGGGCCGCGTCGCTGTACCATTTGAAGTCGACACCCGCCGTTGTGGATGTGGCGGTAAGCGTTGCATTGCCACCCACACAAACCGCAGCACTCGCGGGCGTTACGTCGGGTACTGCCGGGCGCTCGGTTACGTTCACCTGAACGGCCGTTCTCGTTGCGCTGGCGCATCCGCCGGCAGAAACACCTTCCACATAATAGATCACTGAACTGTCGAGCACCGGCGTGGTGAAGTTGGTTCCGGTGAATACCGATGTACCACCCGTAGCCGTTGTGTACCAGTTGAAGGTAGCGCCTGCAGGAGCGGTAGCGCGCAGCGTGGCCGTAGTTCCCTCGCAGGTGGTCACCGTCGTGCTTTCCACGGTCGGAGCGGCCGGAGCGGCTCCCATCTTCACGAATGCTTTCGTTCTAACGGGGTTCGCGCAATTGGTGGAGGTTTTCACCGCTTCCACATAGAATACCGAATCCACCGAAACAGGGCCGGTCGTAAACGTAGTGCCCGTTGCGATCGGCGTACCGCCCGCAGGGGTCGTATACCAGCGGAACAGGGTATTCGGTTTCGGCGTCACGTTGAACGTAGCCGTACCGCCGGCGCAGGTTGTCACCGTATCAGGTGTTACTTCCGGCACTGCGATGAGGCGTTGCGCATAATGTATGTTCAGCGCGGAGATCAGTGTGGCCACGCCGGAATTGAGGCGAACTTCCACACGGTCGAACACCGCGTTGGGCTTGAAGGCGATAATTGCCTGGGTATTGCCGGCGAGGAGCCGCAGGTTCACCAGGCTGTTGTTCACCGCCATGCGGTCGTTGTTGAAAGTAGTACCGTTGTAGGTAGCCACCTGCGTTCCACCCAACAGCCCCACATCCGCCAGGGATGACGGGAAGGATATGAGGATGCGAACGCTGTCGCCCGCATCGCTGGACGACGGGAAGATGAGCGTCTGCTGTGCGTAAGCACCGAGCAATCCTGCTACCACGTGCAACGACGAAGCGGAGGTCGTACTGGCGTCTACCGCCGCACCCTGGTTATCTACGAAGCATCCGATACAGATGCCGTTCACGTTGCTCACTTGTGTAGTTGCTACATCGCAGGGCACATCCGGGTTCGTGATGGTCACGTTTGCCACCACCGCTACACGTTGTGCGCTTGCGCAACCCGTTGCGTTCGTAGCTTCCACATAATAAGTGGTCGTAGATTGCAGCGCGGGTGTCGTGAAGCTGGGGCCCGTAAATATTGCCGTACCGCCAACAGGTACGTCGTACCATTTGTAAGTCAGCGCCGGGTTCGGGCTATTCACCGTGAAAGTTGCCGTGCTGCCCTGCGGGATGGTCACGGAATTGGCGGTCACCGTTACTTCCGCCAGGCCTACCTGTACAACTACCGGCACCCGCGTTTCGCTGGGGCAATTGGTAGTGCCGGATACCGCTTCGGCGTAGTATACCGTATTGGCGGTGATGGCCGGTGTAACGAACGATGCGCCCGTTGCCAGCGGCGTTCCGCCGGTTGCCGTGCTGTACCAGCGCACCGTATTGCCCGCAGGCACAGTGGCGTTCAGCGTTGCGGTCTGACCGGAGCAGACGTTCACCGTATCGGCGGCGATCGTCGGGCGGGCGGTTATTTGTTGAACGTAGAATACATTGATTTCATTCAGCGCAGAAACCACACCCGTGAGCCTGATTTCCACGTTGTCGAATGCAGCTGTGGGCGCGAAGGATATCACACTGCGCGTGCCTCCGTTCAGCAGCTGCAGGTTCAGCAGGCCGCTGTTCAGCGTTCTCACATCTGCCGCGTTTTCAGTGGCACCGATCCGCGGACGGACCGTTGTGCCCGCAAGCAGGTTCAGATCGAGCAGGCCCGTGGTGGAGCCCACTACCACACGCAGCGAGTCGCCGGGCGTGCTAACGGTCGGGAAGGAGATCCGCTGGTAAACGGAACCGCCCAGCAAGCCTACCGGCAAGTGCAGCGACGAAGCCGTTTCAGGGTTCGCATCCACCGCCAGTGCCGCATCATCCACACCGCACAACAGGCAAACGCCTACGGTGCCGGTAGCGGTGGAAGTTGCACCACGGCCGCAAGACAGGTCTGGACTGGCGGGGCCAACCGTTACCGTGACGGGAACGCTGGTGCGGATGAAGCTGGTCAGGCCATCCGGCGTTGCCGCCTGTACATAATAGGTTTTATCCTTCAGCAGCGTGGGCGTGGTGAAGGTAGCCGTTGTTGCCACGGGAACGCCGCCGGTCGGGGTTTCGTACCAGCTGAACGTTGCGCCCGGGAACCGGATCGAGGCATTGAAAGTTTGCGTGTTACCGAATGGAACGGTAGCGTTCGGCGGAACAACCGTTACGGGAACGAACGCCGCCGCTTCATATACGTTCAGGCTGCCGAGCGCGGCCACCACACCGTTCAGGTCTATCCGAACGCCATCGAAGCCGGTAGTAGCCGGGATCACCACTTTGAATTTGGCCACATCGCCGGTTACGTCCAGCCCCAGCAATTGCAGGTCGGCGATGTCCGCATCGAGCGTAATGGGATTCCCGTTCGGCGTGTCGCCGCTATAGGTTTCCACCCTGATGCCGGAAAGCAGTTGTGCATTCACCAGCTGGTTGGGCACACCCAGGAACAACGCGATGCTGTCTCCCGCCTGGTAAGTACCCGGGAATTTGATCAATTGGCCTACGGTACCGAGTGCGCCCACCGTCATCGTGATCTGCGATGCCGTGGTCGTATCCTGGTCTACCGCACGGTCGGGGTTCGAAACGCCGCAACCCAGGCAAATACCGCCGATCAGTGGGCTCTGCTGCAGGTCGCCGTACGTCCACAACGGGCCGGGGCCACCGTTCACGGTCACCGTGGCGGCGGTGCGCGAGAAGCTCCGTTTGCCGTCTGCCGGCGTGAAGGCTTCCGCGAAATATTGTTTCGTTCTCGTAAGTGTCGGAGTTGTAAATGCCGCTGCATTGCCAACCGCTGTGCCACCTTTCGGTTGCGTGAACCAGGAATAGGTAGCGCCCGGTGCGCGAACGCTGGCGGTCATCGTTGCTGTGGTACCGGATGCGATTACCGGTGCCGGCGGCGTGATGGTCAACGGCATGAAGGCGACCGCTTCGTAAACGCGCAGCCCGCTCAGGCCGGCCAGCACGGCGGTTGTTCCGATGCTCACACCATCGAAGTTCGCTCCTACCGGGAACGTTACGCGGAATTTACCCGTGCTGCCAACACCGAGGCCCAGGGGCTCCAGTCTTACGAGACTATTATTCAGCGCGATCGCGTCTCCGTTCGGAACATTATTGAGATAGGTCTGCGCGGTGAGGCCACCTAACGCAGAAAGGCTAAACAACTGATCGGGCAGCTCCAGGAACAGCGCGATGCTATCGCCAGCCTGGTATACGCCGGGGAAGTGTATCACCTGCGAAATGCTGCCCAGCGCGCCCAGCGGCATGCTGAGGAGGGAAGACGTGGTCGTGTCTTCGTCTACCGCCTTTGCAGGATCGGTTACGCTGCAGCCTACGCACACACCGCTGATGACGGGGCTCATCTGCTGGTCGCCGTACGTCCACAGCGGACCAGGGCCACCGCCCACATTTACCGTAGCCATTGTGCGCACGAAGCTCTTCTTGCCATCCGGCGTACTGGCTTCCGCAAAGTAAAACGTTTGGCGGGTAAGATTCGGTGTATTGAAGCTGGCGCCCGTTCCTACCGGCGAGCCGCCGGTGGGTGTGGTGTACCAGTTCACCGTGGCATTGCCCAGGCGAATGGTAGCGCCAATAGTGGCAGAAGTATTCAGCGGAACGGTTTGCACGGAAGGCGCAACCGCCAGCGGCACCATAGCCGTGGCTTCGTAAACCTGCAGGTTGCTGAGGCCGCCTACTACCGGGGCCAGCGAAATCTGTACGGCATCGAAGTCTGCACCGGCAGGCAATGTTACCCTGAACTTACCCGTAGGCCCTACGGGAATGCCCAGCACCTGCGCATTGGCGAGCGCGGTGCTAAACGCCGCCGCATCGTTGTTGGAAGTAGTCCCGTTGAAAGTCTCTATCCGGATGCTGTTCAGCAGATTCAGGGAAAGCAGCTGACCGGCAGGAATTCCAAGGTCGAGGATGATGCTGTCGCCCGGATGATAATTCCCCGGGAAACGGATCAACTGGCCGGCATTGGAAAGCACGCCCAGCGGGATGGTGATCGTAGAAGCGGTGGTCGTGTCTTCGTCTACCGCCAGCCCGGGATTATTGACAGCGCAGCCGAGGCAGACGCCGCTCAATACAGGACTGGTTTCATTATCGCCATAAGACCATAGCGGCCCGTCGGCACCGCCAACCCGCACGGGAACGGCCGTCCGAACATAGCTGGTAACGCCGCCTGCGGTTGCTTCTACATAATAAGTGGTGCTGCGGGTCAGGTTCGGCGAGTTGAACGTTGCGCCCGTCCCCACCGGCGATCCGCCCGTAGGAGCGGTGTACCAGTTGAACGTAGCCCCCGCAGGACGAACCGTTGCGCTGAGGCTCGCGCTCGTTCCATACGGCACAACGGCCGGGTTCGGGGTAACGGACACGGGGATCATGGCCACGGCTTCATAAATGCGAAGGGTAGCCAGTTCGGCAAGTACCGCGTTCAGGTTCACCTGTACCGCGTCGAACGAAGTAGTGACCGGCATGCTGACACGGAACTTCGGCGTTCCGCCCAATCCGACTCCCAGCGCCTGTACATGAATGAGGTCTGTACCGAGATTCATGGCCGGACCTGCCGTGGCAGCGCCCAGGTAAGGTTGCAGGGTGATATTGGTGAGGATCGATTTGGTGTAGATTACGCCGGGCAGCTCCAGGTCCAGGATGATGCTGTCTCCCGACTGATAGATACCGGGGAATTTGATGAGTTGGCCTACGGTGCTGGCAACGCCTACCGGCGAAGACAGCGTGCTGAATGTGGTGGGATTGCCGTCTACCGCGTTGCCGGGGTCGGATACGGAGCAGAGCAGGCAAACGCCGCCGAGTTTCGGGCTTTCTTCTTCAAAACCGTACGACCACAGCGGGCCGGCGCCGCCACCGAGGTTCACCGTGGCGAGGGTTCGGGTAAAGCTCTTCTTGCCGTCTGGCGTAGCGGCCTCCACATAATAACGCGCTTTTGCCGTGAGGTTGGGCGTGTTGAAAGTGGCGCCCGTAAACACCGGAGAACCGCCGGTGGGCGTGGTGTACCAGTTAAAAGTGGCCGTAGCCAGCCGGTTCGCGGCAGTGATTGTAGCGGATGTTCCGTAGGGAACGGTTTGTATGGCGGGGTTCACCGCCACAGGAATTGTGGCCGTGGCTTCATACACCTGCAGGTTCGCCAGGCCGCCGATGAGCGGGGCCAGCGAGATCTGCACCGCATCGAAATCGGCATTCACTGGCAGGCTAACCCGGAACTTACCGGTGGGGCCCACCCCGATACCGAGCGCAAATGCGTTCGCAAGGTTGGTATTGAAAGCGGCCGCATCGTTGTTGGCGGTGCTGCCGTTGAATGTTTCTACCCTGATGCCGCTCAGCAGTTGCAGTGAAAGCAACTGGCCGGCGGGGATGCCCAGGTCGAGGATGATGCTGTCTCCCGCATGGTAATTGCCCGGGAAGCGGATCAGCTGGCCTGCATTGGAAAGTACGCCCACGGCGAGATTGATGGTAGACGCGGTGGTCGTGTCCTGGTCTACCGCCAGTTGCGGATTGGTAACGGAGCAACCCACGCAAACGCCGCTGAGGACGGGGCTCGTTTCCGTATCGCCATACGTCCAGAGCGGCCCGTCGGTTCCGCCAACCCTAACGGGCACTGCGGTGCGGGTGTAGCTGGTAACGCCGTTGGCAACCGCTTCCACATAGTAGGTGGTGCTGCGGGTGAGGTTCGGGGTGTTGAAAGTGGCGCTGGTGCTCACTGGCGAGCCGCCGGTGGGGGTGGTGTACCAGTTGAACGTGGCGCCGGCGGGGCGGACCGTGGCGGCGAGGCTGGCCGAAGTTCCGTAGGGAACGACGGGGGCCGCGGGGCTCACGGCCACGGGGATCATGGCTACTGCTTCATATACGCGGAGGGTGGCAAGTTCTGCCAGTACTGCGTTGAGGTTTACCTGCACACCATCGAAGGAGGCGGATGCGGGAACGCTCACGCGGAATTTGGGGGTACCTCCCAGCCCGACGCCCAGTGCCTGAACATGGACAAGGTCCGTGCCGAGGCTGATGGAAGGCCCTGCGGCGGCGGCGCCGAGGTAGGGTTGGAGGGAAATATTGGTGAGGATGGATTTCGTGTACAGCACGCCGGGCAGCTCCAGGTCGAGGACGATACTGTCT
Source organism: Chitinophaga sp. NPDC101104 (assembly GCF_050277495.1). Taxonomy (NCBI): domain Bacteria; kingdom Pseudomonadati; phylum Bacteroidota; class Chitinophagia; order Chitinophagales; family Chitinophagaceae; genus Chitinophaga; species Chitinophaga sp. NPDC101104. The sequence goes on along the minus strand of NZ_JBNNSF010000001.1, from coordinate 420,145 downwards.
CCCGACTGGTAAATCCCCGGGAACTTGATCAGCTGGCCTACTGTGCTGGCCACGCCTACGGGCGAGGAGATGGTGCTGAAGGTGGCGGGGTCTGCATCGATCGCGTTATCGGGATCGGCAACCGAGCAAAGCGCGCAGATACCGCCGAGTTTGGGGCTTTCCTGCTGGTCGCCGTAGCTCCAGAGCAGTCCGGGCCCGCCGCCTACGTCTACGGTAACGCCGGTACGAAGTATGCTGGTGAGGCCATCGGCGGTTGTGGTGGCTTCTACATAGTAATCATGGACGCCGCGGGTGAGCACCGGCGCGTAGGTGGCGCCGGTATTCAGCAGGGTGCCGCCAGTGGGCGCGTCGTACCAACGGAAGGTAGCGGCGCCGAGGCGGTGGGAGGCCGTCATGGTAGCGGCCTGGCCTGCGGGACTGATGATCGGATCTGCGGCAGGGGTAATCGTTACAGGCACCACGGCGGCGGCCTGGAAGAGTTGCATGTCGTACGAAAGGCTGACGAGCCCGCCGAAGGTGATGGCCACCTGGTCGAACTGGCCGGTGATGGGGATCACGGCCCTTCTTTTACCGGTGGAGCCGACGCCGAGGAGTTGTACGTTGACGGCGGAGCCGAGCCTGATGTCCTGTTTGGCGGTGTTGCCGCTGCCGAGGTACGTGCGCACGCGAACGTTATTCAGCACGGAAGCGTCTACCAAACCGGTGGTGGTCAGCGCGAAGTCGACCACGAGGCTGTCGCCCGCTTCGTAGGTGCCGGGGAACACGATCCGCTGGCCCATTTCTGCGATGAGCCCTACCTCCATATTATATAATGCGGCGGTGTTGGGATCGTTATCGATCGCGAAGTTGGGATCTGATATCGAGCAACCGATACAAAGCAGCGGGTTGAGGATGTTGGACGCCGTAGTGCCGCGGGAGTAGATGGGCCCGGCGGCGAAGAAACTACGTATAGACATGACATTTAGCCAGGATAGCCTGGCATCGTCATGCAACATCGGGGATCTCCCGTACCAGTTTTCGGGTAGGGGCGACGGGGCTTTCTCCGGGTACCACCAATATTGTTTATATGCTGCAGGGGCTGCAGCGCGCGCGTTTCCGTTCCATCCGAGCACCAGGGCTGCGGACAGCACGAGGAAGAAGCGCCATAAGCAATTCGGAGTAACATTACAACTCATACGACAATGGTTTGGGTTTATATTATGCTTGTGTTGATCTTTCGAACACGTCGGGAAGGAACTACTGTTTTGGTTGGAAGCAGGGTTTCCCGGTCAAACGACTCTGGCTGCAGAGGCTATGATGAAAATGGAGAATGACTGTCTGCATCAAAAAGGTTCAGGATTACAAAGCCGCGCGATAAACAGTTTTTGATAGGATGCATTCTTCGGTTTAATATCATGGATTCTCGAAGCGATTTAACGATGCTAAATTAACTGGCGGAGATGCGAAATCGATAGGCCATTCTTATTCATTCCAATACACAACTGCCGTTCCGTTCATTATTAGAAATCCTGTTCATTTTGTTCATTTTTGATTATATTGAACAAAAACAGTTCATACTTTGTATCGCGGCGCATTCACAAAACTTGTCACCTTCAGGTCAAATCAAAATATTTATGCATCGCCCGTTCATCCTTTCTGTTCATTTTAGGCTCTCTGTTAATAAAATAGTTAGGAGCACAGATTATTAAAAAAATTTCCGCAGGGGTTAGTATATTATATTGACATGATTATCAGATAATTATAAACAACTTATCTCTATGCATACATCTGTTCATTCTGTTCATTTGTTAAAAACCGAAATCCAAACGTTCATTCCTTTACGTACTTATTCATTTCAATCAGGATCCCGGCATACCATAATCCTAATCCATTAATTGTACGCCCTTATGATCGATCTGTCCTACGACTTCATTATTACCTTACAGTCGGAAGTATTGCGGCAATTCGGCGTCGAGAATCTGCAACCCAATCAATGCAAGCATCTCACGCAGGCTATCATGAACCACACAGGAAAACTGGTTAGTGAAACTACCCTCAAAAGGGTATTCGGATTCGCCGTTACGCAACACAGCTTCTCCCGCTACACCCTCAACACGCTCGCGCAATATTGCCGCTTCCGTGATTGGGAAGATTTTCAAAACCATTTCTACAAGAAGCAATTCGATCAACCTGCGGGGCAGGATGCATCCAAATGGGACGACGTTCGCCGCAAAGCGTCCGCCGTTTCCCACTACACCATCCTCACCCTCCGCAACCGCTGCGGCCTCCCGTTCGACAACACCATCTCCCGCGGTTATTGCCTCCAGCATATCGAGAAATTCCTCGAATCCAAATACGCCGCCACCGTACTCATCGCGCCGGCTGGCTGGGGAAAATCCACCTCCCTCGTGCACGCCGCGGAACATTACTGGTTCGGCAGATCGCCCGCCTGCCCGCAAGACATCTGCTGGTTCATCAACGCCCACGCCGCAGGCAGCCTCCTCCTCAAAGGATTCTCCCTCTCCTCCTGGCTCGATAACCAACTGAACCTCGGCAACGGCGACAACTTCCGCGAATATTTCACCAAGCACCCAGATGAAAGGTCTGGCCGGCTCATCCTCATCATCGACGGGTTCGACGAGATCGCCATGAGCGCAGACAAACTCAAACTCCTATATAATAAACTGGAAGATTTCGTTTACTCCAACGAGCTCCACCCTTGGGTAAAAGTGATCCTCTCCATCCGCTCCAGCACCTGGGGAGAGGTATTCCACCAGTCGCACCAGTACCCCGCCTTCCGCAAATACTGGTACCTCGGCACGGAAATGGACGAAGAAACCAACACCAACATCCCGCCGCTGACAGACCTGGAGCTCAAATCCGTGTTATATAACTTCGATTTCGACCCGGCCACCGTCCGCCTCTTTTCCGACAGCTTCCTCCAGAAGCTCCGCCATCCTTACTATCTCCAGCTTTTCTGCCAGCTGAGCAACACGCCCGACCATTCATTCGTCGACGAAAACCTCAGCCTGTTCGAAATCATATCCCGGTTCATCCAGAACCGCGTCTTCAATTCACCGGCCAACACTTTCAAAATGCAGCTCATCGAAAAACTGCTGAAGCTGCTCGATATGGGAAGGGCCGGTTTATATACCGACAAAAGCAGTCTCCTCAACCAGAACGCCGATTACTTCCCGGCGTATAAGGAGCTGTTGGCGGATAATATATTAGTGGAGGAAAACCTCAGCCAGGAGATCATGTTCAACGTGAAGGTCCGTTTCGCGCATAATTTCCTGCTGGAGTACTTCACGGCCATGCATTACGTGAACCTGCACCAACAGAACGTTTCCGCCCCCTTGCTGGAGGTGGTCCTGGCCGATTTCCCGCAGAGCCCGTTCCGCATCGCCGTATTCAAATGGCTGCTGCGCTACGCGATCACCCGCGGGCAGGCAGACGGCATCCGGGATTTCTTCCGCCTGCCGCTGGCCACTTCCGAAAAAGCGCACCTGCTGGAATACGTAGTGTTGCATTACCAGCAGGAAGGCGCGCACCAGGAGCAGCTATCCAACATTTTCCCGCCGGGATATTTCCGGAAAAACCCGTTCGGGCAGTTCATCTCCGACGATTTCATGCATTTCAAGAAAAGAAAGGTGCTCAATACGCTGCTGAACATGGCCGAATCGGCAGACGACCGGCTGAAGATCCGGTGCAACCTGTTCGTGATGGCGCTGATGCAGCTGGATGCGGAGCAATGCGAAATCGAGCTGACCAACATCCGCAAGCTATGTGCAGGCGAGCCCGCGGGCGAAATGTGGATCACCCCTTACGCCGCGTTCCTCTTCATCTACGAATACCTGAAATTCGGGCAGATCGACGAAGAGATGAAAGACAAGATCTATCATTACGCCTCGTGCTGGAACTTCGGCAAACAGAAACCCCTTTCCACCGGCGAAGAAGCGGTGTACCGGGCGCTCTGTTTCATTTTCCTCCTCATGGGAGATTACCATCAGCTGCTATTGTTCACCAGCCGGCTGTTCGAACAACACCCCAGTATCCTTTTCAACCGGACAGACCCGTTCCGCCTCATGATGCTCTGCTGGAAAGCCCAGGCGCACATCCATACCGGCGACGTGGATTCGGCCAGAAGGCTGAGCTGCCATGTAGACAGTATCCTGAAACATTATCCTGCCGAATTTTACAACGGCAAGCACATCGAAACGCTGCAGAAAATCATCGCCGCGCAAATCCACCTGCACGACCAGGAGTTCAACAAAGCGATCCGCGCAGCGGAATCCGCCATGGATACGGCCCAGAAACTCGATTTCAAGATTTTCGCACTGCTGAATTACAGCATCCTCGACCGGATTTACCATCAACTCCAGATGGACAAACAGAAAAAGGACGCACAGCAAAAAATGATCGTCATCCGCCAGAGCACCACTTTTATCCAGACCCTTCCCGGGCTCGTGGAACATTAAGCGGTTTACCGGTGGAATTGGCATAATTTTGCGGTGTATTACCGGCAATGCCTATCGATCAGAGCAAATACACGACATTTCAGCATTTTTTGCTGAACCTGCTGAGCCTGTTGACCGTCCTGCCCCTGGCCCCCTACCTCAACCGGTTCATGCCCGTGATCCAGGTGGGCGCGTGGCATATCGACCTGTTCGTGTCCATACTGATCGCGTTCCTCTTTACCCGGCTCCTGTTATGGATCTTCCGCCCGCTCATCATCCCCGCCTTCGTGCTGGTGGCCGGCGCCCTGATCGTTAACCAGTTTACGGGGAAATATACTTTCCAGAACGTGGTGAACGATTACCAGGGCATGGTACAGGGGAATTGGGGCACCAAAGACAGCAAGCAGCTGGACATCCTCAGCTTCTACCCCCGGAAAGTGGAAACCTACGTCGACAAAACCGTTCGCGGCATCCGGGAGAAAGTCAATTACAACGACTCCCTCGTCCGCAACTTTTCCGTTAAACATTCCGTGGATTATTATGACGAATACTTCCCGAAATATGGCCGTATCGTCAGATATCTTTCTCTTTACAGATATATCCGGGAAAATTTCAAGTATGTGAACGATTCCCAGCGCGACGAATACTTCGCCACGGCCAGGGAAACGATCCAGAACGGGATGGGCGGCGATTGTGACGACCACAGCATCCTCATGATGTCTTGCATGGAATCCATCGGCGCGCGGATGCGCATCGTGCTCATCCGGGGGCATGCTTACCCGGAACTGTATTGTGGTAATAAAGACGATTTCGAAACGATGAAACAGGCAATTATCCTGCTTTTCAACAATCCGCCCGTTAAAGAGTTATATTATCATGAAATGAACGGCGAGTACTGGATCAATATGGACTATACCGCACGAAACCCCGGCGGGCGCTACCTCAACAACAAAGTGTACGCCCTCATAGAGTTGTAACCATTATTTCATATTAAAAAATATTATTAATCATGAAAGCAAACATCGGCATCGGAGAAAACCACCTGAAGGCGGTAGCAGAAAGATTACAGGTTTTACTGGCAGACGAGCAGGTACTTTATACGAAAACCCGCAATTACCATTGGAACGTAGTCGGCGATAACTTCATGGAAATGCACGGTTTCTACGAAAACCAGTACAACGAGCTGGCGGAAATTATCGACGAAGTGGCGGAACGCATCCGCATGATCGGCCATTACAGCACCGGCCGCCTTGTAGATTTCCTGAAACTGACCAACCTCCTGGAACCGGAATACACCAACGTTCAATCCGAACAGATCAAAAATCTGCTGGACGATCACGAGACCATCATCCGCGGCCTCCGCGAAATGATCACCGAGTTCGCCGACAAGCAGAAAGACCTCGGCTCCAGCGATTTCGTGACCGGCCTGTTGCGCCAGCATGAAAAAATGGCATGGATGCTCCGTTCCTACATCACCAAGTAGCGCATCAATCGTCATATTGAACAGAAAAGCCGGTCAACCTGTGTTGCCGGCTTTCTTTTTTATGCTTGCTTGCCTGGGTTATTGCCTGTAAATGATGATCTCCACCCGCCGGTTGCGCCGCCGCCCTTCCGGCGTATCGTTGGGGAATGCGGGCCGGTGCTCGCCTTCGCCGCCGACGGTGAGGATGAAATCGCCCAGACCTTTCCCGCGCAGGTAATCTGCCAGCGATGCTGCCCGGCGCTGGGAAAGCAGCAGGTTGTAATCGTCGGCCCCCGCGTTGTCTGTATGGCCTACCAGTTGCAGCGAGACGCCCGGGCTCCGGGGGATTTTGGCCACCAGGGAATCCAGGGTGCCGAAGAGCGCGGGGTTCAGCTCGTGGCGGTCGAATTTGAAAAGTATGTCGGGGATGACGAGCGTATCCGGCGGCGGGGCGATCTTCACCGTTTCGATGACCGGTGGCGGCGGGGGCTCGACGGCCACACAAAACTCGATCGCCACGTAATTGTTCCGCGCGCGGCCGGTGGGCGAGCTGAAATCGAAACGGGGGATGGCCGAGTCGAGGACGATGAGCTTGATATCGTCGCTACTGAACCCGAAATCCTTCACCAGCACCTGGCGAACGGATTCCGCCTGCTGCGCGGACGCCTGTTTATCGAATTTTTTGGTGGCGAAGTCGAAATGCACCCCGGTGATGAACACACGCCGGCCTCCGCGGGGCTCGTATCGCAGGATCATGGAATCTACGCGGGCGGCCGACCTGGGATAGCGTTCCCGCCCGGTGGCGGTGAAGATCTCCGGCCCGGGGATATCGATGTCGACACAGCCGGGCCTGATGAGGGGGACCACCGGGTTGATGGATGAGACCGCCTGGCCGGGCAGCGAGTGGCGGTGGAACCGCCGGCCCAGGGAATCTTCTATCGCGGAGGCTTCCGGGCACAGGGGGCGCCCATCCACCGGAACCAGTTCCAGCCAATCGATGTAAACGGATTCGGGCCCCTCGGGCCGCCGGGAAGGCAGCAACTCCATCCGGCCCATGAGCAGATGCGTGTAGTCGTCCCCAGCCTCGAACTCCATCTCCATCCTGTAGAAATTCTTCTCCAGCTCCTTCACCACCTGTTCTTTCCGGAAAGTAACGGTGGGCTTCAGATCGGTGAGCGCGCGGCCCTGTTCGCGGAAAACATAATCTTTCGACAGGTAAAAATCCAGTTCCGGCTGGAGCTTACCGGTGGCGCCTACGATGCCGGACAGGCGGTAGCGCTGTCCTTTCCGGAGCGGGCACAACAGCCGGGTTTGGGCGTAGTTGCGGTCTTCCCGCGTATCGCCGGCCAATAAAACAATGTATTGATGCCCTGCTTTGTTACGGTAAGTATGATAGTTGAATAGCAGCTTGCTGGCGGGCGAGACGCTTTCCCAGGCTACCGGGGCGCAGGGGGCGCGGTATTCCGTACAGATATTGATGATTTCGAAACTGGGGTTGGCCAACAGGTTCTGTGCCCAGGCCGCTGAAGGGAGCAGCAGGGCGGCAATCATAAGGCGGAACAGTGTCGGCGGTCGCATTTTCGCGTACATGGGAACCCTTTTAACTGAAAATCACGATAATTATTATCTCCCCCGGCAAGATATGACACTAATATGTTATGGGTGCAAAATCTTAGGATTTCCCTAACACGGCCTGCCCGTACCTTTAGGCCAACAAACATTCCCCGGCCATTTTACGTTAAACCTACTGCACTTACACGGTAATCCTATCGATTATTCATCTTTTAAATCTTACATGATGGAACAGTTTTTTTCCGGAAAAGTGGCATTGGTAACCGGCGCGGGTTCCGGTATCGGGGAGGCTACGGCATTCCTGTACGCACGGCATGGCGCAAAAGTGATCGTATCGGACATTAACGGGGAGCATGGAAAGGCGGTGGTGGAAAAGATCCGCAAAGCCGGTGGGGACGCGCAATTCGTTGCGTGCGACGTGAGCCGGCCCGATCAATGCGAAAAACTGGTGAACGAAACGCTGCAACATTATGGCCGCCTCGATTTCGCCTGCAACAACGCGGGCATCGGCGGAGAATCCGCGGCCGTGGCGGATATGAGCGTGGAAGGGTTCGACAGGGTCATCGCCATCAATCTTTCCAGCGTATTTTACTGTATGAAATACCAGCTGCCCGCGATGCTGAAAAACGGCGGCGGCGCCATTGTGAACATGGCGTCTATCCTCGCGCAGGTGGGTTTCGCGCATGCTGCGGGGTATGTGGCCGCCAAGCATGGCGTGGTGGGGCTAACGCAAAATGCCGCCGCGGAATATTCCGTGCAGGGCGTTCGTGTGAACGCCGTGGGCCCGGGCTTCATCGACACGCCGCTATTGGCGCAAATGGATAAGGCGACCATAGACATGCTTATTTCCAAACATCCCATCGGCCGGCTCGGAAAGGCGGAAGAAGTGGCGGAGCTCGTGATCTGGCTCAGTTCCGATAAAGCTTCGTTCGTCACCGGGTCGTATTACCCGGTAGACGGGGCTTACCTGGCCGTGTAAGCCAACATATCAGGACAGTACAGGACAGTTGCAGAATTTTGCGGCTGTCCTTCTTTTTTCCTACCGCCCATCTTCCCCATTCCCCGCTCCTCCATTATCACGTGTGCCGCTTAAACGTTTTGCGCCGTAATGACGTCTATCATCATGAACGAACCACGTTTTCCTTGCCGGAAAATGGCGTTACCATTTATCCCGTAAATCATGCACAGGTGTAAAACACCCGTCTGGCGGCCGATGGATGCGTATTTTTCGGCATCAACCTATAGAATTATACCTTAGATGAGATTCACGCCTAAAACCGGTATGGGCGCCATCGCGGCGTGCCTGTGCTGGCTCGGATGCATGTTCACCCAACAGGAAGCCTACGCACAGCAGCCCCCGTCAAACAAAGATTCGGAAACCGGTGCCATCAGCGGCAAAGTGCAGCAAACAGGCAACAAGGAACCGATCCCCTTCGCCACCGTAGCCCTGTTGAACGAAGACGATTCCACCGTCATCAACGGCGTTGCCGCAGATGAAAAGGGGACGTTCGTGCTCAAGCCCGTACCCTACGGAAGCTACCTCGTGAAAGTGGCCACCATGGGCTTTACGCCTTACTTTGCCAAGGTCAGGCTCAGCAACGAGCGCCCGCAGTGGGACCTCGGCACCGTGATCCTCGAAACCGGCGCACGCGCCCTCAAGGAAGTGGAAGTGGTAGGCCAAAAGAAAATGTTCACCATGAACAAGGACTCCATCATCTTCACACCCGACGAAAACTTCCTTCCCGGCGGCACCGGCATGGAATTGCTCGAATACGTGCCCGGCGTCACCATCGACGCCAATAACAATATCACCATGGAAGGGAAAGACCAGGTGCGGTTTTATGTCGATAACAAACCCATCGCCCACACCGGCATGGACGCCAACAGTTACCTCAACAACCTGCCCTCTTTCATGATCGAACGGATCGAAGTGCTGAAACAGCCGCCAGACGCCGTGGATGCAGAACAGGCACTCGTGGAAGGCCGCACCAACATCCGGTACATCAACATCATTACCCGGAAAGTACAGTTCCGCGGGTATTCCGCCGCAGTAACGGCCGGGATCGACAGCCGGCGCAACCTCAACGCCAAGATGCGCTTCAACATGAACATGGCGCCCTTCCAGATCACCTATTTCAACAACGCACAATACAACGCAGATTCCAGCTACCTGCAACGTACCTATTTCCCGAAAACGCCCGGGGGCGACAGTTCCTTCCTTTCCCAAAAGAACTTCCGCACCTCGTACAACTTCAACCACAACCTCAACACCCGCTACGAACGCAAATTCACCGACAAGGAATTCCTCCGCGGCGCGGTAACCCTCGGCTGGACGGGCGATGGCGCCAACGGACAGAACAATTCCATCAATAGCAATAAAGACCACAAACCCACCATGCTCAAGGACCAGGACAGCGAAAACCGCCGTGGCGGCTATCGCGCGGTGACGGACTGGAACTATTTCAAAGAGTATGAAGAGAAAGACAAGCGCCTGGAAGCCGGGTTCAACTTCACCAAGGCCGGCACCAGCGGCAGGGGCTACAACGATTACCTGTACCCGCTGACAGACGATACGTCGCTGCAGCGCAACAGCCAGCAAAACGGCAGCTACAGCATGCGGACGAACATCCACTTCCGGCAGCCCCTGGGCAAAGGGAAGTTCTATGACCTCAGCGCTTCGGCCAACATCAGCGCCAACGACAACGAGAACATCGCGAAGCGGAAGAACGTGAACGACAAGGAGCTCCTCGACGCACCGCGCCTCAGCACAGATTATACGTCTTTCAACCAGAACTACGCCATTAACGCCACTACGGGGAAAAACAATCCCAAACTGGGTTACAGCGTTACCGGAAGGCTGGTGTACAACGGCTCCCAATCCCGCGAAACCTTCGCCGGCAACGAATTCAACAACGAAACCTACGAAATCCGCAGCTCCGCGGGCATTAACTATAGTCCCTGGAAAGACCACCGCGCCAACCTGCGCTTCAACCCGGGCGTGCAGTTCTTCAACCAGATGGCGCTACTGGACTCGTTGCGGAGCAGCGTTCCGTTCAAGTACACCAACTTCGCGCCGGGCGTGAATTTCAGCTACGATTACAAGCAACAGCAGCTCTCGTTCAACTATTCGAGGAACATGGACCGCCCGTCTCCCGAGCAGCTGAACCCGTTCGTGAATACGACAGACAGTTTCAACATCCGCACGGGCAATCCCAACCTGCGCCCTTCGTTCACGAAAGATTACAGGGCCGAGTACAGCCTCCAGGTGAAATCGCACTCGCTGAAAGTGGGCCTGGAAAAGCAGGACGCAGACGATATCATTTCGCGCTACACCCGCGTGGAGCATATCAACGATACCACGATCATCAATACGAGCACGTTCGTGAACCTGGCGTCGCGGCGCGACAATAACGCGTACATCACCCTGAATTCCCATTTCTTCAAAGCCACCAATAACAACAAGGGCGCGCTGCAATTGAATATCAACGGCGGTTTGCGGTACTACGATACCAAGACCGACGGCGGGGAAGACGGGCAGGGCGCGGTGAGCGAGAAATTCGCGCATGTTTCCGGGTGGACGAGCCACCTCAACGTCTGGACCAGCTACCGCATCCGCGTATTTTCCGTATCGGCGAACTTCCGCTACAACGGCCCCCGTTACTACGCACAGGGCAAGCAGGAAGCGCGTTTCGGCAGCGGGCTGAAAGGACAGGTGAACCTCTTCCAGCGGAAGCTGAACCTGGCTTTCTCCGTGGAAAACATCTTCGGATCGAGCGTCCGGAATTTCTATGAGCTGACGAAAGACTACGAACAATATTCCAACAACCGCCGCAATGTTCGGTACCTCAGCCTGAACCTGACGTACAACATCCGCAAGTTCAACAAGCTGGGGAAAAAAGGACCAAAAGAATTCGAGCTGGGAACGGAAGAAGAAGACAGCGGGCCGCCACGCCGCCGATAAGTATTTGACACAAAAAAGCGCCGGTCTCACTTGCAGACCGGCGCTTCTTCATTTCGGGCAATCCGAATTACAATACCATCCGGGATTTGAGCTCCAGGTATTTATTGACAACGTTGACGGTGAGGTGCTCCGGCGGCGTGAGGAGGCTCATAATGCCCGCCTGCGCCAGTTCGCGGACGATCTGCTTTTTCTCGTGCGCGAATTTCTGGGCGATCACCTGCATGTAAATGTCTTCCGTTTCCACCATCCGCTTTTCGTTCAGGTCTTTCAGTTCCGTGTTCTCGAAAAACACGACCAGCAGCATATGGTATTTGGCGAGCTGCCTCAGGTACGGCAGTTGCCGCTGCATGCCCGACAGCGATTCGAAGTTGGTGAACAGCATGAGGAACGAGCGTTGCGACAGCGAAGCCCGCAGATGCACGCCCAGCCGCTCGAAATCGGTCTCCATCCAGTCGGTGGATTGGGCGTAGAGCTGATCGAGGATTTTATTGAGCTGGACTTTTTTGTTGCTTGCGGGCAGTACTTCCGTCTGTTTGCCGGTGAAGGTGATGAGGCCGGATTTGTCGCCCTTCTGCATGGCTACGTTGCTGAAAACGAGCGTGGCGTTGATGGCGTAGTCGAGCAGGGTGAGGCCGCCGAAAGGCATTTTCATGTTGCGGCCTTTGTCTATCACGCAATACACGAGCTGCGATCGTTCTTCCGTATAACTATTGACCATGAGGTTGCCTCTGCGTGCGGTGGCTTTCCAGTTGAGGGTGCGCACATCGTCTCCGCGGATATATTCCTTGATATGATCGAACTCCATGCTGTGGCCGATCACGCGGCGGCGATGCACACCGAGCTCGTTGAGTTTATGTTTGACGGAAAACAGTTCGTAATTGCGCAGCTGGATGAAAGATGGATAAACTTTCACGGTTTGGTCAGCGTCCAGCGAAAAGCGGCGGCACACCAGGCCGAAGGGGCTCCAGGTGTAGACGTGCAGTTTCCCGAAAGCGTACTCGCCTCTTTCCACGGGCCGTAAGGTGAATTGGACGCGGGTTTCGCCGCCGGCTTCCAGTTTCAGGGGAATGGTGAAATCGCGCCGCTGGAACTGGAACGGCAATTCGTCCATCACTTCGCCGCGCACCGGGAATCCGTATTTGCTGCGGATCGTGTAGTGGACGGGGTTATCGTCGCCGTTGCTGAACCTTTCCGCCATGGTCCTTTCCGCTTCGATGGCCTTTCCCGGCGAGTACAGCATCAGCAGATCGAGCAGGATCAGTCCCACCCACACGGCAAAGCCGATCAAAGCGGCCGTGAACGCGGCCGGAATGAAAAAGCCCGTGATGCAAACCAGCACCAGCACGCCCAGCGAGAGATACAGGCGGTTGCGGAAGAACAGCGATCGATAAAATCGGGTGATGGGCATGTTGTGGATTATCTGGGTACTTCTACGGCTTTGAGGATTTCTGCGATCACTTCGTCGGGCGAAATGCCTTCCATTTCGCGTTCGGGCGTGAGGATGATACGGTGGCGGAGCACATGGGGAAGGATGTACACCACATCGTCAGGCGTCACGAAATCGCGCCCGTTCATCACGGCCACGGCTTTGGCGCAGTTCATCACCGCTACGGATGCGCGCGGCGAAGCGCCGAGGTAAATGCCCGGGTTGTTACGCGTTTCGTTCACCAGCGTGGCTACGTATTGCAGGAGTTTCTCTTCCATGAGGATGCCCCGCACCTGTTGCTGGAGCCGGATCACGGTAGCGGCCGTCACCACGGTTTCCACCTGCTCCACGGCGGAATGGTCGCCCCCGCGGGCGTTGGCGGCCTGGAGAATGGCGATCTCATCCTGCAAGGCGGGATATTTCACGTCCACTTTGAAAAGGAAACGGTCGAGCTGGGCTTCCGGCAGCCGGTAAGTACCTTCCTGCTCGATGGGGTTTTGCGTGGCCACCACCATAAAAGGCGAATCGAGGATATGGGTAACGCCGTCGTTGGTGATCTGCCGTTCCTCCATCACTTCGAACAACGCGGCCTGCGTTTTGGCCGGGGCGCGGTTGATCTCGTCTATCAGGATGATATTCCCGAAAACCGGGCCTTTCTTGTATTCGAATTCCTTGCTTTGCGGGTTGAAGATGGAAGTCCCCAACACGTCGGCCGGCATGAGGTCCGGCGTGAACTGCATACGGGAAAACTTCGCGTCGATGGTACTGGCGAGCAACTTGGCCGCCAGCGTTTTGGCCACACCGGGAACGCCTTCCACGAGCACATGCCCGTTGGCCAGCAAACCGGTGATCAGCAGGTCTACCATCTGGTGCTGCCCTACAATTACTTTCCCGATCTCGTTCCGGATCGCGTTCACGGCACTGTGAAGGTCGGCCAGGTCGGTCCGCGGCACAAAGGTGTTAATGTCCATTATTTCGGATTTTGATAGAATTGATAGATGCTGTTATACAAATTATGCAGATACTCGTCATCCACATACGCCCCTGTCCGCACTTCCATTACCATCTGCATCATTGCTTCCACGTATTCCCGATGGAATCCCGACTTGCGGGCGAGGCCGCTGATGAATTCGGCGTCGATCTGCGCGGTGTTGAGGAAATAATGCTGGCGGATGTATTCGAGCAGGTGCTGGACCATTTTCTGGGCCAGGTTGGCGTTGTTGTGATGAAGGTAGTACAGCCGGCCGAGGGTTTCCGCAAAATCGATGGAATTGTTGCGGAGCACGGGCTTGTCGGGGATGATGCGCTGGCGGCGCTTGCTTTCGCTGAAAATGTACAGGGCCACCAGGAGCAATGCCAGCCAGAGCGCCCATTTCAGCGGCGGATATTTCAGCATCACCTGCATGTCGGAGAAGTTGTCTGACGAGCGGGGCATGAGCTGATACTTATAGAATTCGTCCCAATACACATGGTCCGCATGCATCCGCAGATACGCCATTTGCCAGGTGAGCGCCTGCACGTTGTTGTTTTCCAGGAGCCAGGAGTTGGTCCAGCTCATGGGGTTGAGCAGCACGAAAAGCTGGCCTTCGCCGTGTTGCACGCGGAAGAAGTTGGGCTGATGCGCCGCATTGTTGCCGAGGATGGTAATGATGGACGTATCGCTATCGGCCAGTACCAGGTGGCTGTTCATGGGAATCCCCTTCCCGGAAAACACCGTGTCCGGCGAAAAGGCCGGGTTGACGAAGCGTTGCACGGCGGAGGAAGGCTGATAGTCAAATAACGGCTCGGTCGTTCTGAAACCGAAGGTTCTCTGGAGGAGGGAGTCGGTGCCCTCTACCACCAGGAACAACTGGTTGCCGGCCGATACGTAGGCCGACATATCTTCCGCATCCTTCTCCGTGAGGAAAAGCTGTGTGGCTACCGCGATGTACACGGAATTGTTGCCTTTCAGGTTATCGGAATTGCGATAGGTGTAGGAGAAAGGGCGCGTTACCCGGCGGGGGGCCCTGCCGTTAAAATATCCGTCGAGCAGCGAAAAAGCCACTTTCCCGCCGTAAGGCCGGGTGCTCTTGTTCCCGTAATGTATCTCCTGGCGCTGGTAGCGCGGGTCCTGCGCGGCGTCGAACACGGGCGAAGCCACGTGCCGGACGCCCAGCAGCAACAGCAGGAACAGCACAACCACGGCGGCGGCAAGAACGATGATGATAATGCGTTTACTCACTGCGGTTATTTGGTCAAGGAGTTTTTAAAATCTTCGAATGCCTCGTTCACCCGCCCATACTGCGCTTCGCTCAGCGACATCTTTCCGTACCACACATATTCGTATTGCAGCGTGATGGCGGCGAAGGGCTGGTAATAGCTGGTACGGCCCAGTTCGCGGAGGTAATCCATATTGGTTTTGTCTTTCGTCCGGGTGATCAGCCCCACGTTTTCCAGCAGGTGAAGCGCATGCAGATACCGGAAGCGGACGGCTTCGCGCAGTTGCCCGGCATTGCGGGCGGCGAGGGCTAGGGCTTCCAGGTCGGTTTGACCGATCTCTTCCGCCACGTCGCTTTCGGCCGGCTTCCGCCGCGATCCCCACCTGAAAACGGGAATATCGTTTTTGCTCATGAACAGGACGATCGCGACGATGATGAGCAGTCCCAGTGCGCCCAGCATCAGATTGCGGAGGAGCCGTATGTTGCCGGCGGCCCATTGGCCCAGGTCTTTCATCCATTGCGGCCGCCTGTCTTTCCGGGGGTTGTAGGGCGGATATTTCAGGGATTCGTCGTCGCGGAGTTTTTGCAGCGCGCCGGCCGGGGGCACCCGGGGCGTGAGGCGCATCTGCGCACCTTCATCGAACCCGTCTATCGGCTGGCGGTCGTACAGCGAATGGTTGATCATCCCGTGGCGCATCTTTTCCTCGGTATTCATATCCGATTCCGACAATTCTTCTTCCACCAGCCCGGTGGTATCGATATCCACATCCTGCGACGCTTCGGCCACGGAAGGGATATTATCGCTGTCGGTAGAATCGAGCATGCGGTATTCGAGCGTATCGGCCCGTTGGGCAAGCGCGTTCCCGCCGGCCGTCAGCAAAAGGATCAACAGCACGGTTTTCAACTGGTTCATGCGGCGGCGGGTTTAATCAGTTTGCTGTCCATATCGAGGCGGTAGCCCATTTTCTGCACCCGGACCGGGTACCAGACGAAATACCAGATCATGAATGCGGCGGAAACGGCGAGGATGGTCACGCTAAGGAACATGGGCATTTCGGTGTGCCGGGTCACGAAGCTTTCGAGGAAAGCGGCTACGATAAAAATGGGGATGAGGGCCACGATGATCTTCACGCCTTCGAGGGCGCCGCGCTTGAGGGATTCCTTGCGGGAAAACGTGCCGGGAAACAGCAGGCTGTTGCCCAGGATGACGCCTGCGCTGCCGGCGATGACGATGGAGGAGATCTCCAGCGTTCCGTGGATCCAGATCACCAGCACGGATTTCAGGCCCAGGCCTTTGGCGAAGAACATATATTGGAACGATCCGAGCATGATGCCGTTCTTGAACAGCACCCACAACGTTCCCGCCGAAAAAGCGATCCCGCTCACGAAGCAGTACATCGACACGCGGATGTTGTTATACCCGATCCGCAGCCACATCATCCAGGGGTTTTCGTCTTTATAAACGTTGAATGGGTCGCCTTTGGCGATGTTTTCTTCCGTCATGTTCACATAATCGTCCCCTAAAACACCGCGGACGAACGTGTCGTCGTGCGCCGAAGAGAAAGCTCCCAGGATGCAGAACAGGAGGAAATAGCAGAAAGTGAACAGGAAAACGCGGTGATGTTTGCGGATCAGCAGCGGCAACTGGTATTTGAAGAAATTGCGGAAACGGTGTTTGTCGCCCTGATGGTCCCGGTAAATACGCTGGAAGATGGCGGCGGCCATTCCGTTGATGTACCCGGTTACTTTACTGTGCGCGTAGAAAGTTTTGGCGTAGGCAAGGTCGTCGACGAGGGATGTGAACCTTTCGGCCATCACATCCGGGTCTTCGGTTGGTTCCTCGCGGATTTTGTTCCACCGTGCCAGGTTACGTTTAATGAATGAAGATTCTCTCATGCGGTACCGGAGATAAAAAATAACGAAGTGAAAATATAATAAATTTTAAATTTGAATATGCCTAATATTAAAATCCCTACCGTTTTCAATATTGACCTGGAGTTTGAAGCTGCTGATCTGGGCCGGCGCCTCGTGGCGTATCTGCTCGATCTCATCATCCGGGTGGCATACGTGTTGGTGGCGATGTATTTCATTGAAAAGGCCGATTTGAGCGCGACCGACAGGAGCGTGATCTATGCTGTGGTGGTGTTATTGCCGGTTTCGCTGTATTACCTGGTGTCTGAGCTGCTGATGCGGGGCCAGAGCCTGGGGAAGCGGGTGATGGACGTGAAGGTGGTGAGCCTCATGGGCAATGTTCCCAGTTTGAGCCAGGTGGCCTTGCGCTGGATGTTCCGGCTGATCGAGTCGCCGTTGCTGACGATGTTCTTCATCGGCGCCATTTTGACCGAAACTTCGCCGTTTACGGCGCTGATGGTGTTGCTGATCGGGATGTTGCCGGTGGTGATGGTGCTGCGCTCGCCCTTGAACCAGCGGCTGGGCGATATGGCGGCGGGAACGATCCTGGTGCGCACACGGCAGCGGCACCGCCTGGAGGATACCATTTTCCGGGAGATAGCGCAGGAAAATTATGAGCCCCGGTTCCCGCAAATCCTCCGGCTGTCTGACCGCGACCTGAGCAAGATAAAATCGGTGATCGACAGTACCCACCGGAGCCAGGATTTCGTGATGGCGGAACGTATCTCATTCAAAATCAAGGAAGTATTACATATTGAAAGCGACATGCCCGCGCTGGAATTCCTGGAAACCTTGCTAAACGACTATAATTACCTGGTAACCCGTAAATAAATTTTCGTACGTACCCAACCTACGATCCCTCGATGGATGTCTATGTCTACATAGCATCCTTGGGAAATCATGACGCACATATCGCCGGCCAGGCATGTCCTGGGCCGGGGGAACTCACCGCCTGGCTGGAAGGCTGCCGGCGGCAGGACCGTTTATGCCAGGAGCGTCTGTACAAGCACTATTATGACCGCATGATGGCGGTTATCAAGCGGACGTTCCCCGATCCCGATGCGGCGGTGACCATTCTCAACAATGGATTTCTGAGAGCATTTACGCGGATATCGCAATATAGCGGCACGGGGAGTTTCGAGGGCTGGCTGCGGCGGATCGTGCATCATGCGGCGGCGGATTATTACCGGGCCAACCAGTTGCGGCTGCAGTCGGAAACGGCGTTGCCGCCGGAGGTGGAGGTGCGCGACGGGAGTGAGCCGGCGGCATACCGGGAGTTATTACAGTTACTACATTTTTTACCGCCCGCAACGCGGATGGCGGTGAACCTGTTCATCATTGAAGGTTATTCCCATAAGGAGATCGCTGCGATGCTGGGGATCAGCACCGGAACGTCGAAATGGCACGTTTCCGAGGGAAAGCGGCTATTAAAGGAATTTTTGAACAAACGCAATGCGCCACCCACAGCCAGATATTGAAGAATTGCTAAGAACGGCAGCACTAAACCAGGCGCCTCCGGTGGCATCCGCTTCGGAAAAGGAAGCCTCATGGGCGCAAATGCGCGACCTGCTTGATGCGCACGGCGATCCTCCGGCCACCGGCGGCGGGGGAACTTTCTGGATTGAAGTGGTGGTGTTGCTGGGGTTTGCGGCATCTTTCGCGTGGATGCAGGGCGCGGTGCGGTGGGACGGGAAGGACGTGGCGTTGATGGAAACGCGGGATGCGGGGACATCTGATAGCGCGGGGCGGTGGAATGGAAACGACGTGGTGCTGATGGAAACGCGGGATGCAGGAACATCCGATAGCGCGGGATCGGAACTGGGGAAGCGCGGGAAGAAAAATGGAAACGGCGGGAAGGAGGATCGTGGAGCGGAAATTGGAAAGCGTGGGAAGGAGGATCGCAATGGAGCGGAGAATAACAAACACGGAAAATATATTAAAGAAAAGAACGCTCCGGCCGCAATGGAAAAAACAATCCTTCGGAGGATCACCCCCTCAGCAGACGACGGGTCACGACCAACAACATCAAAACGAATAGAAATAACTTCCTGGGTTGAATTTGTTATCGCATGGGTAGACAGCACACAAGGGATGTTTTTTGCTGGCCACTCCAACATCCCCGCTCCCTTCCGTTATACACAGAACGGTTTTGAGCCGGCATTTCAAGATAAAAGGATGCCTACCGCCGGCAGAAGCGTCTCGGGGAAAAATGAATATCACGGGCCCCGGGGGATTTCTTACGCCCGCCGTAAAAAAATCCGGGAAAATCAACCCGACGCAAGCAGCCATCCGGCAGGCACAGCAAGCAGCACCCTGCAAAAAAATTCGTCCATTGCTCCACCCGCAAAAAATACATCCCCCAACACACCGCAACCACAATCAAATTCCAGCGCGGCCTCCGCAAACAAAAACGATCATCCCCCACCCAATACGAACCCCAAAAACACTTTGCCCACGTCCCACTTCGACCTGGCGCCCATCCACACGGAATGGCCGGTGATCGGCTCCGGGTTACGGCTCGTGCCCAAAAACCTGGCTGCCGGACAAGCGCCCCCATCCCGGGCCTACTACGCATCCGGCGGCCTGAGCCTTCGCCTGGCAACATCCTGGAGTACCGGAAGCGCCTTCGGCGCAGGGCTCTTCGTGGAATATTCCGTCCGCCTGGGAAACAGGATCGTATTGCGCCCTTACGCCGGCGCGCAATACTTCTCGGGTAAGGAACAGGAATATCAACTCCCGTACTACAAACCCTCCCGCCAGGATTCCGCGGTACGCTTCCCGGCAGACAGCGGCCATACCCGCTACATCCTCCGAAACACTTCCTACGCCATTGCCGGATTGCCTGTCGCCATCACTTTGCGTAATTGGGAATTATCTACCGGCATCTCCGCCAGTTTCCGGACCGGGCAAAGCGGCACCTCGCAAAATATCTACGAACCCTCGGTCGCCAACTTCGATCCGCGAAAGGAAACGCCCGATTTCAGAAGGAGCGGCGTGCCGGGGAGTTTCGGGATTTCCTGGCAGGCGGGTGCCGACTACCGGTTCGCGGCTCGATGGCGCATTGGCGCGCAATATCAGCTTCGTTTCGTGGAAAGTGCTTCGTCTACCCGGTTCACCCTGCAACCGGCCCACCCATCCCCCGGCAAACAACTCATCTCGCTTCATCTCCGGTATTATCTCAGAAAAAATTAAGCGGCACCCAACCTTCGCGGATGTTTATGCTGTCTGTAACAGTATAAAACTTCATGCAATGAAAAAACCCATGCTCTATCTTGCCCTTGCTTTCGCCGCGCTGTACGGCATGTATTCCTGCACCAAGGAAAACAAGGTGCTGTCCGACCAGCAACTGGCAAAATCCACCCTATCCAGCCTGGCGGATTCCATTCCTATTGACACGATCGACACCATTCCCACAGACACGATCCCGACAGACACCCTGCACGATTCCATTCCCCTCATCACTAACCGGCTGGTCGTTCAACCGCAGACCTCCAATTCGTACCTGGGGATCATCGTGCGCACCTGGGAAACCTACAATTACGATTATGTTGCATTCAGTCACCTCAACCTGATCAACAGCGGAGCGTTGACTTTCGGCGTAACGCAACCTTACGGGCATCTGCCGCATACCACCACGTATTCGCCCGCGCAAATGTTTATCGCCTTTCACACTACCGCCAATGGCTCATATCCGTTCAAGATCAACTTCAAAAACGTGAATTATTCCGGCCGCATACACGTCACCGATTCCGGGTACCGCTTCAACTGGCATCACGATTCCACCATCCTCGTCTATCCCAAATTCGTCCATAAGTAAACAAGCTTCAATAAGGTTTAACAAGACAACAATTGAAAAGGCCGGGCACTTTCTGCGCCCGGCCTCCCTGTTTCTTTTCCGGAAATATTATTGATGGAATTGCCCGTCGAGGTACACGCCTCCGGGATTACCGGCTGCATCGAGCAAAGTGAGGTTGGCGCGGAATCCTGCGCGAACGGCGCCGATGTCTGTATATCCCATTAGTTTCGCTGGGTACACCGTAGCCATCCGTACCGCTTCTTCAAACGGGATACCCGCATGCTGCACGCAATTGCGGATGCCTTCCGCCAGCGTGATCGCCGAGCCGGAAAGCGTGCCGTCCGGTAACGTAAAGCGATCCTTTTGCCGGACGTGCGGATATGCGCCTTCGCTTTTCTCCACCGCATCGGTAATGAGGAACAATCGCTCGCCCATGACTTTCTTGCTGATCGACAAAGCTTCGTAGCTCACATGGATCCCGTCGGGGATGATGCTGGCATGCGCGTTGGACTGGTACACCGCGCCGGGAAGCCCTACATCGCGGTGATGGAACGGGCTCATGGCGTTGAAAAGGTGCGTGGCCGTCTGGATACCGGCGTCGAAACCGGCTTTTCCTTCTTCAAAAGTGGCATTGCTATGGCCGGCGGATAATACCACGCCATGGTCCAGCAGGAGCCGGATGATGTCTGCATCCATCATTTCCGGCGCGATGGTCATCATTTTGACGGTGCCGGCGGCGCGCTTGAGGAGCGCTTCCACTTCCCTGCGCTCCGGTTTGCGGATACAGTCCAGGATGTGGGCGCCGCGCTTTACGGGATTGATGTACGGCCCTTCGAGATGAAGGCCCAGCACGGCGGGATGCGGATTTTCCCTGACCACGTCCATCGCCGCTTCGAACACTTCCAGCCGGTTGGTGGCCAGGGTGATGAGGAAACCCGACGTCCCGGTTTTCACGAGCCCCGCGGCCATATCGTACAAAGCAGCGGAGGAGGGGGCGTCCGAAAAAAGTACGCCGCCTCCTCCGTATATCTGCAAATCCAGCAGTCCCGGAACGATCGTCATCCCGGGATGATGGATGATGTAATAATCTGAAGGGATGCTGTTTTCACTGACCAGTCCTAAAATCCTTCCGTTTTCCAGTAACAGGGCCTCGCCTGTTCTTGTTTCTTTTCCGGTAAAAATCCGCGATTGCGTCAGTGCCAGCAACATAAATCAAGGAGTTTTAATTTGACCAAAGAGGATTCTGCTTCAGCTCATATCCCTTATCGGAGAATATTTTGATCTGATCGGCAGGGATCGGGGTCAAATATACGCGCTCGTTGTCAAAAATCCTGTCGGCATTCGCGGAAACGGATGGAATGATGTAACCTTCGTCTGCACCGGTCAGCGTAACATTCACGAGCCAGGAGCCGCCGCCGGCTTTCTCCCATTCCGACCGCTTGATCCAGGCCCCACGGTTGATGTCCGAATTGGCGCGGGTATCTGCATAGCCCATTTTTTTCCAGCGGCGCAAATCATCGAGCCGGAACCCTTCCATACTGAGCTCCACCCGGCGCTCGCGACGGATTTCCCAGATCAGGGCCGGCACACCGGGGTCGCGCGCGGGATCGTCGTACACCACTCCGTTCACGGCAGGCTGCCCGCCCACCACCTGGAGCGGCGGCAGGGGATCGGCATTGTCTACCGGCCGCGCCCGTAGTTTGTTGATCGATTTGTCGAGGTCGGCCTGCGAAAGGGTACCCAGTTCCGCACAGGCTTCCGCATAGTTCATGAGCACTTCGCCGTACCGGATCACGGGGGCATCGGTGTCGTTCAGATTGCTCGTACCATTGGGTAATGCCGCGATTTCCTCGTTGAGGAATTTATGGTGCGCATATCCCGAGCTGGAAACCGCGTAGTTATTGAACCGGCCCTTCGACCCGTTGGGCCGCAGCGCGGGCGCTACGGTCTGGCGCAGCCGGGGATCGCGGTCGGTCAGCACGTCGGCGATGGTCTTATCGCCTTTGTAAAGCGGAGAAAGACCGATGGGGAGCCCGTCTTTGCAGAGGTACGATTCCACGAGGTTTTTGGAGGGCCCCACCTGCGCATCGGTGTTCACATAACTCATCATGGAATGCGTCAATAAACCGGGCATGTAGCTGCGGTACATGATCATTTCCTTGTTGGAAGCGAG
This sequence comes from Chitinophaga sp. NPDC101104, assembly GCF_050277495.1. NCBI lineage: Bacteria > Pseudomonadati > Bacteroidota > Chitinophagia > Chitinophagales > Chitinophagaceae > Chitinophaga > Chitinophaga sp. NPDC101104. Next base: position 397,210 of record NZ_JBNNSF010000001.1, on the reverse strand, counting down.
GTCTAGCGAGTTGAACGATAGCCGGTAGCCGTGGGAAAAGCTGAAACTGCCTTTCGTGATGATCTCGTTGGCGGCCCATTTGGCGGCTTCGAGGTACTTTTTGGATTTATCGTTGTTGGCGGCCTGGTATTTTTGCCAGGTGCCTTCGAACAGCATGATCCTCGACATGAAAGCGAGCGCCACCCATTTGGTAACGTTCAGCCCGATGGCGCCGTCTTCCGCACGGATTTTGGCGGCCGCGTATTCAAGGTCTTCCTGCATGTGGTCCATCACCAGCGTGCGGGCGTCGCGGGGCTTGAAGAGCTCTTTTTCCTCGACGATATCAACGGGGCGATCGTACCACTGCACGTCGCCATAATCGTTCACGAGCTGGTAATACGCCATGGCGCGGAAGAACCGGGCAACGCCCATCCAATGTTCGCGGGCGGCGGTTTGCAGGTTCGGCATCGCCTGTACGCGTGCCAGCATGAGGTTGGCGTCCCTCACCCGGGTGAAGCCCCAGTTGGAAGAGGTGTTGGGCACCTGTTTGGTGAAGGGATTGGGCGTTTCCGGCGAAAAATCGTCGTTCAGGCCTTGCCCGAGATAAGTGTAGTTAGACCAGGTGTACCCGGAATTGAAGCCGGGGAAATAAGCGGTGTAAAACCGGTAAGCGAACGCGCGGACGTTCTCCTCGGATGTCCAGTACGTCTGATCGGTGAGTTGGTCGAGCGGCATGCGCACGAGGAATTCCTTGTTGCATCCTCCGGCCAGGGTTGCTGCGAATAAAAGTGCGAATATTTTGCGTTTCATATACAGTCAGTTTAAATCGATTAGAAAGTGATCTGCAGGCCTACGGAATATTCGGCGCGGTAAGGGTACACGCGGCCGAAGGAGTTCCGGTCGGATTGTTCGGGCAGGTAGTCAATTTCGGGATCGATGGGAACGTCGAGCTTATCGAACGTCACCAGGTTTTCGCCGGCTACATAAATGCGGGCGGTTTTGATTTTGGCGCGGCTGATGAGGTGCTGCGGCAGGGTGTACCCGAGCGTGAGGTTTTTGAGGCGCAGGTACGACATGTTCAGCATATACTTCGTTTGGCGGTAGAAGTTCTTCGAGCTTTCCAGTTGTTCGTGGTTGGTGGGGCGGGGATAGAAAGCATTGGGGTTGGAAGGCGTCCAGTAATCGAGCTGGTGCGCGTACCATGCCTCGGCTTCGCGGAACCCGGGGATCACTACCGGCCCGGAAGCCCAGTAATCCCTTTTGCCTACTCCCTGGAAGAAAACGCTGAGGTCGATGCCTTTCCAGTCGCCCCCGGCGCGGAAGCTGTACTGGTAGCGGGGGGTGGAATTCCCGATGATGCGGAGGTCTCCGTGGTCATCGACGGTTTCTTTCCCGAAGGTCACTTTTCCATCGCCGGTAATATCTTTATACTTGATATCGCCGGGGCCGTAGCGGAACCAGCCGCTGCCGCGGGTGAGCTCCGTCTGGTCGGGAATCCCTTCCTTCGGCACCCAAACGCCGCCGGCCTGGGTAAAGTCTCCTTCCTGGAAAATACGGTCGGTTTCATAACCCCAGATTTCGCCCAGCACCCGGCCTTCGTAGTTGCCGTAGATGTTCCTGGTGGCGCTTACGAATTTGGTCAGCGTTTCGGTGAAGTCCGTAACGGCAGCGGTCAGGTTGATGCCGACGCCGCTTTCGGTACGGTGGTTCCAGTCCAGCGCCAGTTCCCATCCTTTCGTCGTCAATTCCCCGAAATTAAGCACGGGGGCCGAGGTGCCGAGGGTAGACGGAACGCCCACGGTTTGGGTGATCATGTCAGACGTAACGCGGTTGTACCAGTCGAACGTGACGCCGAATTTGTTGTCGAAGAACCGGGCGTCTACACCGAAGTCGAGCGTCGTCACTTTTTCCCAGGTCAATGTAGGGGAAACGAGGCCGGGAGACGAGAACGTCAGCATATTGTTGCCGCCCACGAGCCATCCGCTGTTCGCGGAGTTCATGACAGACAGGAAGCGGTAACCGCCGAGGTTCTGGTTGCCCACCTGGCCCCAGGAGCCCCGGAGCTTCAGGAACGAAACCGCCGGCTTCAGATCGTCCATGAACTGCTCTTCGGTGATCACGTACCCCACGGAAGCCGAAGGGAAAAACGCCCATTGGTCGTTCACCGGGAACCACGACGAACCGTTGTAACGGCCGTTCACTTCCAGCAGGTATTTGTTTTTATAATCGTAGTTCACGCGCGCAAAGTAACCGTTGGTGGCCCAATGGCTGGCGTCGCCGCCCACGAACTGGTCGCCCAGCGCCAGGCTGATCTCCCCGAAATTCGGATCGATGAGCTTTCTCCTTTCGGAACTGTTGTAACCGCTGGTATACTGGTCTACGTCGGTACCTACGATCACTTTGAAATTATGCGATTCATTCAGCGATTTCGTATATGTGGCGAAGGCGCGGCCCGTGTGCAGGGTGTTGTAGCCCGACCTGTCGCGCACCATATCGAAAGCGGGGCCCTGGAAATCTTCGGCGTATTCGAGGTTGCCGGCATTCCAGAAGTTGATGCCGCGCAATTTCCCGCCCACCTGGTGGATCCGGGTGTTGGTGGTGGAATACGTATAGTCGACGTCGATCGACAAACCTTCCATCGGCCGGATCGTGGTGCCGATCTGTACCCGGTTGAAGTTCGAGCGGGCACGGTCCATCTGGCTTTGCTGCATTTCCATGATAACGCTGCGCATGGGCTGCCCGCCCAATGTGCCGTAAGGGTAGGTCAGCGGCCAGCGGTAGAGGTAATACCAGGGGCCGTATGTGGCGGCGGAATAGCTGAACGGCTGGGTGAGGTTCGATTGGGAGAACATCATCTTCCCGCGGACGTCCATCCAATCCTTCACCGCGGTATTGATATTGAAAGTGGCGTTATACCGGTCGAACCGGTCGTTTTTCACCTTGAGGATACCGGTTTGGTTGAGGTAGCCGAGGCTGAGGTGGTACACCGTTTTATCGCCGCCGCCGGAGAACGACAGGTCGTGCTTCTGCTGCAGGGCGGTTTTCTTCATCCATTTGCCGGCGGCATCCCAGGTACGGATGGGGTAAAACGCGCCACCGCGGACTTCATAATCCCGGCCGATGACCATTTCATCGCCCAGGTCTACCCCACTGTATTTTTCTTCCCATTCCCTGATCTTCCGGATGCTTTGGGTATCGTACGTCATGCCCAGTGTGGGGAACGAGATGAGATTGGGGTTATTGGTGGTCCGCCGTCTAACGTCCAGTACCATGGAAGCCCAATCGGAGGCTTTTGCCACTTCGGGGAGGTTGAGGGGTTTGGACCAGGAGAAGTTGTTGCTGTAGTTGATGGTGGCGGGAGCGCCTTTCTTGCCGCTTTTGGTGGTGATGAGGATAACGCCCCATGCGGCGCGGGGGCCGTAGATGGCGGCGGACGCGGCGTCTTTGAGGACAGACATATCGGCGATATCCTGGGGGTTTACCATTTGCAGGCTGGTCACTTCCACACCGTCTACCAGGATGAGGGGCTGTGTGCCGCCGCCATTGAGGGAGCCGGTCATACCGCGGAGGCGGATGTTGGGGTTTCGGCCGAGGTCACCGCTGGCGGTGGTGATGGTGAGGCCCGGAACGGCGCCCTGGAGGCCGCGGCCGATGTCGGTGATGGGCCTGGCTTCGAGGGTGCGCTTCACGTCTACGGTGCTCACGGCGCCGGTAAGGTTCGCTTTGCGCTGGGTGCCATATCCCACGATCACCACGTCTTCCAGTTTACGGTGGTCGGCCACCATAACGATAGAAATGGGCGCGGAGCCGGACACGATATGTTCCTGCTGGATGGAGCCTACGGAAGAGAAGAGGATTACTTCGCCGCGGGATACTTCCAAAACGAACTGTCCGCCGCCATCGGAATAGACGCCGCGGGTGGTGCCTTTCACCCGGATGGAAACCCCGGGCAACTGCAATCCGGTTTCATCCAGGACTTTTCCGCGCAGGGGGAAAGTGGAGTCTGCCGCTGCTGCCGGAGCCGCGTGGGCAACGGGGGTTTCCCTGGGCTGCGATACGATCAGGATGGTATTTTCCGCGTAGCGGTACACCATTCCCGTGTTTTGCAGTAAGGATTCCAGCGCCGCGCTGACGCTGCGCGTACCCATGGGCATGAAAACCCGGTGGTGCCGCTGCACTTTCTCGGTAGCGAAAGCGACCCTGAAACCAGAGAGTTTCTCCAGCTGCACCAGCGCCTTTTCCAGCGTGATGTTGGGTGCTTCCATCGTAATTTTCTTTTCATCCAGCGCCTGGCCTTTGAGCGGGGAAGCTACCATCAGCTGGAGCCCCACGATCATGAAGAGCAGGAGAGAGAGACTAAATCTCATAACAAAACGCATTTGCGTGGAATAAACCGCTTTGTACAGTAATGGCAATAGCCGACCATTAGCAAAAACCGCTGATTTTTGCATAACTTGCAATAGTTTAAAATGATGAAGAATCAGCCCCAACAGGCTGTTTACGTTTTAGACCTTCCCCTCCCGACCTGCCACAGTACGGAGGGGTTTTTCGTTAATGGCGCAGGCACGGCTGCCTCGTCATGATCCGATCCATGTGTGTGATTTTGGTTACCGATCTATTTTTAGCTTTCTGTCTTTTTTGTTAACGGACGATACTGCTGTCTGTTTCCATGCAGCCTTCTCCGCTGATGATGATCCCTTTCGCGGAATGGGTATAGGTGGTGTTGCCGACCGTGCATAAAACGAACAGCACCTGGTCGAGCGTTTCGGTACCCTCGAAGGTGGCCCTGATCCTGCAGTTGCGCAACGATTCGCTGGCGAATTCGATGCTAACCTGGTATTGCCCGGCGATCTGTTCCGCGATGTCGCCGAAAGGCACGGAATTGAAATCCATCCCCTTCTTCAGCCAGGTCACGCTTTCTTCCGCTTTTACGCGGCGCGTTTCCGCCACGGCGGCCGAGTTTTCATATACGATCTGCTGGTCTTGCTGTAAAATGCCCAGCAGCTTGTTGCTGTCATGTTCTTCGATCTTCACCTTCCCGCTGTTGACCGTCACTGTCACATGCTCCTGGCCGGGATAGGCCTTGATGGTGAAGGCCGTCCCCAATACGGTGGTCACCAGTTTGCCCGACCGGATGCGGAAGGGCTTTCCGGGCTGTTCGCGGACATCGAAATACCCTTCGCCGGTAAGCGTCACTTCCCGCTCGTTACCGTTGAACGCCACAGGATATAAGAGGGTGCTGCCCTCCCGCAATACCACGGTACTGCTGTCGGGCAGCTGGATGAAACGTTTGCTGTCGGGCTTCGCCGGCGCTTCCGCCAGCAGGGGGCCCGGAACGGATGTGCCCGCCGACGGACGGCTCATCCACAAAAAAGCGCCGATCCCGGCCAGCGGGATCACCACCGCCGCCACTTTCCACCAGCTGCGCCAGCCATTGCCGCCCAGAAGCCGCTCCCGGCGCCGCTGCATCTCGCGAAAATCCTGCATCAATTCGCGCGTCAGCACTTCGTCTGCCTCCCAGCCCGCGTCTGTAGCGTCCGGATGACGAAAACTTTCGTACCATGCCTCCAATGCCTTCAGCTCCTCCGGCGAACATGTGCCGGCCTCGTATTTTTCCAGTAATTGCCTGATGTCTGTCACGCTCATATGTATGATTTGATGCGTCGGTTACCGTATAGGACAATCAATAAAACATCAACCGTTACGCCCTTTAAAAAAATATTTTTCCGGGGTTTCACTTTGTATTTGCCGCTTATTTTTACTTACATTTAACTTGCGATAAAACAGCCAGAATCTATTCCACACTCTCTTCAACATACCGACTCCATATTGCTGGACCGCTGGAAGAACGGCGACCAGTCTGCGTTTGAGGCGCTGTATGAAAGGTATGCCGTCATGTTGCTGAAAAAAGCATATGAAAAAACGGGCGACCGCGAAACCGCGCGGGAATTTGTGCAGGAAGTGTTCCTCGAACTGCTGGAAAGGAAAGACCGGCTCGAAATCCACACTTCTTTCAAAGCGTATGTTTTCACCGCGCTTCGCAACCGGGTCCTGAATTTCATCCACCGCCAATCCATCCACCACAAATACGAGATCTTCCAGGAAACGCGGCCCGCACCGCCTTCCAACGACGTGGAATCCTATCTTTCCCACAAAGAGCTGACCCTTCAACTGTCGGACGCCATCCAGCAACTGCCGGAAAAATGCAGGCAGGTTTTCCTCCTCAGCCGGGGAGAAGAGCTCAGTAACAAAGAGATCGCCGAGCGATCGGGTATCTCCGTCAATACGGTGGAACAACACATGCGCAAGGCTTTGCGCATGCTGAGGAGTGGTCTCCAGCGTACTATTTTGCTGGTCGGGGTGTTACTTTTTCAGTGGTAAGCCCTTCGTTTTCCTTTAGCGCCAACAGGTAAATCAGCACCGCCGTACCATCCATCGTAGGTTCATTGGTGCTGTAATCGCCGTAGTCGTCGTGGTACACCACCAGCGGGCTCTGGAAAGCCGCATACTCGTCAGCTTCCGCGAGCCGAATCCCGATGAGGCTTCCGTAGATCGATCCGTACACCGGCCCGTCCACCAAACCACCGTCTATCGGGTAATTCCCGATGTGCGTGAACGCGGAATGCGGATCAACAGGCGTATCCCCATGCGCGGGCAACCCGTACACCATACTCGTTCCCCATGGGTTACAACCCAGCAACCAGTCTACATTCGCCTGCGCCAGTTCCGCGAAACGCTTGTCTGCCGTAAGATTGCCGTACCAGTAACATTGGACCGCGAAGGCGGCGGTAAGATTGTTGCTGCACCAGATGAAAGGCACGCCGCGGTAAAACGCGTTGTCTTTCGCCTTCGCCCAAACCCTTTCGATCCCGTCGGCATAATACCCCGTCAGTTCGCGCCTGGCCGCGCCGGAACTGCGTTTGGCCAGTTCGTAATGGCCGGGATTGATGAATGGGTACCATTGATAATGGCTCGCCGTATCCTTTCCAAGCCAGGGCGTCACGGGCTCCTGCGCCGCATACGCCCTTCCTTCCCGGAAATACTTCGCGTCGCGGGTAACGCCGTACAGCTCCGCGGCCGCCAGTTCCATATCGTCCGTCCAGTTATCTTCGGCGTAGATGTAGGGAGACATGACCGAAGCCGTCTGCTGCACGCCGGGCTTCTCCAGGCCTAGCTTGTAGGCGCTGTGCGCCCTTTCCAGGAGGCGCTCCGCATACGCCGCGTCTTTCCGTTGCAGCAGCGAATGCCCCAGCGCAAAGGCGCTCGCGAATTTGCCCGCGGTAGACGCCACGCCGGTGCTGCGGTTCGTCTTTTTGTATTTCACGCCCTGCACCTGCGGCTCGCCGGAACAAAAGTATACCGGCCGCTCGAAACCACGCCCGTAAAAGGAATCCAGCTTCGGCAGCCGCATCCCGCGGTGATCGCGGTCGTCGGCGATCTGGTTGAACAGCCAGTCGGCCTGCGGATGCATTTTCAGCAACCAGTCGAGCCCCCAGCGCGCTTCGTCGAGCACATCGGGCGCGCCGTTGGCGCCGGGAAGCCCCGTGGCGGCATGATCGTCCCCGAACACCCCGGGAAAGTCGCGCCAGGCGGCCAGCAGATGATAAACCGTATTGGCGGAAGTAGTGGAATACTGGAGATAATCGCTGGCATCGTGCCAGCCGCCGATGGCGTTGATCCGCGTGCTGTCGGGCATGGGGCCGTATAGCGTGTACCCGTCTTCGGTATGGCAGGAATCCTTGAGGAAGGGATTGAAACCGCAGCGTTGCTGGCGGAGGTAGCGCAGGCAAAAATCGGCCGCACCTTTATAGACGTCGGGCCCGATGCGGAAGTCGGGGGACCTGGCGGAAGGGGTTTCGATGTAATACGTTCCGGGCGTGCGGAAGGCGGAGAAGTTCAGGCGGTACGATTGGCCGAAGGGGCCGTACGCGCCGAAGGCCTTACCGGCCGTGGCGGTAAAAACGGCTTCCCCGCTGGAAGCGTCTATCAACCGGAAAGCAGCTACCGTCATCCCCGCAGGACCGCCCCATACGGCCACTTTCACCCCGCCGGGCAAATATCCCACCTGGTTGATCCGCACCACCGGCGGCACGGCGCGAAAAGAAAAAGCGGATGGCGCCGGGATGTCTCCGCTGCGCGATCCGCTTGCTATAAATACTTGTGGAATAATTAAGAGAGAAAGGAGTATCTGCTTCATAACACCGGCGGTATTTGTCTCAATATAGACAATCCTGCCGGCTTCCGCCGTTACGCCGCAGGCTGCAATACGCGGCTGGAGGCCAGGTATTGGCGGTCTGGACTGTAAATGAACAGACAGGTGCCGTTCCGGATGCTGCCGATGATCTTCTTATGCACATTCACCGGCACCGCGGGGCAACCGAGGCTTCTGCCGATATAACCCTGCGCTTTTCCCAGTTTGTCGTTCACATAGTCGGCCGCGTGCATCACGATCCCGCGTTCCATCGCTTTATCGTTGATGCCCAGCTCCGTCCCTTCCAGGCGCAGCGAATAACCGTGCTGGCCCTGGTAAGTATCGCCCGTTACGTAGAAACCCAGGCTGCTTTTGAAACTCTCCGGACGGTTGGAAAATGAAGTAGCCATGGCTTTACCGGAATTCCGGCCGTGAGACACGAGCGTATTGAACAACACTTTCCCTTCCTCCAGGTCGATCACGAACAATCGCTTGCTGGTAGACGGTAAACTGAAATCGATGATGGAAATGATATTGTCTTTCTGGATTTTCCCTTCCGAAACGAGTTTGTGATAACCCGTCATCGCCCGCTCGAACGCCTGGCGCGACAAACCCGCGGTTTCAAGTCCCAATGAATCGTACATCATGGCGGCGCTCGCCGCAGCATGTAATTTGACCGGCTTCAACACCCCCGCGTTCTTTTTTCCGATGGAAGAAACCTTCAAAGTCAGTAGGGAAGTAAGGACTACAAATGGAAGTATGAATATCTTTTTGCTTAAACGTTTTTTCATCCGCCTCATAATTAATGTCACAAATGTTTTGTCAAAAATGGTTTTTCAAAGTCGAATAGTGACAAAGATACTAAATATTCATCATCCGTATTGTTGTTAAGATCATTGAATTGTCGGAAAGCGGTCAAAAAACGCTTATTGAAAATCAATTCTTTGTGAATGTCAAAAATTCCGCACTGGACGGATTATCGTCTGTCAGCTTGATCTGCGAGCCGGAAACGGAGATGATTTTCCAGTCGTCCGTAAGCTCGCCCAGTGGCTTATTGGCGTCCGACTTGGCGCCGAAATCCACGTTGAACCTGGAACTGCCGGTCATCGACCAGCTCCCGGCCTTGCTCACGCCGCCTTTTACGGCCAGCGCCTGTCCGTTGGCGGAAAAAGTGAAGATATAGCCGGCAAAATCCCCCGTTTCGTCCGAGCCCCGTTCCAAGAATGTGCTCACCCGCCAGCTGCCGAAAGTCACGGCGCCGGGGGAGTTATCGTTATTGTCGTTAGACGAACAGCCGTGTAATACACTGACCCACAATAGCAGTAAGCAGATTTTTCGCATAAAAACCGGTTTTCGATTGAGTACGTAAAATGCCCCCTCCGGGTTGCCATTATTGCCGTTTCATCGGAAAAAATATGTAAGTAGTTACGAAAAATAAGTAGTTAACCGGATACGCGGCGTTTTCAGATCGCTTTACTTTGCTGATAAGAATAATGCGACTCCCATGCTTACTTTACAAACCCCAGTTCCCGACATCCGGGACATCGCGCAAATGCTCGAACAACTGTTGAAAAAACAGGCCTACAAGGAACGCTTCGCCATCAAACGTGGTCAAACCATCATTTCCGTACCGGTGCAGGACATCGCGTATTTCTTTTCCCGCGACAAGATCAGCTATATCAAGACGCACGACGGGAAGGAATATTATCTGTCGATGTCGTTGGGCGAGATTGAGAAATGCGTATCGCCCGACATGTTTTTCCGCGCCACGCGCCAGCTCATAGTCAGCTACCCGGCCATTTCGCGGATCAATGTATGGTGGAACGGCAAGCTGAAGCTGGATATCCGGCCGGAGCACCCCACTACCGAGATCATCATCAGCCGCGAAAAAGTAGCCGGTTTCAAGGCCTGGCTTGGCGAGTAGCGCCCGGAAAAAGAATGGGATGGCGATCCGGAAACCACCATCCCAACAAACATTTGCCGCGCATTGCCTATTCGGCATGCAGCATTTTCAGGGCTTCCTGGAAAACGACATCGCGCCCTTCCAGCACATCGCGTACCGTGGGCAGCACGGTTACATCGGCCGGAACGCCGCCGGGCCCGGCTTCCGCCCCGTGCATGTAATATCCCAGCAGCGGCACGGCCAGCGTGAGCCTGGAATGCGGTAGCGTTACGATCGCGAAGCCTCCGCTCGTATTGCCGGTGCGGCCGCCACCGCTTTCTTCGCCGACGGTTTTTATACCCATCGCGCGGGCCGCGGCGGCAAATTCCCCGCTCACGGAAAAGCTGCTCCCGTTCTGCAGGACGCACACCTTCCCGCCAAAAACGTTTTCCGCCGCAGGCTGCTTTTCACCCAGGCCTTCGCTGGCGGTAAAAAGATATTCGTCGCCTACCTTTTTAATGAATTGTTTCAGGTACTCCATTTCCGGGGGGAACGAGGCGTATTGCGCAAAGGAATACGGCCCGATGCCGGCCACCGTCAGTTTTTGATAATAATGGAACGGCTGCTTCGCGAGGTACGACAGCAGTTGCACGCCCAACCGGTCTGCACCGCCTTGGTTATCGCGCAGGTCGATGATGAGCCGGTCCGCATCTTTGGATTTGATTTCCGCGAACGCCGCCGGAATGAACCCCGGCATTTCGTCGAAGCCGCTGATACGGAGGAAGGCCGTTTTCCCTTCGGGCCAGCTGAGGCGGAACGCGGGCGTGTCGGGCGCTGGAACTGGCGGCAGCTGCGCAACGGAGATCCCTTCCAGTTTGCGCGTAACGCGTTTGCCCATCACTTCCTTGTATTGTATGTCGAATTCGCTGCGCGGACCAAAGAAGGTGGCATAATACCCGGCGAAAAACTTTTCGAGCTCCCGGAATTTCGCGCTTTGGCCGCCGCCGTCCGACAGTACGATGTCTGATAATTTTTTAATGATGGAAGACAGGGGCTGCCCGTTGATTTTGAGAATTTCCGCACCGGTTTCGATCCCGCCGCCCGTCACGAAAGCGCGGCCATCGCGGATGTATAACCGGAGGGGGAACAGCCCGGTTTGATGGAATGCGTACCAGTCGTCGGGCCGGTTTTCGCGGTGCAATTTCGTATGTCCGTCTTTGATATTGGCCAGGATCGGGTATAAAAACCTGAAAAACTCCAGTTCCGTCATGCCTTTTCGGATACCGGCGGCGCCTTTGCCGAGGAGGGCGTCCATTTCAGTGCGGGAGGTGTAGCGATAGAGGCCGGCGTGGGCTTCGCGGAGGGCGCTACAGAAAACCTGGTAATCTTCCGCCAGTTGAACGGGGGTGAACACGGGCGCGGGGGTAACGCTTTTGAGGCTGTCGTGTGTTGCGGGAAGCGCCCTGGCAACGGTGGCCGCCATGAGGCCGGCGGCGAGCATCCAAATTCTACGCATTTTCTTTTTTTTAGCAAAACTAGCTGCCATGGCGCGTTCCGTCGACCGCGCCCATCGGCTCGTACCTCATTTCCATCCAATCTTTTTGCCAGGCGGAAGGCGTGGTCCCCGTTACCTTCCGGAAAGCGGCATTGAAAGTGGCCTTGTTCTGGAACCCGCATTCCATGGCGATGCCCAGGATGCTGAGGTGGTGATTCCGCGGATCGGCCAGCATGCGCTTCACCGCCTCTACCCGGTAACCGTTCACAAAATCGAAATAGCTGCCGCCGGAATGCGTGTTGATGACCTGTGAAAGATGGTGGCGCTTCACGCCGAGCAGGTCCGCCAGCGCCGCATGTGTTAATTCCGGATCGAGGTATGGACGGTTTTCTTTCATGAACCGGCGCAGGTTTTCGAATAGCAAAACGGGTTCGGCAAGGCCGGATTTGCGGTATTTCTTCGCCTCCGATTTTTCTTCCTCCGTAAACAGTTCGGGCATGTGCTGGCATTTCCAGGTGAGCCAATACACCAGCACCACGATGGCGGCGTAATTATAATGGTAGAAATGCGTGATGCCGGGCAGGTCCCACTTCCGGCCGAAGAACCCCAGCGCGGAGATCCCCAATATCACCAGCAGGCTCGTCAGGAACAGGTGCAGCCAGCGGAGCCGCAGGGCTTGCTGCGGCGGAGCGTCTGCCGGTAATGTGCGCTTCCAGCGCGTCAACCGGTAAACTGCCGCCAACAGGTACACGGAGATCATGCATAAATTCACCTGGTTCATCCACCCAAAATCCAGCTTCGACAATCCTTCAAAATCCATCAATAATTGCCGTTTCGCATCCGCCGATTGAAAAAACCAGGGACTGAGCACACCCAATGCGATCAGGAAAGGAATGCCATGCCACGCATCCCGGAGATAAAGCCGCGGCCCGTCGCCGGTCATTTTGCGGGTGAGCAGGTACACCAGCGGACCGAAAAGACTGAGATTCAACCACGAAACCCGGCTCAGGTGCGGGAAGGCGAGGAAGAAACCGCGATGGTCGAATGCATTGAGGAGCGCCTGGAAAGACACCAGCATCATGAGCGCCAGCAGCAGCAGAAAGGGTGCGGAGCGCCGGCGGCGAACGAGCAGGAGCACCACGGCCACGGCGGTATTGATCAATCCAGCTACTACGAAGTACCGGAAAAGCAGGGAAGTATCTACGGTTTGCATGGGGTAATTCAGTAAAAATGATCAAATGAATTCGTCCTAAAGACGCCGATGGATGCGGGAAGTTGCACGCTGTAGAGGGAATTTTGAAAACAAAACGTTGCAGGATTATTAAAATCGCGGAATTCTTTACATCTTTGCATCAGCAAATTAAAAAACGCATATCATGTACCGCAATTTTCAACATATCGTTCTTCAGGCGTCAGCGCACCGCGCGGCGGCGGGGGAACCTATTGCGGAGCAGGTAATGCTTGGATAACACGATAATACGAGTCCAATATAACTAAAGCCCCGCAAGCAATTGCGGGGCTTTTTCAATTTACGGCCAATGCTATACATAAGGATTAGACATACACAAAGAAACACTGGGGGCGAATCTTCGCCCGCACGACACACGTAGCCAGGCAACCGAGAAACGGCGGTTGCCCGGAACTCCGGCCCGGTCGTGCAGCATGCGCGGCCGGGCTTTTTTTATGGTGCCTGTAGTTTAGTGGCAGAACGTCCGGTTGTGGTCCGGGAAACGAGGGTTCGATCCCCCCTGGCACCCGATTTATCCCTACGCCTTGTGAATGGGCATTCATCCGGTTAACCCCGAAATTTTTCGCCCGAAAGCGGCCTTCATCCGGTTGACCCATTTTTAGATTCGCCTAGCGGCAGGACGTCCGGTTTTGGTCCGGAAAGCGAGGGTTCGAATCCCCCTGGCGATCCTGTTAACCCTATACCTGTGAAGCATCGCCGATGCAAACCGGCCTTCATCCGGTTAACCCAATGCGCAAGCGTGGAAGTTCAGCCCTTCCCGCCGCTGCGCCTGTCGACCCGAACACAGTGTAACCCCTGTACCTGTGAAGCGCCCGATCCCGATCGGCCTTCATCCGGTTAGCCCAACGCGCAAAGTGCCGATCGCGGCCAGCGCCCTGTTAGCCCTATACCTCAGCCGGTACCCGGTGCGCCTGCGCACACGGGGCCGCTGTGTTTTCACCCGGCCGTAAACAAACCGGCCCGGCATAAAATACCAGGCCGTTTGCTTTCCTTACTTGAGGAATCGCTTATTCCACGTTTACAGTTATGGACTGATCGTTGTTCGGCAGCGTGAGCGTCTTCACCGCGCATTTCACGACCGGGTTGGCCACGCCCTGCGGATCGAAGCGCGACACCGGCTGCACCGCCACCCATTCTCTCTCGGTCAGTTTCCGCTCCGTACCATTCACTTTCGCCGTGCTGCTCCCGAACCCGTGCAATATGAGCTGGATCTGCCGGAAGTGAGACGGGACGCCGCTTTGCGGCTGCTCCAGTACCAGGTTCCCTTCAGCCGGCTCATAGCTTATCACTCGCCGGAAGCTCGCGCCTTTTTCGTACGCGAACGTTTCGCCATCGTCTTCGTAATACTCGAAACGATGGCTGCGCGCACCTTTGTAAATATGCAGGAACAGCGTGTCCGTGGGCTTTTCAGCCGTCGACTGAACCAGCGACTGCATCGGAATGATGCTGCTTTCGCGGATGAACACGGGCAGGGTGTGCATGCCCAATGTCAGCATTTTTTCGCCGGGCGTTTCTTTCGCGTCGTTGTATAAATTGTACCAGGCTCCGCCGGGAAGGTACACCGGCGCGTAGGTTTGCTTGCTGTCGAACGGTGCTACCAGGATGCCATCGCCGAGGAGGAACTGGTTCTGGAAGCGGGGATCGTAGACGAGGGGGTCGTGCGTGTAGCCGATAGCGAGGGTGCGCATGAGCGGCATGCCCGTGGCGCTGGCTTCGTGGAAGCCGGAATAAAGGTACGGCAGGAGTCGGTAGCGCAGGTTGATGTAGTTCCGCGCGATTTCCAGGACTTCCTCCCCGAATGCCCAGGGCTCGGCGGATTTGGTGTTGATGCCGGTGTGACTGCGGCAATACGGTAAAAACGCGCCCAGCTGGATCCAGCGGGCGTACAGGGCGGGAGACCCGTTCCCTGTGAACCCGCCGATGTCCATCCCGGAAAACGCCACGCCGCTCAGGCCCAAACTGTTCATCAGCCGCACGCCCAGCAGCATGTGATCGTCTTCCGCGCGATTGTCGCCCGTCCAGATGGCGGTGTAGCGTTGCAGGCCGGCGTAACCGGCGCGGGTAAGGATGAAAGGCCGGCGTCCCTGCATGGCCGCGCGTGCGCCTTCGTAGCTCGCGCGCACCATGGCCGATCCGTATACGTTATGCGCTTCGCGATGGGTGGCCGTTCTTCCCTCGAAATCGAACAGCACATTGTCGGGCATGTTCTGCCCCCATGTGGCGATCTCGTTCATATCGTTCCAAAGCCCGTCTACGCCCGCGTCCACATATCCTTTCACCTGCTCTTTCCACCAGCTGCGGCCTTTGGCGCCGGTGAAATCGGGAAAGTGGCACCAGCCGGGCCACACCTGGCCGGTGTAATATTGTCCATCGGAATATTTGATGAAAATGTCCGCCTTTTTCCCGCTTTCGTAAGCGTGATAATTGGCTTCGGTTTTGATGCCGGGGTCAACGATCACCGTGGTGCGGAAACCCATTTTCCGCAGGCGGGCGTTCATGCCCGCGGGGTCGGGAAAGCGCTGTTTGTTCCAGGTGAAGAGCTTGTAGGCGTCCATGTAATGAATGTCGAGCGTGATGCCGTCTGCCGGGACCTGTTTCTCCCGCAGCGTTTGCGCGATCCGCATCACTTCGGCTTCCGGATAATAACTGTAACGGTTCTGCTGATACCCGAGGCTCCACATCGGCGGCATCGGCATACGGCCGGTAAGCCAGGTGTATGCCGAAATAATGCCCGCCACTTCGGGGTGATGGATGAAGTAGTAATTCATTTCCCCGCTGTTCGCGGAAAACGACGCAAAACGGTTGTTGCTGGCGCCGAAGTTGAAATTCGTCCGGAAGCTGTTATCGAAAAACAGGCCATAGCTTTTGCCGTGATGGACGCCGATGTAAAACGGGATCGTGGCGTAGATGGGGTCCTGGTTGACGGTGTACCCGAACGCATCGGTGTTCCAGTTGGTGTAGGAGCTGCCGCGGCGGTCGAGGTTACCGGTTTTTTCTCCCAGCCCCAGGAACCGCTCGCCGTCCTGCATGGTTTTGTAAGCCGTCACTTCTTCGCCGATCCAGGAGGTGCCGAGCCCCGGTTCATCGGCCTGCAGCACTTCGCCGCTCTTCGTGAGAAAGTTGACGGAGAAAGGCTTTTTGCCGATGCGCGCCACGAGCGAATCCGTTTCCAGCCTGATCTCGTTTTCGTTCTGGGTGATGACGGGCGCGAAGTTTTTCGGCGCAGCCACCACCGCGTAGGAAAAATCCTTCCCCAGTTCCTGCCTGTCCATCCGTACGCGCACCACGTTGTGCGACCAGGCGGTAATTTCTGCTTTGGCATTTGCGGTGGTGATGCGGACGGTTTGGCCGCTGATGTTCACGCCGGTCACATTCCCGGGCGTCACTACCTGCTGTGCCGCTGTGGTAGCGGTGATGAGAAGGCACAGGCTCAACATTCTACCGATCATATTTTGCTGATTTTTTTGCAAAAAGAATCCAGCAGAGAACGGCGGTGCCGCCCTCTGCCTGGATATTTTCCTGTTCAGTCTTTACGAATTAATATCCCGGATTCTGTTTCAGGTTGGGGTTAACGGCCAGATCGTTTACGGGTATGGGAAACAGGAGATTCCGCGGATCGTCTGTGGGCTTGAGGTCCCAGGGTTGCAGGAATTTCCCGAAGCGGATCAGGTCTTGCCGGCGCCATCCTTCCCAATACATTTCGCGGCCGCGCTCGTCGAGCAGGTTGGCGAGTGTGAGGGTGGCGAAGGGTGTGGCGCCGCGCTTCACACGGAGCTGGTTCACCACCAGCAATCCGCCGGCGGCGTTATTGGTACGCAGTTGGGCTTCGGCTTTCATGAGCATCACGTCTGCCAGGCGGAAGAATACCCAGTCGTTGCTGGCGTTGTTACTGTTATGGCCGCCATCTGTCACCATATCGGGCGGATATTTCACGACGCGGATGCCTTTGATCTCGAGGTCGTTCCCGGATTCGGAGAGTTTCAGGTCGCGGGTAAAGGCGAGATTATTGCCTTTACGGTCTTTCAACGCCGTTCCGTTCTTGTCGAACTGCTGGCCGATGAGGAAGCCGACGCGCGTGCCGGTCACGTCCGTCACGCCATCATATGCAACGCCGCGGCGGATGTCCGTTGCTTCGAACAGGTCATAAAAAGCGGCCGTGGTCGCGAAACCGTTCCATCCGCTGGGCATCTGGTGATAGTGCAAAGTAGGCGCCCAGTGGCAGAAAGCCGCGTTGCCGCCGCGGATCGTGCTCAGACCCGGACCATTCTGCTGGGTAAAAATATTCTCGGTACCGATCACGTCGTTGTTGTACGCGAGGTTGTCGAAATAATTATTGGCGAGCGAATATCTGCCGGAACCGATCACCTGGTCGGCCAGGGTGATCACCTGTTGCATATCGGCCGCGTCGAACGTCGGGTTGGAGCGGTTGAGGAAAGCGCCCTTGTTGAGGTAGCATTTCATCAGCAGGGCGCGGGCGGCGTCTTTGCTGGCCGTCCAGGCTTTTACGGTGCCCGAGCGTTCGGGGAGGTCGGGGATGATGGCGGTCAGCTCGGCGATTATGAATGCTATGGCTTCCGCCGCAGGCTTTACTTTCGGCGGCAACAGCAGGTTTTCGTTCGGTTCGCGGTAGGGCACCTGTCCCCATCCGTCGAGCGTCGCGAACATGCTCAGGGCGCGGATGAACCGGGCTTCGGCGGCCTGTTGTTTGGACGGTTTGAAGTTGAGCACGTTCGTAGCGGAGAATTGCAGCAGGAGGAGGTTCGTGAACGTGTTTTGGATGGTGCCATGCTCGGGCGTCCAGGTGTGGAGCTTGAGGGAGCGCCATGCGCCGTTATCGTCCCAGTCGCCGCCGCGGGTGGGCGCTACCGCTTCATCCGAAGGCATTTCCTGCAGGGCCCAGAAGTTAGACTGGTCCTGGAAAGGCAGCTGCATATCGTTGTAAGCGTTGATGAGCAGCGAATTCACCTTGATCACTTTTTCGGCTTCGGAGCGCACCAGCGTGGAACCGAGTTTTTCGTCGAGCTTCGTGCAGGCGCCGAATGCGAGGGCAGACAGGGCGAAGATGGAAAGTTTTTTATGTAGATGCATGATTATCTGGTTTAATAAAGGGAAACGGAATTAGAAGGAAACGCCGACGCTGAACATGATATTCCGGGCGGTGGGGTACGGGATGTACTCGATACCGAACGAATTCACGCCATTCACGCTTTTGTCTGTGTTCACTTCCGGATCGAACCCGGAATATTTGGTTATCACGAAGAGGTTCTGACCGGTGAGGGCGAGGTTCAGGTTCTTGAAATTCTTGCCGATGTCGCCGAAGGAATAGCTGATGGTGGCGTTGGTGAGCTTCAGGAAGTTGCCGCTTTCGAGGTAGCGGGTAGACGTGGCGATGGGGTTCGAAGTGCTTTCCCCGTTGTTCAGCAGGTTTTTCCCGATGTTGCGGGACGAGAGGTTGTTGATCGCCAGTACCGTGTTTGCCGTGTTGTTGTACAGTTTATGGCCGAAAGCGCCGTTGAAGTTCACGGAGAAGTACCATTTCTTCACGCTGAGGTCTGTGGTGATGCCGAGGAGCGTGCGGGGGTTGGGGTCTCCGCTGTAGAAACTCTTATCGGCGCCGCCTTCGTATTCGCTGATGCCGTCTTTGTTCAGCCCGGTCCATTTCCGCAGGTAGAACACGTTGAGCGGATAGCCGTTGGCGAAACGCTGGATGGTAGCGCCGGATACGCCCTGTCCGCTGATAGCGCCGGTCAGTACATCGGGCCCTTCATAATTCCGCAGTTCGTTTTTCATGAAAGCGGCGTTCACGCCCAGGTTCCAGGCCAGGTCCTTCCCGCGTACCACTTCGCCACGCAATGCCAGTTCCACACCGCGGTTGAGGATTTCGCCCGGCATGTTGCGCCATACATTGGCGGCGGGGCCGGGGCCGGTAGCGATGAAGTTGAACAGGAGGTCGGACGTCTTTTTATGGAAATAGTCCACGTTACCGGAGATCCGGTTTTGGAGGATGGAGAAATCGATCCCCGCGTTCAGCTGTGCCGATTTTTCCCATTTCAGGTCGGGGTTGGCCGCGTTGATCTGGCGCGATCCGCCGCCGCCGGTGAGCATGAATTGTTCCTGCGCGGCGCCTGCGGGGAATTCCTGGTTGCCCGTGATCCCCCAGCCCGCGCGGATCGCCAGCTGCTGAACGAACGAATTGCCTTTGAGGAAATCTTCCTGGCTGAGGTTCCATTTCGCCGCAAACGAGGGGAAATATCCGTAACGGTTATTCTTCCCGAATTTGTTGGACCCGTCTGCCCGCATGGTGGCCGTCAACAGGTATTTATCGTACAGGTTGGCGGTTACGCGGCCGAAGATCGACTGCAGTTCCGATTTGGGCTGCACCATGGTCGACATGAACGTGTTGCTCTGGTGCGGATCCTGGAGGATGCTCGTGTAGGGCAGCGCGTCGGTACTGAATCCCAGGGCGCCGAGGTCGGTGGTGCGGTATTGGAAATCCTGGTATTCATACCCCACTACGGCGCCGAGATGGAAGGCGTCGGTGATCTGTTTGTTATAGTTGAGGGTGTGGGTAAACAGTTTGGTGAGCAGTTCGGCATTTCCCTGGTAGGCCTGGCCGAGGTCTTTCACGCCGTTGATATTGATCCACGACTGTATTTCCGTGCGGCGGATGCCGGCCTGGCGGTTGATCGAGAAGAGGAAGCGGTACTCCAGGTCGTTGGTGATCTTGAAATACGGGGAGATATTGCCCAGCAGGTAGCTGATATCGGCCTTATCGTCCCAGGCTTCCGACATGCCCAGCGGGTTTACCGCGCCGTTGCTGCCGAGGATGGTGAGGCTGCCGTCGGGTTTGCGGAGGTTGAGCGTGGGGTTCCATTGGAGCGCCTGGCCGATGAGCGACCCGGTAAAGCCGGCGTTGTTGGAAATGGGCGCCATGGTTTCCACGGTTTGCGCGGCCATGAGGGAGAAATCCAGGCCCAGGCGGCGGCTTTCCAGGAACTTGAACTGGCCGGTGAGGTTGCCGGTATATTTTTTCAGGCCGGATTTGAGGACGATGCCTTCCTGGTCCATCAACCCAAATGCGGCGCGATAGCGGGCATTCTCCGATCCGCCGCTTACGGCCACGTTAAAATTATGGGTGAGGCCGGTGCGGAGGATGGAATTCAGTCCTTCCGCGGAGCCACCTTCATCTCCCCCTGCGAAATTGTAGTTTTTCAGGGTTTGACGGAACTGTTCGGCATTGAGCACCTCCAGTTTTTTCATGGCGGAGCTGGCGCCGATGGAGTAGTTGAAGTCCAGTTTGGCGGGGCCTTCCTGTCCTTTTTTGGTGGTGATGATGATGACGCCGTTGGAGCCGCGGGAGCCGTAAATGGCGGTGGCGGATGCGTCTTTCAGCACGTCCATGGACGCGATATCGAAAGAGTTCACGAAGTTGAGCGGGTTGGCGGCGGGAGTTTGGCCGATGCCGTTGGCGTTGATTTCCGGGCGGGCCACGCGGCCGTCGAGCGGAACGCCGTCGATCACGTAGAGCGGCTGGTTGCCGGAGCGGACGGACGATACGCCGCGGATCCTCACGGTGGCTGCGGCGCCGGGGGCGCCGGAGTTGTTAACGATCATGAGGCCGGCCACTTTGCCCTGGATGAGCTGGTCGGGCGCGGCCACGATCCCTTTATTGAAGTCTTTGGCTTTCAGCGAGGTAACGGCGCCGGTGAGGTCTTTTTTGCGGGTGGTGCCGTATCCTACCACCACCACGTCGGTGAGGGTGGAGCTTTCCAGTTTGAGGACCACGGAGATTTCAGACTGGTTGGCGATGCTCACTTCCTGCGGGGCGTAGCCGATGAAGGAGACCACGAGCGTTTTGGTTTGGTTGGGCACGTTGAGCTTGAAGGCGCCGGTAGGGTCGGAAACCGTCCCGATGGTGGTGCCTTTCGCCTGAACGCTGGCCCCGGGGATGGCGCTTCCCGTTTCGTCGGTAATCTTGCCGGAAATGGGTTTTGTCTGGGCGAAGGCCACCTGGGATAGAAACAGGGTCAGGCAAATCAGCAGCGCGCTAAGCAGTCGCATTTTGATCATAACGTAGTGTTTAAAGAATTACTGAGATAGTTTTTGCGGAGTGGAAACTAAACGTGAAATCCAATTTTGGTTGAACGGTTCAAAGTAAACGGGTTCGCGACTGGCGGCAAACTATTATCGCCCGAGTATAGAAATTAAAGGCCCAAAACGCCCGTCACTGCAAATCAATTGAATGATTTACAATCGGTTAACAATGCATATAAATATCCTTAATATAAACGTTTTTATATCTTGATTTGCATGATCCGGTCTTCGAACTCGTCGTTGGGGAGGGTGGATTTGTTCCGGATTTTGGTTTTATAGGCGTAAATGGTGTTGACGGAGTATTCGAGGATGCGGGCGATTTTCTCGTTTTCGGAGATACCGATCCGGATGAGGGCGTAGATGCGGAGGTCGGTATTGAGGAGCTCGTTTTCCTTGAGGCGTATCTGGTCTTCTTCCCGGAAGAAGGAGTTGAACTCGGCCACGAAGTTGGGGAAAATGCGGAGGAAGATGCGGTCGAAGTTATGGAACAGCTCTTCCCGTTCCTGTTTGATATTTATATTATTGACGATATAGCGGATATCGCCGTGTTTGTGGTCGGCGAGTTTCGTTTCGACCTGGTTTTTTAGTTTTTCGATTTTTTCGATGTAGGCCGAGGCGATGTGGAAGCAATAGCCGATATATTCTTCCTTGATCCGGTTGGATTCGAGGAGTTTGTCGTTGATTTCCTGCTGGCGGCGGTGGGCGTCGGTAATGATTTCCTTGGCGGCTTTGAGCCGGCGGATTTGTTTGAAGATGATGAAAGTGAGGAGGATGAGGGCGAGCACGAGGAAGGTGGCGATGGCGGAGTAGACTACCAGGCGGTTTTTCTCGCTTTCGACGGCGGAATACCGTTCCCCTTCGATCATGGGGAGGATGGCGCTTACCTGGACTTTCCGCTGGCGGGCGCCGTAGAAGGTGGCGTCTTCCACGGCCCGTTCGATGTACCGGGACGCGTTTTTGATATCGCCTGTCTGGAACAGCAGTGAGGCGAGGTTGAAGGCGGCGGTGGTTTCCTTGACGGAGCCGCGGGTGTCTGCCATGGCGGATTGGGCGAACATGGCGATGGCGGAGTCGTACTGTTTCCGGAATACATATATGGAGCCGATGTTCGCCTTGATCATGGCTTGCTGGTGCCAGGAGAGGTTGGGCAGGGCCATGGTGCGGCGGAGGTAATGGAGGGCGGAGTCGAGGCGGTTTTCCTTGAAGAACTTGTACCCCAGGCAGGAGAGCCGCTCGTAATGATCGTCGGGGTAGCTGGCGGCGGCGGAGTCGGTGTAGAGGCCTGCGAGGCGGAGGTAACGTGGGGAATAGTACCAGTCGTTCACATAATCGGCGAGGTCATAATAATATCTGCGGATGAGCACGTAATATTCGGCGCGCATGGTGTCGGGGAGTGCCTGGGGGTGGAGGGAGTCGAAAACGGCGGCGGTTTCGCGGAACATGCCGGACGAGAGGAGGATGAACCCGAGTTTGATATCGGCGTATGCAGACCGGTGGGGGTCGTTCATGGCGCCGGCGATTTTTTTGAGTTGGAGGGCGTAAGAAAAAGCGGTGTCGTAGTTGAACGACTTGTATTCATTATACAGGCGGATGCAGGCGTCGTACTGCGAAGCGGGAGACGTTGCGGCGGCGAGTTGTTGTTTCAGCGACTGGAGGAGGGTATATTTCGAGTTATCGAAATCGCGTGTGAGGCGGATGGTTTCGTCCAGTTGGCGTAACATGCTGTCTTTCCCGGATTGTGCCGTGGTTGCGGTACTCCAGAGGATAATAATGCTGAACAGGATCCACTTCATAAAATAATGCTGGCAGCTATAAAGATATCAGAAAACAAGATTTGAGAAAAAAAATGAAAATAGATTTTGCAGAAATGAAATTTTGTCTATTTTTGCAATCCCAATCGAGGGAAACACTCCTCCTTAGCTCAGTTGGTTAGAGCATCTGACTGTTAATCAGAGGGTCGTTGGTTCAAGTCCAACAGGGGGAGCAAAACTCCACAAAAGGATCGCGGAAGCGGTCCTTTTTGTATTTTACACCCCAAGGAAATTTCGCAAAATCCCGACAAGATGTAACTGCCGATGCCAGCTCATCCTTTTGATGGAATACAACCTCTCATCATCAAAATCCCCATCACCTTATGTTCAACCCGACAAGAAGAAACAGGAATACAGGCACGGAGCGCCGCGGCTATGGCCAAAACAACCAACTCACGATCCCCCGGTCATCCGACGGCAAAACGTACCTCGAAAAAATAAAACCCATCGAAAAACGGGAAGTCACTATCAACGGACACCCATTCCTTTTCCTCATCGAAGCCACACGCGCAGGCTCCATCCATGCATGCTCCATTTCAGACGTGGAACAGATCATCCGGCAAATCCCTTCAACAGACTACGGCGAAATGAAGTACATCATTTTCCGGCAACCCAAAAGGAAAGAAGAAATATTGTCGCCCGTTTGGGGCCGCCTTGTTTACGCTTACGAATACGAAAACGTAATCCGCCCCGCCATCATCCTGGAATCGGTGAATTATCCCCGAAAAATGAAATGGAAAAAATCTTTGTCGGTTTCCGATCAACAGGAACTGGAAAGACTGAAAAAAGACGGGCATACATTTATCGACGATGGAAAATACCTCCAGGCAGAACTGCTTCCCGAAAATGTGCGGAACACCCAATTATACCGCACGCTGCCGCATGAATTCGGCCACTACGTTCATTACCTGCGGATGGTAGAACCGCCCGACAGCGACCCTGATGATTTCGAACAATGGGAAAAACGATATGATGCCTATCATCGCCTGCCACAGGAAGAAAAGGAAACCTTCGCCCACCGGTACGCCAGCGAACTGGCGGCCAGGCTAGCGTAGTCCCGGGCTCATTTACCGGTCACGAGGCACTCCCTGCCGGGGTTTGAATAATCCAGCCCCTTATCTTCAAACAATTGCTCCAGCGCCTCGCAACCATGCTCCATCTTATAATCCCTTTCCGCCCTCGTTATCGGGATCAGCCAGTAACAATGGATTTCGTGATGCTCAAAATCAAAAATCTCTATTTCCCCATCGAGATAAGGTAAGGAAATGAATGCATGATCACAGATGGAGCTATCGAGCCAGGGTTGCCCGATATTGACGGTATGATGAATATTCAATGGAAGTCCCGTTCTATGGTAAGATGCGCAATACGTCATCATTTCCACCAGCTGTAAATCCGGCTTCGGAGAAAAAGCGAACAACTCGATCAAATTTTCATCCATTCTATCCGCCGACATCCCCACCGTACAATACACAAACAAGCCCTGACGCGCGTTGGGAGGAAACTCCAGCACATGAAAGCCAGCATGCAATTTTTCCTTCGGCCCTCTATCCAATATCCGCTTCTTTCCCTCCACACCGAAATATTGCTGAAAATGCCGCTCCAACCGTTCTATATAACTTTTTGAATCCAGTGCCTGCATCCTTTAAAAATTCACTAAAAACAAGTTAAGCATTTCCTCCCATTGACTCCATCCATCCGAAAAAACAAAAGCCGGCTGCATAACCCACGCAGCCGGCTTCATCTATCCAATCAATTCCCCTAAATCGCAGGGTCCGCCGGCGTATTCGGATTATTATCCCGCTCGTTCAACGGATAAGGATAAAAATTCCGGTTCCGCTCCTCACCAGGCTGGTTCGGGCCAGGACGGCCAAACCGCCGGCTATCCTCCAGCTCCTGTCCGCTGATGAACATCTCCAGCCGGCGCTGCTTGTAAATATCGGTCATGATCGCCGCCTGCGTTACCGCGCCGGCGTAGGGCGACTGGTTCGCCCCGATACCATAAATATCGTCTGCCGCTTTTTTCGTGCGTACGGCGTTCAGCGCAACGATCGCATTCGGGAATTGCGACTGCCGCGCGTAATTTTCGGCGATGATCAATTGCATCTCACCGGGCAGGTACACGGGGTACGACGAAATATTGGTTTCCGCGAAAGCCTTCAGCGGATAGGTAGTCCCGCTTTTGAAAGTGATGTAATACCCCACCCGCGGGTCTGTAGCGGCCGGCACCGGCGCCAGTCCGTTGCGCAGGCCCAGCGTAGAATCGATCGCGCCAAAAACGTTCTGCGTCAACGCCTGCTCCCCGACAGGGTTCGGCGTTACAGTAGAAAAAAGGAACTCCGATTTCTTGGTGGCATCCACCGCCTGCGCGTAGGTGATGGCTTTTGTACCGTCTGCTGCATTGTAGGTACCGGTAATCATGCTTTGTATGTTGTAAAACCGGGCCAGTAATGCTTTGATGGTATTTTTCGCGTCGATCCCTTTCGGCACTTTACCGAGGAATTTGGCGCTGATGGCCGTGGTGGCCAGTTCCGCATCGGCGCTCTCCAGCACCTGGATCACCTTTTTCAACGCTTCCGCCCGCGGACTGAAAGTGGCATGGTTGGCGTTCGCCAGCGGGATCTGTTCATAATATTGCACGAGCATCCCCATACTGAGCGCGTAGAAGATGCTGGCGTATGCCTTCAGACCCGCCCGGTCTGCCGGATCGGTGGCGATGGCGAGATTGTTGAGCACGGTTTCGGATTCGGTCCGCAACAACAGGCATTGCGTCCACATCTGTGTGATGAAGGAATTGCTGAGCGTGATGGCGCCCTTTCCGGTTTCCACCTCTTTTTCGCTGGTGTTACCGATGTTGATGGTATATAAAGCATACACGCTGTACCCGCCGCCCACGGCATAACAATACAAGGGGCTTTGCCGGCCTATCGAATAACGGCGCTGCAAACCGGCGCAAAGCGTCATCAGCGCATCCGGACTGGTTTCCACGCTGGGTACCGAGCCCTCGCTCGGGTTGATGTACTCCTTGTTGCACGAAGTACCGGGAAGAAGCGTGCACCCCAACAGGAAGACGGCCACGATTCGTTTTATATGATGCATTTTCATGTTACTTGACTTTAGAGATTAGAAACTGGCGCGGAGCGATAATTGATACGTTCTGGGGATGGGCACGTTGCCGAAATCGATCCCGCGGAGCACGGCACTGTTGCCGCCCGCGTTCGTTTCCGGATCGTATCCGTCATAACTGTCGAAGCTCACCAGGTTGCGGCCCGTGAGCGACACCGTCATGCTGCGGATGAAACGCGCCAGCGACGGCAGCTCATAGCTAAGCGACACTTCGCGCAGCTTGATGTAGGAACCGTCTTCCACGCGGTATTCTTCCGTATTGTACACCGAGAAGATGTAACCCCTCGGCAGTTCGCCCTTGATCTCTTTCTCGGAAATATCCCCGATGCCCACGCCCTGGCGGGTGCGGCGGTCGGCGTTGAACACGTCCTGGCCCAGCGCCCCGTCGAACAGGAAGTTGAACGACAGCTTCTTGTATTGCAGCGCGTTCCCGAAGCTCACGATCCAGTCGGGATTCGGATTGCCGATCACTTTACGCAGCAGCACTTTTTGTGTGGAATTGTTGATGGCGGCGATAGGGCGGCCCTGGCCGTCCACCTTCCATTTTCCATTCTCGTCGCGCTCGAAATAGTTGCCGTAAAACACGCCGATAGGCTCTCCCGCCAGGATAACCGACGGCGATCCCGCTGCGTTCACCAGCGTGATGGGCGTCACCTGGCTCGAGGATGTTACCAGGTTCTTGTTGCGGTTCACCGAAGCCGTGAGGTTCCAGGTGAAGTTTTTGTTCGTGACCGGCGTTGCGGTAATGCCCAGCTCCCAGCCTTTGTTGGTCAGGTTGCCGACGTTTTCCACGCGGCTGGTACCGCCGCTCGACGGCGCCAGCGTTCTTTCCACCAGCAACGAACTGCCGACGATCTTTTTGTTATACACCGTAAACACCACGCCCAGCCTGTTTTTCAGGAACGACAGGTCCACGCCGCCTTCCATTTCGCTCGCGCGCTCCGGCTCTACGTTCGGGTTGCCCAGCGCAGGATTGAGGTTGAAGGTAGCCGTACCGTTGAGGGAAGCCGACAGGTAAGAGGTAAACCGGTCGTAGCTGCCGATGCCGGACAGGTTGCCGGCCAGCCCCCACGATCCTCTCAGCCTGGCAGACGAGAACCAGGACCCCATGTTCTGCCAGAAGTCCATCTCGTTGAGGTTCCAGGCCAGGCTCGCCTTGGGATACCAGTAGTTGCGCGTGTCTTCCGGGAAACTGGTGGAACCGTCGATGCGGGCGGCCAGTGTCAGGAAGGCGATATTTTTATACCCGAAAGTTTCCTGCAGGAACGCGCCGTACACCTGCCGCTGGTCGTAGGTATACCGGGGATCGAGCTTGGTGGCGGCTCCCATGATGGTGGTGATGCCCGGCAGCATATCGCGCCCCTGGTTATATTGCCCGGTAATTTTCTGGTACTGGTGATTGAACCCCACCGTTGTCTGCGAAGAAAAATCACCGAACTTGCCCTGGTACCCAACGTTGAAATCGTTGTTGATCAGGAACGTGTTCACATTGGCCGCCGACGCATAACCTGTGCCTTCCTGCGCGGAGATGTACGGATAGCGCTGAATGAAATTCAGGCCTTCCTGCCCGAAGTTGTCCACACCCAGAATGTAATCGATGCTCAATCCCTTCACCGGACGGATCTTCACCTGGAGGTCGCTGATCGTGCGGCTGACGGATTGCGTGAGCGACATATCCTCGATCACGCTGAGCGGGTTTACGCGGGTGGGCTCCACGGCCTTGAGGTTGCCATAGCTATCCCTTTCTCTGATATTGAAAATATTGTTCGTGATGTTGATGGAGTTGATCGGGCTCCAGAACACGTTGCCATTGGGCTTTTCATTGGAAAAGCTGTTGGTATACGCCACCCCGCCGGAAACCGACAGCCATTTCGTGATCTCCTGGTCTACACGGGCCTTTACGTTGAACCGCCGGAAATCCGTGTTCTTCACGATCCCTTCATTTTTATAATAGCCGCCGGAGAAATAGTACTTCGTTTTTTCCGATCCCCCGCTCATCGACACATAATTATCCGTGCCGATCCCCCGCTGGAAGATTTCGTCCTGGTAATCGTAGCGCGTTACGTCTACCAGGTCGGTAGCGAGCTTACGCGTTTGTCCGTCGGGCCGCACATAGGTGGTGAACGGCAATCCTGTGGGCGCGTCGCTGATATTGCCGAGGCGGAGGGTGGCGGACCCGAATTGTTTGCCGTATTTGGAAATGTATACTTTCTTGCGCAGTTCGTTCATGATGATGCTGGTGCCCACGTCTACCTTGATCTGCCCGGCCTTGCCGGATTTGGTGGTGATCAGCACCACGCCGTTGCTGGCGCGTGCGCCGTAGATCGCGGAGGCGGATGCGCCGGGGATCACGTCGATCTTTTCGATATCGTTGGGATTGATGTCCGCGAGGCGATTGGTCCCGAATTCTGCGCGGGGGTTACCGAGCACGTTGAGGTTGGTCACGTTGGTGGTGGCATTGCTGATCACCACCCCGTCTACCACGTACAGCGGCTCGGCCGATCCCATGATGGTGCTGGTACCGCGCATGCGGATGGAAATGCCGCCCGCGGGGTCGCCCGAAGTCTGGGAGATCTGCGCGCCGGGGACCTTGCCCTGTAAAGACGCGCTGAGGTTACCGGAGCCGGTGTTCTGGAGCTGTTTCGCATCCACCGAGTTCACCGTATTACCGAGCTGCTTGCGCGATTGCCGGAGCGATGAGCCGATCACCACCACTTCGTCCATCTTCAACACGTCTTCCTCCATCACCACATCGGCCGACGCAGCGCCGCCGCTGACGGTCACGGTTTTGTTGATGGTTTTGAAGCCGATGCCCGAAAATTCGAGCACCTGTGTCTGCCCCTGGACGTTGGCGGTAAAGCTGTACTGGCCGTTGGCATCCGTAGTGGCGCCGGTGGCGGTGTTGCGCAATTGGACGGTGATGCCCGGCACGGTAGAACCGTCTGGCGCCGTCACTTTGCCGCTGAAGCGGACCTGCGCCATCAGCACGCAGGCCGTCAACTGGAAGAAGAGGAACAGTGAAAACGTCTTCCATCTTCTTTGCTGATAACTAATTGGATTTGTCATGACGAATCTGGTTTTGGCTGTAAAAATTGAGATCGGGGATAAAGGATTTTGGTTGATGGACGCTCATGCACGTCATGGTAAGACATAGCCGTTCCTGCCGTTCATTGTTCACTACGGTAGTTTGCTATCGGGGGTAAAGCCTTTCTTCGTCGTTAATTACTTCCGGGGTGTAATTCCTTTCTTTCGGTTTGCGCCTTTCGGGATCGATTTTACGTTTACCTGATTTCCAGCCCTGCCGCCGCATAAGGGCGCAGCAGTTCGTGATCGGGTTCCAGTTCTGTTATAATTGTATCGATACTATTGATATTGCAGACTTTCAACCGCTGGGAGGTGTTGATTTTCTCCGAAATCGCCAGCGATACGACTTTGGAGGATGATTCGATCATCGCTTTTTTGATCTGTACCACGTCGAGGTCATTGTCTGTGAGCCCGTCGCGGAGGTCGATGGCGTTGGTGCCGAGGAAACAGAGGTCGGCCTTCACCTGCCTGATCTGTTCGATGGCGGCGCCGCCGACGGTGATTTTAGAATTTTTGAGGAGGCGGTCGCCGATAACGATCACTTCGATATGCGGGTGTTGCGAATATTCGAAAGCTACGGGCAGGCTGCCGGTGAAGAAGGTGGCGTGCAATTGTTGCGGGAGGGCGCGGGCCAGCTCCAGGATGGTGGTGCCGCCGGTGGTGAGCACGAACATGCCGTTTTCGATCAGCTGTGCGGCTTTTTGCGCGATGATCTTTTTTTCCGAACGGGCGTAAACGTCTGTTGGACTGAATGCGTTATGGAAGGATTTGGACAGCGCGCCGCCGTGTACCTTGATGATGCGACCGAGGTCTGCCAGCTCGTTGAGGTCGCGGCGGATGGTGTCTTCCGACACACCCAGCCGTTCCACGAGGTAGGTCGTGAGCACCCTGTTGTGTAGGTTCACTTCGTGCAGGATTACGTTCTGACGTTCTTCCTTGAGCATAAGCGGCGAACTTGGTTGAATACGGCAAGTTACCGAAAAAGTCGTGAAACACGCAAAAAAATGCATCCACTTTCTTAAAATACGCAGTTTGGCGCATGAATCTGCCGGTTTCAGCTGGGATTCCCATGGCTGGAGGTTATCTTGATCCGCCGGTCGAAGGGAAGGCAAAAAATCGGGTCTCGCGTCTTCCCTTACATTTCAACCTTCAAAAAATCCAACCCGGTACGGTAATTGGGCATCCTGTATAATTATCTACTTCAACTTTTTACGAATTGATTTGTAACTAATCCCGGCGTTGCAACGTCATAAGTAATTGTTATAATTTTTATTAGATATGTTGGAAGGCGGAAACAGAACGCAAAGGCAAAAATCCGGAAACCCGATCGTTTCAATCATTACTGTGACCAGGAATGCGGCAGATTGCCTGGAAACGGCTATTCAAAGCGTTTTATCCCAATCGTTCCCCGATGTGGAGCATATAATCCTGGATGGCGCCAGTACGGATGGCACCATCGAAATCCTCAAAAAGTACAATGATCAGATCGCTTACTGGAAAAGCGAGGCCGACGGCGGCGTGTACGATGCCATGAACAAAGCGGTGCAGTATGCGCAGGGCAAGTGGGTGCTTTTCCTTGGTGCGGACGATGAGCTGTTCGACGGATTTTCCGAAATGGCGGAGCGTCATCTCAAGCGGCCCGATCATATATATTATGGATGCAGTCTCTGGAAGAACCTCGTGTTCGGTTGCCAGTACAGCGGATACATGCTGGCGAAGGAGAACATCACGCACCAGAGCATTTTTTATCCGCGCAGCATATTCGACACCTATAAATTTTCACTGAAATATAAGGTGCGCGCGGATTATGTCATGAACATGCAGTTGTGGGCCGATAAGCGTTACCGGTTCGAATATGTCCGCCTGCTGATTTCGCGGTACGCTGCCGGCGGGTTTTCCGGGCAGGTGATCGACGAGGCTTTCCGGAAAGACAGGGTCCGCCTGGTGGGTAAATATCTCGGTTTCTTCGTGAAGTTGCGCTACATACTTAAACGTTATAAATATAAGCGTATTAACTTTGTCGAATACTAAGCGCACTCTATGAAAGTCTATTTCGATCACCAGGTTTTCTCATGGCAACGTTACGGCGGGATTTCCAGGTACTTTGCCAATATTTACCATTCCCTGCATGATCGTGGATTTACTGATTGCAAGATCACGCTGCTATATAGCCGGAATCATTATATACAGGACCAGCGATTCCCGCTGTCCCCCATGCTGGGCGAGCGTTTGCTGAGAAAGCAGCGCAAGCTGGAAAAGTGGAACAGAAAGTATTCGAAGTACCTCATCGGGAAAAACGATTTCGACATCCTGCACCCCACGTATTACGATCCATATTTCCTGACGCGGCTGAAAAAACCGTTCGTCATCACCGTTCATGACATGATCCATGAGCTGTTCCCCGAGTTTTTCTCTCCGCACGATCATAACGTTCCCTTCAAGCGCGCCACCATTACGAAGGCCGATCATATCATCGCCATTTCCGAGTCCACCAAAAACGATCTGCAGCGGGTTTTCAACATCCCCGACCACAAGATCAGCGTGGTGCACCATGGTTACCAGGATGCGCATGTTCCGGCGGATCCGGCGTTCAAACCTCCGTTCCCGGAATACCTCCTTTTCGTGGGCGACCGTGCGGGATACAAGAACTTCGCCCGGTTCGTGCAGGCCGTTCAGCCTTTGCTGGACCGGTACGAGATCAACCTGATCTGCGCCGGCGGCGGGGATTTCGGCGTAGCGGAGAAGGAGCTCCTCATCCGTTCGGGCATCGAACATCGCGCGAAGCAGATTTCCGCTACCGAAGCGCAGCTGAACGCATTGTACCAGGGGGCACTGGCGTTTGTTTACCCCTCGCTGTATGAAGGTTTCGGGCTCCCGATCCTGGAGGCCTTCCGGAATAATTGTCCGATCGTTTCCAGCAACACGAGCTGTTTCCACGAAGTCGGCGGCGATGCGGTGGAGTATTTCGATCCGTATCAAATTGAAGACATGACTTCCGCCATCGATTCTGTTATCAACAGCCAGGAAAAATCGAAGGAGCTTCGGGCGAAGGGGTTGGTGCAGCTGGAGAAGTTTCCGATGCAGGTTTGTTTGGATAAGACGTTGGAGGTTTATCGGGGGTTGGTGTAAGAAGTGTTGTTTTTATCGCACAAATCACCACGACACAATACAACTGTTTAATGTTCAGTCTTATTCAATATGACGAATTAAACCTTACCAGCTTTTCCCAATCGATCGCTCCTTCTTCAGTACAAAAATTGATTAGAAACTCGCGATCTAACTTATTCACTAAGTTGTCATATGCCGTTTTAAACTGCTGGTTATTCTCATCCGCATCCTTTCCCAACGGTTCGATCAGGTTAACAAATAAGTCTTTTTCTCCGGAAATCAATTCCCAAAAACGTGCACCACAATATTTATAGTAGTTCCCTTTTTTATATTCTGATCCTTCTTTAGATCGCCCATAACAACAGCCATTTACAAAAATAGATTCAACTTTTCCTCCAGAAGTCGACAATCTTCTGCGCGCTGTATCAAATTGATCGATGAGTTTTTTAATTTGACTATCATTCCCCCAGGCAGGCCCGGATTTGATTGCGACGAGATAACGTTTGCCATCTTTGTCGAAATCAAGATCTATCCCATCTATACCTGCCTTGCGACCTTCGTAAACCATGTCGTTAATAAAAATTGCCAACCGTTCTAACCAATTCCCAAATATCCCTTCCTCGCTCGAAGAAATATATGCATTTAATATCCCTTCAATAATATCTCTAGACTGATTTACGTTTTTGGCTCTGTACAAATAGGGGTTCTTGCTCTTTAGGACATCCTTGAGTTTTAAACTATTAACTTTGTCCAGTCTGCTTTTGTGAAATTCTCCAATATGTTCTTCGACGTACATAGTTACCTTTTCTAGATCAAATTTTGCCATTTTCTTGGATAGATTTTAGATTAAACCTTTCATTTTAACATCCATACAGGTATGAAAAAGATTGAATACAAACGTGACAGCAGATCCCCAGTGCCAAAGAATGCGACAACATCGAAAGTAATGAGCGCCATTAAAGCGAAAGAAACAGGGCCAGAAATCATGCTTCGAAAAGCGCTTTTTAAAAACAAATTATTAGGATATAGGAAAAATGTCAAATCTCTTCCAGGCAAACCAGATGTTGTTTTTACCAAAAAGAGGGTTGTCATATTTGTAAATGGTTGTTATTGGC
Organism: Chitinophaga sp. NPDC101104; assembly: GCF_050277495.1. Lineage (NCBI taxonomy): Bacteria > Pseudomonadati > Bacteroidota > Chitinophagia > Chitinophagales > Chitinophagaceae > Chitinophaga > Chitinophaga sp. NPDC101104. Next base: position 364,076 of record NZ_JBNNSF010000001.1, on the reverse strand, counting down.
ATGGATGTAAAGTATGTGGCTGGAAACCACCTAAACACAATACTTCGTACTGGGCCGAAAAAATTTCCAAGAACCGCCAGCGGGACGCTAAGAAAATTTTGGGTTTGAGGGCGCTTGGCTACAAAGTGATCATTATTTGGGACCATGATTTAAAAGATGATTTAACAAAAGTCATCGATAACGTAGCGAAGCAGTTACAGTAATTTCTCAAACGCATTGTTCCTTATATCAATTACATAGCTGTCTCTTGCATTTCCCATTCTATCATTTTCCCGCTGCTTATATTTATGGACCGGTGCTTTTGATAGTATTTCTTTAAACACACGGAAAGAGATTTTGTAAATTCCCAACATAGGATTTACCGTCCATTCCTTTTGTGTTTCTGTATTTAACATCCGTACAGCCACCCAATCAATGAAGTATATAACATCCATTCCTGGGAAATTTTGTTCGTACCTGCGTTTATCTTTTACGTTGAATGTGACAGCGTGCTGAGAATCAATATTATACGTCTCGCCCGATGTAAAAAACGGACGATGCTGTGACTTGAGATCCGCCAGTATTTTTGTTTTGACCGAAATAAAATCAAGTGCGTATTTATCACCCTTCTTTTTAGGGTTGATATCATAAGCCGTTATGTCCCCATATAGACTAACAAACGCCTTTTCCATTGTCTCGCCACGATTACACCAGTATGTTTTGTCTTGCAGGTCATGCTCGGTCAATTCATTTCCGTCCTTATCAAAGAATTTCAACATAGCAAATCAGTTGATCGATCAATAGGTCAAGTATACATGTTCCTTAAATTAACTCAATTTGCTCGATCCCCCAAATTGCCGGCTTTCCGCATGAAATCTGCCTCCCACTCTTTATCCGATGTTTTTTTATATCTCGAATATGGGAATTCCTTAATTTGTTTTTTAGCGATCCCTTTATGGTGATCGATTATTTCCTTTCCGATAGCCCTTCCCAACCCAACTGGCACGGCATTACCAATTTGCTTATATTGTTCGATCAAGCTACCTTCTATTATCCAGCTATCAGGGAATTGCTGTACTTTCTTATATTCTTCAACCGAAAGCGGTCTATCTAAAATGGGATGGGCAAGTTCTGTGGCAGGCATTGCGGGGTGTGTCACCAAAGTAGGGGCTGGTTTGTCCCATGCAAGTCTTCGGTAAAAACCGGTTTTACCTCCGCCCAAATGATATGAATTCCCCATTGCGATCGGCTGAACTTCCTTGGGCAGATTACGCCAGTTCTGTCCTGGCTGCAGCATTCTAATGAAGTTCAGCCTTTTTTCCGGGAACTTCACAAAGGAAGCATTCTTATCATCCAGGTCGGATACGGCTTCCTTGAAGGTTTTCCAGGGTTTTAATTTGTATTCGCCGGATTCTGCATGGGTAGGCGTTAAATATGGTACAGGGTTCTCGTTTAACGTACCAATGATTACTACCCTTTCACGGATCTGCGGGACACCAAAATTTGCTGCATTATAAAGATTGAACGTGATATTATAACCAGCTTTCTCTAACTTTTTCTTTACAAAGTACAGAGATGAACCATTGGTCTTTTTTAAATCCAGATCTCCCGCGATCTCGTCATTTACTTCGATCGTCATTGGCACAGACATAAGTCCCCTTACATTTTCAATAACGATGTACCGCGGTTTGATCTTTTTGATCACATCAATGAATTTCAAGAACACGTTCCCCCTTTCATCTTGGAAACCTTTCCTTTTTCCTGCAGTGCTGAACGCTTGGCATGGAGGGCCACCTACGATCACATCCACCTGTTCTACAGATTTCAGATTAGCATATTTTAATATATCTTCGACGTCGTATGAAAGCAGGTTCCCGATCAGGCCAATTTCCTTTTCATTCCTTACGATCGTTTTTCGGGTCGCCGGATCGATCTCACATGCCAACAAGACATTCATCCCGGCTTCCTCCAACCCAATATCAAGCCCCATTGCACCTGAGAAAAACGAAAGGACGTTCAGCTTGCTTTTTGAATATTTCTTTTTGGATACTTGATCTAACACTTTGTTGCTCAAATTTTTATTAATGTCTTCGATAGTCAGTCCTTCGATCTTGGATATTGGCACACCCCAAGAATTCCCAACCCTTTCCGCATCAATCCGTCCATCCCGGATCAATTTTCTTACGTATTGCGCTGAGCAACCTAATTTCTCTGAAATTTGACTTACGGATAGCATAACGACTCTTTCATCGCGAAACTAAAAAATTATACCCTTTGAGCAAAAAAAGGGTTAAACTGAATATTCACATGTGGACAAACCCTGCATAACTCACCCCTAGAATGCCAAATCGTAGACTTGTTCCTGAATATATGGCTGTTGCAATCGAATTAACCCACGCTCAATAACGTTTCATAACCGGCACCAGCATTTTCGTGATGGCGGCGTAGCCTTTGTCTGAAGGATGCAGACCATCGTAAGTCATATTGATGACTTCGGGCGGGTAAGGATAGGCGTCGGTTTCGGGGTTCCAGGGAATATCTTTCCAGGCAGGCCATTTGTAGTGGCGGGGTTCGTGGGACGAGGGATCTTTCAACAATTTAAAGTTGACCATATTCTTTAGGTTGATCCCGCTTTTGTGGTATAAATCCACGAATGTTATTTTCTCTTTTTGCGCGATGGAATCCAAAGCTGACACGAACGATTCGAGGGATTGTCCATTTTTATTCGGTTTGTAAGAGCCCCAGGCGTTGTTGTGATTGTTATGCAGATAGACGAAATCCCCACGCTGAAGGGGCGCCATAAGTATGATATGTGCGTTGGGATTGAGGGCGCGGATTTTGTCGATAATGATCCGGAAGGAGCCGCACACCGTGCCGTTGCCGCTGTTGGAGGAATAGTCGGACATGGTTCCGAGGGGGCGCCCTTGCCACCAATCGTTCGTTCCCAGGAAAACGGAATAGATATCGGCTTTCCCGATGCCCAGTTTATCGAATTGTTCCGCGATCCCGCCGGACGTCCAGCCGTTGTGACCCTGATTTTGATACTGGATGTGGGGGAGTTTTTCGGTCACCATGGTCATGTATCCTTTTGAGATGCGGTGGTCTGTTTCGTTGGGGTGTTCGTTAAGGTATGTGATGGAGTCTCCGATCGCGATCCAGGTGAGGGGGCGCGGGGTGAAGGAGGTGGAGAGAAGTATTAAGATCGTGGATATTAGATATTTCATAACGACAGGTGAATATTTACAGTAAGAAGTACCATTCGCAACAAAATACAATGGATTGTCATTATATTTGATATTCTTTTATCATTTATTCCTCAGTGCGTTCATTCCCATGGATCAGATCAACAATCACCCGAAAGGAAAATCGTATCAATAGCCCAAGACCGCACTAACAAAGTTGCACTCAAATATGCCCTTTCGCAAATTACTCCGGGAGACGCCGGAGCTTCTGGTGGATAAAGTTTATGAAGGCGGTCGGCAAGGAAACGCCGGAGATGATCCCCTTTCTGCCTTGATCGGCGTTGGCAATCAGGGCGGATTTCGCGTCATTGGAAAAACTGATAACCCGAAACTTATTGTTCTCTCCTCTAACTTGAGTGATCCTGACTGGCCGGACGATATCGACAAAGAAAACGGTATCGTCACCTATTATGGCGACAATAAAAAACCAGGGCATGATTTGCACGATACTCCTAAAAACGGCAATCTCTTATTAAGGAGCATCTTTGAAAAAGCCCACGGGACGGCTGAAGACCGTACACAAATCCCACCCATATTCATTTTCGCAAACACAGGCACTTATCGGGACGTTCAGTTCGTCGGGCTTGCAGTACCAGGCGCCCAAGACCTCCGGGATACCCACGACCTGGTTGCATTGTGGAAAGTAAAGGATGGAAAACGGTTCCAAAACTACCAAGCCATTTTTACGATCTTGGACATTTCGTCGGTCTCCCGAAAGTGGATAAATGATGTAAAATCAGGTAATCCGCTTTCTGAAAACTGCCCTCCGGTTTGGCGAAACTGGGTTAATACAAGAACGTATCGGCCACTCAAGGCGGAGCGCACTTTAGAATTCAGGACGAAGGAAGAACAACTGCCAAGCGACGAAAAAGACATCAAAGTTCTCAAAACCATCAAATCATATTTTGAATGTGACGCAACCAAATTCGAAATATGCGCCGGCGAAATCGCAAAGCTGATGCTGAAAAATATATCATCGATCGATATCACGAGGCCCTCCAGGGACGGCGGCCGCGACGCGATCGGGAAATTCAGGATCGGCAATGGCGAATCTTCCGTTCTCGTAGACTTTGCACTTGAAGCGAAATGCTATTCGACAGACAATCCCGTTGCAGTTAAAGAACTTTCCAGGTTGATATCCAGATTAAGGCATCGTCAATTCGGCATTTTGGTGACTACGTCATATGTGGCAAGACAGGCATACCAAGAAATCAAAGAAGATGGGCATCCGATCATGATCATTTCCGCTGTCGATATCATAAGAATATTAAAAGAGAATGGCTTGTCTTCTCCTGAAAACTTAAAGAATTGGTTAAAGACCTTTCAAAATTGATATTCTATTTTTCGATTCATTCCTGCTACAAACGCACAAAAAAAAATCGACCGCAGGAAAAAATCCCCACGGCCGATAAATCCTAAGACTAAACTAAAAGCTCCTCATACCAGGAACTACAACCCCTGGTACACAAAATTATAATACGGGAACGCCCCGCCCGTAACACCATTCTGGTAAATGGACGTCACCTGCATCTTCCAGACCGTAGTCCCCACCTTGATCAGCAGCGTTCTCCCGGCAACCGGGGTAACCGTGTGGCCGGTGCTCCAGCCATACGTATACCATCCCTTCCCGTTCGCATACGCCGAAACACCGGGAGGAACACCCGTGCCCGTCACGTTGTTCATGCCGATCACGTTGCTGCCGGCTGGTGAAGGGCCAGGCAGCGTGCCCAATGCCCAATCCGCCGCCACAACGGTGGCAAACGATTTGTCGATGAACTTGATGGAATCCCGGGGGATGATGTCTCCCGTGGCGATACCGGTAAACTTCACTTCCTGCGTGGAAGGAGTGCCGGCTTCGTTCACGGAAAAACGCCAGTAAAAATTGCCGTCCGCAGGCTGTCCCGGGCCAGTGCTGTAGGCTTGCTTGAAATTGGTCACCGTATACAGCGATCCGCTGCGCGCGATGGTGCCCGACGTTACGCCCGGCCCGGTTATGGCCTGGCTCGTACCGTCTGGGATGGTCACGGCCACACCGAGGCTCCCGGCCGGAATGCGGGATATTTCAGGGGCCGCCACGTCGCTGTTTTTCGAACAGGACGCAAGGAACAATGCCGCGGCGAGCAGGCCGCCGGCAGAACGAAGGGTTTTCTTCATGGTAATCATAGCGATGATTGGGTTTGTGGGTGAAACAATATTGAAAAGGGTATGATGTACGTCAGGGAGTAACGGTGAATTTCACGAAACCGGTCACTTCCACGTAGTTCTTCCGGTTGCCGTTCCAGCTCCACCAGCCGGAAAAATCGGTGATGCGCAGCCGGACGCCCAGCGCGCCGGGCCCCCAGTCGCCGAACAGGTACGTCCCGGCCGGGAAATCGGCGGGAATACGGTAGGTGGCAGACGTGGCCGTGCTGCTCACCAGCGTGAGGTGGGTGATCGGCTTTTCGTTGTAATTTTCATCGTAGGTATAAGCCACGGCTTCTTTGAGGTCGAAGTAATTTTGACCGGCGAAAGTGATCGTTCCGCCGCGCTTCACCGTCACATCGGCGGCAAGCCCCGCAGGCCTGGGCTTCTCGCTGTCGGGATACAACACGCCGAACACATGGTTTTCCGTGGTGCGGGATTGCGTGCCACTGGTAATGCGCACTTTGTATGCTCCGGGCTTCACACCGGCCGCGGGTACCTTGATCCGCATATTGGGAACGCCGTTGTGCGGCTTGAAGAATTCAATGTCAAGCTTCGTGGCAATTCCGGGTGTGTCAATAATGTAGAGGCTCGTTTTCGTAACGTCCGGCTCGAAATAACGCATAGACGATCCGATGTCCACCACACATTCTCCACCACGCACCGCCATATAGGAACCGGTTTCATCGATCTGGATGGGCGCCTGGTTCACCACCACCTTCAAATAATATGTCTTCTCCAGCCCGCTTTGCGCTTTTACGGTATATGCCGTACCCGTTTGGAAAGGAACGGCCACACCAGACGCCGGGCTCACGGCAGCCCCGTCAGACACGGCGATCACCGGCTGAATAGCCGACGGCGCCAGCAGGTAAGACGGCCAATAAACGACGATACTGTCTCCCGACATGGCGGCCGACATCATTTCGCCACCCGCCTCCACCGTAAATCCCGCGATACGGGCGTGGGGCGACGGCGCCTGCTCGGTCTCCTTCCTGCACGCGGCCAGCAACAGGCCGATGCTCACGATATATGCGATTTTCATTTTTTACTGTTTGTTGATCCGGATGGGATATTGCAATGTTTTCACGCGGCCATAGACATACACCCGCAGGCGATACAATCCTGTGGCCGGAATAGCGTCCAGCAAGGGTTTGAGCTGCTCCGACAGGTCGAGGTAGGGGCTCACCTGGTACAGGCTCCCCAAATGCGTGGTCGACAACAGGAATGCCGGCAGCTCTTTCCCCGAATCATCCACCGGCGCCACGCGCATCAGTTCATTATTCTCGAGAAAACCCGTCCCTTTCAGGTAAATGACGAAATTGGAATATGGATCTTTCGTGTTGATCGTATACTCCCGGATATCGTCCACCGTGCTCAGTTCTTCCAGCGTAACGTCGGGCTGCTGGGTGCGGATCAGGAGTTTGTAGTCGCGCTTGCTGCCGTCTTTCGCCGTCACGGTATATTTTATATTACGATTGGTGCGGATGGCGCCGAAAACATCTTCCACCAGAGTGCCGGAAGCGGGAGAAACGGTAGCGCCCGCCGGCAGCGTGATCGCCGGTTCCAGGATGCTCAGCTGCCGATAGGAAGGCAGGTAAAGGGTGATGGTACCGTCGCGGTCGGAAATGGCCGCTTCGATGGGATCGCCCTGGACGTTGGTGATCCGGAACGACTCGATGCGGTTCCCAGGCTCGGGCGCCGCGTCGATCGTATCCGTCTTGGTGCAGGCAAAAAGCCCGCCCGTCAGCAAAAGGGAATAGATGTATTTCATGGGATGTTCAGATTGGTGGAACCATCCATCTGGATGGAATAACGGAACGTGATGTAACCGGGCTTGTGGGTGCGGTCGGGGTTCGGCGGACTGCCTTTGTAAATGCTTTCCATGATGAGTTTGGCGTACCGCCCCTTGTGGGTTTTGACGATCATCACGCGCGGCAGCGTATACACGACATGCGCCTTCTGCGGATTGCCGGGGAAGAGGCTTCCGTAGAAATCGTAATACCCCCAGCCATCGAACCCGCCGAGGAAATGATCGAGCCCGATGTCGCGCGTAACGAACCGAAGGCCCGCCGACACGGCGGTCACTTTATTAAACGCCTCGCTCCACAACGCAGCAGGAATGGGAAGTTTCGTCGGTTTGAAATGTATGGTATCATAATACGCCGCGTCGAACTTGCGGTCCACGATCACGGCGATCTCCGCCTTTCCCGGTCCGCCGAACCCCGGCGAGCCCGTGGCGTTCCCGTTATTGGGATAAATGCTGGAATTGTAAATACCGTAAAACACGATGTCCCAATTCCCGGTCTGCCGTTGCGAAGCGGAGACCACCCTGTTCTCTTCGAGGCTGTAATAGAGGGAAACCGCGTCTCCGGCGGATGTGGCGTTGGTATCTGCCACGAGATTCACGACGCGGTAGGTACCCGTTTTCACCGGGTTGCCGCCGCTACCGCCCGGCTCTTCGGGCTTCGGAGGCGCATCGTCTTTGGAACAGGCCGCCAGCAACACGATCGCCAGCAGGCTCAGCAGTTTTGTTTTCATGGTTTCGTTAATTGGAAGTGTTCAGCCGGCGGCTCCCGTCGGCCTGCACGAAATATTTGAAAGTGAGGTAGGGCGCGGGCCAGAAAAGGTCCGTCACCACAGGTGGATTGCCTTTGTAAATATTGAGCAAAGCCAGTTTGGCGTACTTCCCGTCGGCCGTCCGTAACACGAACGTGCGGTTTTTGACCGGCACGCAAATGTGATTGCTGAGGGAATAAAAAAACCAGCCGTACCCGTTCCCGCTATCCCAACCCACGCCCTGAACACCGTTGCGCTCGAACGCTTCGTCAGATGGCGCTTCGGTAACCTGGTCGTACGGCTTTTCGACGATGACCATCGCGCCTTTGCCCGGCCCGCCCGCCCCGGGCGTTCCGGTAAAGGTGCCGTTGTTCACCACCACGTAGGCATTGTATTCCTGCGTAAAGGCGATGTCCCAATCGGTATTCTTCAGATATTGGATGGAATCGGCTTTCGATTTGATGAACCGCGATTGCTTGGTGGTAAAGCTGAAAATGAGGGAATGGAAAGGCCGTTGCTCCTTGCCTACTTCCGGCTCGCCCACAGAAGCGCCGGTATCGGCCTGCAGGTCGGAAATGAAGGTGCTGGCCGGGCCCGTGGGAGCAGGCTTGTCGTCGCCGTCCTTTCCGCAGGCGGCGAGCAGAACGCCCGCCGATATGATCAATATTCGTAATTTCATTGGTCTGTGGTTAGGCTGCAAAATTGAGGGCAGCTGCTGACCACTTCGGGAAAAAGACCAACCTATTCAGGAATTCCGGGAATGTTCCGTTTCGGGTAAGCGAAACTCCGCAAGAGGTGCGTGACAATCCGGTGACACCTGTATCTTTATGACGTTAAACTGACAAATCATGATAAACCACTACGTTGCTATCAACTACATCACCTGTAACGACGATTTCAAGGATCGTTTCGAGCAGTTATTTGCCAGCCGCGCGCATGCGATCGATACCATGCCCGGTTTCGTCAACATGCACGTGTTGCGCCCGGAGAAAGCGGGAGACGCCTACCTGATCGTCAGCTATTGGGAAACGGAGCAGGCTTTCCGCGACTGGATGAAATCCCCGGCATTTACCGCTGGCCACCAGCGCGGGTTCGACGAGCTGGCCAAAGCCAAGGCGGAGGGGCGCCCGGCTCCCATGTCGAGCGATTTCAAGATTTACCGCATCATCAGCGAATAAGCGGACATGAAAGCACCCAACAAGGAGGCCATCCTGAAATGGCTGAAAAGACTGGGCTTCTGGGGATTCGTTTTCTTCCTCGTGAAGGGCCTCGTGTGGCTCGCCATCTTTTACTGGCTGGCCACCTGAGCCGGTACTTTCCACAGACGCCGGAACGCCGCGTGGCGGGGGATCACATTGCCTCCGTTTCGCGGCATTCCCTTTTCGGGTCAGCCTTTGATCCGCCCCGGCGCATAGCCGAAATATTTTTTGAACGCCCGTGTGAAATGCGCGGTATGCTTGTAACCCGACAGGTACGCCACTTCAGAGACCTGCTTCCCCTGCCCCAGCAATTCCCGCGCATGCGCCATCTTGATCCCCTGCAGATAACCGTACACGGTAGTGCCGAACACCTGCTTGAAATGACTTTTCAGATAGGCGTCGTTCGTGCCCACCTGGTGCGCCAGGTCGATCAGCGTACAAGGGCTGTGGATGTTCGACGCGATGATTTCCCGGGCCAGGTGCATCCTTTCCACATCTTCTTTCCGGAGCGACCGCGTGCTTTCGGTGGGGCGCACGCCGGCCATCTGCTCGTATTGCGCCAGCTGGATGGCCAGCAGCTCGATGGTTTTCGCTTTGAGGAACAGTTGCTTGTAACGCCCTTCCAGCGGGCAATGCAGCATATCGTACAGGATCGTGCTGATGGATGATTGCAGCGGAAGGTTCACGGCGCTGATAGCCGCGGGCTTGTTCCGTTCGATGCTGCCGGAAAAAACCGGGTAAAGCGGGTGTTCCTGCGGCATGGCCTGCAACACCAGGTCGGGGCTGACGCCCAGTTCGAAGATCTCCAGCTGCTCATGGGCGGGCCATTGCATGTGGATGTCGTCTTCGGGAAAGAAAAGATAGTTGTATTGATGGCGGTCCAGCGATGCGAGCTTGCCCGTTCCGCCATGGGCGGAATAGCTTTTGGTGCCGCTGACCGTGTAGCTCATCTGGAAAAACGGCGTGGTGTTGCGGATGACGATCTCGCCGGCATTGCGCGAGCGGAGATTGTAGTACCCGAAATTGATCCCGTCCGGGCTCAGCATTTCGAACACGGAGCCGGTGTGGCCGTCTTCCACAAGCTCGCGGCGGCGTTCACGGAACTGGCCGGGATTGCGGATATCGAACCGGCAGGAAGGGATGATATGTACGGGTTGTGCAGGCAAATGGAGAATTGGCTGGATCCCGCAATATTAAACCATCATGCCTGTAAAACGGCCCGCAATCGGGAACGGCCAATGATCGGATCGGGAAAACCCGCGTGGTTGCGCCGTTCTTCGAAGTTGAATTTCCGGATATGGTAAATCTTTTTCCGGGAATGAGCGAAAAACCTCCGCCCCGGGTAACCCTTTCTCCGCCGCCGGTCACTATTCAGCCCGACCTTTGCGCACGATATGCATCTTCAGCGATCCCTCCTGCTCCCGTTCCTCCTGGCATGCGCCGCCGCATCCGCACAGGGCCCGCGCGCCGATTCCACGCCGGCCGTGCGCACGCTGCGTACCCACGAAATCACGGAAAACTCCCTCCGGAAATCGGACGATCTCATCACCATCGGCCGGCAAACCGCGCCTGCGCTCGTTATTTCCCGCCAATCCATTCAGCTGGCGGGCAGCCGCCGGCTCGATGAAGTGCTGCGCGAACAGACCGGCATGGCCATCGTCCCCGACCTCGGGAGCGGCAACCGCAGCGTGGGGATCCAGTTGCAGGGGTTCAGCTCGGAATATGTGCTCATCCTGATCGACGGGCAACCCATGACAGGTCGCCTCGCCGGTAATTTCGACCTTTCGCGCATCGGTGTGGGCGATGTGGAACGGATCGAAGTGATCAAGGGAGCGGCGAGCAGCTTATATGGCTCGGAAGCACTGGGCGGCGTAATCAACATCATCACCCGCCAGGCGGTCCGGAAGGCGCAGGCCACGGCTGGCCTCCGTTACGGAACATACCGGACTACGGATGCGAACGCCGGCGCGGAAGCTCCCTTCAAACACAATAAAGGCTTCGTTTCCGTATCGGGCAACTTTTACAAAACGGACGGTTTCAACGCTAACTCCGAATATCTCAAGGAAGGGAAAACTTCTCCGCCATACACGAGCATTTCCGGCCAGGCGCGCGGCCAGTGGCGGTTCAGCGACCGTACCTCGCTGCAGGCGCGGGTAAGGGCTGCCGGCAGAACGTCGGACATGTTCCGCTCATACGGCGTGCAACCATTCAACGACCACCTCCGCGAGCAAGACCTCAACGCCGGGCTGAACCTTCGCCACCAGGCATCGCGCAGCACCACGCTGCTGGCCAGGTATTACTACACAGGCTACGATACCCGCCAAACCGTGACGCTCCAGGAAAACGGGCGCATCCTCCAGGAAAACGATTTCCTCCAGCAGATCCACCGGCTGGAAGTGCAGGCGGAAATCCGGCCGGATAAGCTGCCCGTCACGTTCATCGGCGGCATGGGCGGCGACAGGCAATCGTACCGCAATCCGGGATCGGACATCCGGAATCATATGAGCGGATATTTCGCGTACCTGCAGGGCGAATTCGCTTCCACCGAAAAAATCCGGCTCACGGCAGGCCTCCGGTACGACGGCAACTCCGATTACGGCGGGCGGCTGAACCTCAGCGCCGGCGCGCGATACAGCCCTACCAGCTGGCTTTCGCTGCGCGCTTCCCTGGGCAACGGTTTCAAACCGCCGACCTACGCGCAGATGTACCAGGTGTTTACCAACATCCAGCAAGGCTATACGGTGATCGGGGCGCACAACTTCGCGGAAAAAGCCGCGCAATTGAAAGCCGCCGGCACCATCGCGCAAATCTGGGACAACGCGTCGCTGGTATGGCACCTGGAGCCCGAAACGTCCACGTCCGTCAACGCCGGCATTACGGTGAACACGGGTAGCAGGATGGAATGGCAGGCCGGCGCGTTCCATCACCGGTTAAAAAATCTCATCAATACCGAACAGGTCGGCATCATGCGGAACGGCCAGCAATTGTTTTCCTACATCAACATCGACCGGGTGGTGATGCGTGGCGTAGAAGCGGGATGGAAATATTCCATCACGCCAAACCTGCAATTGTCTGCCGGCTACCAGCTGCTGGACGCGCGCAATCCCGCCGTTACCGACTCCATCCGCCAAAAATCCCGGCGTTACCAATCCGTTCGAACGCCAGACGGCATCCGCGCCGCCACTACGAAAGATTATTTCGGGCTTCCCAACCGCAGCCGCCATATGGGCAGCCTGCAGGTTTCCTGGGCGCATCCCCGCTGGGGGCTCGGTGCTTCATTCCGTGGCACTTACAGGGGCAAATACGGCTTCCTGGACGTTGACAACAATGGATATATCGACCATTACGACGTGTTCGTGAAAGGCCATACGATATTATATTTCAGCGTACAGAAAACGCTGTTGGAGAAAAGGCTTATACTCCATGTGAGCGCCGACAACCTCACCGGTTATACGGATTTCCTGATGCCATCGCAGCCCGGCCGTGTGCTCATGGCCGGCGCTGAGTGGCACTTCTTCCGGAAAAAAGACAAAAACTGATCATTGCAAAGCGGGCGCGCTCTCCGTTGCCACCTCCGCACGGGAGCTGCTCCCCGCCGTTGCCGCAGGAACTTCTTTCCGCCGCCTGCCGTGCATCAGGTATAACGTCAATGCCGTGAAAATTACGCCGCCGGCGATGTTGCCCAGCGTTACGGGGATCTGGTTCAGCCACCACCATTGGCCCACCGAAACGGGCGCGCCCATAAAAATGCCCGCCGGAATCACGAACATGTTCACCACCGCGTGCTCGAACCCCTGCGCGAAGAAGATAAAGATCGGCAACCAGGCCGCCAGGATCTTACCCAGTGTGGAGCTGGACGTCATGGCCATCACCACGCCCAGCGTCACCATCCAGTTGCACAAAATCCCTTTCACAAAAACCGTCAGCATCCCCGCAGCGCCGAATTGCCCGTAGCCGGTGGTTTTGGCCACAGCAATATTGGAGATCATTTTTCCCAGCGCGCCGCCGTCCACATTCCCGAACTGGGTGAGCGACGCCCAGAAAAGCCCCGCGTACATCAATCCGCCGGCGAGATTGGCGAGGTACACGATCGCCCAGTTTTTACCGAGCTGCTTCAGGGAAATTTGTCCGGCGAACCAGGAGAGCGAAATCACCGCAAAGTTTCCCGTCACCAGTTCATACCCCAGCAATACCACGATGATGAAACATGCGGGAAAGATGGCCGCGCCGATGAGCGGGAGGCTCGTTTGCACAGTGGCCGTGAGCGCGAAGGTGGTGCCGAAACCCAGGACCGCACCGGAAAGGATGCCTTTTACGATCATGTCGGTCGTGCTCATGCGGGTTTTGTCGATACCGGCCTGGATCATGGCGCCGGCTACTTCGGCAGGTTTTTTATAGTCCATTGTAGAAGATTTAAGGTGATGAAAAATTTATTTCAGGAGGAAGGAAGGTTTGATATTGAACATGAGATAGGCCCACTGGTTGCTACGCGCCGCGTCCGCCACCTGCTTTGCCGCGGCCAGCGCGGGTGTGCTGCGATAGTAGCTGTAACCCGCTTCGAAACCGATCATGGGCGTGAGGGCGAAATTGGCGTTTACATCCGCCTCCCATCCGAAATCGCGGCCCTGCCCGGTAACGTCGCTGGCGGCCAGGAAACGGTGCCCGTCTGCCTGGAACGCCCACTTTGCGTTAGGTTTGAAGAGAAAGCGGAGGTAATAATCCTGCAAACCGGTGGCGCCAAATGTGCTGCCGGCGTAGTAATAATCCATGTGCCCCCAGAATTTGTGCGGCGTTCCGTACAGCGGGTCAAAAGCCTTCGACTTGCCGGACGATTTCCCGCCTGTCGTGTAATCCGCGCCCAGTCCGGCTTTCAGCTTCGGCGTAATGGCATATAACGCCTGCCCGGACAGCAGCCATCCTTCCACTTTTCCGCCGTCGGCATATTTACCGCCCTGGTAAGCGACGTTACCGGTCAGCGAAATTTTCCGGAACGTCTGCTGCGCGAAAACCGCCGCCGTGAAGCGCGCATGCACACCTGCGTCCCAGGTTTTGACGGGTTTCAGTTCCACGGTGTCTACGTGGTACCGCGGGAACTGGTCGGCCAGGGCGAGCAGGGAAACCTGGCCGTTCGCGTTCTTCCGGGTAACGTGCAGGTACTGCAATCCTTTGTACATGGCGCCCCCGTTGGTATTGGCGGCGTACGCGCCCGGAGGTGTGCCGTTGTAGAGCGTTCCCGCGCCGGCCTCACGGTTCTGGTTGAACGCAAAACCCGCATCGGCCGTCCAGCCGCCGGAAGCGTAGCGGAGCAGGAGCGCATCGTGCCGGCGGGCCTGTTGCAGCCAGTCGAGATTTCCCAGCAGCCGCCCGTCGTCATAATTCAATTCCTGCCGGCCCACTTTCAGGCTGAAGTTGTGGACAGACGCCGTATCGGTGATCCGGATCTCCGCCCATGCCTCATGCAACATCAGCCCATTATTATCGACCGAACTGATTTTGTTGATGGTAGAAACATCCTGGCCCCAAACCCGGACGTCTTGCACAGACAATCCGAATTTGAGGCGGTCCGAAGTGAGCCCCGCCGACAGACGGGTACGTTGCGAAGTGAAGAACGCCGGTTTGGCGGAGCGCGGTAGCGGCGCTCCCTGCCCGTTGCGGTACTCGGTGCGCGTGCGGAGTTGCGCCGCGATCGAGAACTGGGCTTTACCGGCCAGCGGAAGGCCGCCCAACAAAAGGGCCACGGCCGCTCCGCAGCGGAAATGCATTTTATTGTACATTTGAACGATTTTAATTCCAGCAATTGAAGTCACGAGACCCGGTTCGCCGCCAAGCCACCGGGTTTCACTTTTCTTTTCAGGCAGGCACGGCCGAATTTTCCTTTCCACCGCCAACACCAATATAAATCCTGTCTTCTTCCAGTTTTACGGGATACACTTTGATGGCGCATTCGTGCTCGTCGGAAAGGCATCGCCCGTCTGCCAGTGAAAATGTCTTCTTGTGAAACGGGCATGCCACTTTGGGCTCGCCTTGCTGCGCACCGATCATTCCGCGGCTGAGGGCCATTTGCCGGCGATGCGGGCATAAATTCTGCGATGCGTACCATTCGCCGCGCCGCGCGAAATGGAACAATGCGATCTGTTCGTCCTTGTACTTGATGCAAACCCCGCCGTTGGCCGGTACGTCCTCCACTTTACAAGCGAAGAACCAGTTCGTTTTTTCTTTCGTGATGGGAGACATGATATATATTTTCGGTTGATGATTTATTTCCACTCCACGGCTTTCTTCTGTTCGCGCAGTTGCTCGAATTGCACGCTGGGATCTTTTTCTTCCGGCGCGTTCACAAAATGGGTGAAGCGTTTGCGCAGCGCGGGCGTTTCTACCACTTCGCGCCATTCGCATTTGTAACTGTCTACCAGCGCCTGCATTTCGCGCTCCAGTTCCCCGGCGATGCCCAAACTATCTTTCACCACCACGTTCCGCAGGTAATCGATGCCGCCTTCCATTTTGTTGAGCCAGGTGGCGGTGCGGGTGAGCGGATCGGCGGTTTTGATGTAGAACATGAGGAACCGGTCGATGAACCGAATGCATGTTTCGCTATCGAGATCGGCCGCCAGCAGCAGGGCGTGCTGGGGCTTGGAGCCTCCGTTCCCGCATACGTACAGATTCCAGCCTTTCTCCGTGGCGATGATCCCGAAATCCTTCGACTGCGCCTCCGCGCACTCCCGGATGCATCCCGAAACGGCGGATTTGATCTTGTGCGGCGCCCGCAATCCACGGTACCTTTCTTCCACCCTGATGGCATAGCTCACACTGTCGTGCAGCCCGAAGCGGCACCAGGTAGACCCCACGCAGCTTTTGACCGTCCGCAGGGCCTTCCCGTACGCGTGCCCGCTTTCGAACCCTTCCGCGATCAGCTCTTCCCAGATGAGCGGCAGGTCGCCGACGTGCGCACCGAACATGTCGATGCGCTGGCCGCCGGTAATTTTGGTGTACAGATTGTATTTCTCCGCGATCCGCCCGATGGCCATGAGCTTCTGCGGAGTGATCTCCCCTCCGGGGATGCGGGGCACCACGGAATAGGTGCCTCCTTTCTGAATATTGGCCAAATACCTGTCGTTGGAATCCTGCGCCGTATCGTTGCCTTTCGCCAAAATCATATCGCCCCACAAACTCGCCAGGATGGAAGACACCGCAGGCTTGCAAACCTCGCACCCATCGCCGTGCCCGATACTGTCCAGCACTTCGTCGTAGCTATGCAGGCTGCGGATTTTGATAAGGTCGAACAACTCCTGCCTTGAATACCCGAAATGCTCGCACAAAACATTGCGCACATATTTGCCCTGCGATTTCAGCGTGTACGTGATGAGGTCTTTCACCATGGGCGCGCAGCCGCCGCAGGATGTAGAAGCGCCGGTACATTTCTTCACGGCATTGAACGTTTCGTGCCCGTCTTCCACCGCCTGGCAAATCGCGGCTTTGGAAACGCTTTCGCAGGAGCAGATCATGGCGTCGGGCGGGAGTCCGAGGACGCCTGCCGCGGCTTCGCCGGTGGAGCGCGCGCCCAGCAGCTCGTCTTCCGGCTTGCCGGTGATCTTCATTTTATTCTTGACTTTCTGCAGCAGCATGTTGTACGCCGACGCGTCGCCGATGAGGATGCCGCCGAGGAGATATTGCCCGTCGTCGGTCATATTGATGCGCTTGTACACGCCGGCCACCTGGTCTTCGAACACGATCACGCGGCAGGAATCGGGCGGCGGGAACGGGTCGCCGAAGCTGGCCACGTCTACGCCCACAAGCTTCAGTTTCGTGCTCATGTCGAACCCGCCGAAAGTGCGGTTGCCGCCAAGAATATTGTCTATGGCGATGTCGGCCATTTCGTAACCGGGCGCCACCAGGCCGTAAATGGTGTGCTGGTACAGGGCGCATTCGCCGATGGCGTAGATGTTGGCGTGGGTGGTCTGCATCCTGTCGTTCACCACGATGCCCCCGCGCGATCCGGTTTCGAGGCCGGCGGAAGCGGCGAGCTCGTCCCGCGGACGGATGCCGGCGGATATGACGATCATATCTGCGGGGATGGACGAGCCGTCTTCGAATCCGATGCCGGTGGCCGTTCCGTCGCCGAGGATGGAGGTGGTGTAGGCGTTGGTGCGGATTTTCAGGCCGAGGGTTTCGAGTTGTTTCTGGAGGATGTCCGAGCCGTTTTGGTCGATCTGGCGGGGCATGAGCCTGGGGGCGTATTCCACGATGGTGGTGTCTGCGATGCCGAGGTCCATGCAGGATTTGGCGGCTTCGAGGCCGAGGAGGCCGCCGCCGATCACTGCGGCGCGCCGGGCTTTCCGGGCGGCGGTTTTCATGTGGTCGAGATCATCGAGCGTACGGTAAACGAACACGCCTTTCTGATCGGTGCCGGGCATGGGCGGAACGAAGGCGGATGAGCCGGTGGCGAATACGAGGATATCGTACGATTCGGTGATGCCGGATTTGGCGGTGACGGTCTGGAGGCCGGGGGAGATGTGGTGGACGGGGTCTCCGAGATGGAGCCGGATCCCGTTGTCGGCATACCAGTTTTTGGGAGCGAGGAGGAGGTCGGCGGTGGATTTTCCGTCGAAATAGCTGCTGAGGTGGACGCGGTCGTAGGCGGGGAGGCGCTCTTCGCCGAAGACGATGAGCTCCAGGCCGGGGACTTTCCTTTCAACGAGTTTCCGGCAGAATTTGAAGCCGACCATGCCGTTTCCGATGACGACGATTTTCATGGGAGGAAGTTTGAAAGATTACATTACAATATTTTCTATATAGACTTTGTTGCGGGCCTTCAGCTATTTTTCAGATAAAACAATGGAAATATTCAAATTAATTTATGATTCATATCATGAATTTACGCTTCGATCTATTATTTTTATAGTGTTTCAGTGAATTTATATCAGATAAATATTTTTATAATTTGTTTTGCCATGGTACACCCAATGCTTAGTCTCGTAGGCGCCGGACCGGGAGACCCGGACCTCATCACCCTGAAGGCCATCAAAACCCTCCGCGCCGCGAACGTCATATTATATGATGCGCTCGCCAGCGAAGAACTCCTCCGCTACGCCCGCCCCGGCGCACTTTGCCTCTCCGTGGGCAAACGCGCCGGCCGCCACGCCGTTCCCCAGGAAGAAATCAACCGCCTTATCGTCCACTACGCACTCTCGCACGGCCATGTGGTCCGCCTCAAAGGCGGCGACCCGTTCCTTTTCGGGCGCGCCGAAGAAGAGATCCGCGCCGCCCGCGAAGCGGGCATTCCCGTCTCCACCGTACCGGGCATCACCAGCGCCATAGCGGCCCCGGCATCACAAGGCATCCCGCTCACGGCACGCGGCCTCCACGAATCCTGCTGGGTCACCACCGGCACCACCCGCAGCGGGCACATTTCCGCAGACATCGCCCTGGCGGCACGGTCCACCGCCACGGTCGTGGTCCTCATGGGCATGGGCCATCTCCGCGAAATCATGGACATATTTTCCGCCAACGGCAAATCCGCCACCCCGGTCGCCATCATCCAGTCAGCCACCACGGCTCAACAACGCTGCATCACCGGCTCCGTCCACGACATCGCCGGCGCCGCGGCGGAAGCAGGGATCGGAAGCCCGGCGGTCATCATCATCGGCGAAACCGTTCGCCTGCACCCTTCTATATGGAGAGAATATGCTAATTTGACGCCCCAGATCAACGAGCCACCGCATGAAAACCGCCAAACAAGCCTGTAACATGGATGCCTGCCTGCTGTGCAAACTTTGCCAGCCGGCCTGGAAGCCCGCAATCGCCGCGCACAAAAAGAATTTCAACCTCAAAAAAGGCGAAATGCTCTTCTCCGAAGGCGATCCCGTGAAAGGCATCTATTTTATTTATGAAGGAAGGATGAAAGTGCACAAGCACTGGGGCCGCGAGAAAGAACTGATCGTCCGCTTCGCGGGAGCCGGCGATATCGTGGGGCACCGCGGCATCGGGACAGACCTCGCCTATCCCGTTTCCGCCACCGCACTGGAAGCTTCCACCGTCTGCTATTTCGACCTGGATTTCTTTCAAAGCACACTGCAGGTCAACACACCGTTATTATATGAACTGATGATGTTCTACGCCCGCGAACTGCAGGAATCGGAAAAACGCATGCGCAACCTGGCGCACATGCCCGTGAAAGGGCGCATCGCCGCCGCGTTGTTACATCTTGAGAAGAAATTCGGCACGGAAAACGGGTACATCAACTTCCCCCTCACCCGGCAAGACATCGCCTCATACATCGGCACCACTTATGAAACCGCCTGGCGCATGTTGCAGGAACTGGCGAAAGAAGGGATGATCTCGCAGGACGACAAACGTTACGCCGTGCTGGACCACGAAGCGATGCAGGCGTACATCCTTTCGCAGGAAGAAGGGGACGGGCCCGCATAAAATGACGGCGCCATGTGGCCGGCTACTCCCTGAAAAAGGAAAGGCACTCCTGACCGGAGCGCCTCTCACTATACTCAAACTAACCAGACAGATTAAACCGGTACTTTCACCGTGAGCGTGCCTTCCGCTTCATTCAGCTCGAAAGCGCCGCCCTGTAAATCGGCGAGGTACCCGATGAGCCGGCACATCCGCTGGTCCAGCGCCGTGCGGCCGGGCGCGGGCAATGCGCCCGTCAGCTCGAAATATTCCCCGCTCACCGAAAATTTCAGTTCCGGCGTTGCGCCCGGGGCCGCGTTGCGGTTCAGGCACCAGGCCACGTTCAGCACCGTTTGGCGAAGCAGCTGTTCGTCGGCGAACGCGATCTCCCGATCGTCTTTCATATCGAACGCCACGCGCGTCGGGAAAATGTGCGCATACCGCTCATCGTCCACCAACTGCTCCAGCATATGTACAATATTAAAATGACTGCGATGGATGACCTGCGACGCGTTCAGCATGTCCTGTATCACTTTTACGTTCTGCAGCTGGAATTCCAGCTCCATGACCTGCAACTTGATCGAACCCGCCTGCCGGCTGATGCGCCCGCCGGAATCGGGTTTGGCGGCATACATTTCAATCAGCTCCACACTGCTCAAAATGGCCGACAGCATACTCCGCAGCTCATGAAACACATCGTTGATTAACCATTTGTCGGCCGGGAGGTCGCGTACTCCAGTGGAAGATTTCATTGTTAGCCCCTTGGTTTTTGTAGTCAGTTTCAAAATAAAGATACCTGCCGCAGCAGCGGCTTTATGCCCTACTTGATACAAATTACTGTTTTTCCTGAAAGAAAAACGATATCTGCGCCTTAAAGATTATAACAAAGCATTTCTTAAATTGTTGACAGCCAACATTTTCTCTAATACTTTCCGGAAATTGAACTGCGTGAGCGCCTGTAAATGGCGCTGATGATGCAAATCCGTTCCTGCGAAATCGAGCAATCCTTCTTCTGCCAGTTGTAAGGCCGCCGCCTGCACGCGGCTTCCGTAATAACCGGTAAACGACAGCAGGTTGGCCTGCAGCCGCACGCCGGTAGCATGCACCTCACGGTACACGTCGAAATCTTTGTGCAGGTAATGGTACCGCTCCGGATGCGCCAGCACGGGCTCGTATCCCGCCATTTTCATTCTGAAGAAAGTTTCCCGGAACCCCGCAGGCAAGCCCACCCACGAAAACTCCACCAGCACATGGTTCCCGCCGATCGTCATCAGCGGCTCGCGGTCTTCGATGAGGGATTCGAAGTAATCGTCCATCAAATATTCCGCGCCGGCGTCCATTTCCACGGGAATGCCCGCCCTGTGCACCGCTTCCCGCACTTCGTCCAGCTTCGGGAGGATCGTGTCTGCCCCGTTATTGTACACGCCGCACATAATGTGGGGCGTGGTCGTAAGATGGGTATAACCCAGCTCCGATAGCTGCCGGATAAACGCCAGGGCGGTTTCCAGGTCTTGCACGCCATCGTCCAGCCCGGGCAGCAAATGGGAGTGGATATCGTGCTTCAATACGTCAAAATGCATTCTTTTCTCCTTTCAATGTGTTCGCCACGGTTAAAAATATGATGCGGAGGTCCAGGTAAACAGACCAGTTTTCCATGTACCAAATATCATGCTCCACACGCTTGCGCAGGTGCACATCTTCCGTGATCTCGCCCCGGTACCCGTTCACCTGCGCCCATCCGGTGATGCCGGGCTTCAGGAAGTGGCGGATCATATACTGTTTGATGATCGAGGAATATTCTTCGGTATGCTTCAGCATATGCGGGCGCGGGCCCACCACCGACATATCGCCCAGCAGCACGTTGAAGAACTGCGGCATTTCGTCGAGGTTCGTTTTCCGGAGGATGCGGCCGACGCGGGTAAACCGCTTGTCGTTGCGCGTGGCCTGCTTCGAGTTCGCGTCGTTGTTCACGTACATGCTGCGCATCTTGAGGCAGCGGAACGTCTTGTTGTTGCGCCCGGTGCGGTGCTGCACGAAAAATACCGGCCCTTTCGATTCCAGCCTGATCAGCAGCGCCAGCAAGGGAATGAGCCAGCTGAGCAGGAACAGGCAGACCAGCGAACTGAAGATCAGGTCGAAGATGCGTTTGCGGATGCGGTTGGCGATATCGTCCAGCGGTTCGGAACGCAGGCTGATGATGGGAATATTGTTGAAATAATCGACATGGATCTGCCGGTTCACGAACATTTTAAAATCCGGGACGAACCGGAAATGGATGAAATGCTGTTCCGCCTCATACGCCAGCGTGTAGAGATACGGGAACTGTTCGGGGGAAAGCGTGGAATATATTTCGCGGATGTTGTTTTCCCGCGCGTAGGGCACACAATCCTGCAGGTTCCCGATAACGGGGAAGAACGACAGCTCCTGCACTTTGCTGTATTCTTCGAAATACCCTTCGAACCGGAGATTGCTTTTTTCGGCGAGCAGGTTGTTCGCCAGTTTTTTCGACATTTCGTTGTACCCGAGGATCACCATTTTCCGCTCGATCCCTTTCCTGCGGCGGATATGATTCGTTATCCAGTAAAACAGCAGCCGGTTCAGCACCACCGTAGCGATGAAGAGCGAGCAGTACATTAACACGAAAAACCGGCTGTAAAGATGTTGATACAGGAACAGGAACCCCAGCAGGATGAGCAGATACATCAACACGGACTTCGCCGTCTTCCGCGCCATTTTCTCGTACGACAGCGTGCTGCTCATGGAATGTAATCCCGAAGTATACAGGGCAATGACCCAGGCGATGTTCGATACCAGCAGGAAAGCGTCTGCCCCCTGGTGCGTTTGCAGATCGTATTGCCGCAAGCCCATCCCCGCGAGGAAGAAGAGCCCGTTGAGGCAGATGAAATCCAGGACGAAAATCTGGATGAGGAATATTTTCAGATACCGGTTCAGCATGACTAATTTTTTAAAACGTTGGCTTCAAATCGGCCCATTACTTTATCGATGGACAAATACTCCACGGCGTACGACCTGGCGTTGCCGCGCATGCCGGCATGGTCTTCCGACACGGCTTTCCGGATCCCGGCGTTGAGGGCTTCCTGGTTTTCGGCCGGCACAATGATCCCCAGCTGGTAATGCTCCACCACGTGGTGCAAGCTCGATCCGGGATTGGCCGTTACCAGTGAAAGTCCGCCCACGGCCAGGATGGCGGTGAGTTTGGAAGGCATCACGAGATCGGAGGCGCCGGATTTCTGGATCACGAGGTGCAGATCGGCCATGTTGAGGAAACGGTTGAACTGTTCGAACGGCTGGAGCGGTAAAAAGTGAACGCGCTTCAGCCCCATGGCGATGGCTTTCCCGTGCAGCTTTTCGCGGTACGGGCCGGAGCCGCAGATGACGAACTGCACGTCTTCCCGGTCTTCCAGCGAAGCGGCGGCGTGCAGAATGGATTCCAGTCCCTGCTTTTCGCCGATCGCGCCGGAATACAGCACCACTTTATGGTCTGGCTGAAAGCCGAACGCTTCCTTCAGCGCCATCCGCCCGGGCAAGGGATGGAATTTGTCTACATCCGCCCAATTGGGGAACAGCTCGATGCGCCGGTCCAGCTTGCCGCTGATCTGCCGGATCATGCCGTCGGAAATGCTGGACACGTAATCCGATTTCCGGAGGATGTACTTTTCGAGTTTCAGCATGGCGTTGATCATTTTGCCGCTGCGGATCATATTGAGATCGCGGGCGGCGTCTATCTGGAGGTCCTGGATGTGGTACAATACCTCTGCGCCGCGGAGCTTTTTATACAGCAGCGCCAGCAATCCCAGGTGGAACGAGGGCACTACGCTCATGACGTAATCGTATTTTCTCGCGGGCAGGATGCGCAGCAGCTGCGCAAAGGCGGCCATGGCAAAGGTGACGTCCATCATCATGCGCTTTTTGCCGCTGGGGTCTGCCGGCACGTACTGCGGACAGCGGTACACGGTCAGTTTTCCGTTGTGCGAGGTTTCCCTGCGGAACCACCGGGCTTTCCGGGCGTAGGGTTCCTGCACTTTCCATTGCGGATAATATGGATAGGTGGTGATCACGGTGCATTCATACCCGTTGTTCACCAGCCAGCCGATCATCTCGCCATTGAACTTCCCGATGCCGGTGGGCTCGGGCGCATAATTTCCTCCTATGAGCAACAATCTTTTGGGCATGTCTTTCTATTTTTTCATCACTCGATCGCGGACGTACTGCGCCGGGTTCCCCGCATGGATCTCCCAGGGCGCTATGCTGCGGGAGGCCACGGAATTCACGGTAAGGATGGCATGACTGCCAAGCCTCACGCCCGGGCAAACCACCGATCTGGCACCCACCCATGCGCCGTCTTCCAGGTCGATGCGGCCGAGGCGGTACGGGAAATCATGCGCGGTGTAGTCGTGATTGCCCGTCAGCAGCAGGGCGCCTTGCGAAATGCAGACGTTGCTGCCGATGGTCACGTTTTCCAGGTTATCGATCCACACTTCCTCACCGATCCAGACATGATCGCCGATGGCCAGCCGCCAGGGGTTCTTGATCCGCACTTTCGTCTTGATCACCAGCCCTCGCCCCACCTTTGCGCCGAACATCCGCAGCAGCCTTGCCTTGAAGCCGTACGGCCAGGGGAGGGCGCTGTAGAAGATCCAGTAGTTCACGAAATACCAGGTCAGCACTTTCCATTTCGGGCCGGCTACATAATCGCCGGTCCGGAACTTCGACAGGTCTGTCTTTACGGCCTCAGATCGCGATGTTGTAATCATTTTTCAAAATTTCTTTCAGTTTGGCCGCGCTGGTGTCTCCCGCCAGCTTGGCTTCGAATTCCTTCACATTCACATCTACCAGCAAGCGGTACCAGTATCCCTGCATGAAATGGAATATAAACCCGCGATACCCGTCGAGGAACCCGAGCCGCACGAAATAGCGGTAGCAAAAATACATGAGCGCACGGCCGCCCGGCGGGATGGCGGTATAGACCTTTTCCTTCAAAAACCGCTTCCGGCGGGCCTGTCCGTTGGTAGACCCCAGCAGCCGCTGGTCCATCTCCATGAATCCGTATTTGATATTCAGGAGATCGATCATTTCCTTGATGGCGTAATTATTATGCTTGTTCACCCACCAGTGGATGGAATTGAGGTTGTCGTCGACCATGTGCTCCTTCAGCATGAGGGTTTCTCCGCTGTTGACCACGATATGTTCGTCCATCCACCGCTGCTCCACGCTGGCCTGGCCGTTTCGCCAGAGGCGCATGAGGATATGCGGATAAAACCCGCCATACCGGATCCATTTGCCTTTGAAAAGGACTTTCCGGCGGATGTACAGCCCGGTGATGTTTTGCGGCATGGTATCCAGCCGCTCGCGGATTTCCGTGACGAGCGCGGGCTCGAGGTATTCGTCCGCATCCAGGCGCATCACCCAGTCGGCTTTGACGCCGCAATTGTCCATGCCCCACTGCAATTGATCGGCGTGGTTCGTCCATTTCCGCTGTACCACTTTGGCGCCGAAGCGTTCGGCGATGGCAAGGGTATCGTCTGTAGAATAGGAGTCCACGATATGGATCTCCGATGCCAGCGGCCGTATATTTTCAAGACAGCGCGCCAGGTGGAGCGACTCGTTATAGGTCAATATGATAACGGCGAGGTTCATACGGCTGCACGTTTTAAGGGAAGGCTGCCTACGTTGCGGTACATTTCCGCATAGTCGGCCGCCAGTTTTTCTTCATTGAAATCTGTCCGGATGATGGGCATGGCTTCGCGGCGGATGCGCTGGCGCTCGTTCCTGGCGCGGTACGCCTCGGTAAGCCGGGCGCGCACATCGTTGATCGCCAGGGTGGTCACCCAGCCCAGTTGCTTCTCGCGCACATAACGGCTCAGGCCCACATGTTCGCTCACCAGCACCGGCGTTCCTACCGACAGCGATTCGATCACCACCACCGCGAAATTCTCGTTGTGGGACGTCAGCGCGAAAAGGTCCACGTCCGCCAGGAATTCGAACTTCGCGTCCCCTTTCTTCCATCCAACCCATTCCACTTTATCCTCCAGTTGCTCTTCTGCGATCAGCGAGCGCAGCTCCGCTTCATAAGCCGCATCTCCCGATCCCGCGATCTTCAACCGGAACGGGAATTCCACGCCGGCCAGCGCACGGATGAGGATATCGAGGCCCTTTTTCGGGTCCACGCGCGACAGAAACCCGATGGTAAACTCCCGGTTCTCCGGCTGCGGGGTGTCCGCCCCGGGCATAAATGGCAGGTCCACGATGTTGTGGATGAGGCCGCCGCGCCAGTTGGTATTGATTTTCAGGCAGTCGTTCCATTCCACGTCAGACGTTACGTGCAGATACGTGCGCGAAAGCAGGTGTTTGCCGACGGCGTGATGGAGCAGCTTCTTCTTGAACTGGTTTTTACTTTGGAAAACGTAATCGCACAGCATGCCGCGGGGGCTCAGCACGGGCTTGATGCCTTTGATCGCGCAGATGGCGGAAACGCCCATGATGAGGAAGTTCCACCAGGAATGGATGTGCACGGCGTCGTATTCCTTCACCGTGTTCCACACCGCTTTCCAGAGCGCGGGCGAAATATGCGTATGGTCTTTGGTGATGCGGCGGAAGAATTGCACGCGGACACCATCCATCATCACCGGCCGGTCGAGCGGCATATCCAGCTCATCGGGCCCGTTGGCGGTGGTGGTATATACGGTCACCGTATGCCCGATCTGCACGAGGCTTTCGGCCAGGCGCGCTACGGATACGATGGGACCGCCATAGATATAAGCGGGTTTGTAACTCGGAACGATAAACAATATGTTCATGTCGTTTTTAGAATTTCGTGCCTTTGTAGGTCATTTTTTTATAGATGCCGCGGGCGTTCACCACTTTGGTGATCATTTCATAGAAATATTTCCGCAGTTTGTCGTGTTTCAGGGGGAGGGCGCTGGCCATCCGTTTATGTTCCGCGATCATTTTGTCTGTCACCGATACGGAAAAGGAATCCCCATGCATGCGGTATTCGCCGAGCGGCGCGGGAATGTAGCCTTTCCGGGTGGTAGGGTCGAGGCAAAGGGTGAGGAGGAACTTGGAATCGGCGGAATATTTCATGGATTTGTCGAACCCGCCTGCTTTCCGGTACGCGTCTCTCGTCCAGAAGGCGCTTTGCTGCGCGAACGGTACGCGGCGGAGGTAGCTGATGGCTTTCCATCCGAGATTGACGCCTTTGTAGGCGTAGGCGATGTCGCCCGTTTCGGAGATGAAATTATGGTCGCCGAAAACGAGGTCGAAGTTCCCGTGCTCGAATTTGCGGACCACTTTCTCGAGGGCGTACGGCAGCAGGCGGTCGTCGGAATTGATATAACAGAGATATTTTCCCGAAGCCGCGTCCATGCCTTTGCGGAGGGCGTCGTACATGCCTTCGTCTTTTTCGGAGATGAGGACGTCCACCGTTTGCGGATGTTCCGCCACGAGCTGCAACGTCCGGTCGGTCGACGCGCCATCTACCACCACCAGCTCAAACCCGCGCCAGGTTTGGCGGAGCAGGCTATCGAGCGTGTCTGTGATATATTTCTCGCCGTTGTAGACGGGAACGATGACGGATATGAGCTTTTCCATTACTTTCTGAATTTTTTGATGACGGCCGGGTTCCCGGCCACGATGGCGTATTCGGGCACATCTTTGGTGACCACCGAGCCCGCGCCGATGATGCTGTGCGACCCGATCGTGATGCCGGGCAGTATGATGACACGGGTGCCGATCCACACATCGTCGCCGATCACTACCGGCTTGCGGTGCGTGGCGCCCTGCTCGCGCATCGGAATGTCTGTCCGCTCGAAATTGTGGCTCCCCGAAAGAATGACCACTTCCGGCCCGAACATGACATCGTTACCGATGACCGTATCGTTCCCGATCCATCCGCCCGTATTCAATCCCGAAAAATCCCCGATCTGCACATTGACGCCGCTGCCGAAACGGGTGTTCCTGCCCACTTTGATGTTTTTCCCCGCTTTCAGGAAAATCCGCGAAGCGAGCCAGGTACGGAACGACAGGCAAAGCCCGCCGATGGGCCGCGGCGGATCGGGCAGCCACACGGCCACGCTGTAATAGAGGTACAGCAGGATGCTTTTCTTCAGCGAAATGTTGGACCGGCGGAGGAAATACAGCGGGTTATCGCGGTACATCTTCACCTTGCCGGTGGCCGCGTCGGTCTTTTCTTCAAATAATGGTTCTGTCGCCATGGTGAACGGTATTTAGTTCCGCTTTGAGGGCGGCGATTTCTTCAAAAAACCGGTTATTGATATCGTTGATGGCACTGTCGGCCGACAGGCTGAAATTCCGTATGCCCGCCAGTTGCCGCACCAGGTCCTGGCGCACGGCGCTTTTCACGAGGAATTCCGTGTTGAGGACGTTCCCCGAGGCCTTCTTCAGCCAGCCATGGAGGAAAGATTTCCGGTACAGCTTGATGTGGGCCGTATCCGTTCCGGTTTGCCCGATGGAAAACAGCCAGTCCATCCATTTGAATTCCGACACCCCGCTGCCTTCGGTAAACGGCGTGCTGAGCACGAACCGGCTCCAGGGCACGCGGAGGATATCGGCGATGATGGCGCCGTGCATCGCTTCGGCGATCACCACTTCCGACGCGGCGATCTCTTCCAGGGTGTGGACGATGCCGTTTTCCGCGGAAGGGGAAATGAAATGGTACCCCAGCTCCGCGCATATCTTCTCCCAATCGAAGAACGGCAGCGACCGGAAGTAAGGGATCACGCTGACTTTGTATTTTTTAGGGGTAGACGCGATACGCGCGAAATCGGCCGAAAGCCCCAGTGCATACGCCGCATCGGCGACGAACGGGTGCTCGTTGCCGAAGTAATGGGCAGACAGCGGCCCCCGCAAAAACCGCACGTCCCAATCCGCTCCGAAAGCGAAAGACCGGTACCCCGGCCGCACGCCCGTCCCGAACACGATCTTGCGGCGGCCGGAAAGGTGGCGGAAAAGCGGGGAATCGTGGGCCAGGATAGACCCGATGCCCACGAAGGCGTTGGCAGACGAGGGGTCGTTCTGGCCGAAGAACTGCGGCCATAGCCAGGCGTTGAGATCGTCGCCGAAATTGCCCTTTGCGTCTTTGTAATAAATATATTCCATCAACTAACTGGTATAAAGGAGTTCAGAAAAATCCGGTTCTTCCGCGTACACGAAATCGTAATACGCGCTCATGATAATGGCCCCGGTGGCCGGTACGCTGAATCGCAGGTGCTGGAACGGTGAAAATGCGAACGTCCAGATCAGGCCGATCGTCATCAGTACGATCACCGGGTACAGCGCCAGCGATTGCCCGTTCCTGATCAGGTAGAAACCCATCTTCATCAAAAAGAAAAAGACGAGCAATACCGATAAAAAACCGCCGATCCCGCAGTTGATCCACGCGCCCATGAGTATCGAGTGGCTGGGAATAAGCTGTTCTTTCGAATAGGCCTTTTCGACATTGAAATCCTCGTCATGGAACATGAGGAGGATCTGGTAATATTTGAGGGTATGGTCTTTCGCCCAGGAACCATGTCCGAACACCGGCGCATCGGCGATGGCGGTAGCGGCGGCGAAGGTTTCGCCACGGCCGGTCATCAGCAGCTCGAACGGGTTGTACGGATTCTCCAGCCGCTCGATCTGCGCGCGGGCATGGTCGCCGCCGAACTCGCCGGCTTTGACCGCGTCTACGTAGAACATGTAAGTGAACTGGAATATGATCAGCCCGATGATCGCAAAAGCCGTGATCTTGGCTTTCGTGAGCTTCAGCCCCGAATTGAAGAAGTAAATGATGATAGCCGACAGGAAAAAGACCACTGCTGTAGAGCGCGAATCGAACGACACGCAGGTGATCGAATACCCGAACAGCACGCCCATCACCGCTTTTATGTTCCCCCGGCGGTAGAAATACGCGCTGAGCAGGTACACGGCAGACGACAGGATGGGCACCATTTTGAATTTGAAATAACTCATGTCCGACGTCACGATATCGTCTGTATAGAAAATATTCTTCACCATGATCATGAACAGGTAGATCATGATGCCTTCGTAACTGTTGAACAGTTTGAACAGCACGAGGAAAGACAGCATAGACATGATGATGGAAGCCCATCCGCGGAAATAATTCTGCGAAGTGGTGCCTACCACCATATCGGTGAGGACCTGGAAGAAAAGCAGTAGCGCCAGCGAAAGGATGATCTTCCGGAGATACGGGTATTTCGAGAAATCGTCCTTTTTGATGGCGGTGGGCGCCAGGCCGAGGAGCAGGATCTCGCTCAACCGCATGGAACCCACGAGGTTGACGTTGACCGTGCTGAGCAGGGCGTAGAGCGCTATTTTGATTTTATTGTACATGTTGTGCGAAATGAATGGCTTCGGCCAGGCGCTGCCGGTTAACGGCGGCGCTGTATTCCTTCATAAAATCCGCCCGCAGGGCGTCTCCGCGTTGCGGCGACCCTTCGAACCGCAACAAGGCCGTCCGGAAATCGGCGGCGGAATCGGCCACGATGAAATGATGGCTGAGCACGCCTTCCACCCCGCGCGATGTGGCAATGATGGGCGTGTGGAGCGCCATAGCCTCGAGGCATTTCAGCCGTGTGCCGCTGCCGTGCAGGAGCGGGATCACGACCCCTTCTGCGCTGGCGATGTATTGCTTCACATCGTCGACCCGGCCGAGGGCCACGATATTTTCCCAGTCCGTGCTGCCGGTGATCTTCTGCAAAGCCTCCTGCGAACCGCGGCCCACGAGTTGCAGCCGGAACTTCTCCGCCAGGGCGGGGTTCCAGACTTCCTGCACGAACCAGCGGAGCCCTTCGAAATTCTGGTATACGGTAAAATTGGCCGTCATGACGAGGAGGCGCTGTTGCCGGGGGGCTTTCAGGGCATATTCGGCCTCGTCGAGGAAATTGGGGACGAGGAACAGCTTCTTTGGATCGATGAAGCGGCGGTGATAGTCGAGGTCGTGATGGCTCACCACCAATACCGCGTCGGCTTTGGCGAAATAGGAGCGTTCGTGCCACTGTTCCAGCGTCACCAGCTGCATTTTCCTGAATTTCTGGAAGAGGCTGCGGGCGGGCAGCTGGCGGGAGATTTCCGGCTGTGCGTTATGCGTGCCGAGCACCACCCGAATGCCGCGCCGGCGGAAAAACCCGATGTAATGGCCCACGTAACCGTAGTCCAGCACGGCCGTGTCAATGTCATGTTCCCGGCAGATTTTATCGAACAAAGCCATTACGGCGGCCGACTTCGTGAAGTAGTGGCTGCCGGTGAGCCTTTCCGTTACGGCGAGCGGCTTCTTCGGATGGATATGGTAAGCGACGTTGGGAAGCGCGTATTTCGACAGATCGGCCCCTTCCTCGTTACGGATCACGGCATGGACCGTGTGCCCGAGGTCGGAGAGGGCCTTCAGGAGATAATAACTCCGCAGCTTCTCGCCTCCGTTGTACGGAAAAGTTGAAATGTTGGTAAAGAAAATAATGTTCATCACGCAGCTTTTTTAATCACGGCGAGCCGCGGATGGATCCGCGTCAGCGCCTTCGTCATCACATCCCGGATCTTGCCGGTTTCGTAGGCCGACAGGCCCAGCCAGTGCAGGGTACAAGCCAATCCGGCCGTACTTGCCGCACCCGTGGCGATCAGCCTCGCCCATCCTTCGTCCATCATCCGGTACGGCAATAAAGCGATGCAGAACGCCAGCAGCACGCTGCCCACGGCCCGCAGCACCACGCCGCGCAGGAACGTTTTCACGGGCAGGCCGATGAGCTTTTCCGCCGCCTTCACCCGGTATGCGCAGGTCATGATCTCGATCCCCAACGCGGAGGCCAGTACCGACCATGCCGGCAATCCCATCCGCAGCAGCACGTATGCTACC
Organism: Chitinophaga sp. NPDC101104; assembly: GCF_050277495.1. NCBI lineage: Bacteria > Pseudomonadati > Bacteroidota > Chitinophagia > Chitinophagales > Chitinophagaceae > Chitinophaga > Chitinophaga sp. NPDC101104. The sequence goes on along the minus strand of NZ_JBNNSF010000001.1, from coordinate 332,631 downwards.
GGGAGGTTGAGCATCAGCAGCAAGCTTACGGCCACCTGGTATTTCCGGATCTTGCCCACGCTCTGCACGCCTACCTGTATGCCGACAGATAATTGATTGACCATCGTGCACAACAGGATCAGCCGGCAAAAAACGACGGTGTAGGCCGGCACTTCCTTCAGCCACAGTCCCAGTACGAACGGCGTTTCCAGCAGCAGCGGGATGGCGAAGAACGCCAGCAGCGCGAAGGAAAACTTGCTCGCGATCATGGCCAGTTTCAACATCCTTTCACGGTTGCCCTGTCCTTCGCTTTTCATGATCTGCGGGTTGAGGGCCTGCATGAGCGTCACGGAAAAGAAGCTCAGCTGGGCGTTCACCTGGTTGGCGATCCCGTAGGCCGCGTTCACGATCGTCCCGAAAAAGACGTTCAGGATCATGGCGATGCCCTGGTTCCGCGTTACCACGCTCACCGCACCGAACATGTTCCACCCGCCGTAGGAAAACATTTCCTTCAGCAGGGCTTTGTCTTTATACCGCCCGATCTTAATCCGGCTTTCCGGGTACTTTACCGAACAGTACACCCGTTTGAACAGCAGCAGCGCGATGGCCGAAGCCGCCGAAAGACCGGAAAAAAGGATGAGCCGGTCGGCAGACGCACGCTGCAATGCGAGCGCCACCGCCAGTTTCAGCAATGCCTCCGCGATGCCCGTAAGCGCCACCAGCAACATGTTTTCCCGCGCGTTGATGGTAGCATCGTACGGCACGGAAATAATGGTGACGAAGGCGCTGGCCACCATGAAATGATAGATGGTCCTGGCGGCCGGCACACGGTCTGGCGGGATGTTGAGCACATGCCCGAACAGGAAATACCCCGCCGCTTCGAACAACAGCACCAATCCGAGCCCCAGCAGCAGGTGCAGGAGAATGCTGGCGTTAAACACCTTCTTCAGTTTTTCCATATCCCCGCCTCCCAAATTGTAGGACATATACCGCTGGGTGGAAAGCGTCATGGCCATATTGAGAAAAGACAACATGGCGATCACCCCCGCGATGAGATTGAAAATCCCGTAATCGAGGGCGCCGAGTGCGCTCAGCACAAGCCGGGTGGAGTACAGGGAGATGAAGATGGTCACCAGCATTTTCCCGTACAGCAAACCCGTGTTCATCACTACCCTGTTCGCTGCCTGCATGCCTGTTTTATTTTATCCGATCAGGTGTTCTAAATGTGCTACGTCTTTCTTCCGGAACAGCTCCACGTCGGCCGCCATCATTTCCTTCACGAGGGCCGGCAGGTCGTATTGCGGCTCCCAGCCCAGTTTAGTCTTGGCTTTCGTGGGGTCGCCGATGAGGAGCTCCACTTCCGTCGGACGGAAATATTTCGGGTCTACCGCCACTACTTCCTTCCCGATGGGGAGAATGAATTCCTTGTTGCGGCAAGCCGTCACCACCGCCGTTTCGTTGACGCCGGTGCCGATGAAGGCCAGTTCGATACCCACTTCGTCGAACGCCATGCGCACGAAATCGCGGACGGTCGTCGTAATGCCGGTGGCGATCACGAAATCTTCCGGGGTATCCTGCTGGAGGATGCGCCACATCGCCTCCACATAATCTTTGGCATGGCCCCAGTCGCGCTTGGCGTCGAGGTTACCGAGGAAGAGCTTGTCTTGCAGCCCCAGCACGATCGCTGCCGCGGCGCGGGTGATCTTGCGGGTAACGAAGGTTTCACCGCGCAGGGGGGATTCGTGGTTGAAAAGAATGCCGTTGCAGGCGAACATCCCGTAGGCTTCGCGGTAATTGACCGTGATCCAGTAGGCGTACATTTTTGCAACGGCATATGGAGAACGTGGGTAAAAAGGCGTGGTCTCGCGTTGCGGCACTTCCTGCACGAGGCCGTACAGTTCGGAAGTGGAGGCCTGGTACACGCGGGTTTTCTGCTCCAGTTTGAGGATGCGCAAAGCTTCCAGGATGCGGAGCGTCCCGATGCCGTCGGCATTGGCGGTATATTCCGGTGTATCGAAGCTCACGCGCACGTGGCTCATGGCCGCGAGGTTATAAATTTCGTCAGGCTGCGTTTCCTGGATGATGCGGATCAGGTTGGTTGAATCCGTCATATCGCCGTAATGCAGTTTGAAGCGGACGTTTTTTTCATGAGGGTCCTGGTACAGGTGATCGATCCTTTCTGTGTTGATCAGCGATGCGCGGCGCTTGATGCCATGCACCATATATCCTTTTTCCAGTAAAAGCTCGGCGAGGTATGCGCCGTCCTGGCCGTTAACGCCGGTAATCAATGCGACTTTCATATGGTTATCATTTTTTGAAGGGTGGGTTGAATGGTTCCGATGCCGTAATAGGTGATGCCGTTTTTATGCAGCTGCACGTCGTCGTAAATATTTCTTCCGTCGAAGAGCACCCGCGCCGAAATCCGTTGCCAGTCGGGCAGGCGGAATTCGTTCCATTCCGTTACCAGCGCCACGGCATCGGCGCCTTCAGCGGCATGGTAGAGGTCGGAGCACCAGATCACGTGGTCGCCGAGGGTTTTTCGGGCTTCCACCATGGCCACGGGGTCGAAGACCCGCACGCTGGCGCCGGCTTCCAGGAGGGAATCCACAAGCACCAGCGACGGGGCCTCGCGCATGTCGTCCGTGTTTGGTTTGAAGGAAAGGCCCCAGAGGGCGATGGTCTTGTTTTTCAGTTGGCCGTCGAAGTGACGGTAAATTTTATCGAACATGACTTTTTTCTGGTCGTCGTTCACCGCTTCCACGGCTTCGAGGATGCGGAGCCGGCGGTCGTATTCGAGGCCCGTCCGGATGAGGGCTTTCACGTCTTTCGGAAAGCACGATCCCCCGTACCCGATGCCCGGATAAATAAACCGGTGACCGATGCGCGGGTCGCTGCCGATACCTTTCCGGACTTTATTCACGTCTGCGCCTACCAGTTCGCACAGCCCGGCGATGTCGTTCATGAACGAAATCTTGGTGGCCAGCATGGCGTTGGCGGCGTATTTGGTCATTTCGGCGGAAGCCACGTCCATGAACAGGATCGGGTGGCCGTTCAGCAGGAATGGCGCGTACAGCGATTCGAGCACTTTGGCGGCGCGCTCGTTGTTGACGCCTACCACGATGCGGTCGGGCTTCATGAAATCGGCCACGGCGGCGCCTTCCTTGAGAAATTCGGGGTTGGACGCCACGTCGTAATCCAGCTGCGCTCCCCGGGCCTGCAGGGCTTCCTTCACGGCGCGGTTCACTTTCACGGCGGTGCCCACCGGCACGGTGCTCTTCGTAACGATCACGAGGGGCGCGGTCATGTGGGTGCCGATCTCTTTCGCTACCTGCAGCACGTAGCGCAGGTCTGCGGAGCCGTCTTCTCCCGGAGGCGTTCCCACGGCGATAAACGCCACGGCTGCGCCGGGAATGCTGAATTCGAGGCTGGTGCTGAATTTCAGCCGGCCGTTCTTATGGTTGCGGACAACGATTTCTTCCAGTCCGGGTTCGTAAATGGGCAGGATCCCCTGTTCGAGCCGGCCGATCTTCGCCGCGTCTACGTCCACACACACCACCTCGGTGCCCACTTCGGCCAGGCAAGCGCCCGTCACCAATCCTACATATCCCGTTCCTACTACAACTACTTTCATGTCTTGCTATTTTTATTGATGCATGGCATTCATATGCTGATACTGTTTCCGGAGAAAATCCCCGTACGCCTGCGCGATGCCGCTCCGGAGGTCCGTACTGTGCCGCCATCCCAGCCCGTGCAGCTTGGACACGTCCATCAACTTGCGGGGCGTACCGTCGGGCTTGGTGGTATCGAACACGATATCGCCTTCGAAGCAGACCACATCGCGGACGGTTTCCGCCAGTTCGCGGATGGTGAGGTCTTCGCCGGCGCCGATGTTCACCAGTTCGCGGCCGTCGTACTTTTCCATGAGGAACACGCAGGCTTCGGCGAGATCGTCGGCATAGAGGAATTCCCGCTTCGGCGTTCCCGTTCCCCAAACCGTTACCGTGGGCCGGCCCGCCTGTTTCGCTTCGTGGAACTTGCGGATGAGCGCCGGCAGCACATGCGAATTCTCGGGATGGTAATTATCGCCGATGCCGTAAAGGTTGGTAGGCATCACGCTGATGAAATTGCAACCGTACTGATCGCGGTAAGCCTCGCAGAGCTTGATCCCCGTGATCTTGGCAATGGCGTAAGGCTCGTTGGTGGCTTCCAGCGGACCGGCCAGCAGACTGTCTTCCGCTATGGGCTGGGGCGCCAGGCGCGGATAGATGCATGAGCTGCCGAGGAACATCAGTTTCGATACGCTGTTTTCATACGCCGAATGGATCACATTGGCGGCGATCATCAGGTTGTCGTACAAAAATTCCGCGCGGTAGGTATTGTTGGCGTGGATACCGCCTACCTTGGCCGCGGCGAGGAACACGTAATCGGGTTTCTCCGTCTCGAAAAATTCCTGGACCTGGTCTTGCCGGCGCAAATCCAGCTCGCCCGAAGTGCGGGTGACGATGTTGCGGAAACCGTCTTTCTCGAGCTTCCTTTTGATGGCGCCGCCCACCATTCCACGGTGGCCGGCTATGTAAATTTTAGAATTGAGTTCCATGGAGGGTTTCGGGTTACAGCAGTTCCGGGCGGTTTTCGGCCACCCAGTTGTGCAATTGTTTAATGACTTGTCCTTTTCCTTTTTGCATGATGAGCAGGGCCCCGGGGGTATCCACTACCACCATGTTGTCTACGCCCACCAAAGCCACCAGCTTGTTTTTCCCGATCACGGTGCTGTTTTGCGGATCGCTTTCGATGAAAACGGCCTGGTCGTTGGAGTAACGGAATTGCTCGGTGAGCGCCTGCGTAAGGGCTTCGTAGCTGCCTACGTCGCTCCATTCCATATCGCTGGGCACCACTTTCACGCGGTCGCTTTTTTCCATGACGGCGTAGTCGATACTGTCAGACGGAATGTCGATCATGGCCTCGCGGGAAATGCTGCCGTTGCGCACCAGTTCCGCCGCCGCGCGCGATGCCGCGTGGTAAATGGCGGGCGAGTGTTTTTGCAGTTCGTCGAGCATGACGGAAGCCCTGGCGCAGAAAATCCCGCTGTTCCAGAGGAAATCCCCGCTTTCGAGCATGGAAACGGCGGTGGCGGCATCGGGCTTTTCCACGAAACGCAGTACGTCATTTCCTTTGTGGTGTATATACCCGAAACCGGTTTCCGGGTAAGCGGGTTTCAATCCGAATGTGACGATATGATCTTCCTCCGCCAGGCGTTTCGCTTCGTTCAGCGCCGCTTCGTACCGGTCGGGCGTGCCGATGAGGTGGTCAGACGGCGTGATGAGCAAAATATCCCCGGGCGCGGACACGAACGCCGCGATGGCGATGGCTGCCGCGGTATTGCGGCCCACCGGCTCGGCGATGCACCGGAGCGATGCACCTTCGTCGAGCAGCTGATTGGCGATAAGGTCTGCCTGCGCCGCCCCTGCGATGGCCAGCACGCTTTTGCAGGCGGGCCGGTTGCGGAGGTAGGTCAGCTGCAGGAGGCTCCTGTCGTCGAAAAGGGGGAGCAGCTGCTTGGGGGTCTGCCGGTTCGAAAGCGGCCAGAGCCGCGTTCCGGAACCGCCACACAGTATCACATGCTGCATGCCCGTATTGTCTGATTTATGCATAGATGTAATCGGCTTTGCGTACGTTAAGATCATGAGCAGGCACGGCCGCCACCAGGGCGTAACCCAGGCTGGAGAGCACCGCTCTTACCTTGTTCCTGCCCGATTCGGGCGTTCTGCCGCGGAAGTACAGCAGCGTAGTGGGTTTGGACGTGTCCGCCTCCGCATTGCGCATGGGGATTTTTTCCAGCGCGGCCGACCGGTGCTCGCGCATGAACCGGCGGATCATCTCGATGTCGGCATCGTGGATCACTGCCGGTTTTCCCAGCCAGTACACGAAATTGACGATCCCTTCGGTTTCGCGGACGATGTCCTGCATGTTTTCGGGGATGCGTACGAACACGTACGAGGGGAACAACGGTTCTTCCGACAGCTTTCGCCGGTCGTTCCATTGCTTCTCGACAACGTTCATGGGGCAGTAAATTTCAAGGCGCTTACGGGTCAACAGATCAGCTACCTTTTTTTCCATTTTTGCCTTGGTATACACGGCATACCAGGCATGCAATTCCTGTTTCATAGTCTAGCATTTTTCGGTGAACGAATCGCAATCGGTTTTCATAGTGTGGAATTTATAAAGGCGGGAAGAAGCAAAAGCTTCGCTCCTCATTCACATGATGAGCCGGGTTTCCAATAAAGGCTATCGTGTATGCGGCCGGGCCGCTATGGTTTCCTATTTGAACATATTCTTCAGTTTCTTGCTGGCACCGCGCTTCTGGTCTTCCACGTATCCATAGCCGTAACCGTACGTGTGGTTGGCCACACCGCGCGGTTTCACACCGTTGTACACCAGGCTGAGGCGCCCCATTTCACCGGTGCGGTACAGCTCGTCGATCTGTTTCAGGTACTGCCGGGGCGTTACCTGGTGGCGCATCACGTACAGGCAGGCGTCGGCCAGCGGGGCGAGCAGCCGTGCGTCGGTCACAAGGCCCACGGGCGCGGAGTCGATGATGATGTAATCGAACCGTTCGCGCAGCTCGGTGATCAGCTCCTCCAACCGGCCGTTCAGGATCAGCTCCGTCGGGTTCGGCGGGATCACGCCGGCGGGGATGAGGAACAGGTTTTCGTTATCCGGGACTTTGCGCACCAGGTCGTCTAGCTGCGCTTTGCCCACGAGGTAATTGGTGATGCCCGGTTCGCGGCTGATGCCCAGCATATTGCTCAACATGGGCTTGCGGAGGTCGAATTCCATCAGCACTACCTTTTTGCGGAGGAGCGACAGGCTGGAAGCCAGGTTCAGCGACACAAAGGATTTACCTTCCCCGGATATGGAAGACGTTACGAGCAACGTTTTATTATTGCCGTTGAGGCCGATGTAGGAGAGCGACGTCCGCAGGTTGCGGAATTGCTCTGCCACGAGGCTTCTGCGGCCGTCGGTGATCACGAGCGGTTCCTTGCTGTCGTCGTGCAGGAGCTCCGCCACGATGGGCGCCGAAGTTTCTTTTTCTATTTCCAGGCGGGAAGTGATCTCGCGTTTCAGCATGTCTTTCAGGGTGATCCAGATGGCCACCACCGCAATGCCCCCCAGCACTGCGATGGCGTAGACCATCATTTTGCGGGGACTTACCGGTATGCCGGCAGTTTCGGCCCCGTCCACGATCCGGCTGTCGGAAATAGCGGCGGCATAGGCCAGTGCCGTTTCTTCACGCTTCTGTAAAAGGAACGTGTAAATATTGTTCTTGATGGCTTGCTGGCGGCTTACTTCCAGTAAAGCCCTTTCCTTACCGGGAACGCTGCGCAGCATGCTGGAAAAACGGTCGTTGGCGGAAAGGAGCTTCGCTTTGCCTGCTTCCAGGTTGGCGCGCTGGCTGTGGATGTTTTCGAGGATACCGGGTTTGAGCATGTCTGCCTGGCGGTTGAGGGCCGTCAGCGAGGGACTGTTCGCACCGGTGGTCTTCTTCAGCTTTTCCTTTTCCAGTTCCGTTTCATATAATTTATTGACGAGCTCCAGCAGCACGGGGTCGCTGAGGCCGAGGGTGGCCGGCACCATGTTCACGCCTTCCGTTTTGCCCGACACATATTTTTCGATGGATTCGAGGACGGAGAGCTGCATATTCGCTTCGTTGAGCTTGGAATCGTTTTCCTGCACGCTACCGAGGAACATTTTGCTTTGTTCGCTGATATCGACGATGCCTTCGTTCGTTTTGAAGCGCGCCACTTCCTTTTCCACTTCACTCAGCTCACGCGTCACGATGCGGAGGCGCTCTTCCACGAAAGACATGGTGCTGGCGGCCATGCGGTTCTTATCCTTCACCGCGGCTTCATTATATACCCGGATGAGGTCGTTGACGATGGCTTCGCCGCGGGACGGCAGCACGTCGAGGTATTCCAGGTTGATGACCGTCGCCATTTTAGATACCGGCGTGATCTTCATTTTACCGAGGATCTGCTGGGTGAGGCTGCGCTCGCCGGTAAGTTTGAGGAAATACTGGCCTTCGGCGATGGGCGTTGCCACGTCGCGCATGCGGATCACCATCCTGCCCCAGGGCGTTCCGGCGGTATCGTTGATGGGATAGGGCTTGCTGTTCAGCAATACCATTTTCTTCTTATCGTCGTACCCCACGCTCACGTATTCCGGCGGACCGTCCTGAATGGCCCAGGGCTCCACGAAATGGAAGTTCACGGGCGACGATTCCCCATAAACCGCAACGTTCTTCAGCCGGCCTTTCGCGTACAGTTCCCCATACAGGTCGAGCTTCCGGATCACGTCACGGATAAGGGTGCGGGAAGTGAGTATCTGGATTTCGTTCTCGATATTCTTTTTGGAACCGAACAGGTCGAGCGAGCTCATGATGTTCGATTCGTTGAGGTCTTTGGCTTCGTCCTTCACGAGGAGGGATGCGGAAACTTTATAGACCGGGGTGGCGTATCGCAGGTAGGCCCATGCCCCTCCTGCCGCGATGAGTGCGGCCAGCACGAACAGCGGCCAGTAGCTCAGGTAGCGGAACCTGAGCATGGCCAGCAGGTCTGCCGAAGACTCTTGCTGCGGCTCCACGCGTTTATGGGCATTGGTCTGCTGCTTCATGGTTTTTCAATTCAATATGGTTATCAACTATGGTCTTTCTGTCTCGGATGCGGGTTTTCCGCATGGGTTTTCAGGAACGGATGGTTTACTTGATCACGAGGCGGTCGAGGATGATGACGAGGAGGCTGAGGCTGGAGAGCACTACGGGCAGTATTTGCCGGGAGCGGTCGGCCTGGGCTATCTTCGACTTCGTCGGTTCCACGTAAACGATATCGTTGGGTTGTAAATAGTAGTAGGGTGATGAAAGAATGTTGGCGTCGTTGAGGTTGAGCCGTTTTACGGTGCGGCTGCCTTCCTTGTCGCGGATGAGCATGACGTTTTCGCGTTTGCCGTAGACGGTGATGTCTCCCGCCATGCCGAGGGCCTCCATGATGGAGATCTTCTCGCTGGTGACGGTGATCACGGCGGGCTTGGCGACTTCGCCGAGCAGGGTTACGCGGAAATTGAGGAAACGCACGCTCACGACGGGGTCTACCAGCAACTGCCGTTGTATGAAGCGGTTGCGGATAGTGTCTGCCAATGCGGTGGTGGTGATGCCTGCGGCGTGAATGGTGCCGAACACCGGGTATTGGATATTCCCGGCGCCGTCTACAAGGAACCCTGCTCCCGGCGCTGCGCCGGATGCGGCCGTAGCGCCACTGTTGGAGGCGTTGGGCACATTGTAAAGCATGGCTTCCTGCGGGTTCAGGCTGCTGACGGTGATCTGCAGAATGTCGTTCTGCTGTATCGCCGGTTCAAAACTTCCGGCGATGCGCTGCACCGCCGTATCGCTGCTCACATTATTGAAATACGTTGCGTTCTTCGTGCTGGCGCAGGATGCAAACAGCGCGCAAGCCGCTGCCAGCAAGGTGTTCAATAAAGCATTCCGGTTCTTCAACTTTCGGGTCATATAGCACATTTGATATGGTCTGGGTTCACTGCTAAAGCACAGTTACAATATTAGAGCATACCGCGCGCCATAAACATTACTATATAGAGTATAAAACCGGGGATCAGCAGAAAGCGCACTACTCATAAAAGTAAGCGGCCTCTCCGCACAGATATTTCAGAAAAGATTATTTGACCAGATTTTGGAAATCAGCTCCGATTTCGAAGCTACGTTCAGCTTGGAATATATCTTTTTAAGATGCTGGTTTACCGTGTGAACGGTCACGTACAACCGCTCCGCCATCTCCTTATAGGAGTGCCCGTCTTTAAGCAGGCCCAGTAATTCGTACTCCCTTTTGGTGAGCCGGTCGCGGATACTTTCGAGCGGATCTTTGGAGATGTGGGCGATGAGCAGATGGGCGGCTTTGGGTGAAAGGGTGCCGCCCTGCGTAACGGCGTCGAGGATGGAATGATAGATTTCCATGAGCCGGCTGGTCTTGATGATATACCCGCTGGCACCGTGCATGATAGACTCTATCACGTACTGCTGGCCGTCGTGGCCCGACAGCACGATGATCTTCGCGTCCGGGTAATGCTGTTTCAATTCCTCCATTCCCTCGATCCCCGAATCTCCCGGAAGGGAAATATCGAGCAAAATCGCTTTCACATCAGGGTCCTTGTAAGGCAGTGCCCTGAACTCTTCCATCGAACGGCAGGCGAAAACAACCTTGCACTCCTGAAAATCTTCTAAGAACTCTTTATAGTTATTCAGTTGAAAATGGTTGTCTTCAATGATACCAATAGTTATCATATTACGGTTAACGTTGATATGGTTTTCGCAATAAAGATGCTGTTCGCACCTCGAACAATTAAATAGGATAGTATACTATCAAAGATAAGTCCAATTTTTAAAAAATTATCAGCAGATGTATTAATTTATTGATAGCTATTCAAAACGGAATGGGAATTGCCACACTATTATTTCAAGTAACAAATGTACAATAATCATATGCGACTAAAACGCATATGAGCTTTGCAACAATGCATAGCATGAAATGTGTAAACTTTGCGCGGATTATGCGGTCTAAAATGCCTATCTTTTCCAAGTGAAACCCGACCGGAAATTTCCGGGAAAAGAAAACTGAAGAACCGAAGACGAAGAACCATATCGACAGAATTCAAGACATGAAGCCTAACCAATCCATCAGGGTAAGCCATATGCTGCGCGGCATTGAAGACCCTGTATTGATCATCAGCACAGACAAACAGGTCGTACTCAATGCCAACGGAAAGGCCATCGAAGTATTAGCCAATGGCAAAGCCTCCCAGCTCAGGGGCCTTCCCCTCCAGCTCGCCTATGGCGGCGAGCGGCAGGATGCTTTTCCGAAACCTTTGCCGCCGGCGTTTATGTTGCCGGTTTCACAAAACGGAGAAATATCGCTGATCGACTTTCGCGTCAGCCCGTTAAAGATCGAAGGAAAAAAATACTGGCTGGCCATCGGCCGGAAAGTGGAACAGGAGGAAGAACTGCAAAAAAAATTGCAGCATCTCGAACAGGAAAAATCCTTGCAGCAGATGAAAGTTCAGTTCATGTCAATGACCTCGCACGAATTCAGAACGCCCCTCACGGCCATCTCTTCGGCGATGGACCTCCTCGAGACGCGCCTGGAGCTCGACGGGCAACTGTCTTCCTTCCATCGCCTGCAACTCCGGAAAATGGCGGATGAAATTTTCCAGCTCAATGCCATGCTCGACGAAGTGCTGACCCTCAGCAAGATCGCAGGCAACAACTGGGAGGCGGATTTCAAGCCGGTTTCGCCGGAACAGATCATAGAAACACTACGTTATCAATACTTCTCCCAACGAAAAGACGACCGCTCGCTGCTAATCTCCATAGACGGCGAGCCACGGCCCATCCTGGCTGATAAAGACCAGTTGGCCAAAGTCTTCACCAATCTCATCAGCAATGCCTTTAAATATTCCACCCAAAAGAATCCATCTGTAAAACTGCAGTACAAGAAGAAAAAGCTGGTCATCACTTTCCGCGATCACGGTATCGGGATCCCGGAAAGCGACCTGCCGTACCTGTTCACCTCGTTTTTCCGCGGCAGCAATGTAGACGGGATCGAGGGTACAGGGCTCGGTCTTTCAATTGTCAAAACTTTTGTGGAATCCAATCACGGCACGATTTCAGTTAGTAGCGGGGTAAATGAAGGGACCACCTTTACTTTGGTGTTCCAGAATTTCGCCGATGCCATCTAAATCGATTTTGTGCCAGGTACAAAGCTGAACAGTAATGAACAACACCATCCTGCTCATTGAGGATAAGCCCAGCTTGTCCGACGCGCTGAAGTCGCTGCTCGAATTGCACCAGTACACGGTTGCCACCGCAACCAACGGAGAAGAAGGTATCCGTGCCGCACGCAAACTGCGGCCCGACCTGGTGATCAGTGACATTTACATGCCCGTGATCAACGGGCTCGATTTGCTCGACAGTTTCCGTGACGACCCTGCATTGCAGGACATTCCCGTGGTGATGCTCACCGCGCGTTCGGAGATCGACGATATCCAACAGGCCCTGGAGCGGGGCGCTGCGGGTTACGTCACCAAGCCTTTCCTGTTTAAAAATTTACACGCCGTTATCCAGGGGATCTTTGAAAAGCAGCTCTAGCGGCGGCTGGGAGCGAACAGCCATTCCACGCCCAGCATGAAACCTGCGGTTTTGCTCATGTCTCCGCCATCGAGCCCCACCGCCCCTGTGAGCGTGAGGCCGGGCACCGGTGCGCTGTAGCGCACCTGCTGCAGGGCGTACCATTGGCTGAGCGGCGCTTTGATGGGCCCGGGATCGTAGGTCCCGAAATTCTTCGTATACGTCAACATGGTTTTGCCCTGCAACACACTGCCGACGCGGTACAGCGCCCCCAGGTGGATCCCGTTCACACGGTTATTGATGATATTCCAGCCTTTGTTCCGGATCACGTTCCATTTTTCACTGTAGTCGAACGGCTGGATGTTGTCGAAATAATACTGTCCGCGGCTACGGTTCACGAACAGCGGCGTCCCGATAATATGGTTTTCATATTCCCAGCCGGTGAGGTAGACGCCGTTGTTATAGTAACTTTCGCGATATTGCTTCGGGTGCCAGTTGTTCATTTTTTTGGTGGAAATCCATTCCACCGTAGCCTGGAGCAGCACGGCATCTTCCCGTTTATCGCGGAAACTGAGGCCCATGAGGTGGTCTGTATTTTTAAAATCGACGCCCTGGCCCGTTTCGAACGGTGTTTGGTTGTAGGCGCGCAGCGCGAAGTTGTCGTTCTCCCATTCCAGTCCGCCTTCCAGCACGCCGCGATGGTCTCCCGGGCGGTTGGGGCGAACCTGGTCGGTCAGCACCGTTCCGTCATCCCCTTCTTTCACCAATACCACATCCATGTAGTCTTTGAAACTGCTTTTGATCTTTGGAAGGTCTTTGCGGTTGCCTCCCCAGACGGCGTAATGCTGGATGCCGCCGTAGGCTTTGAGTTTCTTTTTACCGATACGCAGGTAGAAATTCTTTTCGTGGAGAAAGGCGTAAGGGATGAACTGGTTGCGGCCCATCCACCCGTGACTGAATTGCCCTTTTACCTGCAGCCAGCCGTTGGTGAAGGGGACGGGGGCGTACTCCTTCAATCCGATGCTGATTTTAGGAATGGGAAGCGCGTTGCCGCTCACGCCCAGGGAACCGGACGATAGCTCGGGATCTACCTCACCGATGATTTCTTCGTACCGGCCCACCCGCAATTCCAATTTTTTGAACGCGAATTTGACGAAAGCTTCTTCGAAGAAGTTCCGCCGGAAGTTGTTATTGTTATACAGGCTGAACCCGTATTGGAGGCGCCAGTTTTGTTCCGGACCGAAAGTATGCGCATTGGTGGCGCGGATGTAGGTGGAAAGATCGGATTTGCGGTCGGAGATGGTCCCGAATTTGTTGGCCGAGAGCCAGAGGGGCTGGTAGTCCTTCGTGGCGATGGTGGCGCGTGTGCCCGTCCGCACTTCGAGCGAGTCGGCAAACTGCGCGTGGATGGCGGAAAAGGGCAGCAGTAAAGATATGGTAATTGCGATGCCTGCCGTTTTCATAATATATCGTATGTCTTACCCGGCAAATTAGCATGGATACGGTTTGGATAGGGTTACTTAAACCAGTATAATCGCGCATCAACAGCGGCAAAAGGGTACTTATGGGAGGGAATGGGGATGGGAAGAGCTGTTCATACCCTGGGGGTACCAGGGCTTGCATCCTGGTATTTATGCAGCTCCGACAGGCAAGACGCCGCATATTCGATTATTTTATCGTTCCGCAGCGCTTCCAGTTTTTGTTTGATGGCCGTGTAATCCGTGTCAAATGGAACATCCAAAACAAAATAGCCGCAGGAAGTCCCTTCGCTTTCGCAGCCCATTTCCCGGAATATTTCCCGGATTTCCAATTCCCGGTCACTGTCGTGCATGAGTTCGATCTGGATGGTAGAATTGCCGGATTCTTTTACGGTTTGGCGGTAGACCAGCCGTTACTCCGCTTCGTCATACCCGGCAAAAACGATATCCCCGTAAGCAATCAAGGGAATGTAAAAAGGAATATTGTCGATTTGATAATGTCCTTTCTCCTTGTCGATAATAATTGCCCACAAGGTCTCGACGACAACATCTTCAGGGTTGTCGCAGTTCGCGCGGAACAGGATTTTTACATGATCGTTTTCTTGTGGCATGATAAAATTTATGTAAAATGGGTTTGTACAGGTTAATGGATGTGATCGTTCCGACCGGCCACAACTACCAGATTGTGCGTTCCACTGGCATTTTGATGATGTGGGCCCCTCAATTGAAATAGCACGCCCGTTAACGCCCGAACTTCCTGGCTACCATATAATATAGCGGCGGCGCCCATTTCCGGAGATACCACAAAATCTTTTCTTCGCGGGCGATGATAACGTGTTTTCGCTTTCGGGAAATAGCGGCGATCATCTTGTCTGCGCATTCTTCGACCGGAATGCCCTTCTCCTGCGCTGCGTCCATTTTCCCGTGGGGATCACCGCTACCTCGAAGGGCGTTCAGCGAAAGGGAAGTCCTCACTCTGCCGGGGCTGATGATGGTAACATGAAACCCCGGGATGGTGTGCTCCACTTGCAATGACTCGAAATAGCCCATCACCGCGTGTTTGGCGGCGGCGTACGATGTGCGGCGAGGAACGCCCATCAGTCCGGCCATGCTTCCTGTTACCACCACTTGCCCGCCGTTTGTGCTGAAATGTGGCAGGAGTGCCTGAGTAAGCAGGACGGGTGCAAAGAAGTCCAGCTCGAGGATCCGGCGGAGCACGGCTTCGGAGGTTTCTTCCGCGGAAGCGCGCTGGCCGATGCCTGCATTGTTGATCAATATATCGACCCTGCCATAAATGCTGATGGCTTGTTGGGCCAAGCCGGAGAAGCTGTTTTTTGTTGCCGGCGATTGGTAAGCATCGGTTTGATCGCCTGATGGGCCGGATGGCTCATCGCCGGTTAGTTCATTCTTCACATCCTGCCGTTCAGAAGCCGGGTTTTGATCAACTGACGGGCTGGATTGCCCGACTCCGGCAAAACCGGTACGCCCCGTCCCGGGAACCGTGAATTTTCCCGTTGAAAGATCCGCCGGCAAAACAACCGCCGCGCCCGCACAACGCGCCTTCACACCAGTCAGCGCCTCCGCATTCCGCGACGTCAGGATCAACCGGGCACCCAATGCCGACAACCGGACCGCCAAAGCCTCGCCGATCCCGGACGATGCCCCCGTAATCCAGATGACTTTTTCACTAAAACTGATCCTTTTTTCGCGCAAACCGGCCATGTGACGAAAGGTATACTTTTTTAAGAACGTTTTCCTACTTTGCTATCATGAAACGACTTTTTTGTATCATAACCGGCTGCCTCGGCTGGCTCCACTCCGCTACAGCTCAAATAGAACCAACCGCACTGCAGCAATGGCGCGATCGTAAATATTCCATGTTCATCCACTTCGGCGTTTACAGCAAATTGGGTGGCGTTTGGGAAAACCAACAGATCAGCCGCGGCCTCAGCGAACAAATCCGCGCACATGCCGCCGGATTGTATAACGACACCTACGAAAGGGTGGCGCAGGAATTCAATCCCGCACAATGGAACCCCGATAGCATCGCCACCCTCGCAAAACGCGCGGGCATGAAATCTGTCGTGATCACATCCAAGCATCACGACGGATTCGCACTCTGGGATTGCGCCTATACAACGTTCGACATCATGGATGCCACGCCCTACAGGCACGACATCCTCAAAGAGCTCTCCGAAGCCTGTCGCCGCCAGGGAATCGCTTTCGGCCTGTACTTCTCGCTGATCGACTGGCACTTCCCGCCCGCGATGCCCATTTCCGGCAGCAACTCCGACTCCATCCCTCCCGCACACCATACTTACAACATGCAGCAGATCACGGAACTGCTCACCAAATACGGCCCCGTTTCCGAGCTCTGGTTCGACATGGGACAAATGACCCGCCCCCAAAGCGAAGAAATGCGCGCATTGGTGCACAAGCTCCAACCCAATTGCATGATCGGCAGCCGCATCGGGAACAACCAGGGCGATTTCACCGTCATGGGCGACAACCAGGAGCCCGATTACATCATCGGCGTGCCCTGGCAAAGCCCCGCCTCGTTCTTCCACGAAACCTGGGGATACCGTTCCTGGCAGGAGCGTGGCGACATCAACGCCAAGATCCGGGAAAAACTCACGAGCCTGGTACGCGTGGCATCCCGCGGAGGCAACTTCCTGCTCAACATCGGCCCCAAAGGCGATGGCACCGTGGTGGATTTCGAACGCGACGCCCTGCTCGCCATCGGGCAATGGCTCAACACGAACAGCGAAGCGATCTACGGCACCCAGCCCGATCCTTTCCATGTTCCTTTCGATTGGGGCAGCATCACCAGCCGTAAAAACAAACTTTACCTCCACCTCATGGACCGCCCCGCCAACAACACCATCGTACTGCCCGGCCTGAAAGGCAAAGTAAGCGCAGCGCGTATCATCGGCGGCCCCGCCAAAGTGAAAACGTCCGAAGGAAAAGACGGTCTTCACATCCAGCTGCCGCAAACCCTCGACATGAGCGGGCTATTCCAGGTGGTGGAACTCACTTTCCCCAACGGCTACACTGTCCCCCCTGCCAATATCCGCCCGGTGAACGCCGGCCTGGCGCTCGACAATTCCAACGCCTTCCCCTATTTCAGCAACGCCACGATCGACTATAACACCAGCTTCACCAGCACGATCCGTAACGCCTGGGCCCTGGAACCCCAGCGCAGCGGCGCTTTCCGCCCCACCTTAACCTACACTGAAGAGGAAAAAGGCCGCACCATCGACCTCGGACTGGGCACTCAAACCACGCCCGTTCTCCTGGATGGCGGAAAAGCGGAACAACTGCAAAACGATATCGCCCGCCTGCAAACCGGCCCCATCCACATCCTGGGCCCGCTCTATTCCGGCCCCGGCGGCACGCATGGTTCCCTCGCGCAAGTAGACTTTTCCAAACCCTGGCCCCGGCAAGACGGTAAAAGCTGGGTAGCCCATCCCGAATGGAAAAACGGCACCGAATACGCCATCGATGCGAAACGGCCCGCCGGCGCCATGACCGCGCATTACCTCCTCCAGGAAATAACCGCCCCCTCCGCCCAAAACGTCCTCGTAAAACTCACGAGCGGCGATGGCATCATGGTATTCCTGAACGGCAGACAGCTCCTCATCCAGAACAACCCCTTCCGCAAGGATAAACTGGACCACCACGTACTACTGCCATTGCAAGCCGGAAAAAACCAGCTGACGGTGAAACTGTTCAACTATTTCCTCAACGCCGTTCCCTTTAACATCGACTTCAACGTTCCCCAGGTCGTCTATCACCTGGAACTGCCCGAAGTCCGCATGCAGAAGGGCACTTACTTCCCCGTAAGCTGGCAACTGCACAACCCGTCCACACCGCACGACGAGATGGGGTTACCCAATCTGAAACTGACGTTCGAATAATACGTTTACATCGCTTTGGATAAATCAGGCCGGTATCAATTGACGCCGGCCTTTTTTGCGCCCAGGCCTAAAACCCCGGCGGATTGCGCTCCGGCCGAAAAAAACGCCCTTCGACGGCAGCCTGTAACCTTTGCTGAACAAGGGTTAGAGCCATGTCTGCCCATCCTCCCCTGAAGAAAACGATTTAACGATCATGGCCACAATCTATCTGAAAAAAGGCCACGAAAATCACATGGCAGAGCGCCATGTATGGAAGAGGGTCTATAAACCTGTTGGGGTTAAAATGAACAAAATGAGCAGGAAATGAATGGAAAAATCACCAGCTCAGCCAGCTTTTTTCCATGCCGATGTAGATACCGTCGGCGCGGTACTCGATGGGGTATGTGCGAAGGTAGAAGCCCTCCCCACTGGAATTATATCCGTTCCGCAACGCAAATTTATAACGGTGCAGGGGGCACACCACATTCCCACGGTCGTCCAGAAAACCGTCGGACATCAGCCCTCCCGCATGCGGACATTTATGCGCAAAAGCATACAACTCGCCACCCTGCCGCGCCACACATATCTTCTTCCCGTTCACTTCCTGAACCGTAATACGCGATTCCTCCGCCACCGGATCGTCTACGCCCGTCAGCCGGTACCAGTTGTATTGCTTCGCCATCAATAGAAAAATTCGGATTTGTAAGGATAACGCTCCCGGTACAACTGCATCACTTTCTCCATGATCGTTGTCCGCAGCTCCTCGATGTTCCGCCGCTCCGTCGCCGAAACGAACACGCAGTTCCCGTTCGTACGATGCTGCCAGCTTTCCTTTAACTGATTGAGGATGTCGGTTTTCACGTCTTCCGTCAACCACTCGTCGAAAGTCTGCTTCTCGTACAGGTCCATCTTGTTGAAAATGAGAATGGTCGGCTTGTCGAGCGATTTAAGCTCGGTCAGCGTACGGTTCACCACTTCGATCTGGTCTTCGTACTGCGCATGGCTGATATCCACCACATGCAGGAGGATATCGCTCTCGCGGACCTCATCCAGCGTGGATTTGAAGCTCTCCACCAAATGGTGCGGCAGTTTCCGGATGAAGCCCACCGTATCACTGAGCAAAAAGGGCGTCTGCTCGAACACCACTTTGCGGGTAGTCGTATCCAGCGTAGCGAACAGTTTATTCTCCGCGAACACCTCGCTTTTGCTGAGCAGGTTCATAAGTGTGCTTTTCCCCACGTTCGTATACCCCACCAGCGCCACCCGGATGAATTCTCCCCGGTCTTTCCGCTGGGTCAGCGATTGTTTGTCGATTTCGGCGAGGCGCTTGCGGAGGAGGGCAATCTTGTCTTTCACGATACGGCGGTCCGTTTCGATCTCCGTTTCACCGGGGCCCCTCATCCCGATACCCCCTTTCTGCCTTTCCAGGTGCGTCCACATACCGCGGAGGCGGGGCAGGATGTACTGGTATTGCGCCAGCTCCACCTGCACCTTGGCCTGGGCCGTGCGGGCGCGACGGGCAAATATGTCGAGGATCAGGTCGCTCCGGTCGATCACCTTCACCTTCAGTTCTTTTTGAATATTGGATATCTGCGAGCCGGTCAGCTCGTCGTCGAAGATCACCAGCTGGATGTCTTTCCCGGCCACGAACTGCCGTACTTCCTCCAGCTTGCCCTTCCCGATGAAGGTAGCCCTGTCGGGATGCGGCAGCCGCTGGGTGAAGCGCTTCACCGCCGTGGCGCCCGCCGTTTCGGCCAGAAATGCCAGCTCGTCCAGGTACTCCTGCACCTGAGGCTCCGTTTGTTCCTTGTGGATCAGTCCAATCAGCACGGCCCGTTCGTCCGCGGCTACTGCCTGTGTTTTTTCAATCAATGTGCTTGCGAAATTTGTGCAAAGTTAATGAATTAGCCCGGCGTCTGGCATGAGGCCAAATTTTCCTACATTTATGCCTCACCACAACAAAATCTGATCCAATGCGTAAAACATTCCTGTTAGCAGGTATTTTATTCATTCAACACAGCATGGCACAGCAAACAATGACCCCCGAGCTCCTCTGGAAACTCGGAAGGGTAGGCGGAGAAACAGTGCTGGAAGACGGGACCGTCGTATTCGGCGTTTCCCGGTTCAGCCTGGAAGACAATAAAAGCGAACGCAACCTGTATTCCATCGCACTCACCGGCGGCGCTCCCAAACAGCTGACTTCCGCCCCCGGCGGCGAATCGTTCGTGAAATCGCTCCCCGGCGGCAAAATCCTCTATAGCCACAAAGGCCAGCTCTGGGAAATGGACAAAGACGGCAGCCATCCCGTCCAGAAAACGAAAGTAGACGGCGGCCTGGAGAACGTTCGCATCTCGCCCGACGGAAAGCATATCCTCTTCTCCCGGGAAGTGGAAATGGAGAAAGTACTGGCGAAAGACAAATACGCCGATCTTCCCAAAGCCAACGCCCACATCTACACCAACTTGAACTACCGCCACTGGGATACCTGGGAAGACGGCAAGTTCAACCACGTTTTCTTCGCCACCTTCGACGCAGCCTCCGGAGAAGTAGGCACGCCGACAGACATTATGGCGGGGGAACCGTTCGATTGTCCGCAGATGCCTTTCGGCGGCGCGGAAGACTTTATCTGGAGCCCGGACGGGTCGCAGATCATCTACGTTTGCAAGAAAAAGCACGGTAAAGACTACGCCGTAAGCACCAACACCGACATCTACCGCTATACGCTGGCTACCCAAAAGACCGAAAACCTTTCCGAAGGCATGAACGGGTACGATGTTGCACCGCAGTTCAGCCCCAACGGCAAGCAGCTCCTCTGGCAAAGCATGGCCAGCGACGGGTTTGAGGCAGATAAAAACGACGTGATCGTGCTGGACATCGCTTCCGGCAAGAAAAATAACCTCACCGCTAAGTGGGACGGCACCGTTGCCGCGGCCCGGTTTGCGGCAGACGGGAAAACCGTTCAGTTCCTGGCCGCAACCAAAGGCACGGAGCAGCTTTTCATCGTTCCGGTAACGGGCGGCGAAGTGAAACAGCTCACCAAAGGGCAATATGATATCAACGGGTTCGTAGGCCAGCACGGGCAAACGCTGGTAGTGACGAGAACGGATATGAACCATGCCGCCGAGCTCTTCACCGTTAACCTGAAAGACGGTGCTGTGGCGCCGCTGACCCAGGTGAACAATGATATTTATGGCGATCTGAAGATGAGCAAGGTGTCTGAACGCTGGATCAAAACCACCGACGGCAAGGATATGCTCGCCTGGGTGATTTACCCGCCCGATTTCGACCCGAACAAAAAATATCCCACGCTGCTATACTGCCAGGGCGGCCCGCAAAGCGCGCTGAGCCAGTACTATTCCTTCCGCTGGAACTTCCAGCTGATGGCGGCGCAGGGTTACATCGTCATCGCACCGAACCGCCGCGGGATGCCCGGCCACGGCGTGAAATGGAATGCCGATATCAGTAAAGACTGGGGTGGCCAGCCCATCCGCGATTACCTGTCGGCCATCGACGACCTCGCCAAAGAGCCGTATGTGGACAAGGCGCGCCTCGGCGCGGTGGGGGCCAGCTACGGCGGATATTCCGTGTTCATGCTGGCTGGCGTTCACGAGAAAAGGTTCAAATCGTTCATCGCGCACGACGGGCTGTTCGACCTCCGCAGCTGGTACGGTACCACCGAAGAGCTGTGGTTCGCCAACTGGGACATCGGCGCGTATTTCGATAATGCCAACGCCAAATCTTACGAGCAGTTCAACCCCAGCAACTTCGTGAACAAGTGGGATACGCCCATCATGATCGTACAGGGCGGTATCGACTTCCGCGTGGGCATCGAGCAGGGGCTGCAGGCGTTCCAGGCGGCGCAGCTCAAAGGCATCAAGAGCAAGCTGGTCTATTTCCCGGAAGAGAACCACTGGGTGCTGGGCGCACAGAACGCCATCACCTGGCAGCGTGAGTTCTTCAGCTGGCTGAAAGAAACTTTGTAGGAATTTTCATACTTCGACAGCGGCCCCCGTGGCCGCTGTCTTCTTTTTATCGCAAAAAACCATTCCATGTTCAACTCCTTACTGTACGAGGTCCACCAAAACATCGCCACCATTACGCTCAACCGCCCGGACGTTTACAATGCCTTCAACGACGAGCTCAGTTACGAATTACAGGACGCCCTGAAGCAGGCAGATAAAGACGCTGCCGTGCGCGCCGTGGTGCTGACGGGCGCCGGGAAGGCATTTTGCAGCGGACAAGACCTGAAAGCCGCCATGGGGGCAGACGGGAAGCCCCGAAATCTGGGCGATTCCCTGCACAAGCGGTACAATCCCATCATCCGCGCTATCCGGAACATGCCCAAGCCGGTAATTTGCCGGCTGAACGGCGTGGCGGCCGGGGCGGGATGCTCGCTGGCGCTGGCTTGCGACGTGATCATCGCGTCTGACCAGGCCTCGCTGATAGAAATATTCATCAACATCGCGCTGGTGCTGGATTCCGGCTCGTCTTACTTTTTACCGCGGGCCGTGGGGTACCATCGCGCGTTCGAACTGGCGACCAAAGCCACGAAGCTCAGTGCCGCGGAAGCGAAGGAAATGGGACTCCTCAACAAAGTGGTGCCGCCCGCCGACCTGGACGGGGCCGTGGCGCTGGAAGCGGAGTTTTACGCCAATGCGCCCACGAAAGCTATCGGCCTCATGAAGAAAATGCTGACCAAAGGCATGACCGAAAACCTGGACGCAGTACTGGAATATGAAGCCTACTGCCAGGAGATCGCAGGGAACACTGCCGATAACAAGGAAGGGGTGACGGCTTTCCTGGAGAAGCGGAAACCGGTTTTTACGGGGAAATAGCACCCGGTAACGATCGAGGCACACTTTCATAGACAGATCGCAGGGAACACTACCGATAACAAGGAAGGGGTGACGGCTTTCCTGGAGAAGCGGAAACCGGTTTTTACGGGGAAATAGCACCAGGTAACGATCGAGGCACACTTTCATAGACAGATCGCAGGGAACACTACCGATAACAAGGAAGGGGTGACGGCATTTCTGGAGAAACGCAAACCGGTTTTTACGGGGAAATAAACGCCTGAACGATTATTCCGCCGGAACCGAAGACCACACACGATAAGTTTTTGGGATTATTAAAAAGTCTGCGGACGAAAAAAGGGCCCCTCAGCTGAGGGGCCCTTTTCAAATATGATGGTTCCTTCGGATCAGAGGCCGGTGAGGGCGATACCGATGGAATACGGCCTGATGTCCAGGTTGGTGTTGTCTTTGAACAACGGATTGAAGTTCATGGTGCCGAACAGGGCGATGTTACCGTAACCGATACGCGCCGTGCCCGCGAAGCGCCAAGGGTTGAAGAACCGCTTGTTCTGCTCCTTGATGATATTCTTGTCGCCGCCGAGCGTGTTCTTGCCCTTCGTATGCGCATTTACCAGCATGCCCACTTTCGCGCCGATAGAGGCTTTGAAGCCTTTGTTGGCGTTATCGGAATACTGGCGGTAGCGGAATTCCAGGGGAACTTCCAGGTAATTGGTGGCTACTTTATATTTTTTATACTTGTCGGAGCTGGTGAAGCGCACAGCATTGGAGTTGCCGTTGCTCATATCGATCACCTGCTTGTCCAGGAACACGCTGCTCGAAGAAATGCCAAGACCGGCCGCAACACTGAAATGCTCCTTCGCGATGGGAATATCGTACATGAAAGCAATGTTGAAACCGCGGGACAATCCCTTCGTTTTCACACTATCCGGCGCGGATGCCCAGCCGTCATACGAAAATCCGATCACCAGGAAGTCCCTGCTCTGCCGAACCTTGCTCATGGCAGCACCGGCCACTTTATCCTGCGCAAACGTGGTTGCGGATATGCCGAGAATACCCAGCGACAAAAGTAATTTTTTCATAATATGTTTAAATGCTTGGCAAAAAGAATATCTGGCAAATTTAATAGAATGCAAGTAAACCAAATGGTTAAAATATTCCAAAAAAATACATAGCTCCCGCCGTGCTTGCCGAACGCCAAAATTCAGTAAATTGTATGGATCAATCCATCACTGGATGTGTTGACCGATTTGTAGCCCCATATACGCCCAATTTGACATCAGCCGATTGAGAACCTTTCGCCGACGCGTAAGAATAAGAGATGCCATACATGAAACGTATCAGCAACCCCGTCATTTTCGTATTTGCGGCCGCCATCGTGTCTGTCGCCTGGTTTACCTGGAGCGCCTGGATGTCTGACGCGGCCTCGATGCGGATGAACGCACGGGTAAGACTGACCACCGAAAAAATTCGCCTGCTGGAGCAGGTGGCTTACCAGGCCCGCGCCCTCGAAGCCGCCGTGCGGGGCTATGTCATTACCGGAGACACGGGGTTCCTCGGCAGGGAAGACCTGTCCGAAGCCCGCCTGCGCGCCCCCATCCAAAGCCTCACCGTGCTTGCGGGCGACAACGCCCTCGAAGCGGCACAGGTAGATTCCCTCCATAACCTCGTGTACGACCGCATCGTGTTCTCCCAATACCTCGTGCGCACCGCCCACGAATCTTCCGTCATGGCCGGCGCCATGGTCCAGACCCGCCATCCCGTTGGCCCCGATCCACTCACCCGGCTCACCGGCCGCATGCTCGTGGACCAATACGAACAGCTCAACGACCTCACCGGCCCCGCCTGGTACGACCGCCTTCCCTTCGTACTCGCCGTCAGCGGCGGCATCGGCGCGGTGATCGTTCTCGGTGCAGGGCTTATGGGCGTGATCCGCAACGTCCGCAAAGCCGGTCTTGCCGAAAACAAGCTCCGCGAAAACGAAGAAAGATACCGCCTTCTCATCGAAGACGCGGGCGTTACCCTCTTCACCTCCAACCGCGGCGGATTCTTCACTTACGTCAACAGCAAAGCCAAAGAGCTCACCGGGTACGAGCCGCATGAGCTCGTCGGCAAGCAATACATCGACCTGCTCGACGCTTCCGAGCAAAAACGCCTCCGCAAATTCTACGAGCAACAGGCGTTCGACGGCAACCGCGAATCCACCGTCCGCTTCCAGATCCGCCGCAAAAACGGGGAACGGAGATGGGTGGAACAGCATGTAGTGCTCCTGCGGAAAAACGGCCTGTTCAGCGGATATCAATGTATCGTCAAAGACATCACCGCCGAAAAAACGAAGGAAGTCGAGCTCATCCGCGCGCAGAAAGAAATGGAAACGCTGCATGAAAGGTTCGAATCCGTTCTCTTCAACACGCCGAACATCATTTTCATCAAAGACACCCTCGGCCGGTACGTGCTCGTCAACAAACGTTTCGAGTCCACTTTCGGCCTCACGCCGGAGCAGGTCATCGGCCGGACGGACCGCGATTTCCCCGAAAAACTGAATGCGGAAACAAGCGCCGAAACGGACAGGAAAGTATTGCTGGAAGAAAGGATGATGGAAGTGGAAGATACGCTCGACATCGAAGGCGAAACCCGGTATTTCCATATCGCCAAATTCCCCATCCGCGACCCGCAGGGGCGGGTATACGGACTTTGCGGAGTGGCGACGGACATCACCCAGCGCATCGCCCGCGAACATGAACTGATGGCTTCGAGAAAGAAGGCGGAAACGGCGCACAGCCGCATGGAGCACTTCATGGCCAACATGAGCCACGAACTGCGCACGCCGCTGAACGGGATCATCGGTTTCACGAACCTGTTGGAAAACCATACGCTCAGTGCCGAACAGCAGGATTACCTCCAGGATATCAAAGGATCGGCGGGGAACCTGCTGGTGCTCGTGAATTCGCTGCTGGATTTCTCCAGCATCCGCGCCGGAAAAATGCACCTCGAAAAAGCTGCATTCGACCCGGCTGGCCTTATCCGGCAAACGCTCGACCGCTATGGCGACCGCGCCACCGAAAAAGGGCTGCGGCTGGAATGCGAAATGGAAGACGATCTCAGGGCCCCGCTGCTGGGAGATCCTACCCGCCTCCAGCAAATCCTCCACAACCTGATCGACAATGCCATCAAATTCACCCACCAGGGCGGCATTACCCTCGCCGTAAGCTCCGCCCCGCTCGAAAACCGGAAGGTTTCACTCCGGTTCTCCGTTTCAGATACGGGGATCGGTATCCCGGAAGAAATGCGCGGCAAGGTAGGACAGGTGTTCACACAGCTCGATGTGGGCGATGTCCGCAAATATGGCGGGATCGGCCTGGGGCTTGCGCTCACCCGCGAGCTCATTGCATTGCACAACGGCACCCTCGATGTGCAGGGCAACCCCGGCGGCGGTACCCGCATCGAATTTTCAATCCCCTACCAGCTCGATGTGCCGGAAACCATCGCCGATACGCCATTGCCAGACGCCGTGTTGCTGCCGCTTGCGGGAAAACTCATCCTGCTGGCGGAAGACAGCCTCCTGAATCAGAAACTGGCCATCAAAACACTGAACGGGGCCGGCGCCACGGTAGACCTTGCAGAAAATGGCGCAGAGGCGGTACGCATGTATGTCGAAAAAACCTACGACTGCATCCTCATGGATATTCAAATGCCTGAAATGGATGGATTGGAAGCCACGCGCATCATCCGCGAAGCCGGTTCCGCCATCCCCATCATCGCATTTACGGCCTGCGCGCTCAAGGGCGACCGCGAACGCTGCCTGTTGGCGGGGATGAACGAATACGTCTCCAAACCGTTCGTGCCCAAGGAGCTTTTTCAGCGGGTGCTCGAAGCCATCGGCGAACGGTTCCCCGACACTGCGCCTTTCGTGACCGATGCCTGGGAAGAAGCGCCCGACGAGATCAAGATCGATCTGCGGCACCTGAAAAGCGTTGCGGAAAATGACAGGGAATATTTGCTGGAAGTGCTGAAATCGTTCATGCAAAACACCGGGCCCATGTTTCACCGTTTGTTGGCCGCCACCTCGGGCGGGGAATGGGACCATGCGGCAAGGTTGGCCAAAGTATTGTACGCCAGCCTGATGATCGTGCGGATCCACCCGCTTTCCTATAACATCGTGCAGATCCGGCAAAAGCTGGAGGCTAATGCGGAGCCGCTCACCATCCTCTCAGACATTCACCTCGCCATTAAACATTACAAGCAATCGCTGGTGTTGCTGGAAGAAGAAATCCGGAATCTCTAGGCTTTGGGGAGCCGGAACCAGAAGTAGCTGCCTTTGCCGGGCTCGCTTTCCACCCCGATCTGCCCGCCCTGCGCCTCGATGAATTCCCGGGCGATGGCGAGCCCCAGGCCAGTGCCTTTCCCGCCGTCGGCCTCGGGCACGCGGAAAAACCGCTCGAAAATTTTTTCGCGGAAACTGGCGTCGATACCTTTTCCCTGGTCGCGGACGCCGAACAGCCACATCTTTCCTTCATCCGTTACCGTGAGGTTTACCGTGCTTCGGGGCGGGGAATAGCGGATGGCATTGGTCAGGAGGTTGACGAGCACCCAGGCGCTTTTTTCCGCGTCGGCCAGTACAGGGGGAGCGTCTGCAGGGATGTCCGTATGGATGTCCACTTCCTTTCCCGATGCCTGCCGGGCCACGGTTTCGAGGGCGTAGCGAAGGATATCTGCCGGGGGAACGGCCTGTACCTGCAGCGCGATGTTCCCGCTTTCCACCTTCGAAAAATCCAGTAATTCACTCACCATGCGGATCATCCGGCGATTGTCTTCCCGGATACTGTCGACCAGCTCCCGCTGATCCCCGGAAAGCGGGCCGGTACGCTCGTCGTCGAGCAGTTTGAGGCTGAGATCGGTGGCCGCGAGCGGGGTTTTCAGTTCGTGGGATATGGTGGCGATGAAATGCGTTTTGGCGAGGTCCTGTTCCTTGAACGCCGTGATATTGCGCAGGGTAATGATGTGGCCGATGATTTCGCGGTTATGGACGATATCGGCGGATTCCCGCAGGAAAAAATTTTCCTTTCCTTCGGTGACGATCTTGATAGGGGCGGGATTTTTTTCGTGGATGAGATACCGGAGGAGATCGTTCCGGCTGGCGGCTTCATCCGCTGGTTTGCCGACGAGCGCGGATTCGGGGAGGTTGAGCAACTGGAGGGCTTCCGCGTTGGCGAAGAGGATGATGTTTTTGTTGTCGAGGCCGATGGCGGCGTCTTTCAGGCTGCCGATCACCGCTTCCGCCCGCTGCTTTTCGAACAGGATGCGCGCCAGGTTGCTGTGCTCGTATTCGTCCAGTTTGCGGGCCATGCTGTTGAAAGCTTCGGCCAGTTCGCCGAATTCGTCGCCGGAGCTGAAATGCAGCCGCTGTTCGTATTTCCGGTCGGCGATCTGCCGGATCCCTTCCGTCAGCTCGCGGATGGGGTTGGCGATGTATCCCGGGAAATTATAAACGAACACGATCCCTACCAGAAAGCACAATCCGCTCACCAGGGCGATGTACAGCAGGGCTTTATCGGCCGTTTTGCGGGTTTTTTCCTGTTTGGACACGATGGCTTTCATGTTCACGTCCATGATCCCTGTCAAACTGGCCCTGATGGCGGGCAGCCGCGCGGAATCCCCCCGCAGGAAAGCTTCGTAATCCTGCCGGAGCGCGTTCGTATAGCGGGCTTCACCCGGTTCCGTCACGTTTTTTTCCTGCCGCAGGAGCGCATCGCCGAATTGCCGGCGGGCGGAATCGCTGCCGGTCCAGTTTTCCACCACCCGCAGCATGATGCCCGCATATTCCACGGATTCGTAGTTGTCTTCCAGGATCGCCGCGGCGGCGCGGTTCACTTTGTTCAGGGAATAATAACCCATCACGCCGACCAGCAGCAGCATGGCGAACAGGAAAAGCACGCCGGCGGAAATTTTCGTTTTTAGCCTCAGCCTTGTCATGACAGGATCACCAGGTCGGTTTCGTGAGCGGATAATGTTTTCAACAGTTGATTAAAGATATTGGTTCTCAGCAATATCCCGAAAAGGGTGATGTGCGGTTTTCCGATGCAAACGGTAGTGATCTCTTTCTGCGCCGCCGTTTCCATGATCGCTTCGGCCACGTTGGCGTGCTGCACCTGCAGCACTTCCGCGCCCAGTTCCGTCGCCAGTTTGAGGTTGTTGATCAGGTGCCGTTGCGCAGCGAGGTTGATTCGGCCGGTGCTTTCTTTCGGCGTTTGCACATAGAGCGCGTACCATTCTCCCTGGTAATAAGCCGCCAGCCGCGCGGTTTTCCGGATTACCCGGCGCGCGGTTTCGTCGTTGGAGGAAACGCAGGCCAGGAACCGCTCATGGCGCATCTGCCGGTTCTTCGGCACTTCGGCCACCACTTTCCTTTCTACCTGTGAAGCTACTTCCTTGAGCGCCAGCTCGCGGAGCTGGAGGATTTTCTCCGACTGGAAGAAATTCCGCAGCGCCGTTTCCACTTTCCCGGGATCGTAAATTTTCCCTTCCTTCAGCCGGGTGATGAGCTCGTCGGCCGTGAGATCGATGTTGACGACTTCGTCTGCCAGTTGCAGCATGCTGTCGGGCACCCGCTCGTGCACCTCCACGCCGGTAATGGCTTTTACCTGGGCGTTGATGCTTTCCATATGCTGGATGTTGACGGCGGAAATGACGTTGATCCCCGCACGGAGGATCTCCATCACATCCTGCCACCGCTTTTCGTTGCGCGAGCCGGGGATGTTGGTATGGGCGAGCTCGTCTACTACCACCCATTCGGGGGAAAGGAGCAAAATGGCGCCCAGGTCCATTTCATCCATGCGCTTTCCTTTGTAAAAATTCTGCCGCCGGGGGATGACGGGCAGCCCTGCCACGAGGGCCTCCGTTTCCTTACGGCCGTGCGTCTCGATATAGCCGATCTGGACATTGACGCCGTTGCGCAACAGGGCATGTGCTTCCTGCAACATGCGATACGACTTTCCCACACCGGCGCTCATGCCGATGTATATCTTGAATTTGCCTCGTCCCGGGTTGCCGGGGTGCTGGATTTGTCGTGCCATGATAGGAAGTGCGGAGCCCCGGAGGGCCCCGCCTGAATTTTAGAATGAAAACGCCAGCGAAGTGGCGATGGAAAAGTTCTCTTTCCGTGGCGATTCGCCTTTGAGGAAAATCCCGTTTTTGCTGTTGTACAATTTCCCTTCCAGCCGGAACATCACCTGGCTCACGGGACTTACGTCGAGGTTCAGCGAATAACCGCTGTTGCGGAAGCCGTTGGGCGTTCCCGTGGCGATGATGACGCCGTCTGCATCGTTGTAATATTCATACCGGCCGGCCATGGCGATCTTGTCGGTGAATGCGTACCTGGCGATGAGGATAGGCGCGTACCAGGCGTTCATCCCGTCCACGTCCTTCCCTTTTTTCTCCGCCCCGATGTCAAGCCCAGCGATGAGGCTCAGTTTATCTGTGAGGGCGAATGTTCCGTAAAGGTCGCTGAAATAGCGCATCTGGCGAACGGAATCGGGTTTATCGTTCCCGATGAACGTGCTCCAGTTGAGGGTTACCTTTCCGGTGGGCTTATAGGTGATCTGCGAGCCGAAACCGGGCGTCTGGTTGGCGTCCGGCCGTTTGATCCTTTGCCAGCCATTGAGGTACATGGCGGCGAAGAGCCATTTATCGTTGGGCGTCCAGCTGATTTTTGCGCCGGCTTCGTAATACGGCGAATTCTCCGCCATGAGGCTTCGCGTCAGCGTGAAATTGTCTTTCCCGGTGGCGCTCTCGAACCCGATGTGCGACGGCAGGATGCCCGCATCCACCCACAAACCTTTCCCGATCCTTACACCGGCATTGGCTTCGTAAATGTGCCGCACCAGTTCCTGCTCCGACGCCATGTTGTATTGGGCGTATGTGCCCGCCATGATGGCCACGTTCCCGCGGACCCTGTCTGCCGAATAATTGGCTTTCAGATAAGCGAGATTGATATTCAATTCATTATGCCGGGTGTGGTTATACAGGAAGCCCGGCCGCGTGTGGTTATCGGGCTTGTTGAAATCGAAAACGTAGTACGCTTCGGCATAGCCGGAGATCGTGAGCTTAGGTCCGGTCTTTTCCGGCGCCTGCTGCGCCAGGGCCGTCATTGCGCCGCAGAGCGCGAAGACGGTGAGGATGTGTTGTTTCATGTTGATATTAAGATTGTGCTGTTGGTCCGTACTGCGCGCGCCGGCCGGGACGTTCCCGGTCTGCGCCGCAAGTACCTCTTTTTTTCGGGTTTTCATAGGTTGGGTTGAGACTAAAAGGCTAGTGTATTTCGTCTAAAGCCAGGTTGAGTTGAAGAACGTTCACCGTCGCCGGGCCGAACATTCCCGCCAGCGGCCCATTCGTATTCGCTTTCACGAGGTCGCGGAGTTTTTGTTCGGGGACGTTGCGCAGCTTCGCGATGCGGGGCACCTGTACCAGCGCGCCTTCCGGGGAAAGGTGGGGGTCGAGCCCGCTACCGGAGGCCGTTACCAGTTCTGCCGGGATCTCAGACCGCTTCACGCCCGGGTTGTGGACGAGGAAGGTATCTATCCGGTCTTCCACGGTTTTCAGGTAATCGGGATTAGACGGCCCTTTGTTGGACCCGCCCGATCCCGCGGCATTATACCCCACGGCGCTCGGCCGTGTCTGGAAATAGTTGTCGCCGGTGAATTGCTGGCCCACGTTGGCGTATCCCACCACCTGGCCGTTCCTTTCCACCTTCACCCCGTCACCTTTTCCGGGTGCCATTTTAGCGATACCGGCTACGAAGAGGGGATAGATGCCGGCGGTCATGAGCACCAGTACGATGGTCAGTTTCAGCGCCGGGAAAAAATATCGTTTCATGATTGTGTCAGTTTAAAAGAATAAAGCAACTACCATATCGATCAGCTTGATGCCGATGAAAGGCACCACCACGCCGCCGAGCCCGTAAATGAGGAGGTTCCTCCGCAACAGGGCGCTGGCGCCGATGGGTTTGTACGCTACGCCCCGCAATGCCAGCGGAATGAGCAGGGGAATGATGATGGCGTTGAAGATCACCGCGCTGAGGATCGCCGTTTCCGGACTGTGCAACTGCATGATGTTGATGCCCTGCAGCGCGGGGATCGACAGGATGAACAGCGCCGGCACGATGGCGAAATACTTGGCCACGTCGTTGGCGATGGAAAAAGTGGTGAGCGTTCCGCGCGTCATGAGCAACTGCTTCCCGATCTCCACGATCTCGATGAGCTTCGTGGGGTCGTTGTCGAGGTCTACCATGTTCCCAGCTTCCTTCGCCGCCTGCGTGCCGCTGTTCATGGCCACGCCCACATCGGCCTGCGCCAGGGCGGGCGCGTCGTTCGTACCATCCCCCATCATCGCCACGAGCCGGCCTTCCTGCTGCTCTTTGCGGATGTAGGTCATCTTGTCTTCGGGCTTGGCTTCGGCGATGAAATCGTCTACACCTGCCTTATCGGCGATGTATCTGGCCGTGAGCGGGTTGTCGCCCGTCACCATGACCGTTTTCACGCCCATCCGGCGAAGCCTTTCAAAACGCTCGCTGATGCCGGGTTTGATGATATCCTGCAGTTCGATGACGCCGGTCACTTTATCATTGACGGCCACTACCAGCGGCGTGCCTCCGTTCCCTGAAATCCGCTTAACCATTTCGGCCGTATCTGCCGGGAAATCGTTCCCGGCCTTTGCGCTGAGGTTACGGATGGCGTCGAACGCACCTTTGCGGATGCGGGTACCGTCGCTCATATTGATGCCGCTGCTGCGGGTTTCCGCGGTAAACGGCACCATTTGCGAACCGTTGAGGCTCAACCGCGACGATACGTCTTTCCCCGCCAGTTCCACGATCGATTTCCCTTCCGGCGTTTCATCGGCCAGCGAGCCGAGCACGCTGTACCGGATGAATTCACCGGCATCGTACCCGTTCGAAGGGTGGAATTGCGTGGCTTTGCGGTTGCCGATGGTGATGGTACCGGTTTTGTCGAGCAACAGCACGTCTACGTCTCCGGCCGTTTCCACGGCTTTCCCGGATTTGGTGATGACGTTGGCGCGAAGTGCGCGGTCCATCCCCGCGATGCCGATGGCCGACAGCAGCCCGCCGATGGTAGTGGGGATGAGGCAAACGAACAATGAGATGAAGGCCGCGATGGTAATGGGCGTTTGTGCGTAATCCGCGAAAGGCTTCAGCGTTACGCAGACGATGACGAATACCAGCGTGAAGCTCGCCAGCAGAATGGTCAGCGCGATCTCATTCGGCGTTTTCTGCCGCGAGGCGCCTTCCACCAGCGCGATCATTTTATCGAGGAAAGATTCCCCCGCGCCCGCGCTCACCCGCACCACGATCCGGTCGCTCAGCACTTTGGTGCCGCCCACCACGGAGCTTTTGTCTCCGCCCGCTTCGCGGATCACGGGGGCGCTTTCGCCGGTGATGGCCGATTCGTCGATACTCGCCAGGCCTTTCACGATCTCGCCGTCTGCGGGGATCACGTCGCCGGGCTCGCAGAGGAACAGGTCGCCTTTATGAAGTTGCGAGCTGGGCACTACTTTCACTTCGTCTGTAAATATTTCGCCGACGGCGAGGATTTTTTTGGCCGGGGTGTCTTCCCGGGTTTTACGCAGGCTTTCGGCCTGCGCCTTGCCGCGTGCTTCGGCGATGGCTTCGGCGAAGTTGCCGAAGAGCACGGTGAGCAGCAGCACGAGGAACACGGTCAGATTATACCCGAACGATCCCTGCGAGCTGTCGTGACTGAGCGCGGTATACAACGTAACCACGAGCATGACCATCGTTCCGAGCTCCACGGTGAACATCACCGGGTTGCGGATGAGGAGGCGCGGATTCAGTTTCACGAACGATTGCGCCAGGGCTTCCTTCACCAGTGCTGCCGGGAACAGTGTATTGTCTTTCGTTTTCATTTTTTTCAGCGTTTGCGTGCGTTAGTACAGGGAGAAATATTCCGCGATGGGGCCGAGCGCCAGGGCGGGGAAGAAAGCCAGGGCGGCGATGAGGACGATCACGGCGAAGGTCATGATGCCGAAAGTGGCGGTGTCTGTCCGCAGCGTACCGGCCGATTCGGGGACGTGCTTCTTCGAAGCCAGGAGCCCCGCTATCGCTACCGGACCAATAATCGGCAGGAACCTGGAGAGGATCAGCACGAAGCCGGTGCTCACGTTCCAGAAAATGTTATTGTCCGTCAGCCCCTCGAATCCCGAACCGTTGTTGGCGGCGGACGAGGTGTATTCGTACAGCATTTCCGAGAAGCCGTGATAGCCGGGGTTATTCAGCCATGCCCCCGGCTGCGTGGCCCATCCCGCGCCCCATCCGTGTGCGATGGCGAAGGAGGACAGCGCCGTGCCGGCGAGGATGAGGAAGGGATGGAGGAGCGCCACCAGTGCGGCGATCTTCACTTCCCGCGCTTCCACTTTATGCCCCATGAATTCGGGCGTGCGGCCCACCATGAGGCCGGAGATGAACACGGCGATGATGATGAAGATGAAATAGTTGAGGATCCCCACACCGCAACCGCCGTAGAAACAGTTGGTCATCATGGCGATGAGCTGCATCATACCCGTGGTGGGCATGGTACTATCATGGAAACCGTTCACCGAGCCGGTGGAAATGATGGTGGTGATGGTGCTCCAATACGCCGTGGCGGTGGGCCCGAACCGGACTTCCTTCCCTTCCATGGCGCCCGTGGCCTGAACGATCCCCATTTTCGCGATGGCGGGGTTGCCGCCCGCTTCGGAGATGATGGTGGGGATCATGAGCGCCAGCATACCGGCCGTCATGACGCCGAAAATGACGTAGGCGAACTTCTTCCGCTGGATAAAAAACCCGAGCGCAAAGATCATCGCGATGGGGATGATCACCTGCGCGACGGCCTCGGTCATGTTCGTCAGGTAATCCGGGTTTTCGAGCGGGTGGATGCTGTTGGCGCCGAAGTATCCGCCGCCGTTGGTGCCCAGGTGCTTGATGGCGATCATGCCGGCCGCGGGCCCGCGGGATACCTGTACCGTATCGCCCTGCACCGTTACGATCGTGTCTTTACCCGCAAAACTGGCCGGTGTTCCGCGGAACGCCAAGATGCCGGCGATCACGAGGCAGAGCGGGAGCAGCAGGCGGGTAGTGGTTTTCAGGAGATGGTCCCAGAAGTTGCCCAGCTGCGTGGTCGTTTTCTGGCGCAGCGCCTTGAACAGGGCGATCAGCGCCGCAATGCCCGTGGCCGCGCTCACGAACTGCAGGAACGTAATTACGAACAGCTGCGTGAAATAGGTCAGCCCTGTTTCCCCCGAATAGTGCTGCAGGTTGCAGTTCACCAGGAAGCTGATGGCGGTGTTAAACGCCAGGTCGGGCGTTTGTCCCGCGTTATGGTCTGGGTTGAGGGGCAATTTGTCCTGGAAGATCAGGAGGAAAAATGCGTAAACGAACCAGAGCATGTTGATGGTCAACAACGCCTTCAGGTGCTGTTTCCAGTTCATTTCCTCCTTCGGATCGATACCGCAGAAACGGAAGATCCCCCGTTCCAGCGGCGCCATAAAGTCCAGCAGCGTCCGCTGTCCGCCGAAAACCTTCGCGATGTAACGGCCCAGCGGAATGGCGATGAGGAGCGTAATGGCATAAGTGGCGATAATGCCGAATAATTCGGTGTTCATGTCTGGATGGATTTCAGAATTTTTCCGGTTTCAGCAACACGTACACCATGTAGCAGAAAACCAGCAGGGATAAAATGAAAAGTGCGTTCATCATTTGTTCGCGTTTTTAAATCTTGTCGAAATAATCTACCGATGCGAAAAACAGCCAGAAGCATACGAGCCCGGCGAGCAAAAGGAGCAGGATCAGCATTGTGAATTATTTAAGATGAATTGGCGGCGTGCGTTTTGCAGCGACGCGGGCAGGAGGGTTTTCACCGGCGCGTTCAGCAGCGGCGAAAGCCCGAACAGGAATACCGACTCGATGGCGTCGCGCAACTGGCGGCTGCCGTTTTTGTACAGCACGCCGGCCATGGAAAAGCATTTCCGGATTTCGGGCAATGCGCCCGTGCGGATCATTTTCCGCGTATACGCCGTAAAAGCCTGGATAACTTTGGCCGGTGCGCCGCCGCGGCCCGCTTCGGTGCGGAGGCCGGGAATCTGTTGCGCCAGCAGGAGATGGATTTTAGCATCCGGTAACATGATAGGTGATTTTGCCACCCTGAAGCCAGCGGAATGCCATTCCTTCCAAACCCATCATAAATACATCATTATCAATGAAATAAAAAACCGGCATGTCTTTTCAGACGTGCCGGCACCATGCAAAAACGGAAGGGTTGTTTGCAAAAACGGGAGGTCAGCGGATGTTGTATTCCTTGATTTTATTGTACAGGGTGGTCAGCCCGATCTGGAGCATTTCGGCCGCGCGGGTCTTGTTCCCGTTCACGGCTTGCAGCACCCGGGTGATGTGTTTCTTTTCCATGTCTGCGAGGCTCAGCGGGGCGGGACCGTCGTTTTCCGGATGGGTGAACTCCAGCGGCAGCACGTCGATGTCCAGTTCGTTCCCCTCTGCCAGGATCACCGCTCTTTCGATGACGTTCCTCAGTTCCCGGATGTTGCCGCGCCAGTGGTGGTTTTCCAGCGCCTGGCGGAAGGCGGCCGTCATACCCGTGATGCGCTTCGCGTTTTTGGGGGCCAGCTGCGCGAGGAAGTGATCGGCGAGCAAGGGCACATCCTGCCGGCGCTCGTTCAAGGCGGGCAGTTGTATCATGAAGGCAGACAGCCGATAATAAAGGTCCGCACGGAAAGTGCCTTTTTCGGCTTCCTTTTCCAGGTCGCGGTTGGTGGCGGCGAGGATGCGGATGTTCACTTTCAGGGGCTTGGAATCGCCCACTTTATAGAATTCCCGCGTTTCCAGCACGCGGAGCAATTTGGCTTGCAGGTCGAGCGCCATTTCGCCGATCTCATCGAGGAAAATGGTGCCGTTGTTTGCTTCTTCGAGGAAACCTTTCTTGTCTTTCACCGCACCGGTAAACGCGCCGGCTTTATGGCCGAACAGTTCGCTTTCGAGGATTTCCTTCCCGAAGGCGCTGCAGTTCACCGCCACGAACGGCTGGCCGGAGCGGGCGCTGGCACGATGGATAGCTTGTGCGAACACTTCCTTCCCCGATCCCGTTTCCCCGAGCAGCAATACCGTAGCATCGGTAGCCGCCACTTTGCGGGCGAGGTTCACCGCCTCGAGAATGCGTGGCGATTGGCCGATCACCTGGCTGAAATCGTGCTTGCCGCCCAGCTTCTCTTCCAGGGAGCGCACGCGGAACTGGAGGCGCGCCTTGTCCATCGCTTTGCTCACCAGCGGGAGAATGCGGTTGTTGTCGTCGCCTTTCGTGAGGTAATCGAACGCACCGTTCTTGATCGCCTGCACCCCGTCGGCGATGTTGCCGTAGGCCGTGAGCACGAGGATTTCCGTATCTGGATGGGAGGATTTCAATTGCCGGACCAGCTCAACACCGTTGGCATCGGGAAGTTTCACGTCGGAAAGGATGACATGCACTTCCGATTTATCGAGCAGTTTGTGGGCCGACCGTGCGTCTGGCGCTTCCAAAACCGTATAGCCTTCCAGCGTGAGCAGGCGGGCGAGGAGCTTGCGGAGTTGCGCTTCGTCGTCGATGATGAGGATCGTGCCTTGGGTCATGGGAGCAAATGTAGCGCAAAAAAACCGGGACAGACAAATGTCCGTGCCCGGTCTGTTCCCGTTGATGCTATACTTTTCGCCTTAGCCGGCGTTCTCCGTTTTCTGGTCTCTTTTCACGGCGATGGCCCCTATCAGGGTGCCCAGCACGCCCAATGTAACGTTGGCGAACAGGATGTTACCGACCATAAAGACCCAGAACCCCTGCCGCGTTTGTACACTGTATTCATTGATGCGCGCCTCTTCGTTGGTAACGTTCAGCGTGGCCGGATCGGTAGGCACGGTCACGAGATGGAAAAGCACCGTCACCGTGGCGATCATGATCGTGGCGAGCACCGTGGTAACGATACCCGATATGGCCAGCTGGTACAGCGACGCGCCGCCACCCAGCAAACTATTGGCGTGAATGACCGCCAGCATCACACCGATGAATATTACGCCGTTGATGATATAACCGGTCCACAGATCGGTGAACCAGTGCGTGAGATAAAAAATCCCGGCCAGCGCAATGCAGACCGCCGTGATGATAAAGCTGTATACCCAAACCAGCCTGAGAATGGAATGTTCGGCTCTTGCCATGGGACTGCGGATTTGGTGAACAATGGCCGTTTCCGGCATTTACAACAAATCTCATCCAATTGGCATGCCATTACCCGGGGAATTGATCGTCAGAATATCATAAAATCCCCATCCACAGCTGTTTTCCATTATTCCGCGGCTACTTTCAGAATGGCTCTCAGGTCGTTTTTCGCAGTGAGGATGCCCGCCCACAGATCGCCCTTTTTGTCCAGTCTTTTCCCGATGTTGCCCATATGAAAATCCTCCATCTTCAATTTCTTCGTCACTTCTTTCCATTCCAGCGGCGCAGACACGGTGGCGCCCGGTTTCGGCCGTACGGAATAGGGCGAAGCGATGGTTTGTCCCCGGCGGTTTTGCAGGAAATCGATGTAAACTTTCTTTTTCCGTTTCGATTTGGTGCGCTCCACGCTCGTGGTTTCCGGCAATAGCGCGTTCACTTCCTGCGCCAGGTATTCCGCGAAGAGTTTGCAGGTATCGAAATCGTGCTTCGCACCGGTCGGGATACAGATATGCATACCGCGCGAACCGGAGGTTTTGACGAAAGAATGGATGTCGCGGGATTCGAGCAGCTTCCGCACCGCGAGCGCCGTTTCCACGACATGCACGAATTCGATATCGTTGGGATCGAGGTCGATAACGATGTAATCCGGATGGTCGGGTTTCTTCAATCTCGACAGCCAGGGGTTGATCTCTATACAGCCCAGGTTTACCATCCAGGCCAGCGTGGCTTCGTTGTTGCAAACGAGATAATCGATCTCCCGGTCCGACGATTCCGACCAGATCTGCGCGGTTTTCAGCCACGACGGCACCGTTTTAAGATCGAGGTCTTTCTGGTAAAAACTGGGCCCGGCAATGCCGTTGGGAAAGCGGTTCAGGCTCAGCGGACGGTCTTTCAAATGCGGCAGGATCACGTCCGCCACCGATAGATAATAATCCACCAGTTGTCCTTTCGTGATCTTTTCCTTCGGCCAGTAAATTTTCTGCTGATTGGTGAGCGGTACGGTTTTCCCGTTCAGCTTGATTTCCCGGTCGTTGTCCGGAGCGGTTTGCGCTGTAGCGGCTTTCTTCTCGGTTGCTTTCATGTTGGCAGGTTTTGACGCCGGTGCGTGCCGCGGGGTTTCGCGGACAACGGATTTGGCGGGCTTATCGTCGCGCAGGGCGATGAATATGGGTTGACGCAGATGCCCGTCGTTGGTCCATTCCGAAAACTTGACTTCGCATACGAGCTGCGGTTTCAGCCAGGTGACGGGCGTATTCGTTTTGATTTTTTCCTTGAAGGGCGATGCGTTGGTCACGAGGGGCTGGAGCCGGGCGTGCATGTCTTTGAGCCCGGCGTCGTTGAATCCGCCGCCGCAGTGGCCGATGTATCGGAGCGATCCGTTGTCGTACACACCGAGGATGAGCGCGCCGATGTTCTTCCGGCTGCCGCGGGGCGCGGTGAATCCGCAAATGATGGCTTCCTGCCGGTTGAGCACTTTCACTTTGAGCCAGTTGAGGGAGCGGGCGCCCTCTGCGTAGGTGCTTTCGCCGTTTTTGGCGATCACGCCTTCCCACCCGGCTTTTTTCGCTTTCTCGAAATGCTGGATGCCTTTTCCTTCTACATGCCCGGAGAATATTACGGCGGGATCCGCCAGCTGGTCCACGATTTGTTGGAGCAGCGCTTTCCTTTCCAGCAGGGTCAGTTCTTCCAGCGGATGGCCATCGAGGTAAAGGAGGTCGAAAACGGCGTAGGTGAGGTTCCCTTTGCGGGTGGTTTTAAAATTCTGCAACGCCTGGAAATCCGATTTGCCGCGAGCGCCGGGGATGATCACCTCCCCGTCGAGCACTACGTTGTGGGGAATCCGTTCCACAGCTTTTACGATCGGTTCGTATACTTTATTGAAAGACAATTTGTTGCGGGAATACAATTCCGCCCTCCCGTTCTTCACATTGGCGATGGCGCGGTAACCGTCCCATTTGT
Source organism: Chitinophaga sp. NPDC101104 (assembly GCF_050277495.1). Classification (NCBI taxonomy): domain Bacteria; kingdom Pseudomonadati; phylum Bacteroidota; class Chitinophagia; order Chitinophagales; family Chitinophagaceae; genus Chitinophaga; species Chitinophaga sp. NPDC101104. The sequence goes on along the minus strand of NZ_JBNNSF010000001.1, from coordinate 293,064 downwards.
TCTCGAAAATCCAGCCGGGGCGGTCGAAGGGTGCGTCTACGAGTGTGGCGAGCATGGGTTTGTAGAACTCCTTCATCGGCTCACCTTCCGCGGCTTTTTTTTTACCGGTGGATGAAGTTCCCTTTGCCGCCGCCTTTTTCGGTGACGCAGATTTCCTTGCGGCTGTTTTTTCAGGAACGGCAGATTTCGGGGAAGACGTTTTCTTTGCGGCAGGTTTCTTTACCGCCGCTTTCTTCGGCGATGCCTGTTTGGATGCGGAAGTTTTGGATGCCTGTGCTTTTTTCGGCGATGCCGCCTTTTTCGCCGCCGCTTTCGCTTCGGGCTTCGTATTATGCGGCCCCTTCATCTTCGCGATCACCGTTTTGGGCGTATGGTCTTCACTGTCGTACGCATCATGAACGGCGTATTTATCATTATGCTTGATGAGCAGCCAGGCGTTCTCCTCGCGCCCGCCCCGCATCTTCACCAGCGCAAATTCACCTTTCAGTTTCTTTCCATGTAGGATCACTTTTAAACTTCCCGCCTTCCATTCTTTCAGCGCTTCCTTGTCGAACGGCTGACCGTTGGGCTCGAGGAGCTCGTAGGTCCCCTTATCCCAGATGTACACGTATCCCGCGCCGTAGTTCCCGGGCGGGATTTCGCCCTGGAAATCTTTGTAGTCGAACGGATGATCTTCCACTTCCATGGCCAGGCGCTTGTCTGCCGGGTTCAGCGACGGGCCTTTCGGTACCGCCCAGCTTTTCAGCACGCCGTCCATTTCGAGGCGGAAGTCGTAATGCAGGCGTGTGGCATGATGCCGCTGTATGACGAAGATGTGGTCTTTTCCCGAGGCTTTGCCGGACTTAGGCTCGCTCGTCTTCCTGAAATCCCGTTTCTGGTTATATTTCGTCAGGCTCATGATACGCGTTTTTTAGTGCCGAGGCTGGCTTTCAGCTGTTCGAAAAGATCGGTGCTTTTTGTGGTGGCCACTTTCATTTTCTTCACGACCGCCCGTTTACCGGCCGCTTTCGCTTTGATGATGCGGAGGAGCTCTTCGCGGTAGGTGTCTTTGTAGGCGCTGATATCGAAGGTCTCGGAATAGCTTTCCACCAGTTTCACGGCCATGTCCAGTTCTTTTTTCGGGATGGTCGTGGAATCGGGGAGCTTCAGTTCGTCCGGCTCCCGGACTTCTTCTGCGAACCGCAGCCGGTGCAGCATGAGATAATCGCCGTTGGCGCGCACCACGGCCAGGTGCTCCTGCGTCCGCAGCACAAACAGCGCCACCCCCACTTTACGGGTCTTTTCCAGGGTTTTCAACAACAATTGGTACGCTTTGCCGCCGCCTTTATCGGGCTCTATGAAATACGCCGTCTCGAAATACACGGCATCTATCTCATCCGTTCCGGCAAATGACGATATTTCGATGATCTTGCTCTTTTTCGGGCTCGCGTCTTCGTAGTCATGTTCGTCAAGTATTATGTATTTGTCGTTGTAATTGTATGCTTTGACGATGTTTTCCCAGGCCACTTCCTTTCCTGTTTTCTCGTTGATGCGTTGAAAACGGATGCGGGAATGGTCTTTTTTGTCCAGCATATCCAGATCCAGCCGGCTTTCCTGGATGGCGCTGTAAAGCTTGACCGGAATGTTAACGAGGCCGAAGCCGATGCTGCCTGTCCATATGGCTCTCATGTGGAAACGGTTTAGTGAATACCTGTACAACAATCATTATACCATGGTAGTTGCATAGAAAAGCCGTTCCGGGAGCGGAACGGCCTTGTTTCTTCATATGCATAACTATCGGGGGAATTTGCTATATGTGTTTGATCGCTTCAAGCATCGTGTGCCAACAATCAGGCCATTTTTTCCGCCCATGGCATGTGATTTGGATTTCAAACAGTAATCAAACATGACTTTTATGGAAAACCTGAGAACAGATAAACCCGGCGAAATGAACACCCTGTCGCAAGTAATGGCTAAACTTCACTCGAAAGGCTACGATAATGAGCTTAAACTGAGCGACCATGGCCGGATGCAGCCCACGGAAGGCGATGAGATCTATAACCCTGAAGATCTTCTCATCATCAAAACCTACCGTTTCGAAGGGGAATCCGACCCTTCAGACAATTCGGTATTGTACCTGATGGAAGATAAAAACGGCAAAAAAGGGTACGTGCTCGACGCTTACGGGGCTTATACTTCGCACGATGAAGCGGGATTCGACGAATTCCTGCAGAAAATACCGGTTGAAGATCGGGAAGAACAACTGATCTTCGGCGGACTGTGATGCATGAACTACATGTAAAACGAGAGCGGCGGCGCCTTTCAGGGGCGTCGCCGTTTTTGTGTATGATGATCTTTGAGGATTTTCAACAGTAGTTTTTCGTCCACATTTTGCCCTTGATATTTCCCCAATCCGCCGCTTTCGTAGAGATCGGTGAGGGCGGGGTGGACGTAGTATTTCTTACACACTGCGCGGGTATTCCCCAGTTTCCGGGCCACCTGGTCCAGTACCTCCACGATTTTGCGTTTGCAGTCCGCGGCCGATTGCCCGGCCTCACATGCCACCAGGAGGTGCAGGGCTTCGAGGGTGCCGGCCCAGGTGCGGAAGTCTTTGCAGGTAAAATCCTCTCCTGTGGCACTTTTCAGGTAATCGTTGAGCGCGCCGGAATCGAGGCTTTTCACTTCGCCGTTTTCGTAATACTGGAAAAGCTCCTGCCCGGGGATGTCCCTGACTTTGCGCAGGAGCCGCGCCAGCGCCGCATGCCGGAGCTCTATCTGCTGTTCCACGCCTTTTTTCCCTTTGAACCGGAACAGCGCGGAATGGCCGTTGAACCGGACGTGTTTATTCCGCAAAGTAGTAAGGCCGTAGGATTGGTATTTCTTTTCGTATTCCGCGTTGCCCACCCGCATGAGGGTTTCTTCCATCACGCGCATGGCGATGGCGCATACCCGCGGGAGGTCGAGCGCTTTCCGCCGCAGGTCTTTCATCACCTGGCGCCTGAGCTTCGGGAGCAGTTTCCCGAATGCCAGCAGGCGGTAAAACTTCGTTTCATTGCGCACTTCCGCCCATCGTGTGTGGTAGCGGTATTGCCGGCGCCCCAGTGCATCGGTGCCCGTTGCCTGCAGGTGGCCGTTCGGGAATGGGCAAATCCACACGTTTTCCCAGGCCGGCGGCAACACCAGCCCACGGATGCGGGCCAGTACGTCTTTGTCCGTCACCCGGCGGCCCTGGGCGTCGGTATAGTAAAATCCACCGCGCATGCGGTGCCTCGTAATGCCCGCCATTCCCGGCTGAACGTAGCGCAGCCGCGCGGCCTGTGCCACGGCGGGCGCGTCAGCCGTTAACAATTTCTCCTCCATTGGGGTGTAAGATTTGTCCGGTCATATAATCGGCCTCCGCAGAAGCCAGGAACACGTAACAGCCCGCTACTTCGGCCGGTTCGCCGGCGCGTTTCAGCGGCACGTCGGACCCGAAATCGGCCACATGGTCTGCCGGGAACGTGGCGGGGATGAGGGGCGTCCAGATCGGGCCGGGCGCCACGCCGTTCACGCGGATGCCTTTTTCCGCCAGCATCGACGATAATGACCGTGTAAACGAAACGATCGCGCCTTTCGTAGCGGCATAGTCCACCAAATGCGCGCTGCCGCGGTATGCCGTTACCGACGTGGTATTGATGATACATCCGCCGCGGGGCATGTGCGGCAATGCGAAGCGCGTGAGATAAAAATGCGGGAATATGTTGACGGAGAACGTTCTCAGCAACTGTTCCGCCGTGATGTCCGTGAATTTCTTCTGCGGGAATTGCACGGCGGCATTGTTCACGAGGATATCGATGCGCCCGAATTTCTTCACGGTTTGCCGCACCACTTTTTCGCAATGCCTTTCGCGGCTCAGGTCTCCGGGGATCAGCAATACTTCCCGCCCGTGGTCTTTCACGCCGAGGGCGGTGGTATTGGCATCTTCGGTTTCGTCGAGGTACGCGATGGCCACGTGCGCGCCCTGCGCGGCAAAGGCCAGGGCCACGGCGCGCCCGATGCCGCTGTCGCCCCCGGTGATGAGGGCGATCTTGTCCTGCAGCCGGCCGGCCGGCTGCGATAGTGGTTGGGCCTGGGGCAGGGGTTTCATCCTGTGTTCGGCGCCGGGCTGGCGGCGTTGATGCTGGGGCGGGCGCAGGGGCTTTTTCTTGCTCGATTTCTGCATATCCGGGATGTTGGGTCAAAAAAAAGCTGCTGCAATTGGATGCAGCAGCCTTGTTCCCGATGGCGTATCAGTCTTCCGCCATCGCTTCCTCGTTCACTTTCGATTCTGCGATCTGGGTGAGGAGGGAATCCGTTTCCTTTTCTTCGTCCAGCGTTTGTTCCAGTAAGTTAGCGGCATCGGTTTGGCCCATGCGGGTGGCCAGGGTGCGCAAACTGCCGTATGTGGCGATTTCGTAATGTTCCACTTTCTGCGCGGCGATGATGAGCCCCGCGTCGAGCACCGAACCGGCTTCTTCTTCGCTGATCAGTTCCTGCGCTTCGGCTACCAGGCCTTCCATGGCTTCACATTTTTTGGCCGTGGGTTTCATCCCCATGATCTCGAAAATGTCTTCGAGCCGGCTGACGTGGCCTTTGGTGGCTTCGAGGTGATCGGCGAATGCGTCTACCAATTCTGCTGTGGAAGCGGCTTTCTGCATTTTGGGCAATGCTTTCACGAGGTGCTTCTCTGCCCAGTAGATGTCTTTCAACTCGTCCACAAACAATTGGTGGAAAGGCGAAGCTTCCATGTCGCCGTTACGGGATGCGGGTTTGCGTGCAGGTGTGGATTTTTTCACGGAGCCGTTGCTCCGGCCGTTGGAGCTTGCGGAAGCTGGCTTCCGACCGGTTGTTTTGGTGTTTTTTGTTGCCATAATGCGTACGTTTTTTCAGGTTTATTTGTTAGGAAACGGAAAGCGGTCTCGCTTGTCGATGATGCTATCGTTTTCGATTTCGCGTTCACCGACGATGTCTGGCGATTGTTCCTGGACATCGTTGTTTTCTTCGTTTTCCGGAATCTCGGGCTTAGGTTCTTCCCTTCCTTTCTCGGGTTTATCCTGGCGGGGGCCCTGTTCGGGCTCTGATTGGGGATCGCTGGGTTTGCGGTCGATTTCCCGCTTGGGGATCTCATTCGGGATGTCCGGGTTTTGTTTATCGGGTTCCTGCCCTTGTCCGGGTTTGGGTTGACCGCCCCCCTGGCCCCTGTTTTCGTCTGGCGGCTGAATGCCCGGTGATGCGGGGCTCGGGCGCGGGTTTTTATCGGTTTCGTTTGTCATGGCTGGAGGATTTTAAGGTTTGACACGTTCTTTACAACATCAGTCCAAACTGCATTCCAAGACGAAGGCACATGATTTGCATCGTAGGGAAGCAACAACAATATCATGCGCCACTGTAACGCTTTCGGTGGCGGGCGGATCGGGATGGAATGCGGGGGTTTTCGTACTTTGGGGATAGGAATGGCGGGTAAACAGACGACTTTGCGGAGGTATCCTTGTAGAAGGGAGTTTTCAGTATGGGGAAAATCTTGCACATCCAAAACCAGCATCCATAAACAGTTTGAAGGAAATGCACATCAGCATACATAAGAAGATCAGGGTGGGATTTTTCATCGCTTTTACGGCTATCGTCGGCGCCAGCGTCGTATCTTACCTCATCGCCAAAAACCTCCAGCACAACGCCTCCCGCCTCCAGCACGCGGTGGAAGTCTCCAAGCGCCTGGAGCTCATTTCCCGCCATCTGAAAGACGCAGAGTCCGCGATCCGCGGTTACAACATCACCCATCAGCAGGAATTCCTCCGCCCCAGCATGGAAGAACGGAGCGTCAAGATCGAAAGCGAATACCGCAAGCTCCGCCGGATCATCGACGATCCCCCACAACAAAAAAACCTCGACACCCTTAAAGACCTTCTGGACGTCAAATACGGCCAGCTGCTCGCCGGCGCCAGGGATCCCCGCATCGCCACCGTGAAGGAAGGGGAATTGTCCATGGACCGCATCGACCGCAAAATGCAGGACATGATCGCCATCGAAGAAGCCCAGCTTACCGAGAAATCGCGGCTGTTCACATTCTTCTCTAACCTTTGGATCCCCGTCGTGTTCATCATTTCCCTCATCGCCATTATTATCGGTATATATTCCTACGTAACCCTCAACCGCGAATTCCGCCTCCAGCTGCACATCGAGTCCAGGATGCGGAGCTACCAGCGGGAACTCCAGGAAAACATCAACCTGCTCAATAAATCGAACCAGGAGCTCGAACAGTTCGCCTACGTGGCTTCGCATGATCTGCAGGAGCCCCTGCGCAAAATCTCCACGTTTTCCGACCGGCTGCTCCTCAAATACCGGGAAGATCTCCCCGCCGAAGCAGGCCAGCTGGTAGACCGGATGATATCCGCCGTAGGCCGCATGCGCGTGCTCATCAACGATCTGCTCGTCTTCTCCCGCGCCGGCCGCATCACGCCGGATACCATCGCAGAAGTAGACCTAAACGAACTGCTGCGCGACGTGCTCGGCGATCTCGAAGCGCCCCTGCAGGAAAAGAAAGGCGCCGTGTCTACCGACAAACTTCCGGCAGTGGAAGGCTCAGACACGGGGCTGCACCAGCTTTTCCAGAATATCCTTTCCAACAGCATCAAATTCGCCTCGCCCGACCGCCCGCTGGAAATCCGTATCACCGGCGAAACGCTTACCGGCGCGGAAGTCCGCGTTCCCAGCGAAAAACGGGCGCAGGAAAAATACCTCCGCATCCGCGTGCAAGACAACGGCATCGGGTTCGACCCCGCTTACGCAGACCGCATCTTCCTCATTTTCCAGCGGTTGCACGGCGTGAGCGAATATAAAGGCACCGGCATCGGGCTCGCCATCTGTAAAAAAATCGCCGACGCCCACCAGGGCTTTATTTCCGCCGAAGGCGAACCCGGAAAAGGCGCGGCATTCATTATCACCCTCCCGCTCCGCCAATTGCGGGAAGACTGATTTTTGAGCATGTTTCTTGCTTAAAAACAGGAATACACAGTCAACACTATGAAAGATAAACGTAAACGCATCCTGATGATCGACGATGATGAAGACGATTTCTTCCTCGTCAACACCGTGCTGCAGGATGTGGCTCCCGACCAGTACGAATTAACCTGGGCCCCTACCTACGACAGAGCCCTCGAAGCCATCGGGCGGCGCGAGCATGAACTGTACCTCGTCGATTACCGCTTGGGCATGCACACGGGGATCGACATCCTCCGGCATTTCCAGTCTATCGGCTACGAAGCCCCCGTGATCATGCTCACCGGCAAAGGCGACTACGCCATTGATAATGAAGCGATGATCGCCGGGGCAACCGACTATCTCGTGAAAGGCGATATCACCGGCCCCGACCTGGAACGCGCCATCCGTTACGGCATCTCCGAATTCAAGCACCTGCGCGCCATCGCGGAAAACGAGCGCAAATATTTCGGCATCTTCGAAAAAAGCCACGACATCATCATCCTGGCCGATTGCGACATGAATATCATCGACGCCAATCCCAACGCCCGGAAAAAATTGAATTACTCGCGCGATGAACTGCTGACCATGAACATGGACAAGCTCTTCTTCCTCGAATCCGAAGCCAAACGCTTTTTCGAAGAAATCTGTACGGACGACGCCATCCTGCAGAAAGAATTCACCTTCCGCGACAAAACCGGGAAAAAGATCGCCGTGCTCGTCAACGCCAGCAAACTCGACGAGCAGCTGGGCACCTTCCTTTGCGTGGCGGAAGACATTACCGACAAAAAACGCGAAGAACAGGAAAAACGGCAACAGGAAAAGTTCGTGATTTCGGGCCGCATCGCCCGGGTGATCGCACATGAAGTACGTAACCCGCTCACCAACATCATATTAGCGGTAGGGCAATTCAGGGGGGAAGATTCCACCGACCCCGAAGACACTACGCTCTACCTCGACATCATCGAGCGCAACTGCACGCGCATCAACCAACTCGTGACCGAGCTGCTGCAGTCGACCCGCATGATGGAGCTTCACCTCCAGGAACATGACCTGAACGATCTTATCCACAGCTCGCTGGCCCTGGCCACAGACCGCCTGCAGCTCAACGGCATCAGGCTGGAAGAGGATTATGCGAAGGAGAAAATCATGCTGACGGTGGATGATGAAAAGATCCGCATCGCGCTGCTGAACATTCTCATCAACGCCATCGAAGCCATGATGCCGGGGAAAGGCGTACTGACCGTTTCCACGTACGCCGAAGGGAAATCCGCCATCATCCGTATCCAGGACAACGGCACGGGCATTCCGGAAGAGAACAAATCCCGCCTGTTCGATCCGTTCTTTACGTCGAAAACGAAAGGCACGGGGCTGGGGCTCACCTCCACCCAAAACATCATCATCAATCACAAAGGCCACATCCAGGTGGAAAGCACTATCGGGGAAGGCACTACGTTCATCATCACGTTGCCGGCCAATTAGGTGCTTACCATTTTTTGAAGTAGGTCGTATCGCCTTTGGCGTTGATTTCCGCGTAAGAGCTCATGAAACCCTTCATCCAGCGCGCCTTGTAGATCTTGGCGCCGGGGATGCGCAGGACGGCATTGCCTTGCAGGTCGGTTACCTCGTCGGTCCACCATTGCTCTTTCGGAATAGTGACGATGGCCGGGTAATCGTTCCCCCCTTCCGAAAAGCTCTTGATATTGCGGGTGACCTTGCTGTTGACGGGATGGAAGGAATGGTCCTGGGTATGGAATTCCAGGAGAGTATCCACCGTTGTTACGTAAAAAACGCCTGTGCGGGAGCCATAGCTCATGTCGTGCGCACCTTTTCCGGGGATAGTGGCCGAGTTGGCGATTTGCACGTCGGCCACACCGTTGCGCTTTCCTTTCCGGAACAGGCAGATCCAAATCTTGTCCCTTCCGGCGATGTAAAAGCTGTCCTGGTAAAAATTGACGGAATGCGCGTCGGGGGCGGCGATAGACGTACGGGGCCGTCCGGGCTCGTAGGCTTTCGTGGTATCGTACCGGAAAACGGTGTACATGTTCCCGGTGCTGGAGGCCACTACAACGGTATGGAAGGGCGCGATGTCGATGGAATGGGGATTTCCGCCCACGGAGTCGTACCACAATGTTTTGGCGTCATTCAAGCGGATGATGGCGGCTCCGCCGCCGGAGGCGCACATGAGGATGTACTTCAGGTCGCGCGAGGCTTTCACTTCGCTGGGGTTGCGGAACCATTTGCGGTGGTGCTCCGGGATATCGGCCGCCCGCCATTCGCGGATCAGCTCGCCGGAAGGCAGATTCATGAGGAGGATGCGGTGCTCCGTCTGGTCGGTGACCAGCATCGGCATGGAATAAGCCTTAATAGCCAGGGTCAGGAATAACAGGATGGGATTCATATCCTGAATTAATGCAAAAAGCGGGAGAAATGGAAACAAGTATTTCCATTTTCCCCGCTTTTTATCTAGTGGCGTTACGGTAAAACTATGCCGCCCTGCCCCGGATGATATTGATCAGGATGGCGATGATGGCCAACACAAGCAAAGCATGGATGAGGCCGCCCGCGGAATACACGAAGAATCCCAGCAACCAGCCGATGATCAGGATCACCGCAATGAGATACAGTAAGGAATTCATATCTGACTGTTTTTGGTTCATGATTTATCATGTAAAATTCATGCCAGCGGCGCATCAGCCGTAGGTTTCCCATCCACCGGAAATATTCGCCCCAACCGATGTGGACGCACTTCCACCAACAGGGGCGCCGCTTCGCCAAAGCCACCCTCCATCCCCGCATAAAACCGGCATGGCAGCTTTTTTGGACGATATGGTACGGAACCATATCATTATATCACCCATAAAATAGCATATCATGGAACACCTGCAAAAAACGGCCTCGGTCGTGGAAGACCTGGTGAAAATCAATAACGACCGGGTAGAAGGATACAACAAAGCCCGCCTGCAAACAGACGATCTCGACCTGAAGGAATTATTCGATTCGATGATCGCCGACAGCAAGCAAAACACCACCGAACTGAATAAATACCTCCGCAGCCTCGGCGAAGAACGCGAGCGCGACACCACCTTCGCCGGGAAGCTGTACCGTACCTGGATGGACGTCAAAGTCTCCTTCGGCGGTGGAGACCGCCGCGCCATCCTCGCCACCTGCGAATACGGGGAAGACGCCGCCCAGAAATCGTACAACACCGCGCTGGAGCAAGACTTCCTCCCGCCCGAAGTGCGCACCATGATCTCCGATCAACGCATCAAACTGCGCGCCGCGCACGACAAAATCCGGTACCTCCGCGACCTCGAAACCGCCAACAAAGGCTGAGTCCTGTAGTATCGATATATAAAAACAGAAAGTTCCGGCAGTTTTTGCCGGAACTTTCATTTTATGAGCAGGATGATCAAATGGTCACAAACTGGATGAACGCTTACAATGGATCAATCTATGAAATACGTTTTTTTGCTCGACAAAAGGCTGTCCCGCACCGGATGATGCAGGACAGCTGGCAAGCTTTACGGTTTTAATGATGCTTTAACTGCATTTTAAAACCAATCGAAGCTGCCAATAACTAAAACAACAGCTATGATAAAAGTATAATCGTATACTGCGTTTACAGCTCGTCGATGAGCTTTTTCACTTCCTCTTTCGACTTGCCGAGTTTCTGCTGAAGCCTTCCCAGCAGTTCGTCTTCCTTTCCTTCCGTATACGTCAGATCATCGTCGGTCAGATCCGCGTACTTTTGTTTCAATTTGCCCTTGATTTCATTCCAGGCACCTTTCAATTGCAGACTGTTCATACGTTAACATTTTTGGATGAAGTAAATGACTCTGCATAAATTCGAACAATTTCCATACCACCGGGCCAATACGGGGGAAACGGCGAGGTTTGGGCGGGATGTCTGAACATTTTGGGGAAATAGCGCGTAAATTCCGGGGAAGATTATCCACAAATTTGTTTGTTGGAACAGATAAATGTTTCCGGCAGACAGTTTGCAGATACATAAGTTATAAATGACAGTAACATCCGGTTTGACGGCCTCGGTGGCAACCGTTTCCCGGTGTAAAAATTCGACGAGCCATGGGAGATTTGATATTAATTATAGATGACGAGCCGGATATTTGTCAACTTTTACAGTTAAGCCTGACGAAACACGGATATAAGGTAAAATATGTGCATGCACTGAAAGACGGACTGCTGTTTCTCCAGCAGCAGCAACCCGACATTCTGTTCCTGGACATTCACCTGCCCGATGGGTCGGGGCTAGATATACTGCCGAAAATAAAGGCAGATTATCCCGATTTACCGGTAATATCCATTAGTGCTTACGACAACGGGATGGAAAAACAGAAAGCCCTGACTTCCGGCGCAGTGCATTTCCTGCCAAAGCCGTTCAATGTGAACGAATTAACTGATGTCTTGTTTGAAATGAAGCGGAACGATGTAAAACCGCATATGCATAATTAGTTGTAAATTTAATGTCCGTCCAACATATTCGAATATGAAGAAAATCCTCATTGTAGATGATGAAATAAACATTTGTACCCTGCTCAGCCGATTCCTGGGCAAGCATGGCTTTAAGACAGAAAGTACGATGACGGGCGCCGGCGCCCTGAAGTTGCTCAAGGAAGCGCCCTTCGACCTGGTCCTTTGCGATTACCGGCTCAAAGATACCGACGGGTCGCAGCTGCTCAACGATATCCGGACCCTCAGTCCGCAAACCGTCGTTATTATCATCACGGGCTATTCCGATGTCCGCATCGCGGTAGACATGGTGAAGAACGGCGCATACGATTATATTTCCAAACCATTATATCCGGACGAGATCCTGGCCCTGGTCAACAAGGCCCTGGAAAGCCCCGGCGCCGCCATGCCCCAACCCGTGCAGGCGGCTCCCGCAGCGCCCGTCCGGGAACAGGACGCCCAGCGCCTCCAACCTTCCGGCGGCACCGGGAACGGCATGCAGTACGTCTACGGCGAAAGCGACCCTTCGCGCCAGCTCATCCGCGAGCTCACCCTCGTGGCCCCTACAGACTACAGCGTGATCATTTTCGGGGAAACCGGCACCGGCAAGGAATCCGTAGCCCATCTCATCCATGACCATAGCAGCCGCAAAAACCAGCCGTTCATCCCGATCGACTGTGGCGCGCTTTCCCGCGAGCTGGCCGCCAGCGAATTGTTCGGTCATGAAAAAGGATCGTTCACCGGCGCCATCGGCACCAAGATCGGCGCGTTCGAACAGGCGCACGGCGGCACCATCTTCCTCGACGAGATCGCCAACCTTCCCTACGACGTTCAGGTAGCACTGCTCCGCGTCATCCAGGAAAAACAGATCCGTCGCGTAGGAAGCATGAAAGAAATTGCAGTGGATGTGAGATTGATCGTAGCTTCCAACGAAAACCTGTTCGAAGCCGTGCAGAAAGGCAAATTCCGGGAAGATCTTTTCCACCGTTTCAACGAATTCACCATCCATATTCCGCCGCTGCGCGACCGTGGCGACGATCTCCGCTCATTCGTAGACGCTTTCCTGGCGCAGGCCGGCAGGGAGCTGAACAAGCCCGAAGCCACGCTCAGCGAGGAAGTCTGGGAATGTTTCCGGAACTACGACTGGCCGGGCAATATCCGCGAACTGAAAAACGTCATTCGCCGCGCGAGCCTGCTCACGCCCGCCGGAAAGGAAATTTCCATGGCGGCGCTGCCGCTGGAAATGAAAGCCGGTAAAATGACGCGCTCCCTGACGTCCTCCGGCATCGAGCCCGTTTCCGGGGAAGGGGCAGAAGAGCCCAATCTCCCGATGCTGGACGATAACGATCTCAAATCCGTAGCCCTGAAAGCGGAATACAACAAGATCATCAACGTCCTGAAAGAAGTGAAGTATAACAAGACGAAAGCCGCGCAGTTATTGAACATAGACCGGAAAACCCTCTACAACAAACTGCGCCTGCTGAACATCAATTACTAATATTATGCAGCAGCAAGAAGCAAAAAAGAAAGTGCCGCTCTTCGAGCGGTTCGCAGGCAAAGCCGTGTCCGCCACCGGCAGCCCCTGGGCCTTTATCATCGCCTTCTTCGTGATCGTCGCCTGGGCCGTCACCGGCCCGCTGTTCGGGTTTTCAGATACCTGGCAGCTGGTCATCAACACCGGCACCACCATTGTTACCTTCCTCATGGTTTTCATCATCCAGAAATCCCAGAACAAGGATTCCAAATCCATCCAACTGAAACTCAACGAGTTGATCGCCTGCACCAAAACGGCCAGCAACCGCCTGATAGACGTGGAATCGATCTCCGAGGAAGAACTGAACACCCTGCACACTTTCTATTCCAAGCTGGCGGAAGACACCAAGCACCACCTCGATTTACGGAAATCCCATTCCATCGACGAAGCGATGGAAAACAGCAAAGACAAACTGAAAATCCGGTAATTATCGCTCCAGTTCGTGCAGCAGATCGCTGATATTGAGGCGATGGGTGTACATGGTCAGGTTCCCGTTCTCGTCTTTCGGCCACTGCTCCCGGGGGCGGTCCCAATACAGTTCCAGCCCGTTCATATCCGGATCGTTGAGGTACAACGCTTCCGACACGCCATGGTCGGCGAAGCCGGTGAAAGCCACCCCGGCGCCGGTGAGCCTTTTGTAAATCTCCGCCAGGTCTTTCCGGGTAGGGTAGAGGATAGCCACATGATAAAGGCCCGCGGCATTTTCCGGCGCGGGCGGCATGCCCTTGCTATGCCAGGTGTTGAGGCCGATGTGGTGATGATAGCCGCCGGCGGAAATGAAAGCCGCCTGGTCGCCGAACTTCGTCATCAGTTCAAATCCCAGTAATCCGCAATAAAAATCGAGGGAACGCTGCAGGTCGGAAACCTTCAGGTGCACATGGCCGATGGTGGTGGCCGCAGGAACGGTATAGCTCATGTATAGTTGGTTCGTTTTGATACAAAGATAAACGGATCCCTCCTGCCTGCGATGTGTTGTTTGTCCGCTGATAAAACCGCCGGCGCTCAGGATCCGTTCCGTAAGTTATAAGATGACCAATGGGCTGATAATTCCGATCGACGCACGGTAATTATCCGTGTTGGCCATACCGAAATTCGATTTCGCGTAATCGGTATATACGTATTTTCTGCCGATGAAAGTCCCGAACACTTTGAGGTTCAGGTTTTTGAACGGGTACACTTCCACACCGGGAATATATCCCCAAGCCGTCCGCAACTTGTTGGTAGACGTGTTCGCCGGCAACGTGGTCCCCGAAGGTTTCCAGTAAGCGTCGTCCATCATGCCCACGAAAAACAGGTTGACTTTAGGCGACAGGTGCCAGTCGAGCCGCACCCAGTGGCTCATGTACCTGGCGCGATACGCGTGTTTGATGCCCATGTTGTCTGTGATCCCCGAAACGATGCCTTTCCGGTCAAGCGCTTCGCGGCTCCATTTGAAATCGTACTGGATATGGAACTTCCCGGTCTGGAACTGGTTCCCCAGTGCCAGGTAGTTCATGTATTCGTTTTCGGACTCGCGGAACACGGAGTACGACCACAAAGTGCTGAATTTCCCGAAATTGCCGCGCCAGTTCAGCACCCCCGCGAAAGGGAACTTCGCCGGTTTGATGCCCGGCAGCGCCGTGGTATCGTACAATTCCGTGAAACGCGCCGTACGGCTGTTCAGCAACTGAACGGTGAACTGGTTCTGCTTGTCGGGCAACATATACGAAACGCCCGCGCCTACCAGAAAATTGTCGGCGTACTCGATGATATCGGAATACTCGTAAATCTCGATGGGATTGGCGTCGAACTCGAACCCTCCCCAGTCGGCGCACAGTTTACCGGCGTAAATGCTCCAGCTGTCGCTCGCGTCGAACCGGAGAAAAGCCAGGTCGGTGCTGCGGCTGATATTGTCGATCGTTTGCGGCACCACGCCACGGGTATACCGGTCGCGGAACCGGAAATATACCTTGTCGTGTACCTTCCCGCGGATCTCCAGCCGGAACTGGTTCATCACGAAGCGGGACTGCTGATAAGTGCCTTCGTTGAATTCGTTCTGGAAAGACATCTGCATATTGGCGATCACGTCCACGTTCGACAGCAGCGACTGTTTACTGACCGGGATAAAGGGGATACTGTGGATCGACGTATCGTCTGTCTGCCGCTCGTGCACCTGCGCCATGAGCGCAGCGGGCATCAGGAGCAGCAACCAGAGAAGGGTACGGCTTTTCTTCATACATCGGTTTTTTAGGGTTCTACCAGAATAGGTGGGCAAACAGGAACCCCGAGGCCACGCTCGCCGACACGGCCACGAGCCCCGGTAACATGAAACTATGATTGATGAGGTATTTCCCGATATAGGTGCTGCCCGTGCGGTCGAAGTTGATGGCGGCCAGCAGCGTGGGGTAGCCCGGCAGCACGAAATCGCCGTTGGTAGCGGGGAACATGGCCACGAGGTTCATCGGGGCGATGCCCAGCAATACACCCAGTGGCATGAGCGCCTTGGTAGTGGCGGCCTGGCTGAAAAGCAGCATGCTCAGCAGGAACAGGGCGATGGCGAACGTCCATGGAGCGGCTTTCACCATATCTCCCAGCGCACCTTCGATGGCGACGGAATTCGCTTCCATGAAAGTGGCGCTCATCCACACCACCCCGAAAATCGACACTACGGCCTGTGCGCCTGCGGTAAACAGGCTGGCCTTGGCCACGTCTGTGGTGGATGTTTTGGTGAACAGTAGCATCAGCGCCGCGGCGCCCAGCATCACCAGTTCGATCACCGCCGCCATTTTGATGGTACCGTTGGCGTTCACGGAAAGGTTCGCGGCACCGGGCTCGAACGATGGCAGCATCGTCGGGAAAGCCCCTACCAGCACGATCAGCAGCACCGCCACGGCAAAAATGATCACGGAGATTTTGGCGCCGGGCTTCAGCGGGGTGTTGTCAGACGCGGAGTGCGCATCCAGCTCCCGCGCAAATTCCGGATCTTTCATTTTCTCCAGGAACACGGGGTCTTTCTCCAGTTCCTTCCCCTTCTTCCATACCACCGCCACGCCGCAGAGAATGCCGACAATACAGGCGGGAATGCATACTTTCAGGATATGCACCAGTTCGATCTGACCGGCCAGTATGGTGATCATGGCCGCAGTTGCCGCGGAAATGGGGCTGGCCGTGATGCCCAGGTGCGAGGCGATCACCGATATGCTCAGGGGCCTTTCCGGCCGGATGCGCTTTTTGGTAGCCACTTCCGAAATGATCGGCAGCAGGGAATACGTGATATGCGCCGTTCCCGCGAAGAGAGTGAACGCGAACGTCACCAAGGGTCCCAGCAGCGTGATCATCGATGGTTTGCTCCGCAGGATCTTTTCCGCAATGCGGACAAGATAATCCATCCCGCCGGCCGCCTGCATGGTGGCCGCTGTGGAAACCACGGCGAGGATGATGAGCATCACGTCTATGGGCGGCTCTGCCGGCCGCATGCGGAATACGAAAAGGTAAAGGGCTAGGGCCGCCATGCCCATCACGCCCAGGCCGATGCCTTTCATGCGGGCGCCGATGAGGATAGCCACCAGGAGAATGGCAAATTGGATCCAGATCATGTTTTCTTTTTACGTGGTTGTTATGTAGGAAGCGATGTCAATACTCAAAAAACATTTCCTGGATCTTCTTCGTGTCTTTCGTCTTCAGTAATGCCAGCTGCAGGAGGATGCGGGCTTTCTGCGGATTGAGGTCGTCTGCCGCGATGGTGCCCAATGCGGCGTCGTCGGTTTCCGCGTTCATCAGCACACGGCCGCTGCCGGTGCGGTTGGAGCGCACCACCGCGATGCCCTGTCGGGTGATCTTCTTCACGCGCTCTTCCACGGTAGGGTAAAGGTTACCGTTCCCCACACCCGCTATCACGATGCCCTGTACGCCGTCTTTCACCAATGCATCTACCAGCACGGGGTTCGTATTGGCGTACCCGTACAAGATATCGACTTTTGGCAAGGAATTCACCTTGTTCACGTCGAACTCCGTCTGGTGCGTATGCTTGCGGATGATGCGGTGATAAAATTCCACCTTCCCGTCCATCACCACGCCCAGCGGGCCCGTGTTCGGCGCCTGGAACGTGGAAACGTTGGTGGTATTGGTTTTGGTGACGTCTCTCGCGGAATAGATATAATCGTTCATGGCCACGAGCACACCGCGGTCTGCCGAAGTTTTATTCGCCGCCACCACGATGCCATTGTAGAGATTGAGCGGCCCATCGGCCGACAGCGCGGTAGCGGAGCGCATCGCGCCTACGAGGACTACGGGTTTGGTGGTTTTGACGGTCAGCTGGAGAAAGAAACCCGTTTCGCCTTCCGTATCCGTTCCGTGCGTGATCACGATCCCGTCTACATCGCTGCGCTGCGCGAGCTCGTTGATGCGGTGGGCGAGCTTCAGCCACACGCTGTCGTGCATGGCCTGGCTGCCGACGCTGGCCACTTGTTCGCCCCGGAGATTAGCGATTTTCCGCGCTTCCGGGACGGCGTTCAACAGATCGTCTATCGGGAGCTTCCCCGCCGTGTATGCCGTTCCCACGCTGGATTCCCCTGCCCCGGCAATCGTGCCGCCCGTTGCCAGGATCACGACATTGGGTAAATTGGCGTTCTGTCCGCGGGCAGGGCGCAGCATCCAGCAGGTGCTTGCCAGCAATAGTAACAATACGTTTTTCATAAGCACAACAACAATTAACTGTTAATGAATTTGGGGCGGATCATATTGTCGAACGTAAATATTTCATCCCACTTTTGCTGCGTCACCAATTTCTTTTCCTTTACGGCGATGTCGTGTACCGACTTTCCGGTTTCCAACGCCTCCCGCGCGATCGCGGCCGACTGTTCGTAACCGATGATGGGGTTGAGCTGCGTTACGATACCGATGCTTTGCATGACCATTTCCTGGGTATGCTTCGCGTTCGCCGTGATCCCGTCCACACATTTTTCGCGGAGGGTATTGCAGGCGTTCGTCATATAGGTGATGGACGTGAACAGCGCGAACCCGATCACCGGCTCCATCACGTTCAGCTGTAACTGGCCGGCTTCGGCCGCGAGGGTCAGCGTAAGGTCTTGCCCGATCACGTAAAACGCCGTCTGGTTCACGACTTCCGGGATCACGGGGTTCACTTTGCCCGGCATGATGGACGAGCCCGGCTGCATGGGCGGCAAATTGATCTCGTTGAGGCCACAACGCGGGCCGGAGGAAAGCAGGCGCAAATCGTTACATATCTTGGAAACCTTCACGGCCGTGCGTTTCAGCACGCCTGACAACTGCACGTACGCCCCCGTGTCTACCGTTGCTTCGATGAGGTCGCTGGCCAACACCAGCGGCAGGCCCGTGATCCTGGCGAGGTGTTTCGTCACGAGCTCGGCGTAACCGTCGGGCGCGTTCACGCCGGTACCGATGGCCGTAGCGCCCATGTTGATCTCGGAGATCAGCCGTTTGCTTTCTTCTACGCGGGCCAGTTCTTCACGGATAGTGGTGGCGAAGGCCTTGAACTCGTCGCCCATGCTCATGGGCACCGCGTCCTGCAATTGCGTGCGCCCCATTTTGAGGACCTGCTTGAATTCGTCGCCTTTTTTGTCGAACGACTCTGCGAGCGCAGCGAGGCTCTGTTTGTAGGACGACAGTTTATTGATCAGCGCGATGCGAAACGCGGTAGGATAGGCGTCGTTGGTGGATTGCGAGCAATTGACGTGGTTGTTGGGATGGCAGAAATCGTATTCGCCTTTCTTTTTGCCCATCATTTCGAGCGCCACGTTGGCGATCACTTCATTGGCGTTCATATTCACGCTGGTGCCAGCTCCGCCCTGGATGAGGTCGGTGATGAACTGGGAATCGAATTCGCCGTTGATCACCCGGTCGCTGGCTTTAATGATATGCTCCGCGATGTTCTTATCGAGCGCGCCGAGCTCTGCATTGGCCATGGCGGCACCTTTCTTCACATATGCGAGGGCTTGTACGAACAGGGGCTCCGTGTTCAGCGGGATGCCGGTGATGTGGAAATTCTCGATAGCCCGGAGGGTCTGGATTCCATAATATACGTCGGCCGGGATTTCGCGTTCGCCTAAAAAGTCATGTTCTCTGCGTTGTGCCATAATAGGGGGATTGAGATTGTTTGTGCAAAATTCGTTTCCATTAAAACAGTGCGGCGGCGGAATTTGTTTACAAGCGGAGAATGAACAATTTGTAGTGTTCCGCATTACTTAAGAACATACACCTCAAATGGTAAAAAAGACCAAGAAGGGCCATCTTTCCCTTTCCGCCGCCATATCCATGGGGATCGGCGCCATGATCGGCGCGGGCATTTTTGCCTTGCTGGGCCAAACGGGCGCCATCGTTGGTCCGGCCACCTGGCTGTCTTTCCTCATCGCCGGAGGCATCACCATCCTTTGCGGATATTCCTTTGCCCGCCTCGGCGCGCGCTACCCGTCTAACGGCGGGGTGCTCGAATACCTGGTCCAGGCTTACGGGGTAAACATTTACTCCGGCGGGATGGGGATTTTCTATTACGTCAGCATGATCGTACTGTCTGCCGTGGTCGCCAAATCCTTCGGCGCTTACGCAGCCGTGCTGCTGGGCTACGGCGGGGCAGACTGGGTACAGAACCTCACGGCCGCGGGCATCGTGGCGGCGCTGGTGGTCCTCAACTTCGTGAGCGTCACGGCGTTCGCGCGGGTGGAGAAAATTTTCGTGGCCGTAAAACTGACCGTATTGTTCGGTTTCGCCATCCTTGGTTTTTATACCATCCAGCCCGAAAATCTCGCCTACCCGGAACACCTGGCGCCCAGCAGTCTCCTCAGCAGCGTGGCCGTCACTTTCTTCGCCTATACCGGCTTCAACGTGATCAGCGGCGCCGTAGAGCATATCGACAATCCCGCCAAAACGCTCCCCCGGGCCATTATGACCACTATTCTGCTGGTGACCGGCGTGTACATTGTACTGGCGATCGTCGTGTTCGGGAACCTCAGCGCAGACCAGGTGGTAGCCGCAAAGGAAACCGCTCTCGCCGAAGCCGCGCGCCCCATGCTGGGGAACACCGGCTTCGTGATCGTGTCTGTAGCCGCGCTGGTGTCGAGCATCACGGCCATCAACGCCAATCTCTTTTCCACGGGCAATAATTCCTACGTCATGGCCGCATACGGCACGCTGCCGAAGGCTTTCGAGAAACACCTGTGGGGCCGCGGCACGGAAGGGCTCGCCATCACCGGCGTCTGCATCATCGCGCTGATCATGTTGTTCGACCTTTCCGTGATCGCATCCCTCGGCGGCATGGCCATGTTGCTTTGCTACAGCGCCGTCAATATCGGCCATCTCCGGGTGCTGAAAGAAACGAAAGCCACGCCGTGGATCGCATGGCTGGCGGCGATCGTCAGCTGCGGAACGGTAATACTGGTCGTGATCGTAGACGCCACCGGCGCACCGCGGCAATTACTCGTTACCGCGATCTTCCTTGTGTTCTCGTTCCTGGCCGAGTGGCTGATACGACTTTCTACCGGGCGGAAAGTAAAGCCCAATATCGTTCATCCGAAAAAAGACGCGTCATGACGGGCAGCTATATCGGTTTCGCGACGGCCGTGTTCATGGGTTTCTTTTCCATCGTCAACCCCATCGCCAACGTCCCCGTTTTCCTGGACCTTACCGATTACATGACGCCGGCCCAACGCCGGCAAATTGCGCTGAAATCCGTCATCGTGGCGTTTATCATCATCGTGGTATTCAGCGTGGCGGGGAATTCCATCCTCCATCTCTTCAACATTTCCCTTCCGGCATTGCGCATCACGGGCGGCATCCTGCTCTTTGTTGTGGGTTACAGGATGATCCTCGAAGACAAGCCCCATCCTGAAAAACGTATCGATACCAAAGAAGGCGACCCCGGCATTTCGGTAGCCGTTACCCCGCTCGCCATGCCCCTCATGGCCGGCCCGGGCACGATCACCACGGCCATGAACTATGCCGCGTCTGCCGATAAATGGCACACGGTCATCGTGATCGTCGTTTACGGCGTGCTATGCTATATCGCGTATTTGCTGTTCCTGTCTGGCGGGCACATCGTGCGGATACTGGGGAACAATACCATGACGGTCATCACCAAAATGATGGGCTTGATTTTAGCCGTGCTCGGCGTGCAGATGTTGCTGGCTGGTGTGAATGAAGGGATCAGGCTGGGTAGCCAGTGAAAGCTAAAAGCCTTGCGCCGCGCGGGTTTGCGGAGCCAGTTGCATTTGTTCCTTACGGATTTTCTCACGCTCTTCCTGGCGGTCTTCCACCTGGCGGTATTTGAAGTAAAAATAAATGGCGAGGAAAAGGCAGGCCTTGAACAGGAGGAACGCCGCAATGAAAATCCATTTCCAGACGCGGTGTACCGTGATGTACTGGTTCTGGTTCGGCGCGATGTTGATGAAAGTATAATTCGGTTTCTTCCCTTCCTTCTCCGTATTGGTATCTGCCCAGTCGAGCGGCTGAAGCGTGCGGTGGCGAAGGGTAGCAGGGGGCAATACGGCTTCTTCGAAAAGGAGCTGCTGGATCACGCGCTCCACTTCGTCGAATTCGGTTTCCAGCTCCGGATACTCACGGGCAAGCTTCCTCATCTCCTCGCGCTCGTCGGGAGTGGAAAGTCCGAGTACGTAACTTTCAACCATTCCATTATCTATGTATTCCCTGATATTCATATAAGGAATAAAAAAGTTCCATGCTTTTATTACTGGAGAGATACCATCTCATGTCTGTCTATACATCTGTCATAGTCCGATCGGTCGGAAATTTCCTTTGGGGATTAC
Source organism: Chitinophaga sp. NPDC101104 (assembly GCF_050277495.1). NCBI lineage: Bacteria > Pseudomonadati > Bacteroidota > Chitinophagia > Chitinophagales > Chitinophagaceae > Chitinophaga > Chitinophaga sp. NPDC101104. The sequence continues at coordinate 271,308 of NZ_JBNNSF010000001.1, read as the reverse complement.
CCAAAAGAACAACGGCAGGGACTAATTTGTTTGTACGGAAACCTTCTAATTTAAAAATCCACTTAACCCCTTAGGGCGATTGCATCTTACCAGTTAATCCACCGCCTGATTCAGACGGTTTCATCGAAAATCGAATGAAAACGAAAATAAGGATAAATCGCTGTAAGTCGTTCAACCTGCGCCATTTTACCATTTTCGTGTGAAACATGGATTAACCGGAAATTGCATCAAAAGTAATTAATCGGTTAAAATATGATCGTAAAAAGGACGAAAATTCCGCAAACATGTTAGCAAAACGTTGACATGCAAGTATTTATTTTGCGGATCGGAATTTTTTGGCAGCATTACGTACTTCAGGTTAAAATCGTGTCATCCATGTTATGGCTGTTATCCGCCGGTTCCGGGGCGCGGAGCGAAGCTGAAAAAGTCCCATTTCCCGAGGTAAATGCGGGTGGTGCGAACGGTCGTTTCCTGCAATATGCGTAATTTGTTTGCATGAAACGGACCATTTTCCTGTTGATGGCGTGCCTGCTGCCGGCGATCGTTTTCGCGCAGCGCGCCCTCGTGCTGCAGACCGATTTCGGCCTAAAAGATGGCGCAGTAGCGGCGATGAAAGGCGTTGCGTTCGGTGTGTCTCCCGCCTTGCCCGTATTCGATCTCACCCACGAAATCCCCCCGTACAATATCTGGGAAGCGGCCTACCGCCTCTACCAGACTGCGGCCTACTGGCCCGCAGGCACCGTCTTCGTTTCCGTGATCGACCCGGGCGTGGGATCGTCCCGCAAATCGGTGGTACTGAAAACCAAATCCGGCCACTACTTCGTGACGCCCGACAACGGCACCCTCACGCTCGTAGCGGAACACCTCGGCCTGGACGCCATCCGCGAAATCGACGAATCCCGCAACCGCCTGCCCGGCTCCGGTCAATCCTACACCTTCCACGGCCGCGATGTCTATGCGTACACCGGCGCGCGACTCGCCGCAGGCAAAATCCCGTTCGACTCCGTAGGCCCGCGCCTCCCGGATTCCGTTGTCGCCATTCCCTACCAGAAAGCGCAGGTATCCGGCAACAAAATCCTCGGCAACATTCCCATCCTCGATGTCCAATACGGCAACGTCTGGACCAACATCGGTGAAAAAGAGCTCAACCTGCTCAACATCCAATACGGCGATATCCTGAAGATCTCCATATATAACGGCACCGCTTTCCGGTACCAGGGCACCATGCCTTTCGTGACCACGTTCTCCGCCGTTTCGCCGGGTAACTTGCTCGCCTATACGAATAGTTTGCTGCAATTGTCCATCGCGGTGAACGAAGACAGTTTCGCGGATAAATACCAGATCGGCAGCGGTGCGGAATGGCGGATCGAGGTGGAAAAAGTTAAAAAAGCAAGATGACGAACGAAACAAGAATACAACAGTCGGAAACCCGGATTTTCAAAGCCGTATTTCCCAACACGACCAATCACTACGACACGCTTTTCGGCGGAACGGCCATGCAGCTGATGGATGAAGTGGCCTTCATCACCGCCACCCGTTATGCACGCAAGCGCATGGTGACCGTATCTTCCGACAAGATCGATTTCAAAAAACCCATTCCCGCCGGTACGATCGTGGAATTGATCGGGCGCGTGACGCACACGGGCAACACGAGCCTGCAGGTACTGGTGGAGATTTTCGTGGAGGAAATGTATTCCGACGAAAGGTACCGCGCCATCAGCGGCACGTTCACGTTCGTAGCGATCGACGAGTATAAGCGCCCCGTACCGCTGGAAGCCTAGTCCAGCTTACGGAATTCGTATGGCGCGCTTTCCACGAAACCGGATACGCGGATGGTCACCGTTTTCACTTTATCCGCCTCTACCGTGAAGTGCGTTTCCTTAATACCGTACATGGTAAGATTGTAGAAGCACCAGAATTCGTCGTCCTTTTTGGGATAGAGCTTACCGACGAGGTTCGGGTGATGCTCGAACCGCATCGCCAGGCCGTCTTTTTCCATACGGATGTTCATTTTACCGTATACAGGATGTTCGTAATTCCCTACGAACGCCGTCAAAGGCACGGGGAGCTTCGGTTTCGCCGCAATTTCCTCCCGGATCTGCTGCAGCGTTTTTTTCACTTCCGCCAGTTCTTCCCGCTGTTGGTCCAGCGATTTGCGGGCGTAATCGCGGAAGGGAAGATCGAGCATGGCGTCGGTGAGCTCATCCGTAAGGTCGTTATAGAAGTTGTTGGATTCGGTATTGGTGAGCACCACGATGCCCAGGTTTTCTTCGGGCAGCAGCCGTACAGCCGTCACAAAACCGTTGACGCCGCCGGTGTGTTCCACGATCAGCCGGCCTTCGTAGGAATTGGTGAACCATCCGAGGCCGTATAAATTGAATTGCTTCCGGTTGAAAGCGTGCCCCCCTTCCCCGAGGCTGGAGTGCGGCAGCCGGGTTTCCATGATCGCATCGCCGGAAATCACTTCGCGGCCTTCGTATCGCCCGCCGGCCAGGAGCGCCTTCACCCAGTGCGACATATCCGCTACCGAAGAACCGATACTTCCTGCCGGCGCGAGGTTGTCCAGATTGCCGTAGGGGACTTTCTTCAGTTCGCCGAGAAAAACGGAGTGCGCCGCGGCAATGTTCTTCGCCGTCGGGATTTCGGCCGAAGTGGCGATGGTATTGCGCATGCCCAGGGGCTCGAAGAATTTCTCTTTCAGGAATTGCGCCCAGGTTTTGCCGGTTACTTTCGGAATGATCTCCCCCGCAGTGAGGAAAGCCGCATTACAATAGCCCCAGGTGGTACGGAAGCCGAACGGAGGTTCCAGTTTCGCCAGTCGCTCCCGGACCTGCGCTACCGTGAGGTCGGAATCGAAAAACATGAAATCTCCCTGGAAGGTATAAAAACCGAGCCGGTGGCTGAGCAGGTCGCGGATGATGGCATGTTCCGACACCCAGGGGTCGTGGAGCCGGAAGTCGGGGAGGTGCTTGCGGACGGGATCGTCGAGCTGCAATTTCCCTTCGGCCTGGAGCTGCGCGAGCGCCGTGGCGGTAAATGCCTTGGTATTGGAGCCGATCATGAACACGGTGTTGCTATCCACTTTATCCGTTTTCCCCACTTCTTTCACTCCGTATCCTTTCATCAAAACGACCTTCCCGTCTTTGACGATGGCCACCGCCACACCCGGGATCTGCCCCTCTTCCATGGCTTTAATTATGTAATTGTCCAGGCTGTCGGCCAGGAAAGTGCGCGTGCGCTGCTGGGCGTCCGCCTGCAGAAAAGTGAGCGCCAATACCAGGGATAAGAGTTGTTTCATGTGCTTCGGATTTTATCGGGATGCTGCAATTCTGTCACGCAGCTAATCGAATTCTATATGTAAATGTCCTTAAACCATGCGATTTCGAATTATTCGCGCAAATACACAAATTAAAAACCGCGGGTTTTGTAGTTATAAGACGACCGGGACGCGCAAAAGATACAGTCTCACGCTATAAATATATGTCATATTTTCAGGATGTTTCGGGAGGATTAAACAGCTTCTTCGCTTTTGGGGTAGTCGAAAAAGAGGAATTTTTTGGGGGCGCGATCGAAGTCTTCCCACTTTTCCGTGTCGGCCGAGATGGCGAAAACTCCTGCCGTGGGAACATTGTCGATGCGGATTTCTTCGGTGAGATAGTTGGCAAAATCGGTGATGCCGGGGTTATGGGCGAAGATGGCGACGATGTTGAAATCATCGTCGATGCGGGTGATATGCTTCAGGAAAGTGGAAGCGTAGCAGAGATAAAGCTCCTCTTCGAGGAGGATGGCCTCGCGGGGGTAATTCCATTCCTTGGCCATGATACGCGCCGTTGTGCGCGCCCGTTTCGCAGGACTTGATATGACCAGCTCGGGCAGTAAACCACGGCCCAGCAACCGGATAGCCATTTCTGGCGCGTTCTGTTTACCGCGTTTGTTGAGAGGCCGGTCAAAATCGTCCATGTCCGGGTCGTTCCAACTGGATTTTGCGTGGCGGATCAATAACAATGTTTTCATAGACATTGTAAGTAATTGAAAACAAACACTATCCTAAAATACGGGTTTTTGGCACAAAACACGCCAATTAAAGGAAATTTAACAATCGAAACCACGGAAAAGCCCACACGAACGCCCTGAAAATCAACGGGCCGGAACGCTTTTTCGCGCTCCGGCCCGTCTGGAGAATATCGGTAAACCGTCCAGGGATCAGTATCCCCTTTCGTTCTTTCCTTCCATATAGTTCATGAAGGCCTTGTTCACCACGCGGTTGCCGCCCGGAGTGGGGTAGTCGCCGGTAAAGTACCAGTCGCCCAGGTTGTTGGGGCAGCTGGCGTGCAGGCTTTCGATGTTTTGATAGATCACTTCCACTTTCGCTTCGATGCCGGGCGGAGTGATGATCTCTGCGATTTTCGCGGAAATCTGCTCGGGTGTGAAAGGTTTGTAGACGTTTTTCACCACGTTCTGCGCGTTCAGCGTGTTGGTGCGCTCCAGTTCTTTCGCCAGGCCGTAAGCTTCCTGCAGGATGTATTCCTTGCCCTGCTCGCGGATCAGCGCGATGGCCGCCTGGAAGGCGACGAACTCGCCCATCTTGCTCATATCGATGCCGTAGCAGTCCGGGTATCGGATTTGCGGGGCAGACGACATAACGATGATTCGCTTCGGGCCGAGGCGGTCGAGCATTTTGATGATGCTTTCGCGGAGGGTGGTACCACGCACGATGGAATCGTCGATCACTACCAGCGTGTCTGTGCCGGGGCGGACGGTCCCATAAGTGATGTCGTACACGTGCTGCACCATTTCGTTACGGCTGGAATCTTCGGTGATGAAAGTCCGCATTTTCACGTCCTTGATGGCGATCTTGTCGATCCGGACGCGGCGGTTCACCATTTCGGTGAGTTTTTCTTCGTCGAAATCCTTGCCCCAGCTCATGATCCTTTCCACCTTAATGCGGTTGAGGTAATCTTCGAGCCCTTTGATGAGGCCGTAGAAAGCCACTTCGGCGGTGTTGGGGATGAAGGAGAAGATGGTATTGCGGAGATCGTTGTCGATCGCTTTGAGCACGGTTTCGGAAAGATGGTATCCCAGTGCGTGGCGCTCTTTGTAGATTTTTTCGTCGTTGCCGCGGGAGAAGTAAATCCGTTCGAAGGAGCAGGCGCGGCGCTCGCGGGCGGGGATGATCTCTTCGATGGAGTATTCGCCGTTTTCCTTTACGATGAGGGCGTTCCCGGGCATCAGTTCCATCACTTCATTTTCGCCCACGTTGAAAGTGGTGCGGATGGCCGCGCGCTCGGAAGCGGTCACGATCACGTCTTCGTTCACATAGTAATACGAAGGACGAATGCCGTGCGGATCGCGGATAACGAAAGAGTCGCCGGAACCGATGAGCCCGCCTACATGGTAACCACCGTCGAACATGGAGAACGCCTGTTTGAGGATGTTCTTCACGTCCAGCCCGTTCTGCCGCGCCTCGTCCTCTTTGCAGAGGAAGTGGTGCACCACTTCGAGCATGGCGGCCAGGTCACTGTTCTTATGTTTTTCGCCAGGAGAAACTTTCGTAAAGCTGAACAGCTCATCCACATTCACCAGGTTGAAGTTACCGGCCATGGTGAGGTTGCGGGCGGGGATGGTATTGTATCTAACGAAGGGATGGCAAAGGTCGACGTCGTTTTTGCCCTGGGTGGCGTAGCGGAGATGCCCCAGCAACAGTTCCCCCAAAAAGCGGACGTGCCCTTTCATGAGGCCAGGGTAGCGGGTAATCTCGGGCTGGTATTTCTCAATTTCTGCGATTTCGTCGCGCACTTTACCAAAAACGTCGCCGATGGGTTGCGGCTGTGCGCTCCGGATCCGGTGCATGAAAGGCACCCCGGGCTCGGTGTGTAATTTTACAGTGGCAAGGCCTGCACCGTCTTGTCCACGGTTATGCTGCTTTTCCATGAGGAGGTACAGCTTATTCAGGCCGTAGAAAACCGTTCCGTATTTCTGTTGGTAATAACTGAATGGTTTTCTTAATCTTATGAATGCAAGTCCACATTCATGCTTTATCGCATCACTCATACCGTAAAATTGAAGTCGCAAAGTTACGCTTTAATTATCAAACGGCCGCATTCGCGGGAATGCCCTTTGCATGGGCATCGCAGGGGAAACGGGGTCCAAACGGGCCGGGGGCTTGACTGGCATGGGAACGTTAAAAAAAATCCCGGCGCTGTAGACGCCGGGATCGTATCATAAATTGCTGGAATTCGCTTAGTTGCTGGCCACCGTATTGCTCGCGGCGGACCATTTCGACACGTTTTCGCACTGTTTGTACTCGTCTTCCACGTGCACATAGAACGTCGGCACTTTGTCTACCAGCCATTTGCTGAGGGCCTGTGCCTGTTTCTCCTGCAGCGTGCGTTGCTGGATGCGCGAGTAATCGTCGGCCAGGTTCTCACGGTGAGGCTCGGTACGCGTTTTCAGGTACACGAGGCGAACGCCTTTACGGCCCTGCTCGTCTGTAAACTCGATGGGCTTGGTTACGCCGCCGGGTTTCAGCGAATCGAGGAGCATGACGATATCCTTGGTGGTAGGGTCGTTCAGCTGGTCGATCGTGATGAAAGTGCTGTTGGTCATGGGGTTGGTGAGCATACCGCCGCTGAACTTGTCCATCGGATTATCACTGTACTTGGCAACGGCTTCGCCGAAGGTCAGCTTACCGGCAATGATATTCGCGCGAACGGTGTCCAGTTTCTGGATGGCGTGACTGATCTCCGTGTTCATTACGTTGGGCTTGATGAGGATGTGCTGCACGGTCACGTTGTCGCCCGCGCGTTTCAGCATCTTGATCAGGTGGTAGCCGAATTGCGACTTCACGGGGTTCGACATTTCCCCTTCCCGCAGGCGGAAGCTGGCAGAGAGGAACTCGGGGTCCCAGTTTTTGTCGTAACGGTTGAGGGGATAGATACCGCTGTTCTCGCGAACGGCGGGGTCTTCGGAATACAGGTTGGCGAAGGTGCCGAATTCACCTTCCTTCTTTTCGACGCGCGCGCGGATGTCCATCAGCTTGTCGTAAGCGTATTTGTCCATTTCGCGGCTGGCTTTGGGAAGGATGATGAGCTGGCCTACTTCGAGCTCCGATTCATAGAACGGAAGGCTGTCTTTCGGTATTTTCTCGAAATTGTTCCTTACTTCTGTGGGCGTCACTTTTACCGAGTTCACGATTTTGTCGCGCATGGCTTTGGCGAGCATGTTTTCGCGGATGGCGTCGCGGAAGCGTTCGCGGAGCTGGTAAATGGTGTAGCCGGTAACTTTCGTCATGTTCTCACGGCCGTTGTAGCGCTGTTCGGCCCAGCGGATCTGGGATTCGATACGGCCTTCCACGTCGGATTCTGAGATGGGGAGGGAGTCCCGCTCGGCCTGGAGCACCAGGATCTTCTGCGCGATGATCTGTTCGATGGCGGCACAGTTAGCGTTGGGAGGAAGCGGCTGGCCTTCCAGGGCTTGCTGCTGCATATCCACCAGCGCCGATTCGATATCGGACTGAAGGATGATCTTTTCCCCCACCTTGGCGACGATTTTGTCGGCCACGATCTTCTGCTGTTGGGCTACTGCTACCTGGAACAGGAGCATGGCGCCGAAGGAAGATATGACGATTTTATTCATATAATTGTTACTGTCTTCTCAAAGTAACTGATAAAAAATTAGCCGCACAAAGACGGCTAATGTATTTAACAAAAATTTCGGAATTGCGGCGGGCGGTGATGCCCGCCGCAACTGAATTTTAGAGGGTACGTTTAACTTCCACTTCTTCGAAGCCTTCGACGATGTCGCCGACTTTGAGGTCGCTGTAGTTTTTGATGGAGAGACCGCATTCCATGCCGGAAACCACTTCTTTCACGTCGTCTTTGTAACGTTTCAGTGATTGCAGTTCGCCGGTGTGAACTACGATGCCATCGCGAACGAGGTTGATGCGCGAATTGCGGAAGAGTTTGCCATCGAGCACGAAACAGCCCGCAACGGTTGCCTTGTCGAATTTGTAGGTTTCGCGGATTTCGACGTTCGCGGTAACCTTTTTCTCGATTTTCGGTTCCAGCATCCCTTCCATCGCGGATTTGAGCTCGTCGATGGCGTCGTAGATGATGGAGTAGGTGCGGATTTCGATATTCTCTTTCTCGGCGAGGCGTGCTGCGTTGAGCGAGGGGCGCACCTGGAAGCCGATCACGAGTGCGTCGGATGCGGTGGCCAGCAGTACGTCGGATTCGGTGATCTGACCTACGCCTTTCAATACCACGCTCACTACGATCTCTTCTGTAGACAGTTTCTGCAGGGAGTCGGACAGTGCTTCCACGGAACCGTCCACGTCGCCCTTGATGATGAGGTTCAGCTGCTTGAAGTTGCCAAGGGCAAGACGGCGGCCGATCTCGTCGAGGGTAATGTGTTTCTTCGTACGGATACCTTGTTCGCGGACGATCTGGGCCCTGCGGTTGGCGAGGTCTTTCGCTTCGGATTCGTCTTCGTACATCCTGAACTTCTCACCTGCCTGCGGCGCGCCGTTGAGGCCGAGCAGCTGAACAGGAGCGGAGGGGCCGACTTTCTCGACGCGTTGTCCGCGTTCGTTGAACATGGCCTTGATCTTGCCGAAGTGCGCTCCGGACAGGATCGTATCTCCCTGGCTGAGGGAACCGTTCTGCACGAGTACCGTTGTAACGTAGCCGCGGCCCTTGTCGAGCGTGGCTTCGATCACCGTACCGGATGCTTCGCGGTTCGGGTTCGCTTTCAGGTCGAGCAGCTCGGCTTCCAGCAGGATTTTTTCCAGCAGGATGTCGATATTCATACCGCTTTTGGCGGAGATTTCCTGGCTTTGGAATTTACCACCCCAGTCTTCCACGAGGATGTTCATACCGGCCAGCTGTTCCTTGATTTTCTCAGGGTTGGCGCCGTCTTTATCCACTTTGTTGATGGCGAATACCATCGGCAGGCCGGCGGCCTGGGAGTGGGAGATGGCTTCACGCGTCTGGGGCATGATGGCGTCGTCTGCCGCGATCACGATCACGGCGATGTCGGCCACTTTGGCACCACGCGCACGCATGGCCGTAAAGGCTTCGTGGCCCGGGGTATCGAGGAAGGTTACTTTTTTGCCCGAAGCGGTGGTAACCTGGTAGGCACCGATGTGCTGGGTAATGCCCCCGGCTTCACCGGCTACTACGTTGGCGTTACGGATATAGTCGAGCAGGGAGGTCTTACCGTGGTCTACGTGGCCCATGATGGTCACGATGGGAGCGCGCGGTTCGAGATCTTCCGGATCGTCTTCGATTTCATCTTCGTCGTCGTCGGTAGCATCGTCTACACCAATGAATTCCACTTCATAGCCGAATTCTCCGGCTACGAGCTCGATCACTTCGGCGTCGAGACGCTGGTTGATGGATACCATGATACCGAGGCCCATACATTTCGAGATCACTTCAGCGAAGGAAACGTCCATCAGGGTGGCCAGTTCGCTCACGGAGAGGAACTCGGTTACCTGCAGTTTGTTGCCGTCTGCGGAATTCATGGCCTCGCGTTCTGCCATTTCGTGACGCTTGTCGCGACGGCGGCTGGCTTTGGAGTTTTTGCCTCCGCGGGTGTTGCCACCCAGTTTGGCCATGGTTTCCTTGATCTTGTTCTGGATTTCGTTCTTATCGATTTCACGGTCTTGCGGTCCGCGGGGAGCGCCCTGACCGAAGTTGCCCTGACCGGGCCGTTGGTTACGGTTGCCGGGGCCGCGGTTGCCTTGATGGCCGCCGCCGGGGCCGCGATTACCCTGATGACCGCCGGGGCCACGGTTGCCCTGGTGACCGCCGGGACCACGATTGCCCTGCTGGCCGCCGTGTTGGCCGGGGCCGCGCTGGCCGGGGCCTCCGGGGCCGCGGTTGCCACCATGCTGGCCGCCTTGCTGGCCACCACCATGTTGACCGGGGCCGCGCTGGCCTGGCTGTCCGCCTTCGCGGGCGAATTCGCCGGGTTTGATGGGCTCGGGTTTCTTTTCTATAACGATGCGCTTGCGCTTACGTTTTTCGTCTTTGTTGAAGCCGCCTTTATTGTCTCTGCGGTCTTGCGAAACGGGGAGTTCGATCTTCCCGATCACTTTGGGGCCGGAGAGGCGGGTGGCCTGGATATTTTCGATCACGGAACCGGCATCTTCGCTGCCGCCTGCGTCAGGGGTGCTGGGTGCGGCGGGAGCTTCGGGGGTTGCTGCGGGCGCTGATTCCGCTTTGGGAGCGGGGGCGGGAGCGGCTTCTTCCTTGGCGGCGGGTTTGGGTTCCGGCTTCGGTTCGGGTTTGGATTCGGCTACGGGTTTGGGCTCCGGTTTGGCTTCGGCGGCAGGCTTTTCGGGCTGCGGTGCGGGGGCCGGTTGGGCGGGAGCTTCTTCCTTTACGGCTTTAGGCTCGGGAGCGGGCTGCGGCTTGGGCTCGGGTTTGGCTTCAGCGGCAGGTTGGGGCTCCTGGGGAGCGGGGGCCGGGGCCGGTTTTTCTTCTTCCGGTCCGGGTTTGGCGGCTTTCTTGCGATTGGCGGGATTGAGGGCTTCGAGATCGATGGTGCCCATGATGCGGGGACCGTTGATCTTGGGCGATTCCGGTTTCACGACCTCTTCCGTTTTCTCGGCTTTGGGCTCGGGGGCCTTTTCCTTCGGCTCGGGGGCCGGTTCGGGTTTGGGCTCGGGTTGGGCTTCGGCTACGGGTTTGGGTTGGGGAGCGGGGGCCGGTTCCGGCTTGGGCGCAGGCTGCTCCGTGCGGGCCTCCGGCTGGGGGGCCGCCTGGGGAGCTGGCTCAGGCTGGGGCGCGGGAGCGGGTTCCGGTTTGGCGGGCGCGGGTTCCGCTTTTTTGGCGGCTGCGTCTGCTTCCTCTTTTTTCTTCGCCGCCAGTTCTGCCTCCTCCTTCTCCTTCTTCTTGGCTGCGTCTAACACCGTTCCTTTCGGCAAAGCGATCTGGTCGCTTTTACGCTTGTTGGCCTTATCCTGTTGGAACTCATTCTGCAGCGCGTGATACATCTGGGCGGTGAGACGGGCGTTGGGAGAACCGAATCCATCCATATCATAGCCTTTACCGGCTAGGAAATCGATCAGCGTTTCCTTGCCAATGTTGAATTCCTTGGCTGCGGCCAGCAATCTCGGTGTGTTGTTTGTTACTTCAGGCATATTGTTTTCTCGTCCTTCCCGTTTAATCCCCACCAACCGGCGGAGCAAATCTTTTAACATTTTAACAATAACTCAAATATCTCTGCAATCAAAAAAGCCAACCCTATGGGAAGGGTGTAGCGGAAGGCTTATTCTTTTTCAAATTCTTCCTGGAGGATCCTTCTCACTTCCGTTACGGTTTCCTCCTCGAGGTCTGAGCGGCGAACCAGCTCTTCGGCGGTCAGGTCGAGCACGCTGCGGGCGGTGTCGCAACCGATGCGTTTCAGCTCGTCGATGATCCAGGGTTCGATCTCGTCGGAGAATTCTTCCAGGTCGATGTCAAATTCTGTCTGTTCCTGTTCTTCGTCGCGGAATACGTCGATTTCATATCCGGTCAATTCGCAGGCCAGTTTAATATTGACGCCTTTTTTACCGATGGCCAGTGATACCTGGTCGGGTTTAAGGTAAACGGAGGCGTACTTATTATCATTATCCACTTCCATCCGGCTGATGCGGGCGGGCGTGAGGGCACGCTGGATCAGGAGCTGGATATTGGCGGTGTAATTGATGATGTCAATGTTCTCGTTGCGGAGTTCACGAACGATGCCGTGAATCCGGCTTCCTTTCATACCCACGCAGGCGCCTACGGGGTCGATACGGTCGTCATAGGATTCCACGGCAACTTTGGCTCTTTCGCCGGGCTCGCGCACGATCTTTTTGATCACGATAAGGCCGTCGAAAATTTCCGGAACCTCAATTTCGAGGAGTTTGGCCAGGAAGGAGGGATGCGTTCTGGAAAGGATGATCAGCGGGGAGTTGTTCTTCAGTTCCACTTTCTTCACGACCGCTCTCACGTTCTCACCTTTCTTGAAATAATCCGTCGGTATCTGTTCGGATTTAGGCAATATTAGTTCATTCCCTTCATCATCCAATAATAAAACTTCTTTTTTCCACACCTGGTAAACTTCCCCGGTCACGATCTCACCCACACGGTCACCATATTTCTTTACAAGGATGTTCTTTTTCAGGTCGCCGATGCGGGCCGTCAGCGTTTGTTTCGCTGCCAGGATGGCGCGCCGTCCGAAGTCCAGTATTTCCACTTCCTCATACAAATCCTCACCTACCTGGTAATCCGGCTCGATCAGAATGGCTTCGGAATATGCAACCTGCGCGTTCTCGTCTTCCACGGTGCCATCTTCCACGATGGTACGGCGGCGGAGGATTTCCAGGTCACCTTTCTCAGTATTTACGATCACGTCAAAGTTCTCATCTGAGCCATACTTCTTACGTAACAGGGTCTTAAACACGTCCTCCAACACTTTCATCAGCGTTGGCCGGTCGATATTCTCGGCCTCCTTAAACTCGGTGAATGACTCAATCAGGTTAATACTAGCCATGTTATATATTATTTTAAAACACGATGCACACCTTTGTGTGCTTGATTTCGTTTAAATTGATGTTAGATATTCTGATTTCTTTCTTTTTCCCTACCGTTTCCTCTAGGGTCAGCGCTTCTTCGGTTGCCGCCGTGAGCTTTCCTTCTTTAACGGTCCCGTCCAGCAAAGTCACCTCCACCTTCCGGCCCACGTTCTTCACGAATTGCCGATGCGTCTTCAAAGGCTCGTCGAGCCCCGGTGAAGACACTTCCAGCGAAAAATCATTGTCGGGGAAAAGACCGGCCGCTTCCAGCTGAGGGTACAATTGCCGGTTCAGCGACACCAGCTTGTCGATCGACGCGCCGCTATCAGCATCCACGTAAACCTTCACGTTATTGGTAGGCTTGATCCTGATATCCACCACGAAATATTCCGGCTTGTCGGCCAGCAGCGCGTCCAGCATTTCCCGTATCCGCGCCGTAACTTGTTCGTTTGCCATACAAAATAGAAGAAGGGGACTCCCATCGTCCCCTTCATTTGAATCTTTATTCCGTTACAAAATTAGCATTTATTTTCATTTCAAAAACTATTTCTTTCACGCAAACCCAATACCAGACATATGATTAAAGTTTATAATTGGTAGTCCGCTTCATTTGCCGTAACTTCCCATTCGCATGATCCTCCGCATTCAGCCAGAGCTGGTGGCCTGGACGGCCGGCCTCGTTTTACTCGCGTGCATGGACCCGCATGCAGACCTTCCCAGCCTCTGCGTCTGGCGATGGTTCGGGCTCGGGAAATGCCCCGGTTGCGGCCTCGGCCATTCCATCTCCCACCTTTTCCACGCCCATTGGCAGGAAAGCTGGAACGCCCACAAGCTCGGCGCCCCCGTACTGGCGGCATTGCTCTGGCGGATCGGACAATTGACCAAATCGCAAATTCACTCTTTCCGACATGGATAACTTTTATTACGCTTCCCTTCCCGGCATCGACCAGGAAGAAATGATCTGGCTCGAAGAGCTGACCAAAAAATTCGACCCCGAAACGCGGAAAAAATTCCTGTTCCTGTACCAATCCCGCCGAAAAGACCCGCAAACCATCCTTTTGACCTGCCTCGTAGGGCTCATCGGGCCCAACGGCATCCACCGTTTCCTGCTCGACCAGATCCTCCTCGGCATCCTGTTCGTCGTAACTTTCGGGTTCTGCCTTATCGGCACCATCATCGACGCCGTGAATTACCGCAAGCTCACCTGGGAGTATAACAAACAGGTAAGCCTGGAAGTGGCGGCCATGCTCAGCAGGACCTGGACAGATCGTTAAAAAAAACTTAAAACCGGGTAAAAAAAGGGGGTATCTGCTATCTTTGCGGGATGGGATCGCTAATAAAATTACTCTTCTATATCCTCGCGATATGGTTCTTATATAAACTGATTTTCGAATTCATCGTTCCGGTTTACCGTGGCACCAAGCAGGTGCGCCGCCAGATGCGCGACATGCAGGACGCCATGCGCCAGCAGTTCGAGCAACAGCAACGCCAGCAACAACAGCAGCAGGCCGGCCCGCAGGTACCTCCCCAGGCACAGGAACCCGTGCGCAAGCGCGACGATGGCGATTACATCGACTTCGAGGAAATCAAATAATCCTTACTTTTTCGGCTTGAAGATATCCAGCACGGTGCCGGGCGATTGCAGGTGGACCGACTGGATCCCCAGTGCCCGCGCGGCTTCCACGTTGGGCAGCGTATCGTCTATGAACAGGGTATGTTCGGGCTTGAGGCCGTTTTCGTCAAGCACCATCTGCCAGGCTTCCGGCTCCGGTTTGCGGCAGCCCATGAGGTGGGAATAATACGTTTTATCGAAAAACGCGGCCAGCGACGGAATACCGCGTTCCCTTTCCAGAATTTTGTTGAACGCTTTCATGTGGATCGCGTTGGTATTGCTCAGCAGGAAAAGATCGTAGTGGTTCCGCAACTGCTGCAGCAACTGGAGCCGCGCCACGGGGTAATCCAGCAACAATGCGTTCCAGGCGTCGATCACCTGCTGGTCGGTAGTGCCTTCCGGCAGCACGCACTTCATTTTATCCACGAACTCCTGCTCCGAAACGCGCCCAGTCTCGAGATCGTTGAACAGGGTGCTGACGTGCGCCTGGGAGTAGTGCTTCCCGAAATTGTCGAGCCCGAGCGCTTCGAAAGCGCGGGCGGTGCGGCTGATATCGATGTTGAGGATGACGCCCCCGAGGTCGAAAATGATGTGTCTGATTCCTTGCATGGCATGACAAATGTACGCGACACGTCAAAAATTTGTGACGGAATGCGGAAAAAATATTTACTTTTGCCATCCCCTGAAAATGGGGCACCCAATAAAGTTTGTTATACATTTTTGTCCTGAAAGACGGACCGGTCCTATAGCTCAGTTGGTTAGAGCATCTGACTCATAATCAGGGGGTCCCAGGTTCAAGCCCTGGTGGGACCACTTCAAGACCCCTGCCCTCGGATTTGGGCAGGGGCTTTTTATTTTTAGCCCGTAACAGGAACCCGCACTTCCTCCCCTCCGCATCCCGTATCGCCGTTATCAATTCCATTGCATAGATAGCAGGCAATAAAAAACCCGCAAACATGTGCGGGTTTCAAATGATTTAAAATTCATTTTACTGCGGACTGATCTTCCATTCATTCCGGATCTTCAGCATTTGCCATAAATACAATCCCAGCAGCACAATTTCCAGCCTCAAGGTAAACCCGCCGTTGTAAAAAACGATGATGCTGGTAGTCAGGCACAAAATGATCCCAAGCAAAGCATCCACGATGGCCAGATCAACCGCCCATTTCTGCGCGCCCAGCAGCCCAATGGAAACAATGCCTTTCAATAGAAATGTGAAAATGATAATGAGCCCCGTCAGCGAGAAACCATCATTCGCCTGCAGACCAAAGAAAGCAAGCGTCACGGGAATTTCCAGCACGGCCAGGAACAGCGCCAGCACGGACATTGCCCCCATGAAAACGAAAATCCAGCAGAATATTTTTATCCAGACCGGAAGCAACTTCCGGCGGGGGGTGGCAGGGATGTCAAATTCTTCACCGAGGTGGGATACGGGCTCATTCATGGTACGAGGGATTTTAATTTCAGTCCTAAGATAATCATACTTCGGAAACGTTTCAACTTGCCCTTCCCGCTCATTTTCCTATATTTGCCCGATACGCTTCGATCTGCACAGATGGATCAAGATGAAAGCAGGACTGATATTTTCAGCAATGTCACCTGCACGGACCATGCGGTAATATTCCTATTGCGGCCATTTGTTAACCGGTTTTCCACCACAAAAAGAAAGACATGGAAAATGTATTACACCAGACATGGGGAGGCAATTCCGTTGCATCCTGGATCACCGCCTTTGTTATTATCCTCGTATCTTTTCTCGCCATCCGCATTTTGCGGTCGATCGTGCTGAAGAAACTCCTGCATTGGACCGCCGGCACCGCGCGCACCTGGGACGATTTCATCATCCGCCTCGCCGGGCGCACCATCCTGCCGGCTTTGTACGTGCTGGCCGTTTGGTTCGCGCTGCAATCCCTCACCTTGCCCGACCAGCTGCGCAGCGTATTCCGCGTGGCTTTCCTCGCCTCGATGACGTTCTTCGTACTGCGCGGCATCAGCGCGCTGTTCCGCCGGTTCGTGTTCAGTTACATCAAACGGCAAGACAACAGCGAAACCAAGGAAAAGCAAGCCAACGGCCTCATTCTCATCGTCAACTTTTTCATCTGGACGCTCGGCATCCTGTCTTTCATCAGCAATCTCGGCTACAACGTCACCACGCTGATCGCAGGGCTGGGGATCGGCGGCATCGCCATCGCGCTGGCCGCACAAACCATACTGGGCGACCTTTTCAGCTATTTCGTCATCTTTTTCGACCGGCCTTTCGAGATCGGGGATTTCATCCTGGTAGACGATAAGCTCGGACTGATCGAATACATCGGTATTAAAACCACCCGCATCCGCACGTTGAACGGCGAACAGCTGGTGTGCTCCAATACCGACCTCACCAATTCGCGTATCCACAATTACAAAAGAATGGAAAGGAGAAGGGTGGTGGCCCAATTGCGGGTCACGTACCAAACTCCGGAAGAACAACTTTCACGCATCCCCGATATGCTCCGCGAAGCAGTGGAAAGCCAGGAAAGCGTGCAGTTCGACAGGGCGCATTTCGCGGGGTTCGGCGAATCGAGCCTGAATTTCGAGCTGGTATATTACATCCTCAGCCCGGATTACGTCCTGTTTATGGACAAACAGCAAGCCATCAATCTCGATATCTACGGCGCTTTCCGGAAGGCAGGCATCCAGTTCGCGCATCCCACGCAGACATTGTATCTCCGGCAAACGGCCGCGCCATCACTGTCGTGACGCCGCATAAAAAAGCCGGCCCGATGAGGCCGGCTTTTTCTTTCCTTCAAATTTTTCAAATCCCGGCCTGAATTTCCTGTTGCATTTCAGCCTGGATGTCTGTCCGTAACCCGTTGGCCCAGTCTTTCAGGAGTTTCACCTGGTCGGCGGAGAGTTTCGCGGCGCGGTGGATCAGTAAATATGATTTCAGGGGCATTTCCCGTTCGTCGATCGTTTCTATCACTTCTTCCAGCTTATGGTCTTGCCGTTTGAGCGGATACCCGAGGAATTCGGAGAAATTCAGTTCCCGTTTTCCGTCACGGACATGGCTGTCGAGCCACCAAGCCACCGGTTGCACGTTGGCATACCAGGGGTAGACGGTGGTGTTGGAATGGCAGTCGTAACAGCTTCGCTGCAGGATGGCGGACACGTTTTCCGGCACGGTGTATTTCCGGTTAATGTCGTTGTCGGACGGCGCGGCGGCCTGGTTCCTGGCGGGCCGGAAGAACTGGATGACGGCCAGTACGATGATCAATCCGATGAAAATGCGTTTCCATATCATAGCGTAGGTTTTGGTCCGATGGGTCAGAAATTGATCGCGCCTCTTCCGGAAGCGGCCAGGAAAGCGTCTTTGAGCGTTTCGGCGAAGGTGGGGTGCGCATAGGATATCTTGCCCAGTTCGATATCGGTGAGCTCGAATTCCATGGCGGAAACGCCCAGTGCGATGAGGTCTGCAGCGCGGGCGCCGATGATGTGGACCCCGAGGATTTCGCCGTATTTCGGATCGGTCAGCACTTTGGAGAAGCCTTCGGTGTCGTCGGAGGCGCGTGCCCTGCCGCTCGCCATGAAGGCGAATTTGCCTTTGTTGAAGGGGATATTCTTTTCCTTGAGCTGCTCTTCGGTGTAGCCTACGCCCGCCACTTCCGGCCAGGTGTATACGACCGAGGGGATGCAGTTGTAATTGATGTGATGGGCTTTGCCGTGGATGGCTTCGGCTACCATCACGCCTTCGTCTTCCGCTTTATGGGCCAGCATGGCGCCTTTCACGACGTCGCCGATGGCGTAGATGCCGGCTTCGGCGGTTTGCAGTTGCGCGTCGGTTTCGATGCGGCCGCGCTCGTCGGTTTTAACGCCCGTATTTTCGAGGCCGAGGCCTTCAGTGTAAGGGCGGCGGCCTACGGCTACCAGGCAGTACTCGGCGGTAATGGTGGCGTCTTTGCCGGAGGGGTCGGTATAGGTAGTGGTTACGTCTTTCCCGTTATTGACAGCCCCTTTCACCGCGCATCCCGTCTGGATATCGATGCCCGATTTCACGAGGATTTTCTGCAATTCCTTTCCCAGCTCGCCGTCCATGGTGGGAATGAGGCTTTTCGCGTATTCGAGGACCGTCACTTTCACGCCGATGCGATGGAAGATGGACGCCATTTCCACACCGATCACGCCGCCGCCAATAATGGTCATCGTTTTGGGCATTTCCTTGAGGTACAATGCTTCGGTGGACGTGATGATGCGCGCTTTATCGATTTTGATACCCGGCAGGGTGGAGGGTTTGGAGCCGGTGGCGATGATGATGTTCCTGCCGGTCAGTTCCACCGTTTTCCCGTCGGCCTGCTTTACCGTTACTTTTTTGCCTTTGCCGATGGAGCCGGTCCCGTAGAAGGTCTGGATTTTGTTTTTCTTCATGAGGTAGACGAGCCCATCATTATTCTGTTTCACCACATGCCGGTTCCGTTCCGTCATCTCCCCGAAATTAATTTCCACGCCGCTCACATGTATGCCCTGCCTGGCTACCTTATGCTGGATGATATCGAAATTCTCGGAGCTGTCGAGCATGGCCTTGGAAGGGATGCAGCCCACGTTGGTGCAGGTGCCCCCCAGCACGGGGTACTTCTCGATGATGGCGCAGCTGCTGCCCAATTGGGCGGCGCGGATGGCGGCCGTATAGCCTCCCGGCCCGGAACCGATGACGATGACGTCGAAATGATTCTCCATGGTTGTTCGGTTTTGCGTTCAATAAATACAATCCAGCGAATGTATTGTTTTAAAGTTCCCCCATCAATGGACATCTTCGGGCCTTCACGGTACAAATCACGGTAAAAAAGCGAAAAAGCGCCCGAAGGCGCTTTAAAACCGCAGTGAACAAGCGGCGGGATTTCATTCCCAGGTATGGCACCCCGGCAGCAAAACCGCTGCCAGGGCGCCTTCAGGACAAATAGGGCATGAAGAAGAGTAGCTGCTAACGGCTTATTGCGGCCAACCCGGGTTCTGGCCCAGTTTGGGATTCAGTGTCAGTTCGTTCGTAGGCAACGGCAACAGGTAATCGCGGTCTACCCGGAACTTGTACCCATTGGCCATCGACGCGATGTTTTTGAACAGCTCGATGTAGCCCAGATCGTTTACTGGATAGGAATTGAGCAGATTTGCGGGAACCAGCGTCGTCCACTGGTCTTTTTTCGCGCCTTGTGGCTTTTTGCCTACGATCAGCTCGTCGGCCGCCGCCCAGCGGAAGATATCGTCGCGGCGGAAGCCTTCACAGGCCAGTTCCACCCTTCTTTCGCGGCGCACTTCGTTGATGACCGGCCCCAGTGCGGGGAATTCCCAGTTGGGATCGGCGGCGATGGCGCTGAGGGTCAGGCCGGGCATGCCCACACGGTCGCGGAGCTTGTTGATGGTGATGTCTACGTCTCCCTGGCTGAGGGTCCCCAGTTCGGCTTTGGCTTCCGCGAAGTTGAGGAGCACTTCCGCGTAGCGGAAATAGATCACGGCGGTAGTACCGAGGTTGCCGGCGTTCTGCTGGTTGTAATCGGTGTTATGGCCTTTATACACCTGGTAACCGGTAGACGGCTTGCCTTCGTTGGCCTGGTTGAACGAGGGGATCTCGAAGATCACGTTCGGCGCACCGGCGGGCTGGTTGCTGGTAATGATATGCTTTCCGTCGGGGACGTACATCGTTTGCGCCAGGCGCGGATCACGATTGGCCACAACACGGTTGATGGAGTCGTCTCCCTTGTACAAGGTGCTCAGTGCGATCGGCGAACCGTCTGTGCAGAGGTACGCGTCTACCAGGTTTTTCGTCAGGCCGCGGCCGGCGCCGCTGGTGGTATAGCGGTGCCAGTTGTGATGCAGCCCCAGCGCCACGTCGAATTTGCGCCAGAACATGATTTCCTTGCTGCTGCCGTAATCCGACTGGTTGAACAATCTCCAGTACCCGTCTGTGGCGCCCACGTTATCGAGCGTGAAAAGCCCGCTGTTCATGACCGCTTGTGCGGCGTCTGCGGCTTTCTGGAAATATTTTGCGCCGTTGGAACCGGTGACGCCGAAAGGCGTTCCGGCATGGTATTTTTCCCAGGAACCTTCGTAGAGCGCTACCCTGGCCTGGAAAGCCATCGCCATTTCCCGGTACACGCGGGATGCCTGCGCATTGGCTTTGGACGGCAGATAAGAGATCGCCTTGTCCAGGTCGCTGAGGATGGAATCTGCCACCTGGTTCCTCGGCAGGCGGGGGCCGTAGAGCATGGTGGTATCGGTCAGCTTCAACGGCGTGCCGATCCAGGGCAGTGCCCCGTAATTTTTCATCAGGTTGAAATACATCATGGAGCGGAAAAACAGGGCTTCGCCGACGTAGGGTTTTACGTTGTCCCAGCTGTCTTGCACCTTTCCGTAGTTGGCGAGGAAATAATTCGCATTCCGCACGGTGCCCCAGCTCCAGTCGCCGCTGGTGGCGGGAACGGTCCTTTCGCCATTGAGCATGCCGTTCACGCCCATGTTGATCATGTTATCGCTTCCCTGGTCGGCGTCCAGCCCATAAATACCAATGGTGCCGAAAGCGCCCAGGCCGTAATGGGGCAGCAGCGAAGAGTTGTTATAGAAGTTGTTGACGTACAGCTTCATGTCGTTGGTGCTTTTCCAGAACTCCGCTTCGCTGATGCTCGTTTCGGGCGCGCGCTCCAGGAAGTCTTTCGTGCAGGACGTGAGCGCCGCCAACGAAAGGGCCATCATCCCGATGATATTTTTCAATTGCATTGTCTTCAATTTTTTTGCTTAGAAACTAACATTCAAACCCAGGGAATACGTCCGCTGCAGCGGGTAGATCTTGGCATCGCCGATAGACAGTTCGGGGTCCATCGTTTTCACCAGGCTGGTGAAGGTGGCGAGATTCTCCAGGCTCACGTACATCCGTACTTTCTGCGCGTTGATGCGGCGGATGAGGTTCCCCGGCAGGGTGTAACCGAGCTGCACGTTCTTGATCCGCAGGTACGAAGCGTTTTGCAGGTATTTCGTCTGTTGCTGCGTATTTTTCCCGTTTTCGCCGCTCATGTAGAATTTCGGGAAGTAGCCGTTCGGGTTGGTGGCCGACCAGCGATCGCGGTGCACGGTGAAGGGCGAGCTTTGCCATTCGTCTCCGTTGATGCCCCAGAAGTAGTTGGAGCCTACCCAGGCGTCGCGTTTACCGACCCCCTGCATGAACACATAAAAATCGAACCCTTTCCAGTTCGCTTCTCCGATGAAGCTGTACGCGTACCGGGGCGTGGTGTTGCCGATCACGCGGCGGTCGCCCGTGTTGCCCAGCGTATTGTTTCCCCAGTCGATAACGCCGTCGTTGTTCAGGTCGGCATAGCGGATGTCGCCGGCCGTCCAGTTCGCCGCGGAAATCTTGCTTTGGTCGGCGCTTTTGGATTCTTCGTCGTCTGACTGGAAGTAGCCCATGGTCGTGTATCCCCAGATGTTGCCCATCGTTTCGCCGGCATACCAGCTGGTAATGAGGTTCGTGGGATTGGGGTAGCGCAGCACTTTACCGCGGTAATCGCTCAGCACGCCGCGAACACGGTAGTTGACGTTGCCGATGTTATCGGCCCAGTTGAGCATCAGTTCCCAGCCGCGCGTTTCGATGTCGGTATTATTCGCCGAAGGCACGCCGGTACCGAGCACCTGCGGCAGGATTTGCGAGGGCCCTGCGAAATTGTTCGCTTTCCGGATGTACCAGTCGAAGGTCGCCGTCAGCCTGTTTTCGAAAAACGCCGCGTCTATCCCGAGGTTGAGGGAAGTGGTGGTTACCCATGTAAGGTCGTTGTTCACGAGCCCGGGCTGCGAAACCATCGCCTGCTGGGCGCCGCCGAAAAGCCAGTTGGTGCTGGTGGGCCGGGTGGTGCCAAGACTGGGATAGAAAGGATAATAGTTGGGCGCGCCGATCGCGTCGTCGATAAACGCCTGGTCGCCCAGCTGGCCGTAAGAGCCTCTGATTTTGAAGGCGTTCACCGTTTTGGCGAGCGGCTGCCAGAAGTTTTCCTTATGCAGGTTCCAGCCGGCGGAAACACCGGGATAGAACTTCCAGCGGAAACCTTTCAGGAAGCGGGAAGCCCCGTCGTACCGGCCGTTCACTTCCAACAGGTATTTATCGTCATAAGAATAGTTCGCCCTTCCGAAAAACCCTTCCACCGCCAGTTTCCGCACAAAATCGGAGATCGACGGGCTTACGCCGTAAGCGAGGCTCAGTGCGGGAATGTTGTCGGAATACAGCTGGCTGTTGCTGGCGCCGAAGGTGGTGTAAGACGTCAGTTCGCGGATATACCCGCCCAGCACTTTGAAGTTATGTTTCCCGATGCCGCGCTCGTAGCTCGAGAAGGCGTTCAGGACGTGGTGCTCGTTGTTGATGTCTGACCGGGAGAAACCGTTCGGGAATGTACCGCCGATATTGCTGGTGGTGCCGTCGGGGAGGAATTGGACCACGGTTTTGGTATGGTTGGTTTCGCCCTGGCGGAAACCGTCGAACGTGTAGTTCGTTGTCAGCGTCCATCCTTTGGCGAGATTGAACACGAACTCCCCGGTCAGGAAAGTCCCGTCTTTCACGCGGTTGAGCCGGCCGCCGTTGAGGTGCAGGAGCACGTCGCTGGTTTCGGAGTATTGTCCGTCGGGGTTCATCAGCGGCACCGTGGGCCATTTCCGGCCGATCTGGTGCATGTAGTTGCCGCCGGTCCGGTTGCCGTAGGTGTTGGGCGAGTTGAAGGCTTCGCGGGTGAAGGAGCTTCTGAGGTTGATAGACATCCAGTCTGTGAGCTCGCTGCTCATATTCGCACGTACGTTGTAGCGTTTGAACTTGTCGTCGCCGAAATTATACATCCCTGCACGGTCGTTATAACCCAGGCCGATATAGTAGGTGGATTTGTTGCCGCCGCCGGTTACGCCGACGTTATGTTGCTGGCTGAAAGCCGCGTCTTTAAAATATATTTTGAACCAATCGTTGTTGGCATTGCCGCCGCCCCACGACTGCCAGTTGTTGGAAGTGGGCGATTTGATGGTCTCGTCTTTCAGCGTACCGTTCTGGTAATCCTTGATGCGCTGGATGGTGGCGTCGTCGAAGGCTTTGGCGCGGTTGGCGTTGGTGAATGCTTCGTTGTAGAGCTCCGCGAATTCGAGGGAATTGAGCATTTGGGGCAGGTTGATGGGCGTGGCCCAGCTGAGGTTGTTGTTATACGAGATCCTCGGCGCTGCACCTTTCCGGCCCTGCTTGGTGGTGATCAGCAATGCGCCGTAAGGGGCGCTGGAGCCGTAGATCGCCGCGGAGGCCGCGTCTTTGATGATGGAAATGCTTTCGATATCGCTGGGGTTGATGGCGTTGATGTCGCCTCCGGGAACCCCGTCTACCACGATGAGCGGAGCACCGGTGGTGCCCATGCCCGTGTAACCGCGGATGTTGATGTTTTGCGTGGCGTTGGGAGCGCCGCCGGCGGAGGTGGACGTGATGTTGAGGTTGCCCACCATGCCCTGGAGCGCCTGGGAGATGCGGGTAACGGGCCGGTCTTCTATGTCTTTCCCGCTCACCTGGTCTACCGCGCCGGTAAGGTTCGCTTTCTTCTGGGCGCCGTATCCCACTACCACCACTTCTTCCAGCTTACTGTTGTCTATGTCCATGGTAATGGAAAGGGCGCTTCGCCCGTCCAGCCTCACTTCGCGGTTGGCGTACCCGGTAAACCGGAATTCCAGCACCGCGTCTTTCTGCACGTTGCGCAGGCGGAACACGCCGTTCACGTCTGCCACGCCGCCCTGTTTCGATCCTTTCACGATCACGGTGGTGCCGATGAGGGGCTCGCCCTTTTCATCTATCACCTTTCCGGTCACCTCGGGGACCACGGAGGTATCTGCCGCGGGGAAGTAGCGCAATACGGGTATCGGCTGGCGGCGCAGTACGATGTTTTTCTCCACGATCTCGAATTCGAGGTCGGTATTTTCAAAAATCTGCTCCAGTGCCTGTTTCAGGGGAACGTTGTTCAGCCAGACGTTCGCTTTCTGGCCGGCGTTGATCAGCTTGTCGTCGTACAGGAACAGGTGCCCGCTCTGCTTGCGGATTTCCTTGAACACCTTCCGCAGCGGCGCCTTGTTCATGACCAGCGTGATATTCTGCGGCAATGCCTCGCCGCTGACGTGTAAGAATCCGATAAGGAGCAAAAAAGCGGTCATCTTCATAACCTTCCAGATTTTGGTTGCGGCACGCCCCGGACCGTCCGGCGCATGACCATTCAAGTACAAATGCATAATTTTGCAGTGTTTGGGTGTTGTTTAATGAATCGCAGCTAATGATGATTTAGGTAATGCCCGGCAATCAAGGTCGGGGGTGTTACCAGCACCTCCGGCTTTTTTGTTTCGGGCAGGGACGTGTACATTACGTTTTCATGTGGATTTGTTTTTGTTGATGAAATATATCTCCCTTCCGCGGGCGCCTGCCCGCAGTTACGCTGGTGTTGTTCCTGTCTGTAAATAATAGTTTTCCCTTTCCGTGGTATGGTTTACCCACGGCGGCTCATGCTAATTCCGGATGTTGCTGTGCTTTAGGTGATGATGATCAATTTCCTGGCCTCAATTTTAAACTGTAATCCTGTGGCTTTCAGTACTGTCAATACTTGCGACAAACTGTAATTCCTGTATACTGCTCCATTTAGTTTCATGTCTGACGGGCGGCCCTGGTATTCGATTTCCACATCGTACCACCGGGCCAGCTGGCGCATGACCGATTTCAGGTCTGCATCCTGGAAGATGAAAAGCCCGTTCTTCCAGGCCAGCACTTCTTCTACGTCTACCTCGCTCACTTCCGGCGTTGCGCCGCCGGCCACCACGGCCTGTTCTCCCGGCAGCAACCGTTTCGCCCCGCCATTGCCTTTCACGATCACCGCGCCCTGCACCAGGGTGGCGTCTACCGACTTTTCTTCGGGATAGGCCATGACGTTGAAGCTCGTCCCCAACACATCCACCGTGGCTTCGCTGGCTTTCACGCGGAAAGGGCGTATGGCGTCTTTCTCCACTTCGAAAAATGCCTCGCCCGTCAGCTCCACTTCGCGGAAATCGTCGCTGAAAGTGGTGGGATAGGTGAGCGAGGATTCGGCGTTCATCCAGACTTTCGTACCGTCTGACAGGATGACTTTGAACTGTCCGCCGCGCGGTGTGCGCAGGGTATTAAAAGCCTGCGCCGCCTTGACGGAACCGGCATCATAGCTCAATTGTCCGCCGGCCGCGCTGATACTGGCGCTTCCCTGGCGGGGGATCGTGACAGCACCGGTGCTGTCCAGTTCTATGACCGAGCCGTCGGCCAGGGTGAGCATGGCTTTGTTGGAGCCGGGCAAGACTTCTGCCACCGAAGCCGCGTTCGGCAGGCCGGCGCCTTCGCTTTTCAGCAGTTTCATGGCGAAGAAAGTCGAAATGCCGCCGATGAGGACCGCTGCCGCGGCGGCTTTATACCGCCAGGCACCCAGCATCCGCACGATCCCGTTGCGGGAAGCGGGCGGGTGCGACAAAGCCTTGAGCACATCTTGCTGCACCAGCTCGTCGAACTGGCCGGAAGCGGCGGCTTCGGCGAATTCAGCCTTCTCGCGGGGAGAAAGCCGGCCGTTTTTATACCGGGAAAGCAGTTTCAAAAATTCGGGTTCGGTCATTTGCTTGGACTTGACTTTTGCGCCTTTGGGATAAAGACAGTTGAAATATGGGGCCGGACTATTCCGCGAAAAAATATTTTTTTACCACCCCATCAAAAGACCAATGGCGGCGGCGAGGGTGTGCAGGTGCTGGAGGAGGTACAGGCGGATGGACTGGAGCGCCTGGGCCATGTGGTTCTTTACCGTGAACCGGGAAATCCGCAGTTCGTGCGCGATTTCTTCATAGCTCATCCCTTTTTCGCGGGCGAGCTGGTAAATGCGTTTGCGTTGCGGGGGAAGGCTGTTGATGGCGGTGTGGAGGATGCGCTCGCAGTCGCGGTTGAGGACGCGGAAATCTGCGCCGCCGGTGGAAAGATCGGCGTTATACAGTAATTCCTTTTGTGCGGCGGTTTCCTGTGCCGATTTTTTGAACTGGTTGAAAATAAGATTGCGGGCGATGATGAAGAGGTAATTCCGCATATCGCGGACTTCGGCGAGCTTGTCTCGGTTTTCCCACAATTTGCGGAAAACGTCCTGTACGATTTCGCGGGCGGCGTCGCGGTCTTTTACGTACAGATTGGCTACCTGTAAAATGTGTGCTTCGTAACGGTGGTACAAGGTCGTGAATGCATGTTCATCCCCCTCCGCTACCTGGCGCAACAGCTCCAGATCCTGGTTGATCCATAACATGTTATTGTCCACTGTTACCGTTTTCGATTGGTTAAATGAGTACTACGTACGCGGCATAATATTACAGAATTAAGCGGATTGCAAACTGCGCGTATCTTCACATATAATGTTGCTATTTTATCAAAACCACAAGATAAGAACCCCGGCCGCCCTGTCCACAGCGGGTTTCGGGCGGCCGGGGCTTATATCGTCATTTTCCCGTCAACAGCGGAAAAACCGGTGATTCAACGTGCGCTTCGTTGATTTTCTCCCCGATTTTCCGGACGATGTCCGGATGCTGTGCGGCGATATCGTTTTTCTCCGCAGGGTCTTTTTCGAGATCGTAGAGCGCTATCGGCGCGTTGGGATCTTTCTTCACCTGGAGCTTTATTCCTTTCCATTTGCCCATGCGCACGGCCTGGCGGCCTCCGCCTTCGTGGAATTCCCAGTACAGGTAATCGTGCTTCGGTTGACGGCCTTTGCCTTTCAGCGCGGGCAGGAACGAAATGCCGTCTGTGAACCTCGGCGCCGGGGCGCCGGTAATGTCCACGAACGTAGGCATCACATCCCAGAAAGCGCCGATGTGGCCGGAAGTGGAGCCGGGTTTCACGGTGCCGTTCCATTGTACGATGAAGGGCGTTTTGATGCCGCCTTCGTACAGGTCGCGCTTGGTGCCGCGCAGGCCGCCGTTGCTGTTGAAGAATGCGGGATCGGCGCCGCCTTCGGTATGTGCACCGTTATCGCTCGTAAAAATGATGATGGTATTGTCGATGAGTTGCAGCTCGGTCAGTTTTGCGATCACCTGTCCTACATATGCGTCCATCCGCGAAACCATGGCCGCGTAAGTGGCGTGGGGCTTTTCCACCGATGCGTACCCGGCAATGGTGGCGCCGGGCCCGTAACCGTTCCCTTTGTGCGGCTTTTCCTCGAATTTGCCGTCGTACATCTTAAACCATTCGTCTTCCGGCCCCTGCAGCTCCGCGTGCGGCAACACCACCGGGATGAACAGGAAGAACGGTTTATTCTTGTTCTCGTCGATGAAAGCCAGCGCCTGCTGCTGGATCAGCTCCGGCGCATAGTGTACTTTCTTCGTGAGGTCGTTCCCTTCGAGCACTACTTTTTTGTCGTTGTCCCACAGGTGGGTGGGGTAGTACCGGTGCGACTGCCGTTGGCAATTGTATCCATAAAATTTATCGAACCCTTTGCGGTCGGGCGCGCCGGTGGTGCCAACCATGCCGAGGCCCCATTTCCCGAAGGCGCCTGTCACATATCCGGCCTGCTGCAGGAGCGTGGCCATGCTCTGGACCGTATCTGCCAGGGGCTCCTGGCCTTCCGGTTCGATTTCCTTGTTGCCGCGAACGTAGGTGTGGCCGGTGTGCTGGCCCGTGATGAGGCTGGAGCGGGAAGGCGCACATACCGAAGTGCCGGCGTAAAACGAGGTGAAGCGCATGCCGTTTCTGGCCATCCCGTCGATGTTGGGCGTCTTGATCTTTTGCTGGCCATAAGCGCCGAGGTCGCCGTAACCGAGGTCGTCTGCGAGGATGAAAACGATGTTCGGTTTCTTTTGCTGCGCCATGCCGAGGGATGCCAGCAGCAGCATCCCTGCCGTCAGAAAGTGCTTTTTCATGTTGAAAAGATAAAAAAAGGCCGGTCAATCGCGTAACCGGCCATGAAAAATCAGGTTTATTTCCACCCGGGGTTTTGTTCCAGGTTGGGATTGAGCACCCGTTCGTTGGAAGGGATGGGATACAGGTAGTAATATTCCGGCCAGGGCGCGGGCGGCACGCCTTCATAGGCGATGTACCCTTCGGTGGCGTTGTTCAGGATGGGGATTTTGGCGTCTGCGCCAACGTCCGTCCCTTTCTTGATCCAGCGGCCGAGTTTCTGCGTCACGGCATATTCCATTTTCTTCCAGCGGCGGAGATCGTCAAACCGGAAGCCTTCGCCCATCAGTTCCACCGCGCGTTCCCGGCGAATTTCCCACAACACCGGTTCCACGCCCGGGTCGCGCTGCGGATCATTTGGGATGGCGCCTACCTGCAGCGGGGCCACGGCGCCTCTTTCGCGTAAAACATTGATGGTGGCGTTAGCGACGGCCTGGTTGAATTCGCCCAGTTCGTATTTGGCTTCGGCGTAATTGACCAGCACTTCGCCCATCCTGAAAATCGGCGCGTCGTTGATGTCCTGGTTCTGGATCCGCGCGATCTTGTTGCTGAATTTATAGAACCGGTAGCCGGTGTACGTCACGCAAAACGGCTGCCCTTGCGGGAAATCCACGAAATGCGGTTCCTGCCGGAGCACGATGCCCTGCCAGTTGAGCACGGGAAGGGTTTTACGTTTTTCGCTGGAGATGTTCGCCATTGTATCGATGTACTCGCGGTCGGCGGGATTGTTGGTGAGCGTGAATACGTAGCTGGGATGTACGGTGTTCACGGCATACGGCGGCGACACGGTGAAATAGAGGCGCCGGTCGCGGGAGCGGAATTCGGTGTAGGGCGATTTGTCTCCCTGGAACTGGGGGCTCGTCCACCGGGTTTGCCCGTCGCGCATCAGGTACATGTCGGCCGCTTTCTTGGTGAGGTCCCACCGGCCGGAGGAGTTCCGCGCCAGCGAGGCGAGCGAATGCACGATCTGGCCGATCTCGTATCTGCGGTACAGCAAAATCCCCGGCACGCCGGCGAGTGATTCGCTGTTGAAATCGTCATCGTAATTGGGCGCCGGTTTCGGGAAGCTGGCCATGAGCTTTTCCGCCGCGGCGGTAGCGGCCTGGTAGTAGGGTTTGGGATCGCCAAGCTGGTGGTATTTCCGCCAGGCGCCTTCCATCACGCCGAACCGTGTGATGAATGCGCGTACCACGTGTACATCGACCGTA
Organism: Chitinophaga sp. NPDC101104; assembly: GCF_050277495.1. NCBI lineage: Bacteria > Pseudomonadati > Bacteroidota > Chitinophagia > Chitinophagales > Chitinophagaceae > Chitinophaga > Chitinophaga sp. NPDC101104. The sequence continues at coordinate 241,993 of NZ_JBNNSF010000001.1, read as the reverse complement.
TTCTCGCCGTCGCCGTCGGTTTTGATGTTCGCTTCCGCCCATTTCAGGTCTTCCAACAGTTTGCCGGTGATCTCTGCGCGGGGCGTGCGCGGCGCGGTGAGGAGGTCCTTGTCGGTGTCTGACAGCGGTTTATCGATGTAGGGCACGCCGCCGAATTTGTTCACCAGCAAATAGTAATTAAATGCGCGGAAGAAATAGCCTACCGCGCGCCAGTGCCTACGGTCGGCATCCGACAAGGTCGCGGCCTTATCGATATTGGCGAGCATGATGTTAATGTCCCGAATGCGGCTATATACCGCTGTGTAATCGGAGGTATTTTCCGAAGGAATGGTCTGCCGCTGCCAGATCCAGTCGGAAATGCCGTTGGGATTGGCATTCAGGAAAAGATCCGCATTAATTTCCGAATTGGGCGCGGCGCCGGAATATCCCGGGAAGGCGCTGTAAAAATTCCAGGCGTAGGTTTTGAAATTCTGGTAATTGGTGAAGGTATACGATTCCGTGAGCTGGTCTTTCGGCTGCAGGTCGAGGAAGTCCTTACAGCCCGCGAGCATCAGGGCGGAAACGCAACCGGCGACGATATATCGGTGTAGGTTCATGTGTTTCTTTTTTTAATGGATCAGAAAGTAAGGTTCAGGCCGCAGCTGAATTTCTTCAGGGAAGGATAGATACCGCCGTTGCTGATGTCTGTCGCATCGCCTTCCATGCCGGCGGGCAGATGGTCGAACAGCGCCAGGTTTTCGCCAGAGGCGAAGATGCGGAGCCCTTCCACTTTGGCCCTCGAAAGGATCTGTTTGGGCACGTTGTAGGCGAGGGTCACGTTCTTCACGCGCAGGTATGCCCCGTTTTGCAGGTATTTCGTCTGCACGTTCCGGCTAGTGCCCGTGTTGCCGCTACCGTTAGGATAGATACGCGGATAGTAGGCGCCCGTCCGCTGTGCCGTCCAGTAGTCGAGGTTGTGGGTATAAAGGGCGCTGAACTGGTCGATGTATCCCCAGAACAGGCGGTTCCCCATCCAGAGGTCCCTTTTGCCCACGCCCTGCAAAAAGAAGTTGAAGTCGAAGTTTTTGTAAGACGCGTTCCCGAACATCCCGAACTGGTAGCGGCGCGCGCTGCTGCCGATGATCTTCCTGTCTCCCGGGTCGGCGAGCGTACCGTTGCCACTGAAAATAACGCCGTCGCCGTTGAGGTCTACATACTTCACGTCTCCCGGGTTCGGGGGAACGCCTTTGAAAAACGGTATCCCCGGCAGCAGTTTGCCCCCGGTCAGGTTCGCGTTCAGCGACCCTTTCTCGAAATCGTCGACCGTATAATACCTGTCGGTCACGTATCCCCAGATCTCGAACACGTCTTGCCCGGCGTACCGGTCGCTCAGCAGCCCGCCCGGATTGTGGAACTTCGTGATATGCGTCTGGTTGTCTGACAGGTTGAAGCCCAGTCCATAGCTGAAATCGCCTACCTTATCTCCCCAGCTGATTTCCAGTTCCCAGCCTTTCGTTTCGAGATCGGCCACGTTCTGGTTCGGCGCCTGGATACCGAGCACCGCGGGCAGTGCCGCGCCTTTGGCCAGCATGCCGAGGGTTTTGCGGTTGAAGATGTCGAACGTGATGGCCAGCCGGCTGTTGAGCAATGTTACGTCAGCCCCTCCGTTCAGCGTTTGCACGCGCTCCCAGGTGAGCCTGCCGCTGGGAAGGGTGGGCGATTGCAGCGACGAAGCCCTGGTCCCGGTTTCATCCACCCAGCCAGACAAGTACGGGTCCATCCCGGGGAAATAGGGGAAGTCGGTTTGTGTGTCCTGGTTGCCGATCTCGCCAAATGAACCGCGCAGCTTGAATTGCTGCACCGCCTGCCTGGCGAAGCCCATGAATCGCTCTTCCATCACGTTCCAGCCGGCAGACACGGAGGGGAAGAAGCCGAAACGGTCGCCCGGCGGGAATTTCGATGAGCCATCGTACCGCCCGTTCAGTTCGAGCAGGTATCTGCCTTTATAATCGTAATTGACCCGACCGAAAAACCCCTGCACAGCGTATTGCGGATAAGCGTCCGAGGAGTTGGCCGGCCCGGAAGACGCGGTCAGGGTCGGGATGAATGCCGAAGCCTGGTTCTCGCGGTAAGTGGTGAGGTCGTCGCCTTTCTCGATTTCCATGTTGGTCCCCGCCATGGCCTTGAAGTTATGGCCGCCGTTCAGTTCCAGGTTGTAAGTACCGTAAAGGTTGAAGGCGTGGTGGCTCCTTTGCTCGAGGGTACGCGTAAACCGCGATGTGGTAAAGAACGACTTCACGTCGTACGTGCTGGGATCGATGTAATCGTTCACCAGGCGGGTGTTGTAGCCGTTGTCGGTATTCTTGAAGAAGGTATATTCCGCATCCACCCTGAAGTTTTTAAAGGGTGTATATTCTACTTTACCGAACAGCCGCAGGTTCTCGGTCTTCGCAACGTTCGCCGCCTCGATGCGCGCCACGTTATTGGGCGTGCTGTAGGGCAGCGTCCGGCCGTTATTGGCGACAGATTCGCCGATGGGCACGAACGACGCGAGCGTGATGGCATTGTAGAACAGATCGGTGAGCGCGGAAGGTGTGCGCCGGTGATCGTTCCGGTAAAACGCGCTCACGGTGGAGCGGAGTTTGCTCGTGAGGTCGGTGGTAAGACTGGCGTTGAAGTTATAGCGGTTGAGCTTGTCGTTGGCCGACGTCATGATCCCGTCTTCGCCGGAGTAACCGCCAGAAACGCGGTAGGTCGATTTTTCGGAACCGCCGGAAAAGGAGAAATTATGTTGTTGTTCCACGCCACCGTTAAAAAGCTGGCCGTAGAGGTCCTGTTGCGCCAATGGGTAATGCAGCCCGTTGAGGATGGCCTCCCCGTTCGGAAATTTCCCCGGATCTTGCCGGTATTCCGCCAGGTAACCGAGCCATTTGTCCACATCCTGGCCGCTCCAGTAGCTGGTGTTCCCGAAATCCTTCAGCGCCTGGACCATTTCCACCGGCGTCGCTTTTTCCGGCAACGAAGCGGGTTTGCTCCAGGTGAAGTTGTTATAGTAATTGAAACGGGTCGGCGAATTGCGCCGGCCTTTTTTGGTAGTGATGAGGATCACCCCGAACGCCGCACGGGCACCGTAAATGGATGCCGCCGCCGCGTCTTTCAGCACTGTGATGTTCTCGATATCGCGCGGGTTGATGTCATCGAGCGACATCGGCACGTTGTCTACCAGCACCAGCGGCCCGCCGCCGTTGATAGACGCATAACCGCGGAGGTTGATGTTTGCGCTGGCGCCCGGCTGCCCCGATCCGAACGTGATCTGCAATCCCGGAACGGCGCCCTGCAGCGCCTGGGCGGTGCCGCTGACGGGGCGGTTGCCCAGCACTTCGTCCATGCTCACGGAGCTTACGGCGCCGGTGAGGTTCGCTTTTTTCTGGGTACCGAATCCGACAACCACCACTTCGCTGAGCGCGGCCTGGTCGTCTTTCAATACGATCCGCATGTTGCCGGGCGCCACTTTCACTTCCTGGGTGGTAAAGCCCATGGAGCGGACAATGAGGGTAGCGGTGTCGCTTTTCACGCGGAGGGTGAAACGGCCGGAGCCGTCTGTAATCGTGCCGTTCCCGGTCCCGCGCTCTTGCAGCGAAGCGCCGGGGATGGGGTCTCCGCTGGTGTTGGCTACCGTGCCCGTCACCGTCATCTCCTTTACCGCCGGCAGTTCGAAGATAGCCGTGGGAGAGGGTTTCAGCGTAACGAGGATCATGCGGTCTTCCAGTTTGTAGGTCAATGGCTGGCCGTTGAAAATCTGGGCCAGCGCATGTTCGAGCGTAGCGTCTTTGAGCCGCACCGTTACCGTTTCGGCCCTGTCCAGCGCCTCGTTGCTGTACAGCAGCTGGAAACCGGATTGCTCGCGGATGGCCGCCAGCACGGACCTGAGCGAGGCCTTGTCTGCCTGTATGGTGATCTTTTGAGAAAAGGCGGCGTTTGAAACCTGCATCAGGACCACCGTCAGCATCAGGATGGTCAATTTCATAACCTTAATCAGTTTTGGTTGACATTGGAAGAGGGAAGCCCCGGCGGATAGGCGCAAAAATCCCCCGCAATGCATGTTTTTAGTCATACATTTGTTTTGTTAGGTGATGGAAAGCGTTGTTACTGAATGTGAAATTTGGTAATACGATATTACCTGGCACCGGCCGGTCACGCTGCTACGTGGCCGGTCTTGCTTTTTACCGAGTCATTTTACTGCATAGGCGATTGCTATTTTTTACTTAACGTGAATGGTATTTTGGTTGATCTCAAATTGAACGTTCCCCGTGATCTCCAGCATCGTCAATGCTTTGTCCAGCGGCACATTCCGGGGAATGGTACCGGTGTACCGGATGCGCGGTAGCCGTGTATAATCGGCCTTCACATCGTACCAGCGCGATAATTGCCGGATCACATCGGAGAGGTAAGTATCATTAAAAACAAAAAATCCGTTTTTCCATGCTGCCGCGGCGGCCACATCGGCGGGCCCCGACTTCAGCTCGCCCGTTTGCGCATTGAGGCTGCTTTGCTGGCCGGGCGCGAGCGTCGCCGAGCTGTTGCCTGCTGTCACTTCCACGCGGCCTTCCAGGAGGGAGGTTTTGGCGAGGGGCTCATCGGCATAGGCCTGTATATTGAAATGCGTACCGAGCACTTTTACCTGTTGCGCGGGGGATTGCACGATGAAGGGCTTCGATTTGTCGGGCGCCACTTCAAAATATCCTTCCCCTGAAAGTTCCACCCGCCGCTCGTTCCCCGCGAACGCCGCCGGGAACCGCAGTGCCGATGCGGCATTCAGCCACACCTTGGTGCCATCGGGGAGGAGCAGGCGGAATTGCCCGCCGCGGGGCGTCGTCAATTCGTTCCACACCGGCTTCCCTTCGGGACCATCCGCAGCGGGGCGCGCTTCGTAGACCACTTCTCCCTTGTCGGTTTTCGTGATCCGGATATTTCCCTGGCTGGCCACGTCTCCGGGCTGCACATCGTCCAGCGAAATGCGGCGGCCGTCGGCGAGCGTGAGGAAAGCGCTGTTGCCGCCGGGTTGGATGAGCGGCCGTTCGGGGCGCGCCTTTGCGATGGAGGGCGCGTCTTTGCGGACAAACATCCAGATGCCTGCGGAAATGGCGAGCGCCACGGCAGCAGCCGCGGCCACCTTCGGCCAGGAGAAACGCAACACACGGGCAGGCGCCGTTTTCCGGCGGATGCTTTCCAGCAGCGCTTTTTCCTCCGGCCAGGCCGGCACTTCCCCTCCCGAAGCGAGCAGGGCGTCGTAATACGCGTTGAACCGGACGATCTCCTCGTCTGTGGCGTTGCCGTCTGCGATTTTGGCCGATAGTGCCTTGAATTCTTCCTTGTGCATAGTAGGTCCTTACCATATCGGCACGCCACAAGGCCCTATCCCCCAAACTCCGGGAAAATATTTTTTTACAGGAAAAGTACTGCCCAGGCGGATAGCGCCCCGAGGCGCGTGCGCAACCGTTTCAAGGCGATGGTGAGCTGGTTTTCCACCGTTTTTTCGGAAATGCCCAGGCGGGCGGCGATTTCTTTATTGGAGAGGTATTCGAATCTGCTGAGGTAGAAAATGTCGCGGCAACGGCCGGGGAGCTCTTCGGTAAACTGCGCGATGATGGCCCGCAATTCCTTCAGTTCCAGCGTCATTTCCTGCACCGGTTCGGGAATCTGCAGGATTTCCGCCTCGGCAAAGAGCCCCGTGCGCACCTTCTCCCGCCGGATGTAATTGGCGACCTTGTACCGCACGGCCATATTAAGATATCCGCCGAGCGAGCTCACGGCCATCAAGCCCCGCTTTTCCCAACACCAAACGAAAATGTCCTGTACAATATCGGTACTGGCGGCATCGTCGTGCAGCATGAGCCAGGCGGTCCTGTACATATCCCTCCAGTAACGGCGATAGATTTCTTCGAAGGCCAAACGGTCGCCGGCCTTTAGATGTTCGAGCAGTTCACTGTCTGTGTAGGTTTGATAAACTCCCATTTCCCCAACGCAATGCTTACGAAAGTAGAACATTCGGGGGTAAAAATGAAAACCCCGGTGCCAAAAGGCCCCGGGGGAATCCTGCGAGTTTGCGTTAAGAGAAATGTAAACTATTTCGTGATTTCAGCCCATATATAACCGTTGGCGGGAATGGTCACGGCCACAAAAGCCGCCTGCCGCCCGTCCAGCGGGTACCGGCGCGGGGCGGCCCCTTTCACGGTAATGTTGGCCGAATCTTTCAGGCCGGTGTAGTACAGCGGCAGGCGGACCGTCCGCGTAACCGCTTCAGGGAGCGGATTGTACAGCATGGCGAAGCCGCAGGTATCCAGCCGGTGGTCCACGTGCAGGATGCCGTCCCAGTCGCGGCCGTCGGGCCTCCGCAGGTGGATGATGTCGGAATGGAGGATGGCGCGGCGTTGTTTATAAAACGTCACCATCCGTTTCACCATTTCCTTCGTTTCTTCGGTATCGTACAGCCTCGGGCCCCGGTAAATGGCCTGCACGCCCGCGCCGAGGAGGTTGGCCATGCGGCGTTCGTAGTGGCCGAGGTGCGCGTGCAGCGGCTCGATGGTGGCGGCCGCTCCGCCGCCGTGGTATTGGGTGAGCGGTACAAACATCCAGCCCATGGAAGGCGTTTTCTGCCAGGTGCCGTCGTAAATGTTCTGCCGCTCTATCACTTCCTGGAATTCGCGGGGGAGCGACCAGTTCGTTTCCACGTACCCCATGGCGGTTTTGTTGCTGCCGGAAAGGAAAAACCAGTCGGGCACATTGAGGTAAATCCCCTCGCCGCGGCACCATTTGTAAAACGCATGGATGCGCTCCCACTGGGCCCATTGCGAATCGTCGTACCCTTTGTGGAACGCATGCTCCGTGGAGGCACAGGCATCTCCGGGATACGCGCCGTCGTTCTCGAAAACGTTCATGCCGGTGGTTGTGAAATATGCTTTCAACGTCTGGAAATACTGCCCGCCCCAATCGGTGGCCAGACAAGGCGTTTTGCCGAAATGCGCGCCGTTTTGCGGATTGGTGGCGGGAAGACCGGTGCGCTCGCTGATGATGAGGTTTTCCGGTCTGCCGCCGCGGCTCGCCAGGAGCGAATATCCGCCGAGCGCGATGCCTTTGCTTTTCGCGTAACCGGCCAGCGTTTTCATGCGCCGGAGAAATGCGGTGTCTTTGTTTTCGATATTGAACCCGCTGCCGAAAGTCATGATCACCATTTCGAAGCCGGTTTCTGCACATTGGTCGATGGCGAGCTGCACGGCATCGGTTTCCGCGCTGCGTACATGCATGAACATCGGGTTCTCCTGCGTCCATGGCGCCATGGCGCGCCAGAAGCGCATCTCGGCAAGGCCGCGGCGCTCGTCGTCTGTTGCGTCGCGCAGCATCTCGAAAGCGCGGAACGATTCCCACGACTGGCCCGGCGCGAGGGTAATATCTGGCCCGAAGGGCGGCGTGCATTCCACCCGGGCGGGCTTATACTGGCCGTAGTAGCGGATGCCCGTTTTTTCGTATTCGGGATGATCGTGGACCCAGCGCACGCCGGGATTATCCTTCATCGCTTCCATATCGCCGCCCATGGCGTAATCGGTCACCACGAAAAGTTGTGTGAACCGGTCGATGTAATCGCGCGGGGCGTCTGTCTGGGCTTCTTTGGACGGCGGGCCCTTCCTGCCCAGGATGCGATATTCGCGCGGGGAGCCGGCGTCCACTTTGGGCGCGGTTTCCACGAGGGCGAGTATTTCGGATTTGAAACGCTCCAGGCGGAGGGAAGTTTTACCATTGTTCAAAATCCGCATCCACTTGCTCAGAACGGGCATCCCGTCATACAGTTCATACGTGATCTCCACGGAAACGCCCTTCAACGCCGCCGGCCCGCTGTACCGGAACGTGATCCTCCTGCCGGGCGCGGGCCAGGGAAGGTCCTCTGTCAGCCAGGCCCTATTGCGCTTCCAGGGGAACCGTGGCTGGGTGGGCCCGGTTTCGAACCCCTGGTACCTGAAACCGGTCGTGTCTGCCGTCATTTTATCGATCGCGGCAGCGGTGAGGAAATTCTGGACGGGCTGACCGTCCATGCCGCCGATGCGCCAGGTTTTCCCGTCGATCACCAGTTCCGCTTCCGGCCGCACGGCGCGCAATTCCTGCTGGCCCGTCATCCCGTTCTCCAGGCTCACGGTGGCGCATCCGGCGCCGATGCGGAACGTCCGGCCGAGGAGGCCGTTGGTCAACACGATATCCTTTCCCGACGCGGAGCGGTACACGCCCGCAGGGTATTTTCCCGTTTCGAGCATCCAGTCGCCGTTCACGCTTTTTTTCTCCGGCAGCGCCGGGAGCTGCTGTTGAGCAACAATGCCCATGGGTGCGAAACCCATGAGCATTGTCATCATTACAAGTTGTCTATTCATCAATGTATGATAAGCCTTCATCATTACCATCCGGGGTTTTGCACGAGATTCGTTTCCGTGTTGATCTGCGTTTGCGGCAGCGGTACGTAATACATTTCCGGACGGAAGAACCGTTTCTCCTGTTCGATCAGTTCATATTTCCAGTTGCCTTCGGTGCCGGTGATCTTGGTAGCGTAAAACGGTTTGCCTTCCGGGCTTCCGTCTGTAAACTCCGCGATTTTGGTGCGGCGGTTGTCCCAGAACCGGTGGCCTTCGAATGCCAGCTCGATGCGGCGTTCGTTGAGGATGAAATCGCGCAGGGCGTCTTTGTTCGCGGTGACGGGTATGCCGAAGTTCCCGCCGGTCCCGGGCTGGATGCCGGCGCGGCGGCGGATGTCGCGGAGGATGGAGAACACGGCTTCCGAGGGGCCGCCGATCTCGTTTTCCGCTTCCGCGAGGTTGAGAAGGATTTCCGCATAGCGGATGAGCGGATAATTGTGCTCGGTGCTACCCTGGCTGCCGGTCACGTTTTCGTCCAGCAACTTGCGGACGTAAGCCCCGGTGCGGGTGGCGTAGCCGCTGGGATCGGAGCCCATGCCGTCGTTAGGCGCCATGAAATACGTGTAGATGGCGGAATAGGTGCCGCTGTTGTTACGCCAGACCGTTCCGTTGTGCAGGATGGAATATTTGAACCGGGGCTCCCGTCCCACGTAAGGGTTTGCCGGATCATATCCCGAAGCGGGGTCGGTAATCGCAAGGCCGTTCGCCATGGGGAACGCATCCACCATCGACTGTGTGGGATAGAGATACGCCACGTTGCTTTGCGGCGCGCGCGATTTCGGCAGGTACAAAAACTCCAGCGAGCGGCCGGGCGTATTCATAAAACAGAAGATCATTTCGTTGTTCACACGGGTGAGGAAAGTTTTGTAAAACCCGTATCCCGGCTGTGTATTATCGACATACAAATTGTACCTGTTCAGGTTGATGACGGCGAGCGCCGCATTCTTCGCCAGCACCCAGCGGTTGGGGTCCGCATCCGCCTGTACGAACTGCTTCGCTGCGTCGAAGCCGGACAATGAACTGATGCCGCCGCCGTTGTACAGCGGACTGGCCGCATACAGCAGGATCCGCGATTTCAACGCCAGGCAGGCGCCTTTCGTAGCGCGGCCATAATCTGCCGGTTCGTGCTCCAATGGCAACAGCGTGGCTGCTTCGTCCAACTCCTTCACCATATAATTCACCACATCCTGGTAGGAATTGCGGGGCAGGTTCAGCTCGTCCGTGATCGCCAGCAGCGGCACGATGGGCACACCGCCGTAAGTACGCCAGAGTAGGAAGTAATACCACGTCCGCAGAAACTTCGCTTCGCCGGAAGTGCGGTTTTTCAGCGCATCGCTCAACGGCACGCCGCTCACTTTCGACAGGTAACGGTTGGCCCGGCGGATGTTGGCGTAACAATCGTTCCACATGCCGTTAAACGGACAACTTGCCGGCGTGAACGAGCCGTTGTTGTAATATACGCCGGGCTGTGTAGCGCCGGAGTAAGACACTTCGCCGTTATCTGTACACACATCGGTAGGCACGCCCATGTAGTTCACCGGCAGCGAGCTGTGCTGCACCTGCGTGTAGATCCTGTTGAGGAAGTTCATGGTGCGGGCGCTGTCGCTGAACACGGTTTCTTCGTTGAGATCGCTCGGCACTTTGGCGTCCAGGAAGTCGGACGATTTCTTGCAGCCCACCGCGGCAACGATCAGCGCGGCGGCGAAGAGTGAATATTTTCGGAACAACATTTTTGTCAGCATTTCAGGTTAGAAATTGATTTGAATACCCGCGTTGATGATCCGTTGCAAAGGGTAATTGGCGTTGCCGTCCGGCCGCTCGGGATCCCACTGCGCATAGAGGTCATGCATTTTTGCCCAGGTATACAGGTTGTAGGTGTTCGCGTAAATCCGCGCGCCCCCGAGCCGCAGTTGCTGCGCGAAACTCCGCGGCAGCCGGTAAGCCAGCTCCACGTTCTTCAGGCGCAGGTAATCGCCGCGGCGCAGCCAGAAAGTAGACATGGAACCGTTGCTTTGCGCCGTGGTGGCGGCGAGGGAATAAAACTTCGCGTCGTTGCCCTTGCCCGGCGTCCAGCGCTCCTGGTGAATAGGCAGGAGGTTCGACTGGAAAGGCGCGGAAGCCTGGCCGCCGTAAGACACGCTGAACAGCGCGGCGCCCTGCAGCAGGCACGACAGGTCGAACTGTTTCCAGCTCAGCGACAGCGTTACGCCATATTGTATCTGCGGCACGCGGCTGTAACCGATGGGCACCTGGTCGTTGTTATCGATCTTCCCGTCGCCATTGATGTCTTTGAATTTGAGCGCCCCTGCAATGAGGCCCCCTGCGGGGTTTGCGCTGGTATCGATGTCCGTCTGGTCCTGGTAAAACCCGTCCCAGATGTAGCCGAACGGCTGGTCGATGGGGCGGCCGGTGCGGCGGAGGTGCGGATACCGCGGCTCGGGCTCGTCGCGCTCGATCACTTTGCCTTTCTGGAACGAGAACACGCCGTTCACGCCATATCCCCAATCGCCTTTACGGTCGTTGAAATTCAGTTCCAGCTCGATGCCGCGCGTCTGTACCTTTCCGAGGTTCACCGGCGGCAGGCCCACGCCCACGATGGTAGGTACGGAACGGGTGGTGAGGATGTCGTAACGGAAACGGTCGAAATACTCGACGGTGACGCCCAAACGCCCGTCGAACAGCGACGCGTCGAGCCCGAGGTTCCATTTGCGGTCTTTCTCCCAGGTCACGTTGTCGTTGCCGAGCGTTCCTTCGATGATGCCGGGCAATCCTGTCGCCACTTCCCCGAAATATACGGTGCCATTGTTCTGGTACACCTGTTCGTAGACATAGCTGTTCGTTCCCACGTCATCGATACCGGTGAGCCCGATCGATCCGCGCAATTTCAGGCTGGTGATGAATTTCATCCGGTTTTTCATGAAATTTTCGTCGCTGATGTTCCAGCCTGCGGATGCGGCGGGGAACCAGGCGAAACGCTGGCGGCCCTTGAAACGGTCAGACCCGTTGTAGGCACCACTTACTTCGAGGAGGTATTTATGATCGTAGTTGTAGGTGGCCTTGCCGGTGAAACCCCTTTCCGCGTAAATCACTTTTTCGTCCCCGCCGCCGCTGTTGGTGCCGCGATGGTGGCTGGCGGAATTGAGGAGCGCCATGAGCGTGAGGCCGTGCTTTCCGAAATTGCGCGCATAATCTACCTGGAAGATGTTGGTAAAATCGTGGTTCACAAATCCCATCGATCCTCCGCGGCCCGGCGGATCGAGCTTGGTAACGCCCTGGTCGCGGGGCTCGTAGAGATCGTTCACCGCATCGTACCGGTAGGAGGGGAAGTTGCCGCGCGTGAGGGAGCGGCTGTGCCGGTTATCGTTGTTGAAACCCAGCAGGAAGCGGGCCGAAAGGCCACGGGTAATGAAATCCAGCGACTGGTTCACGCTGAGGTTGGTGTACAGCTTGTTGGTATAATCGCGGTTGTAGCCCATATATGTCAGCAGGCCAACGGGGTTGCGGAAGAGCGTGGAGCCCCCGGCGCCGAGCGTCCCGTTCTTATTGAAGATGGGATAGGCATAGGGCGGGAGGTTCTGGAACGCACTGATGGCGCTGTAGAGATCGCTCGTTCCGTTAGGGCTGTTCACTTCGTTGAAATTGCCTGCCGCGCTCACTTTCACGAGCGTGGTCTTAGTCACGTTCATGTCGATGTTGGAACGGAAGGAATAACGCTTCAGATAGTAATTCGCGTTATATCCCTGCGTTTTGCTGAAGTCTTTGAAAATACCGTTCTGGTAATCGTACCCGAAAGACGTAAAGTATTTCACGCGTTCCGTGCCGCCGGAGATGTCGATCTTGTTCCGGTTTTGATAGGAGCTTTTCTTGAGCACTTCGCTGTACCAGTTCACATCGGGGTAGAGATAGGGATCGGAGCCGGTGCGATAGGCTTCGAGGGCTTCGTCGGAAAGGAAGCCGGGTTCCTGGACCACGGGGTCTTTCCCTTCGTTCTGCCAGGCTTCGCGGCGGAGAAGGGCGGACTCGTAGGAGTTGAGGAATTTCGGCAGCGCGGTGGGCGATTGCATGCCGTGCTCGGTAAGGAAATTCACTTTCGGCGGACCGGTCTTCCCGCGCCTGGTAGTAATGAGGATCACGCCATTGGCGCCCTTGATCCCGTACACCGCCGTAGATGCCGCGTCTTTCAGCACGGATATGGATTCCACCTCGTTCACGTCCATCGTCCCCAACACATCATATCCCACTTCGATGTCGTCCATGATCACCATGGGGCGGTTGTTGCCGTTGAAGCTGCCCTGGCCGCGAACGTACAGGTTGCCGAGGTCGGCGCCGGGCTGGCCGCTGGTTTGCAATACCGTTACGCCGGAAAGCCGCCCTGTGAGCGCGTTCCCCAGGGTGGGCGAGGAACTTTTGCTCAGCTCGGTGCCTTTCACGCTGGACACGGAAGACGTCATGTTCTTTTTCGACTGCCGTCCGTACCCGACAACAACGGCTTCGTTCATATCGATGGAGCGCGATTCCATGCGGATGTTCAGCACATCGCCGGAAGGCACTTTCACCTGGTTGGATAAATAACTCATGTGCGATACGAGCAGCACGCCGCTGTTGCCTTTGAGGCGCAGCTCGAACTGGCCGGCGAGGTCGGTCACCGTTCCGTTCTGCGTGCCCTTTTCCTGGATGGTGGCGTTTACCACCGGCTCGTTGCCGGCGTTCACGACGGTGCCTTTCAGCACTTTCCCGCTTTGTGCGAGCAGCCGTGCGCCGCAGAGCGAAAGGATAAATATGATTAAAGCGATCCGCTTCATAACATTCGAATTTTAGGTGGATTACCAGTTGGGATTTTGACCGAGTGCGGGCGTTTTCTGCACTTCCGACAGCGGTACGGGATAGCGGTACATGCGGCGCGCATCGAAGGAAACGGTTTGAATGGCCGTGCGCTCGTAGGTAAGCGCACCGTCTGCCGCTTTGGTGATTTTCATCCCGTGCAGCGATCCGTTCAATACGTTCTCGGCGATCTTCCACCGGCGGATGTCCCAGAATCGTTGCTCCTCGAACGCCATTTCTATCCGCCGTTCATTTCGGATGAATATGCGCATGGCGGCTTTGTCGGCCACGTCAGGAACACCGTACTTTCCGTCGGCGCCCGCTTCGATGCCGCCGCGCCTGCGGATGTCGCGGAGCAATGCGAACACTCTTGCCACCGGGCCCTGGGCTTCGTTGGTAGCCTCCGCGCAGTCGAGCATCACCTGCCCGTACCGGAAAATCGGGAAGTTGTGGTTGGCGTTGGAATAGGAAGACGCGCTGCCCGACGAGGTCATGAATTTCCGCATGTAATAACCGGTCCGCGTAGCGGCGATACCGTTGCCCGGCTTATCGCGCCCGCCTTCGAACGTTTCGATGGGCCGGCCCAGCCAGCTCATTCCGTTGTGGAAAACCGTGAGGTAAAAACGGGGATCGCGGTCTTTGTAGGGATCGGAGGCGCTGTAATTGGAAGCCGGGTCCGAAATCGGGAGACCGTTTTTCATCGGGAACGCGTCCACCAGTTCCTGGGTTGGACTGGTAATTCCGCGCCCGCCACGCTGGTAGCCGATCGGCTCGTTCTGTCGCTCGACGTTCGAGTTGGCCGCCTGCTGATATGCGAGAATGATCTCGGGGCTGTTGCGCGTGAGGAATACGTCGCTGAATTTAGCTTCCAGCCGGTGTTGCGGAATGGCAAGCACTTCCTCCGCCGCGCTGGCCGCGGCCTGCCACTGGGCGGCGCTGGCGGAAGGGTTCATGGACGGGCTTGCCGCGTACAGCAAGGTCCGCGCTTTCAGTGCCAGCACGGCGGCTTTGGTGATGCGGCCGAGGTCTACGTCGTAATACAGTTGCGGGCGAACGAGATCTTTAATGGCGTCGCATTCCTTCGTGATATAATCGGCCACTTCTTCCGCGGCATTGCGCGGTATGTTGAAATTGTCCGTGGTCTGGAGAACGCGGTCGCCGAGGAGCACCGCGCCGCCGTACCTTTTGTACAGCTCGAAGTAGCTCATAGCCCGCAGGAAGCGGGTCTCGGCCTTCCAGTACCGGTTCAGGGAATCGGCAACCGGCACCACGTCGATGTTGGCGAGGAAAATATTCGCCTTGCGGATAACGGCGTACTGGCGCGCCCAGGTATCGTCCGGGTTGTTGTTATTGGTCAGTCTTCCCGTTTTGAAATATTCGATGGTGGCGTTCATTTCGGAAGACATGGCATCGTCCGATCCGGCATCCAGCACATCGCCGCCGATGCGGTTGTATCCGTTGGGCAGGTAGGAGTAGAGGTCCGAAAGGTAGGAATTGGCGCGCTGGCCGAGGGGATCGGTTTTATCGAAGATGTAATCTTCCGTCAGCAGTTCCAGCGGCCCGTCTTCCAGCGACTTTTTGCAGGAAGCGAAGCCCAGCGCCACACAGGCCAGGCCCATCCATATATATTGACTGTTCCTTTTCATCATGATTGTTGGCTTTGGCGATTAGAATTTGATGTTGAGGCCGGCGTTGAAAACGCGCATGTTCGGATAACCGAGCAGGTACGATTCCGGGTCGAGCTCTTTCAGTTTGGAAGAAGTGAGGAGATTGTAGCCGGAGAGGAAAAGGCGGGCTTCCTTCAGTTTCACGGCACGAAGCCAGGATTGCGTGAAGGTATATCCGAGCTGGAGGTTCTTCAGGCGGACGTAGTCGCCGTTCTTGATCCAGAAGGAAGAAGCCGTGTGATTATTGGGATTGGTGCCGGCGGAAAGCCGCGGATAACTGGCCGTGGCGGCCGTTTCGGGCGTCCAGCGGGAAAGGTGCTGCGCGAAAACGGGCGACCCCGCGCCCTGGAATTCCCAGTAGGTACCACGCCCCATATTGAGCGTGCGGTTTTGCGTTCCATACAACACCGCGCTCAGGTCGAACCCTTTCCAACCCAAACCGATCGTTATGCCATAATAATATACGGGCTTCAAACGGTCGATCTGCACCTGGTCGTCTGCATCTATGATGCCGTTCCCATCCTGGTCCTTAAATTTCAAATCGCCGGGAACGGGCGTGTAACCCGCTACGGTAGGTGCTTTCGCTGTAATATCGGCTTCCGTCATGAAACCGACGGATTCGTATCCGAATTGGGAACCAACGGGTTTGCCGGTGCGCTCCAGCCAGGGATACGGCCGGGCGATCTCGTCCTGGAAAATTACTTTCGAACGTTCGGAATACAGGTTGGCGGTAATATTATAATGCACCGCGCCGGCATTGTTCCTGTAACCGGCGTACGCCTCGAATCCGCGATACTCGTTGCGGCCGAGGTTCATCGGCGGCCAGGTATTGCCCAGCATCGCGGAACTGTTGCCCGGCAACTGGATCAGGTCTACATACCGGTGGATGAAATAATCGGCCCCCAACTGGAAATGCTCGTCAAAAAAACTTCCATCGATGCCGATATTGAATTTCCGGCCGATCTCCCAATCGCGCCGCGGGTTCGCCAGCGTGCCTTCCGTTACGCCGCCGGATGTTACGGGCGATTGACCGAACGTATATCCGCCGGTAGACACGTACGACTGGTTATAAGCGAAATACCCCGCATTCGCATTGGCCGTAAGCCCGTACGCCACGCGCGGCTTCAGTTGGGAAATGATATCATTCCCCATCCAGCCCGTCTTCATCACGTCCCACGCAACGGAGGCCGAAGGCAGGAATACGCGGCGCGTCACGGACGGGAGGTAGTTGTAGCTTGCCCACATGGCGTTCAGCTGTACGTACAATTGTTCCTTCCAGTTATAATCTCCCCGCGCACCGTACTGCCACATTTCGGAAGGCAGCTCCGTGCCGTTGGTGTTCTGATCGCGGTGGGCGAGCAGCAGCCCGGAAATGTTGTGTTGGCCGATGGATTTATCGTACCCCATCATGAACTGCGTGAAAAACTGGCGGTTCACCAAAACCACGTCCGGGTTCTTTTGCTGCGCCGTCTGATCGCCGAATTTCTGGTAAGTGGTGTCTCCCGCGCTGCCGATGTCCATTTTGAACACGGGGAAATTCTTGCTGAAGTTCACGTTTTCGAAGTAGGAAGAGAAGAACGACACGTTGGCCGCTATGTACAATCCTTTGGTAATGAAAGGCAAATATCTTTTCACGCGCCCATCCACCGCCAGGTTCCGCGTGCTGCCCGTCCGGTAGCCGGAGCGGTTGACCTGCGCGAAGATGTTGTTACGGAAATCGCTGTTCCCGCCGAGCGAACCGTCCGGGTTGAAAATAGGGTACGCATTGGGCGGGGTACCGGCCATGTTCTGAAAGAGCTGCCCCGTAAATGCGCCGGGCTCCTGGGTGTTGCCGAGGTTCCCCAGCACGTTGATCCCCACTTCGGTATCGCGGTCCAGCTGAATATCGAGCCCGGCCGTGAGGTTATAGCGTTTGAAATTCGCGTTGGTATTGTAGGTGTTGGACCCGTCGGTCTTGAAAATTCCCGCCTGGTCGAGGTAGCTGAGCGATGCGAAGTACGATGCCTTTTTCGTGCCGCCGCGCATGTTGAGGTTGAACCGGGCGAACGGCGCGGAACGTTTCAACACTTCATCGTACCAGTTTACGTCCGGGTACCGGTAAGGATCGCTGTGGGTGCGGTAAGCTTCCAGTTCCTCGCCGGAATACAGCGGCGCACGCCCGTCGTTCCGCAGGGCTTCGTTGTACAGGGAAGCGTAGTCGTAGGCATTGAGGAGCTGCGGCAGTTTGGTGGGTTCCTGTACGCCGTATTGCGCCGTGAACGAAACCACGGGCGGGGCATTCACGCCGCGCCGGGTCTTGATCAACAACAGGCCGCCCTGCGCCCGGGCGCCGTACAAAGCCGTTGCCGCCGCGTCTTTGAGCACGGTTACCGACTCGATGTCGTTCATGTCGATGTCGGTAAAATTGCGGGGGATGCCGTTGACGAGGATCGTGGGCTGCTGTCCGCGGAGACTGAAAATGCCCACGTCGAACCCGGGCTGGCCGGTGCTTTGGAGGAGATACAGCCCCGGGAAGCGCCCGGAAAGACTGTTGGTGACGTCTGCTACGGGCGCCTGTGCCAGCACCTGGCCGGCCACGGAATACCCCGAAAGCGTAGCCGTCTGCCGCAGCAGCAGATCGGCCGTGTCGAGGTGAATGACGCCGGCCGGGGGAAAGAGGGTGTCCGGCTTCCCGCCTTCATAGGCATAGGCGGCCGTGCAGAATCCCATACCTGCCAGGCAGCATAGCGTAATGCTTTTCATTTTTACCATTGTTAGTTTGTTCTTCCTTGGTTAAAGTTTGCGTGGATGCAATTGAAGTCGTTCCTGCATTTCAATCGATTTCAGAGTAGCTGGTGAAGCGTCACTTTGGTTGATACGCCGATTAGATTTGTCCCCTGTCTGTTGTGGAATGATGATCGTTGCTGGTTGACTACATACGTCCGGTTGCCGGGAGTAAATTTAGCCGGGATGAATGGGGAAGATACCGGTGGGAAAGATCAAAAACACCCGGGAAATGTAACTTCCTGCAGGTGGAAAGGGTGATCCATATAACAGAACTGATATTTTTATTTAGCTGATGGACAGCTAATTGCTTCGCCCGCATTGAAAAAAACATCAAAGCAGGTGAAAATCGGCCTGCCGCTATGAACAAGCGTGGCGAATGATTAATTTAGGCGGACTATGATCATACTTATTCAATCGAAAGACCGTGTTGGCCTGGTGGCGGATGTATCGGCGATACTGGCCGGGGCAGGACTGAACATCGTGTCTTTGCGGGAGTTCGTAGACAAATCGGACAACCGTTTTTTCATGCGGATAGCGGCCGACAATGAAACGGACCCTTTGGCCCTGGAGTCCGCCATCCGGAAGGTGCTTCCGGCAGACGCGCTGGTGAGCATCAATCCCCGGCCCGATAAAAAGATCGTGGTGCTGGTAACGCGGGAGTACCATTGCCTGGCAGACATCCTCGTCCGCAATCAGTTCAACACCCTGGGCGCGACCGTTCAATGCGTTATCGGCAATCATCCCCACCTGGAAAATATCTGCAAGCGGTTCAATATACCCTTTCACCTCGTTTCCCACGAAGAGGGCGACAAATCCCATTTCGAAAGCAGGATCCGGGAACTGATCGACGCGGAAGGGCCGGATTTCATTGTGCTGGCCAAGTTCATGCGGATCCTCAGCCCGGAGTTCGTGGCTGCTTATCCCGAGCGGATCATCAATATCCACCACTCGTTCCTCCCGGCGTTCGCGGGCGGGCATCCTTACCGGCAGGCATTCGAAAGAGGGGTGAAACTGATCGGCGCTACCTCGCATTTCGTGACCAACCAGCTGGACGAAGGGCCTATTATCGCGCAGCAGGTGATCCCTGTCAATCATAATTATACGGCCGCAGACATGATGAAAGCCGGAAAGGAAATCGAAACGTCGGTACTGGCGCATGCGCTGCAACTGGTGTTCAGCGACCGGGTGTTCGTGTATCACAATAAAACCGTGGTATTCGAATAAAAAAAGGCCGGATCGCTCCGGCCTGCCGGCGATGGCGGGCGCCGTGGAATAATTTTCCCCGCCAACCCATCCCTCCCGCGGCGATTGCGGCAACTGCGGGCAGGACGGGGGCAGGGATGGGAAAGGGATGATATCTTAAGCTACAGGGATAACGGGATGGTAGGTATCTGTCGTAATGCCGGCGGGTTGGGCGCTTCTTCTATTTTCGTAATACCACTGCCGCAGTGGATGGGTTTGTAAGCGATCACCACCAGCGTATCCAGGCGATAGTCCTTTCGCGATGCGCTTATTCCCCGGGCGTTTCTTTCACTTTTTCTGCAGGCGCTTTCACCGGCAAATGGGGCGGCGGTGGCGGAGGGATTTCCCGGTTATGCTCGTCGTCCGGGTCTGCGATGCCGGAAACTTTCTTGCCGGCGGCAGGCTTCTTAAATTGGACGGGAGGCGGCGGGGGCGGGATGTCCTTCACTTCCTTCCCGTTTTCGTCCAGCACTTTTCCACCGCCGGACGCGTCTCTCACGAACGTCACTTTTTTCGTTCTGGGGGATATTTGCCCGGTGATGTCTTTGTTGTTCGCATCATACACTTTCACTTCGCCGGTGGCTTCATTCACTTTTACCTTTTTGATGATGGATTTCTTTTGCTGCCCGTCTTTCCGGACCACGGGCGGGGTGAATTTCACGACCGGTTTGCCGTCCAGCTTGTCCCGCTCTATTTCTGCGGCGGATTTCGGGGGAGGCGGGGGTGCAAATTGCACTTTCGGAGGATGGGAAGTATCTTTTTTCTGCTGCTGATAGCCGCTGGCGGCGGCGATCTGTGCCACTCGGACTTCGCGCATGGCAACCTCGCGGGCGTCTTCTGGCCTTGCCGGAGCGCAGGCGGTGAGCAGGCCGGCCAGGATCACAGGAATGTATTCTTGCATAACGGGGAGGATTTGAAGCTAAGATGCCGCGTCCCCCCGGATTCCATAAAATCCGGCAAGGAAATTTCTTCCGGCAGCGTTATCTTTGTCGGCTATGGAGCCAATCGTGCAACAAATAGAAGCTTATAAACAGGAAATTGCGGCTTTCCGCCCCGAAAACGCGGAACAGCTGGAGCAGTACCGTATCAAATTCCTCGGCACCAAAGGGATCGTGAAGGCCCTTTTCGGGGAGATGAAAAACGTTCCGAACGATCAGAAGAAGGAATTCGGGCAGGTCCTGAACGCTTTCAAACTGGCAGCGGAAGCGAAATATGCCGAATTCGAGCAGTTGAAGGATGAAGTGGGAAGCGCGGCCGACCAGCTGGACCTTACCCTTCCCGGCGAGCCTTATCGCCTGGGTACCCGCCATCCCATCAGCATCGTCCGCAACAAAGCCATCCGCATCTTCGAGCGGCTGGGCTTCACCGTTGCCGAAGGGCCCGAAATCGAGAACGACTGGCACAACTTCACCGCCCTTAACCTCGCAGAAAACCATCCGGCCCGCGATATGCAGGACACTTTCTACGTGCACAACAACCCCGACTGGCTGTTGCGCACCCACACCTCTTCCGTTCAGGTAAGGGTGATGGAAGAAGGAAAGCTTCCCATCCGCATCATCTGCCCGGGCCGCGTATACCGTAACGAAACCATCAGCGCCCGCGCGCACTGCTTCTTCCACCAGATCGAAGGGCTGTACGTGGCCGAAAACGTTTCGTTCGCCGACCTCAAGCAAACGCTGTATTACTTCGTGCAGGAGTTCTTCGGCGAGAATTTCAAAATCCGTTTCCGCCCTTCGTACTTCCCCTTCACGGAGCCCAGTGCGGAGATGGACATTTCCTGCCTCATCTGCGGCGGCGAAGGCTGCAGCGTGTGTAAACATTCCGGCTGGGTGGAAATCCTCGGTTGCGGGATGGTGCACCCGCAGGTGCTCGAAAACTGCGGTATCGACTCGTCGAAATACACCGGCTTCGCGTTCGGCATGGGCATCGAAAGGCTCACGATGCTGAAGTACCAGATCAAAGACCTTCGCCTTTTCTCCGAAAACGACCTGCGCTTCCTGAAACAGTTCCAGGGCGCACGATAAACATATCGCAACACGGCCGCTCCACTCCGGGGCGGCCGTTTTCTTTTTCGCTACGCTCCCCAAAACGATCTTCCTTATGTTACAATCCGTATCCGACATCAGACAGATAGCAGTTTGCGGCGCCGGCACCATGGGAGCCGGGATAGCACAGGTTTCCGCCGCAGCGGGGTTCCCCACTTTGCTTTTCGACGTGAAGCCCGAAGCCGTTTCTGCGGGGATGGACATGGTCCGCAAAAACCTCGGCAAAGCCGTGGAAAAAGGCAAGCTCAAAGCGGAAGACAGCGACGCCACGCTCCAAAGGCTCACGCCCTGCCACCAAATCGCCGATTGCCGGGCCGATCTCATTATCGAAGCCATCGTGGAAAAGGTGCCCGTGAAAGTTTCGCTCTTCCGCGAACTGGCGCAACACAATCCCGCTACCACCATCTTCGCCTCCAATACCTCATCCTTATCCGTTTCCGCTATCGCCGCTGAAATTCCCCATCCGGAAAGGGTGGCCGGTATGCACTTCTTCAACCCCGCGCACCTGATGGCGCTGGTAGAAATCGTGTCGGCCGGCCAAACGGATCCCGCCATCGCGCAGCTGTTGTACCAACTCGTGCAACATATGGGAAAAACGCCCGTACATGTAAAAGACGCGCCCGGTTTCATCGTGAACCGCGTGGCCCGGCATTATTACCTGGAAGCGATGGAGATCGCGCAATCGGGCACGGCAGACCTGCAAACGATCGACCGCCTCCTGGAAGCCGCGGGCTTCCGAATGGGGCCATTCGCGCTGATGGACCTTATCGGTAACGACGTCAACTTCGCCGTTACGAAATCGCTCTACGAAGCCTTCCATGAAGCACCGCGGTTCAAGCCCGGCGCCCTGCAGGCAGCACTCGTGGAAAAAGGGGAACTGGGCCGCAAAACCGGCCAAGGATTTTACAAGTATTGATTTACATTTGTGACTTCATTCACAATTCATTCTACATGATCCTTGTCACAGGCGGAACGGGTTTTCTGGGAAGTTATCTGCTGCGGGCGCTGGTGAAGGCCGGGAAACCGGTGCGCGCCCTCTATCGCAGCCGCATACCCGGCCAGGTGCAGGATATTGCCGACAAAGTAGAATGGTTCCAGGCCGATGTGCTCGACGTTTGCGCCCTCGAAGACGCATTCGCCGGCATTACAGAAGTCTATCACTGCGCCGCGGTAGTTTCCTTCCAGCCCGATAAGCGCGATGCCATGATGAAGAGCAATATCGAAGGCACCGCCAACGTCGTGAACATGGCCATCGACGCCGGCGTTCGCAAGCTCGTTCATGTCAGCTCCGTAGCATCGCTGGGCCGCGCAAAACAAAACCAGGAGCTGTCGGAAGACGCGCAGTGGGAAGAAAGCGCCAACAACAGCAATTACGCCATCAGCAAACATCTCAGCGAGATGGAAATCTGGCGCGGCATCGCCGAAGGGCTCGACGCCGTCATCGTAAACCCTTCCATCATTCTCGGCAGCGGTTTCTGGCACGATGGGTCGGGGATGCTGTTGAAAAATGCGTGGAAAGAGTTTCCGTATTACACTGAAGGCGTGAACGGGTTCGTGGATGTGGAAGATGTGGTGGAAGCGATGGTCAGGTTGATGGACAGCGATGTTTCCGGTCAGCGCTTCATCCTCAACGGAGAAAACTGGCCGTACCGGCAACTCTTCAACGAAATGGCCCGCCACCTCGGCAAAAAGCCCCCGCATATCGCTACCAAACCCTGGATGGCGGCGCTCGTGTGGCGGGTGGAAAAAATCCGCGGCATGATCACCGGCAAACGGCCGCTGCTCACCCGCGAAACCGCCCGTACGGCACAACTGAAAGTCTACTACGACAACAAAAAGATCCTGGGAGCACTCCCCGGTTTCCGGTTCCGCCCCCTGGCAGATACCATTGAGCACATCTCGCTCGCCTTCCTCCGGGAAAAAGAATCCAACCCTTCCTGACGTCGCATTACTGCGGCCTGAACAGCAGGCCGAGCATCACTGCCGCCAGCGTTTCGCGCAACGCGGGATCGAGCTCTTTCTGCAGCCAGACGCGCTGGTCTTTCCCGGTCAGCACCGCCGCCACGGCGATCCCTTTCCACTGGAATTCATAACAGATTTTGTCTGCGCTGTTCACCGCACCGTAACGGTTGTGCGCCGTCACTTTCAGCTCATCGGTAGGGGAGCGGAGGACGCCGGTCACTTTATTGTCGTTCAGCTCCAGGAACGCGATGTTCCTTTTCACGATCAGCTCCCAGCTTTTGAGGGGGTCTGCCGCGGTAGCGCCCACATGAACGTACCAAAGCGGGGCGTCGCTGCCCATGTTCGGGAACCAGCCGGGAAAATTGCGCGCAGAGAAGGTGATCCGCGGCGTGCTCAGCACCTGCACCGGCACTTGCGAACTGCCATTCTTCACCGTGAAATAATAAGCATCGGAAACGTTTTTCCATTGTTTGGCGGGTGCGCCGGAAGGGATGCCGTTCGTTCTCGACGAAGTCGTGAAATCGCCGATGGAGATCGTTTTGGCGGAAAACCATCCGTCGTCGGTTTTCACCGCAAGTTCGTTGGCGGAGGTATATAGGCCTGTCGGGGAAGCAGGTTTCGTAACACCGCAGCCAGCCAGGAGAAGGCAGGCTGCGGCGAACCCGGTGAGGGATTTTATCATGACTTGGAAATTATCCTTTGAGTTTGTTCCACATTTCGGGGATCCTTTTGATCCAGGCGAGCTCTTTCATCTTGGTGCGCGCTTCTTCCACCGGCGAACCGAAGTAGTTTTTCCCGCCTTCGATGGAATCTTTCACGCCGCTTCCGGCGAAAACGACAGCTCCCTTCCCGATGGTCAGGTCTTTGTTCACACCTACCTGCCCCCAGAGGATGACGTTGTCTTCGATGATGGCTTTGCCGCCTACGCCCACCTGGGCGGCGAAGAGGCAGTTGCGGCCGATGATGGTGCCGTGGCCGATGTGGACCATGTTATCGAACTTGGTGCCCTGCCCGATGATCGTATCGCCACTCACACCTTTGTCTACGGTGCAAAGCGCCCCGATCTCCACGTCGTTTTCGATGATGACGCGCCCGCAGCTCACGAGTTTGTCCCACATCACTTCGCGGGTTGCCCGTTTCTTGAAGTAGAACGCATCCGCCCCGATCACGGTGCCGGAATGGATGATGACGTTGTCGCCGATCTCGGTATGTTCGTAAATGGTGACGTTGGGGTGGATGACGCAGTTGCGGCCGATGGTGACATGGTGGCCCACCACTACGCCGGGAGAGATGACGGTCCCTTCCCCGATCACCGCGCTATCGCTCACGGCCTGCGTTTGCGGAACGAAGGGGCGGAAGCGTTTTACGAGGCCCACGTACGCGGAAAACGGATCGTCGGTAACGAGGATCGCTTTGCCGGGAGGAACGTCCACATCCTTGTTGATGATGATAATGGTGGCCGCCGAGTTGAGGCAGGCGCTGTAATACTTCTCGAAGTCCACGAACGAGATGTCGCCCGGTGTAACTTTATGTATCTCGTTGATGCCCGTAGCCATCAGCGTTTCGTTGCCTTTCAGCGTTGCGCCGGTAAGCGCTGCTATTTCCGTAACCGGTATCGGTGTGTCAAACTTCATATGTACATCGTTAAATCGAAGCAAAGTTAGGGGGCGTTATCCACAATTTTTTTTTGCTTGTGAATAAAATTTCTTGTAAAATTTTTCTTTTGTGATGAAATTCTTTTTAATATTGTGTAGGGAAATTTATTTCCCTGTACTTACTAACCCATTCAAATACTAAGAAAGTCTGATTGTTCTCGCAGTCAGACTTTTTTAATTCCCCCTGAAAGCCTTTCCACCACAGCGTTTCATCAATCACATCAACACACGTGCATCAACTTGCGCCGGTTTACGGGGCGTTATATTTCGCGTTCCGGACGTGGATGGGTAGATAGTCGGCGGGACGGGTTTCCGTTCATTTTCGGCTTTTAAATGCCTTTTGCGGTCAAAACTTCGGGATGTAAGGGAATCAATCCTGGAGATTCGCCATTTTGATGAGTTGCTGCAGGCGGAGGATGCGGATTTTTTTCCCGGCGAGGTCGATCACTTTCTCTTTCCTGAATTCGGAGAGGAGGCGAATGGCAGATTCGGTAGCGGTGCCCACGAGGTTGGCGATCTCTTCCCTCGACAGCATCACGTTGATGGTTTGCTCATCGTCTTCCAGCCCGTACGTTTCCTTCAGCGTGAGCAACGTTTCGGCGAGGCGCTCACGGACCGGCTTCTGCGCCAGGTGCGTGATCTTCTGCTCCGCTCTCCGCAACTCGCTCGAAAGGATCTGCATCATGCGCAACGCAAGCGTGGGATCTTTCTGCAACAGGCCGAGGAATACTTCCCGCGGGATGAAACAAACCGCGCTGTCTTCCAGCACGGTAGCCGTAGCCGTATATGGTGCATTGCTAATGAGCGCCTTATACCCGATGAGATCGCCCGGCTTCACCAGGCGTACGATCTGCTCGCGACCTTCGTCGCCGCTGTGCGACAACTTCACTTTACCCGAATTCACGAAATAGATGCCGTAAGGATGCCCGCCTTCCTGGAATATGTCTTGCCCTTTACGGTAGATCTTGCAGGTTTTGGCGTTGGAGATCTCTTCCACATGTTCAGGCGTGGCGGCGGAAAAGATTTCGCCCAGGTATTTGCCGCAGTACGGGCAGGGAGATGGTTCGCTTAACATGTCATATGCCATAAAATCGCTAAGGATGCGGCAAAATTACTAATTTACAGGCCCTTAACCAAAGCAGTGCGCGTGAGCCTTTCCTATTTTGCCGTTTACAAGCCGTTCCAGGTATTGACCCGTTTCGGGAAAGAGGGCGACAAAGCCGTTTTGTCCGATTACTTCGACGTGCCCAAAGACGTGTACCCGGTAGGGCGCCTCGATTATGACAGCGAAGGGCTGCTGATCCTGACGAACGACAAATCCCTCAACCAACGCCTGCTCCATCCCGCACAGGCACATGAACGGGAATATTGGGTGCAGGTAGACGGGGCGATAACGCCCGAAGCGGTCCGGCAACTGGAAGCAGGGGTGACGATCACGGTGGATGGGAAACCCTTCCGCACAAAACCCGCGAAGGCATCGATATTCACCACACCGCCGGAAGTGCCCGACCGCAACCCGCCCATCCGTTTCCGGCAGCACATCCCCGCGCCCTGGATACGGCTCGTGCTCAGCGAAGGCAAAAACCGGCAGGTACGGAAAATGACCGCGGCAGTGGGTTTCCCCACGTTGAGGCTCATCCGTTACCGCATCGGCCGCATCAACGTCAAAAACATGCAGCCCGGCGATATGGTCATGATGGGCAAAAAAGAGATCGAAGCCGCACTCTTCCGCTAACACGCTGGCCCTCCGGCCGAAATATGACAATAATTGACTAGGTTTGTCACATTAAACAGATAATATGCTGAAATCCATGACCGGCTTCGGCCGTGCGGAAGTAACCCGGGGAGAAACAACCATTGTGGCCGAGATCAAATCGCTCAATGGAAAGCAGTTCGAAGTGAACCTCAAACTCTCTCCCTTACTGAAACCCTACGAATTCGACATCCGTAACATCCTCCAGCAGGAGTTGCAGCGCGGCACCCTCGACGCCACGATCAACATCAAACAGAACGGCGCCACCCGCCCCGTTGTCATCAACACCGAACTGGCGCGGTATTATCATGAAGCCATCTCCGGCATGGCGCGAGACCTCGCCATCCCCCAGGAAGACATGCTCAACGTGCTCATGAAACTCCCCGAAGTCGTGTCTCCCGCCAGCGAACAGATCACCGAAAATGAATGGAACGAAGTAGCCGCCATCGTCCGCAAAGCCGTCGCAGAAATGGACGCCCACCGCGTAGACGAAGGCCAGATGCTCGAAAAAGACCTGCTGCTCCGTATCGATAATATCCTCCTCTACACCGAGAAAGTCCGCGAACTGGACCCGCTCCGGAAAGATAAAGTGCGCACCCGCCTCGAAACCCTCCTCGCCGAATACGTAGGCAAAGAGAATGTAGACGGCAACCGCATGGAACAGGAACTCATTTTCTATTTGGAAAAACTCGATATCTCCGAAGAGCTCGTTCGCCTCCAGAACCACTGCCGCTATTTCAAAGACATCCTGGGCGAAGCGGAACCCGCCAAAGGCAAAAAACTCGGCTTCGTGCTCCAGGAAATCGGCCGCGAGATCAACACCACCGGCTCCAAAGCCAACGACGCAGGCATCCAGCAATGGGTGGTAATGATGAAAGACGAACTGGAGAAAGCCAAAGAGCAGGTGCTCAACGTACTCTAATACAGCATATGACCGTAAAGACGATATCTCGCTTCGCCTGCCTCGCCTTCGGCCTGCTCGCCTTCGCCTGCAAGCCACCGAGGCTGGATACCTTCGAAAAAAACAGGGACATCCCGCAATCCAGCTGGAACAAGTCCTTCAAACCACAATACGAAGTAACGCTTGGCAATGAAGACACGGCGTACTATTACAACCTGTACGTGAACGTCCGCCACAAAGACGCTTACCCGTACAACAACATCTGGCTGATCGTCAGCACCCAATTGCCGGGCGACAGCCTCCCGCAATCCCGGAGAGTGGAGCTGCCTTTGGCAGACAGCTACGGCAAATGGCTGGGCAGCGGCCTCGACGATATCTTCGAGCACCGCATCCCCATCCAGCAGAACGCCATCCTCCCCAGGGCCGGCACGTATCGTTTCACTTTCGAGCAGAACATGCGACAGGACCCGCTGCCCGATATGCTCAGCGTTGGCCTCCGCGTGGAAAAAGCCGCTCCGCGTAAATAAGGCATGAAGAAACAGTCGACCACAGCAGCCCTTCCGGGCAAAAAGACGGTCACCGCCATTTACATTTTCGTACTGGCATATACCGTGGTCCAGCTTTTCTGGTGGGGCATCCTGCTACACCAGCAATCGAAGGAGATCGCCTATTACGAACAGCTGGAACTGACGCACCGGGTGCACCTGTTGCGAGAACCGTCCGAATTCATGCGGGAGATGCAGCGCCATCATCACGAACAGCGCATGCGCACCCTCAAGTACATCGGCGAAGGCACCATTTTTCTCATCATCATCCTCGCCGGCGCTTCCATCGTATACCGCGCCGTGTGGAAACAGATGCGCCTGCAGCAGCAACAGCAGAATTTCATGATGGCCGTCACCCACGAGCTGAAAAGCCCCATCGCCATCGCCAAACTCAACCTCGAAACGCTCCGTAAACATAAGCTCGACGAAGAAAAAGAGAAGAAACTGCTCGACGCCACCATCCGGGAAACGAACCGGCTCGACCAGCTCTGCAACAACATCCTCCTGGCGTCGCAGTTCGAACATCAGAACTCCCAGCCCTTCCTGGAGCCGCTGGACCTGAGCCAGGCCCTGGGCAATGCGCTGCAGGAGCTGCGCGACCGGATACAAAGTCACGACATACTGGCAGACATTGAGCCGGGGATCGGGATGGAAGCGGATAAATTTATGATCACGCTCATGCTGAACAACCTCGTAGAGAATGCGGTGAAGTATGCGCCGAAGGGGACGAAGATCGAAGTGAGCCTGAAGACGGAGCAAAACGACCTGCTGATGCGGGTTTGCGACGAAGGAAGCGGCATTCCGCAGGAGGAGAGAAGCAAGATTTTCATGAAGTTTTACCGCATCGGGAACGAGAATACCCGGAAGTCGAAGGGCTCCGGACTGGGCCTCTACCTCACCCGGAAGATCGTGGAACAGCACGGCGGGACCATCTCCGTGCGTGACAACTTGCCGAAAGGCACGTGTTTTGAGATCAAATGGCAGGATTATTCCCTCCAACCTGTATAAAATTAACCGGTTGTACGTAATTTTATAGGCAATAACCGGAAAAGCATTTTACCGTTCACCATTCACCCAATGCATTTATGAAGGAAGCGACGAAAGCATCAATTTTGTTGGTAGAAGACGAAGAGAACCTGCAGGAGGCATTAAAACTCAACCTGGAGCTGGAAGGTTATGAGGTTACGGCGGTAGATAACGGCACCAGCGCCCTCAAAGCCGTCAAGAACGAATATTTCGACCTCATCATACTCGACATCATGCTGCCCGAGATGGACGGCCTGGCGGTTTGCGAGAACATCCGGATCCAGAACAACGAAGTGCCCATCCTTTTCCTCAGCGCCAAGAACAGCAGCGCCGACCGCGTGCTGGGCCTCAAGAAAGGGGGAGACGACTATATGACCAAGCCTTTCAACCTCGAGGAACTGCTTCTCCGGGTAGAAAAGCTCATCGTCAAAAACAAAAAGATCCAGGATAAGGACAGCGTGCCCAACGTATACCGTTTCGGGAACAATATGATCGATTTCGCCGCGCAGGAATGTGTGGGCAAAGACGGTAAGCACCACGAACTGTCCAAAAAGGAGACCATGCTGCTGAAGCTCCTCATCGAGAACAAAGGCGAAGTGGTTACCCGCGAAAAAATACTCCAGGTGGTTTGGGGCTACAACGTATATCCGACCACCCGCACGATCGACAACTTCATCCTCAATTTCCGCAAATACTTCGAGGAAGACAGCCGCAATTCCCGCTATTTCCACTCCGTCCGGGGCGTTGGCTACAAGTTTACCGACGGCTGATAAAGCCTTTTGCCAGATAACCCCGCTGTGCCGCCGATTTTCCGGCGGCGCCCGCCAGCTATGACTTCCCTCTTTTCCGGAGCCGGGCCGCAGATTATATTTGAGCGGACTAGAACTCGATATGATTAACCCCGCTAATGCCACGGTTCAATCGCATGCTTATCCAACGGTTGCCGCGCCGGAACCATCGTTTTTCCCGGGTACCGCTGTATCGCTGACCATCCTTTTCTTCCTCGCAGGAGCCCTCGTGGCAGGTGCGTTCTGGTGGCGGGAAAGAAGGATGCGCCGCCGCATGCAGGCCCAATACCACCTCCAGGGCGGCAAAGCCTCGCTGGAACTTCACACCATCCAGACGCAGATGAACCCGCACTTCATCTACAACAGCCTCAATGCCATCCATAGCTTCATCCTTTCCTCCAGCACCGACATGGCCTCTTCCTACCTCACCCGCTTCAGCCGCCTCATGCGCATGACGCTGGAACACAGCAGCCGCGAATGGATTTCCCTGGAAGAAGACCTCGAAACCCTCGATCTCTACCTCCAACTGGAATCCCTCCGGTTCGACGGTCAGTTCGAATACGACATCCGCCTGCTGCCCGGCCATCCGCCCCTCAACGTCCTCATCCCCCCGTTCCTCATCCAGCCATACGTACAAAACGCCATCTGGAACCGCCTCCTGCAGCGCGAAGAAGGCAAAGGATACATCCAGGTCGAAATCGGGAAAAATGACGACGGCATGTTCGTCAGGCTGGAAGACAACGGCATCGCCCGGCATGGCGCGTTCCATCTCCATCAACAGAAAACGCCCGCCATCGCCGTAGCAGGGGAGCGGCTCCACTGGATCAACCACCGGTACCATACGCATGCCAACATTACTTCCGGCCACCGGTACGACGAGCATCACCAACGCATCGGCACCTATACCCTCATCCGCCTGCCAGACGTGACCTACGACGAGGTGGCGCATGAAGAAAGGATTTTTAAGTAAATTTGGATACCCCGAAGTTGACCGGAATACACACCGCCATATCTGTACCCCCATGAAAACGATCATTATAGACGACGAAGAGCACTGCCGCGAAGTATTGCGCATGCAATTGAACCGATACTGCCCGCAACTGGAAATCGTTGCCTGCAGCGGATCGGCGGAAGAAGGGCGCGCCGCCATCGAGCGCAGCCAGCCCGATCTCGTGTTCCTCGACGTGGAAATGCCCGGCGCCGACGGTTTCTCCGTCCTCGAAAACTGCTCCTGGCACCGGTTCTCCGTCATCTTCACCACCGCGCACGACCGCTACGCCATCAAAGCCATCCGCCACAGCGCGCTCGATTTCCTCCTCAAACCCATTGGTAAGGAAGAATTGGTACAAGCCGTGAACAAAGCCGCAGAACTTCACCCTGCGGCCCAGATGCAGGCAGACACGGTCCTGCGCCTCCTGCGCGAACAAATGCCGCAGTTCGGGCGCGTGGCACTGCCTACCTTCGACGGGCTCCGCATGATCCCCGTGAAAGATATCCTGTATTGCGAATCGGAAGGAAGTTACACCCGCATTTTCCTGCACGAATCCCCCAAACCGGTCATGATTTGCCGGCCACTGCGGGATGTAGACGATACGCTGCGCGACAAGGGATTCTTCCGCACGCATAACAGCTTCATCATCAACCTGTCCCACATGTTCAAATACATCAAGGGCGATGGTGGGGATATCGTAATGGCCGACGGGCGCACCGTGCCGCTGGCCCGCAACCGCAAACAGGAATTCCTGGAAAAGATCGAGAAATTATAACCGCTTGATCTCGTTCACCGGCACCCAGCCGGTTTTCCCGTCAGACAGTTGCACTTTACCAAACTGGCTGGTGGCGTCGAGCACTTTTACCTTCATGCCTTCCTTCAGCTCAAACAGGTCTTTGGCCCCATCGTCGGGTGCGGATTTGGCCTTCACCGAATTGTTCATCACGATGGCGTCGTTGCTGTTGAAGGATTGGCTGTGCATCCACGCGGCCATGGAAAAATAGCCGACGAGGAAGATGCCGGTAACGGCGAGCGCCCAGCGGATGTATTTTTTTCCCGGAACGGGAAAGAAGAAGTAAGCGATGATGAGCGCGGAAAATATCCAGCTCCAGGCGATGCTCCAGTTGGCCCATCCTGCGGGCGTGTGCAGCTGCTGCCATTGCAGCCACCACCGCTCAAAGAAAAGCAGCGGAAGCGTTTCCACGTTGCTGCCGACCTTCTGGTTGGCCAGGGCAAGATTGTGCTCGATGGCTTCGTCGCCGGGCTGGAGGCGGAGCGCTTTTTCGAAGCTGTAAACGGCCATGGCCGTCTGGCTGGATTTGTAGTAAGCGTTCCCCGCGTTGAAATACAGGTCTGCCACCTGGAACCCGGAATCGATCACTTGCTGGTATTTGGCGGCGGCTTCGGCGAACTGCTGCTGTTCGTAGAGCCGGTTGGCTTCATTGAAGGCGGCGGGCTCCTGGGCTTTGACGGCAGTTGCGGCAAGCAGGAAGACGAGGAGGAGGCGGGCGCAGTAAGAAATGAATGGTTGCATATAACTGTTTTTCCGGCGTGGTTTACGCCCGTCCTTTGATTTCGTTTTCGATATTGGTGATCACTTCAACGGCTTCCTGGTAAGCGCCCTGGCGCAGTTCCACAGAGTCTCCCGGCGCGTAGAGCGCCCGTTCGCAACGGTCTGTCAGCGCGAAGAGTTTTTCTTTGGCGGCATCGCTGAGGCGAAGTTTCGTCAATTTATCATCCACCCGCTGTTTCGACATTTCGGCCATGGGGATGCGGAGCTTATGGCTGAGGTAGCCCCACAGCGCGCGCGACGTTTCTTCGTAGAAAGCCTTGTCTTTTCCTTCCTTCAGATAACGTGCCGCCAGCTCCAGGCGTTTCAGGGCCACCTTGTTGGCGTGTCGATGGCGAAGCAGCGCGGCATTGTTCGTGTTGTACTGCTCGCGGCGGCGGTAATACGCCACCCCGGCAATGGCCAGCACCGGCAGCAGGAACAGCACCCAGAACAGGGGCTTCCCGAAAAAGAACGGGCGCTGCTTGCTCCATTTCGTACCACTGGTACGGATGCCCGCCAGGTCTGTTTGTCCGCCGAAATCGGCTTTTTCTTTCTTCACTTCCTTCCCTTGCACCACATGAACGCTGAACGGCGCGGATGTGATGGTTTTATAAGCTTTCGCCGCGGGATCGAAGTAGGAAAACTCGACCGGTTTCAGCGTGTAATCGCCTTTCTGCTGCGGCATGAGCGCATATTGGAACGTGCGGCTGCCGCTGAGGGGATTGCTGTTCTTTTCGATATTGTCGGTAACGGTAGGATCGTATTTTTCGAATGCGGCCGGAATGTCCAGCGGCGGAGCGTTCAACAGGTTCACGTTGCCACGCCCGCTGATGGCCACTTTCAGCGAAAGTGCATCGTCGGTGCTCAGTTGGTCCTTATCCAGCGTAGCGTTCATGGTGAATTGCCCGACGGCGCCATTGAAACTGGCCGGTCTGCCTTCCGCCGGCAGCGGCTTCACCTGCACTTTCACCACGGGGCTCTGGATCCTGTAGGGAACGATCTCGGCTTCAGGTTGGTCGAAGAAGGGATCGTCTGCGAATAAATCCTGGAACGGATCGTTGGTTTGCGCGCGTTTGCGCTGGCCGCTGCCGCCTACTTTCACGAAATGGACCTGGTTATCCACTTCCGCGGGGTCCAGTTCCAGCTCGCCGGATTGCAGGGGGAACAGTAACGTTTTGCGGATCACGAACACATTGAAAGGCACGCCGTTCACCATTTCTTCGGTTGGCCGCGGCGGATTGGGAATGTCCATGTCTTTGGCGGAAAACCCTTTGAACGCGGGCACTTTCGTAACACTGGAGTTCGTCGGCAGCCGGGTATACAATTTATAGGTGGCGGTGATCTGTTCCCCTTCGAATACGTTCGTTTTATCTACTTCCACCCGCACGAACACGTTTTTTCGCAATTGTTCCCTGGCATCGTCGCCCGGGCGGAGCACGCCGGGATGCGCTTCTCCGGGATACCGGCGCTGCGGGTAATTCGGCTGTACGGGTTGCTGCGCCTGCGGCTTCACGGGCGTTCCGGCTTTCGTCACTTCGATGGAAACGGGATTGCTGCGTACCGTTCTTCCATCCACCCGCGCCGTGGCGCCGGGAATGGTGAAGTTGCCGGGCTGCGTAGGGGCCAGGGTGTATGAAAATGCATAATAGGTGGTGACACGCCCGTTGTCGTTAGACATGCCCTGCTGTTGCGAAGGCCCCTGCACCACTTCGAAGCCCTTGAACGAGGGCGCCTTGAATTCGCTGAGGTTCGTGGGGTTGATGAGCGTAAACTGGACTTGCACATATTCATCCTGCGCAATCACGTTGGTGTTGACTTGCGCGGTGAAGCGGAATTCCTGGGCGCTGGCGCCTGCCGCCGTCAGCAGTACGGCGAAGAGCAAAACGAGATTTTTTCTCAATCTGGCGATATAAAACTTCATCTATGACAAATTTAACCAATGCCTGGCCGGCCTTTGCCGCGGACAAGTTAAAAGTAAGTTAAAAAAGCAGCTTGAAAATGGCTACAGTAAAGGATTTGGGGGTCATCCCACATTTACCCGAGGTCCCCGAGCTGAGGGCGCATCAGGATGTCTTCGATCACCGCCTGGGCGCTGAGGTTATATGCCGCCCAGAGCATGGACGCCACGTCTGCCGGCTCCATGAGCCGGTCTTCCGGCCCGTCGAACCCTTCCCAGGAAGCGGTGAGAACGGGGCCCGGGCTGATGGAGGTGACTTTCACGCCGTGGGGCTTCATTTCTTCCCGCAGGTTTTTCGAAAACCCGAGCAGGGCGAATTTGGTGATGCTGTACGACCCGCCGTTGGGGTACGCCTTGTGGCTGGCCGTGGAACAAAGGTTGAAAACATGCCCTTTCTTCGCCGATTTCATGGCGGGGATGAAGGCACGCGTGAGGTGATAGGCGCTGTAAAGGTTCACGGCCATCATTTTTTCCAGGTGACCGTCTTCCTCCTCATGCACCGCCCCCGGCACGAAGATGCCCGCATTGTTGACGAGGATGGCCGGTGCGTCGCCGAACTCGCGGCGAACGGCGTCGGCGAAAGCCAGCACAGCCTGCTTGTCGCCCATGTCCACCGGCAGCGCCAGCACCCTGGCAGCGGGACTTTGCTCCCGGATGCCGCGCGCCGTTGCTTCCAGCTCCTGCACGCCCCGGGCGCAGATCGCCACGTCAAACCCTTCCGCCGCCAGCTTTTCCGCTACCGCTTTCCCGATGCCTTTGCTGGCGCCTGTGATGATTGCATACATACCCTTGTGTGTCTTGTTGTTAATACGCTTTTAATACGGCAAAATAAGGGAAAAATGGATTTGTCGTACCTTTGCCTTTCACCACTTTAGCCAACGAACGGACCCATCATGAGATATAAACATATTTTTTTCGACCTGGACCATACCCTTTGGGATTTCGAAGCCAACTCCAACGCCACCCTGCAGGAACTTTTTTACGAGCATAACCTTGCCGGCAAAGGCATTTCCTCCTACGCAGATTTCTTCGTGGTGTATTCGGAAATCAACGATAAACTGTGGGACCGCTTCCGCAAGGGCTTCATCAACCGCAACGAGCTGCGCATCAAACGCTTCACGCAAACTTTCCTCGCGTTCAAGCTGTGCGACGACAAACTGTGCCAAACCCTCAGCGAGCGGTTCCTGGAAATCCTCCCCACCAAAACCGCGCTCTTCCCCGACACGGTCGAGGTACTGGACTACCTGCGCGATAAACAATATCCCCTCCACCTGATCACAAACGGGTTTGAGGAAACGCAGAAACTGAAGCTGCAGCACTCCGGGATCGGTCATTATTTTACGCATATCGTGACTTCCGAGAGCGCGGGCTCGCTGAAGCCGCACCGCGAAATTTTCGATTATGCGATGAAATTGTCGAACACCACGGCGGCAGACAGTATCATGATCGGCGATACGCTGGAGGTAGACATCCTCGGTGCGCAGCAAGCGGGGATGGACCAGGTGTATTTTGCGCCGAACCTCGTACAGCAGGGCGTTTCCCCGACTTACACGATCAAAAACCTTTCCGAGCTGAAGAACATATTGTAGGCACAAAAAAATCCCGGTAACGTAATGCTACCGGGACTTCCCAATATAATGGCTGCAAAAAGTCAGCTTTTGTCCGCAGTTTTCTTTTTGGCGGCCGAGGCTTTGGCGGCGGCTTGCGAGCGGGAGGGCATCGGCATGCAGCAGGATTTGCCTTTGGCGGCGGTCTCTTTTTGGCAGCAGGATGCGTCTTTACCCTTGTGGCAGGCTTCCTCTTTATTGGCGGGAGCCTTTTTCGTCGCAACAGGCTTTTCCTGGGCGAGTGCCGGGCCGGCGAGCAGTGCTACGGCGGAGAGCGTCAAAAAGAATTGTTTCATGCGGTGTGTCTTTGTATGATTGAAGATACGGTTTCCCTTTTGAAAAGAAACGTTAAAATCATCAGGCCAATTCAGCGATCACGGTTTGGCCGCCGCGGACGATCTGTTCGAGGTTCACGTTCACTTTGGTGCCGATGGGCAGGTACAGGTCTACACGGGAGCCGAATTTAATGAATCCCATTTCGGTGTTCTGCTTCACGTCCATACCGGGTTTCAGGTAATTGACGATGCGGCGTGCGAGGGCGCCGGCGATCTGGCGCACGAGGATGTCGGTTTTGCCGTTGCCGATCACGACCGTATGGCGTTCGTTCTCCGTAGAGGCTTTCGGGTGCCAGGCCACGAGGTATTTGCCGGCGTGGTACTGGCTGAGTTTCACGCTGCCGCTGATGGGGTTGCGGTTCACGTGCACGTTGGCCGGGCTCATGAAGATCGACACCTGGAGGCGCTTGTCTTTAAAATATTCCGGTTCGTAGGTTTCCTCGATCACGACGATCTTCCCGTCTGCCGGGGCGATCACCTGCCGTTCGTCGAATTTCATTTCGCGGGAGGGGATGCGGAAGAAGGAAACGATGAACAGGAAAAACACGATGGAAATACCCAGCAGCGTATAGCACAGTACCGGCGTATCGAAAAGGAAATAGAACACTGCGATGTTGAGCAGCGCCAGTACGGCGAATGTTAGGGCGATGGTAGCGGTGCCCTCACGGTGGATCGTCATGATTCAGTAGATTTTATCTGGCCTTTTTAATAGAGGCGGTACGAAGGTATGAAGAAAAATGTTTATCAGAAGAAGAGCCGCATGTAGATCCAGGCGATGGGGGCGGCCACGAGCAGGGAATCGAACCGGTCGAGGAAACCGCCGTGCCCCGGCATGATGCTCCCCGAATCTTTTACGCCTGCCAGCCTTTTGAGCCGCGATTCCAGCAGATCGCCCGCCGTCCCGAAGACTGCTGCGATGGCCGCGAAGGCGATCCAGTGTTGTAACGGCATCCACTGATACCCCCAGAAATGACCGAACACGCCGGCTGCCGCCACCGCGAGGATCATCCCGCCAACCGTCCCCTCGATCGTCTTTTTCGGCGAAATGGCCGGGGCGAACGGGGTTTTCCCGATGAGGGAGCCTACGATATAAGCCATGGTATCGTTGATCCAGATGGCGCAGATCAGGGTGAGGGGGTACAGCCAGACGTACTGCTGGCCGAAACCAGGCACTACGTCCTGTGAAAAGCTCATATCCACCAGCATCCCGAAGGGGACGGTCACGTACAACAGCCCCAGCAGCGAATATCCGATCGTTTTCAGCGAAAAGTTCTTGCCCATGAGGATTTCCCCCAACGGCATCACCAGCAGGAAAATAAACGTCAGCACCCAGCCGATCTCGCCCAGTGAAAACCCTTCGTACCCGAACCGGTCGCCCGCAATGGACATAAACAATGCACATCCCGCCACCAGCACACCGTTGCGATGCCAGGGCGAAATTTCCGTGTAGTCGGGATCGATATGGCGCACCAGGCTAGCATATTCCCGCAGCGCAAAGAAATTGATGATGAAAAACAGGGCGAAAAAGGATAGTCCCGACCATAAAATGCCTCCCAGCATGATGGCCACGAAAAACAGGGCGGTGATGGTCCGCGTAATGAAAGTCTTCATGTGTTGATTTAAGTTGAACCGGTGGTTCCCGGTTTATTCCGTTTTCCCGGGCTCGGGGCGGCTTTCTGCGATGAGCTGTTTGGCCTGCGCCTCGTTGGAGACGTGCACATATACTTCGTCCATTCCCGGAAGCATGGTCACGAAAGATGAATCCTGCCGGGGGACGATCACGGCTTCGATCCCGTTTTCGTCGAGCATCCCGCGGATGATCTCGGATTCGTAGGCGATGTTGCTTGCGTACACTTTTACCCAGTCTTTTTCCATAATGTTAGTTTTTTGGTCCCGCCAATGCCGTTTTCCAGTTGTACCCCGCCTGTTTGGCGCGCTGCTGGAGCCTCCAGATGAGGAGCCCCGTGATGACGGCGCTGAAAATGGCGAGATACAAGGGCACCGTTTCGTCGGCGGAAGGGTCTTTGCTGATGAGTTTGTTCTGGTAAAGATAAAACAATACCACCTGCATGCCGTTGTTGAGAAAATGGGCCGCGATGGCCAGCCAGAGGTTCCCCGTTACAAGGAACACCGCGCCGATCGCGAAGCCCAGCACTACACGGGGCAGGAAGGTGAGGAATTGGAAATGAAAGGCGGAAAACAGGATCGCGGTCACGATAACGCCCAGCCAGGCATTCCGCAACAGCTTCTGGATCAAAGGCTGCATACACCCGCGGAAAAATACCTCTTCGGCGATGGCCGGCATTAGCGCCATCAAGAACAGATTCCGGACCAGCGACCAGGAATCATCCATCTGCACGAGGTATTTCGTGAGCTTTTCCTGCATTTTTTCCATATCATGGAACCGTTGGGGGAGGGGAATCGCTTTATTCCATTCGGCCGAAGCCGCCACCAGCTGCAGCGAACAGAGGAGGATCAGCAAGGCCAGGATCAACTGGAGGAAAGGTATATTCCGCTTTAACCCAAGAAACTGCCCCGGCCGGCCCATAGCCCAGGCGAACAGGAATCCGGGAACGAGGAACAACCAGAACGTATAGAAAAATTGCATTATCCGAAAGGCGGATGCGACGGAAGGTATTGCCATAACAGCGGGGTCCTGGGCATGCATTACCGTATAGCCGCCGCTGATAGCCGGGAAGACCATCAGCATCACCACACTGTACCCCAGGTAGCAGACCGACATCAATCCCAATAAAATCGCCAGTTGTCCGAACGGGGACGCCTTCCGTATAAAGTCCATCATACTTTCGCTGTGCTAAATTTGCGTAAATTTACAGGGCATTTATCAGTTTTGTCAGAATAAATTCTAACCGGCAGCAATTATATGGTGAAAATTGGAGATATAGAACTGGGTGAGTTTCCGCTTTTGCTGGCCCCCATGGAAGATGTGAGCGATCCGCCGTTCCGCGCGGTATGCAAGCGCGAGGGGGCAGACCTGATGTATTCCGAATTCATTTCCTCGGAAGGCCTCATCCGCGACGCCATCAAAAGCCGGATGAAGCTGGACATTTTCGATTTCGAGCGCCCTGTCGGCATCCAGATCTTCGGGGGAGACGAAGAGCCCATGGCCATGGCCGCCCAGATCGTGGAAGCCGCCAACCCCGACCTGCTCGACATCAATTTTGGCTGCCCCGTGAAGAAAGTCACCTGTAAAGGCGCCGGCGCCGGCATTCTGAAGGACATTCCCAAGATGGTCCGCCTCACCGAGGCCGTCGTAAAGGCCACCAAGCTCCCCGTTACCGTCAAAACCCGCCTGGGGTGGGACGATGATACCAAAAACATCGAGGAAGTGGCGGAGAGGCTGCAGGATGTGGGCATCAAGGCGCTGACCATCCACGGCCGCACCCGTACGCAGATGTACAAAGGCCATGCAGACTGGACGCTCATCGGCAAAGTCAAGAACAATCCCCGCATTAACATTCCCATCTTCGGCAACGGAGACATCTGCACGCCCGAACAGGCGGTGGCGGCGCGGGAAAAATACGGGGTAGACGGGGTGATGATCGGCCGCGCGGCCATCGGGTACCCCTGGATTTTCAATGAGATCAAGCACTTCATCCGTACGGGCCAGCACCTGCCACCGCCCACGGTTTCCGAGCGGGTAGACGTCTGCAAGGAACACCTCCGCCGGTCGATCCAGTGGAAAGGGGAAGTGGTCGGTATCCTCGAAATGAGACGGCATTACACGAATTACCTGAAAGGTCTGCCGCACATCAAAGAATTCCGTGCACAATTAGTAACTTGCACTACGGCCCCCAAGATCGAGGAGGTCCTGGATGCCGTAGCATATCAGTACAAAGATCATATATTTGAGAGGACGATGGCCCCAATGGCTGGCATAGAAGCAACAGCGAATCATCCGGAGAGAGAACTGAGTTGTGAAGTTCCGGACTGAACCCCAGAAATGAACCATATAAATTGCTTTCACAATGGCCACAATCAAAAACTTGAAAAATGAGGTCTGGAAAGACTTGCAGATCAAAAACAAATCTGCCCTGCGTAAACGCTACGCGGTTTCCAATATGGGAAGAGTGATGAGTTACCAGGAAAGCAAGGAAGACGGGAGGCTGCTCAACGGCTCTACCGTGGAAGGCTATACGGTGCTCAACATCAAGCCGGCCGACACGTACCAGTCGCTCTACCTCCACCGCGAAGTGGCGCGCCTGTTCATCCCCAAAACCAGCCGTTCGCAGAAATACGTCATCCATCTCGATTACGACAAAAAGAACAATAAAGTCTCCAACCTCCGCTGGGCCACCAAGGAGGAAATGGAGCAGCACCAGCAAAACAGCCCGGCGAAGCTCGCTTACAAGGAGCAGCAGCGCCACCGTACCAAAGGCCTGAAGCTGAACATCGCCAAGGTGAAGAGCATCAAGCGCCTGTTGCACAAGCCGGGGCGGAAAACGATGAAGCAGATCGCGGAGCAGTTTTCCATCAGCGAAATGCAGCTGTACCGGATCAAAAGCGGCGAAAACTGGAGCCACGTAACATTGGATTAACGCCTGAGTCATCAGGAATGGTCATATTTTTTGATGTTGTCTGACGAAAGTCTCCGGCTTGCCGGGGGCTTTCTCATTTTTGGCGGGGTTTGCAGGAACGGGGGTTTTACCGTACCTTACTCTTCCAAATCAGTAGACTATGTCAGGCAAGAAAATCGCCATCATCGGCGGCGGCAACCTCGGTTCCGCCATCGCGGAAGGCCTCCTCAAAAGCGGGTTCTCCCAGGCCGGAGAAATCACCGTCACCAAGCGCAACGTCGCAACCCTGGCCGCATTGCGCGAGCAGGGCGTTCATGTGGAATCAGATAACGCCAAAGCCATCCGCGAAGCAGACGTGGTGGTAGTGGCCCTCAAACCATATAACGTTAAGGAAGTCCTCACCGAGCTCCGCGCCAGCTTCGATGCGGATAAACAACTCCTCATCTCCGTGGTGACCGGCGTACTGCTCGACGATCTCGAAAAGATCACGCTGCCCGGCCTCCCCATCTTCCGGGCCATGCCCAACACCGCCATCGCCATCCAGGAGTCCATCACCTGCATCTGCGGCCGCAACGTCACCGAAGAACAGACGGCCTTCGTGAAGGAAATGTTCGACCAGCTGGGCGTTACCGTTTCCATCGACGAAAAGCTCATGGACGCCGCCACCGTGCTCGGCGCCTGCGGCATCGCCTACGCCCTCCGTTTCATCCGCGCCTCCATCCAGGGCGGCATCGAGAT
This sequence comes from Chitinophaga sp. NPDC101104, assembly GCF_050277495.1. NCBI lineage: Bacteria > Pseudomonadati > Bacteroidota > Chitinophagia > Chitinophagales > Chitinophagaceae > Chitinophaga > Chitinophaga sp. NPDC101104. Next base: position 200,669 of record NZ_JBNNSF010000001.1, on the reverse strand, counting down.
CGGGTTCGACGCGGCCACGGCCAACCTCATCGCCGCGCAAACGGTGAAAGGCGCCGCCGAACTGCTCATCAAAGGCAACCGCCACCCGGAAGCCGAGATCGACAAGGTAACAACCCCCAAAGGCTGCACCATCGCGGGCCTCAACGAAATGGAACACCAGGGCTTCAGCTCCTCGCTCATCAAAGGGATCACCAGTTCGTACAACAAGATCATCAAGGGCTAAAACCCCTCACATACTTGCATAAAAAACCAAGGCCGGGATAAGATTATCCCGGCCATTTAGTTAAACCTACAACTGTTACACTGTTTGTAACACTATTATCACTTATGCAAGTATTTTATCAGTTCATCATCGAAGCGGATTGCAGGTCGCGCGCTTCGATCTCCTGTTCCGTAGGCGCAACCATCCGCTGGCGGATGTAACGTTTCTTGGAAATACGTCCCATACCGAACTTCGCCATCGCCTTGTCTACCACATAATAAATGACGGGCACCACGATCAGCGTGAGGAACATCGAGGTGATAAGACCACCGATGATCACCCATGCCAGGCCGTTCTTGGTCGAGGCCACACCACCCGTTGCCAATGCGATCGGCAACATACCGATCACCATCGCGATGGTGGTCATGATGATCGGACGGAGACGGGCGTGGTTGGCGTGGATGAGCGCATCGTACGTGCTCTGGCCTTCTTCCTTCATCTGGTTGGTAAAGTCGACGAGGATGATCGCGTTCTTCGCCACCAGACCGATCAGCATGATCATACCCAGGATGGTAAAGATGTTCAGCGTATTGTTGGTCAACGCCAGCGCCAGCAAGGCACCGATGATGGCCAGCGGGATGGAGAACATCACCACGAAAGGATAGATGTAGTTGTCGTACAGCGCCACCATGATGAGGTACACCATAATAATGGAGATGAGCAGTGCCACACCGAGGGTAGAGAACGAGTCGCCCTGGTTTTCGGCGTCGCCGCCCAGCACAAAGCTTACGCCCATGGGTTTCGGCAGCTCGTTGAGCTTTTTCACGAATTCCTGGGTTACCGTACCTGCGGGCTTGCCCATTACCTGGCTCTGGATAGACACCGAGGTGCTTTTGTCGCGGCGCTCGAGGCGGCTCGGGCCGGAACCTTCGGTGATGGTGGCGAATTGCGCCAGCTTCACCAGCTCGCCTTTGTCGTTCTTGAAATCGATATTGGAAACGTCCTGGATGTTGCGGCGGTTGAAGTCGCCGAAACGGATGTTGATGTCGTATTCATATTCTCCCTGGCGGAATTTCACCTTCGAGTCGTCGGCCGTACCGCTGAACGCGGTCTGCATCGTACCGCCCACGTTTTCGAGCGTGAGGCCGAGTGCCGACATCTTGTCGCGGTCCACCTGCACGTTGATTTCGGGGTTTCCTTCTTCCACAGACAGTTTCACTTCTGTAGCGCCTTCGATCTTCTGCAGCTCTGCCATGCCCGCTTTCGCGAATTTGAACACCGAGTCGAGGTCGGTACCCATCACGATCACGTCGATGGGTGCACGCTCTGCCGTACCCATGATGCTCACGGAGGTGGTTTTCACCTTCACGCCGGGGAGGGCCGCTTTCAGCTCTTTCTTCACGCGGGTGGCGATGAGGTCTGCCGCTTCACGCTGGTGCAGATCTACCAGTTGAACGGTGATTTCCGATTTGTAGGCGGTAGACTGGGAAGTACCGAAACCGTCTTCCGAAGTCTGGCCCACGGTGGTGATCAGCGAAGTCACTTCCGGTTTTTTCTCCAGGAAGGCTTCCGCTTTCAGGGTAGCCTGGTTGGTTTGTTCGAGGGATGCATCTTTTGGCATTTCGAGCATCACGATAAACTGGCCGCGGTCGCCTTTCGGGATGAACTCGCCGCCGATGTACCCCCGGCCCACGAGCTGGAAAGAAGCCAGCAGCAGCACAACGGAACCAACGAGGGTGATCGTTTTGTGTGCCAGTGCCCATTTCAGCATGCCGGTCATCCAACGGGTGAATTTATCCAGCTGTCTTTCAAACCACAGAATGAATTTCTCGAAGAAGTTCTTGCCGGTGAGATGCGTGAGCTTACCGAACCGGGAAGCCAGCAAAGGCACGATGGTGAACGATGTCAGCAGCGACAGCATGGTCGATATCATCACCACCACACAGAATTCGCGGAGGATCTTACTTACCAGTTCGTTGGTCAGCGAGATCGGGAGGAACACCACCACGATCACGAGGGTAATGGAGGTTACGGTGAACCCGATTTCCTTTACCCCGTCGAACGCCGCGCGCACTTTGTTTTTGCCCATCTCCATGTGACGGTAGATGTTTTCGAGCACCACGATGGCGTCGTCCACCAGGATACCTACTACCAGCGAGAGGCCGAGCAAAGACATGAGGTTGAGCGAGAAGCCGAACAATTTCATCCCGATGAACGTGGCGATGAGCGACGCGGGGATGGAGATCATTACGAAAATGGCGTTGCGCAGGCTGTGGAGGAAGAGCATCATCACAGCGGCCACGAGGAGCACGGCGATGATGAGGTCATGGATCACGGAGTCGGCAGACTCGAGGGTGAACACGGAGTTGTCGTTCGCGATCTTGATCTTCAATCCGGCCGCTTCATATTCCTTTTCGATTTTGGCGATGGATTTGTGGATCTCTTCGGAAACGGTCACGGCGTTGGCGTCTGATTGTTTCTGGACCATGAGGGCGATAGACGCGTTGCGGTCTACCCGCGCCAGGCGTTCCGCATCTTTCTGCGCATCCTGCACATCGGCCACGTCGCCCAGGCGCACTTGTGTGCCGGAGGCGGTGGTGGTGAGCACGAGGGCGCGGAGCTGGTCTACGTCTTTATATTTACCGGCCAGGCGAACGAGGATCTGCTGATCGGTGGTTTTAACCTTACCGGTCGGGAAGTCGAGGTTGGCGTTGGTGACGATCTGGCGTACCTGCATGATGGAGAGCTTGTACGCTTCGAGTTTTTTCGGGTCGATGTTGATCTGGATTTCCCTTTCCTGGCCGCCGATCAGGGAGATCTGGGCCACACCGGGCAAGCGGGACAGCATGGGCTGGATGCGCTTGTCGATCAGGTCGAAGAATTTCCGGTCGTCCATTTTCGCCGTGGCGGCGAGGGTCATGATCGGAAGGTCGTCGAGGGAGAATTTGTTGAGGGACGGCGGTTTGGCATCGCCCGGGAGGTCGGCCAGGATGGCGTTCACCTTCCTTTGCGCGTCTTGCAGGCCGATGTCCTCGTCGGCGTCGTTATTCAGTTCCACCGTAACCAGGGAGAGGCTTTCGGAGGATTTGGAGGTCAGTTTCTTGATGTTTTCCATGGAGGCCACGGCGTCTTCAATTTTCTTGGTGACGGTGGATTCCACTTCCGAGGGCGAAGCCCCGGGGTATACGGTGGCGATGGTCACGATGGGCGACGAGAACTTGGGCAGCAGCTCATAGTTGAGCGCCTTGTAGCTCATGAGCCCGAGCAGCGTCAGGATGGTGAATAGCACCACCACCACCGTTGGCCTTTTTATCGATACTTCTGTAATCTTCATTGTGTCGGTTTGTTAAGTCAAGCAAATCGTTACTGTGCCTGCACGGCTACTTTGGCTCCGTTGGTCAGGTTGATCTGGCCGCTGGTGATCACGGTTTCACCGTCCTGCAGGCCTTCACGGATTTCGACTTTATCGCCGAAGATGCGGCCGGCGGTCACTTTGCGCAATTTGGCCACGCCGCCTTCCAGCACATAGATCTGGTTGCTGTTCACACCGCCCACGAATGCGTTGCGGGAGATGAGCATGGTGGGTTCCTGCTTCGGCATTTCGAAGTTGGCGGTCCCGTACATGCCGGCTTTGAGTTGCTTGCCGTTGATATTGGTCACTTCCATTTCTACCGGGTAGCTGAGCGTTTGGTCGCCTTTGGCGGCAATGAAGGTGATTTTTCCGGTATACTGGATCTCGGGGTATACGTTGGTGGTCACGTTCACTTTGTCGCCCAGGTTGAGGTTGACAACCTGCATTTCCGGAACGGTAACGCGGAGTTTGAGGCGGCTTACGTCTACGATGTCGAACATTTTGGTGCCGGCGGAGAGGTAAGTTCCCTTTTCCACGTATTTGGCGTTGATGAACCCGGAGATGGGGGCTTTCACGTACGTATCGTTGACTTTGCGGCTGGCGGCTTCGTAGCGGCTAACGGCAAGGTCGTACTGGAGGCGGGCGTCGTCCATTTGTTTCTGGGTTACGCCGCCGGTCTTGAAAGCGGACTCATACCTGTCTTTATCTACTCTCAGTTGTGCGAGATTGGCTTTTGCGGAAGCCAGGTCGGTACCTACGATCTCATCGTCGACCCGCGCCATGATCTGGCCTTGTTTCACGTAGCTGCCTTCGTCTACGAGCAATTGATTGATGCGGCCGGAGGCTTCAGCGAGGTAGGTCAGTTCCTTGAACGGCTCGAAGTTGCCGTTGGCGGCGAAGTGTTGATCGAAATCCACACGGGTCGCCTTTTCGGTGAGCACGGGAATTTCGCCGGAGTTGCTTTGTTTCACGAATTCCGTCTTGGCGACGTTGGCTGCCTTGTTGGCGTTGAGTTTCCAGACGATGGCCGCGAGGGCTGCTATAGTTAAAGTGCCGTAGATTAAAACTTTCTTCATGGCTTGCATTAGTTTAAGAGTGAGGGCAGGTTACCGTGTGATTTGATGAGGTCGAGCTCTGCGAGTTTGTACTGGAGCAGGGCTTCGTTATAGCTGTTCTGGGCTTCGGCGAGGGAGGTCTCCGAGTTGAGGAGGTCCGTCAGGTTGGCGAGGCCCAGGTTGTAGTTATTTTGGGTGGATGCGTACACCTCGTCGGCGAGGGCTACGTTTTCCTTTTGCGACTTGATGGTACTGAGGCTGTTCAGCAGGCTGAGCCTTGCGTTCTCGAACGCGGTGGTCAGTTCCATTTTGTTGGCATCCAGTTTTTTGGCGATCTGCTCCAGGGTGTAATTGGCCTGGTTCACGCGGCTGCGGCGGGCGAAGCCGTCGAAGATGGGGATCTTCAATGTCAGCCCGATGGAAGCCATGCCGAAATTATTGGCGGTGCCGTTGTTGCCTTTGAACATGTCGAACTTGTCGCTCAGGCTGTTATAGGAATACCGGCCGTTGAAGGAAAGGCTGGGGAAGTATTCGGCGATGTACGCTTTCTTCTGGAATTGTTGCAGCTCTTCGTTTTTCTTCAACAGTTTGTATTCGGTACGGTTAGACAGGTTGAATTCCCCGAAATCCGTCGTCACCGCGGCTTTCTGTTCGATATCGCTCAGGGCGAGGGGAGGGAACTCGAGGTCTTCGGTTACCGGCATGCCCATGGCTTGTTTCAGCTTGTTCTCGTCCACTTTCAGCTGGTTGATCAGCTGGCTTTTCTGGGTCTGGTAGTTCACCAGGCTCACTTTGATGCGGTCGAGATCGATCCTTTTGGCCAGGCCGTTATCGAGCTGGCTTTGGGTGGTTTCGACGAGTTTGGTCATCTTGTCGATATTGCTTTGCACTACGTTGAGTTTTTCCTGTTTTACGAGGAGGCTGTAGTAAAGCGCCGAAACATTATAGATGACAACTTCTTTCGTTTGTTGCGTTTGGAGGGTGTAATATTCTTCACCGGAGCGGGCGGCCTGGAGGCCGGTGAAAACGCTCTGGTTGAACAGTTGCTGGTTCAGTTCAGCGGTGGCCGAAGCGTTCCAGGTGGTACCTACGGGGAGCGCCACCGGTTTGCCGGGCTCGTCGCGGTTGAATTCTCCGGGGAGCACCATCACCTGTTTCTTGATGTTGTCGGTGATGTTGGCGTTACCGGTGATCTGGGGGAGGGCCTGGGCGCGGACTTCCAGGGTTTTCTGCTTGCCGATCTGCTCTTCCAGGCGGCTGACGGCCAGCTGCTGGTTATGATCCAGCGCAAAACGGAGGGCCTCCTGCAGCGACAGCTGTTTCGTTTGTGCGTAAACGTTCGTGGTCCAGGCGGAAGAGAGGAACAGGAACGGTATGATCCATTTTTTCATGCTGTGTATTGTGACGATAGTGTTATGCGGTGATAGCGGAAGGAAGGTATGTTTCCAGCAGCGCCTGTCCTTCCGGGGTGGCGATGCCGTTGATATAATGAACGGTGAGCTGGTACATGACGTCGTGCAGTTCGAACTGCGCGGCGGGGAAATGCATCGGGTTGAAGAGCGAATCCATCTGGAGGAGCCGCAGGTGCACCATGATGTCTGTCCGCAGGTTGTGCCGGTAGAGCCCTTCGCGGATGCCTCTCTCCAGGTTGCCGAGCACGGTGGCCGCCATTTCATCCTGTTTGAAATGCTGCACCCGCTTCCAGGCGGAGGGGTGGTATTTCTCCAGTTCGAAGAGGAGGATGGGGTTGGTGCTCCGCGCCATGTGCTCGGTGTGGTTGATAGACATCACGAGCTCATCGATCGCGTTCTTTCCGGCGTTGTGACATTCGGCGAGCCGGTCGCGGTAGGTGTCGGTCATATAGCCGGTCACTTCGTCGATCAGTTCGTTTTTGTCGGAGAAGTGTTCGTAAACTGTTTTCTTGGAGATACCGCATTCCCGGGCGATGTCTTGCATCGTGATGCTTTTCACCCCGAAAGTTTTGCACAAGCGCAGCGTTGTTTCCAGAATCCTGTCTCGCATCTTACTTTTTTAATGAATTGATGAATATGTCGGCCAGTTGCACCTGCCACTCCCGCACCCTTTCAAATTCCTCGTCACTGATCTCTTCACTTAAATCCTTGCTAACCAGTGACAGGCGCAAGCCGATCATAGCATGCATATACAAGGCGGCGACCTTTGCCGGGTCTGCGCTTACCATTTCTCCACGGTCGACGCCTTTTTCGATGATGTTTGTGATGATACCTATTTCCCGGTCGCGCGCGGCTTCGAAGGCTTTGTTCGCGATGCGCACCAGGTGTTTGTCTTTCAACACTTTAAACAATTCGAGCCGGCAAAACCTGCGGGCGAATTCGTGCCTGGTGGCGATGAGCTCCATGAAGGCCTGGCGGGCGGTTACGGCCTGGTCGGCTTTTTCCTGGAGATCGTGGAAATAGGTTTCCCCGGCTTTTTCGAGCACGGCTACGTGCAGTGCCTGTTTGTCGGGGAAATAGTAATACAGGGATGCTTTGGAGCAATGGAGGTCTTCCGCGATTTCGTTCATGGTCGTTTTGGAGGCGCCATAATACGTGAACCGTTTCAGTGCCGCATCGATGATGCGTTCCCTTGTTTCATCCCTGTTTTCAGTTAACATTAACTTTCTGACTTTTTTAGTTATAAAGTCAAAATTAGAAACTTCTGTTGAATTTAGTAAGCACAGTTGACCATTTAACGCATTTTTAACGATTTGGTGACAGATGGGAGTTTAGGGAGTTTCCTGGGTTTGAGGGGATTGCAAGTGTTTGAGGATGAATTGGACGGAAACCGGTCGAAAATCAATTTAAATTGATAATCAACAACTTAATATATTATTAGCCATTTTACACAAAAGACGCTTTTTAAATTACGCATTAAAACCTTTTGTGTAAAAGTGTAATTAATAGGGTTTTAGGCGATTTGAGGCGATGCATAACGATATGGGGCTGCCTATCAGTTAAAATATTTTACCCGACAAAACGGGCTGATTTTCAATCGGATTTTTCCGGAAGGCGATGGATAATTTATGTGGGCATTCCGGTGGAGCTTTCATTTTCCGGGAAAACCTGTCCATCGCGCTTTCAGTTTTCCGCAATTACGCATTAAAAATATTTGTGTAAAATTATCATTAATAGCGGTTTAAGCTGCATGAATGCCTGTCTAACGTGCAGGGTGGCCATATCAGCGAAAGTTAAAAGTGATTGATTTTCATTGATTTGCATGTTACACTAAAGCCGCGCCGGGTTAAAAAGAAACGGCCCCGGTGTGGAGCGCACCGGGGCCGGGTATTGTTACCATTATATATATGGTATGGCTTATTTCAGTTTCTCAAGCGCAGCTTTGAGGGCGCTCAGCATTGCGGGGATCTCTTCCTTCACGCAGGTACCCACGCTCAGGCGATACCAGGGAGAAGTACGGTCGGACCCGAACGCGTAGAACGGAACTACCGCCAGTTTCGCCTCGTCGAGGATGTAGCTGGTAACGGCGCCCTGGTCTTCCAGCACTTTCCCGTCGGCAGTGGTTTTGCCTTTCAGGTCGAGCTTGATGGTCAGGTAAATCGCTGCCTGGGGAGCGATGGCGTCTACGGCGTGGCCGGCTTTCTTCAGCGCGTCGAACCCTTCGTAGATTTTCACGAGGCGTTCTTCCACTTCGCCTTTGAAAAGAGCGAGGTATTTATCGACGTTTTCTTTCTGCACGAGGTACTTGGCCGCGGCTTTCTGTTCTGCCATGGGGCTCCAGGCGCCAACGTGGGAAAGGATGGATTTCATTTTGCTCATCACGTGCTTGGGACCGAGTGCCCAACCCACGCGCACGCCGGTACCGGCGAAAGCTTTGGACATACCGTCGATGAAGATGGTATAATCCTTCATTTCCGGACGGAGGGAAACGGGGTTGTAGTGCTGCGTATCGCCGAAAGTGAGTACCCAGTACATCTGGTCGAACAGTACGTAGAGGGGTTTTTCACCGGCGGAGCGGCTTTTATTTTCTTCCAGTACCATGTCGCAGATCTCTTCCAGTTGTTTTTTGGCGAAGGTGGTGCCGGTCGGGTTCTGGGGAGAGCAGAGGGCGAGGAGGGTAGCGCCTTTGAGGAGGGGCTTCAGTTCGGCCGCGGTAGGCATGAAGTCGTTTTCCACTTTGGTTTCGAGCACCACGTGCTCGCCTTCCAGGAAGTGGGTGTAGTGGTTGTTGTTCCAGGACGGGGTAGCGTAGATCACTTTCTCGCCGCGGTCAACGATGGTGCGGTAAGTTGCGTAGATGATGGGGCGGCCGCCGCAGGAGATCACGATCTCGCTCAGCGGGTCGTAATCGAGACCCTCGCGCTCGCTGATAAACTGGCCTACCGCTTTGCGGAGCTCCAGGATACCGTCTGCCGGAGGATAGTTGGTGTATTTATCCCGGTATGCCTGGCAGATTTCGTTTTCGAACTCCAGGGGGATGGGGAAAACCTTGGGATCGAAATCGCCAATGGTGAAATTATAGATCTTTTCACCCTTAGCCTGCTTTTCCTTGATCTCTCCTGCAAGTTTGATTATTTCGGAACCTATCAGCGTTTCGGCTAAATGAGACAGTTTCATATCCCTTGATTTTGATTTTAATGAAATGATGTTTTTTGCGCCCGCAAAATTAACCGATTTGACAATAATTTAAAAGAACCGGTACATTGTTTTCAATATTTTCAATATACAGGCATTTTCCCGGATATTTATTCAAGAAATGACGATTTAACTGCATTTTTGACAAGCAGCATTCGTCTTTCGCATTTTTGTTTGTTGCCATGCGATGTGGAAAAGCCGAGGGTGGATCATTGGCGAAACTTTCTATCTTTGTTTGCCTTACATTTGCAACAATTATTAAGTAACCTTATGAAGTTTATCGTTTCTTCCTCCACTTTACTGAAACAATTGCAACAGATCAGCGGCGTGATCAACTCCAACACCGTGCTGCCCATTCTCGAAGATTTTCTTTTCCAGATCGAAAAGAATGAGCTGACCGTTGTGGCCACCGACCTGGAAACCGTGATGAAGGTGAAACTGGAGGTAGAGGCCAAGGAAAGCGGCCGCATCTGTATCCCGGCCAAGATCCTCATGGATTCCCTGAAGAACCTGCCCGATCAACCGCTGACCTTCAACATCGATCTCAATTCCTTCGCTGTCGAAATCACTTCCGACAACGGTAAATACAAGGTGATGGGCGAAAACCCGGAGAACTTCCCGAAAGAGCCCGCGGCAGAAGACGCCACCAATTTCACCATGATCTCCTCTGCACTGCTCACGGCCATCAACAAAACGCTGTTCGCCGTTAGCAACGACGATCTCCGCCCACAGATGACCGGCGTGTTCTTCGAGCTCCACCCGGACAATATCACTTTCGTGGCTACGGACGCGCACCGGCTGGTAAAGTACGTTCGGACGGACGTGAAATGCCCGCAGGACGATACTTTCATCGTCCCCAAAAAGCCGCTGAACCTGCTGAAATCCGCTATTCCCGATAACGAAAGCGAGATCCGCATCGCCTACAGCAGCAACCACTTCTTCGTTTCCCACGAGAACGCACAAATGATCTGCCGCCTGATCGACGCGCGTTTCCCCGATTATAAAGTGGTGATCCCGAAAGACAATCCGTACCGCCTCACCCTCGTGAAAAGCGATTTCCAGAACGCCCTGAAGCGGGTGAGCGTGTTCGCCAACAAGAGCACCAACCAGGTGGCGCTGAGCATCAGCGGCTCCGAGCTGCAGCTTTCCGCGCAGGATGTGGACTTCTCTTTCGAAGGTAACGAGCGCATGAGCTGCCAGTACAGCGGCGAGGACATGCAGATCGCTTTCAACGCCAAATTCCTCATCGAAATGCTGCACGCAGCAGAGGGAGACGAAATCACCATCGACCTGAGCGCGCCGACCAAGGCCGGCATCCTCCGCCCGGTAGAAAAAGCCGAAGAGGAAGACCTGCTCATGCTGGTGATGCCCCTGCTGATGAACAACTGATCATCGAACGAATCCGCATAGAAAAAGCCGCCCGTCAAAAGGCGGCTTTTTTATTTCCCATGGAAAACCATTATATATTAAACAATTCCGGCATTCTTCTCCCAAACCCCATTTTCTCTCCACGCTTAATTTTTTCTTGTTATATAAATAAATCTATGAATGAAAACCTTCCTTCAGCCGTAAGAAATATATGGGCTGAAACCCGCCACTATTGGGCAAAATGTCGTAATTTCTAAGTGATAACAACCGTAAGGATTCATAACTGGTCCGCTTACACGACCCGAAACGCTGGTACGAATGATGGAGTTTTTCGAACATATACCATCACACTACCGCACCGCGATGCTGGTAGCTGGGCTGGTGCTCCTCTGGGTGATCGAAGGCGTGATCCCGAGGATGCGGTTCCGGAATAACCGGTTCAAACATGCGGGCACGAACCTGTTTTTCACGCTGACCACGGCGCTGGTAAACCTGGGGTTCGCTTTTTTGATCGTAAGTGTGTCTGACTGGACGGCCAGCAAGCCCTTCGGGCTGTTGTACCTCTTCGGGATGCCGGTTTGGCTGCATTGCCTGCTGGCGGTAATGATGATGGATTTCATCGGGGCCTGGCTGGTGCATTGGGTACAACACAAAACGGCGTGGATGTGGCATTTCCACAAAATCCACCATACAGACACGGCGGTAGATGCCACTACGGCTTTGCGGCATCACCCGGTGGAGAGTGTTTTCAGGGTGGGCGCGCTGCTGTTGGCCATTTTCACGATGGGCGTGCCGATGTGGATGGTGATGTTTTACCAGTCGCTCTCCGCATTCATGAGCCAGTTCAACCACGCCAATATCCATTTGCCGCAGGCGGTGGACAGGGCGCTGAGCTGGGTGATCGTTTCGCCGGACATGCACAAGGTGCATCACAGCCGTTATCAACCGGAGACCGATTCGAATTACGCCAATATATTTTCTATCTGGGACCGCCTATTTGGCACGTTCGTGACCGTGAAAGATACGACCCGTCTTCGTTATGGGTTGGATGAGTACCTGGATGAACGATATCAGCAGATCGGGCCCTTGCTGAAGACACCGTGGGAAGATGTGCCGGTCGCGGACCCGCAACATCAACAGACAGGATTGCACCAATAGCCAATTTTTTGATCACTTATAATTCGTACACAATGCACCACCCAACAAGTCTGCCCAAGATTGCAGGTTTTGCATCCATTTTCATCGGCGTAGTTGCCGCTGCGTTCGCTTTCATCACTAAATCGCCCGAAGCATCGGTTTACATGGGCTCGGCGGGAGTTGCGCTTTGCGTGGTTTCGGCCGTTATTGCCCGCAAGAATATTGATGAATTGCAAATGACCGTTGCCGGTTTGTTTTTAGCGATCGTAGCCACTGCGATCGGGATCTGGCAAATGTATAACCTGTAAACAGCGCAAGCTGGACCGCAAGTTCCTCTCTTAGGCGATGGTGAAAACCATACCCGCCTGATGAAGAACCTCCCGAATCCTGAACGGGGAACTTGCGTTACTATCCTGTTGACTCCCTGGCCGAAGCGACCCTTTGTAACCCGAAAGGCCGGTCCTCCTATCCCGATATCCATGAAACAACGCTGATGATGCAGTCGCCACCTGGAAAGGTAGCCGGCGGATGATTTTCTTTCCTTTTACGGGCAAACGGAGCATTTCCGGCGAAATTTTCGCCGGAAGGGGTTGTTCTTTGCTTTTGCGTCCCGTTGCCCTTAATTCCTGCTTTCTTGCTGCCAAACGCGGTCAACTTCCCCTGAAAACCTTTACCATGGCTGATCCATCCAATCCCATCCTGCATTGCGCGGGAAAGACCGGCCTGGGTTTGCTGACCTTTTACCGTTCCGATGCATAAATGGATTTGCGTCACTTCGCCCTAAAACCAGCGGGGAGGATTTCCCGGAAAAATGTTTTTGGCGGAATTTGCAGAAAGCTTGCTGGCGTGGTGTTTCCGGGAATTAAGCTGGTGGTTACCTGCGTTTTTTGGAACCGGTGGAGGTTTGGCGTTTGAACGTTTCGATATGGCCTTCTGCGGCGTTTACGGGGTGGACGCGGAGGGCGGTATCGGAGAGTTCCCGGATGAGGAGGGTGTCTGTCTGCAGGAAGATAGTGTCTGCTTTGGAGTATCCGGCGAGGCCGTGGAGGAGGAGGGTGTCGTTATGGATGCTCCAGGATTGGTATTTGAGGGATTCCAGCTGGATGGAGGAGGCTTTGCCTCCTTTTTTGAGTTGAAACCCGAGGAGGAGGGTGTCTACCCCTTCGGCGGGCTGTACCCAGCGGCCGGGGAGAAGAGTGGAATCGACATGAACAGCATCCAATGCCACGGCGGGCTCCAGCGGCCGTTCGATGAAGATGGTGTCGCTTCCGGTAACGGCTACACTGTCTTTATGCGCCTCACCTTCGCCGTTGTTACAAGCGGCGGCGAGGAGGAGGATCGCTGGCAGGAGGATGCGGGTCATACGAATGGTTGTTTAATGTATCCTATCAAAGATAATGCTAAACAGGTGGTTGTGTCCCGATCGCGCGAATAATCCGTGCAGGATTGCCGCCGACCAGAGTGTTCGGGGGTACGTTTTTCGTCACCACCGCTCCTGCGGCTACTACCGAGTTTTCACCGATCGTTACTCCCCCGATGATGATGGCGCCTGCCGCGATCCAGACATTGCTCCCGATCACGATGGGTTTCCCGATGGTGATGGCGCGGCGGGCTGTGGGGTCTACGGGGTGGCCGGTGGTAATAATGCTGACGTTTGGCCCGATCATGACGTCGTCGCCGATATCGAGGCCACCGAGGTCATAAAACGTACAGTTCTGATTGATGAAAACATTGCGGCCTACGCGGATTTCGTTCCCTCCGGCGGTGTAGAAGGGCGGGATGAGGATGAATTTTTCGTCGACCGTCTGCCCGATCAGCTGACTGAACAGTTCGCGGACCTGGTCGGCGTCATTGAACGTTAGCCGGTTGATGGCTGCGGTGAGGGTCATGGCGCGGCGGGTGTTGGCTACCATCGCGGAAGATTCCGGAGTTTGCCGGTGAATGATCTTGACTTCGGCGTTATTTAATGCTTCCATAGGGATAAAGTTAGTGGAATGATGGATGTTGATGCCTTTACCGGAATACTTTAATTATTCCCAATAGTTCGTTCGGTTAAATGATGGACCGTCCCAATACGCTCCATGAAGTCCATGGCCATTTCCGGGAAACGATGCTTTCCTCTATCGACAAGGCTCTTGGCAAATTGGGCAAATACTGATTTTGGTGAATGCCAATGGTGAAAGTTTTTACGAGTGCTTTTTTCTATTGTTTTTGCCTATGAAAAATTTATCGTGGTTTTTAGATTGCGTGGGGAACTTTTATGTTTTGCGCTTCTATTCAAAACGGATGAAGCTGACACGAGTTTTACATACCATGAACATCATCCGTGTATCGGTGTGGACAACTTCTCGTCAAATTCGTATTAATATCGTTACAAGTTCGGCTTTCTTTCTCCGGAACTAGGGTGCCAGGGCGTGCTTTATTTTGGAAGGATCGGCGACTAAGGAATTTCAAAGAGCATTCTCACTGTAGCGATGCGAATTTCGCGTCATATGAATGTGTGTGTTTTATCCAATTTGGAAATTGGCCCTTCATCGCTTAGATTTGTAATCACTTTAGGGGTGTTTTCCCGGAAACGGGAAAACTGAGATGATACCCTCAGTACCTGATGCAGTTCACACTGCCGTAGGGAAAAGTAATACTGAACTCCTTCTCTCACATCCTTAAAGTTTATTGTTTCACTTAAATTCCTTGCAAACATGGAAGTGCTTGTAAACAATAAACTTTATGCGGTGCAGCCGGAAACCTCCGTTACTGCGCTCTTACAGTTTATTCAGCTTTCAACCGGCAAAGGTATCGCCGTAGCGGTGAACCGAAGGGTCATACCCAGGCCAGACTGGCCCAGTACCCTGCTTGTGCCAGACGATCAGGTGACCATTATCCAGGCCACCCAGGGCGGATAATGGGGACTGCGTCAGCGATGCGCGCTATTGGTACGGTTTTCATTTCGAGATCCCAGACGGTTTCGCGTTCAGTGGGCAGGTTCCGTTTGATGCCTGCATACTCCGGAGCACAATCAATCACCCTCACATAAAATGACGGTGTTGAATGGTTCAACCGGCAACACTTTATAACGTGTTAAATCGTCGTTCATAGATTGAAATTGATTACGCATCATCACTGCCGGTCATTGGCAACGGTGACCAGTGTTGCTTCCATGTTCCATTGCCGGGAATTGCCGGGAGACCAGGCAGGAATACGCGCCTTTGTTGGCAATAACGTCTGGCTACCACCAGATTGCTTTCCAACGAAGCCATCCACCATCGCTGACTGACACAGGAATCCGCATCGTCATCGTCCATTAACAAAGACGAAGGCGCAACAACGCTTCCGGCGTAGCTGCCCGCAATCGCTGATCACGGCACATCAATTATTATTTACCGGCATCCGCACCAATCACAAGGAGCCGGACGAGCTTTTGCGCCTCCCGGGGACGTAAGGCCCTCTTCATGCCCATTCGTAACCTTTTATCTTTTTCAACATGCAACACCGTATTACCCGCACGCCATTTCCTGCCTCACAGAAGATCTATGTCGAGGGTTCCAGGCCAGACATTCAAGTAGCCATGCGCGAAATCTCCCAGACAGACACGCGCGCTCATGGCCGCCAGGGCGCTTCCACACCGAATCCTTCCGTTACGGTGTACGATACCAGCGGCCCTTATACCGACCCTTCCATTTTCATAGACCCCGCGAAAGGGCTGCCCCGATTCCGCGAAAACTGGATCGACGAAAGGGGAGACGTTCTTACGCTGCCAGCCCTGACTTCCGACTACGGCCGCGCCCGCCTCGCAGATCCTGCCCTGGCGCACCTCCGCACGGGTGAACCGCCGCTGCCGCGCAAGGCGCGCGCCGGCTCCAACGTCACCCAACTGCACTACGCCCGCAAAGGCATCATTACTCCTGAGATGGAATACATCGCTATCCGGGAAAATCAACGGGCAGACGTCGCTTTCCGGGACGGAGACCCGCTCTGGCAACAACATCGCGGTACGGGCAATGCGCCCAGGCTTATAACTCCGGAGTTCGTCCGCAGTGAAATCGCCGCCGGCAGGGCCATCATCCCCGCCAACATCAATCATCCGGAAAGTGAGCCCATGATCATCGGGCGCAATTTCCTCGTCAAAATCAACGCCAACATCGGCAATTCCGCCGTCAGCTCGTCTATCGAAGAAGAGGTGGAAAAGGCAGTATGGGCTTGTCGCTGGGGAGCAGATACCATCATGGACCTCAGTACCGGCAAAAACATCCATGAAACCCGCGAATGGATCATCCGGAACTGCCCTGTCCCCCTCGGGACCGTCCCTATTTACCAGGCGCTGGAAAAAGTGAACGGCAAAGCCGAAGCCCTTACCTGGGAAATCTTCCGCGACACATTGATCGAACAGGCCGAGCAGGGCGTCGATTATTTCACGATCCATGCCGGTGTGCTGCTCCGCTATGTTCCGTTGACCGCCAAAAGGATGACGGGCATCGTTTCGCGCGGGGGTTCCATCATGGCGAAATGGTGCCTCGCCCATCACCAGGAAAACTTCCTCTACACGCATTTCGACGAGATATGCGAAATCATGAAAGCGTACGACGTCTCCTTCTCCCTGGGCGACGGCCTCCGCCCCGGCTCCATCGCCGATGCCAACGATGCGGCTCAGTTCGGGGAACTGGAAACCCTCGGCGAACTGACCCACCGCGCCTGGAAGCAGGATGTGCAGGTAATGATCGAAGGCCCGGGACACGTGCCTATGCACCTCATCAAGGAGAACATGGACAAACAGCTGGAACATTGCCACGAAGCGCCTTTCTATACGCTCGGCCCCCTCACTACCGACATCGCCCCGGGATACGACCATATTACTTCCGCTATCGGCGCGGCGATGATCGGCTGGTATGGCACGGCCATGCTGTGTTATGTTACACCGAAGGAACACCTGGGCCTCCCCGACCGGGATGACGTAAAACAGGGCGTGATCACCTACAAACTGGCGGCACATGCGGCAGACCTGGCGAAAGGACATCCGGGCGCGCAGCACCGGGACAACGCTCTCAGCCAGGCGCGCTTCGAGTTCCGTTGGGAAGACCAGTTCAACCTATCGCTCGACCCCGATACTGCCCGCAGTTATCACGACGCTACACTTCCGGCGGAAGGCGCGAAGGTGGCGCATTTCTGCTCCATGTGCGGCCCGCAGTTCTGCTCCATGAAGATTTCGCAGGAAGTCCGCGAGCACGCAGAAAGAGATGCTGCCATGGCCGAAAAAGCAAAAGATTTCACCGCCAGGGGAGGGGAGATCTACGCATGATCTGGCTCATCACAGCACCGGAGTTTCCTTTGCCGGAAATGTACCAGGAGCAGGAAAGGTTAACAACGCACCTCCCTGAATCGGCCGGGCACTCGATGCCTGGGCACGAGGTAATTACCCGCGATCAGGAAGAACATACAACACCATTCCCAGGATCGGCCGGGCACTCGATGCCTGGGCACGAGGTAATTACCCGCGATCAGGAAGTGCGCACTACACTATTCCCTGGTTCGGCACAACGCTTCAAGTCTGGGCACCAGAGAATTCCCCGCAATCAGGACGTGCGCACAACACAATTCCCTGAAGCGGCCGGGCACCTGTTGCCTGAACACGAACTAAACCTCTGCGATCAAGCATCTCGCAAAACGCCGTTCCCTGAAGCCGCCGGCCACATGCTGTCTGAACACGAAGTCATCCAATCCGCGTTCGATGCAGGATTGGAAACCCTCCTGCTCCGTAAACCCGGCTGGAACGAAAGCGACTACGCCCGGTGGTTGGAGGGCCTGCCCAGTCAACATCGCGCCAAAGTTATCGTTGCTACTTTCCCTTCGCTGGTGGAAACGTTTATGCTGAAAGGCGTTCACCTCAGCGAAGATGCCCGTGCTAAAACTGCGCCCTACGAAATCCGGAAACTCCGCGAGGCGGGCAAATGGGTCAGCACTTCCATTCACCACGATTCAACGGTCGTTTCCGGATTCGATTTCGTGCTGATGGGCCCCGTGTTCGACAGTATCTCCAAACCCGGCTACAATGCACGGCCCTGCCAGTCGATCCCTCCGAACGCCATTGCCATCGGCGGGATCCATGCAGGGAATATCGCAGCAGCCCGGGCAAAAGGGTTCTGCGGCGCAGCCGTATTGGGCGCGGCCTGGGGGGAACCCGAACGCATGAGCGAAATAATTTCCACTTTGATAACCGCATGGCCTTCTTCAAAAAATTCAATTCACCCATTTAAACCCGACTCACCATGCCTTTTGCCATGAGCCTCGCCGGCCTCGACCCCTCGGGAGGAGCAGGCCTCCTCGCCGATATCAAAACCTTCGAAGCCTGGCACCTCCGCGGGCTCGGCGTTTGCACCGCACTCACCGTTCAAACCGACACCGAATTCCTTGGCGTGGAATGGGTCAGCGCCGATAATATCATCGCCCAGGCATTGCCACTCGTGCAGCAATACCCCGTGGATTATTGTAAAATCGGCATCGTTTCGCACCCCGAAACGATCGCGGAAGTAATTGCCGCACTGCGCGCCGTCCGGCCCGGCATCGCATTCGTGCTCGACCCCGTGCTGCGCGCCTCGGCTGGTTATGTTTTCCATAACGCCATTCACGCACATTGGGCGTCCGTACTTCCCTCGCTTACTTTGCTCACACCGAATTACGATGAAGCCGTAGCCATGAGCGGCCTTCCCGATGGAGAAGCCGGCGCCAAAGCAATGGCGCATCATTGCGCTGTGCTGCTCAAAGGCGGCCATCGGCCCCTCAAACCCGGTGTAGATACCCTCTTTCACCAGGATTCCGCAACAGACTTCGCTCCGCCCGCCAGCAATGCCTTCCCGAAACACGGCTCCGGCTGCGTGCTCTCCGCCGCCATCACCGCCGCCATGGCCAGCGGATTACCATTGAAAGCCGCCTGCAGCGCGGGAAAGGATTACACCTACCGCTACCTGATGAGCAGCCCGGAACTGGTAGGATGGCATGCGCCGGAACGAAAGCATATTAGTCAAATTCCGGATTGAAAAATCAGGGGCGTGTTCGTGCTCCGAAAAACGGAGGTTACCATAATACCCTTGAAAACAAACGCAGAACAGGGTTATAAACATTCCGCCCGATAACAAAAACCGAGAAATTCTCCGAAAACATGATGAAGTTGGAACGACTACTTTACATTTCGCAACAAACCGCCACCGCATCGCACGCCGATAATATCCTCTCCGCCTGCGAAGCCGGCTGCCGCTGGATACAGCTCCGCGTGAAAAACGGCGACGCTTCCGCAGCGGCATTCCAGGCCATGGACATCTGCCGCCAATACGGCGCCACGCTCACCATCAACGATCATCCCGACATCGCAAAAGCCGTTGGCGCACATGGCGTCCATGTTGGATTGCAGGATATGCCCGTTGCCGAAGCCCGCGCCATCGCCGGGCCACAGGCCATTATCGGCGGCACCGCCAATACACCCGAAGATGCGCTCGCTCACGCGGCAGCCGGCGCGGACTACGTCGGATACGGCCCCTTCCGGTTTACGACCACCAAAGAAAAACTCAGTCCAGTCCTCGGTTTGGCCGGATACAACAGGCTGATGGCCGCCCGGCCCAACGTGCCCGTCATCGCCATCGGCGGCATTTTATTGACAGACATTCCCGCGCTGCTCGACACGGGCGTTTACGGCATCGCCGTATCCGGACTCATCACCCACGCACCGGATAAAAAATCCCTCGTACAACAAATCCTCGATAGCATATGGACGAACTCATAATCGCCGGCCAGGCCTTCACCAGCCGCCTCTTCACCGGCACCGGAAAATTCGGCGACCTCTCCAGCATGGAACAAGCCCTCCTCGCATCGGGCTCCCAACTCGTGACCGTTGCCCTCAAGCGCGTAGACGCTGGCCATCAGCCCGACAACCTGCTCGCACACCTCCGTCACCCGCAATTCCGGCTGCTGCCCAACACTTCCGGCGTCCGCAACGCCCGCGAAGCCGTGTACGCCGCCGAACTTGCGCGCGAAGCACTGGAAACCAATTGGTTGAAACTGGAGATCCATCCAGACCCGCGCTACCTCTTGCCCGACCCCGTTGAAACCCTCGCCGCTACGGAAGCCCTCGCTGCCAAAGGTTTCATCGTACTGCCCTACATCCATGCCGACCCGGTGCTCTGCAAACGCCTGGAATCTGCCGGGGCCGCAGCCGTGATGCCGTTGGGAGCGCCCATCGGCTCGAACCGGGGGCTGCGGACGAAAGATTTCCTCGAAATCATCATCGAACAAAGCAACGTGCCGGTAGTGGTAGACGCGGGCATCGGCGCGCCCAGCCACGCCGCCGCCGCCATGGAGCTCGGCGCGGATGCCGTGCTCGTGAACACCGCCATCGCCGTGGCCGGAAACCCCGTGGCCATGGCAGCCGCTTTCGCAGCGGCAGTCCAGGCGGGAAGGAGCGCATACCTCGCCGGACTGCCCGCCGCCGGTACCCGCGCACAGGCCAGCAGCCCGGTCCTCGCGTTCCTGGATGAATCCGTAGAAAATAACGTAGCCGACTAAACGATGCAAACACATTCTTTCGAAAATATTTTCCGGCAATACGATTGGGACACTGTTAAAAACGCCATTTACGCCAAAACGCCGGCCGACGTGGAAAATGCCCTGAACAAGCCCCGCCGCGGGCTCGACGATTTCATGGCCCTCGTGTCTCCCGCCGCCGCGCCTTACCTGGAACGGATGGCCGCGCTCAGCATGCAGCTCACGCAGCAACGCTTCGGCAAAACCATCCAGCTGTACGCACCGGTCTACCTTTCCAACGAATGCCAGAACATTTGTACGTATTGCGGTTTCAGCCTGAACAACCCCCTCCGCCGCAAAACCCTCACCGGCGCCGAAATGCTCCGCGAAATAGAAGCCGTAAAAGCCATGGGGTTCGGGCATGTGCTGCTCGTGACCGGCGAAGCCTGGCAAACCGTGGGCATGGATTATTTTTCACGCGCGCTTCCCGTTTTCAAACAGCATTTCCCGCAGTTATCGATCGAAGTGCAGCCGATGGAAGAGGAAGACTACCGTGCGCTGAAACCCCTGGGCCTGCATTCCGTGCTCGTTTACCAGGAAACCTATCACGAAGAAGATTATAAAAAACATCACCCGAAAGGACGGAAATCAAGCTTCGGATGGCGCCTCGAAACACCCGACAGGCTCGGGCGGGCTGGCATCCATAAAATCGGGCTGGGTGTGCTGATCGGGCTGGAAGACTGGCGGACCGACAGTTTTTTCACCGCGCTGCACCTCGATTATCTCCAGCGGACGTACTGGCAAACCCGGTACAGTATTTCGTTCCCGCGGCTGCGGCCCTTTTCCGGCGGGTTGCCGCCAAAATCCATCATGAGCGACCGGCAACTGCTGCAGCTCATCTGCGCCTACCGCCTTTTCAACCCGGACGTGGAATTAAGCCTTTCCACCCGCGAAAGCCCCCGCTTCCGCGACCACCTCGTTCCCCTCGGGATCACCACCATGAGCGCCGGCAGCAAAACCAACCCGGGAGGTTATGCGGTAGCACCCTCGTCGCTGGAACAATTCGAGATTTCGGACGAGCGCAGTCCAGCCGTGGTGGCCGATATGATCAGGAGCCACGGCTACAGCCCCGTCTGGAAGGATTGGGACGACTTTGGGGCGTGAAAAGCGGGGCGGTCGACAATTTTCTTTGACAATCGGTTGGAATTGCTTCGCGGAGGCTAACTTTGCGGTATGGATCAGTCGAGTGGGAAGATTTACACGCTTCAATTCGGGTTGCTTTGCCTGAGCAACCTGCTTTTCTCCGCCAGTTTCAACATGATGATCCCCGAATTACCGGCCTACCTGACCAGTTTGGGCGGCGCCGACTATAAAGGCTACATCATCGGGCTTTTCACGCTCATGGCCGGTCTGAGCCGGCCTTTCTCCGGAAAACTGACAGACACTATCGGCCGGATCCCCGTGATGGTTTTCGGTTCCGTGGTGTGCGTGATCTGCAGCCTGTTGTACCCGCTGGTGAGCAGTGTGGGCGCTTTCCTGCTGCTGCGCTTCTTCCACGGCTTTTCGACCGGCTTCAAGCCCACCGGCACATCGGCCTACGTGGCAGACATGGTGCCTTTCAACCGCAGGGGCGAGGCCATGGGCATGGTAGGACTGGCCAGTACGATCGGGCTTTCACTGGGGCCTTCCATCGGCGGCTCCATCGCCAACGCCTGGGGCATCGTGACCATGTTCCAGATTTCGGCGGTTTTTGCGTTATTGTCGGTCGTGATCCTCATCGGTATGAAGGAAACGCTGCACAACCGGCAGAGCTTCCGCCCGGCGCTGTTAAAAATTTCCCGTCACGAGATATTCGAACCTGCCGTGATGGCGCCTGTGGTCATTACTTTCCTCACTTATTTCAGTTACGGCGCGTTGCTGACCATTATTCCGGATTTCAGCGCATTCCTGGGCTTGCAGAATAAGGGGCTTTTCTTCACTTTCTTTACCGCCAGTTCCATCGGCATCCGGCTGCTGGCCGGCAAAACCTCCGACCGGTTCGGCCGTGTCCCCATATTGAAAATCTCGGCCACGCTCATGGCCATTTCCATGGTGGTGATCGGCGTGGCGCATACGCCGGCGGTGCTGTTGACGGGCGCTTTGCTGTACGGGGTTTCGCTGGGATTGAATTCTCCGGCCGTTACGGCCTGGACGATCGACCTGGGGCTGCCCGAGCACAGGGGCCGCGCGCTGGGCAGCATGTACATCGCCCTGGAAGCGGGCATCGGGCTGGGGGCGTTCTTCTCCGCCGAATGGTACGGCAACGATCCTTCGCACTTCTCCAAAGTATTCTACATCATGGCCGGCGTCACTTTCCTCGCCACAATTTACCTGTTTCTCGTCTATCGCAACAAATACGTCCGTTTCGCGCGGAAATCCATCAAATCACATTACCGCAACCGCTAAAACCGGACGGCCGATTCCGAAACCCGCTGCAGCACGAACTTCACTTTATCCACCACATCGCCTTCGCGGCAGGCGTCGATATGCACGGGAATTTGAGCGGGAACGGCCGCCAGGCCGAGCTTCTTCAATTGCCCGGGGTCTGGCCTAACGATGTAATCGCCGGGCGGCAAGCCGAGGAAATTGTAGAAACCGTCCTGCTCAGACAGTACCGATGTGAAAACGGTCCCGTCTTCCCGGAGGAAATCCACACGGATACGGCCCATTCCCCGGCGCCGGTCGTGGTCCTGGAACAAAACATGCCCCGTCACTTCACCCACCACCACCACGGGCACCTCTACCAGCTTCACCTGGTTAGGCTCGGCCATGACGCTGATGATGGGGTTCCTGATCTTCCAGGAAATATTGTCGAAACTGCTTCTGCCGAGGTCCATCACGTACCGCGCATAGGGTTCCATTTCCATAATGAGCACCGCCGTGTCTTCCAGCCGCGGGATGAGCCTGCCGCCGTTCACAGACATCCGGAGCCCCTGCACGCGCGGCTCCCCGTTATCCCTTTTGCTGTTGCCGTTCAGGTCGAGGAAAGCGCAGAGGAGCAGGCCGCCCGTCCCCACCTGGCTGCGGTTGCTGAAAGCCGTGTAGCCCGTTTTTCCTTCGTGCACGAAGCTTCCCCGCATCGATGCCACTCCCGTAGTGGATTTATTGCCTTTTAAAATGGACAGGCCCATCTGCCCGAAAGCAAAATCCCACCGCAATCCCGCCTGGAACAGGCGAACGCCCCCTCGGAAATTCTCTTCGTACGCCACGTTGAGATATCCCCGCCTGAAAATGTAACGGCCTACTTCGCAACGCGCGGAAATGAACCTGCCGTCGGTATAGCCATACTGGACCTGCGGCATCACCAGCAAATTGCCGGGCAGCCGGAGCGAAAGGCCGAAGTTGCTGTATATGAAAGGATCGGTATCCCGCACCCAAACGGCGTAGTTCGAAACGCTCACGCCCACTTTCCCTACTGCGCCGGAAAGCAGCAGCTCGGTCGTGGAGTAACGGGTATATTCTGAAATAAGCTGGTTGAAAGTGAAGCGCGAAAAAATGGACATGCCTTTCGTGAAAAACGGCTTCGCGACCGAGAGCTTCCTTTCCTCCCGGAAATTGTAAATGATCGCGCGCTGGTCTTTTTTGTAGCGCGTATATTCCGCGTCTATCTGGATATTGGCGGGCAATCGCCACGACAGCAGGCCTTTTCCGCGCACTTCATGCGCATATTCCCCGCTCAGCAGCAGGTTGTTGGCCAGCCGCACCGAGGTGGTCACGAAGGGGATGGTATTGTTCCCGGGAATGGTGCTTTTGTATTCCACGCCCGCGCCCATCGTGAGGAACTTCGTGACGCCATATCCGCCCTGCGCGCGGGTGAGGAAACTGTGGACGGAATCTTCCACATATCCCGCGCTGGCAGTGTATTCGAATTCGTTTTTGGGAAGGAAGCTGAAGGGGATGCTCACGTTTTCTTCCAGCATCCTTTCCTCGCCCCAGGGGCCGTAAAAACGCAGCCTCACCTGCGAATTCCCGTACACGAGCGGCACCTGGAAGGAATATAATCCATTGGCATCGGCGGTCGTGTAATCCACCAGCGCGTTATTGACGTACAGCTCCACCGTCCAGCCGGGTTCGGTGACATTGGAAAGGGTATACGTACCGAAAGAGCGGCGGTAAGTGGTGGGCGCGTTCGTCACCTGCACGCCGACCACGGGGTCGAACAGCGAGGAAATGGTGGGAATGAATATTTTGCCCAGTATCACCTGCCGCAGGGCGCGCTGGTCGTTGTCTACGTACCGCCAGCGGTAATATTGCTGCCGGTGGTCGAAGGGCTTGATGATGTTGCTGTTTTTGAAATCGTCGCCCTGTTGCTTTGCGTAGTTGTTGTAATTGAGCGAAACGGTGGCTTCGCCGCCGGCGACCGTTGCGCCCGCGCGGAGATTAAGCCAGGTGTCGTTGCCGCCGGGGTCTCGCTGGTTGGTGATGACCGACCAGTCGGCCATTCCGAACCGGAACAGGGGCCACGACCGTTTGATAACTGTATCCGCCTTCAGCTCGCCCCGCAACTGCCGCATGTTTTCGCGCATCTGCTTTCGCTTGAGCTCCCTCACGGCCGGCAGCTCCACCGTCGCGTTCATGTGAACGGAAAGGTTGCGGAAATTGAATTTCGAGGGAAGGCCGAACACGGAACCGAAAAACTCGAGCCGTAAATAAAAACCGGTTTCGGAGCGGATCACGTCGTATTGATGAAGAAGGAAATGTTTGTCCTGGTAATGGATCCGCTGGCCGGTCATATCGATGACGTAGGGATTGTTTTCCGCGACGAAATATCCCATCAGAGAATCCCGCATCGAAGAATAACCGTGTTTGACCTTGAGAAAATCGAACACGTCGGTAACGGAAAGGTAGGCGGTGTCTTCGTTCACCAGTGCCGGCACTTCTATCCCCCCGATCCCCTGTACCACCAGGTAAACAGACGTTTCGTACAGCACTGGAGGGTCGTCTTTCCCCTTATCCCTTGCCGCCGCCGGCGATGCGAGCCATATCGGAAGCAGGAGCCCCAGGCACCGGAGCGCCCTCAGCAGCAAAACGATATGACGGCATCCGGTCATTCCTGGATAAAGGTTAATTGAAACGTTCCGCTGTAGGCGCCAACCGGGTTGGCCGACGGGCTGCCCACGGTGAGGATGCCGCCTACCCGCACAAGGTTCCTCGTTGGCGGCTGCGCCGTTGTGATGAATTGATCGCCGGTACTGAGCGTGCCGATCCGCATCGTCATGGTACCGCCGTTACTGCCGGTAAGAATGGCGTCTGGCCCGCGCATCACCTGGATGAGCGTTCCCTGGTTCGCGAGCACTTCGAAGATGGCCGGAGAAAACGGGTATCCCAGGTTAGCGCCCACGATGCTGCCCATGATCACCCGCGAGCCATCCGGGTTGATGGTGACCGTTCCGCCGCTCGCGCCGAGGAAGAACGCGCCGAAGATGAGCCCCTGCCCGGGTTCCACATGCACGGAAATGGGCCGCGGCGGCGGCTCCTGCGCCCGCGCACCCGCCATCATGGCCAGTTGGGCCGCCATGATCGCGATCGCGGTAAACAATTGCCGTATGTTGCCGATTGCCCTTTTCATGCCGGTCATTTTTTGATCATTACTTTTCTGTTCTCCGTTCTTTCGCTTGTCCAGAAACTGACGATGTACATCCCGCCGCTGTACCCGCTGCCTAACGCGTGGCGGCCTGCGCCGGAAAGCTCTTTCCGGTACAGCTCCTGGCCCAGCATGTTCGTAACGGTAACGGTACAACGGTCTCCCGGCGCATGGGAGAAATATCCGAACAGCTGTCCGCCGGAAACATAAGCGTAATAAACTCCTTCCTGTTCGCCCGTCCCCACTGCGCCCCGCGGCGCGAACACCAGGTAAAAACGTTCTTTATGGTCGCCCGAAGGCAGATCTAGCCGGTACTGCGTGCCAGGTACCAGCTGCAGACTTCGTTTCATGGCCGAATCGTAGAGATAGATGTTCCTGCCGGCCGGCATCCGTTCCAGGTTTTCGACGCGGAAGGTGATCATGCCGCTTCGTTCGGTAACGAGCCGCAGCGCGATCACGTCTGCCGTATCGATGAACACGGGCCAGGATTTCACGGAAACTTCCCGCTTGTCTGCCATCTGCACGAACAGGTTGGGCACGCGCTTGTCGGTATTGTAAATCTTGAGCGCGTCCTGTTCTTTGTCGAACCCGCGAACGCCGGCCGTATCGAAATACAGGACGGCCGGGTCAGACGGCTGCCCTTCGTCGGCAAAGCCGGCCGACAGCCGCAGCAACGGTGCGTTTTTCGGGTATTTCCGATGGAATACGGGCGTCAGGTTGTTGATCCTCACCGCATTGGTGGTGCCCAATGTCCCCGTCACCGGAAAAGTTCCGTCGGTGACATGCACGAAGAAGCCCTGCATGGCGGGGATCACATTGTTCGCCACCCCATCGCTGGAAATCCCGTTGATGAACGAACTGTACGTTCCGCCGTACTGATCGGTGGCGCTGGCGTTGAAGTAATAAATCGCATCGTCGATATTGGTTTTGGTCCATCCTGTAGCCGCATTCCAGTCGATAGGCGAGGGGTAGGGATTGCCGGCGAGCTGGAACCCTTTGGTATATGGCCGGTTGTTGTTTTGCAGCGTAAGGCTCACCGCGCCGTTGTTCACCGTTCCCGCCACATCGATCGTAACGGGCGAGGCAGACGTTCCGAGATTGGCGGTATACCCGCGCATCGGCACCAGGGGCGATGCGGCGGTCGTATAGGCCGTCCAGCCGGAAGAAGTTTTATTCTCATCGTACCGGTACAGCAACGGGAATGTGGACGCGAGGTTCACTTCGTCGGCCAGCTCATTGACGGTAGCATTCTGGAAGGGCGATGCGAGATATTTGTAACCGAAGCCGGTTGGCACATACCGGAGCATGGTAACGGTGCCGGTAACCTGCCCGCCGCCCGACCCGTCGATGAGCGCCGTCCTTGCCGCGGTAGAACCGAGCGTGAGGAAGCTGCCGGCGGAAAGTTGCCCGGTCGTGATTTTCAGGATACCGTTGACGAGGAGCGTTCCGCCGAGGGAAACGCCCGCGGCATTATTGACCGTCAGGTTCCGGATTTCGTTGCCGGCGAATATGCCTGCAGGGATAGTTTGCGCCGTGGCCCCGTTCAACTCGATGCTGCCGTCGTTTACGGAGAATGTTCCCGAAGAAGTCATCGCGCCGCTGATCCGCAGCAGCCCGGAGCTTACCGTCACGGACGCCCCGGTTTGTATGGACAGATCGTTCGCCGTGGCGGTGCCGGTGGTAATATTCGGATAATTGGGCCTGCCAGCAGGAATTACGACGTTGCTCGTTTGCAGGGGCACCACCCCGCCCGTCCAGTTGCCGGTGGTGTACCAGTTGGTGCTGAGATCGCCCGACCAGTTGATGCTGGCGATCAGTTCCGCCACGGCCATCGTTCCCAAAGCCCCGATGCCAGACACGGCGATAGACGTGGTGGTGGCCGAGTTAACTACCGGTAAGGTGCGCGATGCGCCGGCCACGTTCGTTACGCGCAGGTTCGCTGCATTAACGCCCGCGTCCACATCGGCGGTGTTCCAGTTCAGGGTTGCGGCTACCGAGGTGAAAACGGTGCCCGCGTTCGTGAAAACCCAATACCGGTTCACGCTCTTCGCGGCGTCCATACCGGAAAGGTTCAGGTCCGGCAGGTCCGCGCCCACCGTTTTGGCGGTTACCGTTCCTGCCGTGCCCACGCTGGCGAAAGTGAGCGTTGCGGGGGCGTACCGGAGACTGTCGCCCACTTCGAGCGTGCGCGCTACGCCGGTGCCGGTTGGTACCGGTTTCCGCAGATTGCCGAAAACCCAGCCCGTGGCCTGGGCGGCGCCGGTAACGTTGCTACCAGTGGGCATAATAACGGTCATGTCTCCCGTCCGGATGTTTTTCGCCAGGAAATTCAGTGTTCCGTTCACCGTGACGTCAGTCGCCAATTGCACGAACCCGGCCGCTTTATTCACCGTGAAATTGTTGAATGGCGCGATGGTAGACACCTGTTGCGTTCCCGTGCCGGCGAACACCATGGTAGACCCGGTATTGGTGAACGTTCCGCCAGACATGGTCCAGTTGCCGCCGATGGTATCTGCGAAAGCCCCGGGAATGAAGGTGCCGGCCGTCAACGTAAAATCGTTCATGATATGGAGGATGGCGGAAGCTGTTTTGTTACCGGCCGCGGAAATCACAAGGTTGCCGTATTCGGTGGCGGAAGATATCGCCTGTGTACTGCCCGCGTACTCCACGGTACTGAGCGTATCTACACTGTAATCCGTAAATGCCGGTAGCGAGTTGGTGCCACGGATAATGAGGCGGCCGCCGTCTTCCAGCGTCATCAATCCCGCATTTTCAGTAATGGTATTGGCGCCGATGTCGAAAATCCCCTGCGACACGTCCATCGCTACAACGCCCGTCAACGGTTTGCCGAGGGTGACGATGCCGCCGGGGTCTTTCAGGATCGTAAAATAAGCCAGGTCGAAAGACGCGAGGGAAGCGCTGGTGATGGTACCCGTGACAGGGCCGGTCATGGTCAGCGTACCGGGCTCTCCATTGTAGGAGCCGTTATTGGTAAAGTTATGGCTGACGTTGTAGTCCGATTCGGCGGAAATGGTCCCGGTGATGACGAGGTCGTAAAAAGTGGTACCGGGCGAGCCGGATATATTGCCTTGTCCGGAGGTGGAGGTCATGTTGAAAGTGGACGTTCCGCCGTTGAGGGTGCCGTTGCTTTCGATGTCTTCGCCCACGGTGAAGGTATAGCTGCCTGCATTGAAGATGGCGGTGTTGGCGATCTGGAAGCTTCCCGTCATGCTCCAGTTGGCAGACGGCGTTACGCCGCCGGGATTCGAGATAACGACGTTGTTCATCGAAGTGGGCGATCCGGTTACGCTGGTGGCGCCCGTACCGCCGAATACCACGGTGCCGGTGCTGGAGAACCCGGTGCCGGATAATTGAATGGTACGCGGCACGGCAGGCAGGAAATTGATCGTGCCGCCGCTGGTCACGGTGCCATTGTTCGTAAAGCTGCCGTAAATGTTGTGCGTGCCGCCGCCCGAGTTCCAGGTGGCGCCGCTGGAGATGTTGAAGGCGACGAATACGTCCCACCCCACGCTCGCCGTTACGCCGGCCGTGTTGTTGATATTGAGCGTTGCGTAGGAGGGCCGGCTGGTGGAATTTAATACCGGCGCTACGTTGCCGTTAAAATTGATGATACCGGTGGAATTGGATGTAACGGCGTTGATGAACCGGATCGTCTGCAATTGGGTGCCGGAGAAAGTGGTAGTACCGTTGCTGACGAGCGATCCGCTGTTCGTAAGGTCTCCGTTAACGATGGCGGTTCCGCCGCCGGCGTCGTAGGAGCCGGTGGCAGTGATGTTGAGCAATCCGTTATAGGTGATATCTCCTCCGGCCACGGTATAGCTGCCGTACACGGTTACGCGGTTGAAAACGTTGTTCCCGGAAATGGTTTTGCCGGCGCCGTTCAGGGTAAGCGTGCTGGTACCGGGAGTGAAGGTGCCGCCATTGATCCAGTTCCCGGAAAGGTTGATGGTATAGTTACTCCCGGCAAGGGTGGCCCCGCTGTTGATCGTCAGGTTCCCGCCCACGGAAATGGTATTCTGTAACGTCTTGGCCGCGCCGCCGCCGTTGCTGAACAGCAGGTTCCCGTAAGTGATGTTCCCCGCCACGCTTTGCGCTACGGCCCCATCGTACGTCACGGAGCTCGCCGCATTCAGCGCGTAAGAAGAAAATCCGGACGGAAAATTGTTCGCACCGCCGGCATTCAGCGTAGTGCCGCTGGCCATGGTCATGGACCCGCCTGCGGCGGTCCGGTTGGCGGTAAACGTTCCGAGGACGAGCCCTCCGCTAGTAATTGCAAGATTTCCGCCCAGGGTGATGTTTCCCGTCAACGTCGCAACGCCGGAAGACTTACTGACCGTAAGATTATTGAAGGCCGTCGCCGAAACGTTCTGCGGATTGGCGCCGGAGAGCACCACCGTTCCCGACCCGGGCACAAATGTCCCGGAGTTGCTCCAGTTGCCGGAGGCCGTGATGGTGGAGGTGCTTCCCTGTACGGTGGCGCCCGAGGCGATCGTTACGTTGCGCGCGGAGAGGTTGAAACCGCTCACGTTGAACTCCCCGGAACTGACCGCCAGGTCGCCCGTCATGGTGGAAGCCGCGGCCAGCAACGCGGCACCCGCCGGTTTCTGGATCGTGAGGTTATTGTAATTCAATCCCGCAACGGTTTGCGTGGCACTACCGTTGTATGTCACGGTCCCGCTCCCCGCAGAGAACGTTCCTCCGGAATAACTATAATTCCCACCGATCGATATATTGCCGCTTCCGGTAACGGTCACCGCTGCATCGCCGGCCTGCGTAACGCCGCCCGTCACCGCCAGGTTGCCATTGCCGACATTCATGTTGATGGAATGACCGGCCGTACCGTCAGACAACTGAAGATCGCCGTTCACGGTGATGTTCTGGTTTCCCGCATTGATGGTGTGTGTCGCATTGAGCGTCCAGACGCCGGCGATGTTGCCGCTTGTGGTCAAAGATCCGCCCGTCATATTGATGGTGGCCGCTTTTACGCTGCCGAAGTAAAGCCCCTGTACGCTTACCGCTGCCGAAATCACCGGCTGGTTGACGAAAGTGGTGTCGCCCACCACCGCGATATCGTTCGGGCCGGGCGGTAATGTAGGCGTACCTTGCACCACCGACCAGTTGCCCGCCGTATGCCAATCGCTGCTGATTTTCCCGTTCCACCGGGCGATGTTCACGGAGCCGGAAAGCGTGTAACGGCCGTTCAGCGTCAGCAGGCTGGTCTGCTCCACGTAATTGCTCGTGGTGCTGTTGCTGCTTTTTCCCAGTGCCGCCCAGGTGCCGGCGTTATTCCGCCAGATGCCCAGCCCCGCTTCGGGGTTGCCGTTCAGCTCATCGTCTTCGTAATGCAGCCGCATGGTCACCAGGGCAACGTTGAGCAGTCCTTCGGAAGTGACGGTGTATTCGCGGTTGACGCTCGCACCGGCGGGGAAGTCGGATACAGTGGTGCGGCGGACGGTTACGGTGATAGACGTAAGGGAATTGACGCCGGTCAGGGTGATGAGGTTGTTCGGGCTTTCGAAGGCGTAGGCCGTTCCGATCGCAAAACTATGCAGCCGCTTGATGGAGCCGAGGATGATGCCGGAATTGTTGCGGGTTGTGGTGATCGTGACGGTGTTGGCGCCGGTATTCATCCAGCCGCTTGTCATATTCAGCGTTGCCACGGTCGTGTTGCTCAGGAGGTTGACGGCCGTGGTGGCCGCGGCTTTGTTGACCGTGAGGATGTTGAACGTATTGTTGCCGCTTACGTCTGCAGGCTGCGTGCCGTTCAGGGAAACGGTGCCGCTTCCGGCGGTGAAAGTTCCGAGGTTCGACCAGTTCCCGAAAACCGTGTGCGTATTGGCGCCGCTGCTGAAGGTGCTGCCGGCGAGGATGCTGAGGTTCCCGTTGGCCGTGGTGGCGCCCAGCGCCGTCTTCGTTCCCCCGCCGCCCAGCGTCAGGTGATGATAGGTACCGGCCCGTACGTTCTGTGCGCCCGTTCCGTTATAAATTACGGTATTGGGTATGTTGGTGGTCACGTCCACCGTTCCAGCGGTTACGGTGTATGCGCCAGCCACGCCCAGCACGGCGTTGGAGTTCATGGTGAAAGATGTGCCGTTCACCGTAGCGTTGAAAAGGTTCGCCGTGCCGCGCAAACTGCTCGCTGCCGCGAAAGTGACTGTTCCTGCTGTAGCCGTAAAAGTTCCGCTCACGTCCAGCGCGGTGTTGACGGTAAAGGAGATGGCGGTGGAAACGGTACCCGATGGAGAAAGGCTTCCGAAAACGATGGTGCCCGTTCCCGCGATGGATTTCGACGCGCCCGACATAATGATGTTGCCGCCCGTTCCCGTGAACGTCCCGTTCACCGTCATATTGCCTCTCACTTCTATGGTTGCGGCGCTGCTGACGGAGCCCGTCACGGAAAGGTTGTCGAAAATAAGGTTGGGGCCGGTGATCGATTTGCCGGTGCCCGACATGGTAAAAGTGCCGCCGGTAGCATGCGTGAAAGCGCCCGGCTCCACGCTCGTCAAATCCCCCGAAACATTCACCGCCGCCTCGGCCCCGGCGGTAATGCCCGTTGCCGCGAAGGTGAGGTTGAAATAATTATGCGTGCCCGCTCCGCCGATCACACCGCCGGCTCCTGCCATCCGGATGGTACTGGTACCGCCCGTCAACACACCCGTCACCGTCAGATTTCCTGAAAAATTATGGATGAAGCTACCGCCGTTGAAAGTGGTGCCTGTTCCGATACTTACGCTTCCGTTCACCGTAATGGCCGATGCGGCGGTAAAACTCACCGATGTGGCCGTGCCCTGTGTGCTGGTAAGATTCCCCTCCACCGTGAAAGCCGTGCCCGGCATCGTTTTGACCGCCGCGCCGGAGTTGCCGGTCAGCGACAGGTTACCATAAGTTTGGGCCGACACGGTTTGCGCCCCGCCGTAATATTCCACCGTGCTCGTAATCCGCAGATCGTTCGCCGCGAAACCCGTCGGGTAGTTCGAAGCGCCCGATAACCGGAGCGTCGCGCCGTTGAACAACAGCAGGCTTCCACCGGCCACGGTCGTCCCGCGGTTGGCGGTAAAAGTGGACAGGTCCAGCGTGCCCGACTGCACCTCGATGCGCCCCGCCGCCGAAGTGGTGGCGTTCAGCGTATTGAGGTTCCCCGCCAGCGTTTTGACGGTGGATGGGCCGATGATCCGTAATGTGGAATACGTCAAATTGTTCCGGACGGTCTGCGCGCGCGTGGTGGCGCTGTAGGAAACGACGGACCCCGCAGCCAGTGTTGTGGTGCCCGTATTCGCATAATTGCCCGCGTAGGTAGCCGCTGTAACGTTCAGGATGCCGGTAGCATCTACCGTCAGCGTGCCGCTACCGGAAACCACCGGGGGCGTGGCCTCCGCGGGCGTGAAAGTACCGCTGACCGTCATGGCGACATTCACCGCGATGTTCGACTGAAGGGTGACCGTGCTGCCGGCGTTGATACTCAGTCTGCGGAAAGTAGGGGTAACCGTGGCGCTGATGGTTTGCGCCGTTCCGGCGAAATTCACGCGGGAAGACGTGGATGTTCCCGTATACGATCCCCCGTTCGTCCAGTTGCCTTTTACCGTAAGCGTAACGCCGCGGTGCGACACCGATCCGCCTGAATTGATCGTCAGGTTCCCGTTTACCGTCAATGCTTTGGCGATCGTCAGAAGGGGTACGTTCGTGGCGCCGATCGTGAGGTTTTTCGTGGCGGCGCTGGAGCTGATGTAAGGGTCCCACAGGCCGGTGAAGCTCGCATCCCCGATCACTGCATCCGTAGTGGCGTTGGGCACACCGTTCGTCCAGTTCGCGGCGTTCGACCAACTGGTGCTGACCGTCCCTTTCCAGCTGGTGGTTTGCGCATGGGCAATGCGCGGCCCTGCCATTGCGGCTATGAGTATGATCGCTAAAACTACCTTATTGTAAACGGTTTTCATTCCATGGAGTTAATTGCCGGCAGGCGGGCCGCACAGCCGTCGATACTATCTCAGGGGAAGCGCCGCCCGCGCCAGCGGCGGGTCCGTGGTTTCTTCCGGTCCATAACTTATTTCCAGCCGGCCTTTCGTGTAATCGGGCCCTTTTTTGAGCGGCAACAGGATGCTCCGCCGCTCGTTCGGCGTATACACCGCCACACCTTTGGCGAGACCGGCGCTGCTGCGCTTCCCGTCCGGACTGATATGTTCTACCCGGATGTCGCCATACACGGAAATGTTCCCGCTTCTTTTGAAAGTGACTTTCAATTTCGCGGTATCGCCTTTCCCGATCACGCCCAGGCTGTCGATCGATACATCCGCATGCTGATCGCCGTTCCGGACGATGACGGGGATGGAAATACCGAATACCGGCGTCAGTTTGATGGAAATCCCTTCCGGATCGGCCGGCGGTTCGTCCGGCTCGCCAAGGGCGGGCTGGTTGGGCTCTGCGCGCAAATAGAGATGGGAACGGTATTCGCCATTGTCCAGTTCGCTGGTATTGTACAATT
The DNA here is from genome assembly GCF_050277495.1 of Chitinophaga sp. NPDC101104. Taxonomy (NCBI): domain Bacteria; kingdom Pseudomonadati; phylum Bacteroidota; class Chitinophagia; order Chitinophagales; family Chitinophagaceae; genus Chitinophaga; species Chitinophaga sp. NPDC101104. The sequence continues at coordinate 166,320 of NZ_JBNNSF010000001.1, read as the reverse complement.
GCAATTTTACGACCTGCGCTTCGCGGGGCGGGAGTACAACACTGCGGGGGAAAAAGCGGATGAACGGGCTGGCGAACCGCTGTCCCGTATCGGCGCTGGTGATCTGCTCGAACGTTCCGTTATCTTTCATGCGGATTTCGATCAGTGAAATCAGGTACCGTGCGGTATCGTCGCCTGTATTGGCGAGGTTCACTTCCTGCACTTTCTTTTTACCGTCAAATACGATGCGCATCGGGGTGATCAGGAGGTTGCCCTGGGCCCGGAGCGCGGGGGGAAGCATAAAAATGCAGGAAAACAGACCTGCGAAAAATAAGCGCATAGAGATTTGGTGATTGTTGTTGGACATTCATTCCCGGGTTTAGAAAATGCAAGGCCCTGACCGGCGATATGCGGCCACAGGTTTTTCAAAGACGGTTCGGTCCTGTTATAGGCTGGCTGTTAACGGAAAGGATCAATCATAATTCACCGTTACGGCGAAAGGGGTTGCGGAAACATAAGTTCCAGGCGCTTGCGCGGCGGTCACGTTCAAGGTGGCGCCAACGGTGAGCGTTTCCGATCCGCCGGTCAGCGTTCCCTGGCCGGAAGGGGAGCTCGTGAAGGCTGTCACGGTCATCGTGTTGCCGCCGGTATTGGTGATCGTTACCGGAGCCGTGGGCAAGGTGATGCTGTAGGTGTAGCCATCCACGCCCGTTACGGTAAAAGATGCAGCGGCTACGGTACCTGTGGTGGTCGGGAGGGTTACTCCGCCCGTGGTACTCCGCACGCCCGCAGGGGTCATGACCACTGTGCCTCCGGTGGACGACTGCACGGCCACGTTCCCGAAATTCATGTCGATATCTTTCGTGATCGTGATCGGCGCAACGATCGTAGCTGTTACCGTGGCGGTAGCCGATTCCTGCGCGCGGGAGGGCAGGGAAAGGACCGCAATGGCTGAAATGGTGAATAAAAGCGTGGACGTTTTCATAATTCCAGTTTTTCGGTTAATACATGAGGATAATAGTAAGGGAAACAACCAATCCGTTGTTGTCAGAGAATAGTTGATCTTATTTCCATTAACAATAGATTCCGGGGAAAAGTTGCATACGCAAAAATGCTCTGTTCCGGACAAAAATACCCCTCAATCTGCGGGCCAAATTGCAGGATGAAAACGGCTGGGCACAGGCCGGGAGATGGGAAAGTGGTCAGAACAACAATGGCAAAATAAGCCTGTTGCTCATATAACAAAAGTAACTAAATTGATAAAATAAATATACACACGGCAGGGGTTATCAAATCTAAAGTGTGGTTAAGTGTGTAAAAGGGACACGTTATTCCCTGAAAATCCCTCGTTCGAAACGGATTTTCCCTAAAAAAATCTGGGCGATGGATGCGCCTTTCACTTTGGCGGTGGATGCGCGCGGCCCCCGGAACAACGAATCCACGGTACCATGCCAAAGCCCCACCCAACGTTCGAAATGCGGCTGGTCTACCGGCAGTGTGCGGTGCTTGGCGTAGGGCGCCCCGAAATATTCCTTTTCCCCGAGCAACTGCGTGCCCCAGAATTTATACATCGTTTCCAGGTGCGCGGGCCAGGCATCCGGAGCGATGCGCTCGTTGAAGATCGGCCCCAGCACTTCATCCAGACGGATCTTGTCGTAAAAGCTGTTTACCAGCAGCTGGATATCGGCTATGCTTCTGATGTCTTCCATATCGCAAAGTTCGGTCAACAGGGGAGATTAAACGATGACGAAGGTCAATCCCGGTGGCGGATAAACCCGATCTCGTCCCGCGCATCATCTTCCCACTGGATCATTTCATCGAGGAACTTGCCGATGAAACGGTCGATCGCTTCGGGAATAAGTTCTTCAGGCTCAATGGTTTCCAATGTTTCGTTCCGCGGTTTTTCTTCAGACATGCCGTCGATGAACGGGAAGCTGATCCACACTACGATCTGCCCGTTCCGGGTTTGGGAAAACGATAAAAAGCCACCGATTTTCATTTTCTGTACCACGCTGAAGGGCGACTGTTCCACGATGCCGCTGGGCTCATGATCGAACACGAGGTACACGGCCTCGAGGCTTTGCATCATTTCATTGGCGCCGGCTTTCCACTTGAGGGGGAAGCGGGCCGTTACTTCGTTCAGGTACTGTATGAGGAACGGCTTGGCCTTCTGCTGCCAGGCGGCGCGGCGTTCTTTCACTTTTTCCAACACGGCGGCATAATCCTGGGTGAGTTTTTCGAGTTTGTCCATGTGTTCGGGTTTTGAAAAAAGAGGCTGCATCGCCGGAGCGTCTGCAGCCTCTCTGGATATACTTTCGCTCGCGCAGCTTACAGTTTTTCGTACAGCTTGCGCAGGCGGTCGCGGGTCATTTGTGTTTGCCAGTCTTTACCCAGTGCGTTTTCCCAAAGCGGCGCCAGGCCCATGGATACGTCGATCATCGTTTCGAAATCGGCGTCGCTGAGGCCTTTGGTGATGTGCTGCGGGATTTCCACCTGGTGTTTGTCTACCATCTGCTTGAATTCTTTCACACCAGCGGGATAGAATTCTTCCAGTTTGTCGAACACGATGCAGTTGCCCACGCCGTGTTTGGTGCCGAGGAGGTAGCTGAGGCCGTAGCTCACTGCGTGCGCCACGCCTACCTGCGAGTATGCGATGCTCATGCCGCCTGCGTAGGAGGCCATCATGAGTTTTTCGTCGGAGTCTTCGTCCCAGCGGTCTTTCTTCAGGTAAATTTCCTGGCAGAGCTCCAGTGCCTTTTCACCGTAAGAACGGCTGAAAGCGTTGAGGAACGTGCCTTCCAGGGATTCGATGCAATGGATGTAGCAATCCATGGCGGTATAGAAACGCTGGTTCACCGGTGCGTTGTGGATAAGCGCAGGGTCGAGCACGATCTGGTCGAACGGTGTGTAGTCGGAATTCATGCCCAGTTTGCGGGTAGGCCCGGTGAGCACGGTGGTCCGGCTTACTTCGGCGCCGGTGCCCGACAGGGTGGGGATGCCTACTTTATAAACTGCTGGCTGTTTCACGAGGTCCCAACCCTGGTAATCGGCCGAAGAGCCGGGGTTGGTCATCATGAGGGCCACGGCTTTGGCCATGTCCATGGTAGAACCGCCACCGATGCCGATGATGCCGCTCACTTCGCCGAACTCGGCCTTCAGCTCGTCGCGCAGGCGGTCTACGTAAGTGGTTTTCGGCTCATGGGTCACGTCTATGAACACGATCTTGTCCTTCCCGCGCAAGGGGATGCGGGAAAGGAAAGGCTCGTTGCCTTCGAAGAAATGGTCCACAAAAAATATCATCGGCGCATCGCCTTTGCGGCGCGGCGCAATGATCTCGTCGAGCTGGCTGAACGCTCCTCGTCCGAAAATGACGTATCCTACCAGTTTAAAATTTCTGAATTTCATGTTATATCCCGGATTTTTTGTGTTTACGGTTGGTCCAGCAGGCGGGAAGCTCTTTCGAGGTCTTCCGGCGTATCGATTTCCACGCCCATATAGTCGGTTACGACCATCTTCAGGGGGATTCCCATTTCAAGATATCGCAGACATTCTACTTTTTCGGCGGCTTCGAGCGGCGTCATGGGCGTTTGCGTGAACCGGAGCAGCGCCTGGCGGCGGAAGGCATAAATGCCGATATGCTCGTAGTACACGGTAGGCACGTTTTTGTCGCGCGGGTAGGGGATCACGGAGCGGGAGAACATGAGCGAGTTGAAATCCTTGTCTACCGCAACTTTCACGAAGTTGGGGTCTTCAATGTCTTTCCAGTCTTTCAGTTCCTGCATGAGCGATGCCACCTGCACCTTTTTTCCTGCTTCCCCTTCAAAAACCTGCAGGAGTTTTTCCAGCGGCTCTTTCCGGGTGAAAGGCGTATCGCCCTGAACGTTCACTACGATTTCCACGTCGTCCATATCTTCCACGGCTTCGGCGATGCGGTCAGACCCGCTTTCGTGCTCGCGCTTGCTCATGATGGCCTTTCCGCCGTTGCGGGTGATCTCTTCGAAAATGACTTCACTGTCGGTCACCACCATTACTTCGTCGAACACACCGGTGTCGCGGGTAGACTCGTATGTCCGCCAGATAACGGTTTTACCTGCCAGCACTGCCATCATTTTGCCGGGAAACCGGCTGGCGGCGTAGCGCGCCGGGATCAATGCGATTTTCTTCATGACGGGAATTTGTGATTACAGTACGCTTTTCACGGCAGTCGCCAGTTTTTCGGCACGTTCGCGCACGTCCGCGTCAGTCCATGCGAGGCTGATGGGGAACGAGATGCAGCGGCCGATGATGGCGTCGGAAGCGGGGAATTGTTTGGTTTGATAAGCGGCGAGGTCTTTCGCGAGTTGTTCGGGGAACTTCGAGAGCGTAGCGCCCGATTGCAGGTGATGCCACTTGCGGAAGTAATGCCAGTTATTGTCGAACCAGTGGAACGCGGGCAGGCCGGCGGCTTTCATGGCCTTGGCGGCTGCGCGTGCGGTATCCAGGTCGGGGAGGAAGAAGGAAAGATGGGTGCAGCTGTCGCCCGAGGGGTCGGGTATCCGGCGGAATTCCACCTGCGGAACCGCTGCCAGTGCTTCTTTCACGATGTCGTAATTGTTGCGCAGGATCGCGAGGAATTTATCCAGCTTGCGGATCTGTGCAAGGCCTACGGCGGCGTGCAGTTCGGAGATACGGAAGTTGAAGCCCAGGTGCGGATGGTCGTCTGCACCACGGTCTGCCCCGCCGAGATGGTCGTGCCCATGGTCGGAGTAAGCGTCTGCTTTCGTATATACGTCTTTATCGTTGGTGATGATCGCCCCGCCTTCTGCGCAGGTGATCGTTTTCACGAAGTCGAAGGAGAAAGTGCCGGCGTGGCCGATGGAACCGAGAGCCTGGCCTTTGTAGGTGGCACCGGTAGACTGGCAGGCGTCTTCCAGCAAAATGAGGTTATGCTCGCGGCAGATGTCCATGAGCGCATCCATATCGGCCATGGAGCCGCACATATGAACGGGCATCACGCATTTGGTGCGCGGGGTGATGGCGGCGCGAACGGCGGCCGGGGCCAGCGTCAGCGTATCGTCCACATCCACCAGCACGGGCGTTGCGCCTACAGACAGCACCGCTTCGAAGCTGGCCACGAATGTAAAAGTGGGCATGATGATCTCGTCTCCCGCGCCAATGCCCAAAGCGGCCATGGCGGTCGTGAGCGCGGTGGTACCGCTCGATGTCAGCTGCGCGTATTGCACGTTAAAACGCTCGCAAAGCGCCTGCTCCAGTTCTTTCGCTTTATAGATCCCTTTGCGGGGACCGTCGAATCCGTAACGCATGTAAATTCCTGTCTCGAGGACGTCGTTCACTTCCTTTTTTTCTTCGGCGCCAAATAGTTCAAATCCGGGCATAATGCAAAATTTTTGTAGTCGTGCAAAGGTAGAACAATCCCGGAATGGAATTTCGATAAAAACCGTTAAACTTTTCGGGCATGAGATATTACGGAATTGGATGATTTATATATGAATATCAATTGCTTATATAGATTTTTAATCCGGAAACCGCGGAAACCCGCCACAAAAAAGCCGGAACCTCCCGCCGGGGATTTGCTTATTTTCATGCCATTAACAACCATCACATGCAAAAACTCTTCCTGGCCACCGCCATTCTCCTTTCAACCGCCGCCTCCGTTTCCGCGCAAGATCCGGCCGAAACCCGCATCCGGCAAGTCATGCAAACCCAGCTCGAAGCCTGGAACCGGGGCGATATCGTGGCGTTTATGGACACCTACTGGAAATCCGATTCGCTGCTCTTCATCGGCAGTAAAGGTTTGACGTACGGATGGCAGGCTACGCTCGACAATTACAAAAAAGCCTATCCCGGCAAGGAAGGCATGGGGCAGCTGGCGTTCAAACTGCTCGAATTCAAAAAACTGGCGAACGATGCTTATTTTGTAGTAGGCAAGTGGCAGCTCACGCGCACCATCGGCAATCTCGACGGGCATTTTTCCATCCTGCTCCGCCGCATCAACGGCGAATGGAAGATCGTGGCAGACCACTCCAGCTAAACCCGGAACCATGAAAAGAAAACTGCTCCTTCTCCCCCCACTGCTGGCCGCATTGGCCGGCCGCGCCCAATCCGAAGCCGATATCCTCATCCGCAATGCGCGCATCGCAGACGGTACCGGCAACTCCTGGTATTACGGCGAAGTGTCGGTGAAAAACGGGCGCATCCTCGCCGTGACGCGGCTTCCGCAAACCCTCAGCGCCGCAAAGGTCATAGACGCCGGCGGGCGCATCGTAGCGCCGGGGTTCATCGATGTGCATACCCATATCGAAGACGATGAATTCAAAGTGCCCACGGCCGAAAGTTTCCTTATGGACGGCGTTACGACCGTCATCACCGGGAATTGCGGCTCCTCCAATACCGACCTCGCGCATTACTTCCATCAGCTCGACAGTATGACCATTTCCATCAACGTGGCATCTTTGATCGGGCATAACGACGTCCGGCGAGCCGTGATGGGAAGCACCAACCGCCCGCCCACAGCGGAAGAGCAGCGGAAAATGGAATCCCTCGTCGAAAAGGCGATGCAGGACGGCGCGGTAGGCCTCAGCACAGGGCTTATCTATGTACCCGGCAACTACGCGCAAACGCCCGAAGTAGTTGGCCTCGCCAAAGCCGCCGCGAAATACGGCGGCGTTTACGCCACGCACATGCGCAACGAGGGCGATGCCGTGGAAGCCGCCATCAACGAGGCGCTCACCATCAGCCGGGAGGCCAATATCCCCGTCGAGATCTCGCATTTCAAGATCGGCGGGAAACAAAACTGGGGCCGCTCCACCGTCACATTAGGCATGATCGAGAAAGCGCGGCGCGATGGACTGGAAGTCACCATCGACCAATACCCCTACACCGCCAGCAGCACCAGCCTCAAAACGATGCTGCCCGACTGGGCGCTTTCCGGCGGGCACGATTCCGTCGTGTATCGGCTCACGACGCCCGGTATCCGGAAAAAGATCGTGGGGGAGATGACGGGCATCTATAAAAAACGCCGCCTCAAAAACCTGGACTACGCCGTAGTGGCGTATTTCGAGGCAGACACGACGCTCAACGGGAAGAACATTTCCGAAATCAATAAGTTAAAAGGGAAGAAAAGCACGCTGACCAACGAAGTGGAAACCATCCTCGACCTGGTGCAGCAGGGCAGCGCGGGCATGGTATTTCACGGGATGAGCGAGGAGGACGTGAAGCGGATCATGAAATATCCTTTCAATATGTTCGCGTCAGACGCCAGCATCCGCGAATTCGGTGTGGGCGTACCGCACCCGCGGGGCTACGGCACCAACGCCCGCGTGCTGGGCAAATACGTGCGGGAAGAAAAAGTGCTGGGGCTGGAAGAAGCCATCCGCCGGATGACTTCGCTGCCGGCACAGAAATTCAGACTGGCGCAACGGGGCCTGCTCGTACCGGGCTACGCGGCAGACATCGTGATTTTCGACCCCGCCACCGTCAAAGACCTGTCCACCTTCACACATCCCCACCAGTATTCCACCGGTTTCAGCCATGTGATCGTAAACGGCGTGCTGACGATCGAGAACGGGCAGCACAACGGCGCCCGCAAGGGGCAGGTGGTGCGCCTGGGCCGGTAAGGATCAGTCTACACGGTCTTCGGGCCCGAGCGACATCATGAAACTGCTGATGAGCGACAGTACCACGCTGAACAGGAGCGCCCACCAGAAGTTGTCTACCTTGAAACCTTTCACCAGGCTGCTGGCCCACAGCACGATCAGCGCGTTGATCACGAGCAGGAAAAGGCCGAGGGTCACCACGGTCACGGGCAGGGTGAGGATGACGAGGATAGGCTTTACGATCAGGTTGAGCAAACCCAGCACGATAGCGAGCAGCAGGGCCGTCGTAAAATCCTGGAGCTTGACGCCCGGTAAAAGGTACGCGGTCAACAGTGCGGCGAGCGCCGTCACGAGGATCCGGATAAGAATTCCTAACATTGGATAATTTGTTAGTGCTTTTACAAAATACACAAAAAGCACGCGGAATGTTTAGCCGCTGCGGTATCAGATCACGATCAGCTCATAAAAATCTTCCGGCACCAGGTACAGGCGCGCCATCTGCTGCAACTCTTCCGCGGATATGGTTTTGATCGTACGGATGTTGTTGTAGAAGTAATTTTCGTCGAGATCGTTGAGGATAAGGTTTTTCCACCGCTGGATCACCTGGAAGGCGCCGTCGAGGTCGCCCAGGATAGACCCGATCATGAAATTCCGCACCAGGCTCAGTTCTTCTTCCGGGATCGGCTCTTCGCGCAGCCGGTTCATTTCAAGATAAATTTCCGCGATCGCTTTTTCGCAAACATCCCGTCCGGCTTCGGTCTGGATGTTGAGCGCGCCCGCCTGCCTGAAATTATAGAGCTGCGAATGGATGCCGTAAGTATAGCCTTTCTCTTCGCGGATATTGCTCATCAGCCTCGAGCCGAAATATCCGCCGAATATGGTGTTCAGCACCAGCATCTTCGGAAAATCGGGATGGTAGCGGTTCGGGAACGCTCTCGCCACGCGGATGCTTCCCTGCACGCCGTTTTCATCGTTGAAGATGCGGTATTTCTTTTCTTCCGCAGGCAGGATCGGCATTTCCGGACGAATATTATGCCGTTCGCCGTTCCATTTCGTGGTCCCGAAATACTGGTTCAGCAAAGGAATGATATTGTCTGGCAAATTGCCCGCGAGGAAGATCCTGCAATTATTGTAGGTATAATGCTGTTGATAAAACCCGCGCAAACTCTCGGTCTGCAGCGCATCGTAGGCCATCATGCTGCTCACGCGGCCGTAGGGATGGAACTCGCCGAAGAGGTATTTATCGATGTGCCGGTTGGCGACGAACTCGCTTTTCTGCAGGTTTACGGCCAGCTTCTGCTTCATGTTCTGGGTGAAGATCGCCAGTTCCTGTTCCGGGAACACCGGGTCCTGGATCACTTCCTGGAGCGTGGGCAGCAGCTCGGTGATGTGCTTGCTGAGGCAGTGGAGCGTGTAGGTGGCGTTTTCATGGAAGGCGCCACGGTTGAGATAAGCGCCATGGTACTCGATCATCTCGTTGATCTCGAGCGCGGAATGCGCCGAGGTGCCGTTCTTCATGAGAAAGTTGGTGGCGGAGGCCACGAGGTTCTCCGATTCGTACCAGCTGCCTGCCGGGAACACCAGCTCCAGCTGCAGGGTTTCCTGCTCGGAAGAGCGCACCACGTATACGGGTATGCCGTTGTCGAGCCGGAACTGCTCCAGCGGCTTGAGTTGTATGTCGAAGTTTACTGCGTCTTTTATTGCGGGTGCCTGTCTTCTGTTGATCATATTCTTAATTTCCTGCGTAATAATGGATCGTGTTGGCGTTGGCGGGAGAGAAGATCGCCTTCGCCTGCTCCTGGATGTCGGCCACGGTTACCGCCTCGTATTTGGCGAACTCCGTATTCATATCGGCGGCATCGCCGATCAGTTCATAGAATGCGAGGTTGTTGGCGCGGGACAGCAGCCCCATGTCCTCGAATGCCAGCATGCTTTCCACGCGGTTCTTCACTTTCTGCAATTCCCGCTCGGAGATGAGCTCGTTGCGGAGTTTGTCCAGCTCTTCTTCCACGGCTTTTTCCGCGTCTTTCATCTTCACGCCCTTCACCAGCTTGCCTTCGATGGCCATCAGGCCTGCGTCCAGGCTACCGAAGTGATAGCATTCGATGTTGCTGAAAAGTTTCTTTTCCTTTACCAGCGCCTGGTGCAGGCGCGAAGAACCACCACCGCTGAGCACATCGCTCACGAGGTCGGCCGCATAATACTTCGGATCGATGCGGGAAGGCATGTGGTACGCCTTGTACAGCGCGTCCAGCGGCACTTTCGACTTGATCTCCAGGAAATGCGGCGCATCCTGTACCGGCTCCTGCGGCAGATGGCGGACGTACCGCTCGCCGCTGGGAATGTCGCCGAACCATTTCTGGGCCAGCTCCTTCACCTGCGCTTCCGTCACCTTGCCCGCCACCACGAGGATCGCGTTCTGCGGGCGGTAATGGCGGAAGAAGAACGACTTCACGTCTTCCAGCTTCGCGTCTTCGATATGCTTCAGCTCCTTGCCGATGGTCATCCAGCGGTAGGGATGCGTGGAGTAGGCCAGTTCGCGCATTTTATGCCAAACGTCGCCGTAAGGTTTGTTGATGTAATGTTCCTTGTATTCTTCCACGACCACTTTCCGCTGTACTTCGAGCGATTTTTCGGAGAACGCCAGGGAAAGCATGCGGTCGCTTTCCAGCCAGAATGCCGTTTCGAGGTTTTCGGCGGGCAGCTCTATATAGTAATTGGTAAGGTCGTTGGTCGTGTATGCGTTGTTTTCGCCGCCTGCCATTTGCAGGGGCTCGTCGTACTCGGGGATATTGACGCTTCCGCCGAACATGAGGTGCTCGAATAAATGCGCGAAACCGGTCTGGCGGGGGTCTTCGTCCCTCGCGCCCACATCGTACAGCACATTCACCACCGCCATGGGCGTGGTGGCGTCTTCATGCACGATCACGCGCAACCCGTTATCCAGCGTAAACTTTGAAAAATGAACCATATGCCGAATATATAAAAATAATTGCCGGCAACCGCCGGAGTGGCGGGCCGAAACATGCAAATCTACGACAAAAGCCGTTCCTTACAATATGCTGCGGATGGGCAGCTGCTTTACCATGAGCTCGTTGTTGCGCATGAGCAGCAGTTTCGGGCGGGTACCGATGTTCTTGAGAATGTCGCGGTAGAGCTGAAGATTGGTGGAAAAATTGTTGTTGATGGCCAGGATCACGTCTCCCACCTTGAACCCGGCTTTTTCCGCCGGCGAATTGCGGATCACGTCCGTCACCTCGATCCGGTTATCGATCAGGTAAATGATGAGGCCGGTGTAGGAATAGTCGAAATGATCGCGGTAGTGGGTGTTGGGGATGAGGTGGATTTCCTTCTTGGCGTAATTGAGGGTAAGATTGAAGCGCCGCAGCAGGTCATTGCCGATCATCCCCGCCAGCGAAGGGTAGGAGGTGATGTTGGTGATATCGTCGAACAGGTAGGTGGGCACATTCCGGAAAGTATAGTTCCCGATGCGGAATTCGTTCATGGTGGTGATGTACATCTGCATCTTTCCGCCGAGGCCCTGCGCTTCGGTGGGGATCACTTTGGCTTTGCGCTTCACGAGCAGGGAGCTGTCTTTCACGAACTGCGTGGTGAGCAGCAGGCACATCCCGGCGCCGGTATCGAAATAATACCGGTGGTTCACGTTGCGCTTGCCGCTGCGGAGCGGGGCGCCCACCACGGGGATGAAGGTCAGGTTGGGCTTGAGGATTTGTCCGCCGCGGGGATATTTGAACGCGCCGTTAGACCACATGGCGATTTCTTCCTTGTCATAATCCACCTGCATGATGTAGCGGTGGAGGAGGCTGTAACCGATGATGCCGTCTATCTGGATGCCATATACCTGGCTGATAAGCTCGTAATTATTGATATGGAAATCGAGGCTGTCTACGCTGAGGCCGGGCAGGTGAAGGGTGTTGTCTGCCGCATAGGAGATGTTCTTGCTGGCGGCGAGGCCGCGGACCACTTTATCCGACGGGGTTACTTTCAGGCCGAGGCGCACGCAGGTGGCGGTGTCCAGCGAAATGCCGGCGCTGCCGGTGTCCAGCAAAAACTGGAGGGTGTCGGGATGATCGTTGAGGCGGGCGGAAACGACCACAACGCCTCCGTAGTACTGCTTGAAGGGAAAGCGGGTGATGAGCCGGGCTTCAGGCTCGTGGTGGGCGGTTTCGGCTCCCTGTGCGTAGGTTTCACACGGGGCATACAGCAGGCTCAGGATCAGGATGATAACGTGAAAAATGGATTTGGCTCCCATATAAGTTTGCGGAACGGACGGGCGACCGCACCCGTCTATCCCAGTTAAATTTAACATTTCCTCCGATACCCCGCGCTTCGAAATCTTACAAGCGGCAAAATAATTTATGGGGATACCCTACCTTTGCTGACAAGATGCAATTACAGGATTTATACAGGAAAGCACAGCAGTTTGAATTTCTCACGGCGGAAGAAGGCGTTTTCATGTTCCAGAACGCGCCCCTGGCCGAATTGATGGAAATCGCCAACGAACTGAGGAAGCAACAGGTACCCTCCGGCAAGGTGACCTGGCAGATAGACAGGAACGTGAATACCACGAACGTATGCACCGCCAATTGCAAGTTCTGCAACTTCTACCGGATCCCCGGGCATAAGGAAGCCTATATCACTGATATTGAAGAATATAAAGTCAAAATAGAAGAAACCTTCAAATACGGCGGCGACCAGCTCCTCCTGCAGGGCGGCCACCACCCGGAACTGGGGCTAAAGTTCTATGTAGACCTTTTCCGCCAGCTTAAACAGCTCTATCCCCACCTCCGCCTCCACACCCTCGGCCCCCCGGAAGTGGCGCACATCACCAAGCTCGAAAAAAGCACGCATATCGAAGTGCTCCGCGCCCTCAAGGAAGCCGGGATGGACTCCCTGCCCGGCGCAGGCGCCGAAATCCTCAACGATCGCGTCCGCCGGCTCATCTCCAAAGGCAAATGCGGCGCAGCAGAATGGCTCGACGTGATGCGCGCAGCTCATAAGCTCAACATCGCATCCTCCGCCACCATGATGTTCGGCCACGTGGAAACCCTCCTCGAAAGGTTCGAACATTTGGTAGACATCCGGCAGGTACAATCCGAAAAACCGGAAGGGCACTACGGTTTCACCGCCTTCATCCCCTGGACGTTCCAGGACGTAGACACCCTGCTGGCGCGCATCCGCGGCATCCATAACACGTCTACCGCAGAAGAATACATCCGCATGATCGCCATGTGCCGCATCATGCTGCCCAATATCAAAAACATCCAGGCATCCTGGCTCACCGTAGGCAAACAGGTAGCGCAACTCTGCCTCCATGCCGGCGCCAACGATTTCGGGTCGATCATGATCGAAGAAAACGTAGTGAGCGCCGCCGGCGCACCGCATAGGTTCACCTACAAATCCATGCAGGAAGCCATCCGCGAAGCCGGTTTCGAACCGCAGCTCCGCAACCAGCTCTACGAATACCGCGACATCCCCGAATCCATCCAGGAACAGGTGATCAATTACTAATTATCTCGAAAAGAATATAGCAACTGCCGGCCATCGCGCCGGCAGTTTGCGTTAGGGAGCCCGCTAACGGAAAACACGCAGTTTTATTGTGTCAAATCCTTGTATGACAAGCATTTACAATACCTTAACAGTTCGGTGAAAAGAATGTTAAATCGGGGCATCGCGTGTATCATTTGGTCCTCATCCAACGTCTAACAGGTACAAAAACACCAAACGATGAAGACCAAGATGAAACTTTTGACCGCAGGGATATTGACCGGACTGGTGTTGTTCCTCGGAGCCTGTTCCAGCACGAAAGTGACCTCTTCGTGGAAGGAACCGGAAACCTCACTGCAGAAAGACCAGAAAATCATGGTGCTCGGCCTCGTGAACGACCGCGAAGGGAGATTGCGTGGACAAATGGAAAAAGAAATGGTACTGGCACTCAAAAAGCAGGGATACCAGGCAGTTTCCGCATATGATGAATTCGGGCCCAAAGCATTCAGGGGGCTGAAGGAAGAACAGGCACTGAACAAACTCCGGAAAGGCGATATCGACAAGGTACTCACGATCGTGATGCTCGATAAATCGAAAGAAAAAAGCTACGTGCCCGGCAATAACTTTTACGGACCGTTCGGCGGCCCATACTACGGCCGCTGGTGGGGATATTACAACTGGATGTACGGCAGGGTATACGATCCCGGCTATTACACCACCAATACCCGCTATTTCCTCGAATCGAACCTGTATAGCATCAGCGATAAGCAACTGCTCTACTCCATCCAGACAGAAACCTTCGACCCCGCGTCCGCCGAGCGGATGGCAGTGGTGTACACCAACAAGGTTGTGGCTGATATGACCCGGCAGCAGCTGATCGGCAGAAATTAAGTGTAGTACAGTACCGTCATAATCAAATCAACAGGTGACTTACCTCCGGGTGGGTTGCCTGTTGGTGTTTTAGCCGGTTTTTTATTATGTTTACCTGCCCGACCATATGCTAGAGATACCTGTCAACACCGAAATCCGGCTGCGCCAGCTGCAAACGGACGATGCGCCGGCCCTGTTCCGGCTGATCCATGATTCCCGCAAAACGCTCCGGCGCTTTCTGCCCTGGGTCGATTACAATACTTCCGAAGAACATTCCCTCCGGTTCATCGAACTGATGCTCCAAAAGGCAGACGAGCAGGAAGCCGTCGCTTTCGGGATATGGTACAACGATGCGCTTTGCGGCGTGATCGACCTTCACGGCTGGGACCACATCCTCCAGAAAGCTGAAATCGGATACTGGCTTGGCAACGTCCACCAGGGAAAAGGCATCGTCACGGAAGCCTGCCGCGGCCTCGTAGCCTATGCCTTCTCGACCCTCCGGCTCAATAAACTGGAAGTCCGCTTCGTCCTCCAAAACGAAAAAAGCGCGCAAATACCCATTAAACTGGGCTTTACGCGCGAAGGCATTCTACGGGAGAGCGCCAAGCTGCATGGGCAGTATGTAGACATGGTGGTGATGGGGATGTTGCGCCACGACTGGCAAAAATCCCGCACCTGACCTCCCTTATACGTCACAAATCTGAACGCCCTGGCGGAGGGACGCCAGTTTGTCTGGCCGCTTGGGCACAAACTCCTGCGCCACGAAACCTTTGAAACCGGTATCCACTATGGCCTGCATGATGGCGGGGTAGAAAAGTTCCTGGGTTTCGTCGATCTCGTTGCGCCCCGGCACGCCACCGGTATGGTAATGCGCGATGAATTGCTGGTTTTCCCGGATGGTGCGGATTACGTCGCCCTCCATGATCTGCATGTGGTAAATGTCATAGAGCAGCTTGAAGCGGTCGGACCCCACGGCCTTGCAGAGCTCCACGCCCCAGTTCGTATGATCGCACTGGTAATCTTTATGGTCCACCTTGCTATTGAGCAATTCCATCACCAGCGTTACTTTTTTCTTTTCGGCATAACCGATCACCTGTTTGAGGCCTTCTGCGCAGTTGATGATGCCCTGCTCGTCGCTGAGGCCGTTGCGGTTGCCGGAGAAGCAGATGAGATTGGTGAACCCGGCGGCGGAGGTTTTGTCGATCAGGTCGCGGTAGAATTCCACCAGCGGCGCATGATGCTCTTTCCGGTTCCAGCCCCGGGAAATGCCCCAGTCTTTGGAAATAGATCCCACCATCGCACAGGTGAGGTCGTACTTCTTGATGGTTTCGAACTGTTCGGGCGAAATGATCTCGATGCTTTTGATGCCCATGTCTCGGGCCGCCTGGCTGAGGTTTTCCAGCGGAATGCCGCCGTAACACCAGGCGCAAACGGAGTGGTTCACTTTGCCTTTGAGGGCGGTACCCACGGCGCTTTCGTGTGCGGAAACGCGCTCGCTGAGGGAGGAAAGGGCTGTGCCGGCCAGTGCCATAGTCGCTACTTTTTTGATCGCATCTCTGCGGGATGAAGGTGTTGTCATAACGTGGACGATTTTACCGGACATGAAAATATGGCTTTTCCCGACGGAATGCAAGTTTCGGACGGGCTGCGAAAGGATGGCGGTGCGCATCCAAATGACCAGTCGCATTCGTATATACATGCAGCAGGGGCAAGCGTTTAGGAGAAAAACGGGGGATGATGGCACCCTGCCATGTAACTTTTTGGCGGGTAATTTGATTATATAGATATAAACCCGTGCGTATGGAAAGAAAATCTACTCCCAGTCTGATCGTTTGCGTGGTGATGGACCTCATCGGCCTCGCCAGCTATGCGGTGCCTTTGCTGGGGGAGGTGAGCGATGTGATCTGGGCGCCAATTTCGGCGGTGGTGTTCTACCGCCTGTTCGGTGGCCCGGTAGGCCTTTTCGGCGGCGCCTTCAACTTCATCGAAGAGCTGTTTCCCGGTCTGGACTTCATCCCTACCTTCACCATTGCGCGGCTCGTGGTTTACCTTTCGAACCATTGGGCGGCGCAGGGCAAAAAACGTGTGGTTAACGATTTGAAAGGCGCCAGACGAGCTTAAGGGCAGACCAGCCCGCGTCTACGGCGCAGACCTTTACATCTACCAGCCCCAACCCCAGGGCCACATCCCGGACCACGTTTTCCGACACGTCTGAGGGTATCCGGGAAGATTTTTTCGGCCAGCTTACCCAAATGCTGCCGTTTTTCGGGATTTCGTTCGCCAGTTCCGGCAATTCCTTTTCCAGCAAAGATTTTTCCTGGTAAAACGCATGAATGACGTCCGCATTCCGCTGCACGATCTCTGCGGTGGCCGGCATGCCGGCGAGCAGTTCCCGGTAATGGGGAGGCGCGTGCAGCGGCCGCAATCTTGTGTTTTCGCGGATGCCCAGTTTTTTGAAGAGCGGTGTGCCGGAGTAACCTTCGGTCATGCGTTCAGATTTCAGGGAAGATAGGATTTTTCCGGGCCGTCAGCGGATGATCGGGGGCGGGGGAGCACCGTTTTGCCCGCCGAACCGGTTGAAAATCCAGGTGAAGGAAAGCATGAAATAGCGGCGGAGCACCATATTCCGGGTGTCTTCGATATAGTTGTCGGCCACCGTCCGGTTGACGCTCACGCTTTGATTCAGCAGGTCGTACACATGCAACCGCAGCACACCCTGGCGCCGGGGCAGGAATGTTTTGGCGATAGACGCGTTGATGCGGGTAAACTGTTGGTCAAACCCTTCTCCACGGCCCGTTGTAGCGGTATATAGCGTCTGTGCGTTCACCACCACATCCCAGGGCAGGGTAACCGCTCCATCGAGGCTGAGATCATAGTTGAAATATTTCGCATTGTTCTGCGGGCTCGCGGAGAAACTCGCATCGTTGAACGTTACCCGGGCTTCTGTTCCCAGATACAGCTTGTCCCGCATATTAAAATTGAAATTCACTACTTGCCCCAAAGTCAGGTTGTTGGCGAAATTTTTGGCGCCATTCACGAGACTAGGCTCCTTGCGGTAACCCGCTTCCGTCGTGAAGTTGAAGGCCGCTTTCTGGGATTTGGCCAGCGGCAGGCCGATCACCGAAAACGCATTCAGGTTGTAGCTCCCGTTCATGTTCACCGGTTTCGTTACCTGCACGCCGTCCTGGCGCAGCGTAGTCCCGTTCACGATTTTGTTGAGGTTGACCATCCCCGTCATCCCCAAAAACCAGCTCCGGTAATTCTCCTTGTTGAACGTATTGTAGGAAATGTTGAGCATGTTTTGAAAAGAAGGCTTGAGATCGGGGTTTCCCTGCCTGATCAGCAATGGGTTCGAGAGATCGGGAACGGGTTGCAACTGGTCGAGCGAAGGCTGGGAGGTATTGCCCCGGTACGTCATCTTGAACCGCTTGTTCTGCGAAAAATTATACGCGAATTGCGCCGTGGGCGAGAAGTTGGTGGTTGCCTGGGCGATCGTTTCCCCTTTCGTCAGGTTACGGCTTTCCAGCATGTTCCGCTGCACGTTGAAGCCGACGGTATAGTTGTATTTCAGCTTCTCCGTGCGCAGGTTGAGGCCCGCCTGGTGGTACTCCGTGATGTTGTTGAAATGATTGGTGAGGCTGTCGTTCAGCAGATCATATTCCCCGCCGGGCTTGCTGCGGTCCCAGGTGTAGCGGTCAGACGAGCTCAGGCCGTTATTGTACGTATAATTGACCTCCAGGAACCGGTTGCGGAAAACAGGCTCGGTATAGGCGAGCCGGATGTTGTACTGCCGCGACGAATTTTCGGATTGCACTTTCTGGTCGATCGTGTCCAGCCGCGATTGCCCGTTCAGTGAAAACCGGGTGTAGGCTTCGTTGAAACTGGTGACGTCGCTGTTATTGTAATTGTAGGTGAGGTTGGCGCTGAGCGTACGTCCCTTTTTCCTGAATTTCCGGCGAAGCAGGGCATTGGTGGAAATGTTCGGCGTTTTGGACGAAGCGATCGTACTGCTACGGTTGGTGTTGACGGTGTCCCGGTCATTATCGAGCGTGGTGCTGAAGCGTTGGGAGTAACTGTCGTTGTTGGAGTACACGACGTTCGGCGTTACGATGAAGGAGTAAAACGAATCGATATCTCCTTCCAGCCGCATATTCATATTGTGTGTGGTGGCCGTGTTGAGGCCGTTATTCGCGTCCTGGACGTAGCTCGATGAATCTTTCCGGAAAATATTTTGGCGGCTGCCGTTGGATTCCGTTTCCGTTCGCCCGTCGTTGACGTGATAGCTGCCGTTGACTTTGAGTTTCTGTGAGGTGCTGTTGTTGTATTGCACTCCGCCGAACCAATTCCGGGAGATGCCCGTTGACCCGCCCATGTTGCCCAATCCGCCTTCGGGATTGCTGGTGCCGTTGGTGTTGTTGGCGCTGCCGATGAAGGAATACTGTTTATCTTTCCGGAAGGCGTTGATGTTGGCGTTGCCGGAGAACCGATTATCGGTACCGTATCCCGCCGTTGCCCGGCCGAAGAACCCTCTGCGCTTATTTTCCTTCACGGTGAAGTTCAGCACCTTTTGGGTTTGACCGTCGGGGATGCCCGTAAATTGTGCCTGTTCGCTTTTCTGGTCGATGAGCTGCACTTTTTCCAGGATATCGGCGGGCAGGTTGCGCGTGGCCATTTTAGGATCGTTGCCGAAGAAGGGCTTCCCGTCCACCAGCACTTTCGAGACCGTTTCGCCACCGGCTTTGATGGTACCATCGCGCTCCACGGTGATGCCCGGGAGTTTTTTCAGCAGCTCTTCCACAACGGCGTTTTCCTTTGTTTTGAACGAGCTGGCGTTGTATTCGATGGTGTCTTCTTTCAGGGTGATCGGTTGGCGGAACCCTTCCACATCGATCCGCGCGAGGTTGATGCCTTTCGGTGCCATGGCGATATTTCCTGCAGAAATGGAGGTAGCGGTATCCGACACCTGGAGCTCGCGGGTATATTGCGTGTATCCCATGTAAGCGATCACCAGCCGCAGGGAGCCCCGCTGGGTAGCCGTAAGGGTAAACCGCCCGAGGGAGTCCGTCACGGCATGGGCGGCCGTCACGGAATCCTTGCCCAGCAGGGCCACGGGGGCATTAGGGAGCGCTTCGCGGGTAGCCTGGTCGGTAATGCGGCCGGTTACACGGAATTCGCGTTGCTGGGCGCGGGACGCGGTGGCAATCCCGAGCACCAGCCATATGGTCAACAGGCATATCTGACGGATCTTCTTCATGAGGGGCGCTGTGTCTTTTCTAATGGGTTAATTATTCCGCTTCCTGTAATTTTTTCAGTTGTTCGTTGTGAAACGCTTCCATGATGCTTCTTTGTTTTTCTTTCAACTGCACCGCCGTCAGCTTTTCCGCGCCCGCGGGCAACGAAGGCGCGTCGGGCAAGGGCTTCAGCTCCACTTTCTTCGCCGTATACGAGCGTTTCTCGCTTTCCAGCGCCAGCACCACGCCCTGCGGCGGCCAAACCCCGTTCACCGGCGAAAACAGCATCGGGATCTCGGTGGTGTACCAGATCACGAAAGATTCTTCGCCCACAACGGCCGTAGCCCGCTGGCAACGGAACCCCGCGATGGTCTTCGTTCTCCCGGAGGTTTTTATTTCCGCGGCAGGTTTGTAATCTTCTTCCGAATACCAAACCCCGGCCACCACGCTATCTTTATTTTGCGTGAGGACCGACAAATACCGCTTGTTTAGCAAGTCAATATACGTTGCGTTGGTGACAGGGGGGCGCAGTGATGATGACCGGCCAACCGGCCCGGGAGCCGCCATCGCCCCGGCTACACCTGCCGAAACGGAAACTCCGCCCGGAGGCCCGCCGCCGGCAGGGAGGCCCAATGTCATTTTCCGCATCATATTACCGCCGTTCTCCGTTTCCAGCTTACCCATCCCGCCGGCAAAGGTGAACGTCTGGTTGAAAGTGATGAGGTTCGGCATGTCGGGCGGAGGCGTGTTGCTCGTGGTCACCGACCCGTCGGCACTGCGCATCACCATCTTGAACTGGCCCAGCTCGATCTTGGAGTTCACTTCGTATTCGATCACGCCAGACGGCTGCTGCGCCTGTACGGCAGCGGCGGTCAACAGTCCGGCACAAAGAATCAGGTACGTTTTCATGGCTTTTTTCCGTAAAGATGACGCAGCCGGCCCGGGAAAAGGGTTAACCACTCATAACGTTTGTTAATTAGTGTTAAGCGTCTCGCGGCTGTTGGATCAGAATGAATAGCTTTACATCATGCGCAACCGCATCAGAAACATACTCGTGCTCATGACCGCCTGCATCCTCGGCATCCTCACGCTCCAGGGGTACTGGCTGTACCAGGCGTACCAGATCCGCCTGCAGGAATTCCAGCGCGATATCAACGACGCCCTCCGCACGGCTGTTTTCCATAAACAGTTCGGAGACGCCGGCAAAGTGCTCGGCCTGTCCAAATTCAACCTCACGTTCACCTCCACCATGCCAGACAGCGTCTCGCCCATGGGCCAGGTAACCCGCATCGTGAGCGACCTGGATTCCGCCGCAACTGCTTCCGGCGCCGTGGTCAAGAACGCATACTTCTTTGCAGGGCCCGCGCGCCGGGCGCTTCCGGCCGACGAATTCGGGATCCCGCCGGAAGGGGAGAACGTCGAATTGCACATGGTGCGCCGCGACACCCAGATCCGCCAGCTGACGGATACGCTGTCCCGGAAAATTTCGGAAGTGCTCGTGAGAAGGGATTTTTATCGCACCTCGCTTACTATCAACCAGTTAGACAGTCTTTACCGGATAGAGCTGGGTAACCGGGGGATCAATACCGGCTTCCAGCTGGATACGCTCGCGCTCAACCACGAAACCCTTCAATCCCTCCCCAAATCGCCGTTCCGCACCACCATCATCCCTTTCAATCCCATCAACAACATCTTTGTTACCGCTATTTTCGCGAGCCCCATGCCGCATATTCTCGGCCGGATGACCGGGAGCCTCGCCGCCACGGCTGTTTTGCTGCTGCTGACGGTCGGCTCGTTCCTGTATATGCTTCGCACGATCCTCCGGCAAAAAAGACTATCGGAAGTCCGCAACGATTTCATCAATAACATGACCCACGAGCTGAAAACCCCCATCGCCACCGTATCCGCGGCCGTGGAGGCGCTCGAGCGGTTCAACGCCCTGGCCGATCCGCAGAAAACCGCCAATTACCTCCGCATCTCCCGGCAGGAGCTCCAGCGCCTGGGCGACCTCGTCGAAAAAGTGCTCCACATCGCCGCGGAAGAAAAGGAGGATGTGATGCTCCAACCCGAAATGGTGGACCTTAATGATATCATCGCCGACATCATTTCCAACCACCGCCTCAAATCCGGTAAAAAAATCGATTTCAGCTATACCCTGCTCGCCGACCCGCTCGTGCTCGCCGATCCCACCCATCTTTCCCACGCCATCAACAACCTGGTCGACAACGCCATCAAATATTCCAACGATCCGGCTGAAATTTCCGTGCATGTGGCCCGCCGGCCGGGATGGGTGCGCATTTCGGTGAAAGACAATGGTATCGGCATCCCGCATGGTTATCACAACAGCATTTTCGATAAATTCTTCCGCGTACCGTCCGGCAACCTGCATAATGTAAAAGGTTTCGGGCTTGGATTGAGTTATGTGAAGAAGATCGCCGAGAAACACGGCGGTAGCATCAAAGTAAAAAGCGAGCCCGACAAGGGCAGCGAATTTCAACTGGAAATCCCCGCAGCATGAGCCCATCCCAACCCGTCATATTACTCATCGAAGACGAATGGCAACTCGCACAGATCGTGAAAGACAGCCTCGAAACCCGCGGTTTTAAAATGATCTGCGCGGCAGACGGCGTGGAAGGCCTTCGCCTGTTCCGCCAGCACAAA
The DNA here is from genome assembly GCF_050277495.1 of Chitinophaga sp. NPDC101104. Taxonomy (NCBI): domain Bacteria; kingdom Pseudomonadati; phylum Bacteroidota; class Chitinophagia; order Chitinophagales; family Chitinophagaceae; genus Chitinophaga; species Chitinophaga sp. NPDC101104. The sequence goes on along the minus strand of NZ_JBNNSF010000001.1, from coordinate 144,476 downwards.
CCGGATGCCATCGTGATGGACGTCATGATGCCCAACCTCGACGGATTCTCGCTCACCACCGAAATCCGGAAAACCGACAAGCAGGTACCCATCATTTTCCTCACCGCCAAATCGCAAACCGCGGATGTGGTAAAAGGATTTGAATCCGGGGGGAACGATTATCTGAAAAAACCCTTTAGCATGGACGAGCTCATCGTCCGCATACGCTCGCTGCTGGCCCGTTTTGGCGGACACGCGGCACCGCCTCCGCCGTCCGAAGACGAAATCCTCATCGGCCAGTTCCTTTTTCAGCCCTACAAGCAGACACTCACGCGGAACGGATACACGGAGTACCTCTCGCACCGCGAGTCCGAAGTACTGCTGCGCCTTTGCCGGCACAGGAACCAGGTGATGGAGCGCCGGCCGGTATTGCTCGATCTCTGGGGCGACGATAATTTTTTCAACGCCCGCAGCATGGACGTTTTCATCACAAAATTGCGCAGGTATCTGAAAGACGATCCGAAAATCCAGATCGTCAATATTCGCGGGGTGGGGTATAAGTTGATTAGCTGAAGAGGTAGAGCACGTCTTCTTTCGTGAGTTTTTTGATGAAGCCGGAATCGTCGGCGATGATGTCTTTCACCAGTGATTTCTTCCGTTCCTGCAGTTCCAGGATTTTTTCTTCCACGGTGTCTTTACAGATCATGCGGTAGGCGAAGATGTTCTTCGTTTGCCCGATACGGTGCGTCCGGTCGATGGCCTGTTGTTCCACCGCGGGGTTCCACCAGGGGTCTACGATGTAGACGTAGTCGGCCGCGGTGAGGTTGAGACCTACGCCGCCGGCTTTGAGGGAAATGAGGAACACGCGGCATTCCTCGTTGTTCTGGAAGTTCTGGATGGCTTTTTCGCGGTCCATGGTGCTGGTGGAGCCATCGAAATATTCATACGGTATCTTCTGATGGGCGAGGCGGTCTTTAATGAGGCCGAGCATGCCGAGGAATTGACTGAATACCAGCACTTTGTGATTGCTGATGTTTTCAGAGATCTCGCGCGTCAGCTCATGCAGTTTCACGGAGTGGTTGGGATATTTTTCCGCTTCGTTGAGGATGGCGGGCGAGTCGCAGATCTGGCGGAGCTTCATGAGGCCCTGCAAAATCGTGAGCTGGCTGCGTTCCATCCCCTGATCTTCGATGACGCCGAGGATCTTGGAGCGGTAGGAGTTGCGGTAGGCGTCGTAGATATGGCGCTGTTCCGGGTCCATTTCGCAGAAGATGACGGTCTCGATTTTCTCCGGCAGGTCTTTGGCCACCTGTTCCTTCGTTCTGCGGAGAATGAAGGGATAGATGAGTTTTTTCAGGTGCTCTTTCCTTTCCTCGTCCTGGAACTTGTCTATCGGTGTGGCGAATTCGTTGCGGAAGAAGTCTACGCTGCCGAGCATCCCCGGGTTGAGGAAGTTCATCTGGGCGTAGATATCGAAGGTATTGTTTTGCATGGGCGTACCCGACAGCGCGATGCGGTTGCGGGTGTTCAGCAGTTGCGCGGCCTTGGTCACCTTCGACTGCGGGTTTTTGATCGCCTGCGATTCATCGAGGATCACATAATCGAAATCGATCTTCATGAGCAGCTGCACATCGCTGCGCAGGGTGCCGTAGGTAGTGATGATGACATCGAAAGCCCCCAGCTCCTCCGAAATCCGGAGGCGTTGCGGGCCGTGATGGATGTGATAGGTGATGCCCGGTGTGAATTTCTTGATCTCGTTCTCCCAGTTGTAGATCAGCGTGGTGGGGCAAACCACCAGCATGGTGCATTGTTCGTGCTCGTTCTTGTAGTGCTGGATGAACGTAAGCGCCTGCACGGTTTTACCAAGACCCATATCGTCCGCCAAAATCCCGCCCCACTTCACTTCGTCGAGGTAATTGAGCCACTGGAAGCCGCTTTCCTGGTAAGGCCGCAGGTTGGCGTTGAGGTTGCCGGGCAGGTCTACGCTGCGGATCTCGTCGAACTGGAGCAGTTTGCGCCGCTTTTCGTCGAGCTCGACAAGGATGGCTTCGTCGTCGATGAACTCATACAGCTCGTCGATCACCGAGAAGTTGTATTTGCTCAATTTGAGGCCGGCGCCTTTATCTTTTTCTTCCCCGATCTTGAAAAGCAGGGAATATTTTTTCAGCCATTCTTCCGGCAGCAGGCCCAGGGAGCCGTCTGCCAGCTGCACGTAATTCTGTTTATTGGCGAGCGCGCGCTTGATGTCGCGTATCCCGACTTTCTGATCGCCATATACCACTTCCACCTGCGCGTCGAACCAGTCGATGCCGGAGCTGATCTGCAGGTTGGTGACGGGTTTCTGCGCCGAGAAGCGGAAGTTCCGCAGTTGCTCGAAGCCGAAAACGCGTACGTCCATTTCCTTCAGCGCATCGAAGAAGAGGAAGAACCAGTTGTTCTTCAGGGCTTCTTTTGCGCGGAGGAAGAAATAGTTGTAGTTGCTGTTGACGGAGAAGTTGGTGTGCAGCGCGCGGATGCTGTTCACGAAATTATCTTCCGCTTCCTTGTTCCGGTGGATCACCAGTACTTTATTGCCTTCCTGAACGGTGATGCGGGTTTCCTCGTTCCATTCCACGTCGTGCCCATGATAGGAGAACGCGGGCTGGATCACGAATGTTTCGCCCATTTCTTTCAGGTAGACGCGGTTTTCGGGGATCACGTCGTCCACTTCCGCCAGCAGCGACGCATCGTACTGAACGGCGTATTCCCTGCCCAGCGGGAGGATGGATTCCTTGAGGAAATCCTGCCACTCGTTGGTAGGCACGCGCACGGCGTTATGCTCCTGGTATTGCAGGAGGTGGATGGAATCTTTCGGATTGTTGAAGTAATGCAGGGTGTTGTTGTAAAGGAACAGCAGCGGGCTGGCCCACTGGTTGGCCGATACGTTCACGGCTTCGCCGTCGATGTCTACCCAAGCGGTCACTTCTATATGATCGCCGCCGTTGCCGGCTTTGAAGTAAGGTTTGAGGGGATATCCGGATACCTGGATCTGTTGCAGGTTCTTGGTTTTGAACAACTGCCCGTCGCGCAGGAGGAACACGAGCCGGTGATCGGTCAGCAGCGGGAACAGCTTGGCGAGTTTGGGCTGGAGGTATTCCACGATGAGCTCCATGGTTTCCATGGGCAGGCCGCTTTCGCTTTCGTGCATGATGTTTTCCCAGATGCCGGCGAAGGGGGAGTTCTTGTTGAGGAACTTGTTGACTTCGGTGTGCTGCAGCTTGCGGATAGGCGAAATGAGGTCGCGGTCTTTCTCCTTGAAAAGGTAAAAGTCGACGTATTTGCCCAGGTCGATACGGTTTACCAGCGACACGAATTCCGTTTCTTCTTCGTTCGCGTCTCCGCTCACCAGTTCCATCTGGAAGTAGGGGAACAGTTTGTCGTTGGCATTGAGCACCACGCCCAGTCGCCTGGATACAGTGAGCGTTTCTTCCGGTTCCGGGGCCGATTCGGATTTGGCGGCGGCAACGGTCTCCACTTTTTTGATGGTGGGGTCGAGCACGCGCAGGAAGGGTTTCCCGTTCATGTAGGAGAACGCGAATTTGCCTTCGAGATCGTCGCTGAGCGAATAACCGTAGGAGGAGAGAAGTTTGTTCTTCTCTTTGTCCCAGTTACGGAGCGTATCGAAATAGAAAGGCCCGTGAGCGGTGAGGAGCTGCAGGAACAGCGCAGTTTTGTGGACGCAGAGCGGATGCTCGTGCTCGTCGCAGGTACAATGCGTGTCGAAATTGCGTTCTTCGTTCCGCTGGAGGATGAGGGGATATTTCTTCCCTTCGGTCCGCAGTTCGGCTTCCACTTTCTCGTCTTTGGCGGATTTGATGACGGCCTGCGTTTTCCGCAGAATGCGGTCCGCTTCGGAGATGATGGTATTGGAAGTAAGGAGTTTGATGGTCTTCAGATCGATCGACTTCATCTTGATCAGCGTGTGTTGCTGGTCGTATTGCGTGTCGAACGCATCGAAATGGTTCCTGTCCAGCATTTCCTGGAGCTGGAAGAGGGCGGCGGCTTCGTGGCGGCAAATGTCTCCCAGGTTATAGGGGCATTGGCAGCGCACGCTCATCGTAGCCGGCTCGTTGTATTTGCTGATGGTAACTTTATAGAAATTGGCATGCGTATCGCTCTTCACCCGGAACGAGGCCGAGCGCAGTACGGGATCGCCTTCGAGCAGCTCTACGCCGCCGGTTGCGAATATGCGTTTCCCCCTTCGGATCACCTCGTCGGTGCCGTTATTATATACGTATTTTAATAAATGGGGTAGCGACATGCTTTCCTTGTGATGCCTTCTTTTGTTTGAGCCGGGGTTTTATGACATTTGGCGCTGTCGGGATCTTCACTCGATTCTTCTGTTTTTCTTCGTTATTCCATACAATGACGGCTCAAAAAAAGGCAATCCACAAAAGTAAGCAAAAAAATCCAAAAAGAATCGCTGAAACGGGTCCTAAATCCTGCCGTACCCGCAAAAAAATGTACACCTCAAATGGAAAAATATCCATTGAGTACCGGGGGGCTCCTGCTGTACTTTTGTATAAAATCTTTCTATGGGAAACACCCTTTCTATCAGTAATTCTAAAGGCCAGGACCTCGGCCTTACCATTCTCCGCGTTGGCGTGGGCTTATTGTTCTTCTACTTCGGCTGGCAAAAGCTGGCCGGTGGTGCGCAATTGTGGGCCATGATCGGCGGGGCCATGAATTTCCTCGGCATTTCGTTCGCACCCACCTTTTTCGGGCTGCTCGCTACCATAGCCGAATTCGCCGGCGGATTGCTCCTGGCGCTCGGCCTTTTCACCCGCTGGGCTTCCTGGTCGCTCGTGATCACGATGGTCGTGGCAGTGATCCTCAAAGCCAATACCGGTAACGGGATGGTAGATGTAGCCTCTCCGCTCTTCGCCCTCCTCATCACCCTGGCGTTTGCCCTGGGCGGCGGTGGCGCATGGTCGGTAGACAATCTGCTGAAACAAAAGAGATCTTCCGGCGCGCTGGCTTAAAACCCATCGCCCGGACCAACCAAAAAGGGTGAGTTTTCATTATGAAACTCACCCTTTTACGTGTATGCGTAGTCGCAATTACTTCTCTTTTATCAATTCGCCGTTCTGCAGGATGGGCAGCACATTGGCACCATCGGGCGTAAGGCAGAAGCGGATATCTTCCTCCAGGCCGTAACGGGCCAGCCGCTGGAAGTGCGACGCCTGCTTCATGAACCCGAAAAGGTCGCCCTTCGCGCTATGGTAGAGGGTTTCGGCGGCCAGTGCGGAATCGCAGTTGACGTCGAAATGCTCCTTGATACGGCTAACCACCGCACCGGCGAACAGCGTATCTTCCATATTTACCCGGTCTTTCCACGCCGCGCATCCCAAAATCACGTTCTGACCCTGTGAGATGAGGTATTCGCACACGGAAGAAATGTTCGGGAACGATCCGGTGATGATCTGCACAGCGTCTTTGGCCATGTGCAGCAGCTTGGTACCGTTGGTGGTAGTCAGCACCAGCACCTTTCCGTCGATAAACTCAACCGGGTATTCGAAAGGGGAATTGCCGTGCAGCAGCCCGTCCGCAATCTTGCCGTCGCGCTCGCCCGCCGTGATGGCGTTGAGCTGGCGGCCGATGTTCACGCATTCTTCCACCGTAGCCACGGGTATCACTTTGGCGGCGCCGTTATGGAGCGCGGTACAGATAGTGGAGGTGGCCCGCAGTACGTCGATGATCACCACGATGCTGTTCTTTACGTCGAACAGGTGCAGCAGTGCGGGAGACAGGCATACTTCCAGCCTGGGTTTGTTAATCTCGCTCATTCTTTCTTTATATATTAATCAAGGATCACACGCCACTTTTCGCTCTCTGCGTATTCCTTGATGATTTGATTGCGTAATTCCAGCAGGCGGACCATGTATTTCCGCAGGTACAGTTTTTCGAGCCATTTCCCGAAAACGCCGTAAGGTACGCCAAACTCGAAAACGTCGATCATCACCGTTCCGTTCCCGATTTCCCTGAAAAAATGGTCGTGTTTCATGTGGGTGAAATCGCCCTTTTCCATTTCGTCGGTAAAGTGCCCATGTTTGTCCATGGCGGTGATCCGGGTGGTCAGCTCCCTGTTTTTACCCAGGTGCCGGGCGCGCCAGGTCACGGTTTCGTCGTACTCGATCAGCCCGTTGGTCCGCCCTCGTATGGCTTCCTCTTTCAGGTGCGACATACTTCGTTTGTGCAGGGTAATGCTCCGGCTCAGGTCGAAGACCCTTTGCAACGGCGCATGAATGACCGTGGTCAGATGAATACTTGGCATAGCGGTTATACAGTTTAAAGATATGGTCGTCTTGGGTGTGCTGCTGTAACGCTGCGCCGGGCAGAATTGGTATGCGTTCCGCGGAATTATCCGAGGAAGGGCACTTTCACCACTTTTGCCTTCAGCAGTTTATCGCGCACAGCAATATAGATATCGGAATCCAATGCTGCAAACGCAGTTTTTACATATCCGAGGCCGACAGCCTTCTGGAGGGAGGGAGATTGGGTGCCGGAGGTAACCCGTCCGATCACATTGCCTTCCGCGTCCTTGATTTCGTAGTCGTGACGGGGGATGCCTTTGTCCACCATTTCAAAACCGACCAGTTTCTGCTGTACGCCTTCGGCTTTCTGTTTTTCGAAGATCGCGCGGGAGGGGAAGTCTTTGGTAAACTTGGTGATCCATCCCAAGCCGGCTTCCATGGGGCTGGTACGGTCGTCGATATCGTTCCCGTATAGGCAGAAGCCCATTTCGAGGCGGAGCGTGTCGCGCGCGCCGAGGCCCACAGGCTTGATGCCTTTGGATGCACCCGCTTCGAAAATCGCGTCCCAGATCTTGTCTGCCGCGCCGTCTTTGTCTTCGAAATAAATCTCGACCCCGCCAGCTCCGGTGTAGCCGGTGGCGCTGATGAGCACGTTTTCCACCCCGGCGAAGGTCCCCTTCGCGAAGGTGTAGTATTTCATATTGACGATGTCCACGTCCGTCAAAGTCTGCAGCACGCTCGTGGCGTTGGGGCCCTGGATGGCCAGCAGGCAGGTTCTGTCGGAAATGTTCTCCATGTCTACGTTATTGGTATTGAACTGGCTGATCCAGTTCCAGTCTTTCTCGATATTGCTCGCGTTCACCACCAGCATGTAGGTCTTGTTCTCCTCGATGCAATACACGAGCAGGTCGTCCACGATCCCGCCTTCGTTGTTCGGCAGGCAGGAATACTGCGCCTTGCCGGCAGTGAGCTTCGATGCGTCGTTGCTCGTTACGCGCTGGATGAGGTCGAGCGCATTTTCGCCCTTGAGGATGAATTCGCCCATGTGGCTGACGTCAAATACGCCTACACTGTTGCGCACGGCGGCATGTTCATCGTTGATACCCGAATAGGAAATGGGCATGTTGTATCCCGCAAATGGGGCCATCTTGGCTCCCAGCGCAATGTGTTTGTGCGTAAATGGCGTGTTTTTCATGTGTTTATTCATTTTTTTGTTGTAACCGGCTTTCGGGCCGGGCAAATTTAGTACATAATTTATGGATTGGACAATCGGACGCTTCCCGTCAGACAATCCCATGATAAATAATGAGTTCATCCCGGCTATTCGTCTTATTTTTGCCCCAAAATCCCCCCGGAGTGAAAAAGCTTTATCTCATCCTGCCCCTGGCGGGTATGGCCCTCACGGCCTACCCCCAGAAAAAAGCCGACAAGAAAACGCTCGGCAACCTCCAGGCGCATGTAGCCTACCTCGCCTCCGACAAGCTCGAAGGCCGCCGGACCGGCACCCCGGGCGAACAGCTCGCCGCCACCTATATCGCCGGCCAGATGCAGGCGATCGGGCTCAGCCCGAAAGGGACCGACGGGTTCCTGCAACCGTTCCTCGTCCGCGAAGGACTGGAATCCGGGCCCAAGGCGCGCTTTTCCATCAACAGCCAGGCCCTCAAAGCCGGCGACCAGTTCCTTCCCCTGCCGTTTTCCGCCCGCAAAAGCGCCAAAGGCGAGGTGCTGCCGGGGGTGAACGAGGTCGATAACGTATGGCTCATCAATGTAAAAGATGCGAAAGATGAAATAAACCCCCACGGCGCTCCGCTGGATTTCTATATTAAAAAGACCAAAGAAGCCAGGGAGAGCGGCGCCACCGGCATCGTGTTCTTCAACGGCGGCGAAGACCTGCAAACGGTCAGCAGCTGGCTCGACCTTCCCCACGAAACCCTCGCCATCCCGGCGATCTGGGTAGGGGAGGAAGGGAGCAAAACCCTCTCGGCCGACGATGCCAACGGTTTCCAGATCGAGCTGGAGGCAGACCTGGTGCCGTCCAAACGCACGGGCACCAACGTGGTCGGCTTTATCGACAACGGCGCACCGGCCACCGTAGTCATCGGCGCACATTATGACCATCTGGGATACGGGGAAGACCATAACTCCCTCGCGCCCAATGAAAAAGTGGTGCATAACGGCGCAGACGACAACGCTTCCGGGACGGCCGCGCTCCTGGAAGTGGCGCGGTTGCTGAAGGAATCCAAACTCAAAAATGCCAATTACGCCTTCGTCGCCTTTTCGGGCGAGGAGCTGGGGCTTTTCGGCAGTAAATATTTCGCGGAAAAAGGGCCCGTTCCCATGCAGCAGGTGAATTTCATGCTGAATATGGACATGGTAGGCCGGCTTTCTGCGGAAAAAGGGTTGCAGATCGGCGGATACGGCACCTCGCCCGTTTGGGGCGAAGTGGTGCCGGGTGCGGTACCGAAAGGGCTGAAGGTGAGTTACGACTCCTCCGGACTGGGGCCTTCCGACCATGCTTCGTTCTACCTGAAAAACGTGCCCGTGCTGTTTTTCTTCACCGGCACCCATGGCGATTACCATAAACCCGGCGACGATACCGAAAAAATCAATTTCGACGGGGAACTGACCATCGTGAAACTCGTATACGGCATCGTCGAAAAAACGAACGGCCGCCCGAAACTGGCGTTCACCCGCACCAGTGATCCGCCGCCGATGTCAGGGACCGGGTTCACGGTGACTTTGGGCGTTATGCTCGACTATACGTTCAAGGGCGGTGCGAAAGTGGAATCCGTCAGGGATGGGAAACCCGCCAAGGCCGCAGGTGTGGAAGCGGGAGATGTGATCGTTCGGCTTGGGGATTACGCCGTGACCGATGCCATGAGCTATACCAAGGCGCTCGGCACTTTCAAGAAAGGCGATAAAACCTCGGTGAAGGTGAAACGCGGGTCCGAAGAGAAAGTATTTGACATCCAATTTTAAATCCTTTATTTATAACTTGCGCCATGCGTTATTTAATTATGGCCGCGGCCCTGCTGGCAATTGCGTGTAACCCGGTTCGTGAGCGGACGGATACTTCCAATTACCAGGTGATCGGGGAAAAATGTTATGTGCTGCGCCAGCAACCGATGCAGGACAGTGCGGTGAAGATCGCCAAAGACAGTATCGTTCAATTCCTGGAAGGGAAGGGGTTTGCCGCCAAATTCATCGAGAAAGACAGTCTGATGTTCCGCCGGGCCAACGGCCTGCAGGTGGAGATCGTGCTGCCGGCCGTGCAAAATGCGTGGGAATCCAACGCGATCATCGTTTTCGATCCGCAGAAGAATCCCTTCTTCGTGAACCTTCACAAGGGCACGTCGCAGGTACGGCAATACGTGACCGGACAGTAAAATCCCTCGAGACAGACAGTAACAGACAGTAGCCGACTTATTAATCCTTAGAATATCCTAATCCCTGACCATGCATCAACACATCCGTGTGACGGCGGAGGCCGTCGTGCTCCGGTACTCATCCAAAGAAGGCATGATGGTGCTTCTTACCAAGCGGACCATCCCGCCGCACATATTCAAATGGGGCCTGCCGGGCGGATTCGTTCATAACGATGAGGCTTTGGAGGCTTGCGTGCATCGCGAACTGAAAGACGAAACCGGCCTGAAGGCCAATTACCTCGAACAAATGAGCACCTGGGGCCATCCGGAACGCGATCCCCGCGGGCGGGTGCTTTGCGTGGCGCACCTGGCGCTTATCCGCCATTCGGCCAGCAAGATCGTGTTGGGAATGGGAACGAAGGAAGCGAAGTGGTATCCCGTCCGCGAGTTGCCCGTTACGGCGTTCGACCACGCGGAGATCGTTGCGGCGGCTATCGAGCATCTGCGGGTACGGTTGCATACCGAACCGCTGGCGTTCGAGATGCTCGACGAAAAGTTCCCGGTTTCGGAGTTGGAGAAGTTGTACGAATGGGTGTACGACCGGTCGGTCGACCGCCGGAATTTCCAGAAAAAGATCAACGGGCTCGGGTTGCTGGCTGCCCGTCCGGAGAAATTGAAGCACCCTTTGCAGGGGCGCCCCGCTCAATTATACAGCTTCAACCGCGACAAATTCCGGGAATTGAAGGAAAGCGGATCGCCAGTGGAGATTTTCTCATAATGCATTTACAATCAATTTAAATGGTTTTATACACAAATTAAAAATTACGATCTTTCGAAATATCGTTGTTTTGTGTATGATTTACGTAAATAGTTATTGATGCCTTGCCTGCAGCGGGTTTCAAGGAAAAACGCCAAAACCAAAGGAAACGTGCCGAAAATGCCTCGTCCTTATGTATTGACCGGGATATTGATGACCTTGTTCCTATTTCACTTTTTCATCTTCGGGTATTCTCCGTTGTATGAGCCTGGCCCGGCGGTAATAAACAACTTATGGCTGATCGTGATTTGGCTCGGTGTCTGGACCCATATTTTGTACCTCGACCGCAAGGCCAATTACATACCTTCCTGGGCGCTGAGATTACCGTATTGGTATGCCGGTATGCGGGCGATAAGCTTTACGCTTGTGATAAAGGCTGAGTTTTCTGTTCCGGGACGTTGGAGTATGCTGGTGTTCAATCTGTTATTTCTTGTATCGAACGTGCCGATGTTCATCTGGTGGGGCGTCGTTTTCTATTACCAGCGCCGCCAACGGGCGATAAGGGCCCGGCGGAGGGCAAATCAGGTGAAACGATGACCATGCTCAGTGGAGAATTGTGACGAGCGCCGTAACTTTATGACAATACGATTTAAATCCCTATTCATGCGTACCGCTCGCAACCTTCCGTTTTTCTTCCGTCCGCACATCCAATTATTACTGCTGGCCCTGGCTTGCTTCGCCTGGGGAAATTTTTTCGCTTCGCGGGAAGCGTATATCACTGATTGGGGCACTCACTGGTACTGGCCACACGTTTATATTTATATGGTCGTGGTGCTGATCGGCGAAACGATTGTGTACAGGCTGGTAACCCGGTTGTTGTGCTGGCCCTGGCTGTCGCACATCCACGTGGCGTCGATGTACTTTTTTGCCATGGCGATGTGGGTGATCGAAGTGTCCGGCGACGTGCCGGGAGTCAGCATGGGCCCGCTTTCCCATGGTTTGCAGTGCTTTTCGGAGTACTTCCTGCTGGCGGGGCATCTTGCTTTCTTCGCGCATATCTCGATCGGCGTTTTTGTGGGCGCGAGGCCGGCCGCATGATTTTTCCACTGTGAAAACTTTGGAGGGGTGGTTGAACGTTCAGGCGATCGCGTTTCCCTATTTTTGCGATGCCTATGAACCGCCTGAACAAAATTTCCCGGTATCTCCGTCCGGAAACGCTATTGATTTGCATGGCGTTCTTCCTTTTCATCATCGATCTCGTACGTGTGCTCGACGGTAGCCCAGTTGGTTACCACGACAGCAGTTTTTACCTCCCACCCGCGCTGTGGCCGCGTTTCGGGGCGGTAGTGCTGCTCGTTATGGCGGCGGTTTACCGTTTTACCCGGCGTTACCGCCAATGGCCGGCGCTGCAGTATTTCCATGTGGTCAGCTACCTGGCCATTCCCCTGATCATTTGGCTGGGCGACCGGTTGATGGACGTTCCCTATCCCGGCAATCCCGTTGTTTTTTATTACAGTCCGGCCACAGAAATGTGGATCGGTATTTTGACGATAATCCTCGTGATGGGGCAGCTCGCGTTCGTTGTGAACGTGGTTGCCGGATTTATGCGCGGCAGAAAAAATTTCCAACATGTATAGTTTGAAGTTGAATCGACTCCTCCGGCCGGAGGCGCTACTTTCCTTACTGGCGGCCCTTTTCCAGGTGAAACACTGGAGCCTCGAAAGCCATGGGCTCCGCCTCCGGGGAGATACCTCCGATTATGTGACCACGATCGTTTTCGACAGCTGGTATGCACCTTTTTCTGTGGTGGCGCTGCTGTTTGCGGGGGCGTTCTGGCTGGCGCGGCGGTTCCCGGAAAGGGGGCTGATGCCGTATGTGTGTTTTGTGAGCGTGTTGGCGGTGCCGTTAATTACATATAAGGTGGCGTCAATTTATCGTGTGACGTATTTTACGGGGAATCCTTCGTGTTACATCGCGGGAACGGAATTCTATAAGACGTTGCTGAATGCCTTGCTGATGGCGGTTTTCGCGGCATTCGTAGTTGGACGGATAATTTATCTGGTGAAACTGGCGGCATCCTATGTGAAAGACGTTACATTCAATGCATGAAAGTTCGTTTCAATTTCCGGTGGTTTTTGCGGCCGGAGGGGTTGCTGGTGTTGATGGCGGTTTTCTGGGCCTGGGTGCATGTGATGATTACCGGGTTCGGGTATGACATGAGCATTTTCTGTGCAATCCCGATTTTCTGGCCGGGAGAAATGATCCTGATGCCGGTGGTGTTCCTGGTTTTCGCCGGGCTGTATCATTTTACGCGGAAATACCGCCAATGGCCGCTGCTGGCGGGTATCCATATCGCCAGTCTGTTCGCTATACCAGCGCTGGTTTATTTATGGTCACCAAGATTAAGTACGATCTTGTATGAATTTTCCAGTTTCCCGGATAAGCCGATGCAGGAGGAATGGATCCGGCAGGTAAACCGGTACAACGCGTTCCTTGATTCCGCCATAAAGCCCATCGGGGTTTTCATCATCGCGGGGCAAGTTGTTTTTATCGTAAATTTCATTGCGGGATTTGTACGCGGTAAAAAAGTCGTAGCATGAAACTTCCTTTCTCTTTCCGGTGGTTTTTGCGACCGGAGGGGTTGATCACGTTGATGACCGTTTTCTGGTTGGTGGTCTATGGTATTAATTCCTCCCTGGGATACGATTACTTCGGTATCTGGCCGGAACCGACGCTGCTATGGCCTTTGGTGTTGTTTGTATTTGCTGCGATGTATTATTTTACGCGGGGATTCCGGCAGTGGAGTGGTTTGCAGTATTTCCATGTGGCGAGTTTGGTCATTTTCCCGGTGTTGATGTTTCATTGGGCGGCATCGGTGGGCGATATGCCGGAGGAGTCTTATGTTTTTCCCGATCTCGCCAGCCGGCATAGATGGGAAGCGTACCAGGCGATGGTGGATGTGTTGATTTTGCCGGCAGCGATTTTCGTTTTTATAGGGCAGGTTGCTTTCATCGTAAATATCATTGCCGGGTTCATCCGGGGTAAAAAAACACTTGCATGAAAAAGCCGAATGTTTTCCGGAGGTTCCTTCGGCCGGAGGTTATCCTTATCCTGCTGGCGCTGGTCCTGGCTACGGCTGCGCTCTTCCCATTGGATACCAACCAATCGATCGACATCCACCTGCATGACACTTATTATGTGATCGCAATTTCACACCTGTGCATGCTACTGGCCATTCCGCTTGCTTTCACCGCGGTGGTTTATTTTCTGACGAGGAATTTCCGGCAGTGGGCCGTATTGAAATACTTCCATCTACTGAGTTTTGGGATGATCCCGGTTTTGCTATACTTTCTTTCGGCGGATTTCCAGATGAGTTATTACCGGCAGGAAGCCGGGTTCGATCGCTTCAATTCCATCAATATGCTCACGCTTGCAGTAGTCCTCATTTTCGTTCTCGGACAAGTGGCATTTCTCGTGAACCTCACCGCCGGGTTCATCCGCGGCAAAAAAAGCCCCGCCCCCGTACAATAACGCAATTGCGCCGCGGTGTCCGATTTTTTTGCATCTTGCGGGCCTATGCGTAAAGTTGTTTTTGCCCTGTCATTGTGCTTACTGGCTTCCGGCCTCCAGGCCCAGGATGCCCCGATAGATTCGCTACTGGCCGCAAGAAGGCGATCCTTCCTGCCCGTCCCCATCCTGGGATATTCCCCCGAAAAAGGACTGGAATTCGGTGTAGTGGCGCTGTACAGCTATTACGGCGACAAAAAGAACCCGGCGCCTACCACCCGCAACTCCACGGCCAGCCTCCTTTCCACCTTCACCACCAACAGCCAGTTCAAACTCGACCTCCGCTTCGAAAACTGGACGCGCGACAACCTCTGGCATATCCGCACCAATTTCCGGTACCACGATTTCCCCATGTATTTTTTCGGGATCGGCGATACCACCCATTACGATAACCGCAGCCTGGTCGGCAACCGCCGGTATAAGGTGTCTGCCGAAGCGGAACGCCGCGTTTCCCGGCACTTCTACGCCGGGATGTCGCTGCTGTTCCAACACGATACATACGATTCCGATGACCCGAAGGGCGTGTACCCCGTGTCTAACCTGATCGACAAAGAAGGCGGATACTATACGTTCATCGGCGCCACCGCGATATTCGACAACCGTGATAACCAGAACTATACGACCAAAGGCTCCTTCGTTCGCGTGAACATCTCCTGGGCGCCGCAATTCATCAGTACCCGGAGCCTCTGGCGCCTCGAGGGCAAGGCCAGCCACTTCATTCCCCTGTCCAGAAAAAGTACGCTGGGCCTCAACGGCTACGCCGTGTCTACCCAGGGCGATGTGCCTTTTTACATGATGGGAGAAATGGGGAACGATAATATCATGCGGGGATATTATACCGGGCGGTACCGCGACAAAAACTACATCGCCGCGCAGGCGGAATACCGGTATTTCCTCGACCCGGGGATCCGGATCAAGTTCTGGTTCGTAGACATGCATCCCACCTTTGCGCTGGCGGGTTTTGCGGGAGCGGGCACCGTTTTCTCCAACCGCAATATCGATATCAATCCCAAACCGAACTACGGCGCCGGCATCCGCTGGTTCTACGACAAAACCTCCCGGCTCACCGTGCGTCTCGACTATGGGATCGGCGAAAAACGCGCGGGAGAGAAGCGGCAAGGCGGCTTCTACCTGTCGATCGCGGAAGCTTTTTAACTGATTATCAGGATATTATGCGAATAAAAAAGGCAGCCTCCTCATCGGAAGCTGCCTTTTTGTATGTAGCGTTTTGATTCTTCGGGGAATTACGGTTTCACGTATTTCACCATCGCATACAGGAACATCAGACCAAACAGGATGATGAAAAACCACGCGCCAAAATGGCCGATCTTATTACCGATCTCGTAAAAGGAATTAAGGAAAACAGTCATCAACATGATATACAGTTTTAAGATTTCGACGGCAAGTTAGGGCATATTCCCCGGTTTTAAAAATTTCGGGCGGCGTTTATGACGAGAATCAGCTATTTCGCTTTCTCTTTTTTCACGGTTTCCACAAGCTTGTACGCATACGCGCCTACGTCTTGCCGCGGCGGATCGTGGGGGATGCGGCTCACTTTCAGCTGGTATACATTCCCTTTCTCGAATTTGAAACCTTCGATTTCGCCCATGAGTTTTTCCCAGGATGCGGGATCGTCCTGCAGGCGGTCGCCGTATTGTACGTCGTAACATTTCACTTTGCCGAATCCCGGGCCGTTTTCACATTCCCCTTCCGATTTCACCCACACCAGCAATTCTTTGGCAGCGGGCGCGGGAGCGGCTTTCTTCGTGAGCGTGAGCCCGTCCGTCCCGTAATCTGCCCCCAGGTACACGAGCGATTCACCGTCTTGCCGGAAGAGGAGCGAATCTTTTTTCGGATTGCCGCTGCCGACGGTCACGAGCGTGATGAGGACCTTCCCGCTGTCGAGCGTGCTCCAGTTGCCCATTTGCACGATTTCGGGGGTGAAGTTCATATAGTCGGTGGTCATCTGCGCGTCGTTGGCAGGCCGCAACGTGAGGCCAACGAGGCGGCCGGGCGAGGAGGCGGCGGGCATACTGGCTTCGTAATATCCGTCCAAAACCACACTGGTGGCCGCCGTAGCCGTAGAGTCGGCCGCCGGTGGCTTACTGCTGTTCTGACAGGCCGACATGGCCAGTGCGCCAGCCATGAACAGGATGATGTGTGTTTTCATGCAACTGATTTTATGCAAATAACAACGGAAAGCGGTTTGGGTTGAGTGATTTTATTGGGTGGGAACGGATTCCAGCAGGCTGCTGTTGAACAGATCGCCGGGGGAAACCATCTTTTCGCTCAACGGCGCGTTTTTCCCGTAACGCTTTTCCATCGTGGCTTTCACGATGGGATGGGAGAGGTCGTAGGATCGGAGGGGCTTCAGTTCGCAGAGGTCGATGCCCACGGCGTGGTATATTTTCCAGACGAGCTCGGAGCAATAGATTTCCGCGTCCGACCAGTTGAAATAGATATCGTAGGGCTTGCCGAGGTAGGTTTCTCCATGCGATTTCATTCGATCTATGACATTGGCGGTGAGGATGCTTTTGCTGTTTTTGAGGCGTTTGACGGCGAAACGATGCTTGTTGCGGCGTTTCCACAGTTCGAGGGTGGTGACGCTGACGGGCTGAACGGCTTCGAGGACCATCCAGGCGCCGTTGTCTGCGCGGTAGAGCATGCCGCAGTGCGACCAGGGGGAATGCGTGGCGCGGCGGATGGCTTCGCATTGCGGGGATTGGCTGTCCTGGAAAACGATATCGCCTTCGCGGAGGTTTTGCTGTGCGGAAGCGGGGCTTCCGGGCAGGAGCGCGGCAAGGATCAGCAGGCGGAAGAAATGCATACGGGATATTTTTTTAATGGCCGGATTTGGAGTGAAATTAAAGAGAAAGGGTGAAGCCGGAATTCCCGGAAATCACGATGGGGGTGCATTTGCGCCGGGCACTCCGGAAACCGCGGCGCCGGTTTTCATCCGCCGGCGTACCGTCTTCAACGCGCATTAACAACCGGGCCCCGTCACCGCTCTGCTTCAACAAATTCCATATTACAGCCATATTCACAACGATAAAAATACGTCCATCCCTACACGATCTTCCATCCCCTCCCAACTTTAACATTTTCAATAATTCAAATTCGTACAATTACACTTAATAATTAAATTATATGTTTGTTTTCCAGAACGAAAGATAACCGGAAATACCTATGCGACATTGAAAGACCTATACCGTATGGCCGAAAGGATCATCTTTACATCTCATTAACAATCAATTCGTTAACAATTTTTTTACGGGCGCTGATGTGAGATTTCTCACAATCAGCAGTAATTTTGCGTTCGAAGTTATTAACCCGGATTCGCGCCTACTTTCCCTTAACCGGATCCCTTGTGGTGATTTTTGACCGCATCCCGAGAAGCCAGCTTTTTTTGACGACGTAAACCATTATCAGACTATGTCAAGACACATGATGCATCCTGCATTGGCGGGAGCGTTGCTGCTATGCCTATTGGTGGCGGCATGCACGAAAGAACCGTTGGAAACGATCACACCACCGCCTCCGATCCCGGTCAAAGACACGACGTTCGCCATGAACAATCCCGTGAACGCAGCCTTACTGCTCAGTCTCGTGAACGATGTCCGTTCCAGGGGCTGCAATTGCGGCGATACTTTCATGGCCGCAGCGCCGCCCATTTCCTGGAACAGGGCACTGGAGCGCGCCGCCTACCTGCACAGTAAAGACATGAAGGATTTCAATTACTTCAGCCACCAGGACCGCGAAGGCCAGATGGCCGGCTACCGCATCTCCAGCATGGGTTACACCTGGGCTGCCTGGGGCGAAAACATCGCACTGGGAAAGCTCACCGAACAAACCGTGGTGAATGGATGGTTCAATAGTGTAACGCATTGTAAAGTGCTCATGAACCCGCGGTTCACCGAGATGGGCGTGGCAAAGGTCGGCAATTTCTGGAGCCAGGAACTGGCAGTGCCCAAGTCCGCCAAATAACCGCGTTCATATACAGGTTTTCCGTCATAGCGCACTGATTATTAATTTATTAATTTCGTTAACATAATTTTTGCATGGATTTGCAGGGGAGGATGTATTTTTGGGTCCTGTTTGATTTTTAGCCCTTCCTCTGAAAAAGCCAACGTGCTTTAACCTCCTCCTATTAAAAGCCCAGTACCGAACCATTCAAACTGGGAAATTATGTTACCGAAACGGGTCCGTTATATACCTGTATATGCCGCGGCATGCCTGTTGCTGACCGCCTGCTCCAAAGACGTTGCCGTGCAGCCGGAAGCCCCCGGGCCCGGAAAGCCCGGCGATCCGCCCACGGCCGTAGTGGTCGAAAACCGCGCGAACAAAGACCTCGTGCTCCAGCTCGTCAATTCCGCACGCGCCAAAGGCTGCCAATGCGGAGACACCTGGATGCCCCCGGTTTCGCCCGTGGCCTGGAACACCCTGCTGGAGCTCGCCGCAGCCAAGCATAGTAAAGACATGCTCGACCGCCAATACTTTTCACACAATAGCCCGACCGGCGCTACGCCTGCTCAGCGCATCACCGCAGCCGGTTACAACTATAACTGGTGGGGAGAAAATATCGCTTCCGGCCCCAAGTCCGAAGCGGAAGTCGTGAACGGTTGGCTGAACAGCCCCGGCCACTGCAAAAACCTCATGAGCGCCAATTTCCGGGAAATGGGCGTGGGCCGCACCGCCGACCTCTGGACGCAGGTTTTTGCCGCGCCCGCCGGCCGCTAGCCCATCATGGCGGCGGCATCTTTTTCCGCCACATGCGCCACAGCAGGTACACGAACCCAGCGGCACTCAGCACCAGCCAGGTGTAGAATATGCCCATGAGCAGCGGGGTAGATACTTCCGGGTCTGCCCATCCCAGGTACAACCCGAAAAAAATATTGATCATCAGCCAGAACATACCGTAGAAAACGGTCCTCATGATCTTGATAAGGAACTTCATCAACTGCCAGTCGAACTGATTGCGGGAATCGTCTTCCATGTATTAAAGTTACGGAATGCAGAGTTTTCGCAGCGCGGCACTGTCGCCGCGGAATACGTTGAAATCCACCATCGTCCGGATCCCGTTCACCCTCCCGATGTCGGAATGCTGCCAGAACACCCAGTTGCGGGCGCTCCGCGGCCGTTCCTTCTGGTAATAATGCGCCACCCAGAGCGGGTAATCGTCGAATTCCTTGCCGAGATACGTTTCGTAAAAGTGGATATTGGTATAGATGATCGGTTTTACGCCATAGGCCTTTTCCATTTCCTCGAGCCAGATGCGGGCCGTGCTGCGGATCACGGCGGGCGACTGGTTATTGTGCACCTCGATGTCGAGCACCGGGGGCAGATCTCCCGACTCCAGCTGGACCACATTTTTAAAGTTGATCGCTTGCTTGAGGGGGTCGCGGGTGGAGTAGAAGAAGTGATAGGCGCCGCGGATGACGCCGGCATCGCGGGCTTTTTCCCAGTTGCGGCGGAAGGTAGCGTCTTGCCGGGTGATGCCTTCGGTGGCTTTGATGAATGCGAAAGAGATCTTGATGTTATCGACTTCCATCTGCTTTACGGCGCGCCAGTTCACGTTCCCCTGGAACTTGGAGATATCGATGCCGTGGACCGAGTAATTGACGGGAATGTCTATCCCGAATTCTTCGTACCTCACGAAGTTTGCGGGCCCTTGCTGCCGGAGGAGCCACCATACGCCGGCGGTAGCGGCCAGCGTCAGTATCGAGACGATCAGGAAAAACGCGCGCAGGCGCTTCCGGTTCTTTTTAGCCAATGTTTGGGATATTCTTATCGGTTGTTCCTTGAAAAATCAGCAGCAAGTATAGGTCAATTTTCGCAAGCTTGCATGAAAGCCGTTTGGTTGTCGTATTTTTATCGGCCAAACGGGCCCCTATTATGCCGAAACCGAATATCAACGACGCGCTCAATTTCCTGTCCAAGTTCACGCTCCGCAGAGCCTGGAACGCCGGGAAAGTACTGGGCAGCTTTTATTATAGCAAATTGCGCAGGAAGCCCATCCAATGGGGCTATCCCATCTCGATCTCCTTCGAGCCCACCACTTCGTGCAACCTCCGCTGTCCGGAATGCCCCAGCGGGCTCAGGGCCTTTACCCGCCCCACCGGTATGCTCGACAACCAGTTTTTCCGGCAAACGATAGACGAGCTGCACAAAGACCTCATGTACCTCATCTTCTATTTCCAGGGAGAACCGTACCTCAACACCGCGTTCCTCGACATGGTAAAATACGCGTCTTCCAAAGGAATATATACCGCCACCTCCACCAACGCCCATTATCTGACCGACGCGAACGCGAAAAAAACGGTGGAATCCGGGCTGGACAGGCTCATCATTTCCATCGACGGCACTACCCAGGACGTATACACGCAATACCGGGTGGGCGGGCATCTGGACAAGGTGATCGCCGGGGCGAAGAATATCGTGAAATGGAAAAAGGAACTGAATTCCAAAAAGCCTTTCGTGTTTTTCCAGTTCCTCGTCGTGAAGCCCAACGAGCACCAGATCGAAGAAGTGAAAAAGCTGGCGGCGGAAGTAGGGGTGGATGAAGTGCGGTTCAAAACCGCCCAGGTGTACGATTATGAAGAAGGCAACCGCCTTATCCCCACGATCGATAAATATTCCCGCTACAAAAAGAACGACGACGGCACTTATACCATCAAAAACAAGATGGAAGACCATTGCTGGCGCCTCTGGCATTCGCCCGTTATTACCTGGGACGGCCTGGTGGTGCCCTGTTGTTTCGACAAAGACGCCACGCACCGCCTCGGCGACCTGAAGCAGACGGATTTCAAGACCCTCTGGCACAACGAGCAATACGTCAACTTCCGCACCCAGATCATCAAGGGCAGGAAGCATATCGATATTTGCGCGAACTGCAGCGAGGGCACCCAGGTCTGGGGCTGATCCTCACATAAAAATGGAAAGGGGAACGTCGGGCATAGGGGCGGGGAAATTATTCCCCGTCGGCCTCGGGATCTGCCGAATTTCTTTTTCTCCGGTGTCTTCTGTTCCGGATTTTGTCTACCAGCTTAATGCCCAGCTTTACGCCGATGAACTCGAGCGCGCCGATGAGCACGCTGTTCAGCATCGATTTGCCGGCGCCGGATTTGAAGGCCGTTTTGGCGATGCCGCCCACCACGCCCAGGAATCCGCTGTTGGCGATACCGGGCACTACGGCGTTCATGGCCATGGAGCGGTAATTATCGCGCAGATGGTCTGCCCGTGCGCCCAGCTCTTCTTCCAGCCGGCGGCTCCTGCGTTTGAGGCGTTCCACCTCACGGTCGAGCATTTCGATGTCTTTGATTTTAATTTTCGCCATGGTGGAGGGAGTAGTGATTAATCATTCGCGGCCTGTTTTCTTGCTTCTCTTCTTTCTTCCGCGCGTTCTTCCATTTCTTCGATCTCTTCAACCAGTTCGGCCGCCAGCATATTGGCGAGCGGGCGCTGGATGAGGGATTTGCGGGCAACGAGCAATACGACGAACAGGAGCACGAATGCGCCTGCCGCGCAGGAAAACCCGAGGGTCATGCTCCCGGTCTTTTCGCCGATCCAAAAGCCCAGTACCATCCCGAGAAATACGACTACGAAGAAAAACAGCAGGAAAGCCATGATGAGCGAGAAGAACAATCCCATCGCTTTTGACAGCTTTCCTGCAGCCTGCAGTTTGATAATTGCCAGCCGGGTCTCAAGGTAATCCTTGGCCACCTTGCCGGTTTCCGAGAAGTAGTTGGAAAAGTTATCTTCCATGCAAAGTTTTTTTAAGCGCTGGGGCTTAGGTTAATTCGTTTTCGAGGGCGTCTTCGAGCTGTTGCTTTTTGTTGCGGAATTTATCCTTCAGCTTGTCTGCCTGGTATTTCAGTTTACCTACCCATTCCTCTTTCTTGTCGGAATTGAGGAAATAACCCACGGCCACGCCCACGGCGGCGCCCACGATGAATGAAACGACTGCTTTTGAATTTCTGCTCATGGTCTAAGCGTTTTTTAGTGAAGAAATCGGGTTCCATGGAGCTGGGGTGCCTATGCTCCAATTTGCTTTAAGGTTACAAAATTTGTTCCACAATTGTTCACACCAACCGGCAATTTGGTTAAATCAGCATTATTATTGCTTAATTCCCCACGGCGGCAGACTTTGCAGTACTGCCAAAATGCCGTAGGTTTGAAAAACACCCCCGATAATATATGAGTTACATCGACAACGACCGGCTGAAACAGATCGTTTTCCTCCTGATCATCGCCTTCCTTGGCATCATCCTGTTCAAGGAACTGTATGCATTTTTCCCCGGGTTCCTCGGCGCCGTGACCCTCTACGTGCTCTCGCGCCGCTGGATGTTCCGCCTCGTGGAATCCCGGAAATGGAAACGCCCCCTCGCCGCCACCGTCATCATGGTACTATCTTTCCTCGTATTCCTGCTGCCCATCGGCCTCCTCGTCAACATGCTCACTTCCAAGATCGGCTGGGCCATCAGCCACTCGTCTGAGCTCATCGCCGGCCTGAAAGGCATGAACCAGCAACTGGAATCCGCTACGGGGATCAATGTCATGGCAGACGGGCGGCTCGCCAAATTGCAGGAATATATCACCAATGTGCTGCCGGGATTCCTCGGTGCTACGTTCAACACGCTCACGGCCGTGGCCATCATGTACTTTATTTTGTATTTCATGCTGGTGAACGCACGGGAAATGGAAGAAGCCCTGTACGAATACATTCCGCTCAAAGACGAGAACGTGGAACTGCTCGCCAGCGAAATGAAGAATATGGTCGTAAGCAACGCCATCGGCATTCCGCTTATCGCGCTCATTCAGGGTGTCGTGTCTTTGATCGGGTATTTGCTGTTCGGGGTGCCGGAGCCGGTATTCTGGTTCGTGGTAACGAGCTTCACGGCCATGCTCCCCGTGATCGGTGCGGCGGCCGTCTACGTTCCGATGGGGATTTATCTCCTCGCCATCGGCAACACCTGGCAGGGTATCGCCGTGCTGGTATACGGATTCGGGGTGGTAGGTACCTGCGATAATCTCTTCCGCATGCTGCTCGCCAAAAGGATCGGGGACGTGCATCCGCTCATCACCATCTTCGGCGTGATCATCGGGGTGAGCTTATTCGGTTTCGTGGGATTGATCTTCGGGCCGCTGCTCATCTCGCTCTTTATCGTCCTCATCCGCATCTATTCCAACGAGTATCTCGTCAAGAAGCGCGAAGTGAAAATCGTGAAATCGCATCACACGAAAGAGAAAGTGATGAAGAAAGAGGAATAGCCCGTTTATTTATAGTAATTATTCTCCTGGATATATTTCCACACAGCGTCCGGCACCATGTACCGGGCGCTTTTTCCTTCTTTAATGAGCGCCCTGATCCGGCTGCTCGATAAATCCAGCATCGGCGCGTCCACGATCTTGCAGTGGCCGCCGAAAGTATCCGTGACCGGGTGGCCGGGCCGGTTATAGATATATATCTCGTAATTATCGAGCAGCTGCCGGTAATTCTTCCACCGCGGAATATTCTGGAAACTATCGCTCCCCATGATCACGGCGAATTGCTGCGTGGGGAATTTTTCGGTGAGATAGGTGAGGGTATCGATGGTGAAGGAAGGCCGCGGGAGCGTGAACTCGATGTTGGTAACGCGCAGTTTCTGCTCACCGTCTACCGCCATCTCGGTAAGATGCAGCCGGTGATGCTCGTTCAGCAGGGATGCGGATTCCTTCAGGGGATTGTGGGGAGACACCACC
Source organism: Chitinophaga sp. NPDC101104 (assembly GCF_050277495.1). Lineage (NCBI taxonomy): Bacteria > Pseudomonadati > Bacteroidota > Chitinophagia > Chitinophagales > Chitinophagaceae > Chitinophaga > Chitinophaga sp. NPDC101104. Next base: position 120,777 of record NZ_JBNNSF010000001.1, on the reverse strand, counting down.
ATCCAAACCTTGTCCAGGTCCGTATTGTACGCCATGTAATTGGCGATGATCATATGGCCGGTGTGCACGGGATTGAAGGACCCGAAGTATAAACCGATTTTCATACCGGCAATATACAAGAAAATGCCATTTTACCCGAGCGGTTTGAAATGCTCGAAAACATATCCGCAATTCCTGCAATAATGAATGGCCCGGCACAACGTAGAGCCGAATGGGGAGCGGAGATAGGTGTTTTCCGAGTCGCAATGCGGACAGGCCGTGTGCAGCTCGATCTCTGCATTTTCTTCCCCCTGCCGCATCTGCGGCGGCGCGATCCCGAAGTTCTTCAGCTTTTCATGCGCCCCGGCGGCCATGCGGTCGCTGTTCCAGGTAGCTTCCCGGTCGATCTCCACCGTCACTTTCGTATCAAGCGCCTTTTCCAGCGCGGTACGGATGTTCTGTTTGATATAATCTACCGCGGGGCAGGCGGAGAAAGTAGGGACCATCTTCACACGGACCCCTGCTTCCTCCAGGCTCACCCCGGTGATCATGCCCAGGTCGATGACGGACAACACGGGGATTTCCGGGTCCATCACCTCCTCGAGGGCTTTATAAATATCTGATTCACTGATCGTCATAATTACCAAATGGCCTGCGGGTCTGAGCGGAAAACGGCGCCCATTTCTTCCAGCAGGGGTTGTAAATATTCGGTATGATATCCTTTCCGGCCGCCATAGACGGGCGTTACGGCATCTTCCGCCGGGAGGTTGAGGCCTGCGGCTGCGCAGAGGTTATAGATCCGGTCTATCCACATTTCCTTCAACTGCTTTTCCCCGGGATAAACGCCTTCGGCCATCAAGATCGCTTCGGCGGCTTCGTCCGGCTCAAAAATGCCGAGGGCGAGGGGGAAGCAGGTGTTGAGGGCGGATTGCATGCGGGCGTAGCTTTCTTCGCCGGCGCGGCAAAGCTGCGTGATCCAGGCGTTGGCGTGGAGGGTGTGGTATTTGATTTCGCCTTTCAGTTTTTCGGCCAGCGGGCGCAGCGGCGCAAACGAGCTGTTGCGCAGTTGCTGGTAGCGGATGGCCTCCGCATGGTCGAACAGGAAATGGCGCATGAGGCTGAAGTCGTATTCCCCGTTGGGATGCTCCACGAAGTGGCAGCATTTGTAATCTTTTTCGTTGCGGAGGAACGCGAATGCGTCGGGGTCCTGGCCGCCGAGGTCTTCCTGGAGAATCCGGTACAACGCCCATGCGTGACCGATCTTGTCCTGCGCCATGGACGAGAAAGCGATGTCTTCCTCCATGATGGGCCCGAGGCCCGTCCATTCCGAGTTGCGGTGCCCCTGGATCAAGGCATCGTCGGCCATGGCGGTGAGCATCCGGGCGAGGGCGTCATTTTTTGTCATTCGTGGATTTTTTGAACTGGTTGATTTTTTCCATCACCTTGAATCCGCTGGCATCGCGGTAGGTCTTTTCGGCGTTGTTGGCGAACATGTCTTCGTCTTCGGCATTGAACGCCAGGATATCGGAACTGCGCACCACCCAGAGGTTGACGCATTTCTTCCGCCGGGCGAACTGTTCTTTGGCGAAAACGAGGGCCAGCTGGGCGTTGGGGGCATGCACGCAGCCAACGTGCTCGTGGTGCGCGCCGCGCTTTTCCTGGTGGAACACTTCGAACGAATTCCAGTTTTCGCCTTCCTTCACTTCCACCGGTTCCCCGGACTCGGGGAGTTGCAGCCGGTTCACGCGGGGGTCTAAAGAATGATGTGGTTGGTCCATAGTTGTGCGGTTGTGTGAATTAGGCAACGGGGGCTACTTTCGCGGCGTTCGGGTTCATGAGCGCCTTGCGCACCCATCGCCCATGCTCTTCCGCCCACTGGCGCACCTGCAGGCGCTCCGCGTTGCAGGGGCCGCCGCCGTTGATGACTTTCTTGAAAAGGTCCCAGTCGGGATCCGTATAGCTCCATTTCCCCGTGGCTTCGTCTTTCTTCAGTTCCGGATCGGGCAACGTCATGCCCAGTTCGCGGATCTTGGGAACGTACATGTCGAGGAACTGGTTCCGCATATCGTCGTTGCTCGCCATTTTCACTTTCCATTCCATGAGTTTCTGGCTGTGGACAGACGCCTTGTCCGGCGGGCCGAAAAAGTGCATGATGGGCTGCCACCAGCGGTCCAGCGCGTTTTGCAGCATCTGTTTCTGCGCCGGCGTGCCGGTCGCCAGTTCGATAAACGCATCGTGCCCCTGTTTGAGATGGAAGCTTTCTTCGTAGCAGATGCGCTCCAGGGCGCGGCAATACGGGCCGTAAGACCCCTTCGCGTTGGCCACCTGGTTCACGATGGCGGCCGCGTCGATGAGGAAACCGATCACGGTCACATCCGCCCAGGTTTCCGCCGGATAATTGAAAACGTTCGAATATTTGGATTTTCCGCTCAGCAGGTCGTTGATCATGGCTTCGCGGCTTTTGCCGAGGGTTTCGGCGGCGTTGTACAGCAACTGGCCATGGCCGATCTCGTCCTGCACTTTGGCGATGAGCGCCAGCTTCCGCTTGAAGCCCGGCGCCCGGGTGATCCAGGTGCCCTCGGGCAGCGCGCCGATGATCTCGGAATGCGCGTGCTGCTCGATGAGCCGGATGAGCTGCCGCCTGTATTCCGAAGGCATCCAGTCGCCCGGTTCGATCTTTTCCCCCCTTGCGATGCGGGATTCGAATTCGGCCAGCTTAACGGGGTCGTCGTGCAATTGCTCTTCCTTCAACTGCCGTTTGTTCGGTTCGTCGAAAATGTATCCTCCACCGTACATAATGGTGATTGTTTTGGTCTACCGTAAATTACTGATTTCCCCAGAACCCACCAATTTCCTTTCCCGTAGCGGATTTCCGGATTTTTTGAAGTCAAATTGATTTGCGAACTTTAAGGAATATGCGCCCTTTTTCCGCCCTTTTCCTCCTCGCAGGCTGGGCCGCCTGGCCTCCGCCTCCCGACGCTCCCGCGCCGGCGGGCCCGCCGGGCCCGCCGGAAGTGCTGAAGGTCGTATTCACGGAGGAACAGCGGCCGCTGGACCCTTCGTCCGACACACTTTTCTACCACCAGCGCCACGCCACCGCCGAAGATTTCCGCGGGTCCCCGGGCATCGGAGCCCGGTCAGACGCCGTCAGTTTCACCAGCTTCGGGTTCGACGGCTCCACCCGCCGCTTCCGCGACACCCTCGAAGTCCGCCTCGTGCTCCAGGTGTTCTGGGTCCGCTCCGCCTCCTGGACACGCATGCAGCCCCCGTCCCGGCACATCCTCGTCCACGAACAGCTGCATTTCGACATCACCCGCCTCGTAGCGGAACGGTTCCGGAAAAAAGTACTGTCCATGCCGCTGACGATCGACGACCACGACAGCCGTATCCAATACGAATACCTCGAATCTTTCCGGGAAATGAACCAGCTCCAGGAAGCGTTCGACGACGAAGCGCACCACGGTGCCGACGGCCTCGCCGAAGCTCGCTGGCAACAGCGCATCCACAGCGCTCTCCGCGAAGAAGGCGTTATTCCCGCCCAACTTCCCTGAGCCGGCGGTAACGCTTCCGCGCCGTTTCCGTATCTTTATGCATATCACCCATCAACCCAACTTATGACCAAGCTCCAGACGCTCTGTGCCTGCCTCGCGGCAGGTATCGCACTTTCAGCCTGCAAAAAAGACCGGAAAACCGACGACCCGGGATCCGCCAACCAGAACAAATATGTGAACGACTGGATTTACAAGAACATGAAGGAGGTCTATTACTGGACCGGCAACATCCCCGCCAATCCCGACAGGACCGTTTCGCCGCCGGAGTTTTTCAGTTCGTTGCTGAAGCGCCCGGAAGACCGGTACTCCTGGATACAGGATAATTTCGAAGAGCTGCTGGCGAGCCTTTCCGGCGTGTCGAAGGAATCGGGGATCGATTACGATCTTTTCCTCGTAGGCGGTAACCCGTATTACCTCGCGGGGATCGTGGAATATGTGAAGAAGGGAAGCCCGGCCGAAGCGGCGGGGATCGTGCGGGGCGATGTTTTCGTCGATATCAACGGCCAGCCCGTCCGGTATACTGGCCTCCAATCGGAAGTGACCAAGTTCGTGGAGGCGCTCGGCCAACCCCACAGCCTGGGCATCCGCAAAGTGGTAACGGGGTCAGACGGGAAAGACAGTCTGACCGATGCCCGCGCCGTGCAGCTGTCTGTCGTGGAACTGGCGGAAAACCCGCTGTACCTCGATTCCGTGTATACCATCGAAGGGAAGAAGATCGGGTATTTCGTGTATAATTTCTTCGCGCCGGACAAAGGCGATAATACCAATGCGTACGACAACCAGGTGGATGCCGTGTTCGGCCGGTTCAAAAGCGCCGGCGTGCAGCACCTCATCCTCGACCTGCGCTACAACCCCGGCGGCGATTCCCGTTCCACGATCAACCTGGGCAGCAACATCGTCAAAGGGCTCGATCCGAATAAAACGTTCTTCTACCGCAAGTTCAACGACGCATACCGCGATGCGCTCATCAAAGCTTACGGCGAATCCATCGTCACGTCGAAATTCACGAACGAGGCCAACAATATCGGCAACCAGCTGACGAATTTCATCGTGCTCACGTCATCTGGTACCGCATCCGCCAGCGAGCTGATCATCAACGGTCTCCGGCCTTATATGGAAGTGTATCTGATGGGAGACACCACGGTGGGTAAAAACCTCGGCTCCATCTCGATCTACGAAGAAAACGACCGGAACAACAAATGGGGCATGCAACCCATCGTTTCGCAGGCGTTCAACTCCGCCGACCAGAGCGATTATACCGGCGGCTTCCGCCCGCTGCCGCAGGATGTTTACCAGGAAGGTTTGCGCCTCGGCACCCTCGGCGATATCCACGAACCGTTACTTGCAAAAGCCCTTACCCGCGTGCTCGGGCATGCGCCCGCCGGCCGCAAAGCCGCGCCGGAAGGCTATCGTACGGTGATCGACAAAATCGCGACGAGCCGGAGCTTCAAAGCCTACAGCGGCCACTTCATCGATCCGCTCCCGAAACGGAACTAACATTTCCCTCATAAAAAAAGGCGCCCGATACGGCGCCTTTTTCTTTATTGCTGGTCGATCCATTTCAGGACATCGAGTACCGTATTGGCCGCCTGGTAAAAAAACGACGGCTGGATGCGGGAAAATTCGTCGCTGACCTTGTGGTAATCTTCATGATCTTCCACCCCGAAATAAATAAACGGCACCTGCTGTGCATGGAACGCACCCTGGTCGCTCTGGTTGGTCCAGTTCTGGCTGCCCTCGTCGGGCCGGTCGTGCCCCGTGAGCAGTTTGATCTTCGAATTGGCGGCGGCGGCGGTGATGGCGGGTTTGAGGTGGGGATTCTGAAACGTTCCGCAGGCGTACAATTCATTTTTACCATTGCGGCTTACCATATCGAGGTTGATATTGGCTTTGATTTTCTTCAGGGGAACGGGCGGGCGCGACACGAAATCCCTTGCGCCGCGGAGCCCCATTTCCTCCCCGTCGAACGCCGCGAAAATAAGGGTGTGGCGCGGCGGATGTTTGGCGAACCAGGCCGCAATGCCCAGGATGGCCGCTACGCCAGACGCGTTATCGTCTGCCCCGTTGAAAATACTGTCTGTCCCGTTGCCGGGCCCCACGCCTACGTGGTCGTAATGAGCGGATATAACGATCACGCTGTCGGTTTTGCCGGGGATATATCCGAAGAGGTTGGTGCCCATGATGCGCTTGTCGCCGCTCGTGAAATAGAACGGTTGTTCGTAAGTGCCTGCCCAGGGCTGGATACCTGCTTTTTTGAAACGGTCGAGGAGGTAAAACTGCGCCATCCGGTTGCCTCTGGAGCCCGTCTGGCGGCCCATGAACTTGTCGGCGCTGAGGGTTTCCACGTCTTTCAGCAACTGAACGGAATCTACCTGTGCCATGGCAGCCGGGGCCAATGCTGCGCAGCATATCAGCGTCAGGAGTGTCTTCATCTGGTTTCGTATTTACCCAAATGTAGGCAATAACGCCTGCTAAACCTGCGCAGTTGGCACAAAAAAGCCGGCTGCCCGATAAGGCGCCGGCTTTGCTATGTTTGGATGCATTGTTATTGGAAAAGGTGGAACACGCCCCAGCTGCAGACGTAGGCGAGCAGGGTCATGTACACGAACTGGATGAGGGGGTATTTCCAGCTTTTGGTTTCGCGCTTTACAATGGCGAGCGTGCTCATGCATTGCATGGCGAAGGCGTAGAAGATCATGAGCGAAAGCCCCGTGGCCAGGGTGTACACGGGCCGGCCGTCGGGCCATTTTGCCATGGCCATTTTCTCACGCAGCGTGGCGTCGCTTTCTTCGGCGTCGCCTACACTGTACAGCGTGGCCATGGTGCCAACGAACACTTCGCGCGCGGCGAAGGATGTGATCAGCGCGATGCCGATTTTCCAATCGTACCCCAGCGGTTTCACCACCGGTTCGATGGCATGACCAAGGATCCCGGCGTAGCTGTTGGCGAGTTTGGCGGAAGAAAAGTCGCGGTTCAGTTGTTCGATGGCGGCACTGTCTGTCGCAGCGGCGATCTGCGCTTCATATTCCTTGTGAACGGCGTCCATTTTTCCCGACGGACCGTAAGACGCCAGGGCCCACAATATTACCGAGATCACCATGATGACTTTACCTGCGTCGGTGACAAATATTTTCGCTTTCTCGATCATGGTGGTGCCCACGTTTTTCCAGCGGGGGGCGCGGTATACGGGGAGTTCCATGATGAAGTAGCTTTTCTCCTTTATTTTGATGAAAAGCTTCATAACAGCCGCCACGACGAACGCCATCACGAACCCGAGCAGGTACAGCACCATCATGGCGAGGCCCTGCAGGTTGAAGATGCCGAGCACCGGTACGTCGGGGATGACGAGGGCGATCATGATCGTATAAATGGGCAGCCTGGCCGAGCAGCTCATGAGCGGGGTGATCATGATGGTGATCAGGCGCTCTTTGCGGTTCTCGATGTTGCGCGCGGCCATGATGGCGGGAACGGCACATGCCACGCCTGAAATGAGGGGCATGACGGATTTCCCGTTCAGCCCCACCTGGCGCATGAGCCGGTCTGTGAGGAAGCTGATGCGGGCCATGTAGCCGGTATCTTCGAGGATGGTGATCAACCCGAAAAGTATCGCGATCTGCGGAATGAACACCGCGATGCCGCCAAGGCCGGCCACGATGCCGTTCACCAGGAGGTCTGTCCAGTTATTGTCTGGCAGCACGCCCGTCAGCCATCCGCCCAGGGAGCCGAAGCCGGCTTCGATGAGGTCCATGGGGTAGGAGGCGAGCCAGAAGATGCTTTGGAAAAGGAGGAACAGCACGCCCAGCAGGATGAGGTAGCCCCAAACGCGGTGCAGGAGGATGTTATCGATCCTTTCCGTCTGGAGTTGCTGCTGGAGGGGGTCGGTTTCCACCACCGTGATGTTCATGATATGTTTGATGCGGGCGTATCGCTGCATGATCTCTTCCGCCTGCACTTTCGTTTTGTTGAAGTTTTGCGCTTTCAGCAGTTCGCGCAAACCGCGTTGCTGTGTTTCGGGGATGAAAGTCAGCTCGTCGTGATTGGCGGCCACGTGCAGCGCCGCGTAGTCGCTGGAAACGGGGAAAATCTGCTTCACACCGTCTATCACCGCCGGGGCGAGCAAACGGTTTTCGATGAATTCCCGGGCGGGGACAACGAATTTCTCCTGCGCCACGAGCTCGATATTCTTTTTCAGGGGTTGCAAGCCCTTGTTCTTGCGCGGGTTGATGGCCACTACCGGCACGCCCAGCTCACGTTCCAGCCCGGCCAGATCGATCTCGATGCCTTTTTTCTTGGCGATGTCCATCATGGTGAGCCCGATGATCACGGGCATTTTCAGGTCGATGATCTGGGAGCAGAAGAGGAGATTGCGCTTGAGGTTGGATGCGTCGGCGATGATGATGACCATATCGGGGCGGTCGGCATTATCGGGTTGGAGGAGCACGTCGTACGTCACATATTCGTCCGCGCTTTTCGGGTACAGGGAGTAAGTACCGGGCAGGTCGATGATGTTCGCCTCCAGCGTCGGCGAAATGCGGGCGCTGCCGGTTTTTTTGTCGACGGTAACGCCGGGGAAGTTGCCTACTTTCTGGTTTAATCCTGTCAGCGCGTTAAAGAGCGAGCTTTTGCCGCTGTTCGGGTTGCCGACCAGCGCAATGTTGATGGGTGCCTTCATCCTTATCTGATCCTCCGGTTTTTTGAATATGCAAAACTAGCAATTAAATAGGGAGGGCAATGATCGGATCGGGAAAAATAGGACAGGCGGCGCTTTCCGAAAATGAAAAAACCGCGGTAAACACCGCGGTCTCTCAGGTTTTAGAAACTAAACTTATTGTGACGAATTGCTATATCTTATGCGATGGGTTTCGGTAGGCTGAACAGGAAACCGACAAACCGGTTCGCTGCGGTGGTTTTGGCGGGCTGAACGGAATCCGTTTTCCTTTCGGGTTGCGGATTATCGCGGTCGGGGCCCTGGTAGCGGTAGTTGCGGTCGAGGGAGTCGCGGAACTGGCGGTCAGACCCCGGGGCCGGCGGCAGATCCCTTCTTTCCCAGTCACCGTTCTCCTTCATTTTCAACTCCATACGTTCGTTTTCATCCCAATCGTGCCCTTCATCCCACCAGCGGCCGCGGCGGTAGCCGTCGAAAATGAAGTGGTTGCGCGCTTCCCGGTCAACGATCACTTCCTTGCCTGTGGGAACGAATACCGTGAGGTAAACCCGTTGGAGGCGGTATTTTGAATCGCGGGGGATGGAAAATCCGCTGGGCAGGAACAGGACCGAGTCGCGCTGGGAAAACTGGAACTGGATCTGGCTGGCCAGTTTGCGGGCTTCGGCGCTGGTGCGGCCTTTGGATTTCTTCGCTACGGCCACGCTGAATTTATCGTCCAGGCTTTTTTCGATGTTGATGACGATGTGCCCGATCACCACGGTGTCGTCGGAGATGCGCACATGATCGTCGAACATAAAGTGGTCGTCGATATCGAGCAATTCATCGGCGCGGGAGATGATGAGCCTGCCGTTGGAAGGCTGCTGGATGGAAATCTCTTCGCGGATCCCGTTTTCGGTGGTGAAATCGCGGGAAACGGATACGGCGAGGGAAACGGCGCATACGATGCCGAGGATCCAGAAGAAGCCGAGCGTCATGCCGGCGTATTTGTTCGGCATCCGGTTACCGGTGATCTTGCGCACGAGGAAAAGGATGAGCCCGAGGATGGGGATACCGATCAGCAGGGCAACCGTGGGCCAGAAAAGCATCGTTTGGGTGCCATCGGCGAAAATGAGGTGTTTGATCGGCAGCAGGACCGCGGAAAAGGAGGCAGCGGCGATCAGCCCCACTACCAACACGAAGAGCAGAACGAAGCCGAAGAAGACGAAAAACCCCTTGGCGATCCAGGCGATGGCGTTACCCAGCCCCCGGAAGAACGACTCTATCGCAGAACCGGCATCTCTACCGAACTGTTTCCCGCGGCCCGTGGAAAAATTTCGCACATCGTCCCCCATTCTTTCCATGCGGGCGCGGATCTGGTTCATTTCTTCCTGAACGGTCGCTTTAATATTGTTGACGTCTACACGCTCCCCCCGCATTTCCAGTTTTTCGGCGGCGGTGTCCGCTTCGGGCGTGGCAAACCAGAGGATGAGGTATACGAGGATACCGCCACCCCAGAAGAGGGCTGTGATGACGAAGAGGATGCGCATGATCACGGGGTCGATGCGGAAATACGCCGCCAGGCCGGAGCAAACGCCGCCGATCACCTTGTGGTCGGAATCGCGGTAGAAGCGTTTACGGGGGCGGATATACGGGTCGAACGCCTGTTGCTGGCTTTGCTGTTGCGATTGGGACGAAGAAGCGTTGCCGTTGGCAGGCTGCTCGTCGCCGAACTGCTCGGGCGTGCCCATGGATGCCTTGATATCGATCACGTCCTGGTCGGTAATGCAATGCGCGCCTTTGCGGATTTTATCCTGGAACACTTCGGCGATGCGGCTTTCGATATCGCTCACGATCTCGTCTGCCCCCTCTTCCTGCGAGAAATATCGCTTCAGGCTGTCCAGATACTGCCTGAGCAGCTCGTAGGCCGAGTCCTCGATGGGAATCAGGCGGCTGGAGAGGTTTATGTTGATAATCTTTTTCATCTCTGAATCTGGTTTTTAGGTTTTGGATGGGTATTTACTGATTTGATTCCGGTTGCTGGGTGAGTTGGTGAACGGCGTTGGCCAGTTCGTTCCAGGTGGCCTCCAAAACTTTATAAAAGGATTCCCCTTTATCGGTCATGGAGAAATATTTGCGCGGGGGGCCGGAGCTGCTTTCCACCCAGCGGTAGGTGAGCAATTCCGCGTTCTTGAGGCGTGTCAGAAGCGGATATAACGTCCCTTCCAGGATATCCAGCTTCGCTTCTTTCATTTTTTCGATAATGTCTGAAGGATAAGCCTCGCCTTGCTTGATGATGGACAGGATGCAGAATTCGAGCACCCCTTTTCTCATCTGTGATTGTGTGTTATCTATATTCATGGCAAGTGAGCTTTTGATGTTGGGCTGATACTTTCAGCTTGACGATTCAAAGATACAAACAATTTACTACTATGCAATACACAATACCCTTTAATGCAAAATAACTGGCGAAGAACATTACCGGTATTTTCCGTATAACTACCTGATTTAGTTTGATTTATGGGTGGAATTGGGGTAGGGGAGGGAAGGAAGGGAAAATGATGAACGGTAAATGGGCGGGATGGGCTATATGGCTATTATTAAACCGTAAGTTGCAGATTTATAGCAGCTTACCGGTTATTTAACATTTTTTTGACCCGGAAAAATAGAATTTATGGATTGCCGGGGTTATTTTTGCTCCACATTGGAGTGTGAAACTTACAATTCATGAAAAAATTAATCAGTGTTTTCCTAATCAGCCTGATGTGCATTCAGGTGCTTCCTATCAAGGAAGTGGGGAAACTATTGTTTAATAACCAGATTGTAGAGGAACACGTCGAAGGGAGCTGCGGGGCTAAAGGCGGTGTCAAACTGCTGGCCGATCTGAATTGCCATAAATATGGCGATGATGAAACCGCGATGGACCCGGCATTGTTCCTAACTTCTTACACTTACCGTTTATTGGAAGACGTTCCTGCCGGTCCTGTGCAGGAGATCCAGACCCCTCCTCCGAACGTGCTTGCTTAATTGCCGTTCGCGCCACCCGTTCCGGGCATGGCGCATTTGACTTTTCATTTTTTATTTTCTCTCCACGGACGACGCATTGCAAAGCCATCCTGAGGCTGTTCGACGTTTCCGTTCATGTGCTGCTCCGCGGGCGGTGGATGTACGGTGGTGATCGGAACGGGCCCGCGGTTCTGGCGACCAGCATTCCGGCATGGCTTTAATGACTGCAGCCCGGCCGGCCTGCGCGATGCCGTTGGTCCGTATAAAATCAACGCTACATGAGCAAGCAAATTCCTGCTACGTCCAATATGAAAGGCGACCTCTCTGCGGGGCTGGTGGTATTCCTGATCGCGGTGCCCCTTTGCCTCGGCATCGCCCTGGCTTCCGGCGCGCCCCTGTTTTCCGGCCTCATCGCGGGTATCGTGGGTGGCATCGTCGTAGGTTTCTTTTCCGGCTCCAACCTGAGCGTCAGCGGCCCGGCCGCAGGCCTCACCGCTATCGTGCTCACCGCCATCGGCAAACTGGGCGCATTCGAAGCTTTCCTCCTCGCCGTGGTACTGGCAGGCGCCATCCAGTTCCTGCTGGGGCTCATCCGCGCGGGGGTCATCGCCAACTATTTTCCGTCTAACGTTATTACCGGTATGCTCACCGCTATCGGTATCATCATCGTCTTAAAACAGATCCCCCATGCTTTCGGGTACGACGAGCATGCAGAAGGGGAACTTGCTTTCATCCAACACGATGGGGAGAATACTTTCACCTCCATCCTGAGCACCATTAATCATATACAGTTGGGGGCAGTGATCATCACCGCGATTTCCATCGCGATCCTGCTGTACTGGCAGAAAATCCCCAAACTGAAAGCCATCCCGGCTCCGCTTGTGGCCGTGCTCGCCGGCATCGGCCTCAATGCCCTGTTTATCGCCTCCGGCTCCACGCTGGCCCTGGAGCAAAGCCACCTGGTTTCGCTCCCCGTTGCCGCTTCCGCAAGCGAATTCGCCGGCCAGTTCACATTGCCCGACTTCAGCAAGATTCTCAATGCCGACGTTATCACCGTTGCGATCACCATCGCCGTGGTAGCTTCCATCGAGACCTTGCTGAACCTCGAGGCAACAGACAAGCTCGACCCGCTGAAACGTTACTCGGACCCCAACCGCGAACTGCGCGCCCAGGGCCTCGGCAACATGGTCAGCGGCCTTATCGGCGGCTTGCCCGTGACTTCGGTGATCGTCCGTTCTTCCGCCAACATCAACGCCGGCGGCCGCACCAAGATCGCCACCATTTCACATGGCCTGCTGCTGCTCGTTTGTGCGGCCCTCATCCCCACACTGCTCAACATGATCCCGCTGTCTACCCTCGCAGCCGTGCTGCTGGTAACCGGTTTCAAGCTGTGCAAACCCGCCATCTTCAAGCAAATGTTCGCCAAAGGCAAATACCAATGGATCCCCTTCGTGGTAACCGTGGTTACGATCGTGATGACGGACCTGCTCGTGGGCGTGGCCATCGGCCTGGGCGTGAGCGTGCTGTTCCTCCTCTGGGGCAACATGAAAAGCCCGTATTTCTTCCGCAAGGAAAAATACCGCACCGGCGATATGTTCGTGCTCGAGCTCACGCAGGAAGTTTCCTTCCTCAACAAAGCCAACATCCTGCTCACGCTGGATAAAATGCCCGTCAAGAGCACCGTGATCATCGACGCGGCCAAAACGCTGTACATCGACCAGGACGTGCTCGACATCATCCGTGAATTCGCGCAGATCAAGGCGCCGCAAAAGCAGATCAAGGTGGTGCTGCGCGGTTTTAAAGACGCTTATAAAGTGAATAATACCGACCATCTCTTCATGGACGGAGAGAAAGAACCACAGGTGGTCGTGTCTCACTCACAAGGCACCCACAAGGAATTATTGAAAGAACTATCAGTTAATTAAAAAAAATGATCCTGAAAATGAGAACACACAATAAACTCTCCCAAAGCAATACTACGCCCGAAATGGCGCTGGAAATCCTCAAAGAGGGGAACGACCGCTTCGTGAGCAACCTGCGCATCAACCGCAACCTGCTCGGTATGGTCAACGATACGAAAGAAGGACAGTGGCCGGTTGCGGCGATCGTGAGCTGTATGGACTCCCGCACTTCCGCCGAGCTCATCTTCGACCAGGGCCTGGGCGACATCTTCAGCATCCGCCTCGCCGGCGCAGTAGTGTCCGACAACGTGCTCGGCAGCCTCGAATACGCCTGCAAGGTTGCGGGGTCCAAATTCATCGTGGTGCTGGGCCACACGCATTGCGGTGCCATCAAGGGCGCGTGCGACCATGTGGAAATGGGCAACCTCACCGGCCTGCTCGGCAAGATCCGCCCGGCCGTTTTCCAGGAAAAAACCATCACGGAAAACAGAAATTCAAAAAACCACGAATTCGTGGAAGCCGTTACGAATATCCACACCGACCGCTCGGTGCAAGCCATCCTGGAGCAAAGCATCATTCTCGCAGAAATGATCGATAACGGGGAAGTAGGCATTATCGGAGCCATGTATGATGTCGAAACAGGTGTCGTTACTTTTCATGAACACACGAAGCGGATCGGAAAGCCGCTGCAGGTTGTAGAAAAAACCGCCTGACCCTGAAAAGTCAAAAGCCGGAAGAGCAGTCACTTCCGGCTTTTTTTATGTCTTGACCTGATGTTTCTTTACATGAATTTGTCGCCCTTGTGACGCTTCACTTCGGCCACGTATTCCTTGATCTGCTGTTCGTTTTGCTTTTTGCAGATGAGCAGCACATCGTTCGTGTCGATCACGATCATATCATCGAGCCCCTGCAGCAGCACGAGCTTATCGTTCGGCGCCTTCACCATGCATTTGGTGGCGTCTATCACCATCACGTTCTTGCCTTGCACGGCGTTGCCGAGGTAATCCTTCTCCAGGTTTTCGTAAGCCGAGGCCCAGGTGCCGAGGTCGCTCCAGCCGAAGTTGGAGGGGATCACGTACACGTTTTCCGCTTTTTCCATAATACCGTAGTCGATGGAAATATTGGTGCACTGGGTATATATCCGTTCGATCGTTTCTTTTTCCTTTGCCGTGTTGAGCACGCCGGCCGATTGCACGAACAGTTCGTCCATTTCGGGGAGATAAGCGGCCAGGGCCAGGAGGATGGATTTGGAGTTCCAGACGAAAATGCCCGCGTTCCAGAGGAAGTCGCCGCTTTTCAGGAAGGTTTTGGCCAGTTCCAGGTTGGGTTTTTCGGTGAAGGTTTTCACCTTGTAGACATTGTCGGCCACCTGTTCCGTTTCGTACTGGATGTACCCGTAGCCGGTGTCTGGCCGGGTGGGCTTGATGCCGAGGGTGAGCAGGGCATTGTTTTTCTGGGCGAACAGGAGGGCGTTGAGGCAAGTGCTGGTGAAAGACGTGGCGTCCATGATAAGATGGTCTGCCGGGGCGCAGATCATACTGGCCTTGGGGTCTTTCTTGTGGATTTTGTGGGAAATATATGCCACACAGGGTGCGGTATTTTTCCGCGACGGTTCGCTCACGATGTTTTCGACCGGCAGATTGGGCAATTGCTTGGCCACAGTGTCGGCGTAGTGATGGTGAGTTACTACGTAAATATTTTCTTCCGGAATGAACTGCGTGAACCGTTCATAGGTCCATTGCAGGAGGGTCTTGCCTGTATTGAGGATATCCAGGAATTGTTTAGGATAATCCGTGCGGCTGTAAGGCCAGAAGCGGCTTCCGATTCCGCCGGCCATGATGGCCACATAAAAATGGTTATTCAACGGTGTCATCTCTCAGATAATTCCTTCTCGGATTAAGTCGTGTAAATGTATAATTCCATGATACTGATCACCTTTCATGACCAGCAATTGGGTGATATCATAAGTTCTCATCATATCCAGCGCATTGACGGCGAGCTCATCGGCGTCGATGGTTTTCGGGTGTGTGCTCATGATGTCTGCCGCGGTGACGCCGGCGGCGTTCATGTTTTTTTCGAGCATACGCCTGAGGTCGCCATCGGTGATGATGCCCCGGAGCTGGTTATTTTCATCCACAACGCCGGTGACGCCCAGCATTTTGGAGGATATTTCCACGATCACTTCGCGGAGGCTGCTGCCGAGGCTTACCTTGGGCACCTGGTGCTGGCGGCTGAGGTCGCCCACCTTGAGGTAGAGCTTTTTGCCGAGGGTGCCGCCGGGGTGGAACCGGGCGAAATCTTCGGCGGTGAAGCCTTTCATCTCGATGAGGCAAACGGCGAGGGCGTCGCCCATCACCATTTGGGCCGTTGTGCTGGAAGTGGGGGCCAGGTTATTGGGGCAGGCCTCCTGCGATACATATGTATTCAGCACAAAATGTGCCGATTGCGCGAGGTAAGAATCCGCCTTGCCCACGATCGCCACGAGCACGTTGCCGAGGTTGCGGACGAGGGGGACGAGGACCTTTATCTCGGGGGATTCCCCGCTTTTCGAAATGACCACCACCACATCGTCCGGGGTGATCATCCCCAGATCGCCATGGATGGCGTCTGCCGCATGCATGAACAAAGCCGGCGTACCCGTAGAATTGAACGTGGCCACGATCTTCTGCGCTATTATAGCGCTTTTGCCGATGCCCGTGATCACCACACGCCCGGTACAGGCCGCCATCAGCTCCACCACACGCTCGAAATCCGCATTGATGTACTGTTCCAGGCTCCCGATCGCCGAAGATTCCAGCCTGATCGTCCTGATCCCTGTTTCCCGAATATTAACCGTTGTCTTCTGTTTCATGCGACAAACACAAATTTATCAATTTTTTACCCAAGCCCCACGATCCTGTAAATTATATTGACACAACGGGGTTTTTTAAGTAATTTCGTGTCCCCCAAAATTATATATCAATAATATTTCATCTATCGTCAGCGTTTTTTCGCTGCATATACTCGGATCTAACTAAATTAAATGTGATGGCTGTTGCAAAGGTAAGTTTGTTGGATGCATTACACGAACATTTTGGGTTTGATTCTTTCAAAGGGAATCAGGAGAAAATTATTAAAAGCATACTTTCCGGAAAAGATACATTCGTGATCATGCCAACCGGCGGCGGCAAATCGCTTTGCTACCAACTGCCGGCCCTGATGAGCCCCGGAGTTGCGCTCATAGTAAGCCCGCTGATCGCGCTGATGAAAAACCAGGTAGACCTGGTCCGTTCCTACAGCAGCAAAGACAACGTGGCCCACTTCCTGAACTCCACCCTGACGAAAGCGCAGATCAAGAAAGTTCGTACAGACCTGCAGTCCGGCAAAACAAAAATGCTTTACGTAGCGCCCGAAACGCTCACGAAACAGGAAAATATCGACTTCTTCCGCGAACTGGAGATTTCCTTCATCGCTGTGGACGAGGCGCACTGTATCTCCGAATGGGGACACGATTTCCGTCCGGAATACCGGCGGTTAAGGGAAATGATCGAAATGATCAGTCCCAACCTGCCCATCATCGCCCTCACCGCCACGGCCACGCCTAAGGTGCAGAGCGATATCGTCAAAAACCTGGAGCTCCGTTCCCCCGAAATCTTTATCTCCTCCTTCAACCGCCCGAACCTCTATTACGAGATCCGCCCGAAGCGCAAAAAGGAGCAGACCATCAAGGAAATCGTCAAGTTCATTCACCAGCATAAAGGCAAATCCGGCATCATCTACACCCTCAACCGTAAAACCACGGAAGAGCTCGCAGATATGCTCGTGGCCAACGGCATCAAAGCCGTAGCCTACCATGCCGGCCTCGACGCCACCACCCGCGCGCAGCGGCAGGATATGTTCCTCCTTGAGGAATGTGAAGTGATCGTGGCCACCATCGCCTTCGGGATGGGGATCGACAAGCCGGACGTCCGCTTCGTTATCCACTACAACATCCCCAAATCGCTGGAAAACTATTACCAGGAAACCGGGCGCGCCGGCCGCGATGGCCTCGAAGGCAACTGTATCTGCTTCTATTCCTACCAGGACGTGCAGAAACTGGAGCACCTCATGCGCGACAAGCCCCTTTCCGAGCGCGAAATGGGCGCACAGCTCATCAACGAAACCGTGGCTTACGCCGAAAGCGCCGTTTGCCGCCGCAAAGTGATCCTGCATTACTTCGGTGAGAAATACGACACCGAAGACTGCGGTAAATGCGACAACTGCCGCAATCCGAAAGAAAAGATCGAAGTCAAGAACCGCGTCGTGATCGCCCTCAAAGCCATTTCCTCCCTCGAAGAGCGATTCGGTACCGATTACGTCGTGAATATCATCACCGGCAAATCCAATCCCCAGATCACCACTTTCCGGCACGATAAGCTGGACGTGTTCGGGGAAGGGAAGGAGTTCGACGCCCATTTCTGGAATTCGCTCCTCCGCCAGATGATGCTGGAAGGGCTTATTGAAAAGGATATCGAAGAATACGGGCTTTTGAAGATCACCGAGAAAGGCCGGAAATTCATGAAAAAGCCGTACCTCATCCACGTGGCTCTCAACCACCAGTTCGAAGAGGAAGCGGCCGAAGAAGAAGAGAACGCCGCCGCGGAACCGCAGCCCACTGCCGACCCCGTGCTGTTCGAAATGCTCAAAGACCTCCGCAAGAAGGTTGCTCGCGAAAAGAACCTGCCGCCGTTCGTCATCTTCCTCGAAACTTCGCTCGAAGATATGGCCACCCAATTCCCCACCACCACCCAGGAACTGGAAAAGATCCAGGGCGTGAGCAAGGGAAAGGCCATCCGCTACGGCAAACAGTTCATCGACGTTATCGCCAAATTCGTGGAAGAGAACGATATCGTGAAGCCGGACGACTTCGTGCTGAAATCCGTCGTGAACAAGAGCGGGCTGAAGGTGTTCATCATTCAGAACATCGACAAGAAAATGCCCCTCGAAACCATCGCCCGCAACAAGGAACTGTCGTATTCCGAACTGCTCGACGAAATGGAGACCATCGTGGCCAGCGGTACCAAGCTGAACCTCGACTACTGCATCGACGAAGAGCTGGACGATTACGCGCAAGACGAGATCCTGGAATATTTCAAAGGCTGCGAAACCTCGAGCCTGGCGCTGGCGAAGGAAGAACTGGAAGAAGGCAACTATTCGATCGAACAGTTGAAATTAATGCGTATCAAGTTTTTAGTGGTTTATGGGAATTAATGAAGTAAAGAAAGAGATCGCCGGTGTTCGCGCGCAGATCGTGACACACCCGCTGTACGGACAGTTGCAGTCGATCGAAGACGTGCGCCGGTTCATGGAGCACCATGTATTTGCCGTATGGGATTTCATGAGCCTGCTGAAAGGACTGCAGCGTGCGCTCACTTGTGTGACAACGCCCTGGGTGCCAGTGGGCTCTCCCGAAACGCGGTTCCTCATCAACGAAATCGTGACCGGCGAGGAAAGCGACGTAGACGTTACCGGTACCATGCACTGCAGCCACTTCGAACTGTACATCCAGGCGATGGAGCAGGCCGGAGCCGATACGAAAAGGATCAATAGCCTGCTGGCGGGGATTCGCGGCGGGCAAACGTTGAGCGCTTTGCTGGAGGGTTTTCCGCCGTCCGTAAAAGGATTCCTTGAGTTTACCTTTGAAGTGATCGCTACCGATAAACCGCACATCATGGCGGCCGTTTTCACTTTCGGAAGAGAAGATCTTATTCCCGATATGTTCTACGCATTGGTGAAAGACCTGAACGAACAGTTCCCCGGAAAATTCGACATTTTCATTTATTACCTCGAGCGCCATATCGAAGTAGACGGCGATCATCACAGCAAGCTCGCGGAAAAAATGGTGGAAGAATTGTGCGGGAACGATCCGGAGAAATGGTCGGAAAGTGCCGCCTATGCTGCGAAAGCGCTGGAGTGGAGAAATAAGTTGTGGAACGGGATCAATGCCAAAGCAGAAATTTTCGAGTAATTCTTTGGAATTTTCAAGAAATATCCTACTTTTGCATTCCCCTTCAGACAAAGGGTAACAAAAAAAGTTGGTGCGGTAGCTCAGTTGGTAGAGCAATGGACTGAAAATCCATGTGTCGCCGGTTCGATCCCGGCTCACACCACGGAAAAAGAGATCATCGAAAGATGGTCTCTTTTTTTTGTGCCCCATCCATTTCCCTACTCATTTTTAAGTATTGTTCCCCCACTTCCGATCCCGCAAATTTGCAGACAGGATCAACAGCTGTTTGCCCGCAAACCGCCGCTGCGGTACAGGCGCATCCGCTGTACCAGTTTCCAATTTACCTCCTTGACGCCCAGACAAGCACCGGCGCGATATTTTTAGCGCCGCGGGAAGGGCTAATTTCTCATTACCCGCAAAACACGTTCTAATAACTACTGAAAATGATGAAAATAACAAAGGCTTCCCTTCCGGGGAGCTTTTTTATCATCAGGGGTAAAAGGTATACTTCAGCGTCCGCTGTTCAATAGTTGTTCCGTCTTTCCGGATACTGGTGATCCCGGTTAATAATCCTCCGGGCCGCAGGTAAGTTTCCTGTGTTGTTTCCTCATTGATGATAAACAGTTCCCCTCTTTCAAACATGGATGTTTCAATCACCGTCCTCACATTCCCGTTCCCACGCATCAACCATTCCGTCCGGATATTACGCTCCAACATGCAGCCGATAAGCCCTTCATCCTGCCACTGCACGATCCGGGATATTTGGCCATTCCTGCCGTAATAAAAACTATCGACCTTCAGCCACATGGGATTTCCGATCGATTCCTTCCGAAGTAGCAGTTTTCCTTTCTTACCGTACGTATAAAAATATTCCTGGATGAGGGCCAACGCAGGCTGGGGCACATTGCCCTCCAGGTATTCCACCAATTTATGATCGGTATTCTGGAACACCTGCTGGCTGGTGATACGGCCGTGTTTGTCGTACCGGAAGCTGCGTTTGATATGCCGCACGAAAAGCGTGGTGTCGAATTCCGGGAACCGATGGAGCCAGGCCGCTACTTCCGTACTGCCGCATTCCAGCAAGCGGCCTTTCCTCGAAAACACATAATAAGGCCGTCCCGGCACCGGTCCATTCGCTGGATTTCCGCAGAAAAGCGTGTCACCTTTTTGGACGTAAATATACCGGGTGATACTTCCGCTGCTGTCTCCCTCCGGATCCCCGGAGCTGATCAGAAGGCCCTTCTTATCATAGGTACGGACGGTCGTCATTCCGTAATAGCTCTCCGTGACAGATTGTACTTTCATTCGTCGGAACATTTCATTGTACGGCGAAAAATCCTCGACCGGATAGTTTTGTGCGAAAGCTGAAAATGTGGAAAATAAGAGGATGAAGGCAATCGGGATGCGGAACATATGGTATTCGGGTAAAGGTTCGGGGGAAGGAAGTTGCTTTTATTGATGGAATTCCTTCCCCTGAAAATAAGAAAAATAACGCCGGATTCCGCAATGAATGGATTTCCGGTTGGACATAATCCCCGCTCGTCCCTCCTTCAAACGTTGTAAACGGGCTTTCCGGCGGTAAAAGGGCACTTCGGGTTGGAAACCGCCGATGGGTTGCCTATTTTTAGGCAAAGGGGCATTCCCCTCCGCGAATTCCACAGTCAATCAATCTCTTATGAAAGTAAAAAGCTTCCCCGCCCGGGGGATTTTGTTGATAAGCTGCCTGTTCCTCCTCACCGCCTGCGCATCCCAACGTGCCCCGCAAGGCTCCGTGAACTGGAAACAAAAGAAAGTGCTCGTTTTCACCAAAAACGGGAAAGGATACGTCCACGACAATATCCCCGACGCAGCCGCCGCTTTCCAAAAAATGGGCGCCGATCATGGATTCGCGGTGGACGTGACGGACGACGCTTCCGTATTCTCCGAATCCCGCCTCGCCCAATACGACGCGCTGGTTTTTACTTCCACCAATAACGACGTGTTCGACACCGACGCGCAGAAAGTGGCGCTCATGCGGTACATCCAGTCGGGTGGCGGGTTCATGGGCGTGCATTCCGCCATCGGCACAGAACGGAAGTGGGACTGGTTCAAACGGATGATCGGCGGCACCTTCGCCTGGCACGCCAAATTCCAGCGGTTCCGCGTGGTAGCGGTAGACCCGGCGCACCCTTCCCTGAAAGACGTGCCGAAGGTCTGGGAGCGCGAAGACGAATGCTATTTCTCGAAAGAGATGTACGGCGGCATCCATCCCATTCTCGCCCACGACGTCAAAAGCCTGCAAGACGTGAACGATACCGTACTCACGAAAAACCAAGGCTCGTTCGGGAATTATTATCCCGCCGCCTGGTACCAACGTTTCGACGGCGGCTTTGTTTGGTTCACATCCTTAGGGCACCACAAGCGCGACTACACCGATCCCGTTTTCGTGAACCACCTTTACCAGGGGCTCCACTGGCTGGTCGGCCAAACGGCCCGCCGCAACCCGTCCAAAGCATACGCCACATCGCCCGGAACACCGGTCGATTATCAACGTTAATATGAGCAACATGAAACAATACCGTTACAGTTACCTGCTGGGCGCCTCGCTGCTCATGGCAGCCTGCCAGCCCGGCCAACCGAAAGAAGCGCAAGATATGGTTCACCTGATCACCCTCGCGCCCGGCCACTTCCACGCCGCGCTCGTCCAAAAAACCGCCACGCCGGGAATCGACAGCGTCGTGCATGTATATGCTCCGCAGGGCCCCGAGCTGGAAGCCCACCTCAATCTCATCAAACAGTATAATGAACGGCCCACCGATCCCACACACTGGAAAGAAGAAGTCTACTCCGGGGCCGACTGGCTGGAAAAATTAAAATCCGAGCGCAAAGGTTCCGTAGTGGTACTCGCCGGCAATAACCACGATAAAACCCGTTACATCGATGCCGCCGTTCAGGCAGGTATGCACGTACTGGCAGACAAGCCCATGGCCATTACCGAAGCGGACTTTACATCGCTGCGGAAAAGCTTCGCCGATGCCGGTGCCGCCAAAGTGCTACTATACGATATCATGACCGAACGTTCCGAGATCACGAATATCCTCCAGAAAGAGCTGCTCCGCGATGCTACCGTGTTCGGGGAAATGCAGCCCGGCACCCCGGAAAAACCGGCCATCGAAATCGAAAGCATTCACCACTTCTATAAAATGGTGTCGGGTAAACCGCTCCGCCGGCCCACCTGGTTCTTCGACCCCTCGCAGCAAGGCGATGCGCTCGTAGACGTGAACACCCATCTCGTAGACCTTACCCACTGGATGCTGTTCGATACTACCGCGCTCGACTATACGAAAGATATCCAGCTGAACAAAGCCGTGAAATGGAAAACGCCGCTGACGCTCGCGCAGTTCTCCACCATCACCGGCGCAGAAACGTTCCCCGAATTCCTGCAGGCTTACGTGAAAGACTCCGTGGCCGGCATCGCCGCGAATGGAACCGTGGATTATACCGTGAAAGGTTTCCACGTCCGCCTGTCGGCACTTTGGAATTTTGAAGCGCCTGCCGGCGGGGGCGATACGCATTTCGCCATTGCGCGTGGGAGCCGCAGCAACATCGTTATCCGCCAGGGCGCGGAGGAATCCTGGAAGCCTGAGCTGTTCGTGGAGCCCGTCGCAGCCGATACCGCCTTCGCCGCAACTTTGGATGCAGCCGTGAAGCGCCTTTCCACGAAGTATCCCGGTATTTCGGTGGAGGCGCGGGGCAAGGAATTCCATATCGTCATCCCGCAGGAATTGAAAACCGGCCACGAAGCGCATTTTGCCGAAGTGCTCCAGCGCTATCTCGGTTTCCTCAAAGCCGGCGCCGTTCCCGCCTGGGAAGTGAAAAACATGATCGCCAAATATTACGTGACCACCGCCGGACAAGCGATGGCCAAAGAGATCATCAAATAATGACCATGCACGACTTCGATCTGTCAGGAAAAAGAGCCTTGATAACGGGCGGCGGCTCCGGTCTCGGGCTGGCCGTTGCCCGCGCTTTCGCCGAATATGGTGCCGAAGTGATCATCGCCGGGCGGCGTGCCGATGTGCTCGATGCCGCCGCCGCCGAAATCGGTGGAAATGTGCGCACCATCGTTTGCGACCTCGCGCAGCTGGATATGATCCCCGACCTGGTAGACGGGATAGAATCGGCGTACGGTCCGCTGGATGTGCTCGTCAACAACGCCGGCATCCATCTCAAAAAAGATGCGCTCGACGTGACCGATACCGAATTCGAAACCGTGCTCCGCACTAACCTGCAGGCCGTTTTTGCACTGTCGCGCGAGGTAGCGAGACGGATGACGGAGCGGCGATCGGGCAGTATCATCATGATCAGTTCCATGGCGGCGAAGTACGGCATCCCGAAAGTGATCGCTTACACGGCCGCCAAAGCCGCGGTGGAAGGGATGACGAAGGCGATGGCGGTGGAATGGTCGGCCAAGGGCGTACGGATCAACAGCATCGCACCGGGTTTTATCGAGACAGACATGTCGGCCAAAGCGTTGAATAATGACCCCGACCGGAAGAACCGCGTACTGGGGCGAACACCCATGCAAAAATTAGGCAAACCGAAAGACGTAGCCCTCGCCGCCGTGTTCCTCGCTTCGGCGGCGGCCGGTTTCATTACCGGGACCAGCCTGGCGGTAGACGGCGGCAATTCCATCGGATTCTGATCACCCTCAATCATATTCCACATGCGACCCAAAAACAACGCCGGCGGCAGATCGCGCCGGAACTTCCTCAAAAACGCGATCACCGGTGCTGCCGGCACGGTGGCCCTCGCGCACATCCCGATGATCGTTCCGGCACACGTGATCAGCGGGCCACTGGCACCCAGTAACCGCATCAACGTAGGCGCCATCGGCAACGGGCGCATCTCCCGAGAACACGATATGCCCGGCGTCTGGAAACACGATGCCGCCCGCATCATGGCCGTTTGCGACCTCGACAGCAACCGCCTTGCCAGCGCGCAAAAATTCGTCAACGATTACTACACGAAAAAAACCGGGAAGGCAGACAACAGCGTCAAGGCCTATCACAATTACCAGGAGCTCCTGGCCGATAAAGACATCGATGCCGTCATCATTTCCACGCCAGACCACTGGCACGTGATCCCCGCCGTGGCGGCGGTGCGCGCGGGGAAAGACGTGTACATGCAAAAACCCGCGTCGCTCACCATTTCGGAAGGGCGGTACCTCAGCAATGAGGTCCACAAAACCGGGCGCATTCTCCAGATCGGCAGCCAGCAACGTTCCATGCCGCAGTTCAAAAAAGCCTGCGAACTGGTGCGCAACGGCCGGATCGGGAAAGTACATACCGTGTACGTGGGCCTGCCCATCGACGATCCCTCCCAGAGCACACCCGAAAAGGAAATGCCCGTTCCCGCAGAACTGAATTATGAAGCCTGGCTCGGAGAAACGCCCTTTGTGCCGTATACCCTTAAGCGCGTGCATCCCACGAACGATTTCAGCCGGCCGGGATGGCTCCGCTGCGAACAGTTCGGCGCGGGCATGATCACCGGCTGGGGTGCGCATCATTTCGATATCGTGAACTGGGGATTGGGATACGAATACACAGGCCCGATCGAGGTTTCGGCGAAAGCGGAATTCCCCGCCGCCGGGAACCTCTGGAACGTACACGGCCCTTTCCAGTCGGAAAATATTTATGCAGACGGCGTGAAAGTGCTCGCCAGCAACAGCTATCCCAACGGTGTGAAATTCGTAGGCTCGGATGGATGGATTTTCGTTTCCCGCGGAAATTATTCGGCAACCGCCAACGACCCCGCCGGCCAGGCGAAAAACAGCAAAGCCCTCGACGCTTCCGATCCCAAAATCCTTTCCTCGATCATCGGCGAAAACGAAATCCGGTTCGTAGACAGTCTCGACCATCACGGCAACTGGCTGGAAGCCGTTCGTTCGCGCCGGCAACCGATCACGCCGATCGAAGTGGGGCACCGCGCCTGTACGGTTTGCCTGCTCAACCACACCGCCATGAAACTGAAACGCAAACTTTTCTGGGACCCGGTGAAAGAACGTTTCCAAAACGACGACGAAGCCAATGCCACACTCACTCGGCCGCAACGCTGGCCGTATCTGCTCGACTGATATTCGAAGGCGGCTCCGGCCGCCTTTTTTTATGTTGTTTGCAAAAAACAGAAAATCCGGCCGCTTACAACCGGCGGGAACCGCATGTCTGGTTTCTTCAGGCGCCGGACCGAAGCCGCTGCAGCCTAATTATTCCGGGCCCCCTTTCCAACAAGCGGCTTTTTCTTATTTTCGGAAAATGAACCCGTCCGCCATCCTCGCCACCCGTCTCGAGCGACAGTTTTTATCCAGCCCTTCCATTGAAACGCCGGCATCCGTTGTTGCGCACATTTGCGCCATGCAGGCGCAGGATTTTGCGGGGGCTAAGTGGTCGCTCGGGATGCGATGTAAAAACCTGACCGATGATGGTGTGGAAAAGCTCCTGGAAAAGAGGGAGATCATCCGCATATCGAACCTCCGCGGCACGTTGCATTTCGTGCATCCGCAGGATGTGCGCTGGATGGCGACGCTCGTGACGCCGCGGGTAAAAATCCAGGGTGGCAGCCAGTGGAAAAAGCTGGGGCTCGACGCAGATTCCTTTTCGAAAGTCTACAAGATTTTCCGCCAGGTGCTGAAGAACGGGGAGGCGCTTTCCCGCAATGAACTGAAAACCATTCTCGATAAAAAACGGATCGATACTTCCGATCACCGCATGAACCAGTTCCTCACCATGGGCGGCCTGGAGCAGGTGATCTGCTGCGGCCCGCGACGGGGAAAGGAATTCACGTACGTGCTGCTCGACGAATGGCTGCCTCAAATCCCGTATCAACTTTCTCACGGCCCACTAACGGAGTTGGCTATACGCTATTTAAAAAGCCGCGGCCCGGCTACGCCGGAAGATTTCTCGTGGTGGTGCGGATTTCCGGTAACGGCGTGCCGGCGGGCGTTTGAAGAGGCGGGCAGCGCATTCGAAAGTTTTTCGTCCGGCGAAAAGACGTATTACCTCACACCTGGCGAAACGGCGGTGCGGCCGGATACGAAAGTCCGGTTACTGTCGGGATTCGATGAATATCATATCAGTTATGCGGACCGGTCGATGGTAGCGGATGGCGTGCCGGCGGGTGTGCTTTCACCGCCGAACGGGATTTTGCCGAACCTGGTGATTTCGAAAGGGAAGATCGTGGGGACCTGGCGCCGGGAGATCCGGAAAAACGGGGTGGAAATGGTTTATATACCTTTTGAAGGGATTTCGATCGGGGAGGAGCGGCTAGTCACGGCCGCGAACCGATATGGAAAGTTCATGGGTTTGCCGGCGGCGTGGGTTTCATGACCGGAATTCCCCGGGCCAGAGCCTGTTCATCCGCTCCACGAGGTAATTCAACTTCCGGTTCCGTTCCCCCTGCGCTTTTCCCAACTGTTGCCGAAAGCGGGTCAGCTCTTCCGAAAACATCCTGATCCGCAGCTGCTGGCGCGCCCATTTCCGGCGATGCCGTCTTCTTTTTCTCATGGTCCGAATTTCGTTTTTTTGTCGAATCCGGGGGTAAAAGGTTTGTTAAGAAAAGGATGTCCGGGAAATATTTATTTTTGATTTATGACCACCAATTCCATTCCGCGTGAAGCCACCACCGCGTGGCGTTTGAAAGCAATCTTTACCGGCTCTGTCGGCAATCTGGTGGAATGGTACGATTGGTACGCCTATTCCGCCTTCGCGATTTACTTCGCGCCGGTCTTCTTTCCGTCAGATAATCCAACCGCGCAATTATTAAACACCGCCGCCATTTTTGCCGTGGGTTTTCTCATGCGTCCCCTCGGCGGATGGCTCTTCGGAACGATCGCCGACCGCCGCGGCCGGAAAACTGCAATGACCTTGTCGGTTTTGTTGATGTCGCTCGGTTCCTTGCTCATCGCCTGTACGCCTTCTTTTACCAGCATCGGCGTAGCCGCGCCGGTATTGCTTTTGCTGGCGCGCCTCATGCAGGGGCTCAGCGTGGGCGGCGAGTACGGCACTTCTGCAACGTACCTCAGTGAAGTGGCGGACCCCTCGCGCAGGGGTTTCTTTTCCAGCTTTCAATATGTAACGCTAATCGGTGGACAAATCCTCGCGCTCGGCGTACAGATGCTGCTGCAGCGGGTTTTCCTCACGCCGGAACAATTGGCGGAATGGGGATGGCGCATCCCGTTCATCATCGGTGCCGCACTGGCCATCACGGCATTGTATCTCCGCCGGAACATGCACGAATCCGTAGATCTCGACACGAAAAAGAAGGAGCGCGGCTCCGTGAAAGCGCTTTTCCGCGATCATCCCCGCGCGGTGCTTACCGTGGTGGGATTGACGATGGGAGGAACGCTCGCGTTTTACACCTATACCACCTACATGCAAAAGTTTCTCGTCAACACCGTGAAACTGTCCAAAGAAGAATCCACGCTGATTTCGTTTTTCCTCGTGCTGATCTTCGCATGCATCCAGCCGCTGTTCGGTAAACTGTCCGACAGAATCGGGCGAAAGCCCTTACTGATCGGCTTCGGCGTGTTGGGTACCCTCTTAACCGTTCCGTTGCTTACGGCCATCAGCCATGCCGGATCCGTTTGGAGCGCGTTCTTTCTCATACTCGCCGCGCTTGTGATCGTGAGCGGCTACACGTCTATCAACGCCGTTGTAAAAGCGGAAATGTTCCCGGCGGAAATAAGAGCCCTCGGCGTGGGATTCCCATATGCGTTAACGGTGGCCCTTTTCGGCGGAACGGCCGAAACGATCGCGTTCCAACTCAAAGTGATCGGCCATGAATCGTGGTATTACTGGTACGTGACCATCTGCATTTTCATTTCGCTGCTCGTGTACGTTTTCTCGCGCGACAGCCGCAAGGATTCCTACATGGACCGGGAGCAACTATAAACGGTCGGGTGACGGACGCCCCGTGATTTTTAATTATTTTTGCCATTATGTACCTCACCATCAAGGCGCTTCATATCATTTTCATCGTGACCTGGTTCGCCGGGATGTTTTACATCGTGCGGCTGTTCGTGTATTTCACGGAAGCGCAGGAGATGGAAGAGCCCCGTCGCAGCATCCTCCAGGATCAATACCGGATCATGATGAAAAGGTTGTGGTTCGGGATCACCTGGCCCTCGGCCGTGCTGACGTTGATCTTTGGGCCATGGATGGCGCTTTTGCTGGGCAGCATCCCGGTTTGGCTGTGGATAAAACTGGCATTCGTGCTCGGCCTGTATTTTTATTTCTTTTTCCTTCATGGCATTTACAAAGACCTCCAGGCCGGGGTCATCAAACGCAGTTCCACGCAACTCCGCGTCTGGAACGAAGTAGCCACGATCTTCCTGGTGGCGATCGTTTTCCTGGTAGTCCTGAAAAGTTTTCTGAGTACGGTTTGGGCCCTGGCCGGACTGGCCCTTTTTACCGCCGCGCTGATGGTGGCGATCAAGGTGTACAAAAACATCCGCGAGAAGAAAAAATAATCCGCTTTTATTTTTTACCCAAGGTGAGCTGCAGGCTGACGCCGGCGGAATACAACTTCACTTTTCCTTCCCCGACGCCACCGGCCGGGATTTTCACATAAGGTTGCAAGCCCCAGTTCAACCGACCTTTCGTGTTCTTCTCCCAACCAGCGCTGAGGTTGATGACGGAAAACCAGTGTTGGTTTTGGTTGTTATATACGCGGGTCCGTTTGGGGTAGTTGGTATAGTAATAATCATACTTTTCGCGCAGCATGAAATACGTGGATGCGCCTGCGCTCACGTTCCATCTGCCGGTCGGGCGTTCCGCAAAAACGTAATGTATATTGAGCGGTACGTCGATCACGTCGCAATCCGCGTCGATGTCTGTGTAGTATGCAGGGCCATTGACTTTGTATTCGTCGGGCGAAGCGCCGTAGATTTTTTTCGTGTAGGCGGCGCCGGTACTAATGAACCAACGGTTATTCACATGGTACCTGAGCAGGAGGCCGCCGGTGAACCCGATCCTGGTGCCAACGAAAGATGCGGTGGCGTTCACGTCTGGCCCGAGGAAGATACCTCCTTCGAAACCCTTCCTGCGCGGGGCTTTCCAGGGACCGGGGGTTGATTGTGCCGAGTCTGTTTTCGTTTCGGTGGAAGGATTATTCGATCCTGGTGTTTGTGCAATTCCTGTGCCTTTATCCACATCCGTTTTTTTGCCGGACTGATTTTGCGGAGGAAGGATCGCCGGTGTCGGTTTATTCACATCCGGATGGGGATCGTTCGTTTTTTGATCGATGATTTTTGATGAGCCGGTCAATTTATTCACATCCGGATTTCCCGTTCCATCATTCTGAGGGATGTTGGCGGAAGGAGCCGTTGCATTATTCACATCCGGATTTCCTTTTTCAGAGATCAACGATGAACCGGTCACTTTATCCACATCGGGAATTTCGTTGTTCCGTTTTTGCGTGGCGATGTTTGCGGCGAGGTTGTTTTTTCCAACCCGAAATTTCGGGTCGTTATTTTTTAACGAAGAGGAAGGGGAGTTGGCAGCCCCTTTATCCACATCATTCGAACTTTCTCCTTTTGAAATGAAATTGGCGGAAGGAGATGCGGACGATTTTGATGGTTTATCCACATTCGATTTCCCATCGTCCGCGGATGGAAGTTTTGCGGTTCCGGAAGCGGGAGTGTTATCCACCGTTTCGTTTTTCCCTTCCGGATTGGTCAATTGGTTTTCGGAAATAATATTGTCGTCGGAAGTTGCGCCGGCGTTTTCCACATTTTGTTGCGAGAAGAACCACCAGCCGCCAAGCCCCAGGATGAGCACGAGCCCGCTCAGCCACCACCAGATGGGGCGGCGGCGGTTAGGCTCGTCCAGCAGTTTTTCCATCCGCTCCCAGGCCATGGGCTCGAATGGAATTTCTGCGTCCTGCAGCTTTTTCCGGATATTATGTTCAAACTGTTCGCTCATGACGGTTGGGCGGCACCGATGGATCCCGGGCCGGAAATATTCATAGATGTGATGGCTTCGATTTTTTCTTTGAGTATCCGCTTCGCCTTAAACAAATTGGATTTGGATGTGCCTTCCGAAATTCCGAGCATATTTGAAATTTCCTGGTGCTGAAATCCTTCGAGCACATATAAATTGAAAACGGTCCGGTAAGCGGGAGGGAGGTGTTGTACCAATTGGAGAATTTCTTCGTATGACAATTTACTGATCGCATATTCGTCGGGCATCCCCAAATCGTACACCTGTGTGATGTCTTCCGTAAAAACGATTTTCTTCCGGCTGCGCAAATGGTCGATAGCGGTGTTCGCCATGATTTTGCTCAACCAGCTTTTGAAAGGTCGGGACGTATCGTAAGAATCGATGTGGTGAAAAATTTTCAAGAAACCGTCGTTTAAAATTTCAATCGCCTCCTCTTTGTTATTCGCATATCGCAAACAGATAGCCATGGCATATCCAAAGAATTGCCGGTAAAGTGCTTCCTGACTGGAACGGTTCCAGTTCCTGCAGCCCGCTATGATTGCTGATATGTCCTGCACTGATTTTTTAAAATTCGGGTTTCCCGAAACCGCGGGAATACGGATGGCTAAAATTTTTTTTCGGGCGTTACTACAGTATGTACGGTTTTCAATTCTCGCAGGTTGCCTCGGTCCAAAAATTTTGTTGATTTTCCTTCCGTTTTTTCTTCAAAAATGCCCCATTCAAAGATAGCCCACTTTTTAGCCCGGATTTTCGTTTTTTATCGTTTTTGATACCTAGCCCTCAGCCATGCCGAGATCATCGAAATTTGGAGACGTTTTTAATTAGTTGATTTTCAATTGTTTATGGTTTTTCGGATGAAATTGCCATTTTCCACGTGGAACATAAAAAAAGAGCGGCCGAAAAAACCGACCGCTCTTTTTCCTGGGAAAAATATTTTCCTACCGGCCCATGTAGACCATAAGAATTTGTACGTCGCTGGGATTGACGCCGCTGATCCGGCTCGCTTGACCGAGGGTCCGCGGTTTGATGCGAGAAAATTTCTGGCGCGCTTCGTTCGATAACGAAACGAGTTTGGAATAATCGAACGATTCGGGGATCATCAGATCTTCGAGTTGACTCATTCTTTGCACCAGTTCATTTTCCTTTTCGATATACACGTCGTACTTCACCTGGATTTCTACTTGCTCGAGCACTTCCTTTGAATAATTTTCGAGTGCTTTTTCCACTTTCGGCAGATGCTGTTTCATGGAAAAAATGTCGATGCCCGGGCGCAGCAAAATTTGATGTGCGCGTTGTTTTTGGGTGAGGGGAGCAGAGCCGCTGGCTTGCAACCAGGCGTTCGCTTCTTCGGGTTCGAGCGGTAATTCTTTCAGGATGGATTTTATCTTTTCTACACCTTCCAGTTTTTCGCGGGTGCGGGCCATGCGCTCGTCGGTCGCGAGGCCGAGGGCGTGGCTGCGTTCGGTCAACCGGAGGTCGGCGTTGTCCTGGCGAAGGAGGGTCCTGAACTCTGCGCGTGAAGTAAACATGCGGTAGGGTTCGTCGGTCCCTTTGTTGATGAGGTCATCGATTAGTACGCCGATATATGCTTCGCTGCGTTTCAAAACGAGCGGGGCCTGTTCGGCAACTTTCAGGTGCGCGTTGATACCGGCCATCAAACCTTGACATGCGGCTTCTTCGTAGCCGGTAGTTCCATTGATCTGGCCGGCAAAAAACAGGTTGGCGACCTGTTTCGTTTCGAGGGAAAACTGCAGTTGGGTAGGCGGGAAGTAATCATATTCGATCGCGTAACCGGGCCGGAACATTCTCACATTTTCGAATCCGGCCACCATGCGCAGGGCTTTCAGCTGTACATCTTCGGGGAGGGAAGTTGAAAATCCGTTGACGTAGATTTCAACGGTGTTGAATCCTTCCGGTTCTACGAATAACTGGTGGCGTTCGCGTTCGGCGAAACGGTTGATTTTATCTTCGATGGAGGGACAGTAGCGCGGCCCGATTCCCTGGATTCGTCCCTGGAACATGGGGGAGCGATCAAACCCGGTCTTCAGAATTTCGTGTACATTTTCGGAAGTGTAGGTGATCCAGCAGGAGCGTTGTTGTTCCGGGCGGATCTTTTCAACGTCCATATAGCTAAAGCCAACGATTTCTTCGTCGCCTTTTTGTTCTTCCATTTTGGAGTAATCGAGGGAGCGGCCGTCGATACGGGGAGGTGTCCCGGTCTTTAGGCGGTCGCTTTCGAAACCGAGGGATACCAATTGTTCGGTGATACCGGTGGCTGCTTTTTCTGCAACGCGGCCGCCGCCGAACTGTTTATCGCCGATATGGATGACGCCATTGAGGAATGTGCCATTGGTGAGGACGACAGCTTTCGCGGATATTTCGTGTCCGAGGCCGGTGATTACGCCTTGGCAGACACCGTTTTTAATGATGAGTGCTTTCACCATATCCTGGTAGAAATCTACGTTCGGGGTATTTTCCAGGGCTTCGCGCCATTTGGCGGCGAAGAGCATGCGGTCGTTTTGTGTGCGGGGGCTCCACATGGCGGGACCTTTGCTACGGTTGAGCATGCGGAACTGGATCATGGACTGGTCGGTCACGATGCCGGAGTAGCCTCCGAGGGCATCAATCTCACGAACGATCTGGCCTTTGGCGATGCCACCCATAGCGGGGTTGCAGCTCATTTGCGCGATCGTCTGCATATTCATGGTAACGAGGAGAACCCGGGAACCCATATTGGCGGCGGCAGCGGCGGCTTCACAGCCTGCGTGTCCGGCACCAACTACAATAACATCGTAAACAGGGAACATATTTGAATTTTGAAAGTGCAAAGTTAAGTCAAAAGATTGATGGACAGGGTAGAAGTTGGGGGGAAGTGATCGGATATGGTCTTTGTCTGACTTTCGATTCGAAAGGGAATTTCTTTTTCTGAGATGTGTGATGCTACTTGTTTGGTTTCCCGGTGTTGGTGGTGGTTAGATAGATTGTTACGGGTTTTAGTACGGGAATTGGAAGGGGTAGAAAGCTGAAATACTCCGATTGTATACTGTAACTCCGGATACCGGTAGGTTGAAAAGGGTGCGAAATCGCAGGGAGGTTATCTTTTCTAAGTCTTCGATTGTTTCCCGGGGGCTTTAATTTTTATTGGGCTTTTATACTGTCTGCCCTGGGGGTAATCAATGGTGTTAGTGATAGATTACTGGTATGGAATTGCAAACGTCCGCATTCCGCATGCATTGCTTCTAAGCTAGAAAGACAATTCCCAGCCTCAGAAAATCCGTTCATTGGGCGAGGAGCTCCAGGGATATTTAGGGCATATAATATAAGTAAGAGGTCAATGCCGATATAGTTAGCGGATCGGCTAGGGGAAGTAGGAACATAGTATTCCTAATTCATCTCTCCGAGCATGAGTAAACTAAGTTCCTTGGAGGGAAAGGGAGGGAGATGGGAACATAGTTACTTTGTTTCTCCTTTTCGAGGGAGAAAACTAAATCCTTTAAGAAAAAATAGCGAGTAAAATCTTTGGACGTGGGCACGAGTATTCATGTTTCTGCTCTTCATTGGTGAGTAAGCTTATTCCTTTTAGAGGAAATAGAGAGTAGGCTCTTGGGAAGGGGAGACATGGTTCCTTCGTTTCTACTCTCCAAGGCGGAGGGAACTAAATCCTTTTAGAGGGAATAGAGAGTAGACTGATGAGAAATGGAGACATATTTCCTTTGTTTCTAGTCTCAAAAGGGGGAGGAAACTTAATCCCTGATAGGGAAAACGTAGTAGAAGTAGGACAGCGCTCCTTTTCAGCTCTCTAAGGGTGAGGAAACTATGTCCCTTGGTTCAAAAAGGCAGCAAACTCTTTGGAGGTGGGGGATTTCATTCCTTTGTTTCAATCATTCGTGTGGAAAAACCCTCCATATCCATTAAAACACTCAGAAAGTTAAAAACTTCCGGGGTTCAGTAGGCCCAGGATGCATCTAGCATATCGGAATTACCATCCTGCTTCTCCATAAAGCAACCTGCAGATGCGCTTTAAAAAACGCTGTAGGGAAGGAACTTTGTTTTGGCCACATCTAGGTGTAGATTAGAGGGCGTACCTTCCAAGTAGTCCATACGCTAAATCCAAAAATCTTTTCCTCCAGTACCTCAATCCAGTCCAAAAGCACCTGTCTAACCTATATTAAAGCGTTTAAGCTGTATGTTCCACGTGGAACACGCGGTTCATTTTTCTTTTTAACGGCCCGATTAACTCAAAGTGCAAGCACCAAGTTTCTCAACATACAACCAATCATGTTCCACGTGGAACATTCAAGTCTTCAATACAAAACACACCTAATCAGGGGAGATCGCCGTTCGATTACGCATGAATTGGTTTAAAGTGGGCTAAATTGATATCCTACCTGCACGAATGGTAATAAAAGAGCCATGAACGATAAAAGTTCCTCCGAATAATGCAACCCTGACCCCCTTTCAACTCTATAATGCGTATTTGCAGGATAAATATGGCGGCCTAAGTAGGAAAAGTCCACCGGCGAAACAACTTAGTTATTTAAAACCAGTCTACCTGGGCAAATAACTACCAAAACAAACAATCATTAGACGATAATAGTAGAGTAAACAAGCTCCAGTATGTCCTGACGAAAGAAAAAAAGGCTCTAAAGCAGCAGAACTCCGCAAGAAGGCATGCTTTCCCCCCAATACCGTCTAAATGTATCCTTATACCATTAGAAATAGTAAGAATTGTCGTTAACCCAGTAGCTAGGACGGCTCGTTCCCGGGAGTAATTCGTCAAGACTGTCCAAAAAGGCCATTATCAAACCTATTCCACACTAAGACCCTCCCAATAGCAATCAAAAACCTGAAAATCAATAAAATCGACCTTGAATTCATGCCTTTGATATTATAACCCGATTAATGTTCCACGTGGAACACTTAAACCAGGCATCCTATAAACAAATTCATCCGTGATGAACCAACCTGTACGTCAAAAGATCCAGGTGGAAGCGGTGAACCAAAGCAAATCCGGCTTTTTACGATAGTCCAGTCACATTTACCAGCTTGAGAAGGTCATAATTGCCAGCATTCAAAACAACGATCCATATACTAAGCTTGAAATTGAATTCAACACTTCATATTTCTAGGGATAACCCATCTTGATCAACGAAAAAGCAGGTATGTTCCACGTGGAACATACATCATACCCCCATTAAACCACCAATACTAGCATATTGAACGGCAGTATAGCTTATTCATTCATTTAAAGATAGGAATCAACCGAGGGAAATGGCGGGTTCCCCATCGGAATAACCCATTTTTCTCCAATACTTCCGAATATGGAGTATAAACAATATCCTAATAGAGCTCAGAATGAATAGAAGGGCAGAAGAGGCCCTCTTTATTACCAAACCATTAAAATAAAGCAAGCAAGAAGTATGGTCCTTCCTTCATTCTATATATCAAAGGCCGCACAGTGCCTTAGCTATGCACATTTTCTTGGGAAATCACGCTAAATAGGAACTTTTCCGGCCGTTTTTGTACGCCTTTCTACCGATTCGCACGTTGCAATGGGTAGTGCGATTCCTAACTGAAAGAAAAAAGCCGTTCGATGGCCGTAGGCTGGTACTTTTCAGCCCATCCCGTTGTTTTGAAAGGTTATTAGTGAATTAGAGGGGCTGGCCAACTATTCTCAAACCAAAAATCAAAGAAAAGGGATCCGCCGAACCGCAAATAGCTATAAACCCAATATCAGGTTATCCTAAAAGATATTATACCGGATTATACCGTTTCAATTATACCTGGCCAAAGAATCAAAAGGTAAATACTCGATCAACCATCTATAAATAGAACATAAAAGCTTGAATGCAGAGATTTCCTTCTATAATCAACTATAAACCTACAAACGAGAATTAATCGAGATAATCAGAGTACAACAAACCCAAAAGAAATGAACCTCTCATCAGAAAAGCCAAAGGTTACAATTGAAACTAGTACCAGAAAACAGCTTTAACCTACAAAACACATAGTCCGTCCCTTGCAGCAACTGAAAGAAGGGTTGGGGCACATCAAAACATTCAATTAGCCGGATCAGGAAACTACCCAAACCGTAAAATCAACTATAACACAAGGAGCGCAACTGAACTCAATGGAATCAAACAGCAATAAAAGAGGAAACTTCTGCTTTTTCAAGCATTGAAGATTGAAAACTACGAAAGTAGCGTCTCAATGTGCGATTTTGAAGCAAACCCCATGGTCGATACCTCGGACCTCAGGGCTTACTGCATAAAAAAAGCTCCCAAATTGGGAGCTACATGCCTATAAGCGGATGTTCCACGTGGAACATGGCAACGGTGTTAAGATTCAAAGTACAGTTTCAGGTTCTCATCCTCCTTTTCCCGCATAATAGCTTCTTCTTTCCTGGATTTATCCCGGAAACCACATAAATGCAATGCCCCATGGAAAATTACGCGGTGCAGCTCATAGTTTTCCGACACCTTGAACTTAACCGCATTCTCACGGACTCTATCTATAGAAATGTAAATCTCTCCCTCCGTAATATCCGGGTTTTCCGAAAGCTCAAAAGTGACAATATCTGTGTAAGTATCGTGCTGCAGAAACTCCTGATTGATCGTTAACAGGTACTCGTCCGAACAAAAAACATAATGCAGGTTCTTTAAACCCTGTCCCTCACGCCTAAAAAGCTCTTTCAGGAATGCCTTCAGCCGGGTACGCTCTTTCAGCTGGACTTTCACCTCGTGTAATGTAAAATTGATTGCCATTGTGTAAAATTATGGTGAAAAAGCCTTTCAGCAGTGGCCTTTTTTTGCATTATGGCCGTTGAGCGGTACCTTTGCCCCGTAATAGCTGGGACAGCAGTCACAGATTGGTTTTAACTCGCTCAACAAGAAAATATGATTAAACTTTCTTCCCTCACCCTTGGTAAAAGTGCAGTAATACGGGAATTCGAGAAAAGCGACCTTCATATAAAACTCATGGAAATGGGATGTGTTCCGGGGGAAACAGTAAAAGTAGAAAAGATCGCGCCGCTGGGAGATCCAATTTGCATCATCGTTGCCGGCTACAATCTTTCACTCCGTAAAACCGAAGCGGATCATATCTGGGTTGAAGAAGTTGCCGTATAAAATATCTCCACCGTTAAATAAGATCTTTGGCCATCTCAGTGAGATGGCCTTTTTATTTGGAGTAGGGGAAAAGCAGACTAAATATATAATGGAGTGATGATCCCACAACCTATTTTATAAATGCAGCAAGCAATGGAAGTAATACATCTAATAAATACATCGCGGAAATTCTCTTTCAGAAAAAGTATTTCATGTTAGAAGCTGTCACTTCCAAATCCCTCATCGAGCTGGATGTACAATATATTATTTTGTAACCTTTCTACTCAAAATTCCTAGACCCGGAATTCCCATAACAGCTTTCCAAAGAAATTCGACTATATATTATTATGTACCCCTAATCCAGCAATCCCTGCCGAATATTGTCGCATTATACAAACCAGGAGAAAATACACCTATATATTATTATGTGTATTCTCCAGCATCAATATATCAATCGTGCGACAATCCGACGAATATTCCATTCGCTTCAAAGATCTTTACGGAAAGGAAAATCTACTGAAAAAGAAAAAATCAATTCAAACTTGCCACCTCACAAATAGACAATACATCCCCAGTCCGAAATTCCTTCCAGAAAAAATTCCCCTTTTCCCTGAATGTATCCGGCAGCAGAAAATCCATCAACCGAAATCAGAAACCGTAATACTATACGAAGTATCTAAAGAAACAGTCACTGCTCCGGAAAGACATAACTTCCCCGTTCCGAAATTCATTCAGAAAAAATTCGCTTTCCATCCAGTCAAATTCAGCGGAATATAATCCATCCCACCCCGATCCCAGGTGTATGCATCTATCACTACACAACCCCGGCATAGGAGAGGAGATCTAACTACTCCATCCCGAAAATGCTTTCAGAAAAATCCCATATGTCCTGGAACCATTCCAGCGGAAAAATCCTCCCGGAAATCCATCCCTCATTTCATGCGTCTATCACCACACAAAACGGAACACCCATCCGAAAAAGAAATTATTCTCCATCCTGAAATAGCTCCTAAAAATCTGTTCCCGAAAATAAGCCCGGCAAGGAAATCCCATCGATCCGCAATCGTCGTCCATATATATAATGAACAGGCCAACGATCACAACAGGACATAAAATCCCCTACCCGAATTACATTCAGAAAAAGCCATCGCCTGAAAAATTCTCCGGCGGAAAAAATCTACGCAACCAAAAACCAGTTCATACATCTATCACTATACAAACAGATCTTCATTCACGAAAAGAGATCACTCCTCCATCCCGAAAAACATTTCAGAAAAACCGATCCCCGAAAATCATCGGCGGAAAAATCATTTCATCACAACCATCACCTGGCAGAAACATCTATCACTGATTCTACCATGCATATCACCTGAAAAGACATCCATCTCCATCCCGAAAAATTTCCATCGATCTTGTGTTCCTTTCAAAAATCCGTCAGCGGATCATTCGCCTTTGTTTCAACCGATCACACGGTCAATGAATCTATCACTCCATTAACCAGTCACCAGATTTGAAAAGACATACCTTCTCCAGTCCGAAAAAACTTCAGAAAAAAACTACGACCCTTCAGCGGCATCCAGTCCTCCGCGATCCACTTCAATTGCGCATGAATCTATCACTTCATAAAACGCAAATACGCGATCACAAAAAGACATAGTTTCTCCATTCCGAAAAGTCTTTCAGAAAAAACGGCCCTTCAAAAACATCATCGGCGGAAAAATCGTTCGTGCATTCGTCCTGGTGCGTGCACGCATCAAAACCTGTAACGCATTCACAAACGAACATACCTTCTCCACCCCGAAAATGCTTTCAGAAAAACACAACGGAAAAATCCCCGGCGGAAAAAAATCCCGCGAAACAAAAATCAGTGCATGAGTCTATCACCTCATCCACCGAAAACCTTCGTCCCGAAAAGACATAATTTCTCCATCCCGAAAAATCTTTCAGAAAAAATTACCCGGCTCCGGACACCGGCGCGTTCCGGAAATCCTGCAACCCACTCCCTAAGAAGCGATTACGGAATTTCCGAAGCGGCAAATGTATCTGATCCCGCGGCTGGACAAAAGGAATAGTTATTCATGTGGAAAAATCCTCAGACATTTTGACGGAAAATCCGCCATGCTTTTTCAAAAACCGCTACAGCAGAGGAGTCGTAACATGTATAAAATTGTTATTCAAATCCGTGCAGACAAAAAAAAGCCGCATTTCCATGAAATGCGGCTTTCTGAATGCGGTACGGAACTTACAACCCCGCCTGTGCACTGATCTCCAGCATTCGGTCGATCGGGCGCTTCGCCGCAATACGCAGCTGCTCGTCCATCGTGATCTCCGGCTGCTCGTACTCCATGCAGAGGTACAGCTTTTCCAGGGTGTTGAGTTTCATATGCGGACAATCGTTGCAGGCGCAGGCGTTGTTCGGCGGCGCGGGAATGAAAGTCTTGTTCGGATTTTCCTTTTGCATCTGGTGCAGGATCCCGGTTTCGGTCACCACGATATATTCCTTCGCATCATCGCGCTGGGTAAACTTCAGCAAGCCCGTCGTAGACCCGATGAAATCCGCGATCGCCAGCACCGGCGCTTCACATTCGGGATGCGCGATAATCTTGGCATTGGGATGGCGCACCTTCAGTTTGGTGATCTTTTCCAGGCTGAAAATCTCGTGCACCATGCAGGCACCGTTCCACAAAACCATGTCGCGGCCCGTTTTCTTCACGAGATAGGAGCCCAGGTTGCGGTCTGGCGCGAAAATGATGGGCTGGTCTTTCGGAACCGCCTCGATGATCTTTTCGGCGTTGGAGCTGGTGCAAATGATGTCAGACAGGGCTTTGATGCCCGCTGAGCAGTTGATATACGAGATGACGAGGTGGTCTGGGTATTGTGCTTTGAAGCGCGCGAAGAGCTCCGGAGGGGCGCTGTCGGCCAGCGAGCAGCCGGCTTTCAGATCGGGGAGGAGCACTTTTTTCTGTGGACTGAGGATTTTTGCCGTTTCGGCCATGAAGTGAACACCGGCGAAAACGATGATGTCCGCATCGGTTTTGGCGGCCTGCTGGCTGAGGCCCAGGCTGTCCCCGATATAATCGGCCACGTCCTGGATATCGGGCTCCTGGTAGTAATGTGCCAGGATGATGGCATTTTTTTCCTTTTTGAGCCGGTCGATTTCAGCGAAGAGATCCAGGCGTACGTCCACCTCCATATCCAGAAATCCCTTTTTCTGCAAATTTTTTTTTGCTTCCGTTAACTCCGTAAACATAGCTATAGATTAAATTTTCTTTTTAAAAAGAAGAAAAAGCCCACTACTATTAGGGGTGTGAATTTGGGGGAAACTTGTTTTTCCCTCCTGATACAAATGTAGTTGTTATTATTTTCCTGTGCGCTATCCACACGAAATTAACAACCGTAATCCGCGCCCCTGCTGAATTTGACCTCGTTTATCCACAGTGTTGACAACAGTTTTGCTGAATATCTTTTTTGACGGCCGGGTATTAAGAAAGTGTTAAAACAACCGGGTTTTTCACATCGGTTTTTCCCGGACCGGAGTTGGCCAGAAAAACAAATTTAGTTTTACCTCCGTCCAACGGTGGCTTTTCCCACAAAAAACAGCCTTAACAACAGGTTTATACACAGGTTTTGTGGAAAAAGAGGCCTCTTTTTCTGAAATCGCGAAAACCCCGAAATTTTCTTGTGTTTTCAGTTTTTGGGGTCGATTAATACACAATTTGTTGTGGATTATATCGATGTATTCCTTATTTTGTGGATAACCGCCACCTCCGTTCCGCGAAAAAATTCTCCCGAAACTGTACATCAGCGGCCGTCTAAACCTGATTGATAACAACCAATACCTGTGCATTAAAACTTTAGGAAATGTGGATAATGTGTGAATGAAGGATAAAAACCACCCCTCCTTGAATCGCTCAAACCCTTTACTGTATTGGCTTTTGGGGGAATAAAAGCTATTTTGCAGTTACAATTAAATTATTCTATTTTTGCTACCTCTTAAAATCAGACAATATATTATATGTCAGTTATTCAGAAAATCAGGGACAAATACGCTGTCTGGATCATCGTATTGATCTGCCTGGCCATCGTGAGCTTTTTATTGCAAGACGTATTCTTTGGTAGGACCGGCATGGGCCAGTCTAATGTAGTAGGCAAAGTAAACGGTGTGGAACTGACCAACACCGACTATCAGCGCCGTATCGAATTCACGACCGAGCAGATGCGCCAGCGTATGCCGGGCCAGACTTTCGATGAAGAAGCGCAGCAGTATTTCCGCGAAGAGGCCTGGAACGGCTTCCTCCGCGAAAACATCATGTCCGAGCAGTACGAAGCCCTGGGCATCACGGTTACTGATGCGGAAGTGGTTGACGCGTTCAACGCAAACAACCCGCACCCCCTGGTCCGCCAGCAATTCGCCAACCGCGAAACCGGCGAATTCGATCCCTCCGTTATCCAACAGTTGAACCAGGCCGCCAAGCAGGACCCCAACATGCGCGCGCAACTCCTGCAGTTCGACCAGGCTATCGTGGAGTATCAGCAAAATCTGAAATACTATTCCTTAATTAATAAAGGTATCTATTATCCCAAGTGGCTGGCCAAACAGCAACAGGAAGATGCCTCCAAAGTAGCCAACATCGGTTACGTACAGGTGCCGTACTCCACCATCGCGGACAGCACCATCAAACCCTCCGACGCAGAACTCAACAAATACATCCAGGATAACAAAGGGATGTTCGAAGTTCCGGAAGGCCGCAAGCTGGAATACGTTTCCTTCGACGTAATCCCCACCGCTGCCGACTCCGCCGCCGCTCTGGCCGATATCCAGAAGCTGAAAGCGGAAATGGACACCACCCCCGATGTGGCTCAATTCGTAAAACTAAACTCCGAGTATAACCAATACGACGGCTACGTTTCCCGCAGCGCCATCCAGGTGCCGAACAAAGATTCCATCATCGACCTGCCCAAAGGCGCGACCTTCGGTCCTTACCTCGACGGCAACATGCTGGTTTACGCAAAAATGATCGACCGCAAAACAATGGCCGACACCGTGAAACTTCGCCAGGTACTCATCTTCGCTCAACAGGGCGCGGATTCCATCGCCAAAAAACGTGCAGACAGCGTTGAAGCCGTAGTTCGCGGCGGCGGAGACATCGCAGCCATCGCCACCACCATCAGCCAGGACCCCAACGCCAAACAAACCGGCGGCGAAGTGACCCTGGCCCCCCACACAGATATGCCCGCCGAACTGGCCGAGGTGAAAACCTTCGCGTTCGACGGTACCACCGGCGCCGTGAAAACGGTGAAACTCCCCATCGGTTACGCCGTGGTTAAAATCATGGAACAAAAGAATGTAGGACCGGCCCTCAAAATCGCTTACCTCGGTAAACGTGTAGACGCCAGCTCCGCATCCAGCAACGATATGCTGACCGCTGCCAACGAATTCGCTTCTGCCAACACCAGCCGCGACAAATTCGAAAAAGCGATCCAGCAGAAAGGACTGAACAAAAAAATCGCTGAAAACATCCAGCCGATGGATTTCGTACTGCCCGGCCTCGGCTCCGCCCGCGAAATCGTTAACTGGGCTTACAGCGCCAAAAAGAATGATGTCAGCCGCGTGTTTTCCCTCGAAGACCGTTTCGTAGTGGCCGTACTGACCAGCATCCGCGAAAAAGGGACCGCTCCGCT
The DNA here is from genome assembly GCF_050277495.1 of Chitinophaga sp. NPDC101104. Taxonomy (NCBI): domain Bacteria; kingdom Pseudomonadati; phylum Bacteroidota; class Chitinophagia; order Chitinophagales; family Chitinophagaceae; genus Chitinophaga; species Chitinophaga sp. NPDC101104. The sequence continues at coordinate 77,969 of NZ_JBNNSF010000001.1, read as the reverse complement.
CGACGAAGTTCGTCCTACCGTAGAAGCTGAAGTTCGCAAGCAGAAAAAAGCGGACCAGATCATCGCTAAAATCGGCACACCCGCCAACCTGGACGCAGCTGCCAAAGCTACCAACCAGCCGGTGCTCACCGCCGAAGGCCTGAACTTCTCCTCTTCTTACGCACCCGCGCTCAACTTCGAGCCCCGCGTAATCGGCGCAGCGTTCAACAAAGCATGGGGCACCGCTAAAGTTTCGGCTCCCATCCAGGGCCAGGCCGGCGTGTTCGTGATCCATGTGAACAACTACACCGAATCCGGCATCGGCAACCTCGACTATGGCCAACAGAGCCAGGCTTTCGAAGGCGCCATGCAGCAACTGGTACAACAGCAGCTGTTCCAGTCTGTACTGAAGAAGAACAGCAACGTGAAAGACAACCGCGCAGAGTTCTTCCGCTCCAACTGATTTTAGGAAATCCTTGATAGGAAAGGCCGGGCCGCAAGCCCGGCCTTTTTTTGTGCATGAAATCCAATACAGGAGCGGATTTTGGCTAACGCATAAGGATTTTTACGCAGGTTTGGGCGTGCCTTCGCCAAGGAACGGGCTTCCCATAAAATCCGTAAATTTGCAGTATGGAAGAAATAGTAAATAAAGTAGCGCAAAGCGCGCTCGTCACCATAGATCTCGAACAATATTATCCCAAGGAAGAAATCACCGTTTTCGACCTGAAAGATTACCTGTTCATGGAGCTCATCCTGAAAGAAAAGGATTACCGCGCCGCACTGCAGGCACATGATTGGGAACAATACCGCGGAAAAGCGGTGACCATCACCTGCACCGCGGATGCCATCATCCCGTTTTGGGCGTACATGCTTCCCGCCGCCTACCTCGAGCCCGTTGCGGCCCGCGTGGCTTACGGCGACGAAACCTCGCTCCGCAACACGATTTTCCTGGAAAAAGTGGCGGCGATCGACGCCAGCGAATTCAACGATCTGCGCGTGATCATCAAAGGTTGTGCGGATAAAGCCGTGCCCGAAGCCGCGTATGTGGAAATCACGCGGAAGCTCCGGCCGGTCGTGAAAAGCCTCATGTACGGGGAACCCTGTTCCACCGTTCCGGTCTATAAGAAAAAATGATCAAAACCATCCGCGCTTGCGGAAGAAAAGGATCATCCCCACAAATATGCAAAGCATCGCCCCAATGGTTATAAAGTAACCGTTGGGGTTTTTTAATTCCGGCATGTGCTCGAAGTTCATCCCGTAAATCCCCGTGATCACCGTCATCGGCGCAAGGAGTGTAGTCACCACCGTTAGTACCTTCATCACTTCGTTCATCTTCTGGTTCATCTGCGCATGGTACAGCTCCTGCAGGTTGATGACCATATCGCGGTAACTCTCGGCAAGGTCTACCGCCTGGATGATGTGGTCGGAAACGTCTTTGAAGTATTTCTCCGTATTCTCCTCCAGTAAAGTGTTTTCGGATTTCAGCAGCCCGTTCATGAGGTCGCGGACGGGCGCAATGCCGCGCTTGAATTCCATAAGCTCGCGGCGCAGGTAATTGACGCGGGCGAGCGTGCGGTTGTTGGGCTGGCGGGGAATGATATCTTCCATCAGCTCGATGCGGTCTCCCAGGTGGTCCATCACCACGAAGTAATTATCGACGATGACATCGAGCAGGGCGTAGAGCAAATAATCGGAGCCGGAAAGGCGGAGCTTGGTGCCATCCGTGCGCAGGCGCTCGCGGATGGGATTGAAGACGTCGCGGTTGGGATCGTCCTGGAAGGAGATGACCACGTTTTTTCCCAGCACCAGGCTCACCTGTTCGATTTCCACCGCCGAGCTTTCCGTTTTGAAATAGCACATGGGCAGCAGGCAGAACAGGTTGTTGCCGATTTCGTCCATCTTGGCGCGCTGGCCTTCGCTCATAATATCTTCCATGAGGAGGAAATGGACATTGAAATGCCGGCAGATGGATTCCACTTCTTCGCGCCGGATGCCGTCTACATTTATCCATTTTTTGGTGTCGGTTTCGGCGAAGCGGAAACAATCGGATACGGTGTCGGTGGTTTCTTCGTGGAAATACCCGCTGTCGTATTCGAATACCGTGATCCGGACATGGTCGACAGGTTTGCGGGAAGAAACGGCCGTTACGGGATTGAAGTTCATCAATCTTTTTTTGCGGACCTTGAAAGGATTGATCGCGTCCGCAATCGGCAGTATCGGGTTTTTGGCCATACCGGGGGAATTTCCGCTAATGTACAATTTTTGAAAAGGATGAAAAAAGAACGGCCGCCGAAGTGAGTGACACAACGGCGGCCGGGAAGGATTACCAACATCGATCAACCAATTCAATCTTCGTCGGTCAGCAGGAAAATCTCTTCGACCGGTTTGGAAAAAACTTTGGCGATCTTCAGGGCCAGAATGGTGGAAGGCACGTATTTATTGGATTCGATGGTATTGATGGTTTGACGGGAAACGCCCGTCAGCCGCGCGAGCTCGTCTTGCGTGAGGTTCATCCGCGCCCGTTCTACCTTGATAATGTTTTTCATGCCAGTGACTTTTTTTGACGATAGATCAGGAAGTTAAAGCGGATGATGAAAATGACCAGTACGGTAAACATGTTGTAGATCATCACCGCCAGAAAATCGAGCCAGTGGAAAACGAGCGTGGCGATGATCAACAGTATGTAATTGATGATGACCGCGAGTTGCAGCGATTCGAGACGGAGCCGGCTGATGTATTCGTCTTCGTCTTTTTCCCGGCTGAACGAAATCAGCAACAGACCCACGAAGATGGAGATCAACCCCACTTCTTCCGTGGCGTCGCCCAGAATATTCCGGATTTTTTCAGATGTCGACAGCCAGTCGCCCAACTCCGAAGTTGCGCATAAAGTGAATAGTATTGCGGGAATGGCAAGCCACCAGCCGATTTTTTTGTAGACATGCGGTAAGAGATACTTAGGTTTCATAATGGGAGATTTATGAAATGAAGTTAAGTACTTTTTACATAAAGTCAAGTATATTTTACATTGTGACAAGTTTATTTTACGTTTTCAGGCGTAAAAAAGCCTCCGATTAGGAGGCTTTTTCTATTTAAAATGGTTGATTATCAGAATTTTGGAAGGTCGATTTCGGGCGCTTTGCCAAGTGCGGGGCGCTCGAAATTGTCGCCCAGTTTGGCATCGGCGGGTTTGAATCCGGCCGTCCAGAGGTAGAACATTCCGTTCTCGGAGCCGCCGCCGAAGTCGAGGCGGTCTTTGGCGCGGGCGGTAGCGTCGTTGGTGAAGCGCGCTTTCGTCAGCTCGATCCATTCTCCCTGGGGCGTTTTGATCCAATGGTTGCCGTAATAGCCTTTGCGGTATACGTGGCCGTTCTCGAAGCTGAAGTTTTCGAGGAAGGAATAGAGATGGCCCATGTATTTGCCGTCTTTCGGCGCGCGGAACGAAGCGATGAGCTTCCATTCGTTGTGCTCCGGAACGAAGAAGTACGCGGAATACTGCGTGGTAGTGCCTTTGGGGACGGCGTGCATGAGGAATTTGTAAGTCTGGCCGGCCTTCCAGTCGTACACCCAGTGGCTGTGGCCGCCGGTGCCTTCGCCGCCGAAACCGTGCGCGATCACGGAGTCTCCTTTGGCGAGGAGCGTCACCTGGTCTTCGTAAGCCACTTTATCGCGGCTTTCGGGCTCTTTGCCGGAATCCCATACGGAGAAAATGATCCTTCTTTCATCTGGACCGTTTACCTGCATCCCGAAATAACCGCGGTGCCATCCGCAAGACATGAAGTAGGTACCGATTTTGTCCTGGCCTTCGGGAACTTTGATTTCGCCGTAGAACCATTCCACGTCTTTGCCTTCGGGAGCCGTGTAGTTGAGGTGGACGGAAGCAGAACGGCGCCAGGGTTTGGGATTGAACTGGATGTCTTTCGTGGCAGGGCCTTCGAGGGTAACGCCTTTCACGTCGGCATACACATTACCTTGTTTGGAGATGCCTTTGAGGGCGATATCGTAAAATCCGGGTTTCTTGAGTTTGGTAGACAGTACGGGGATATCCGCGAAATCCGCTCCGGCAGGCACTTGTACGGTTTTTTCCGTACCGTTGACGGAGATGCGCAGGGTGGAGGGGGCGTCAGCTTTTGCCTGGAGCCCCAGTTTCAGGGAGCCGGTGTTGGCGGCGTGGAACCAGAAATGGACGGCGTTGGAACTGTCTGTCCACCGTACAACCCCGTTCCTGCCCGAGATATCCACACCGGTTTCGGCGGGGTCGGCATAAGCCGTGAAGCCCGGCAAAACCACCTGGGCGTTTTGCGCCATCGCGGGCGCGGCTGCGGCGAGGGCGCAGCAGAGGAAAGAGTAGCGTATCATTTTCATAAAACAAATAAAAAAACCACGGAGCCGGGATGCAAGTTTGTTCGTCAAAATTGACAAAACACAGACGCAGCGGGGGATTGGGAGGGAAATCATTTTTTCATTTCCACCAGCACGATCTCGTTCCCGTACAAATCCAGGAAATGGAGGAACCACGCTTCATCCGTGTACACCGCGGGTTTGGAGATGATCACGCCGTTTTGTTCCAGCCTGGATTTGAGGGTTTCGAATTCGGTGGTGTACATGACCATCGCCGGCTCGCCGTTCGTTTGCCGGCCGGTGTGGCCGGGGGAGCGGAGGAACCAGATGCCCGCGCCGCCTTCGTCGAACCCGATATGCAGGTAGCGCTGCGGGCCAACGGTATAGTCCACGATTTTGCGGGCGCCGAGGTTTTGCGCGTAAAATTGGAATGCATCGTCGTAATCCTCCACCAGGATCACGATGCGGCCGAGTAAGATCGACATATGATTACGGTGTTATGATGATACAATCACACCAATCTACGAAAACCAAGGAAAACTGCCGTACGATGCGCGGGATCTCGTACCCGGCCCACGACGTGGCATCGCAAAGGGCGAGGGATTTGACGACCCCGTTTTCTTCTGTGCCGTAATAACATCCGCCGCGGGAAGTAATGGCGAAGCCGGTTTTGACGAACCCGGGATGTTGATGTATGGCAATAGCACCGAGCGTGTCGGAGTTAAGGAAGGAGCGAAGCTCGAAAAGGGGAATGAAAAGCTCGGGAGCGCCAATACTGCGGCGGACGTGCACATTGTCGAACGCACGGATGCCTTCCGCCATTTCGCGGCTGTGATTGATATGGATTTCCTTGATTTCATCCACTTCCTCGCCGACCAATTTCAGCTTGGAAATATTGACGAACTCTGCCTGTCGCCAGTTATCGCCGGAAAGGGTTACGGTAAAATCCGGGTAAGCGGGCAGGTTGGTCATTGGAGGGAGTTCATTGGAAACTGTAGGTATGGGGAACCAGTAGTCCATAGTTGAACACAACACTTTACTCTAATATATGACGAAAATTTGTTAAAAGAAAGCGAAGCCTTATCCTTTGGGTTTTTTATACTTAATCTTAACGTTCGCCACGCCGGAATTGACCATTCCGAGTTTTTTCGCGGCTTTTTTGGAAAGGTCGATGATGCGGCCGGCAACGAAGGGGCCGCGGTCGTTGATGCGGACTTTGATGGTTTTGCCGTTATCGAGGTTTTTGACTTTGACTTTGGTGCCGAACGGGAGGGTTTTATGGGCGGCGGTCATGCGGCTTTGGCGGAAAGTTTCGCCATTGGCGGTTTTGCGGCCCTGGAATTTGTCGGCGTAGAACGAGGCTTTTCCGGACTGGGAGATCTGTCGGGCGCAGGAGCTGAAGCACAGCAATGCGGCCGCGGCAAGCGTTGGCAGGAGGTGTTTTCGTTGGATCATATTCCGCTTTACAGTTTCTTGGTCATAATGGCGTCGTTCATGAAAAATCCGTCGCCGATGTCGATATCTTCTTCGCCCGTTTTCGTAAACCCGTTCCGTTCGTAAAAACCGGCTGCTTTATTGTCGCGGTTTACGTTGAGCGAAAGTTTTTCCATACCGGCTTCCCGCGAAATGCGTTCCACTTCCGACATGAGCGCCTGGCCTACGTTTTTCCCTTGCATCGAAGGCAGCACGTATATCTTGTGCAATTTTGATACCGGTTCTTTTTTATAATGCAGCTCGTAGCCGGCAAATCCGCCGAAAACCCCGTCCACATTGGCCAACAGGAAAACAACGTTCTTCTTTTCCACGGATTCGGTCAGCACGTCCAGGTCGTACATCATCTTCAGCATATAATCGATCTGCTTCGGAGAAAGGATGCTGCCAAACGTATGCGGCCAGGTTGCATAGGCGATCTGCTGCACAATGGCCAATTGTTCAGGCGCTGCTGTCGTAATCGTGATCATGATCTGCGGTTAAATGGTGACGTTGCAATTTAAGGCATATCAACTTTACGCGACAGATTTTTGTTATGTTTGGAAAAAAACACATGCGCGCTATCTTGTGGGCCCTCGCGGCTATGTTGGCCCTGCCTGTGAAAGCCCAGCTGAAAGCGGGTTTCGACGCCAACGAGTACAAAGATCTCCTGAATCTGCATTTCGACGGAGACACCTCGAAATCCGTCAATCATCCGCCGGCCTATCGCCTGCTTTATACTTCTCCCGAAGTGGGGTTTTATAATAAATGGATGATGTGGGAAAGGGCGGATGGTATAGACGTGATCCAGGTACGCGGTACCATCGGCAAACTCGAAAGCTGGCTTGCCAATTTCTACGCCGCTATGATCCCCGCCAAAGGCACGCTCCGGCTGAACGACAGCACCACCTGGGACTACCAGCTGGCCGCCGATACCATGAAAGCGTATGTGCATGTGGGTTGGACGGCCGCCGTGGGCTTCATGTCCGCAGATATCATTTCACATATTAAAGAACGCTACGCCCGCGGCACCCGCCAGTTCATCGTAACCGGCCACAGCCAGGGCGGCGCCATCGCTTTTCTCCTGCGCTCGTACCTCGAATATCACCCCGGCCTTCCTAAAGATATTATCTATAAAACCTACGCCAGCGCCGCGCCAAAACCCGGCAACCTTTTCTATGCGTACGATTTCGAAAATATTACCCGCGACGGATGGGGATTCCGTGTGGTGAATTCGGACGACTGGGTGCCGGAAACGCCGCTGTCATTGCAGACGGTGGAAGACTACAATATGCCGAACCCGTTCATGAACGTAAAAGGAGAATTGAAGAAGCAGAAATTTTTCGTGCGGCTTTACGGCAACCTAATCTATAACCGCCTCACCCGCACTACCAACCGCAGCGTGCGCCGGTTCCGCAAAACCCTCGGCAACGGTGTATTTAAACTGGCGAAAAGGCACCTGCCCGAAATGCAGCAGCCCAACTACGTTTTCAGCAACAATTACATGACCTGCGGCACGCCCATCGTGCTGATGACAGACGCGGAATACCACAAAAAGTTCCCGTTCAACGGCAAGAACATTTTCGTGCACCACATGATGGAGCCCTATCTCTGGCTATTGAACAAGCATTATTCCGTTTCGGACTGAACGGCGTAGAAAAGCCCGGGGTAATCGATCACCAGCCCGTCTTCGTCGGTGATGATCTCGCGCTTGAAATCTTTCAGCACGCCTTCGTAGAGGAAACGGTTTTCATCTAACCGCGTATAAAACTGTGTGACGGGTTTGATCTCGTTTTTCAGCACGTTGATGTACAGCGCATCAATCTGCGTGCGCTCGCCGGGCTGCAGGCCGAGGCGGCGGATGGGGAGGGTATTGGTAAACGGGGTGAGGGAAATGTCGACATCGATGCAATGGTCCCACTCGTCGCGGGTGTGCCCGGTTTGCGTCCATTTACCGTTGATATCGCGGTGGAGGGAAATCCAGGAACAATCGCCGTCCCGCTCGATCGCCATTTCGAGGCCGGACATTTGCCAGGCGCGGTCCGTAACGATATCATAGGAAACGGAAAACGGCACATCCTCCCCGAAACCCACGATGGTCCCGTTTATCCGGATATCCGTCCCACTGGCGTCAATACTGCAGTATTCCATCATTTGATAATAAAGTCCTTTCCAGACGATCTGTCTTTTCATTGTGCGCTGTTGAATGTGTCTCCCTGGCGGATGTCGCCGGTTTCGAAACCTTTTTTAAACCAGTACATGCGCTGAGCCGAGGTGCCATGGGTGAAGGCGTCGGGCACCACGTACCCGCGCGACTGTTGTTGCAGTCTATCGTCGCCGATGGCGTTTGCGGCGTTGAGGGCTTCTTCGATATCACCGGGCTCGATGAAATCGGCGACGCCTTTCATATAATGTGCCCAGAGGCCGGCGTAAAAATCGGCCTGCAGCTCGAGCTTCACGGATAATTTATTGTATTCCGCTTCGCTGAGGCGGCTGCGCATGGACTGTACTTTCTCGGAAATTCCCAGCAGGTTCTGGACATGGTGCCCTACTTCGTGGGCGATCACGTACGCCATGGCCATATCGCCGGGGGCGTTAAGGTTGTTTTTAAGTTCGTCGTAAAACGACAGGTCGATGTATACCTGGTGGTCTGCCGGGCAATAGAAGGGGCCGGAGGCGGCAGAGGCCTGTCCGCAGGCGCTTTGAACGGCATCGGTGAACATGACGAGGGTGGGTTCCTGGTATTGTTGGCCCATATCGCGGAAAACCTTGTTCCAGACGTCTTCCGTTTCGGCCAGTACTACTTTGGTGAAGGAGGCGGCTTCTTTCTGCTGGGCTTCCTGCTGCGGGGAAAGCTGGCCCTGCTCGGTGCCGGATTGCTGCTGCATGTTCACGACCTGGGAGGGATCTCCGCCGAGGAAATATACCAGCAGGGCGATTACGATCGTCCCGATACCGCCGCCTACTACTAGGCCTCCGCGGCCGGAGCCCCTGCGGTCATCTACGTTTGTGCTTTCTCGGCGTCCTTGCCAGCGCATATGGTTCTCTTTTGGTTAGTGCTATAAATTTAGGAAATAAATGAGTGCGCCGCTGTTTTTCGGCCGTTTGGCGGTATGGTTTTGGAACGGAGAAATGCTTTATCTTTAGGGAGAACCCGTCCTAAGCAATTGTCATAAAGATACCGATGCCCACATCCACCCACGGAGGTACATATGAACATTGCAATCATTCAACAGTTCCGGCGATTTTTATTCCAGCAGGTGTTGGAAAGCGTAGCTGTATGCTTCGCGGCTATTCCGCCAGCCCAGGACAGCGGGCATCAAAACTCGGGTGGCGACGGCTCGCCGGGAGGCCAGATCCTGTTCAGGGATTTGAAAGTGGCGGTTGCGGAAGACGATGAGTTGAACGCGTTCGTCCTGTCCCGGATGCTCACGCAGAGCGGGGCAAAAGTGTTCCTGAGCAGGAACGGACTGGAATTACTGCACCTGGTACCCCACCATCAGCCGCATATCATCATCCTCGATCATCACATGGAGCTGCTGGATGGTGAAGAAACGCTCATCCGCCTCAAACGGCAGGCTTCTACCCGCAATATTCCCGTGATCCTCATAACCGGCGATACGGATGAAGAAGTCCGAAAATCGCTGGATGCTGCAGGCGCGGTCGCAGTTTTAGGGAAACCCGTCGATTTCCGCGCGCTCGCCGATGTTTTTCAAACGATACTCAACAGGTCTGTATAAAATATACGAAAACTCCCGCGCAACCGCACGGCGGTAAAAACGTAAAGGCCGGGTAAAAACCCGGCCCGGCTGAAGGTTACAACAAAATCTAAACCTGCTTATGAGAAGACTTAAGATTCAAGGATCAGATGGAAAGGTATACCAAGGAATCGTCCTTGCTTTCCAGTTGGGAGGCGCCCATCAGAAACTCGTCCACTTTTCTTGCACACTCTCGTCCTTCACTAATGGCCCATACCACGAGTGATTGGCCACGGCGCATGTCGCCGGCAGCAAATACTTTCGGGATGGATGTCTGATATGCTTTTTCGGTGGCTTTCACGTTGCCGCGCTCGTCCGTTTCGATGGACAGGTCTTCCAGCATGCCTTTGAATTGCGGATGGAGGAAGCCCATAGCCAGGAACGCGAGCTCGCAGGGAACGGTCCTTTCGGATCCGGCCACTTCCACGAAGCGCCCGGGGCGGCCGTCTTCACCGAAAGACCAGGTAAGGTCCACCAGTTTAAGGCCGGTAAGATTGCCTTTATCGTCGCCGATGAATTCTTTGGTTGCGATGGCCCAGTGGCGGTCTGCCCCTTCTTCGTGGGACGACGACGTTTTGAGGACCATCGGGTAAGTAGGCCAGGGCATGTACGGGGTACGGTCTGCCGAGGGTTTGGGCAACAATTCCAGTTGCGTGATGCTTTTGGCGCCGTGGCGGTTGGAGGTGCCCACGCAGTCGGACCCGGTGTCTCCACCGCCGATCACTACTACGTTTTTACCGGTGGCGAGGATGTCGTTGCCCTGTACTTTGGATTTGCCTACGCGTTGGTTCTGTTGTTTCAGGAAGTCCATGGCGAAATGAACGCCGTTGAGCTCCCGGCCCGGGATGGTAAGGTCGCGGGGGATGGTGGACCCGCCGGCCAGCACCACTGCGTTGAATTCGCGGAGGATGTCGTTGATACTAACGTTCACACCCACGTTCGCATTGCACTGGAAGGTTACGCCTTCTTCTTCCATGAGGGCCACGCGGCGGTCTATCACCCATTTCTCCAGTTTGAAGTCGGGGATGCCGTAGCGGAGGAGGCCTCCGGGCTTATCGTCGCGCTCGAAAACGGTTACCAGGTGCCCGGCGTAGTTGAGTTGCGCTGCTGCGGCGAGGCCTGCGGGGCCGGAGCCGATCACGGCAACTTTTTTGCCGGTGCGCACGCGGGGGACCTTGGCTTTCACCAGTCCTTTATCGAATGCAATTTCAATAATATGTTTTTCGATTTCCTCGATGGCCACGGGCGGCTGGTTGATGCCGAGCACGCAGGCGCTTTCGCACGGCGCGGGACAGATACGGCCGGTGAATTCGGGGAAGTTGTTGGTGGAAGTGAGCACTTCGTACGCTTCCTGCCAATCTTTGCGGTATACCGCATCGTTGAATTCGGGGATGACGTTGCCGAGGGGGCATCCGCTGTGGCAGAAGGGCACGCCGCAGTTCATGCAGCGGGCGGCCTGCTCGTTGAGCTTGTTCTCGGGGAATCGCTCTACGAATTCGTTATAATGTTTCACGCGGGATTTCACGTCTGCCTTTCCGGGCAACTCCCTTGTAAATTCCAGAAATCCTGTTGGTTTACCCATATCTGTCTCTGCTTGGTCGCTTAGATAATTAGTTAGTTACGCTTTGCTTTTCACGCCTTTGGTGGCGGCAGCCTTGAGGGCGGCCTTGTATTCTTTCGGGAATACTTTCACGAAATGGCGGAGCTGATTTTCCCAGTCGCTGAGGATGAATTTGGCCACGGTGCTGTTGGTGTACGCATGATGCTTGGTGATCAGGTCGTGCAGCTGTGCGGCATCTTCTTCGCCGAGCGGGTCGAGGTCGATCATTTCCGGGTTGCATTGTCCGGCGAAAGTGCCTTTCACGTCGTACACGAAGGCGATACCGCCGCTCATGCCCGCGCCGAAGTTGCGGCCTGTTTCACCGAGGATCACTGCGCGGCCGCCGGTCATGTATTCGCAGCCGTGGTCGCCCGTTCCTTCGGTTACCACGGTGGCGCCGGAGTTACGAACGCAGAAGCGCTCACCGGCTTTTCCGCGGATGAAGGCTTCGCCGGAAGTTGCGCCGTAAAGGGCCACGTTGCCTGCGATGATGTTCTCCTCCGCCTTGAATCCTGCTTCCGTAGACGGATAAAGGATCAGTTTGGCGCCGGAGAGGCCTTTGCCGAAGTAGTCGTTGGCTTCGCCTTCCAGTTCGAGCGTCACGCCTTTGGTGTTGAAGGCGCCGAAGCTCTGGCCGGCGGAACCGTTGAATTTGAAATGGATCGTGTCTTCCGGAAGCCCTTCGCTCTTGTAACGTTTGGATATTTCGTTGGACAGGATCGTGCCCAGGGTACGATCGGTGTTTTTCACCTTGTACGTGCCGAATACGCGGGTCTTGCTTTCCAGCGCATCTTTGGCGGCTTTGAGCAGCTGCCAGTCGAGCACTTCGGCCAGGCCGTGGTCCTGCTCTTCCTGTTTGTACAGGCCGGTTTCGTCGGAAGCCGGTTCGCGGTACAGCACAGGAGAAAGGTCGAGGTTCTTGAATTTCCAGTGAGAGATGTTGTCGCGCACTTTCAGCACTTCCACTTGTCCCACCATTTCCTGCACCGTACGGAAGCCCAGCTCGGCCATGATTTCGCGGAATTCGGCCACGAGGAAGTGGAAGAAGTTCACCACGGCTTCAACGGTACCGTTAAAGCGTTTGCGCAGATCGGGATCTTGCGTGGCAACGCCCACGGGGCAAGTGTTCAGATGGCATTTACGCATCATGATACAGCCTTCCACCACGAGAGCGGCGGTAGCCACGCCCCATTCTTCGGCACCCAGCAGGGTGGCGATGGCGATGTCGCGGCCGGTTTTGAGCTGACCGTCCGTCTGCACCACTACGCGGCTGCGGAGTTTGTTGCGGACGAGGGTTTGATGCGTTTCCGCCAGCCCCAGTTCCCAGGGAAGCCCGGCGTGTTTGATGGAGCTGATGGGGGAGGCGCCGGTACCGCCGTCGTGGCCGGATACCAGGATCACGTCGGCATGCGCTTTCGCAACACCAGCGGCGATGGTGCCCACACCTGCTTTCGACACGAGCTTCACGCTGATGCGGGCCGCGCGGTTGGCGTTTTTCAGGTCAAAGATCAGCTGCGCCAGATCTTCGATCGAATAAATATCGTGGTGCGGCGGCGGCGAAATAAGGCCTACTCCGGGCGTGGCGTGGCGGACCTTCCCGATCCACTCGTCCACTTTATGACCGGGCAACTGGCCACCCTCACCGGGCTTCGCGCCTTGCGCCATTTTAATTTGCAGTTCGTCGGCATTGGTCAGGTAATAGCTCGTAACGCCGAAACGTGCAGACGCAACCTGTTTGATGGCCGAGCGCATGGAGTCGCCGTTGGGCAGCGGCTCGTAACGCATTTCGTCTTCCCCGCCCTCGCCGGTATTGCTTTTCGCGCCGATGCGGTTCATGGCGATCGCGAGGGTGGAGTGGGCTTCGTGGCTGATGGAGCCGAAGCTCATCGCGCCGGTAGCGAAGCGTTTGAGGATGCTTTCCGCAGATTCCACTTCTTCGATGGGCACCGGGTTGCGGTTCCGCTTGAAAGTGAACATGCTCCGCAGCGTAGCAGCTTTCTCGCTCTGGTCGTTTACGGCTTTCGAGTATTTCTTGAAGATGCTGTAATCGTTCTGGCGGGTAGAATATTGCAGCAGGTGGATGGTGGTGGGATTGAAAAGGTGGAATTCGCCTTTCCGTTTCCATTGGTACACACCGCCCGTGGTGAGGCGCTGTACCGGGGTTTCCTTGCGGCCGTAACCCATCCAGTGCTTCGCCAGCGTTTCCTGTGCGATCTCGTCGAGCCCCAGCCCCTGAATGCGGGACACGGCGCCGGTAAAGTATTTGTCGACTACGGATTTGTTGATGCCGAGGATCTCGAAGATCTGGGCGCCCTGGTAAGACTGCAGGGTCGAAATGCCCATTTTGGAGAACACTTTCAGCAAACCTTCACAAACCGCTTTGATGTAGTTCTTTTTCAGTTTGTCCACATCCAGCTCCGTCTGCAACTTGCCGCGCAGCCGCAGGTCGCGGATGGTGGAAAGGGCGAGGTACGGGTTGATGGCGGTGGCGCCGAAGCCGAGGAGCGCGGCGAAATGATGTACTTCCCAAACATCGCCTGCTTCCACAACGATACCTACCTGGCCGCGGTAACCCTTGCGGATGAGGTGGTGATGCACCGCGGAAACGGCCATGAGGCTCGGGATCGCAGCGTGCTCGGAATCGATGGCGCGGTCGGAAAGGATGATCACTTCAAAGCCGTCTTCCACAGCGTCTACCGCATAACGGCAGAGGCGGGCGAGGCCTTTTTCAAGGGAGCCGGGCTTGCCGTCGGCCTTGAAATAAGTATGTAAGGTCTTGGCCTGGAAAATACCGGTGTCGATGCTGCGGATCTTTTCCAGTTCGTAGTTATTCAATACCGGGTGCGGCAGCGCCACGGAGTGGCAGTGCAGCGGATCTTCATCCAGCAGGTTGCCGTTGTTGCCGAGGAAGGTAGCCAAAGACATGACCAGTCTTTCCCGGATGGGATCGATAGGCGGATTGGTCACCTGGGCGAACAGCTGTTTGAAATAGCTGCTGATGTGCTGCGGCTGATCGCTCAAAATAGCCAGGGGAACGTCTGTGCCCATGGAGCCGATGGGCTCTTTGCCGTCGATCGCCATCGGGGAGATGATCGTTTCCAGGTCTTCGGTGCTGTAACCGAAAGCGCGCTGGTATTTGAAGATCTGTTCGTGCTCGAGGTGCGTGAAGGTGACGCGGGGCTCGGGCAATTCATCCAGCCGGATCTTGTATTTATTGAGCCATTCGGCGTAGGGCTGTGCGGAGCAGATGGACTGCTTCAGCTCTTCGTCGCCGATGATGCGGCCCTGGTCCATGTCTACGATGAACATTTTACCGGGCTGCAGGCGGCCTTTTTCTTTTACGTTTTTCGGATCGATGGGAAGCACGCCGGCTTCGGAGGCCATGATCACGCGATCGTCTTTCGTAACAACGAAGCGGGAAGGGCGGAGCCCGTTCCGGTCGAGGGTGGCACCGATGATTTTGCCGTCGGTGAAGGAGATCGACGCGGGGCCGTCCCAGGGTTCCATGAGCGAGGCGTGGTATTCGTAGAAGGCTTTCTTCACGGGGTCCATGCTGTCGTTGCCGTCCCACGCTTCGGGGATGAGCATCATCATGACGTGGGGGAGCGAGCGGCCGGTGAGGTTCAGCAGTTCCACCACGTTATCGAGGCAGGCGGAGTCGGATTGCCCTTCGTCCACGATGGGCGAGAGCATTTCCATTTCCTCTTTGGTGAAATATTTGGTCAGGAAGGAGCTTTCGCCGGCGCGGAGCCAGTTGAGGTTGCCTTTCAGGGTGTTGATCTCACCGTTGTGGGCGATGAAACGGAAGGGATGCGCGAGCTTCCAGCTGGGGAAGGTGTTGGTGGCGAAACGGCTGTGGATGAGGCCGAACGCGGAAACCATGCGCTCGTCGCGAAGGTCCGGATAATAATGGCCAACCTGGTAAGTGGTGAGCTGGCCTTTATATACGACGGTTTTATGGGAGAAGGACGCGAAATAGATTTCGGCCTTTTCTTTCGGGATGGAGCAACGCACCGTTTTGGTGATGTAGTTGCGGAGCACGAACAGTTTACGTTCAAATTCTTCCGGATCGGAAATATGATACGGGCAGGCGATGAACAGTTGTTCGATTTCGGGCTCTACGGACAGGGCCGTTTCGCCGATGCCATCGGGGCGAACGGGTACTTTACGGTAACCGAGGATTTCGAGGCCCACTTTTTCCGCGCAGCGTTGAATGATCTCGCGGCACTCTTCGCGCCAGCGGGGCTCTTTGGGGAAGAAGACCATCCCTACACCGTATTTTCCGGCATCCGGAAGGCGGATGCCCATTTTGAGGCATTCTGCATACAAGAATTCATGCGGCATCTGGATCATGATACCCGCACCGTCGCCGGTGGTGCGCTCGCACCCGCAGGCGCCGCGGTGTTCCATGTTTTCCAGCATGGTTAACGCGTCGCGGATGATCTGGTGTGATTTCCGACCCTTGATATGGGCGGTAAAGCCCGTACCACACGCATCGTGCTCAAATTCCGGACGATATAAACCTTGTTCTTGGCTCACAATTCGCATTGGCTGTTAAAATTTTCCTTTTTATCCTTATCAGATACACTACGCCCACAGGCAACAAAGCCCTGGCTCAGGTACCGTATTTTGCTTTGGGAACGGTTTAAAGATACTAATAGAATGCGGTTTATTTTACAGAAAGTTTGATTAAACCGCTAAAATTTAGAAAAAATTAAAATCGGCCGCCGGTTCATTTGAAAAACATAAAAATTGAACCCCGGGAAAGGGCAGGATGGGGTATAAAAAAGGCCGGGAATTTTCCCGGCCGTGAATAAATTGTGAAAAAACTATCATTTTCAGGGGGCAAATTCGAATTTCACCGACCCATTCACCATTTCCACCCGCATCGGATCGCTGATCATGCTCTCATTGTGCATACGGTCCAGCGCGGTAACGATATAAATATAGGAGCGCCCTTTAATATATTGGCGGTCCAGGAAAACGGGGTCCGGCATCTGCGGCACCATCGCGATGATCTTCGTCGGGTCGCTCACATTGATCACCTGCCCCTCCTCGAACCGGTATAATACATATTGATGCGTCTGGTGCGAAGTGTCGTCGTCCGCCCAACGGATCTCCAACCCGCCGTCTTTCTCGAATGCGTCCGTGAAATAAGGCGCCAGCGGGGCTATATTGTCTATCCACGGCATCGTGGGCACCAGGGCCGGGTATTTATACAAATGGTTGCGCAGGGAATCGTTGATGCCGAACGGGTTACCGTCGAAAGAGCGGCTGCTGAAAAACGCGCTCCCGTGAATATTGCTGTAAGCCCGCGTAGCCGCGATCTGGTTGGGCAATTCCCGCGGGTTCCGCCAGGCGGCGTTGCTCCCGAGCCGGTAAGTTCCATGGCCGATGTACATATGCCGGCCATAGGCGTGCTTCGACCACCAGTCTACCAGCACTTCGTACGCCACCAGCCGGTGCCCGAACTCCCAGTACAGCTGCGGTGTGAGGTAATCGATCCAGCCGAGGCGCTGCCATTTGATGACATCGGCATACAGATCGTCGTAGTTCGTAAGGCCCGCCCGCGTGGGGGAACCGCTGAAATCCTTGTCCTGGTTGCGCCATACGCCAAACGGACTGATCCCGAACTTCACCCAGGGCTTGGTTTCCTTGATGGCGCCGCTGAGCATCTGGATGATGGTATCAACATTGTAACGCCGCCAGTCGTCGAGGCCGCGGCCTTTACCGTAGAGCCGGAACGAGCCCTGGTCGGGGAAATCCTTGCCGGGAAGACGGTAAGGGTAAAAATAATCGTCGAAATGAACGGCGTCGATGTCGTACCGTTTCACTACGTCGCGGATGAGCTCGGTCACGTAAGAGCGGACTTCCGGGATGCCCGGGTCGAAATATTTTTTGTCGCCGTACGTCACGAACCACTGTGGCCGGGTGCGGGTGATATGATTGGCGGCGATGCTGCTGCCGCGGGTGTTGGCTACGGCGCGATAGGGGTTGAACCAGGCGTGGAATTCCATTCCGCGTTTATGCGTTTCCGTGATCATGAATTCCAGCGGATCGTAATACGGGATGGGCGGTTGGCCTTGTTTTCCGGTGAGGTATTCGCTCCAGGGCTCGTACGGGGAAGGATAGAACGCATCTGCCGCAGGCCGCACCTGCAGGATGATGGCGTTCATCCCGTTCCGCTGGTGAAAATCCAGCAGCTCGATAAATTCAGCGCGTTGCTGATCGGGCGGCAACCCTTTCCGGGAAGGCCAGTCGATGTTTGCTATCGTTGATATCCATACCGCCCTGAACTCCCGTTTGGGGGGCTGCTGCGCCTTTGCGGGATGCAGAAAGCTGCCGCACAGTAGTAGTCCGGTCAATAAGTGCTTCACCATTTCCTGTTTCGGTTTACCGTAAACTGCGAAAATAAAGTTCCGAAGGTCAAATGCCAAATGCGGAGAGGATTTGTATTTTGTAAATAGAATCCACGCCCATGAAAACGCTCATCATTCCCATCTGTTTATTTTTCAGCTGTGTTTGCGGGAAAGCCTATCCACAGTCCAAACTTCCGGCCAAAGCCACCGCGCGAACGTTGGAACAAGCGGCGCAGGATCTGTTTTTCGACCTGGGGAAGGAAAAACTGGCGAAGATGACCGCTCCGTTCGACGGGGAACAGCGGACCGAGTGGCATTTCGTGCCGAAAGACCGTTTCGGCCTGCGCCTGAAAGACATGACGCAAACCCAGCAGGAGAAGGCTTTTGCGCTGGTTAGCCTTTGCCTGAGCAAAGACGGTGCCCGCAAAGCGAAAGGCGTGGTGGAGCTGGAAGCCATCCTCCGGGAAGCGGAAGGCCGCGCCATCAACGATACTTACCGCGACACGGGGAATTTCTACTTCGCCGTGTTCGGAAGCCCTTTCGCCGGCAAGCCCTGGGGCCTGCGCATGGAGGGGCATCACGTGTCCCTCAACTTTACCATCCTCAATAACCACGTGCTGTCTGCCGGCCCGGGGTTTCTGGGCGCCAATCCCGCGCGGGTGGCGGATGGTCCGCATAAAGGCCATCAATTGCTGAAAGGGGAAACCGACCTGGCGTTCACGCTCGTCAACGGGCTGAGCGAACAGCAGCGCAAAACCGCCATGGTAGCGGAAAAAGCACCGTCAGACATTATCTCGGGGAACAAGCGCCGCGCCTGGCAGCTCGATCCGCCGGGGATCGGTTGGGCATCGCTGCAGCCTGCGCAGCAACGGCAGCTCCGCACGCTGATCGACGAATATATTGGCCGGTATACGCGGCTGATGAAGGATATTTTGTGGAAAGAGATCGAAACGGCGGGACTGGACAGTATCCGATTCGCCTGGGCGGGCGCCACCAGCTGGGGCCAGGGTCATTATTACCGCATCCAGGGGCCAACGTTCCTCATCGAATACGACAATACGCAGAACAATGCGAACCATGTGCATTCGGTGTTCCGGGAACTGAAAAATGATTTCGGGGACGATGCGCTCAAGCGCCATTATGACACCGATCACCGGTGATTTTCAATGGATTATGTTGAAGGAATAGGGCGCCCGGTTGTTCTGAAAAGACAGGAACGGCAGGGTGGAATTTGCCTTAAAATGAAGCCTGCGGCGGATTTTACACTTTCCGGCCGAGGTATTGGCTGTAATCCGGGAGGATGACGTTGTATTCCTGGTGCATCAATGGGGAGGTCATGAGGAAATCCGCCGAAGCCCGGTTGGAGGCCATGGGAATGTTCCAGACCACGCCCAGCCGCAGCAGGGCTTTGATGTCCGGGTCGTGGGGCAGGGCTTCCATGGGGTCCCAGAAAAAGATGATCACGTCTATCCGCCCTTCGGCAACGGCCGCACCGATCTGCTGATCGCCGCCCAGTGGGCCGCTAAGCAGCTTGCGCACGGAAACGTCGAGCGCCTCTTCGATGAGCTTGCCGGTGGTGCCGGTGGCGTACAGCTCGTGGCGCACGAGCACCGTTTTGTTGTACGTGGCCCATTCCAGCAGTTCCGCTTTTTTGTGATCGTGGGCGATCAGTGCGATCCGCTTGCGGGCATGCAGGGTTTTAGTCTGTAACATATTGCAAAAATATACCTGTTTCCGGAGACTCCAAGTTAGGGCCGGCATTCTCGCCAAATTTTGTTAATTTTGGCGGAGATAAAATTGGACTAATAATGATCAAAACAGGAAATCCCATCATCAGTATCTATACGGAAATGACGCCGAATCCGGAAACGATGAAGTTTGTGGCGAACAAGCTCCTGTATCCGAATAAATCCATCGATTTCCCCGATGCGGCCAGCACCGGCCCGAGCCCGCTCGCAGCCGAGCTTTTCACTTTCCCCTTCATCCGCGGCGTATTCATCGCCAGCAATTTCGTGACGCTGACCAAAACCAACGATACCGACTGGGCAGACGTGATCCCCACCATCCGCCAGTTCCTCAAGGAATACCTGGAAGATAACCGCGCGGTGATCAATGAAGACGAAATCAAAGCGGCCCCTGTGATGAGCGGAGACGACAGCGATGTGGTAACCCGCATCAAAGACCTCCTGGAAAACGCCGTGAAACCCGCCGTGGAAATGGACGGTGGCGCTATCCAGTTCAAAAATTACGAAGACGGTGTGGTTACCGTGATCCTGCAGGGTTCCTGCTCCGGTTGCCCGTCGTCCATGATCACCCTCAAATCCGGCATCGAAGGCATCATGAAACGCATGATCCCCGAAGTGAAGGAAGTGGTGGCCGAATCCGAATAAGCCATAGTTGAATGAATGATAGTGTTAAAGCGCGGTTTTCATAACTGCGCTTTTTTCGTTTTGTTATGTAGCTTTGGTGCTTTGCAACAAAACAGTGAACGATGAAAGGAATGCTATTCGGATGCGCGATGGTGCTGGCTTCGGCATCCATATCCGCGCAACAGACCGAGGCCGTGGTTACCTACGGCTTCCGCAATAACGGGAAAGAATCCCGCGGCGAACAAACCCTCCTGATCCAGGGGAAACGCGCTGCTGTTGGGGCTTCTGGCAGACAAACGGAACAACAGTTCCTCAGTTATGCAGACAAAGCCACCTTCCAGCTGCTGCAGTCCAAAAACGGGACTTTCACCCTGAAAAAGCCTTTCGGCGAATACATCAAGCCCGAGCTGCTCCCAGGAATAGACACCGTAGCCGGTATCCCCTGTAAAAAAGCCAAAGCCATCATCCGGTCCAACACCATCGAAATCTGGTACACCGACGCGCTGGCCATTAAAGGAACACCGCAGATCTCCATCGCACCGGGACTGGGCCTCATCCTCAAAATCGTCCGCAACGGCAACAGCGAAACCTTCGCCAAGAAGATCGAATATAGAAAAGTGACGAACGAAGAACTGAAATGGCCCGCATCCTGGGGGAAACTCGTGTCCGAGCCCGCGTACCAGCGCCAGGTGATCGACAGCCGGTATGCCATCGTTCCCATCTTCCAAAGCGAACAGATCAGCTGGGGCAACAAAATCGATAACCCGCAAGGCTATCCGCTTAATGCCACTTATCATTTCGCCGGCGGCACCGTAGTGCTGAAAAAAGTGAATCTTCCCGAACTGAAATCCGGCCAGCGGCTCTTCGCCGAACTGGTACAATATTCGAACGGAGATGCGTACGACCGTACGGGCTCTGTGTTCGTGGTGCCGACAGACAAGGCCCGCAGTTTCCTCGAAGGCCTGGAAAAAGGCGCGAACGTGCTGCCCGCTTTCAAAGGCCGGAACGGAAAAGCTTACCAGGGCTACGTTTCGACCGACGATTACAATGCGCCGCTGGAAGTGATGCGCTTCTTCACGCCGTTCGGTGTCCGTCATTTCAATAAGCAGGTACAGATCGAAGGGTATCCCTGGGCGGATTCCGCCGTTTTCAAACAAGACATCTCCGACTTGGCGCCCCGCCTGCAGGGCGATGTGTATATCGGCATCTACATCGGGAATTATGATAAAGGCGGTCATAAGGCCAGTCTTTCGTTCAAATATTATCCCGGGTACGACGGTGAGGGCAAGCCCGAACCGAAGAAATGGGTGCAGCCGGTCTTCAATTCCACCAACCTTATGGAAATGGCGGGACAGGAATACGCGACCTTCTTCGACCAGGATTCGCTGACGGTGACGGTGAACGTTCCGCAGGGCGTGAAAAACCTCAAGCTGCGCTACATTGCCACCGGCCATGGCGGCTGGGGCGGCGGCGACGAGTTCAATCCCAAGCTCAACGAGATCTATGTGGACGGCCAGCGTGCGTATCACTTTATTCCCTGGAGGGAAGATTGCGCCACCTATCGCCTGCTCAACCCGGCTTCGGGGAATTTCGGGAACGGACTTTCCTCTTCCGACCTGAGCCGCAGCAACTGGTGCCCCGGAACGCTGACGCTGCCGACGGATATTCCGCTGCCGCAGCTCACGCCCGGGAAACATACGATCCAGGTGACGATCCCGCTGGGCAAGCCCGAAGGCGGAAGTTTCAGTTTCTGGAATGTGTCCGGCGTATTGATCGGCGATCAGGAATAACTACTTTTACAGTAAGGGCCGCCGGCTTGGCGGCCTTTTTTATTTTGTATATGGACGGATTTATTCAGCAGGTGATAGACGGATTTCTGCAGATGTCGTGGCAGGAAGCTACCGGCGTGATCTTCGGTATCGTGAGCGTGTTTTGTTCGCGGGCCAATAGCGTGTGGGTGTACCCGACGGGGCTCGTCAGCACGGGGTTTTTCACTTACCTGTTCGCCAAACCCGGCGTGGGCTTGTATGCCGAAGCCGGGCTGAACGCATATTATTTCATTATGAGCGTGTACGGCTGGTATAACTGGACGCGGCAGAAAGACGGGCACGATGCGGTGGGGATTTCGTGGATGAGCCGCCGCGACTGGCAGATCGCGCTGGGGATCGTTGTGGTGGGATGGGTTTTCATCTGGTGGGTGTTGCGGTCTTTTACCGACAGTACGGTCCCTATACTGGATGCGCTCGTGTCTGCCACGGCCTGGAGCGGGATGTGGCTGCTGGCGAAGCGGAAGATCGAAAACTGGGTGATGCTGAACGTTTCGAACTTCATCGCGGTGCCGTTGCTGCTGTATAAAGGGCTTGCGCCGACTGCGGTATTAACCGTAATTTTGTTCATCGTGGCCGTCAACGGATATTTCCACTGGCGCCGCATCTACCGGGAACAACTAAACGAACAGGCGTGAAGAGAATCGTAGTCATCGGTCCGGAATCCACGGGCAAAAGTACCCTCAGCCAGCAATTGGCGGCCTTCTACAAAACGGAGTGGGTCCCCGAGTTCGCGCGGGCCTACCTCGAATCGCTGGGCCGGCCGTATGAAAGGGAAGACCTCTGGCACATCGCGCAGGGGCAGCTCGCGGCGGAAGATGAAGCCGCCGCCCGCGGGAAGGATTTCATCGTCTGCGACACCGATCTTTACGTCATCAAAGTCTGGAGCGAAGCGAAGTACGGAGAATGCGACCCGCGCATCCTCGAACAGATCGCCGTCCGGAAATACCACGGCTACCTGCTCACGTATATCGATATTCCCTGGGAAGACGATCCCCTCCGCGAACACCCCCTCCCCGAAGAACGGCTGTATTATTATAATATCTACCGCGATATCGTCATCAATTCGGGCGTTCCCTGGGCCGACGTCCGCGGAGATCATAATCAGCGGTTGGAAACATCGGTGGCAGCCATTCCGGAGATGCTGGGATAACGCTGCGGATCTCTTCTGCCATCAAACCCGCGTCAGCAGGCTTTTTGGCGATTTGACACAAATCGCAGAAATTTTCAAAATGCCGCTAAAAAAATTAGGGGAAGAAATACACAAATACGGTATTGCAGCCGATTAAGGCTATTTTTCGGCTTCTTTCGAGGATAATTTAACCGTTTTCGGCTCCGTGATGAGCTCGGAAATGTCGGGATCTCCGGCGAGGTTGCGCATTTGCTGGAGGATGCGTTTCTGTCGCCAGGCGGTGATGCGTGCGGGGGGATTAACCGTGTATTTGACGGGGTTAGGGAGGCATGCGGCGATCATGGCGGCCTCTTCGCGGTTCAGGTTGGATGCCGGTTTTTTGTAATACACCTGCGCTGCGGCTTCCACACCGAAGATGCCTTCACCGGTTTCGGCCACGTTGAGGTACATTTCCAGGATGCGCTTTTTGCTCCAGCACAGTTCGATCATGAAAGTGAAGTAAACTTCCAGTCCCTTGCGCACCCAGCTCCGGCCCTGCCAGAGGAAAACGTTTTTGGCGACCTGTTGGCTGATGGTGGAGGCGCCGCGGATCTTTTTGCTTTTCTGGTTATGCTTGAGCGCCTTTTCGATGGATTTGAAATCGAAACCGTCGTGATCCGGGAACAACTGGTCTTCGCTTGCGATAACGGCCAGTTTGACATGTTGCGACATTTCGCCGAGGTCCACATAATCGCGATGAAAAGATTTATCGGTACCGATGAGGGAAAACCAGCTGCCGATCATGGTCATGGTGACGGGCGGGTTCACCCATCGGAGCATGACGATGTATAACAGTTGTGCTACAAAGAGAATAAGAAAAACCCTTTTGATGATTTTCCATGTTCTCGGGACGATTCCTTTTAATTTCATCCGGTTTGATTTCGAAACAGGGCGGAAAGTTAGCAAGATTATGGATACGGTTGTAATTTACCCGCCAACATTGATCCGCGAAAGATTGTTAATAATAAAAAGGAAGGCCCATGAGACTAGAACTGCATCCGCAAAATCCGAATCCCCGGAACCTGAAAACGATCATCGAATGCCTCCGCGACGGCGGCGTGGTGATTTATCCGACAGACACGGTATATGGCATGGGCTGCGACATTTTCAAGCCCGAAGCGGTGGAGCGGATTGCGCGGATCAAGGGGATCGACCCTAAAAAATCGCATTTTTCCTTCATCTGTTACGACCTGAGCCATCTTACGGACTATACCAAAAGTGTGGATACGCCGCTGTTCCGCATCCTGAAGCGGGCGTTGCCGGGGCCGTATACCTTCATTCTGCCGGCCAGCAAACAGGTGCCGAAGCTCCTGAAAACGAAGCGCGACACGGTCGGTATCCGCGTTCCGGACAATCTTATTTGCCGGACGCTGGTGAAAGAGCTGGGGAACCCGGTGATGAGTGCGTCGTTGCCCATCGACGAATACGTCGAAGAATATACCGATCCCGAAATCATCCACGACAAATTCGGCAAGCTGGTGGATATCGTGGTGGATGGCGGTCCTGGCGGTGTGCTGATGTCTACCGTGGTAGACTGTACCGGCCCGGAGCCGATGGTGGTGCGCGAGGGCGCGGGGGATTGGGAAGCCGTTAGCTGACGCGCGATCTCCGATTTTCGGAGAAATTCTCGGTAAAATAAATCGCTGTAAAAAAGTTTCGTATTTCGGCAATCGCGTTATTGCACGAAACGAACTTTCATTGACTGTTGACCCGTACAAATTAATTCCGCGCGGCGGAAATCAATTTGATTTTGAGAGTGAAGGGAGCCGGGGCTCTGTTCGCAAAAGTGTGGAATTCTACCATACGCATGACCAGTATTATAATGTTGGCTTCGGGGATATCGGAGATGACGGCTACATAGACGATTTATCCGAGACGAATAACGGAGATCTTTTGCGGGTATTTGCTACCGTCATAAAAGTGATGGAGGATTTTCTGGTAAGGAGCCCTGGTGCTGTGTTGTATTTCACGGGGAGTACGCCGCAACGCGTCCGGATATACAGCATGATCCTCACAAGATATTTCCATCGATTCTCGGAAAAATACGAGATCAGATGCGTAAAGGTTGTAGGCGAAGTTAGGGTAGAAACACCATTTGTTCCCGGCAATGGAGAAGAACCGGACCGATTCATTGTTTATACTAAAAAGAATCTATCTAATGAGAAGAAATGAAAGACGAAAAAGCCGGAGGCTGGCGCTTCCCAAATGGGTAGTAGCATTGGAAAGGGCGAGAGGGACTTTGTTCCGCAGAAAGCATGCCTATGCAATGAAGTATTTCAGGGTTTTCGATTTGGGAAAGGGAAAGGTTACATCGAGGTTGCTGCGTGAATCGGCCCGTAAAAACGACCGGCAGGTGCCTGCCGCTCAGATTGAGAATTTAGGTTGCCAGTTACTGAAGGCAATGGCGTGACGCAAAAGGCGCCCCCATCCGGAGGCGCCCTGTAAAAAACTACGTTGCTGCTATATAAGGTAATTAAATGCCCATTTTCTTCGCGATCGCGGCAGGGATGGCTTTTTTATTCACCATGAAGCAGGTGGTCTTGTAGGCGAAATAAGGAACGGAAGCGTAAAAGTAGCCGCCGCAGCCGTTATTGGCGCCCCAGGAATTCTTCACGATGAAGTAGTTCTTGCCTTCCTGGTCTTTGGCCAGGCCGGTAATGTGCATACCATGATCGTCCTGCGTTTCGAAATTGTCGAAACCGAGCTGGCGGTTTTCCTGCGTGATGGTTTTTTCTTTCGCGGGCCTGGTGAACAGCGCCTGGCGCTCGGCGTCGGAATAGTCGGCCCAGTCTTTTTCAGGTACGATGGCGAGGCCATCTTTGAAAGAAAATCCTTTTTCGCTCACATCGGCTGCCCATGCGAGGGTGTAACCGTTGAGGACGGCTTGCTCGGCGATCTGGGTGAATTCGTTCAGGGGAACGTTGTAAACTTTTTCCCAGTTCCAGTTGTCGGGCACTTCCAGCACGAACTGTTCGTAGAACGGGTGGTGGCTGAAGGAGGAAACGATCACGTAATCGTCGGCATTGAGGCCGAGCTCTTTGGCGAAGGTTTGCGGGGTATAGCTTTTGCCTTTGTACTGGAACTGTTCGGGTGTGGCGCCGATATAGGCGTCGAGCACGCCGGTGAAGGCTTTTTGCCAGTTCGGGTTCACCGTTTTGGCGTCGCCGAGGGTTTTGACCATGCCTTCGAGGAGGCCCAGCATTTCAGCGTGGTTGTAAGTTTTGTCGCGGTTGCCGTCGTACGCTTCCTGCGGTACGAGACCGAAATTCCGGAGGCAGAGCAGATCGTCGGGGAAACCGCCGCCTTCGCCGAAGTTGGCTTTTCCGTGCATGCGCACGTAATTGGCGGCTTTGAGGGGATACATTTTGCGGACCACGAACATTTCGCTGAGGTTCAGGTCTTTGCCTTTACCGGTGCGGAGAAGTTCGGATTCGAAAAAGGAGAGGCCGGAAAAAGACCAGCAGGTACCGGTTTGCCCCTGGTTTTGTACCGCGAAGGCATCCTGGCTTTTGAGGATGGTGAATTTGTATTCGCTGCCCGCTTTGTTGGTGAGCGGCATTGTTTGCGCCATGACGGAAGTGCCGGCGAGCATCGCCGCCCCCATCATCCAGTTCTTCATGCTCATGTTGATTGCAGATTTAGGCGACAAATGTAGGGGATCGGCGGGAAACGGCGCTGCGCGGTATGGATGAGCGGTCAGCCCCCCAGGTATTGCTCCCGGGAGATTTCCCAGCGCCAGAGCTCCCCGGCCTCCCGGCCGTTGATCTCCCCGGCGAAGCGAAGCCCCGATTTCTGCAACACTTTCACGGCGGCATTATATTCCTCTTCCGTATGCGCGATCACCTTCGACACGTACGGATGGCTGAATGCAAAACGGATAAGGATTTCCGCCATTTCAGTGGCGTATCCCTGCTCGCGGTAGGGGCCGGAGACTTCGTACCCGATTTCCACCGCGCCATCCGTATCCGGCCGGCCCTTGAAGCCCGCGGTGCCGATCAGGCGATTGTCGGCCTTGTGGACCGCCAGGTAAAAGAACCAACCCAGTAAGGAAGGATCGTTGCGCAACTTGTCGTAGGCCACCAATACCATTTCAGGGTATTCTGTCCATTGTTCCGGCACATCTATTCCCAAAATCTGGGCTAATGCTTCATTCCCATGCAAAAGCGCTTCAAAATATTGCAACGTGCAGGGTAACAATTGTAACCTTGAGGTTTGGATCATAAGTGAAAACTAGTAAACGATTCGCTGATATGCAAGGGGTGCGGCCTGCATGCAGGAGCAGGGCGACGTTGCTGTTTTTTTGTTCACTGTGGCCGGTACGGAACGCCGTTCCGTACCGGCTTTGTATTAGTTAGGTCTGCTGATTTTTCAATATGGGTCAATGCGCTTCGAGCCAGTTCCTGCCCGTCCCGATCTCGGCTTCGATCGGCACGCTGAGCGGCATGGCGTTGCGCATTCCTTCGATGATGAGCGGTTTAACGAGGTCTACCTCGTCTTTATGCGCGTCAAACACCAACTCGTCATGCACCTGCAGGATCATCCGCGAACGGAAATTATGTTCCCGGAAGGTTTTGTGCAGCGAGATCATCGCCAGTTTGATGAGGTCCGCCGCCGTACCCTGGATAGGCATGTTGATGGCGTTCCTTTCCGCGAAACCACGCACCACGGCGTTGGAGGAATTGATGTCTTTTAACCAGCGCTTCCTGCCCATGAGCGTTTGCACGTAGCCGGTCCGCTGCGCGAATTTCACCTGGTCTTCCATATACTGCTTGATGGCCGGGTATTGCGCGAAGTAGTTGTCGATCAATGCTTTGGCCTCACTTCTCGGGATGCCCAGGTTCTCGCTGAGACCGAAGGCGCTCTGGCCGTAAATGATACCGAAGTTGACGCTTTTGGCGTTCCGGCGCATGTCTGACGTTACGTCCGCCAGTTCCACGCCATATACTTTGGCCGCTGTGGCGGTGTGGATATCCAGGTTGTTGCGGAATGCGTCGCTCATGTTCTGATCGCCGCTGATGGCTGCGATGATGCGCAGTTCGATCTGCGAATAGTCGGCGGAAAGAAGGGTGAATTCTTCGCTGCGGGGCACGAACGCCTTGCGCACTTCGCGCCCTCTTTCCGTGCGGATGGGAATATTCTGCAGGTTGGGATTGTTGGAACTGAGGCGCCCCGTCACGGCCACCGCCTGGTTGTAGGAGGTATGCACCCGGTTGGTGCGCGGATTGATCATCGTCGGCAGCGCGTCTACATAAGTAGATTTGAGCTTGCTCAGTTCGCGGTAGACGAGGATATTTTCCACGATGGGGTGCTTGGCGGAAAGTTTGGCCAGCACGTCTTCGCCGGTAGCGTATTGCCCTGTGCGGGTTTTCTTGGCTTTGGGATCGAGCTGGAGCTTTTCGAACAGCACTTCGCCGAGCTGTTTGGGCGAACCGAGGTTGAAACGGACCCCTGCCTGCTGGAACACGCTTTCTTCCGCCTTGCGGATCTCGGTTTCCAGCTCGCGTGAATAATCGGCGAGGGCTTGTGTATCGATCTTCACCCCTTCAAATTCCATATCCGTCAGCACCTGCACGAGCGGCGCCTCGATGTCGTAAAACACGTTGGCCACATTACGTTCGCTTAACAGCGGCTCGAAGCTGGATTTGAGTTGAAGAGTGATGTCGGCGTCTTCGGCAGCGTATTCCTTGATCTTTTCGATCTCGACATCGCGCATATTGCCCTGGTTCTTGCCTTTCTTGCCGATGAGCGTTTCAATGGAAACCGGCGCGTATTGCAGGTATTGGGCGCTGAGGAGGTCCATCGAGCGGCGGCCCTCAGGCTCTATGAGGTAATGTGCGAGCATGGTGTCGAACAATTTCCCTTTCACTTCGATGCCGTACCATTTGAGGACGATCATGTCGTATTTCGCGTTCTGCGCCACGAACTCCGCGTCCGTCCGTTCAAAAACGGGGCGGAACGTTTCGAGGATCTGCAGCACTTCGTCGCGGGCAGGCGGCAGGGGAATGTACCAGCCTTCGGCCGGTTTCACGGAGAAGCTCATCCCCACGATGTCTACCGCATTTGCGTCTGTGCCGGTGGTTTCCGTGTCGAAGCTGATGATGGGTGCTTTCATCAGCTGGGCTACCAGTGCGGCATGCTTTTCGGGCGTATCGGCGAGGTGGTAGGTATGCGGTGTGTTATCGATATTTTTATCGGCGACGAGGCCCGGTCCTTCGATGGCTTCCGCCTGTTGCGCGAGGGCGCTTCCGGCCTGGGGGGCCTCGGTGGGATTGCCGAAGAGATCTTGCTGGGCGGGCTTTCCGGGATCACCGGCCAGGGCGTTGAACGAATCGCCGAGGATCGTTTTGCCGAGGCTTTTGAATTCCAGCTCGGAAAAGATTTCCGTGAGTTTCTCCTTGTGGATTTCCGTGCAGCAGAAGTTTTCTTCATGGAATTCGACCGGCACATCGGTGATGATCGTCGCCAGTTTTTTGGACAGGATGGCGGAATCGGCGCCTGCACGCACTTTTTCACCGAGCTTTCCGGGAATTTTATCGGCGTTGGCGATAACGTTTTCGAGGGTGTTCCATTCGGAAAGCAGCTTGGTGGCGGTTTTCTCGCCTACACCGGGAATCCCCGGGATGTTGTCTACCGCATCGCCCATCAACCCCAGGATATCCACGACCTGGGCCACATCGTTGATGCCCCAGCGTTCGCAAACTTCCTTCGGGCCCATCACTTCTTCCTTGTTGCCAAGCGCGGGCGGCTTCCAGATGAAAACATTATCTTTTACCAGTTGGCCGTAATCCTTGTCGGGCGTAACCATGTATACGGAATAGCCCTGGGCCGCGGCCTGCCAGGCAACGGTGCCGATGATATCGTCTGCCTCGTACCCGTCGAGCTCCAGCACGGGAATGTTGAATCCCTCAATGATCCGCTTGATGTCGGGCAGGGCCGCGAGCAGGTCTTCAGGCGCATCTTCGCGGTTGGCCTTGTAGTCGGCGAAATCAGTATGCCGCTCCGTAGGCGCGTGCGTATCAAAAGCCACGGCGATGTGCGTGGGTTTTTCCTTGTTGAGGAGGTGGATTAACGTAGTGGTGAACCCGAACTGCGCGTTGGTGTTCTTTCCCTTGCTGGTGAGCCTCGGGTTCCGGATCAATGCGTAGTAGGCGCGGTAAATAAGCGCCATTGCGTCCAATAAGAAGAGTTTTTTGCTCATTCGTCAAAAGTAATCAATTCCCATAATTCCTAATTTTACGGGATGAAGAAGATTTATTACCTGTCGACCTGCAGCACCTGCGCCCGTATCCTCGAAGAAACGGCAGCGGTGGCGAAAGGAGCGGAATTGCAAGACATCAAGAAGGAAAAAATTACGCCGGAACAACTGGAAGAAATGCACGCGCTGGCCGGCAGTTACGAATCGCTGTTCAGCCGCCGGTCGATGCAGTACAAGGCGCGCGGCCTGGCAGGAAAGGAGCTGTCGGAAAATGACTACCGCGATCTCATCCTCGAAGAATATACTTTTCTGAAACGACCGGTGGCGATCGTGAACGGTAAAATTTTTATCGGGAACGACGCGAAGACCGTGGCGACGCTGAAAAGCGCGCTCTGATCCGTTAATCGGTCACAAATTATACATTTCCCTAAAGTGATTCTGCGAAGCGGCGGACGATCGATTTGTACGCGTTCATGTCTTCCGGCCGGCCGAAAGTGCGGAAGGGGAATGTTTTTGCGTCGTTGAGCGCCTGCTGGAGCCGGAACCGGTGTTGCGGTACGCTGATGAAATAGCCTTCCTGCATGAGGTGTTTTCCCAGGTATTCCTGTTCGGATTGGCCGGGGGTGGGGATGAGGATGGCTTTTTTGTTCAGCTTGGCGAGGTCCATCAGGGTGGTGTACCCGGACCGGGAAATGACGATATCGCTGGCCTGCATGGCGGCGTTGAGGTCGGCCGCGCCCAGGTGGCTGACCTGGGAGATCCCCGGCGCGGTGGCTTCTTCGCTGGCCTGGTCGGGTTTTCCGCTGACGATGAGGGCTTTGATGCCGGGTATCTGGCGGAGCTGTTCTTTCAGGATGGTTTCCAGCTGGGTGCGTTGCGGTTCGGGTCCGGAAATGAGGGCGAGCACGTCGTATTTCCGGGAAACGCCCGGCTGTGGCTCAAAGCGGGAGAGGCAGCCCAGGTAGGTGGTGTTATTGGGCAGTTCGGCAGGGTGGGCCAGCACGCCGCTGAGGTTGTGCGTTCCGGGGAAGTCGGGCACCCAGCAGGCGGAGTATTTATTGATATACCGGTAATTGATGCGCTGGAGAATGCGCTCGGTGACACCGCCGAAGGGCGTCTTGATCAGCAACTGGTGGGAGATGAAGACGCAGGGGATGTCTGGATGGTAAAGGCCGAACCGGTTGTCGGAGATGACGGCGGAAATGCCGTGCTCGGCAACGGTTTTGCGCAGCCAGGCCTGTTCGTGGCGGACGGCTTTCCAGATCTTGGGGACCTGGCGCAGGATTTTGACGCCGAAAAAGAGGCCTTTTTTGCTATATGTGATGTGGTATCCGGGAAGGGGGAGGATGGTGATTTCCGGGAATTCCCGGGAGAGCAGTGCGGCGTGCTTTCCTTCGGCCGCAATAACTACCACGCAACCAGCGTTTAAGAGTTCACGAATCAGCGGAATGTCGCGCGTGGCATGGCCGAGGCCCCAATCGAGGGGTACCACCAGCACTTTTTTTTGCACAGTGGGATTTGTGGACAAATATTTCAGAATTTATTGCGAAATTAGTTTAATTTAGAAATGATCATTGTTAAGAAAAGGTAAACTTCCCGCCCGACTGACTAGCAATTTTGACGAGCATTTTAATTTTCGATGATGAAAAGGATTTCCTGGATTTTCATTTTCTTGACGATGGCCAGTTTAACGTGGCAAGGTTGCAGTGTGCTGAAGAAAAACGATTGCGGCTGCCCGCCGATGCAGAAGGGGCGGATGCGGCACTAGCGAATATCTCACCTATACCTTTACCTTGAAGCACATCTTACCATGTGCGCACGTTATTGAAAACATGGATGTCAACAACAGCGAAAACAATCAAACCTAATTAGCATGAAGCCTGTAGAGAGGGATTTACTCATTTTATTGCACGAAGACCGCTATAATGAGCAAGAGATCCAGCAGGAGGTGAAGCAGATCAGCGATATGCTATCACTGGTAGAAACGATGGATTTCCTGGCTGCCGCCACCGAAGTGGCGGACTGC
Source organism: Chitinophaga sp. NPDC101104 (assembly GCF_050277495.1). Taxonomy (NCBI): domain Bacteria; kingdom Pseudomonadati; phylum Bacteroidota; class Chitinophagia; order Chitinophagales; family Chitinophagaceae; genus Chitinophaga; species Chitinophaga sp. NPDC101104. The sequence goes on along the minus strand of NZ_JBNNSF010000001.1, from coordinate 45,878 downwards.
AACAAGCATCGCGTTACCAGTAAGCGCAAAGTGCTGGAGCGCGCGTTCTTCCGCAAGGAGCCGAAGGCATTTGAGTTCATTATCCACAAAAATTAAGGGCACGTATCCAGCCCGCCACTCCGGAAAGGCCTTCCTTCCCCGGCCAGATCATCAACGTTCATCCCGTTGTTCAGTAGTAAGTGAATACGCAGAGAGTCATCTTCGAACCGGTCCGCAAAACTGTCTCCGGTAACTATTTCCACCTCACTATTTCATTTCCAGGACCGCCTCACCGGCGGCTCCCCGTCCTGCCCATGCCGTTCATGAACTGAACAGCGCCACCGCACGATTTGTAAAATTCTTGTTGTAGGTTTGCGCACAAATAATATCCGTTGTGATGATAGACTTTTCGCACCTGCAAGATTACCTGTCGCCCGTTTCCAAATCGGAACTGAACGAAGATGAAGAATATGACGACCTCCAGGTCGGGAACATCATCGACAGCTACGAACAAGGCCACCTCCCCAACCTCGACGCCGCCGATGTCATTTTCCTCGGCGCCGGCGACGAACGGGGCAACGGACGGAGCAACTCCGCCACACCCGCACCCGACGTTATCCGGAAAGAATTCTACCGCCTCTTCCTCTGGCACCGCGATCTCCGCATCGCCGATGCCGGAAACCTCCTCCCCGGGCGCTCCCAGGCCGATGCCTACGCCGCCCTCAAAACCGTGCTCACCGAACTGATAGACGCCGGCAAAACCATCGTCATCCTCGGCGGCAGCCACGACCTCACCTACGCGCAATACCAGGCCTACGCCTGCAAAAAGTATATCATCGAAGTCAGCGTAGCCGATGCCCTCATCGACCTGCAGGAAACTTCTCCCATGAAATCGCAGCGCTTCCTGCTCGATATGTTCATGGAACAGCCCAACTACATCCGCCACTACAACCACATCGGCTTCCAGAGCTATTTCGTGCAACCCCGCATGCTCGAAACGCTCGACAAGCTCCGGTTCGATTGCTACCGCCTCGGGAAAGTGCGCGAAAATATCGAAGAGATCGAGCCCGTGCTGCGGAATACAGACCTGTTCTCGGTAGACGTCTGCATGATCAAACATACCGACGCACCGTCGCACTCCCTGTCTCCCAACGGATTCACCGGCGAAGAAGCGTGTGCCCTTTCCCGTTATGCGGGGATGAGCAACAACCTTTCCACCTACGGTATTTACGGATACGATCCTTCCCGCGACCGCGACAACCTCACGGCCAAGCAGATCTCGCAAATGCTCTGGTATTTCCTCGACGGGCGGCATGTGCGCAACAAGGAAGCCCAGCTCAACGAGCGCGAAGCTTTCCTGGAGTTCCACATCGCCGGCGCCGATATCAGCACCGTGTTTTTGAAGAGCAAGAAAACCGGCCGCTGGTGGATGCAGCTGCCCGACAAGAATTTCGTTCCCTGCGCCTATTCGGATTACCTCATGGCCAGCAACAACGAGCTGCCCGAGCGTTGGCTCCGTAGCCAAGAACGCCTGTAATTCCTTATTTTTAGGGTAACGTTCAAGCAAATCATGTGACGCATCCCCGCAGAGCCAGGCTCGCCCGCATCAATATCATCCAGAATGCGCAAGACGCCACCCTCATCGCTATCGGCGTATTGCTGGCCGCCATCGGCCTGAAAGCCTTTTTGCTGCCCAACGGGTTCCTCGACGGCGGCGTAACGGGTATTTCCCTGCTGGTAAACCGCCTTTCCGGTTGGTCGATCTCCGTTTTGCTGATCGTCATCAACGCGCCTTTCATCGTGCTGGCCTACAAACAACTGTCGCGCCTCTTCACGCTAAAAACCATCGCGGCCATCGTAGGGCTCGCCACGGCGCTGGCGCTCATCAAAGTTCCGGTACTGACGCAGGATAAATTACTGATCGCCATTTTCGGAGGGTTCTTCCTCGGCGCCGGCATCGGCATGTCTATCCGCGGCGGCGCCGTGCTCGACGGCACCGAAGTGCTCGCCCTGTGGATTTCCCGGAAAACCGTACTGTCTATCGGCGAAGTGATCATGTATTTCAACGTCCTCATCTTCGGGGTGGCCGCCGTGCTCATCAACGTGGAAACCGCGCTGTACGCCATGCTCACTTACCTGTCTGCCTCGAAAACAGTGGATTTCGTCATCCAGGGTTTTGAAGAATACATCGCCCTGACCGTCATTTCCCCAAGAGCGGAATTGATACGTAAGACGTTGACACTCAAACTGAAAAAAGGCGTGACGGTTTTTAAAGGGAAAAGCGGGTACGGAAAAAGGGGAGAAGTGGACAATGAGATCGAGATCATTTATACCGTTGTGACCCGCCTGGAAGTGCATAAGGTCATCGACGAGATTGAAAAGATCGACGAAAAAGCGTTTATTGTGCAACATAATATCAACGACACCCGCGGCGGCATGATCAAGCGCCGGGCGGGCGCACATTAAACGCGAAACATTCCACGCATGAAAAAGTCACTCATCGCCGCCATGCTTACCATCGCCGCCATCAACGCCACCGCGCAGGAACGCATCAACCTGTACCCGGACCATCCGGAATGGAAGATCCTGGGCGGAAAGGAAATCAACGACGTTCCCCACATCGAATATTATCCCGCTCCGGGCGACAAGAAAAACGGCGCCGCCGTGCTCGTCTGCCCCGGCGGAGGCTACACCAACCTGGCCCTGGGCCACGAAGGGAAAGACGTAGCCGAATTCTTCAACGCCAACGGTTTCGACGCCATCGTGCTGCATTACCGGCTGAACGGCGGTCCGCAGCCCGGGTCCACTTTTCCGGCGCAGTACAACGATGTGACGTTGGCGATGCGCATCGTGAAAAGCAAAGCCAAATCCTGGGGCTTCGATCCCGAAAAGGTGGGCGTGCTGGGCTTTTCGGCAGGAGGGCACCTCGCATCGATGCTCACTACGATGCACATCGCGCCCGATCCGCAGGGGAAAGCGGCGCATGAGCGGTTCGGCTCGCGGCCCGCGTTCTCCGTGCTCGTGTACCCGGTGATCTCGCTCAGCGAAAGCTTCCGGCATGCGGGCTCCGCCAATAATTTACTGGGAGCGGGCGCGCCGAAGGAAAAACAGGATTCGCTGTCCACCCAAAACCGCGTCACCGCCGAAACCCCGCCCACCATGCTCATCCACGCCAGCGACGATAAAGGCGTGCCGGTGGAAAACAGCCTCGTTTTCTACAAAGCGCTGCTGCAGCACAACATTCCCGCCACCATGCATATTTACGACCATGGCGGACATGGGTTCGGGATGGCCCCGAATGACCCGGTGCTCAACACCTGGCCCGGCCTCGTGGTGAACTGGATCAACGGGATGCTCTTCAAAAAGTAAACTTCCATTCGCGATAGAAGCCCTCACAGCCTGGCTGTGAGGGCTTTCTTTGTGGATAAAGGCAAAAAAACGGTTTACCGGAAGGCATTTACTGGCTATTGGCGGACGCGCATAAAAAAATCCCGGCCTGCCGAGGCAAACCGGGACGTTATAAACCAATTCACTAAAGATCACAGGAAATTGTCCGCATCGCGGTACGCTTTGATCAGTGCGGCTTCCCCTTCCTTGCCGGGTTTGGCGTTGCCGTGCTCCATGCCCATCACCCCTTTATAGCCTTTTTCGTGGAGGTGTTTGAACACGTTGCGGTAGTTGATTTCTCCGGTGCCGGGCTCGTTGCGGCCGGGGTTGTCCCCGATCTGCACATAAGCGATCTCGCTCCAGCAATGGTTGATCATGTTGATGATATTGCCTTCGTTGCGCTGCATGTGGTAGATATCGAAAAGGATTTTGCAGGACGGGCTGTTTACCGCACGGCAGATCTCGTACGTTTGGTCGGAGGTGCGCAGGAAGAGCTCGGGCGTATCGCTCAGGGGCTCGAGCACCATGGTGAGACCGCCTTTTTCGAGGATTTCGGAGCCGGCGCGGAGCGCGTCGATCACGTTGCCGGTCTGAACACCGATGGGCGTGCGGCGCTCGAAGAAGCCGGGAACAACGGTGGCCCATTTGGCGTTGACGCGCTTGGCGAGCTCTACGGAGCGTTCGCAGGCTTTGAGGAATACGTCGAGATGTTCTTTTTTACCGGTGGTGAGCGAAACTTTCCAGTTTTCGCCGCCGTCGATCACGAACACGCCCATGCGCATGCCCAGTTTGGCGAGGAGGTCGCCGATCTTGTTTTGCTGGGCGGTGTCGCGGCCGAGCATGCCGTTGTCTTCGATCGACCTGAAGCCCTGGTCGTGCATGAACCGGATCTGGTCGAGGAAATCTTCGCCGCCGGAGTTTTTGAACATCCCCTGGTGCGGTGCGTAATCGAGATTGAAAGTTTTACCCGCGGCGGCGGTGTTGTCTTTTTCGGCCCCTTTGGCGGAGCCCGCCAGCGCGGTAGCGCCTCCGAAGGTCAGGGCGGAGATGCCGGCGAGGGTCGACTGTTGTAAAAAGCTTCTTCTTTCCATAGCGTGTATTTTAAAATGACTTAGCGAAGGCGAAATTTATAGCTTTTAATAAGGAAATCCATATGTATTGAATAAAAAATAGATGAACGGGGATTTCATTCGATTTCATGCAACGCCTATCTTTATTTTTTGACGTTCATAAAATAAATATTGCATTCCCGCCCCTAAATCGATAAATTCACACGCTTTTATTGTAATCCAACTAGATGAAAAGGACAACCGCGTTATTCCTGATCGGGGGCCTCTGTTCTGCCGCCGTTCATGCACAAACTACACCTTTCGAGGCCTACGATCAGAAGATCGAGGGCAGCGACGTTACCATCCGCATGGTGCCGGTGAAGGCCGGAGAATTCCTCCTCGGAAGCCCCGCTTCCGAAAAAGGCCGTAACGCAGACGAAGGGCCGCAGAAGAAAGTGAAGATAGATGCTTTCTGGATGGGCGCTTATGAAGTGACGTTCGACCAGTACGACCTCTATGCGGACAAAGACAAGGACAAGGCCCCGCTGCCCGATGGCATGACCCGGCCCAGTCCGCCCTACATCGACCTGACCCTCGGTATGGGCAAGTCCGGCGGATTCCCCGCCAACAGTATGAGCCAATACGGCGCGCTGATGTATTGCCGCTGGCTGTACAATAAGACCGGCGTTTTCTTCCGCCTGCCCACCGAAGCAGAATGGGAATATGCCTGCCGCGCGGGTTCCAAGACCGCTTATCCCTTCGGTGCCGATGCGTCGAAACTGAAGGAATATGCCTGGACGGCCAGCAATTCCGAAGATAAATACCACAAGGTCGGTGAGCTGAAACCCAATGCCTGGGGGCTTTACGATATGCTCGGCAATGTGGGCGAGTGGACGATGGACCAGTACGAACCGGAGGCTTACAAAACCGTTGACGCTGCCAATCCCTGGCTGAAACCGACAGACAAAACCCCGCGTACCGTACGCGGCGGTAACTATATGGATGCCCCCGCCGCTACGCGCAGCGCCTCCCGCCTGATGTCCGACATCGCCTGGAACGACCGCGACCCGCAGATCCCGAAAAGCAAATGGTGGAACGCGGATGCGCCTTTCGTAGGGTTCCGCATTGTGCGCCCCGTTCAGCAGCCGACCAAAGAAGAAGCGGAGAAGTTCTTCGCCGAAATGATCGACCAGTTCGTAGGCGCGCGCTGATCCGTCAAATCTCTGTCACCACATGGATTTTCGCGGGATAATCCGTACTTTATAAGGCTATTGTCTATTTCATTATACTTTTTCACCAACGGCGCCGGCAGGCGTCCGGTAAATTACCAAACATGGAAAAGGAAACACGCTCTTCATTCCACGATCAAACTCGCAGAGACTTCGTAAAGAAATCCTCTATCCTCGCAGGCGCCGCCATGGCCGCGCCTTACCTGTCGCAAGCAGCACAGACCAATTATTTCTCAGGCTCCGCCGGTGTCATCAAGATAGCCCTGATCGGCTGTGGTGGCCGCGGAACGGGCGCCGCAGTGCAGGCGCTCAGCACCAAACAGAACGTTCAGCTCGTTGCCATGGCCGACGCTTTCCGCGACCGGCTCGATGGTAGCTACAACGAGATCGTGGAGTCCATGAAAAAAACGCCCGAGCGCGTTAAAGTGGCCGAAGCCGATAAATTCGTTGGGTTCGACGGATACAAACAAGCCATCGCCAAGGCGGATGTGGTGATCCTCACCACGCCTCCCGGCTTCCGCCCCATCCACTTCGAAGAAGCCATCGCACAGGGTAAGCACGTGTTCATGGAGAAACCCGTGGCCACAGACCCCGCCGGCATCGCCAAAGTGCTCGAAACCGCGGAAAAGGCGAAAGCGAAAAAACTCAATGTGGTTGTTGGCCTCCAACGCCACTACATGACCTCTTACCGCGAATTGTACAAGCGCCTGAAAGACGGTATGATCGGGGACATCACCTCCATCCAGGTTTGGTGGAACCAGGGCGCCCTCTGGGTGCGCGAGCGCAAGCCCGAATACACCGAAATGGAATACCAGATGCGTAACTGGTACTATTTCAACTGGCTCTGCGGCGATCATATCGTAGAACAACATATCCACAACATCGACGTGGGCAACTGGTTCATGGGTAAAACGCCCGTAAACGCCGTAGGTATGGGTGGCCGCGCCATCCGCACCGGTCCGGAAGCTGGGGAAATCTTCGACCACCACTTCGTGGAATACCGGTACGACAATGGCGTTGTCATGAACAGCCAATGCCGCCACTGGAAAGATTCCGTGAGCAAGGTAGACGAGGAGATCGTAGGCACCAAGGGCCGCATCTTCTGCGACCGTGGCCAGATCGTTGACCATAAAGGAAAAACGCTTTACCAGTTCGACCGTAAAATGCACAATCGTCCGTACCAGGCAGAGCACGATGAGCTGTTCGAAGCCATCGCCGCCGGCCAGTATAAATTCCAGGACGCGCAACGCGGTGCAGAAGCTACGCTTTCCGCCATCATCGGCCGTATGGCCACCTATTCCGGTCAGCTGATCGAGTGGGACAAGGCGCTGAAATCCGGCATCAACCTGCAACCCGCCAAATATGCGTTCGACGCGCCGCCGCCGGTACTCCCGGATGCAAGCGGCCACTACGCATACGCGAAGCCCGGTATCACCCGCTATTTCTCCTGATCACGCAAGTGAAAAGGCTGCGATATCTGAAAGGCGCACCCATGCCGGGTGCGCCTTTTTCTTTTGCGGTCCGCGGGTAAAATGGAGGCATGTAAATAACGGTTCCGGTTACGGAAACTGTCCATCCATGGAAAGCGATCCTTCTTCAAATTGATTATATTCAGGACATGAAATCGTACCTCACGGGAGCCATCGCCCTGTTGCTGAGCCTCGGCGCAGTGGCGCAACCGAAGAACCTGCGCGCCTGGGCGCAGGAAGATATTTTGCTGATCAAAGAGCTGAAGAGCGCGCATGTAGGCATCAGCATTTACGATCCGGCCACAAAGAAATACTGGCTGCAATACCAGGACGATAAATTTTTCGTGCCCGCGTCGAACACGAAGATCTTCACGCTGTTTGCGGGTTTGCAGTTGCTGGGGGATTCGTTGCCGGGGATGCGGTACGTGGAAAACGATACGGCGCTGTATGTCCAGGGAACGGGCGACCCCTCGTTCCTTCATCCCGATTTTACCGCCCAGCGCGTGCTGGACATGCTGTCCCAAACCGGGAAGAACATCTGGCTGCAACCCGCCGTCATCAAGAATAAACGTTTCGGGCCGGGATGGGGCTGGAGCGATTATGCGGATTATTACCAGCCCGAGCTCAATGAATGGCCCATGTACGGCAATGTTGCCCGCATCCGGATGAAAGGCGCCAGTTATTCCATGACGCCCGAATTCCCCACAGAGCTCATTTACGAACGCCCGCCCGCGGAAGCGCTGGCCGACCGGGAAGAGCGCGAGAACCTCTTCACGCTGCACATCCGGTCGGATGTGCACGCGGAGCAGACTTTCGAAGTGCCTTTCATCACCGGGAATATTTCCCAACTCGCCCGCCGCCTGCAAGACACGATCCGCAAGCCCGTCCGCATCATGGCCACCACCGCGCCTTTGAACGGAACGGTCCTGAAATCCATCCCTACAGATACCCTTTTCCAACCCATGATGCACCGCAGCGATAACTTCTTCGCGGAGCAAATCCTCATGATGGCATCTTCCCTCAAATACGACGCGATCGATTCCCGGAAACTGATCGGGTATTTGCTGGACTCACTGCTTTCCGACCTTCCGCATCCGCCGAATTGGGTAGATGGTTCGGGCCTGTCGCGCTACAATCTTTTCACGCCCCGCGACTTCGTTACCGTGCTCGATAAAATGTATAAAAATCATTCGAAGGAACGGCTCTTTCCGCTGTTTCCCGCCGGCGGAAAAGGCACGTTGAAAAATTACTACCAGGCGCTGCCTAACCGGCTCTATGCCAAAACCGGTACGCTCAGCGGCGTGGTGGCACTCAGCGGATACCTGATCACCAAGTCGGGTAAGACGCTCATTTTCAGTGTGCTCGTCAACAACCATAACGCAAATTCTTCTGCTACGGTGCGCCGCGCGGTGGAAAAATTCCTCGTGCGCACGGCCAACGCCGGCTGACGCATTCCCGGAAAACAAAAATCCCGGCAAACGTTACGCTTGCCGGGATTTTTTATGTTCGGAACGGAAATCCTATTTCACGATTTTCAGTTCGTTGATGATGTTTTTGGCACCACCCAGTTTGTCGATGCACCACAGCACGTAGCGGATGTCTACGTTGATGGTACGGTTGTAATTTTTATCGAACTGGATCTTGTGGCTGAGCGCTTCGTAGTTACCGTCGAACGCGAGGCCGATCAGTTCGCCGTTGGCGTTGAGTACGGGCGAGCCGGAGTTGCCGCCGGTAATGTCGTTGCCGGTGATAAAGCCAACTACGAGGGTTTTACGCTTCGCGTCGATGTACTGGCCGAAATCTTTTTTCTTCACGAGGTCGATGAAATTCTGGTGCAGATCGAACTCGTAATCGCCGGGTTTATATTTCTCCATCACACCGTCGATCGTGGTTACGTAATCGTAAGCCACGGCATCGCGGGGGGAGTAGGGTTTCACCTGGCCGTAAGAAAGGCGCATGGTGAAATTGGCGTCCGGGTAGCGGTTCGCGTTGGGCGTGCGCTGGGCTTCGCCTTTCAGGTAGAGGCGGCCGAGCTCGTTGTTTTGCGCGGTGAACTGGGCGTAGATCGGCGCGTATTTAGAGGCGTAGTTCTTCACGAAGGCGGAAGCGTAGGCGTATGCCGGGTCTTCCTGCAACGTAACGGCATCGGGCTGGCTGATGAACGTTTTCCATTTCGCGTCGTTGAAGATGATGGTGTTGTTGAACACGTTGGCGGCCCAGGTGCGATAGGTTTTTTCGTCGTTCAGGTCGCCGAAAGATTTCAGGCCTTCGTAGAAACCGATGGGGTGCTGGTCTTTCGGGATATCCTGGTAATAGCGCATGGCCATGGCGGCGAGGATTTTCTGATCGGAGGGTTTGTTCTCGTCTTTCAGGAAATTGGTGCGGGCCTGGTCTGCGGCGTTGGCGGCGGCTTTGATGTCACCATTTTTGAGGATGGTGCTTTCGAGCTGCGCGAGGGAGCTGGCGTAAGCGGCGAGGGGCGAGCCGAGGATGCCTTCCATGAGGTAGAGGCGGACTTTTGCGTAGGGAGACCATTTCTTGTAAATGTCTTCATACTGCGCAAACACGGGCTCGAACTCGGATTTGCCTTTGGCCCATTGCTGGAAGGCGGCCTCGTTCTTCAGTTTCTCTTCGTACACGTGGTACTTCAGCAATTGGGCGGTTTCGCCGTCGAAGAATTTCCAGTAGTTGGCGATGCCGGCGTAGGAAGATGCGAGTTGCAGCTTCACGGCGGGATCTTTCTTCATTTCTTCGAACATGTATTTGAGGCGGATGTCGCGGAGGCCGACGATGGAGGGGTTTTCCACATCGGTCTTCAGTTTCACGCCATAGGACGTTTCGTAACGGTTGGTGCCGCCGGGGTACCCGAAGATCATGGCGTAATCGTTTTCTTTCACGCCTTTGATGGAAACGGGCAGGAAGTGTTTCGGTTTGAGGGGAACGTTGCCGGCAGCGTATTCAGCCGGTTTGCCGCTGGCGTTGCCGTATACGCGGAACACGGAGAAGTCGCCGGTATGGCGGGGCCATTCCCAGTTATCGGTATCGCCGCCGAACTTGCCTACGTTTTCGGGAGGGGTTCCTACGAGGCGAACGTCGGTGTAACGTTCGTACACGAAGAGGAGATATTGGTTCCCTTTGAACATGGGCACCACTTTGGCTTCGTAACCGTTGCCGTCGGTGGCGGCTTTCACGATATCACCGTAAGCAGCCTGGAGCTTAGGGTTGCGATCGGCCAGGGTAGTGCCTTTGATGGCTTCTTCCACTTTGGCGGTCACGTCTTCCACACGCACGAGGAACTGAACGGAGAGCCCTTTGGCCGGGATCTCTTCCTGCTTGCTGCGGGCATAGAAGCCGTCGCGCAGGTAATTATGCTCCACCGAACTGGCAGACGCGATGGCGCCATAACCACAGTGGTGGTTCGTAAAGATCAGCCCTTCATTGCTCACGATCTCTCCCGTGCAACCTCCACCGAAAATGATAATGGCATCTTTAATGGATGATTTGTTGATGCTGTACAACTGGTCTTTCGACAGCTTCAATCCTTTCTTCACCATGTCGGCATAAGTTTGCGGCCCCAGCAAGTAAGGGAGCCACATGCCCTCGTCCGCTCTTACCAGCTTGACAGACAGCAAAAGCAGCAACAGGAATAGATTTTTCTTCATATGTTAGATTTTGTAAGGGCCCAAACCTACCGATTTTTTTCATAATAGCCTTTACCGGCCATGGAAGTCAACAATTGAAGGCGCCGCCGCGTTAAAATGGCTTGATGATTGATAAGAAAAACAAATACACCATAAAACCACTATCATGAAACAGTTACTGCTTCCCGCCTTTGCCGCCCTCGCCATTTTGGCCGCCTGCCAGAGTTCCCAACAACAATCGGGTACCGATTCCGCCGCCGCGGCAGCCGCCGTTACGACAGACGGGGCGCCCGCATGGCCGCTTTCCGGCACCAAATGGGTGTTGAAGGAAATCGTGAACGGCCCCAAAGACACCAGCAACTGGGGGAAAGAAATTTATATGCAGTTCGTGGATTCCTCGTCGCAGGTGCGCGGCCATCTGGGCTGCAACGGCTTCGGCGGCAAATTCGTGGCCACGCCCACCGGCGAGCTGGCCGTGTCCGACATCATCTCCACCCAAATGGCCTGCCCGGCCCTGAACGTGGAAAACGCTTTCAGCCAGGCGCTGCAGAACACCAATAAATACACCATCGAAAAGGATATCCTCAGCATTCAGCGCGGAGATTCCGTTTTAGCGACGTTTACCGCGGTAAAACAATAATAATCACTTAAAAATCAACGTATATGAAGAAAATCCTCATCGTCCTCGGCGTTGCCGCCATCTTCGCGGCCTGCCAGAACAAAACTGCCGCCACCGGCGAGGATACTTCCGCCAACGCGAAGATCCACGAAGGGGTAGACTCCATCCAGGAGGGCATCGAACAGAAGGCGGATACCGCCGGCGCCTGGTTCCAGCGGCAGAAAGACGAAGCTTCGGCCTCCATCAAGGAAAAAATGGATTCGCTGGACGTACGCATCGAAGAGCTGAAAAAAGACGGCAGCGCGAAAAGCAAAAAAGCGCAGGCCAAGCTGGAAGCCGCCCGGGCCGATCTCGCCAAAGCGGCGGACGACGTGAAAAACGCCACGGTGGATGCCTGGGACAAAACGAAGGAAGGGCTCGATAAATCGCTGAAGAAAGCCGACAGCGAATGGCAAGAGTTCAAGCGCGATTTCAAGGAACTGTTCCGTTAGGACAAGTAGCGTATCTATAAGAAAAAAGGGCGCCTCCGGTCGGGGGCGCCCTTACTATTTCGTAAAAATTGCTTACACACCGAGCGTCCAGCCGTCGCGATAGGTACGCTTCACGAACTGGTTGGCTTCGTCGAAGTTGGTGATCTTCATGTTCGGGCCATCCCACAACAGTTTGATGTAGCGGCCGGGATAGTCGAAACCTTTGCCGTCGGCTTTGGGTTTGCGGATATCGTAGCTGCGGATGGCGAGGTTGCCCATAAGGATGGTTTCGGTGAGCGGGCCGGCGATCTCGAAGGGGGCCGACAGTTCTTTCTTACCGTAACCGGCGATGCACGCGTTCACCCACTGTACATAGTGGCCTTCAGGCACGCGGGCGATGGTTTGCTTCACGTTCACTTCCGCATTGCGTTTGGAAGGCAGCAGCGAAGGGTACATACCATACGTTCCGCACATCATTTTGCCTTTCGTGCCTTCGAAAATGGCGCCGTTGCCGCCGTCGCCCATTCTTTCGTTGGGGCCGAGCTCTTCGGGGCGCGCGGGTTGGATGCCACCGTCCATCCAGTGGAGTTTCAGCGGACCGCGTTTCGTTTCGAAAGTCATGATCACGTGGGAAGACGGGGGGCAGCTTTCCGGGAAATAGCCCTGTTTGAATTCGTCTACATACACGCTGCCTACGCTGGCTTCCGCGGAAACGGGGTAGCCGAGGCCGAGCACGCGGAAAGGAGGCTCCACGATATGGCAGCCCATGTCTCCGAGCGCGCCGGTACCGTAATCCCACCAGCCGCGCCAGTTGAACGGAACGAGCTTGTCGACGTAGTCTTTTTGCGGAGCGGTGCCCAGCCAGAGGTCCCAGTCGAGGTCGGCCGGTTTGGTGCCGGGCTGTGCAGGCCAGGGAATTCCCTGCGGCCATACGGGGCGGTTGGTCCAGCAATACACGGTATGAACATCGCCGATGAGGTCGGCATTGTACCATTCCATGAGCTGGCGGACGCCGTCGCCGGAGGCGCCCTGGTTGCCCATCTGGGTGACTACTTTATATTTTTTCGCGGCCTGCGTGAGCATGCGCGCTTCGTAGATGTCGTGGGTGAGGGGTTTTTGAACGTATACGTGCTTGCCGAGCTGCATGGCGGCCATGGCTTGCACGGCGTGGTTATGGTCGGGGCTGGAAACGGTTACTGCGTCGATGTTTTTGTGTTCTTTGTCGAGCATTTCGCGGTAATCCCGGTAGTATTTCGCTTTGGGGAAGCGTTTTACGGACCCTGCTGCGCGGCTGTCATGAACGTCGCACAGTACGACGATGTCTGCCGGGCCTTTCGAAATCTCGCTCAGATCGCTGTCGCCTTTACCGCCGACACCGATGCCGGCAACGCGAAGCCTGTCGCTGGGCGCGGTGTAACCCGGCCCTCCCAATACGTGACGTGGAACGATCATAAAACCTGCAGCGGCGGTAGCGCTGTTGGTTAGAAATGATCTACGTGAAATCTGGTTTCTTTTATTATTTTTTCCCTGAACCATGATTTGATAAATTTTCGTTCAATATAATAGAAAAATTTATAGAAAAAGCAATAATCTCTATGAGCGGCATCCTGTACTGTCCTGTGCTAAATCGATTTTTTCAACCGTGAATTGTTGTTGGGATGGGATGGGCTTACCGTCTGTCGGCAATGTTGGGGCGATGAGGTTTTTTATCCTGTTTTTAGCCGTCTCAAACCTTCTGTTGCGACGTGCCGGCCAACCGCAAACGATATCAATCAGCCACTTACTGTTCCTGTTTGTACTAAATCGATTTTTTCAACCGTGAATTGTTGTTGGCATGGGCATACCGTCTGTCGGCAATGTTGGGGCGATGAGGTTTTTTATCCTGTTTTTAGCCGTCTCAAACCTTCTGTTGCGACGTGCCGGCCAACCGCAAACGATATCAATCAGCCACTTACTGTTCCTGTTTTTGCTAAATCGATTTTTTCGATTGTGAATTGTTGTTTGAGTAGGATGGGCCTTACCGTTCGTCGGGAATGTTGGTGGCGATGTGGTTTTTTATCCTATTTTTAGCCGTCTCAAACCTTATGTTACAACATGTCGACTAACCGCAAACGATATCAATAAGCCACTTACTGTTCCTGTTTTTGCTAAATCGATTTTTTCGATTGTGAATTGTTGTTTGAGTAGGATGGGCCTTACCGTTCGTCGGGAATGTTGGTGGCGATGTGGTTTTTTATCCTATTTTTAGCCGTCTCAAACCTTATGTTACAACATGTCGACTAACCGCAAACATCCGGTAGCCTTACCGTTTTTATTCTTTTCCGAGATGTGGGAACGATTCGGTTTCTACCTGCTGCTCGCCATTCTGCAACTATACCTGACAGACGCCGAAAAGGGCGGTTGGGCCATGGACCGCCATGCAGCGGTCGATATCTTCGGCACCTTCATCGCATTCGTATACCTCACCCCGTTCATCGGCGGGCTCCTGGCCGACCGTAAAATCGGTTACTCCAAATCCATCATCATCGGGGGCATCCTCATGGGGATCGGGTATTGCGGACTGGCCGTCAAAGATTTAACGGTTTTCTACTGTTCGCTGGCGCTCATCTGCGTGGGCAACGGCTTCTTCAAACCCAATATCTCCACGCTGCTGGGCAACGTTTACAACGACCCCCGGTACATCGAGCGCAAAGACACCGGTTATAACATCTTCTACATGGGGATCAACATCGGCGCCTTCATCTGCACCTTCTTCGCATCGTACCTCCGCAACAACATCAACTGGGGCGCAGCGTTCATCGCAGCAGGCATCGGCATGTTCCTCGGTGTCATCATCTTCGTAGCCGGGCTTAAACATTACCGCCATGCAGACGTCCTCAAGCCCGTCCAACCCGGCGATATGCCCCTGGGCTCCATCTTCGCGCAGGTTTTCGTTCCCGTACTGATCGTAGGCTGCATCGGCTGGTTCATCCCCGGCAATATCTTCGGCACCGATTCTACGGACGCGTTCATCTTCGCCTGCCTCCCCATTATTTATTTCTTCGTGAACCTGCTGCGCAAAGCTTCGGGCACAGACAAGCAGCCCGTAAAGGCCCTGCTCGCCGTTTTCGCAGTGTCTATCATGTTCTGGGCGGTATTCAAACAAAACGGTACCGCGCTCACCACCTGGGCGCAGTTTTATACGGACCGCGAACTGTCTGCCTCGCTGACCGGCCCCGCCAACGCGCTTTCCCTCGCGGAAACCACCACCAACCAAACCGGCGAAGTGGTAGCGTACGACCATGAATTCCGCGTTATCAAAGATGAAAACGGCAAACCGGTAAAGGAGATCGGAAAGCCCGTTTACTTTAAGAACGTGGCGCCCGAGAAAATGCCGGCGGAAGGAACCACCATCAGTCTCGTCAACACCGAACAATTCCAATCCATCAACCCGTTTTTCGTTATCATCCTCACGCCGCTCGTCGTCGCATTATTCACCTTCCTCCGCAAACGGAAGAAAGAACCGACCACGATGACCAAAATCGCGTGGGGGCTCGTGATTTCGTCGCTCTCCACTTTCTGTATGGTGGCGGCCGTCATGGTTTGCGATAACGGCGCAGTGAAAGCAGCACCCTGGTGGCTGTTCGGCAGCTATGGCATCATCACCGCGGGAGAATTGCTCCTCAGCCCGATGGGCCTGTCGCTCGTATCGAAGCTCAGTCCTGCCCGCCTCACTTCGCTGATGATGGGCGGCTGGTTCCTGGCCACGTCTATCGGCAATAAACTGTCGGGCGTGTTGGCCGCGATGTGGGACCAGTACGACAATAAAGTCAATTATTTCCTCGTGAACTTCCTGCTGCTGGGCGTTGCCGCGGGCACCATCATCCTGATGCTGCGCTGGTTGAACCGTGTGTTTAAGGAACATGCGCACTGATCCGCCGGGGAAAATAAAAAAAGCGACGTCCATTACGGGCGTCGCTTTTTTTTATGCGTTTCAGACCGGGATCAATCGTCCCAGGTCATGAGCTTGGTGCGGTCTTCCTTTTTCAGGCAAACGGCCAGCATTTTTTCGTCGTACGCAAGATTGTACTGTTTGAGCACATCGTCCGGAACGCCGTCCCATTCATTGGGCCGGTTGCCGGCGTACCCCATGTCCTTGATGCCCATTTCGCTGGTGAAGAACCCTGTGGCGGTGAGGTTGCGCATCAAGCTGAAGAACGCAACGCCCTGGCTCATTTCCGGCGCCGCTTTTTCGGGGAACGCGATCTGGTCTACCATGGCCAGGCGTTTGTCGGGCTCCAGGTCGGTGAAGATTTTGCCGTACTGTTTCTGGCATTGCACATCGAGCCAGCGGAGACCGCCGCGCATGGGCAGCTGGTGCTTGGGCTGGTCTTTCACGATGAAATCGATGAACTCCGGCACCTTGGCGTCTGTGGCCGATCCGGAAGTTTCATCTTTCGGGATGATGATATCTGCGAGCACGGTGATGGTTTTCATCTCCGCGTCCGTGAAGAATTTTTCTTTTTTAAGCGCCTCGTCGCGGAGTACTTCTTCGGGCGTACGGCCGTAGAATTTCCCGGTTTTTGGCGCTTTGTCAGCCTCTTTGGTGCTGGTTTCGCAGGCGCTGAGGATAACGCCGGTGGATACGGAACCTATCAGGAGGGCTTTGAGCGATTCTCTTCTGTCCATGATGATCAGAGATTTTGTTTTTTCAATTCGTCCACGATGTAATTCGATGCGCGCAGCGACAGCGCGAGGATCGTCCAGGTCGGGTTTTTATCTGCCTGCGAAACGAAAGCGCCGCCATCCACTACAAATACGTTTTTGGCGTCGTGGGCCTGGTTGTATTTATTGAGGACGGAGCGTTTGGGATCGTTGCCCATACGGGTGGTGCCCACTTCGTGGATGATCCGGCCCGGGTTTTCGAGACCGTACATGGTTTCTTCGCCGGGTTTGGTGCCGAGGGGAATGCCGCCCATCTGGTGGATGATCTCTTCGAACGTTTCGTGCATATGCCGCGCCTGTTTGATCTCGTGCTCGCTCCATTTGTAATTGAAACGGAGAACGGGAATGCCGAATTTATCCACGACGTTCGGGTCGATTTCGCAATAATTATCTTCCCGCGCGATAGCTTCCCCGCGACCGGCGAACCCGATCGTGGAGCCGAAGAACCGGCGGTAATCGTTTTTCAGGCTGGCGCCGTATCCGCCGGCGGGAGCACCGCCGCGGTTGGGGTCTTTCATATGCATGCCTTCGATCCCGAAACCGAAACCGTAAGCCGGCATGCCCATACCGCCCCAGAACTCGATGTGGTAGCCACGGGCGAAGTCGAGCTTCTTATTGTCGAGCCACCAGGGAATGTACATATGCATCCCGCCTACACCGTCTTCGTTATACCGTTTCCGGTCCATGAGCGAAGGCATGAACGCCCCGCGCGAAGCGCCGGTGGAATCGTGCAGGTATTTTCCGACCAGGCCGCTGGAATTGGCGAGGCCGTTCTTGTGCATGGGAGATTTGGAATTCAGGAGCAACCGCGCCGATTCGCAGGCGCTCGCAGCCAGCACGATCACGCGGGCGTCGATGCGGTATTCCTGCATGTCGGATTTATCGACATAGCTCACGCCCGTTGCTTTACCGGACGCGTCCGTCACAATTTCCCGCGCCATGGCGCCCACGTACAAATCCACGTTACCGCTTTTCATGGCGGGTTTCACGAGCACGGTGGAGGAGGAGAAGTCGCCGTGAACGGTACATCCGCGGCTGCATTGCGAGCAGAAGAAGCACGCGCCGCGGTCTTTGTTCACCGAGCGGGTGAGGATCGACAGGCGGGAATGGATCACCGGGATGCCGAGCTTATCGCCGGCCTGTTTTACCATCAGCTCGTGGAGGCGCGGTTTGGGAGGAGGGAGGAAATAACCGTCGGGCTCGTTGTAAATGCCTTCCTTCGACCCGAAAACCCCGATCATTTTGTCTACCTGGTCGTACCAGGGCTTTACTTCATCATACCCGATCGGCCAGTCGTCTCCATGCCCGTCGAGGCTATAATGTTTGAAATCGTTCGGTCCGAAACGGAGGGAAATGCGGCCCCAGTGGTTGGTGCGGCCGCCTAACATGCGGGACCGGAACCAGTCGAATTTGCTGCCGTTCTTTTGTGTGTAGGGCTCGCCTTCGATTTCCCATCCGCCGTAAGCGGCGTCGAAATCGCCGAAGGGCCGGGTGGTGTTGGCGCCCCGCCTGGGCGATTCGTAGGGCCATTTCAATTGGGTCTGCTGCTCCGGATCGGCTGGGTCGTACTTCGGGCCTGCTTCGAGCAGTGCCACCTTCAGCCCCGCGTCTGACAGCACTTTGGCCGCCATTCCGCCACCAGCGCCAGATCCGATGATGCACACGTCGTACGCTTTCGCTTGTTTTTTTATCTCAAATGCCATTGTAAGTACGTGGATTTTTGTAGCGTGATTTAACCTGAAAGATTTTAAATCTATAAATTAAATACGGAAAATGAAAGGGGTTTTTTACTTTCGGGTTCTATTCTATGACGACAAAATCACCATATATCCTCGGTGTAGACATCGGAACGGGGAGTGCGAAGACGATCGCGGTGACCACGGCGGGGCAGATCCCCGCATCCCGCAGACAAACTTATCCCACCTTGGAGCCGGTTCCCGGGTTTAGTGAGCAAGACCCTGAGCAAGTGCTCGCCGCTATCATCAAGACCATCCGCGAAACCGTCGCAGAAATGGGATACGCCCCCGCGGCCATCTCGCTGAGCAGCGCCATGCACAGTCTGCTGGCCGTAGATGCCGACGGCGAGCCCCTCACGCCCGTGATGACCTGGGCCGACAATCGCGCCGAAGATTATGCCGCCGCCCTCCGCAACACGCCGGAAGGAAAAGACATCCACCGCGCCACGGGCACGCCCATCCACCCGATGTCTCCGCTGTGCAAAATCCAGTGGATCCGCGAACAGCAGCCCGAAATCTTCGAACAGGCCGCCTGTTTCGTAGGGATCAAAGACCTGTTCCTGTTCCGCTGTTTCCACGAATTCATCACCGATTATTCCCTCGCCTCATGCTCGGGGCTTTTTGATATCCGGGCGCTCGACTGGTACGGCCCCGCGCTGAAACTCGCCGGCATTACAGACGACCGCCTGCCCATCCCGGTAGAGACCACGCGGCTCCTCATCGGCATGGACCCCGCCATGGCACAGGCTATGGGCGTTCCCGACGGTACGCTCATCATGGCCGGCAGCAGCGACGGTTGCCTGGCGCAGCTGGGCTCCGGCGCCGTGGAGCCCGGGCATGCTGCGCTCACCATAGGCACGAGCGGCGCCATCCGCGTGATGTGCCCGAAGCCCGCCGATGATCCCGGCGGAAGGATTTTTTCATACGTGCTCACGCCCGAACATTACGTTTGCGGCGGCGCGATGAACAACGGCGGCGTGGCTTTGCAATGGTTCTCGAAAGCATTCCTGCCCTGGTCCGACTATAACGATTTCCTGAAAACGGCCTTCACCGCGCCAGCCGGCAGCGATGGACTGCTCTGTTTGCCCTACATGCTGGGCGAGCGCGCCCCGGTGTGGGACAGCCGCGCATCCGGCGCGTTCGTGGGCATGCGCCAGCACCATGGTTCGCCGCATTTCCAGCGGGCGCTGGTGGAAGGGATTTGCTTCAACCTCCTCAGCATCGGCGAAGCCCTCGAAAGCGTGACGGGCGATATTCGTGAAGTAACGGTGAGCGGTGGATTTACCGCGTCGCCGTTGTGGATCCAGTTGATGGCGGATATTTTCCGCAAGCCCATGCTACTGCACCAGGACGAAGACGCCTCCGCCCTGGGAGCCGCCATGCTGGCCTGGCACGCGCTGGAACAGGTAGACGCGTGGCAGTTCAATTCCGCCGCCGCCGCGCGCGTTTTTGAGCCCAACTCGGAACATGCGCCGGTTTACGAACGCAATTACCGCGCGTTTTCCATGTTATATGAACGTTTGAAAGACGTCACCGACATTCTCCGGGAAAAATAAAAGAAGACAGCCGCCTCGAAAGAAGCGGCTGTCTTTTTTATGGAAAGATGGAAATGTTGGCTGATGGAAATGGAACGGATGAAACCCCGGGCGGTTTATTTCGCCAGCAGGCCGAACAGTTCGATCACGAGCGAAATCAGCCAGAAACGGGACATGGAACGCTCCTTTTTCGAAGCGGTCGACCGCGCAAAGAATGCGTATTGGGGACCGGTTGTTGGATGTTTTTTCATGGCCGTTCAGTTTGGATATTATGAAGATACCGAAAAATATATGGCCTAGAACCCCCTGTCGAACATCTTCTCCAGGTCATTCAGTTTAAAAGAGATGAACGTGCCTCTGCCGCCCGGGGAAACATTGGGCATCGAACAGGCGAACAGCTCGTCGATGATATTCTGCATCTCGCGGGAAGTCAGCGGTTTACCGGACGGGATGGCGTTGTTGCGGGCCATGCTGCGCACGAGGCGCTCCCGGCGGTTGTGCTTCAGTTCGGTACTGAAATTCTTGAACTGCTCGAGCAATCCTTCGATGCTGGCCTGTTCGTTGCCGGATTGGATGTCGGCCGGCGTTCCGCGCACCACGAAAGTATGCTGGCCAAAAGGTTCCAGGTCGTAACCGAGCGCCTGCAGGTCGGGCAGCATTTCGTGGACGATGATCGCATCCGCAGGCAACAGTTCTAGCGTTTGCGGGAAAAGGCTTTGCTGGGTAGCGATGGGTTTCTCGGCGAGGGCGCGGAGATACCGTTCGTACAAAATACGTTCGTGCGCCGATCGCTGGTCTACCAGAATGAAACCCGATTTGATCTGCGAAAGGATATACTGCTGATGCACCTGCACCGGCCCTTTCTGGTCGTGCGCCGCTTCCTGCCAGCGTTCGTCGATGACGGAAGCGGTAGAAGTGGGCGCCGCCGGGAATTCGGAAGGTGGCGGCAAGGGAAAATCGTTGTCGCGCGCGGGCGCCGGGCCGTACAGCTCTTTCCAGTGCTGGAGGTTGCTGCTGGCCGTTTTATCGATCACGTGCGCCTGGTTGGCGCTCGTAAAGGTTTTGTAGATGGAAGTGCCGGTCGACTGCGCTTTCTTCTCTTCGGTGAAAGGCTGCGTGAGCGCGTCGAGCTGCTGGATGCCGGGGTCGAGGTCGAAATCGAGCGCGGGCGTTACGCTGAACTGCGCCAAAGCGTGTTTGATGGCCGATTGCACGAAAGCATACAGGATGCGCTCGTCGTCGAACTTGATTTCCTGCTTGGTGGGATGCACGTTGATGTCCACATGCGCGGGATCGAGGTCGATGAAGAGCACGTACAGCGGGTAGCTGTCTGTCGGGATCGTTTCCGCGAACGCGTTCATCACGGCATGGTTCAGGTAGCTGGATTTGATGAACCGGTTATTGACGAAGAAGAACTGGTCGCCGCGGGTTTTCTTGGCCGTTTCCGGTTTCCCCACAAACCCGTGGATGTTCATATAATCGGTGCTTTCCTTAACGGTGACGAGTTTGGAGTTGTAGTGCTGGCCGAGGATGGAGACGATCCTTTGCTTGAGGGAGCCTTTCTCGAAATGGAACATCTGCTGCCCGTTGCTGTTCAGCGAAAACTGGAGATGCGGGAAGGCGAGCGCCACGCGGATGAATTCATCGACGATATGGCGCATCTCGGCAGCATTGCTTTTCAGGAAGTTACGGCGGGCCGGCACGTTAAAGAAGAGGTTCTTCATGGCGATGCTCGTGCCCACGGGCGCCTGGCAGGGCTCCTGCCGGCGGATGACGGAGTTGTCGATCTCGATGAAAGTCCCCAGCTCATCGTCCTGCCGCTTCGATTTCAGTTCTACCTGCGCTACCGCGGCGATGGAAGCCAGGGCTTCGCCCCGGAAACCCATGGTCCGGATCTGGAAAAGATCGTCGATCGACCTGATTTTGGAAGTCGCGTGCCGTTCGAAGCACATCCGTGCATCGGTGTCGCTCATCCCGCTTCCGTTATCGATCACCTGAACGAGCTCTTTGCCCGCATCTCTTATAATGAGTTGGATTTCAGTGGCGCCGGCGTCCACCGCATTTTCCAGTAACTCCTTTACCGCCGATGCCGGCCGCTGGATCACTTCGCCCGCTGCTATCTGATTCGCAATATTGTCCGGTAATAAATTGATGATATCCGCCACTTACCTGCCTTTTGGCGTAAAGTTAGGAAGAAAAAATATTGTTAAATACATGAAGGCGTACAATCCATACAGTTGTACGTTTCGTACCTTTAAGGTGCATAGACGGAACTACACATATCCAGATTAATAATTTATAAATAATTATGTTCCGTAGGTATTGTGCATATTAAAACTGAAGCCATGAGGACATGGACCTACCTATTATTAGTTGTAGCCATGACAGTCAGTCATTGTTCCTACTCACAAAACGGGACTAAAAAATCATTTATGGAAGAAAAAAAGAGCCCGGTGTATTCCCGCACAGACACGGGCAAAGTCAACCTATCAGATGCAGAGTGGAAAAAGATCTTACCCAAGGATGTGTACGACATTGCCCGTGAAAAGGGCACTGAGTGGGCATTTACGGGAAAATTCTGGAACAGTAAGGAGCACGGGACGTATTATTGCGCGGCTTGCGGCAATCCGCTGTTCGTTTCGGACACGAAGTTCGAGAGCGGCTGCGGATGGCCGAGTTTTTATCAGCCTGTCAGTAAAACGAGCGTGATCTATACGCCCGACAATTCTCACGGCATGCAGCGCACCGAAGTGCAATGCGGCCGGTGCAAGGCGCATCTGGGGCACGTGTTCGACGATGGCCCGCCGCCGACGGGGCTTCGCTACTGCATCAATTCGGTGATCCTGGATTTCGAGAAGGCGCAGGACGCGGAAAAGAAGTTCAACGGGAAAGAAAAGTAATTCACATCCAAAAAACCTGACTGTATGCTGCCGGTGCAAATTCCTTTGCGCCGGCCTTTCCAATGTAACGGGTTTCCAACCGCCGGAAAAATTCGGTAAATTGTGGAAAACCAGCTATCCCTTTGAGAAAATTCTACTATTACAGTGCCTGGGTGATCGGCATGGCCATGGCTTTACTGGCAATCCTGTTGCTGGTGGCCCCCACGCATGTTCACATCGAGCAATCGGTATTTATTCACGCGCCGCCTGCCGCGGTGTGGGACCAAACCGCCCGTTTCGACCGTTATAATCAATGGAATACCCTCAAGGAAAGGGAGCCCGGCGCGCAATTCAGGATAGACGGGGTAGATGGTACGGCCGGTGCGTCTACCACCTGGACCGGTAAAAAGATCGGCTTCGGCCGCCTGCGCCATCTTTCCCTTACGCCCCATACAGAAATCCGCCAGCAGCTGGAGTTTTTCGAACCGCTTGCCTCCATTTGCGATATCTCCTTCAAATTTGCCGATTCCGCCGGCGGCACCCGCGTCTCGTGGAGCATGGACGCCAAATATCCCCGCCCGCAGAATATCCTGGGCATGTTCATGAAAGACAATCTCGAAACCGATTTCCGGAAAAGCCTCCAGCGCCTGAAATCCGCTGCCGAAGCCAACGTTTCTGCCGGCAGGAAATAAATTATAGCTTGATAATCAATCGTTTGATGGAAAAGTAATCCCCGGTCGCGGTAGCGCGGCTGATCGCATTTTGAGTAATCGTTCCGGATGAAAGGGGATGCCGGGCCAGGGAGCCGGCAGGTGTGAGCTGGATAAGTTGGTTAGTGGGTGGTTGTTTGAAAGGCGGATCAGGAGCTGATGCCGGCCATCTCGAAAGTATTCGGCTCGAATTCGATGATGTCGTAAACGGCCAGCTGGAATTTGTCCATCGGGTCTTCCGCCAGGATGGCTTCCACTTCCCTTCGGCTGCCGGCGCGGCAAACGATGATGGAGCCCGTGCGGGGCTTGCGCCTGCCGGTGAGGATGAAGCGGCCTTCGCGGACCTGCTTTTCCAGGAAGACGTTGTGCGCTTCCATATAGTGCTCGATAGCCGCCAGCGGGCGGATGTACTGTAGGAGGATCAGGTACATAAAGGTCAGATATGGTCTTTCAAAAAAATGGTTAAAATCCTGAATATCTGCCAAAGGTATGTAAATTGCGCAAAGTAATCGAGCCAACGCCCGCCAGGGAACAAATTTAGACGCATTAGCAAAAAAGCTTGTATTTTTGCCTCTAATTTTCAAATCCATTTTTCTTAACATCTCTTTCTTTATGAAACGATCGATCCAAAAAGCGCTCCTCTTTATGACGGGTGCGGCGCTTATTCTGTTAGCCTCGTGCTCCAAAGCCCCGGAATCGGGAAAGCATATTCCTAAAAATGCCGCCATCGTTTTCGGATTCAAATCCAAACAAATCCAGGACAAACTGGCCAAAGACGGTCTCACGATCGACAAGATCTTCGAAACCCTCCAGCAGTCCGACACCTCCAATAACTACGCGAAAGCCCTCGCCGACGCGAAAAACTCCGGTATCGACCTCCAGGGCGACGTATTCTTCGCCATGGTCCCCGGCGAAGCCAGCGGCAACATGAGCATGATCGTAGTGGCCGACGTTTCCGATGCAACGAAACTCGAAGCGTTCGTGAAGGAGAAATCCAAAAAAGAAGTAAAAGCCGGTAAGGACTTTAAATATGTAGAAGACAATAACAGCGTGGTTGGCTTCACCGCCAAAACCATGATCGGCATCGCCACGATCGACCAGGGCAGCCGCTACTTCGACAGCGAAGATTCCGCCAAGCCCGCAGCCGCTACCGGCGCCGCGCTCCTCGAAAAACTGTTCACCCTCAAAGCAGACGAATCGGTTGCTACCATCGCGTCTTTCAAAGACATCAGCAAGGAAAAAGGCGACATCCTCTTCTGGATGAGCAGCGAAGCCCTTTATAATATGAACGGTGCCAACGCTTCCGGCATGGGCGCCCTCATGGCTTCCAACATGAAGAAAATCACCGAAGGCGCTTTCACCACCGGTTCCGCCAACTTCGAAGCCGGCAAGATCGATTTCGACGCATGGTCTTACACCAGCAAAGAGCTCGCCGCCATCATCAAAAAATACCCCGTTGAAAAAGTCAACGTAGCCGCTATCGAACAATATCCTTCCGATAACATTTTCGGTTATGCAGCCGTTAACTTCGACCTGCGCATCATCGGCGAACTGCTGAAACTGATGGGCATGGACGGTTTTGCCAACATGGGCCTCTCCGAAGCACGCATCACCCTCGACGATCTGCTGCTGGCTTTCAAAGGCGAAATGACCCTCGTTGGTTCCGACTTCGCTGCCGTTCCCAAACCCACCGAATGGGACAGCACCGCTACCAAACCCGAAGCAAAATGGATCTTCAGCCTGAAAGTGGGCGACAAAGCCGCTTTCGAAAAAGTAATGGCTTCCCCCATGATCGCACAGTCGCTCACCAAACAGGGCGATGAATATGTTCCCAACATGCCCCTCGGCGAAGTTTCCCTGTCGATCAACAGCAAGCGCGTGCTCGCTGCTTCCGATGCTGAACTGCTGAAATCTTACGATGCAGGTAAAGGCAAAGCGAAACTCGACGGAGATGCGCTCGACAATGCGAAAGGCAGCTATGGCGCTTTCTACGTTGACGTGGAAAAAATCATGAACGCTATCCCTTCCAAACAAATGGAACTGCCCGATAGCATCAGCACCGACCTGAAATCCCTGCTGAAATCCATTTCCGCGAAATCCGAACAGTTCAGCGGCGAAAAATCCCATTCTTCCGGCGTGGTACTGTTTAAAGACCAGTCGAAGAACGCGCTCAGCCAGCTGTTCCATTTCACCAACAAAGTGTACAACTACACCAACGCCAAGCGTAAAGCCGACGAAGCCATGTGGGGCGAGCCTTCTACCGAAGCGGTGGCCGTAGACAGCGCCATCGTTGAAGATGCCGCTACCGCAGCGCCTGCAGTAGAAGAAAAATAATCGCATATCGATACCGATATTTCCGAAAGCCGCCCTTTTCCAAAGAGGCGGCTTTCTTTTTTTGCCTATATTTAAGCCTAACATCCATTTCAACATGCAGATCGAGCTTTCAGCCGTGGTGCCGGTTCCCCTGCGCGACAGGATCCGGCAGCGGCCATCGGACATCTGGGACCGGGAGGTCGCCTTCCAGCCCGGGCAATTCGTCAAGATCAAAGCCCCCTCCGGTACGGGCAAAACCACGCTCGTGCATTATCTCTACAACATCCGATACGATTATACCGGCATTATCAAAGCCGGCGGAAAGCCCTGGGCAGATTATTCCGCCGCACAACTCGCCGCCATCCGCCAGGATAATATCTCCGTCGTGTTCCAGGACCTCCGGCTGTTCGACCAGCTTACCGCCGAAGAAAACATCGAACTGAAACGGGTCATGAACAACAAACCCCTGTACCCGGCAGAGAAAATCCGCGAATTCGCCGAACAGCTGGGCGTGACGCATGTGCTCGGCCAGAGCGCCGCCACGCTTTCGTATGGCGAACGGCAGCGCATCGCCATCATCCGCGCCCTCATGCAGCCGTTCCAGTGGCTGATGATGGACGAGCCCTTCAGTCACCTCGACGAAGGCAATACCGCCAAAGCCGCGAAACTGATCGATCAGGAATGCCGCGCGCGCAACGCCGGGTTCATCCTCACCGATCTCGACCACGATCAACATTTCAATTACGACGTAACCTATCAGCTATAGCATGCAATTCAACCGGATTTTAAAAAAGATCATCCGCACCGGCGTCGGCAAAAGCCGTTACTGGATGGCCATCATCGGCCTCGGCGTAGCCATGCTGCTGATCCTCGTAGCGCTCCAGGTGCATACGGATTTCAATGAACTGCTGCATGGCAGCCGGAACCAGAACGAACGGGCCGATTATCTCGTGGTCAACAAAATGATCACCAACGATATGATGGGCAAGCCGGAAAAAACGGTATTCACGCCCGAAGAACAGAAAGATTTTGCCGCACAGCCTTTCGTGGAAGCCTTCGGCGCCATCACCGCCGCGCAGTTCAATGTGCAGATGCAGGCCGACCAGCTGGGCTTCCAGACGCTCGCGTTCTTCGAAGCCGTGCCGGATACTTTCCTCGATGTTAAATCCGACGAATGGAAATGGCGGGAAGGCGACCAGATGCTGCCGATCGTGGTACCGCGCGATTTCGTGAACATGTTCAACTTCGGGTTTGCGCTGGGGAACGGCATCCCGCAATTCTCCGAAACTTCCATCAAAAGCCTTACGCCGGAAGTCATCATTTCCAACGGCATGCAGCAGGGGCAGTTCAGGGGAAAGATCGCGGGATTTTCCGATCGCATCTCCACCGTGCTCGTACCGCAGTCGTTTATGGACTGGGCGAACGCCCGCTACGGGAAAGGAGAGGCCAAACTGCCGTCGCGCGTCGTGATCCGCGTGAAAGACCCCAGCAGCATCGAACTGAAAAACTATCTCGAGCAACATAATTATTCGACCGATTCCGAGAAAACGAAATACAACAAGATCCGCGGCATCGTGCAAACGATCGTGAGCGTGGTCGGGTTTTTCGGCGGTGTGCTGCTCATGTTCGCGCTCCTCGTTTTCAGTATGTTCATCCAGCTCGTCATATCGTCGTGCAGGAAGGAAATCCGGTTGCTGGTGACGTTGGGGACCGCGCCGAAGCGGTTGCAGCGTTACCTGCTGGGCCAGCTGGTGCCGGTGTATTTCGTGACGGGCGTGATCGCGCTGATCGTAGTGTCTGCCGCGCAATGGTGGGCCAGCGGCGTCCTGGCGAAGCACGGGATGTTCGTGGCGCCGTACCCCGGCATCATGACCATTATCGCCACGCTGGGGATCCTGGCGCTGGTGTATATCGTGAACCTGGTGACGGTGCGCAAGGAGATCCAAGCTCATACCTGACCAACATATGAAATCCATCCTGATCCTTTTCCTGGCCATCGTCTGCGCCGGCAACGCCTTCGCACAGCGGACCATCCTGCATTGCGGCACCCTGATCGACGGGGTGCTCGACAAGCCCCGGCAAAATATGTCCGTCATCATCACGGGCAACAAGATCACCGCGGTCCAATCCGGGTTCACGGCGCCCGCGCCCGGAGATAAAGTGATAGACCTGAAAAAGCAAACGGTCATGCCCGGCTGGATGGACATGCACGTGCACATCGAGTCCGAAACGAGCAAGTCCGCCTATTCCGATAAATTCACGCAAAACCCTGCAGACCTGGCTTTCCTGAGCGTCCGCTACGCGGAAAGGACCTTGATGACCGGGTTCACCACCGTCCGCGACCTCGGCGGAACGGGCGTCAACATCGCCTTGCGGAACGCCATTGCGAAAGGGCTCATTACCGGGCCGCGGATTTTCACGGCGGGCAAATCCATCGCCACTACCGGCGGGCATGCCGATCCCACAAACGGTTACAACCGCGCGCTCATGGGCGATCCCGGGCCGGAAGCCGGCGTGGCCAACGGGCCTGACGAGTGCCGGAAAGCCGTTCGCCAGGCTTATAAATTCGGGGCAGACCTGATCAAGATCACGGCAACCGGCGGTGTGCTCAGCGTGGCGAAAGACGGCAGCAGCCCGCAGTTTACCGATGAAGAGCTGGCCGCCATCATCAGCACGGCGAAAGATTACAACATGAAAGTGGCCGCCCACGCACACGGGACCGAAGGCATCAAACGGGCCATCCGCGCGGGAGTTAACTCCATAGAACACGGAACGCTGATGGACGATGAGGCCATGGCGCTGGCGATCAAGCACGGTACCTGGTATGTGCCTACCATCACGGCTGGCAGGTCTGTGGCCGACTCCGCGAAAATTCCCGGTTATTATCCCGAGATCGTGAAGCCGAAAGCGGAAGCCATCGGCCCGCAAATCCAGAAAACATTCGCCAAAGCCTGGAAGAAAGGCGTGAAAATCGCTTTCGGAACAGACGCGGGCGTTTACCAACACGGCCGCAACTGGCTGGAATTCGTGTATATGACAGATGCCGGCATGCCCGTGATGGACGCCATCAAATCGGCTACCATCAAGGCCGCGGAACTGCTGGGGGAAGAAGCGCGCCTCGGCAGCGTGGAACCGGGCAAACTGGCAGACTTCACCGCTGTGGACGGAGACCCGATGAAAGACGTTCAGGCGATGGGCCGGGTGAGCTTCGTCATGAAAGACGGCTTGATTTTTAAACAAGGAACCACTAACTTGTCTGTCCAAAATCAAACGGCCATGTCATCACAAAAATTCGTGCACGTAGTAAATTTTTATCTGAAGCCCGGTCTCACCGCAGCGGAAATCAAGACATTTGAGGAAGGCGTGAGCTCGCTGGAGAAGATCGAGACGCTGAAAGTATTCAACGTCGGCAAACCCGCCGGCACAGACAGGCCGGTGATCGATAAAAGCTACAGCTACTGCCTGTTGACCGTTTTCAACGACGAAGCCGGGCACGACATTTACCAGGAACATCCCATCCACCTGGCGTTCATCGAAAAATGCAACGCACTTTGGGAGAAAGTGGTCGTCTTCGACTCCGTAACTATTCCACAATAACCCTTACGCGAAAGGGAGCCTGCTGGCTCCCTTTTTTATTACGATTCTTTGTTGAAGTCGAAATCCGGGAGCTCGTGGTCGACCAGGCTGGGGTGCGGCAGCACGAAGGTTTCCTTTGATCGGGTGGAGTTTCTCAGGTACCTGACGATCAGCGAGGTAATGAGAATGCCAATTATTATAGCGAGGATCTGTACCATAAACAGGCGCGCCGGCAAACCATCGAACGGGATGGCTGAAAGCTCCACCAGAATAGCGGTCAATCTGATAATACAATTAACGGCGGTGCTGATGATGATGTAATAATTCATCATTTTCGGAGCGATATCCCGCCGTTTAAAAAAAAGTATAAGGGAAAAAAAGCCGAAAGTCAGGATGAAAACGATGTTCAACGCATCTAAAACCTGCAGCGACAAGGTTAAGTATGATTCCGGATTTTGGAAATAGACGGTCCAGAAACCCTCCACCCAGATACTCAGGTCGAAAAGTTTGAAGAAGCTCGAGCTCAAGGAAAGGATCACCAGCGCCGCGATCACGATCAGCCAACCGCCGATAGCAATGGGCCTGGGAGTGGGGTAGACCGGCGGCAGCGAAGCATTGTTCAGCCGCAGGGCCATCAAGCCGAAAACGACGAACGCAGACGCGATCAGCAAGGCGGAAATCAAAAAGTCGGTTTGAAGAAAGTTCATGTTAACGGGTTGTAGGTACAGATATATTGATAGGAAGCGTTTAAAATCATGGGCGCCCGTGATCCACCAGACTGGGATGCGGCAACACGAAAATCCGTTTCACCCTGCCCGAGGTGTTGAGGTACCAAAGGACGAACAACACCAAAGCTACGTTCAGCGAAATCAGCTGGATTTCCTCCACATCAAATTGAAAGCCGCCCGTCAATATCCATTTTTCCACAACTACCGCCACGCAATACATGCCCGTGTTGATATGCAGGAACCAGGTGAATACTTTCGGGAAAATGTCGCGCTTCCGGAGCAGCAGTAGCAGGCAAAACAGGGTGCCACACAGCGTAAAAATAACATTCAGGGCAGAATACAACTCCAGACCCCTGTTAACCGGCTCGTCTGCATCTGGAATATTGTTCGACCAGAACCCTTTTTTCCAGATGGTAAACTCCGGGATTGTCGTGACCCATGTCAGCAAACTGAATATCAGCAGCACCATAATCAGGATAATCCCGAACGAAAATCTTTCCGGTAACGGCGTGGGATAGGAGGGCGGTAAGGAATAGGCATACAGTCGCCGTGAGGCGAAGTAGCAAGCCGCAATAACGATCAGTACCATTGCGAGCGAAAAGAAAAAATCAGGACTGCCAGGCATGGATAAATATTCGATCAGGGTTGTTCTCCTTTGAATGGAAGGGCGAAACCGGGACGAAAGATACCTCGTCCGTGTCAGTTTTTCCGTTGATTTTTGTGGGTTTATTCCACGGTGAGCGCGTACACGGCAAAAGTAGCGAGCCAATGCTCGCCTGCATAGTCGCCGCTCGCCACGTGGGGCAATGCCGCCCGGAGATGCTGCGCGGCCAGTTCGCGGATGGCGGGCGCATGGCTCCCTGCGTGCCGGGCGATGCCGTACAGGCACCAGGCGCGGGAGAGGTTGAGGCCGTCGAGGTGAACGAGCTTCCCGTCTGTCCGGTCGTTGACCATGGCGGTCTTAAACAGCGGTTCCTGTTTGAAAAGCCCCGGCAGGAAGCGTTTTAGCCAAATCTTGTATTCCGCCGCCGGAAGGATGCGCCACATAAGATCGGCTTCTTCGAGGCAGGGCGACAGGAAATCGTAGCCGCCGGGTTCCCAGCTGGCGGGGCAATCCGCGTCTGCCGCGTAAAACCGCATGGCGGTGCTACGGATGGAAGACTGGAGCGCCGTATCTTTTGCCGTGGCCGCGTAATCCCATGCCAGCCGCAGCCCGAAAGCGAGGTTGGTGTGCTCGCCGACGCGGATGGGGTAGGCGATCTTTTTGAGGAAATCGCGCCAGGCCACGCTGAAATAACGGGCCATGGGGGCGATGTTGCGCGAAAGCTCCCGGGCGAAGGGATCGTTCCAGGTCAGCAGTTCGTTTTGCAGCTGGAGCAGCCAGCTCCAACCGTAAATCCTTTCGAACCCTTTATTTTCCTTGTTGGCGAAGAGCAGCAGTTCTTTACGGATATTCTCGGCCGTGAGGTTTTGCGACAACTTCTCGCGGATGAGCGCGGCATTGGGGAGGTTCGGGTATGTTTTCAGCAGGCGGACCAACATCCAGTGGCCGTGAACGCTGCTGTGCCAGTCGTAACACCCGTAAAATGCAGGATGGTACGCGATGGGTTTTTCGATGAGGGTGGAATCGGAGAACACGATGCCCGTTTTATAGGGAAACTGGTGCTGCATGCATTTCAGCGGGAGGCCAGACAAATGTTCGGCCCCGGCCTGGGTAAGGCGGAGGATGCCGTCTTGCTCGTCGTAAAATTTCGTTTGTGCGCTAACGTTTGAGATCGCCAGCACCCCGGCCAGCAGGAATATCGCTCTCGTCATAGGTTTACCGGTTCAGAAGCAGTTTGATGTAGAAGGAAGGTTTGGTGAGTTTTTTCCGGAGGTCCACTTCGTAGAACATGCTGGAAATCACGTCGCGGAGCTGTTTGTTCCGGGTGCCGGCCCGCATGAGGAGGTTGAACAGCCGCGGGTAGCGGACGAGCTGCTGCAATTTGGTGCTCAGCCGCAGTTCCGGTCCCAGCACGCGCTGGATAGACGCATCGTACGCCAGTAATGTTTCCGCCGAAAAATCGCCGGACTGCAGGCATTCCGCCGCCTGCTTCGCTGCAATGGCGCCGCTGTAAATGGCGTTGCCGATCCCTTCGCCGGTAAAAGGATCGATGAGGAAAGCGGCATCGCCCACGAGCATCCAGCGTTCGCCGGAGAGCCTCCGGGAGCGGGAGCCGAGCGGCAGGCCGTAGCCTTCCACGGCGCTGACGGGTTGGGCAGCACGGAACCTTTCCGCGAAAACCGGGTCGGATTGCAGGGTTTCGTGGAGGAGGGTTTTGAGGTTCACCTTGCGGCGGCGCATCGTGTCGGAAGGCATATCGATGCCCACGTTCGCTTCGCCGTTGGGCAGCGGGAAGATCCAGAGGTACCCGGGCAGGAGGTTCTTCAGGAAATGCAGCTCGATGTAGCTGTGGTCGTGCATGCCCGTCACCCCGGTATAATAAGCCCTCACGCCTGCGGCGTAATGCTTGGGTTCCATCCGGATACCGGCCACGTCTTTGGTGAATGCCGAATGCGCGCCGTTGGCGACGATGATGATCTTTGCATGGACCTGCAAAGTCCCTTTCGCGTCGCTCAGTTCATATCCGTCCGGGGCCGGTGTATATCGATCGATGGATTTCCCTTCGATCAGCTGCACGTTTTTGCATTGTTTCAGCTCATCCACCAGGAAATTATCGAAATGTATCCGCTTGCAGACGAAGCCGATGGGCGCGTCGTTGGCAGGATCGTAATTCGGTTTGTAGGGAACGTCCATCCCCGTGCGGCCGGGGGCTACGAACGTTACGCCCCAGCTGTTTTCCTTTTCGGCGAAAGCCTGCAACCGCTGGCCGATGGCCGGGTCGATCCGGTTCAGCCCGGCGATCACTTTACCGCTGAGGCCGTCGCCGCAAACTTTGTCGCGCGGGAAAACCGCTTTGTCGACTACCACGCAGGGAATGCCCAGCCTGTCGAGCTGGAGGGCGGCCGCCGCTCCGCCGGGGCCGGCGCCGATAATGCAAACATCCGTCATGATCATATCCGGCAAGTTACGTATTCTGCCGCCGCCGGGGAAAATATATCTTTGCGCAAAACGGTATCATATGTTTGGAGATTTGTTCGGCAAGCTGCAGGAAGCGCAGCAGAAAATGCAGGAAAGCAAAGAGCGCCTGCGTCATATTACCATTGAAGGGGAAGCGGGCGGCGTCAAGGCGCTGGTGACGGGCGGCCGTGAAGTGAAGAGCGTGGAGATCGATCCGGAATTGCTGTCGGCAGACAGGAAGGAGGAGCTGGAAGACCTGCTCATTACGGCGTTGAACCGCGCGCTGAAACAGGCGGAAGAAACCTGGGAAGCCGAAATGAAAGGCATGGCGGGTGGAATGCTCGGCGGCATGGGCATTCCCGGGATGTAAGGATAAAAAAAGAACCGGGCTGTTATGGCCCGGTTCCGTATCCTTCTAATGTTAGTTCTTTTGATTCATCAGTTCACCTCTTCAGCTTTCAACATCTTCTGGAATTTCTTGCGTTCTTCTTCGTCAAGGATGGTTTTGCGCATACGGATGTGGTTCGGAGTAACTTCGATGCATTCGTCCTGCTGAATATACTCCATACATTCTTCAAGCGTCATCAGGATCTTCGGCGCAATATTGGTAGCCGCGTCGCTTCCGCTCGCGCGCATGTTGGTTAGTTTCTTGCCTTCGTTCGGGTTTACCACGAGGTCACCGGGTTTGTTGTTTTCACCGATGATCATGCCACGGTAAACTTCTTCTCCCGGGTCCACGAAGAATGATCCGCGGTCCTGCAGTTTGTCGAGCGAGTAACCGGTAGTGGTACCGGCTTCTTTTGCCACGAGTACACCGTTGTTACGGCCGGGGATGGGGCCTTTCCAGGGTTTGTAATCATTGAAGCGGTGTGCCATTACGGCTTCGCCGGCGGTGTTGGTCAGCATTTGGGTACGCAGACCGATGAGGCCGCGGGAAGGAATTTCGAATTCCAGGTGCTGCATTTCACCTTTGGTTTCCATGATGAGCATTTCACCTTTGCGGCGGGTAACCAGGTCGATCACTTTGGAAGCGAATTCCTGGGGAACGTCTACCACGAGGGTTTCATAAGGCTCGCATTTCTTGCCGTCGATGTGTTTCAGGATTACCTGCGGCTGGCCAACGGTCAGCTCGTACCCTTCACGACGCATGGTTTCTACCAGTACGCCGAGGTGGAGGATACCGCGGCCGTACACCAGGAAGGAGTCGGCGGAGTCGGTGTCAACCACGCGGAGGGCGAGGTTTTTCTCGGTTTCTTTGATGAGGCGGTCGCGCAGGTGACGGGAAGTCACGAATTTGCCGTCTTTACCGAAGAAGGGAGAGTTGTTGATGCTGAACATCATGTTCATGGTAGGCTCGTCTACGCTGATAACGGGCAGTGCTTCGGGATTTTCGAAGTCGGCGATGGTGTCGCCGATACCGAAATCTTCCAGGCCTACCACCGCGCAAATGTCGCCGGGGTATACTTCGGTCACGCGTTTTTTACCGAGCGATTCGAAGATGTACAGTTCACGAACACGGGATTTCTTGATGGAGCCATCTACCTGTACCAGTGAAATGGGCTGGTTTTCGACGATGGTGCCACGGGTCACTTTACCTACGGCGATACGGCCGAGGAAGGTGCTATAGTCGAGAGAGGTGATTTGAAGCTGGAGGGAGCCTTCTGCGATCTTCGGTTGCGGAACGTGTTTGAGGATACCGTCGAGCAGGGGCAGGATGTCTTCACGGGGCGTGAGCGAATCGTTGAACCAGCCGTTCTTGCCGGAACCGTAATAGGTCGGGAAGTTCAGCTGTTCTTCGGTTGCGTCGAGGTTGAAGAAGAGTTCAAAAACGGCGTCATGCACTTCGTCGGGGCGACAGTTCGCTTTGTCTACCTTATTAATTACAACGATGGGTTTCAGGTTCAGCTGGAGGGCTTTCTGGAGTACGAAGCGGGTCTGCGGCATAGGGCCTTCGAAGGCGTCCACGAGCAGGATCACACCATCCGCCATTTTCAGTACGCGTTCCACCTCACCACCGAAGTCGGCGTGGCCCGGAGTATCGATAACGTTGATTTTCACTCCGTTATATTCAACCGACACGTTTTTGGACAGGATCGTGATACCGCGTTCCTTTTCCAGGTCGTTGTTATCCATGATCAGCTCCCCTGTTTCCTGGTTGGCCCGGAACACGTTGGTAGAATGTAAGATCTTGTCTACCAGGGTCGTTTTGCCGTGGTCTACGTGCGCGATGATAGCGATGTTTCTGATTTGCATGACAATGTTTTTAGCCGTTTCCGACCCCTTCCTGATAGCTCTGAAAAACCGGAAGAATCCGAAATGAAGGCGCAAAGGTACGAATAATCATGCGAATTTGGTGCCGACCATTTTTAAATAACCCGGAAATAACAGAATCCGGACATTTGCCCAAATAGTTGTTATATAGATTGTTATAAATGTGATATGACAAACATGTGTGAGAGTCATTGAGTGTTGGAAGTCCCGCCCAGCGCGGCTTCCAGCTGCCGGAAGGCCTGCTGGTTGGCCGGGTTGTCGAGCGCCCGGGCGATGTCCAGTTTTTCCCGCGGCGTGAGGTGCCAGCTCAGCGCCGCCGCCTTGTCTGCCTGCTGCGGAACGTACTGGAAGATCAGCCGGGTAAACTTCCCGGGAAAGCATCCCTCCATATAATTAATAAGCTGGTCCTGATCGAAATCCTGCATGCTCGTCCAGTGCCGCTGCATGGAAAACAGGGGCTCGAAGATCAGATCTCCCAGGTCTTTTTTCTGTTTGATGGGGCTCACATCGTTTTTCCGCGAATCGCGCAGCTGCAGGAAAATCACGCCGGCGGTATTGGCATTGATCCATTCCCGGAAATTATACAGGAACCGGAGGCTCGTTTCCTGCCCGAAATTATCGCTGATGCCCGCGTCCATCACATCGATGATAGGGCTGCTCGGTAGGAAAACGTTCGGCAGTACATACGGGAAAGTGGCGCTCATCCGGATGGCGCTCGTGACCCGCAGCTCCTGCGCGTCCTGGTTGGCGAAAAACTGCGCGAAGTCCACCCCGTCCACATCCCGGACGCTCCTCGTCGGGTACCGGTACTCGGGCGCGCAGAGGTAACTTACCGGTTGGGGCGACATATACAGCCGGCGCCCGTCTGCATTGATGCTGGCGCACCAGATCAGCATGGGGATCCGCGCTTCGAATTCCGCCTCCCGGTATTCGCCGAGTTTTTTATTGAGGATGTGATCGGTGTTCAGGTTCAGTTGCATCTCGAAGGCATACCCGCGGTCTTTCGCGTAGGCGTTGTCGCCGATCTTGAAATGCCGGAACGGGGTGATGAAATCGTTGACGGCGAACGAGCTGAACACGGAGTTCAGCAAATCCCTGGAAATCTTTTCGCAGTACGAACTGTCGTACAGGTTCTGCGACGCCGGCAGCCGGTGCTCCTGGCGCCGGAGGTACAGCTCCCGGAAATACGTGGCCCCGAGCATCCCGCCGGAGGCGCCGGTCATGAGGAAGGTATGGCGGAGCATTTTTCCTTTGAGTAGGCTGTC
Organism: Chitinophaga sp. NPDC101104; assembly: GCF_050277495.1. Taxonomy (NCBI): domain Bacteria; kingdom Pseudomonadati; phylum Bacteroidota; class Chitinophagia; order Chitinophagales; family Chitinophagaceae; genus Chitinophaga; species Chitinophaga sp. NPDC101104. The sequence continues at coordinate 9,257 of NZ_JBNNSF010000001.1, read as the reverse complement.
GTACCGCTGGAGCACGTTCATCGTCCACGCCGCGGAACGGCTCCCTCCACCGCTGGTGTTCAGTACGATCAGCGGGGGCTTGCTGCCTGCGGGGAATTGCTTTTTCCAGTTTTCGAGGATCTGCAGGGTATGTTTCCGGTCGGCTTCCGCGCGCGCTGCCGTGAAGAATTCCTGCAGGTGCGGCACGCTGTAGGCGGGGCGGTCTTTTTTATTGTTATAGTTAAGTCCGTACGCTTTGTTGCGGTTGTCGAGCCACTGGTTTTTCACCATCCAGTTGAGGCTGATGATGATGCCGATCAGTATGGGGATGGCCCAGCTTTCGAGCAGGTACGCGTATGCGCCGGCCACGCCGATGAGGAACGCGAAGAAGATGAGGACGCTCGCGCCCGCGGGGATGCGGAACGCGGGATAATCCATGAGGTAGGCCATGATGACGAGGAACACCAGCGCCAGGCCTATCGTGATCATGGCCGCGAAATGATGCTGGCGGAAAATGTTATCGAGGTAATGTTTGTTGTAATGCCCGACGTTCCTGGCCCGGCGTACCCGCCATGGACTGGAGAAATAATTCAGTACGGGGATGGCGTTTTCGTCGTGCTCCTGGTTGGGGATGAGGATGGTGCGGAGGAAATTGCGCGGATTGCCGAATTTGCGCATCAGCCGTTTCCCGATATTTTTATCCGCGTTGAAGAAATAGAAAAATGAGACGAAGAGGATGGCGAGGTAGCCGCAGATAAAACCTTCCGCCAGCAGCAGGATCTGCGGAACGGAATTGAGCTCCTGCCAGCGTTGGTACTGCCATCCGCGCCAAAGCAGCATGAGCAGGAAGGCGGCGGGAATGATCGAATTGTTGAGGCAATAGCGCGAAAAGGGTTGGGATGTGGTGGCGAGGAATTTAAACCGGCCGCTGTGCAAGATGAACGTGGTGATGTTCCAGCTCATGGTAAAGATGGCGGTGGCCACGCCCATCACGGTGGTGCTGTAGAAATTCACCTTTCCCATGTATTCGGGCGCCAGGTACAGCGCATCGCCGCCGTACAGCTTCGCGAAGCCGCCGTTGATGGTGCTGAACAGGATCGCCCAGAATATCAACAGCACCTGGTACTTGCGGAAATGCAGCAGCAGCAGCTGAATAGGGAAGGAGTAGAAGAATCTTGACCAAAATCTTTTCACCTCAGTAAATTAAGGAGAAAATCGGCAATGAAAAATTAATAATATGTCAGCGGTGCGCCGGCAGCGTCAGGAATCGCGCCCATACCATCACCATGAGCAGGCCCATACCCACGAACTGGTGCGCCAGCGCGAATGCCAGCGGTATTTTCACGGAGCTGTTCAGCACGGTGAGCACGCCGAGGAACACCTGCAGCAGCACGGTGAACAATGCGGCGGCGCGGGCGCCCTGCAGCTGCGGGAACCGGTGCGACTTCACGTACCATACGGCGATCAGTATTATTAATATATAGGCAAGCCCGCGGTGGATGAAATGGATCGTGATGGGATTGTGCGTGGCATCGGCCCAGAACCCTCCCTGCGCAAACATCCCCGGCGGAACGGCGAACCCGTTGACAGACGGCCAGGTAGGTGCGGAAAGGGCCGCGTGCAAACCTGCCATGAACGCGCCATATATTAGTTGGAGGACCAAAACCCCCAGGATCCAGCCGGAAAGCCGGCGGAGCCCCGGCGCTTCGGCGCGGCCGGAAGCGGGAACGCTCAGTTTCAGGGCGAACCAGAGCACGTACCACAGCAATCCCAACGCAGCGATAAAGTGCCCGGCTAAACGAATATGGCTCACGTAAAGGTCTTCCTCGTTCAGCCCGCTCTGCACCATGATCCAGCCGATCCCGCCCTGGAGGCCGCCTAGCACGAAAAGTACCACCATGGGCCAGATCATGCTGCGGTCGATGATCTTTTTCAGGATGAAATAGATAAAAGGGACGAAGAACACGATGCCGATGAGGCGCGCCCAGTTGCGGTGGAGCCATTCCCAGAAATAAATCCATTTGAAATCGGTCAAAGTAAAATGACTATTGATATATTTACTCTGCCCGATCTCCTGGTATTTCGCGAACGCCTCCTGCCAGGCGGCTTCGTTCATGGGCGGAAGGGCGCCGAGGATAGGCTTCCATTCCGTGATGCTGAGCCCGCTGCCCGTCAGCCGCGTAATGCCGCCCAGCAATACCTGCACGATGATCATGGCCACCCCGGTGTATAACCAGATGACGATGGCCCGGTTCCCTTTTGTTTGCTGCATGTCCATAACCCGCAAATTTATGGGGAAATTACCGGCACCGCGGATGATTTTTATCAATTCCGGAATCATTCGGCCGGTTTTTGTAATTTTAGCGCCAACTAAACCAGTAACCTTGCTGCTGCCTTATTTTCAGGACGAACTCACGGAAGCCGGATGCGATGAAGCCGGAAGGGGATGCCTCGCAGGCCCCGTGTTCGCCGCGGCGGTTATTTTGCCGAGAGATTTCAGCCACCCGTTCCTCAACGATTCCAAACAAATGACGGAATCCGACCGGTTCGAACTGAGGACCATCATCGAAGCCCGGGCCCTGGCCTTCGCCGTTGCCAGCGTCGATAATGAGGAAATTGACAGGATCAATATCCTGAAAGCCTCGTTCAAAGCGATGCACATCGCTTTGGCACGATTATCGCTACAGCCCCAGTTGTTACTCATCGATGGTAACCGGTTCACTCCCTATGGCAATATCCCGCATACCTGCATAATTCAGGGCGACGGAAAATATGCTTCCATAGCTGCAGCATCGGTGCTGGCCAAAACCTATCGGGACGAATACATGCAAAACCTGCATGAACAATTCCCGAACTATGGCTGGAAAGACAACAAAGGTTATCCGACCCGCCAGCACAGAGACGCAATCCGTAACCACGGCGACACGCCCTTTCACCGAAGGTCGTTCCGCTTGCTTCCGGATCAATTAAGCCTGGACGGAGAGGACAAGTGGTAAAAAGGAACGAGCCATGTTAAAGCAGACCCAACAACAGAAATTATTACAGAAACTGTCGCCTCAGCAAATTCAGCTCATGAAACTGCTGCAGGTACCTACTGCCAATCTGGAAGAGCGGATCAAGGAAGAACTGGAAGAAAACCCCGCACTCGAATACAGTGAAGACGGCTCCTCTCCCGACGACGAAATGGAAAAGCCCGCCGAAGAGTTCGAGGCCGGTTCCGAAGACGAATTCGAGCCCGATGGCAGCGAAAGCGAATACGATAATATAGATATCTCCGAATACGTGTCTGAAGGCGACGACGAAATCGCCGATTACAAACTCCGCGACGATAATTATCCGGACCCCGACGAGCAGCGCACCATGCCCATCCGCGTGGAAACCACTTTCCACGACCACCTGCTTGATCAGTTGGGGCTGCAGTCGCTCGACGAGCGCCAGCGCCGCATCGCCGAACAGATCATCGGCTCGATCGATGACGACGGGTACCTCCGCCGCGAGGCTTCCGCCATCGTAGACGACCTGTCCTTTTCCCAGAATGTGGAAACCGACGAGGAAGAAATCCGCCAGATGATCAAAATGATCCAGACGTTCGACCCCCCGGGCGTTTGCTGCTCCGATCTCAAGGAATGCCTCCTGCTCCAGCTGCGGAGAAAACCGCAGGACGATGAAGGCGTCATTTACGCCACCCGCATCCTCGACGACTACTTCGACGAATTCACGAAAAAACATTACGAGAAAATACAACGCGCCCTGAACCTTACGGACGACGATCTCCGCGAGGCCATCGGCCAGATCATCAAGCTGAACCCCAAGCCAGGCGCCAATTACAGCGTGCTGAACAAGGCGGAAAGCTATGTGATCCCGGATTTTTTCATCATGAACAACAATGGCAAACTGGAACTGTCCCTCAACAGCAAAAACGCGCCCGACCTCCGGATTTCGGAAGGTTACCGTGAAATGCTGAAGGAATACGACCGGGGAGATAAGAAAGATAAGCGCCAGAAAGAGGCGGTGTTGTTCATCAAACAGAAGATCGATGCGGCCAAATGGTTCATCGACGCCATCAAGCAACGCCAGCATACCCTGCTGAGCACCATGGAAGCGATCCTGAACTATCAGCACGATTTCTTCCTGACCGGCGACGAAACCACGATGCGGCCCATGATCCTCAAGGATATAGCGGACATCACCCAGCTCGATATTTCGACGGTGAGCCGCGTGGCCAACAGCAAATACGTTCAAACCGAATTCGGCACCTTCAAGCTGAAATTCTTTTTCTCCGAATCGCTCAGCACGGACAGCGGTGAGGAAGTATCGACCCGCGAAGTGAAGAAGATCCTGGCCGACATGATCGGCGGGGAAAACAAGCGCAAGCCGCTGAGCGACGAGAACCTGACCAAGATGCTGCAAGACAAGGGTTACAACATCGCGCGGCGCACCGTGGCCAAGTACCGGGAGCAGTTAAATATACCGGTGGCGCGTTTACGCAAGGAATTATGATGACATTCATGGAAGAGCAGAAACCGACTTTTTCGCCCGTGACGAGGGCTTTGGCGAACGTATTCTCGTACGTTCTGCATCCTTTATTTATCCCGCTGCTCGTGACTTTCCTGTCCGTAACGGCGCTGCCCGAATTCTTTACATCGTTCCGCAGCAACAGTTTCCGCTGGGATTACGACGTGCTTTTCATCCGCGTGGCGGTGGCGAGCGTGCTGTTCCCCATGCTGGTGGTGTCTTTATCGAAAGCCCTGGGTTTCGTGGGGAGCATTACGATGAAAGACCAGAAAGACCGGATCATTCCTTATGTAGCCTCTATCATATTTTACTTCTGGGCGTTTTATACCTTCAAGCGCGAAGGGGCGGCGCCGGCATTTTATAATGCGTTCTGGCTCGGTGTTTTCATTGCCGTGGTGATCTCCTTCGTGGCCAACAGCTTCGTGAAGATCAGCATGCATACCGTGGGCTGGGGGGGCGTTGTGGGCTACCTGGTCTGCCTCATGGCCGGCATGGGCATGAACGTCGCGGTGCCGCTGGCGATCGCCATTGTGCTGGCCGGCGTGGCGGGCACGGCCCGCCTGGTGCTGGATGCGCATACGCCTGCTGAGGTGTGGACGGGCTTCTTCGTAGGGCTCGTGGCACAGGTGGGCGCTTATCTCATTTTGGGGTAGGTGCAGGGGGAAGCCGGCGCTGGCAGGGCTTTTGGGCCGCCGTTGCGTCGCACACTTCCGCTTTTTCCTTCTTTTTTCAACTTTTTTCCGGGAATTTTTTCACTGCGCAGATCCCATGCGTAGCGGCGCTGCAATTTTGTATCGTGAACGGAAGGGAACATACTATTAAAATTAGCATTGGAAAGAAATTGCTAATTTTTTTAGGATAATATCTGAAAATAGTTTTACCTTGCAGTACCAAACCGGGAATGAAAAAAACGAAAACAAACCTAAATACTGACTCATTAATTCAAACTGATATGTCAAACGCCAATACAGAAAAGCTGAAGGCCCTTCGCCTTACCATGGACAAAATCGAGAAGGATTTCGGAAAGGGATCCGTGATGATGATGGGAGAAAAAGCGGAAGCGCCGATGGAGGTTATTTCCACGGGCTCGCTGGGGCTGGATATTGCCCTGGGTATTGGCGGTTTCCCGAAAGGCCGTATCATCGAGATTTACGGGCCTGAATCTTCGGGTAAGACGACTGTCGCGATCCATACGATTGCGGAGGCGCAGAAAAAAGGTGGCATTTGCGCCATCATCGACGCCGAGCACGCATTCGATAGCTCATATGCCCGCAAGCTGGGCGTGGATGTGGATTCTCTCCTGATTTCACAGCCAGACCATGGCGAGCAGGCCCTCGAGATCGCCGACCGCCTGATCCTTTCCGGCGCGGTAGATGTAGTGGTGATCGACTCCGTGGCCGCCCTCGTACCGAAAGGCGAGCTGGAAGGGGAAATGGGCGAAAGCAAAATGGGCCTCCAGGCACGTCTGATGTCGCAGGCGCTCAGGAAACTGACCGCCACCATCTCCAAAACGAACTGCTGCTGCATCTTCATCAACCAGCTGCGCGAAAAGATCGGCGTGATGTTCGGCAACCCCGAAACCACGACCGGCGGTAACGCCCTCAAATTCTACGCTTCCGTACGCCTGGATATCCGCCGTATGAGCCAGATCAAAGACGGCGACGAAGCAGTAGGTAACCGCGTGAAAGTGAAAGTGGTGAAAAATAAAGTGGCGCCTCCCTTCCGGATGGCCGAATTCGATATCATCTTCGGCCTCGGGATCTCCAAAGTCGGTGAATTGATCGACATGGGCGTGGAATACGGGATCGTCCAGAAAAGCGGTAGCTGGTTCAGCTACGAAGGCAACAAGCTCGGCCAGGGCCGCGATGCCGTGAAGCAATTGCTGCTCGACAATCCGGAAGTAGCTGCCGAAGTGGAAGCCAAGATCAAAGCGAAGCTCGCCGAAGCCGCAGCTACCGCCTAAGATTGGGTGCGCCACACTCCGGAACCGGGACTGGAACGCACGAATCCCCCTTACAGGATCAGTATTCCAGCCAGAAGTTCCGGCACAACAAAAAGAAATTCAAGATTTTACATACGTTTTTTAAACGTTTGTTTGGGTTAGTTTAGTAGAAGGTCCGTTTTCTAACGGACCTTTTTTTATGCTCCAGGTGCTTTTTATACTCCGATGCTCTTCATGCGCCGGATGTTTCTTTATGCACCGGTGCTTTTTATGTTCCGGATGCTCATTGCCGCGGAGCCCCCTTTCCTCGGATTGATTTTTCCAAACATCCTTTTCCCGGGCGTCGCCGCCTCGATTGTCTTGCTTCGGCATGCTGTAGTGCCGGTTCCATCATTCTTCTGCCAAAAGCGATTATCACGGTTATTACTGATCCCCGGCGATCCTTCGCCACCATCATTCTCCCGCCAAAAACGATTATCAGGGCTTTCCTGATCCCGGACAATCCTTCGGCGCCTCATTCTCCTGCCAAAAACGATTATCATGGATTTCGCTGATCCCAGGCAATCCTTCGCCACTATTATCATTCCACTTATTGATTTATATCAAAAAGATCGCCCGTCACTTTGCTGAATTTTACACCCATGAAATCGAAGAAAATCCTCGTGATCCTGGGCCACCCCGATGCAACCAGCTTCTGCGGCGCTTTGGCCGATGCCTATGCCAAAGGGGCCGCTGCAGCCGGGCATTCCGTTCGCCAGCTGAAACTCGGAGAGATAACTTTCCAGCCCGACCTTCATCATGGCTACCGCCAGCGCAGCCCCTGGGAGCCCGCCCTGGAAGCCGCGTGGGCCGATATCCAGTGGTGCGATCACCTGGTTTGGGTTTACCCCACCTGGTGGGGAACGTACCCCGCGCTGATGAAAGGCTTTATCGACAGGGTATTCCTTCCCGGCAAGGCCTTCAAGTATCGCGACAATTCCCCGCTATGGGACAAACTGCTGAAAGGGAAATCGGGCCGCCTCATCACCACGATGGATAGCCCGCTTTGGTATAACTGGCTCGTCTACCGCAACGCGGGCCACCGCGCCATGAAGCACGCCACGCTTGAGTTCTGCGGCATCAAACCGGTTAAGGTCACCGCCTTCGGAAAGCTCCGTTGGCAAAAACCGGATCATCTCGCCCGAATGCTACGGTCGGTGCAAAACCTGGGAAGCCACGGAAAGTAACGCAATATGGCCGGGCCGCGCTTCGCCCGCTGCCGGTAAATCATAATAAGTCACTTCAGCAGGAACACTGCCGTAAGCATACCGTGAAATTGATGAGATTCGCAAAAAAATGGTACTAGAGGAAGGAAAATAAATAGGGGCAACATCAGAACCTTTCTGTTTTCATGTTGTTATGGTACCGTCCGCCAGGAAGGAATTTTTGCTTTTGAGAGTCCGGTAAAACCAATGAACCCCGCAGGCAATCGCCCTGCCAATTATCAATAAGCTTTTGAGAGTCATTATATTAGATGCGCCGTGCAAACATTCCTGACCGGAGTGTTTGCGCGGCCCTTTTTGTTGCGCTACCCACGGATACGGCTCAACGTTTCCGCAGACATGCCCAGGTACGACGCCACAAACTGCAGCGGTACCCGTTGCAATAATTCCGGTTGTTTTTGCATCAATTCCTGGTAGCGCTCCCGGGCGGAAAGGAACCGCTGCGACCGCAAGCTCTGGTCCTGCTCCAGGTAATATTGGCTGATCATGAGCCTGCCCAGTCGCTCAATCTCGTGGAACTCGCTGTACAGGCGTTCCAGGTCTGCATATGAAATGGAGATGATGTCGCTGTCTTCCAGTGTTTCGATGCTGTAATAGGAGGGGCTTCCGCTGAGGAGGCTGTCCATCGCGCAAACGATGCAGCTTTCCATTCCCAGTAGCAGGGTGATTTCCCGGTTATTGTGTTGATAAAAGCTGCGGACGAGGCCTTTGGCGACGATGAATAAATGTGTTGCCGGCCGTTTCGCCAGTTGGAAACAGTGCTTCCTGGGAAAGGAATCGAGTGCCATGCAATGACTGAGCGCATCGCGCGCGGCGGCGGACAGGGGAGAAACGGAGGCGAAGAAATCGAGTGCCCGGCCGATGTCGGTCGAGTCGGAAGATGTGGTTTCCATGGATATGAAGGTAGCATAAATGCGGATCGGGGCTTGATCCGGGCGGGAATTATCGATGACTGATGCAGCGTCATTTTTCCGTTTTCTATATATTAATAAGTACTGTGCACGATTTTGAAGGAAAGGGAGGCGTTTGCGCAAGTTTTTTTCAAAAGTTGCCACTTAAAATTTTGCTGTAATCTGAAAACATTCTATCTTTGCAATCCGCTTGAAAGGAACGGGAAAATGTTGCTCGATCCGAAGGGAAAAGCGCACTTCACTATAAAGAATGTTACCTGCATAAGTAGTTGAGGATCAGAAAAATAAAAAATAAAATTTCTGACCGAAAATTTGGAAGAAAGAAAATAATCACTACCTTTGCACTCCCTTCGAAACACGGTCACTGAAACGGTGGCGCACGAAAGAAGGAAAACGAAAAAGTTCTTTAAGATGTAATGATGATATTGGCTTTAAGGCCTGCAGGTTCGCAACCTGGATATCGCCCACGAGTAGTTCGCCTGTCACTGCAGTAATTGCAGCGGTGGTGAAACGAAAGATCTTTGAAAGTTTGGAAACAACAGCACGTTACAGAAATGTAACAAAACACAGGTAATGTTAGCGACAACATTAAATTGAAACGTCTGATTTTCGAGAGAAAATTTAGTCAGTTCAAACAACTTCTTTACA